>BBDR01000006.1 GCA_001312405.1 Clostridium sp. NkU-1 | reverse complement strand
GAACTGGCTGCGGCTGGGGTGTCGGGCAGACTGGTGGCAGTCTGTGCCCATATGGAATACAAATCACCTGACCAATAAACAGATTTGTTGGATTAATACCTGGATTTACAGCCAGGATTGCTTCAACGGTAGTCTCAAAACGCTGGGCAATAATCCAAATGGTATCACTAGCCTCAATGATATAGGAATGCAATCCTCCCGGGCAAAGGTTCTCAGTGCGGCCCTCTTTCCGCTCTTCCTCATTGCGTGGCCGCATATGTGTTTTTTTCAGGCTCAGCGCATCCTGCTCCGCGAGGAATGCAGATTACCTGGCCAACAAACAGATTAGCAGGAGTTAAACCCGGGTTTGCCTCCATAATTGCCTCTACAGTAGTACAATGATGCTGTGAAATGAGCCATAGAGTTTCACCGGCTTCAACTGTGTGTGAATATGATCCTTCCGGACACCGGACCCTTCTGTTTCTGCGCCTCCAGTCTTCTTCAATAAAAGACTGGGATTGAGATCTCGTCATTGGCTGAGTCTGTGGCTGCGTCATTGGCTGTGTCTGTGGCTGCGTCATTGGCTGGGTTTGTGTTGAGTCATTGGCTGGGTTTGTGGTTGAGTCATTGGCTGTGTCTGCGGCTGGGCTTGTGAAGGCATATTACGGCTTCCGCCCGCCTGTGGAATACAGATTACCTGACCAATAAACAGACGATTCGGATTTATACCTGGATTCGCTTCCATAATTTCGTCAACGGAAATAGAATGACGCCGCGAAATAAGCCACAGGGTATCTCCGGCTTGAATTGTGTAGGATTGCATCCCACCTGGACAATTATTCATTATATCTTCGAGATTTTGATTTTCCGGAACAGTAGTCTGTGGCTGAGTCTGGGGTTGAGTTGTAGGCTGCGTCTGGGGCCTGCGCTGCGGCTGAGTCATTGGCTGCGTCTGCGGCTGTGTCATTGGCTGCGTCTGTGTCTGCGGCTGCGTCATTGGCTGCGGCCGGGTCATTGGCTGCGGCTGTGTCTGGGGTTGGGTCTGAGGCTGGGTCTGGTTTGGCATATTGCGGTTCCTGCTTCCGCGGGGAACGCAGATTACCTGCCCAACTAACAGATTATTTGGAGCTATTCCCGGATTAACAGCCATAATTTCATCTACAGTAGTACGAAAACGCTGTGAAATAAGCCATAGTGTATCACCGGATTGAATCGTGTAAGAGAACAATCCTTCAGGGCAAGGAGTCATAAGATTACTGCCTTTCAATTAAACAATTTTCCATATTTTATGATTTAGAAATCAGAATAGTACCTGTCAACCCATAAAAATTATATTTTTGTAAAATATTGACAAAATAAAATGGAAGAAATCAGATGCTGTTCGGGAAGACAGTCCACCCCAGCGGCCGCCGGACTGTTTCTGGAACTTAACAAGATTTACTGATATGCTGAGACAGACAAGGAACGGAAAATATACATGCCGAACCAAATGTCCTCCTTCTTAATAAAATGTTATTAGGAAAGGAGGCAATCCTCATGAACACCTGTAATTTTAACGGGCTCACCGGTCGTGTTGTTACTCCAGACGACCCTTATTATCATGAATTAAGACAAGTATATAACAGGGCGGTCCAAAAATTCCCCCTGGCCATTGTTTATTGCCGGAATCATGAAGATGTCAGCAATGCGGTTTTGTGGTCTCAAAAGAACCACGTTTGCCTGCGGATCCGAAACGGAGGCCATAACTATGAAGGCTACTCCACCGGCGATAATGTGCTTGACATTGATTTAAGTGAAATGAACCAGCTTGCCATAGATGAAGACGCCATTTACTTCACGTTCAGGGAGGCGTAACAAACAAACAGTTGTACGAATTCGTCTCATCAAAAGGTTACCCCTTCCCTGGCGGGACCTGCCCCTCGGTTGGGGTTGGCGGATATGCCTTAGGTGGAGGCTTCGGACTCTCCTCCGCTACTTTGGCCTTGGCTGTGACAATCTTTTAGAAATCCGTATGGTCAATTACGAAGGCTGCATCATAAATGCCAATTCTCAGGAAAACGCCGATTTATTTTGGGCATGCCGGGGAGCAGGGGGAGGAAACTTTGGCGTAGTTGTTTCCATGACCTTCCGCCTTCCCCAGAAGGTAAATAAAGTTACACTCATTGACATAAGATATCCCCATGCTGACCAGGAGAAGCAGTCTTTGTTCCTGCTGACCTGGCAGGACTGGCTGAAAGATGCCGATCAGAGGGTAACCTTGATTTCAAGGATCTACAACAATCTTTTTGAAGGACTTGCGATTATCGCAAGGGGGATCTTTTACGGACCTCCTGAGTTAGCCCTGGGAATCATTGCCCCCCTCCTTGAGCTTGGAGGCGTTAAATACAGTTTAAAATACGTGACCTTCCTGGAAGCTGTTACAATTATCGGGGACTTTTATCCTCCCTTTGAAAAATTCAAATCAGCAAGCCGTTTTGCTGTACGGGACTTCAGCAGCTGTGAAAGCCTAAATATTGCCGGGCTTATAAAAGAACGGGCCCAGGGTTCCGTTTACGCCAGCATTTCCTTTTATGCCCTGGGAGGCAAGGTAGCGGAGGTGGATGTGGATGAAACTGCATTTTTCTACCGCAATGCTAACTTTATTGTCTGGCTTGATACCGTATTTGAAGACCATAGATGTAAAAATGCCGCCTGGGTAGCTGAAAAATTCAACTATTTAGAATCAGTTACCAACGGCTCCTATGTGAATTTCCCCTATGCATGCCTTCCCTGCTATCTTGAAGAATATTATGGTACCCATGTTTGCAGATTAAAAAAGGTGAAGGAGAAATATGATCCGTTTAACATTTTTACCTTTCCTCAGGGGATCGGCGAATTTTATAACATGGATTTTACGGCTCCCAGATGCTGTAACCTCTCCTGGTAAACCTTTCATACAGTCAAGGCATGAATACAAAACACCCTCGCGTAAATTAGAATTCGCGCGGGGGTGCTTTTGTTGGGTCCTCAGTCTGGCCTAAAATCTGATACAGAAGCCGGTACAAATCCCTGGATTCCTCTTTATTAACGGAAATGCATTGGGACATCCGGTCAGGAATGGTTACAGCCTGGTCCTTTAGCTGTTCTCCCTTTTCCGTCAGTTCAACGATCACGCTTCTCTCATCCTCTCTGGCCCGGCTCCGTCTGAGCAGGCCGGCGGCTTCCATCTTTTTTAACAAGGGGGTCAAGGTGCCGCTGTCCAAGTACAGAAGCTCGCCCATTTTCTTAATGGTGACCTGCTTTCTCTCCCATAATACCATCATGGCAATATACTGGGTATAGGTCAGCCCGATCTCGTCAAGAAATGGTTTATACCGTTTGATGATCTCCCGGGAACAGGCATATAGGGGAAAGCAAAGCTGGTTCTCCAATTTTAATTTTTCATAGTCCATAACTTCTCTCTCCTCTATCGCTGCTATCTTCGTCTGTCTTTTCACAATAAGCTCTTTATGCTTTCTTTTACATACTTCATATCCGCAGTCGGCTCAAAACGTCTGACCACATTTCCATTGCGATCCACAAGGAATTTTGTGAAATTCCATTTAATATCCGGTTCCTTTTTATAATTGGGATTAAGCTCTTCAAACTTCTGTTCCAGACGGGAAGTCAGCTCATGTCCCGGGTCAAAGCCTTCAAAGCCCTTTCATTCACCAGGTAACGGTACAGGGGAATGGCATTCTCCCCATTTACATCAATCTTTGCAAACTGAGGGAAGGTAACTCCAAAGCGTCCGGTACAAAAGGAATGAATTTCTTCGTTGTCTCCTGGTGCCTGGTTTCCAAACTGGTTGCAGGGAAAATCAAGGATCTCAAACCCTTTGCCTGCGTAATCGTCATACATGGCCTGAAGATCCGTATACTGGGGAGTAAACCCGCAAACCGTTGCTGTATTAACGATCAGCAGCACCTTGCCTGCATAATCGGATAAGGGTTTCTCTGTTCCATCCATTTCTTTCACTGTAAAATCATAAACAGACATTTCATGTACCTCCTTCTTATATTGTGCAAAATTGCATTTATTAAAACTATATTTATCATAAATCGTTATTGGGCATTTGTCAATGGTATTGCAAAATTTAATTGCACAAAATTGAATAAATCAGATATTTTTCTGCTTTATGTACGATTTAAAAAAACACAATTATTGTCACGGGTAATGACTGTTATGTGACTCAATCACAGACATCTTTTAAATATTTGTTTATACTGAACGAAAAACACATGACCATTGAATCGTTTAAAAATATAACAGGAGGAATATTATGAAAAAGATCGTAATTATCGGCGGAGTGGCCGGAGGCGCCAGCTGTGCAGCCAGGCTGCGCAGGCTTGATGAGGAGGCAAATATCATCATGCTGGAACGGGGGGAATACATTTCCTACGCTAACTGCGGCCTCCCTTACCATGTGGGTGATGTAATTAAATCCAGGGATGCATTGCTGCTGCAGACACCGGAAGCCATGAAAAAGAAGTATGGCATTGATGTCAGAGTAAAAAATGAAGTTACCTCCATTGACAGGGAGAATAAAAAAATTACAGTCCGCAAACTGGATTCCGGGGAAACCTATGAGGAAAACTATGACACCTTAGTCATTTCCACCGGTTCCTCACCGGTCCGTCCGCCCATTCCCGGAATCGGATCTTCCCGAATCCAGACTCTCTGGACAGTTCCTGACACCGACCGCATCCGCGCTCTTATTAAGGAAAATAAAATCAAAACTGCTGCTGTCATCGGAGGGGGCTTCATTGGCCTTGAAATGGCTGAAAACCTCCGCCACGCAGGACTTTCTGTTTCACTTATTGAAATGCTGGACCAGGTTATGACGCCTGTAGACTACGAAATGGCCCGGCTGCTCCACGAGCACATCCTGCAAAACGGCGTAGACTCCATCTGGGCGACGGTGTTGCCGGGTTTGAAGATCAGGATGGTTCTGTAGCCATTACTTTAAAAAGCGGTAAAACTCTTTCCGCAGAGCTTGTCATCCTCTCCATCGGCGTCCGGCCCAACAGTGAACTGGCAAAAGCAGCCGCCATTGCCGTCAATGAACGGGGCGGCATTGTGGTCGATGATTATTTAAGGACCTCGGATCCTGATATCTATGCCGTTGGCGATGTAATTCAGGTCGACGACTTTATATTCCAGGAACCAGCAATGATCCCCCTTGCAGGACCTGCCAACAAACAAGGTCGAATTGCAGCAAATAATATTGCAGGGGCGCAGGAAACCTATGAAAAGACCCAGGGTACGTCCGTTGCAAAGGTATTTGATTTAGCTGTGGCTTCTACCGGCGCAAATGAAAAAGCACTGATTAAGAGGGGCCTTCAAAAGGGAAGGGACTACGAAACCATCATTATTACCCAAAATTCCCATGCAGGCTATTATCCCGGCGCCGTGCCCATAACCTTAAAGCTTCTTTTCTCCTCCGATGGAAAAAAGATCTTCGGAGCGCAGATCGTGGGCCGGGATGGTGTTGATAAACGGATCGACACCCTGGCGGTGGCAATCCGCCTTGGAGCAGGAATCCATGACTTAAAGAACCTGGAGCTCGCCTATGCCCCGCCCTTCTCTTCTGCAAAAGACCCGGTCAACATGGCTGGCTTTATGGCTGAAAACCTGCTTACAGGAAAGGTTGCATTTGCAGCCTGGGATGCAGTGGAGCAAAGCCCGGAAGCAGTGCTCCTTGACGTTAGAGAAGATGCAGAGCTGATGGCCTTTTCCCTTCCAAATGCAACCCACATTCCACTGGGACAGTTAAGAAACCGTTTAAAGGAACTGGATCCTTCCAGAAAAACCATCGTCTTCTGCGCCATTGGGGTCCGGGCTTACAATGCCGCCCGCATCCTGATGCACAACGGATTTCATAATGTCAAGCTTTATCCCGGCGGCGCCAGGTTCTATCAGTCGACCCATTATGCAGCAGATGCTGTTCAGCCTTCTGAACAAACTCGTTATGCCGACAACGGCCAGATGGAAACTAATAATATCCCCACCTCTGCCATGCGCTTAGACTGCAGCGGGATGCAGTGCCCCGGCCCTATCATGAAAGTATTTGAAACCATGAAGAAAATGCCCAATGGGGCGGTCATGGAGGTATCTGCCTCTGATCCAGGCTTTACCCGGGACATCGGCGCCTGGTGCAGGCGTACTGGAAATGAGCTTATGGCCTGCGAGCTCCGGGGAAAGGATTACGTTGCCCTGGTAAAGAAAGGTGGTCCTGCTGTCCCTGAACAAAAGGAAGCAGCCGAGGGCAAGACCATCATCGTATTTTCCGGTGATCTTGACAAGGTTCTGGCAAGCTTTATCATAGCAAATGGCGCTGCAGCATGGGCAGACCTGTTACCATGTTCTTTACCTTCTGGGGACTGACGGCATTAAGAAAAGCAGAAAAGCAGCCGGTCCGCAAATCACTTGTGGAATCCATGTTTGGATTCATGCTTCCCAGAGGCAGTAAAAAAATTAAAATTGTCGAAAATGAATATGGGCGGCATGGGAACTGCCATGATGAAAAAAATCATGAATGATAAAAATGTAGATTCACTGGAAACTCTGATCCAAAAGGCCATGAAATCCGGAGTAAAAATTGTGGCCTGCACCATGAGCATGGATGTCATGGGAATCCAGCCCGAGGAGTTGATCGACGGGGTGGAGCTTGGAGGTGTAGGCGCTTATCTGGGGGATGCAGAAGAATCCAATGTGAATTTATTTATTTAAGATAGAAAACAGCCGAATTAATTTAATCAAAAAAATAATAGTTTCGTAAATAGGCGGGCCCGGAATACCGGATACCCGCCTATTAATGATTCAAATGAGTTTAAAATTCATACCATATATTCATTTAGTATTAGAACCAGTGTCTCTTAAAATATTAATTGCTCCTGCCCCTTAATTTCATCTATTTATAATATAATTTAAAACAATTACCTTATTAAATTGGATAAGCTATGGCATTTATGAAAAATTTTTGATAGAATAATAAGAATAAACTTAGTATTTCGATTAATAGCCTTTGGCTTTTAATAAATTAACAAAAGAAAAGAGGAAATGAGAATGAAAAAAAGAATGTTAGTACCGTATTATGTGCTGTGGCACTCAGCACATCCGCATGTAGTGGTAATGCTTCATCTGGAAAAGCTGAAACAACAACGGCAGCAGAAACCACTGCTGAGGCAGAAACTGCCACTGAAGAAGAAACCACCACTGTTCCGGAAACCGAAGCAGTATCAGAGAATATACCAATGGGACAAGCCGCCAAAGTAGGTGAGTGGAACGTTACGGTAAGTAACATGCAAATTTTAGACACCATAGCAGATGGATACGGGAATTTTACTCCTGAATCCGGAAACAAATATTTATTAATTACCATGACAGCATCTAATGAAGGAAAGAAATCAGATTCATTCCTCCCATCTTTTTCTATGGGAGACGATACCCACGCCAAAGTAATATACGGTGATGGATATGAATTCAGCCAAACTCATTTATTGGGATACAGCAGATCCATGATTGACTCCACAGTCAACCCCCTTTCCTCTAAAGAAGGGGATGTTGCTTTTGAAATTCCGGAAAGCGTAGCTTCTGCAACGGACCCTCTTATATTAGAAATTTCATGTGGGAATGAAACGGTTAATTTTACCCTAAGATAATGTAAAAACGGCCCTGCAAAAATACCCAATAAAGGGGTAAAAGCATTATATACTTAAACATTTAAACAAAGAAAACGGCGGCTTTGAAATTACAATCAAAGCCGCCGTTTTATGGATTCCTCTATAGCTCAATTCCTCTAAGCTTAATATAATCCTTAATCAGTTTCGCAGTCTGTTCCAGATCAATGCAGCTGGTATTGATAATCAGGTCATAATTGTCCCAATCCTCCCAGTTGCCGCCGGTATAGTAGCGGTAATACTCCTTCCGCTCCCGGTTGATCTTCTTTACACGCTTTGCTGCCTCTTTTTCATCAATATTATCGACCTCCATGGTACGCTTGATGAGGGTCTCGTTGTCTGCATAAACAAAGATTTTTACCAGGCCCGGAAACTCTTCCTTTTCACGGCTTAAGATGTAATCCGCGCACCGTCCGGCAATAATGCAGGACTCTTCCGAAGCCAGCTCTTTAATGACCTGGGACTGGAAACGGAACAGATTGTCCGGCTTCACAATATCCGCATCCGTAGAGGGTTTCCCAAGCTGGGGCTTTAAGCCGCTTACGATCTTATAAAGCAGGTTGCTTCCTGCCTTTTCATCCGCCAGACGGAAAAATACCTCTCCAACGGCGCTTTGCTCCGATGTTATGGTCAAAATCTCTTCATCATAAAAATGGATTCCCAGTTCCTCTGCAAGGGCTTTTCCCACGATTCGGCCGCCGCTGCCGTACTGCCTTCCTATGGTGATAACCAGATTTTTCTTTTCTTTCATAATGTCCGCCTCCTTCTGCCACACGTTCTTTTCTAATGTTTCTTACTTCTATTTTACTCCATAGCGGCAGAATTTACAATTATTATTGATTGATTATCTCATTGAAACAAATGGCTCCATAAGGCCTGATGCTCATCCGGTAAGCATTGCCCTCTCCCATGGCTTTCTCAATATAGGAAATATATTCATCTGCCAGTTCATTCGGCAGCATGGTCATGATAACACCGGCAAATCCGCCTCCATGTATTCTGCATGCGCCTTTCTTTTTCTCTGCCAGGAAAAGTTCCGTAAGAGCCAGGGCAACGGTGATCCCCTGTTCCTGGAAGCTGGTATTGGTAAAGCAGTTCTGAAGCCATTTCCAGGAAGAATTTCCAGATTCAGTGATATTCTTTAAGAAGTCCTCAAACCGGTTTTCCCTTAGGGCCGCCACTTCCGCCTCTACCCGCTTATTCTCTTCAAAGAAATGGAGGGCACGAAGGACAGAACGGTCACCGGCAAAGTCCCTGACCTCCTGTAAATTGTCAATGACCTCTTTTTCTGTGATTTCGGCGCAGACCTCTTTTCCAAAGAATTCAGCAACCTTTTTCATTTCTGCCGGAACTGAGGAATAGTCCGCGCTTAAGTCCGCATGGCCCTTTCCTGTATTGACAATAATAAGGCTGTGGTTTTTAGAACCGAAATCAAAATCAATTTTCTCTACGACCGGAGCTGCCGGGTCCTTAAAATCAATGGTAATAAGTCCCCCTACAGCACATGCCATCTGGTCTAAAAGGCCGGAAGCCTTGTCCCAGTACACGTTTTCAGAAAACTTGCCAATATGGGCATAAGCCACGGTATCCATGGCACTATTGTTAAAGAATGTATTTAAAATAGAGCAAAGCAGCATCTCAAACGAAGCGGAGGAGCTGACTCCTGCCGCACTGATAACGTTGCTGGTTATGCAGCATCAAAGCCGCCGATCTCGTACCCTGCCTCTAAAAATCCCTTTAAAAGCCCTTTTACCAGATCAATGGTCCCTGCCTTCTTATCGCTTGGAATTAAGTCGTCTAAATCAATCTCAAAGCTCTGGTTATAAGTCTCACTGATAATATTTACTTTCCTGCTGTTATTTTTTGCAGCTACGCCCACGCAATCCAGATTAATGCTTCCAGCAAGAACTTTTCCATGGTTATGATCGGTATGGTTTCCGCTGATCTCCGTACGTCCCGGTGAGGAAAACAACATTATATCCTCCTCCGGAAATTTCTTCTGGAAGTTTCTCACAAGGCTTTGATACCGTTCTATATTTTCCCTGACCGCCTCTTCTCCGTATAAAGCAGCCATAAGCTTTTCTGACTTTCTAGACTCCAGCAGCTGAATCGTATCGCTTATTTTCATGTCATTTGCTCTCCTTTTCCGATTTACTGCCCACGCTTTTGGGGCTAAAGGTAACCTGGATGGTTTTTTTCCCATTCTTTGACAACGTAATGTCATTGCTACGAGTATATCAAAATGCCAAAGATTTCACAATACAATATTTTACGAAAAACCATAAAATAATTTGACAGTTCATCCGGAGTTCCCGTATAATGAAACAATCAAAAATAAACCCGGAGGAAGCACCTGCGGGTATGCCTTTATACCTGAAAAGCACAGGCAAACATGAGGAAACGAGGAAAACATGTACTGGAACGAAAAACCTTATCATTCCCTGGACTATGAAATGAAGAAACAATACGGACAAAAAAAATATATAAACTGGCTCTTGACGGCGGCATGACCTGTCCAAACCGGGATGGAACCCTGGGTACCGGGGGATGCATCTTCTGCAGCGGCGGAGGATCGGGAGAATTTGCCGAATCCCTTGCCTTCATTCCTCTGTTACCAGTCAGATCGAATCTGCCCGTAAAAGGATCCAGGGGAAGCTAAAACCCGGGGAAGGCCGTTTCATCGCCTATTTTCAGTCTTACACCAACACCTACGCTCCTGTACCCTATCTGGAAGAGCTGTTTACCCAGGCCATCTCTCATCCGGATGTGGCGGTCCTTTCCATTGCCACCCGACCGGACTGCCTTCCGCCTGATGTCCTGGAACTGTTAAAAAGATTAAACCGGATCAAGCCTGTCTGGGTAGAGCTGGGGCTTCAGACCATTCACGAATCAACGGCAAACCATATCCGGAGAGGATATCCCCTTCATACCTTTTTTTGAAGCCTGCCAGAATTTAAAGGAAGCCGGGCTTACGGTCATTTCTCATGTCATTTTAGGGCTTCCGGGAGAAACCAGGGATATGATCTTAGAAACCGTAAACTATCTGGGCCATCTGGGAGAACATGGGATCGACGGGATCAAGCTTCAGCTTCTTCATGTATTAAAAGGGACAGACCTTGCCGCAGAATATGAACAAGGCCTGGTTCCTGTCTATACACTGGAGGAATATGTGGACCTGGTCATTGACTGCATTGCCATCCTTCCTCCAGAAGTTGTCATACACCGGATCAGCGGAGATGGGCCGAAAAAGCTTCTTCTTGCACCTTTATGGAGCGGCAATAAAAAGCTTTTCCTCGGCACTCTGGCAAAACGGTTAAAAGAACGAGGCATCTGCAGGGTGACAGATACCTCGTCTGAGTTTAATTGCCGTTATTGTGAATGACACCGTTTTCATCAACTGACACGCCAAAGGATATACCCTGGAAATACTGGTAAAATCCCTGGATCTCGTCTTCCTGGGTCAGGGTTCTGGTATAGCCTGCCTTCGAGGTTCCCGGAACCAGGGACAAGGTGGTGCTTCCCTGGGCAAAATCCACCTGTGCCCGTATAAGGGCTGTCTTTGGGATACTGCTTCCAAAGATGAAATTGCCAAGGCTGTAGCAGATGGGCTTGCCGTTGTAATATTCAATTCCCTGAAGAACATGGGGATGGCTTCCGATCACCAGGTCAGCCCCTGCGTCGATGATTTGTTTTCCCAAGACCCTCTGGTATTCCTGGGGCTTCTCATCCCGCTCCACTCCCCAGTGGATGTAGACCACCACATAATCACAGATTTCTTTTGCCTTTTTAATTTCCTCCAAAAGGATGGTTGGGTCATAACCGCTTACCATTCCTGGTTTTTTGCTGTTCGCCACCCAGTTGGGATCGGGATAGACCTTGATGCCGCCAGAAAGCCTATGGCCTTTCCATTCACTTCTATCTTCTCAAGCTGTTTTGCCCTGTTCATGTCAGGGCCCGCCCCCACATATCTGATGCCGGCTCCATCAAGGGCTGTACAGGTGTCCACAAGAGCATCCGTTCCATAATCAAGGGAATGGTTATTGGCCAGGGCAACGATGTCCACTCCGATTTCATTCATCAGGGAAACCTTGGAGGGCGGCAGGCGGAATGTAAACTGCTTATCCGGTGCCGCAGAGCCCCGGCTGCTGAAAGGGAATTCCTGGTTGGCCATAAAGATATCTGCACTGCTGATTTCTGTGCGATATCCCTCATCCAGGACTCCATTTATGCTTCCTTCCTTATCATAAGCAGCCGTTACATGACTAGATAGTAATATATCCCCAGCAAAGAGGAGATGAACCGCTGGTTTTGGCTCTGTTTCTTCCCCGCCTGAAGCGTTTTCTTCCTGAGGTTGGGATTCCCCCACCGTCAGGACTTCCGTTTCTTCTGATGCCTCAGGCGCTGATTGGGCCAGGCTTTCTCCCGGAACATCCTCTGTCACAGGCATCTCTTTCCCCTGCGCTCCATTCCATTCACTTACCCCGATCCACCCAACAAGCAAAACAAACAGCAATATGGGTAGGAAAATCAAAATCTTCATCAGCCCATTTTTTTTCTTCATCTACTCCTCCTGATTGTTGACAATTTCCACATGATTTTTCATTTTCCATTACTTTTTCCACAAAAACCATGGGTTTTTCCATAACTTTTCTTTCATATTTCTCTGGATTCTATTCCATTTTTTTATCTTACACTGGTTCCATGGATTTGTCAAATATTCCCTTTTATTCATTATGAATGTTTAAGACCTTCTGGCACCACATGGGAAAACAAAAAAAAGCACCTTTTGGGGTTCCGCGGATCCGTCAATGATCCCTGGCATTTCCCAAAAAGACGCTTTCTTTTCTCCCCTTATACTGCATTCTTACTTGAACCGCTGATGAAAAACTGCCAGGAAGGCAAGCCTTCCTTATCGGCTTTCTGTTTACTTTAAAACGGCTCCATTACTGGCGATTACATTTTTATACCATTCAAAGGATTTCTTCCTGCTGCGTTTTAAGGTTCCGTTTCCTTCATTATCCTTATCAACATAGATAAAACCGTATCGTTTTTTCATCTCTCCCGTAGACGCACTGACAAGGTCAATGCAGCCCCAGGGGGTATATCCTAATAAATCCACTCCATCCTCATCCACAGCCTCTATCATTGCCTTAATATGCTCTTCCAGATAACTTATCCTGTAGTCATCATTGATGCTTCCATCCTCTTCCAGACTATCCACCGCACCAAGGCCGTTTTCCACGATAAATAAAGGTTTCTGGTACCGGTCATACAGGGTGTTTAAGGTAATCCTAAGCCCAAGAGGATCGATCTGCCAGCCCCATTCCGATTCCTTTAAATAAGGATTCTTGATGCTCTTCATAACATTGCCTGATGTGGATTTTGTAATGACGTCTTTTGATGTGCTGGCACACCGGGATGCGTAATAGCTGAAGGAAATAAAGTCCACCCTATGTTCTTTCAGGATTTCATAGTCTTCCGGCCCTGTTTCAAGCTTGATTCCTTCCCTTTCAAACATCTTCTTTGCATAGGCAGGGTATTCTCCTCTGGCCTGTACATCAATAAAGAAATAATTTTCCCTGTCCTTTTTTATACTCTCCCAGACATCCTCCGGATTGCAGCTATAGGGATAGAAGTTTCCTGCAGCAAGCATACAGCCTATTTTAAATCCGGATTTATCTGGTGAGCCAGTCTGGTTGCCATGCAGAAGCCACCAATTCGTTATGGGCAGCCTGGTATTTCACCTGGGTTTCATCCTCTCCCTTAAAGAACCGGATTCCGGCTCCCATAAACGGAAGGTGAAGAAGCATATTGATCTCATTAAATGTAATCCAGTAAGCCACTTTATCCCGGAAGCGGCGGAAAATGGCATCACAGTATTTTACAAAACAGTCAATGACCTTCCGGTTCTTCCAGGAACCGTATTTTTCAACAAGAGCCAGGGGCACATCAAAATGGCAGATGGTCACTACCGGCTCAATCCCATACTTTAAAAGCTCGTCAATGAAATCTTCATAAAACTTCAGCCCTTCTTCATTAGGCTCTTCTTCCTCTCCGGTGGGGAAAATACGGGACCAGGAAAAGGAAAAGCGATAGCACTTGAACCCCATTTCTGCAAATAAGGCGATGTCTTCTTTATAATGGCCGTACATGTCAATAGCTTCCCTGGAAGGATAATAGGAATCCTCAGGCAGCTGTCTGTAATCCATCTCTCCCTGCATGACCGGAAAACGGTTTTCTCCCCATGGGATCACATCCACAGTCCCCTTTCCCCTGTTTCCTTCCTTCCAGCCGCCTTCGCACTGATTTGCCGCAGTGGCGCCTCCCCACAAAAAGTTTTCTCTCATAGTTTCCATCCTTTCTTAATTTAAAATACAGCTTATGAGAGGCCGTGTTTCCAGGCTCTCATAAAACATGGGTTCTTTTATTATCATCAAATTCCCAGTCAGGCGGATATTCCCAATCCGCGGCCCTGGTTGATTCGGCTAAATAAAAAACTGGTCATATTTACGCTTTGCCTGAGCAAAAGTATAAATATAACCAGTCATGCCTGCACGATTCACTACAGTTACACCTAGTAATTCTCTGTTTGTGAGGATATTAACATATTTTTCCAAATTTGTAAAGCATTTATGATACACTTTTTTTAGAGCGTCATGACGATTCCGCCGTCATTGGCATATACCGTAGCAACTCCTGCTGTCTCTGTAATGATCACATCCTTGAATACAGCTTTTTTTTGCATCTCCTGCTTTACGTGTTCCGCCCTTTGCGGATTATTGCAATGAGAAATGACCAGAACCTTATCTCTGGTATCTCCGCCCTCTTTTAGGGCAATCTCCACCATGCGGGTCAGCGCCTTATTGATTCCTCTGGCCTGGTCCAGCTTAATGATCACGCCGGAATCAGATCCCATGACCGGCTTGATATTCAGGGCTGTGGCAAAAAAAGCCTGAAGACCGGTAAGGCGTCCATTTTTTCTTAAAGTATCCAGGCTTTCCAGTACGAAATAGGTATTCATATTCTTAATGAAGGTCCTTGCCTTCTCTTCGATCTCTTCAAAGGTCAGGGATGCCTGGCAAAGGGACTGAACGTAAAGAGCAATATTCAACTGTCCTGCAGAGGCAGAATTTGAAGCAAGTACTGCAATCTTTTTCCCGTCATTCCCATGTTCTTCTTCATAAAGTTTTTTTCCCAGAACTGCGCTGTTATAGCTTCCGCTTAAATGCTCTGACAAGGGGATCACAAAGATCTGTCAGCGTCGCACTCAAAGGCTTCTTTATACAGTTCCGGTGACGGACAAGCTGTTTTTGGACACTCGCTGCTGCTTTTCACCAGCTCCAAAAAGCTCTTCTGGTCGAAGGTCTCGTCATCGATTATCTGAGTATTTCCCACTTGTAAAATAAGGGGAATTATCTGAAAGTGAGGATCCTTTCTTAAATCTGCCGTAATATCCAGGCAGCTGTCCCCAATAATTTTATAGCTCATATCTCTATCCTTCCTTCTGGCACGAAACTTATCATGTAGTATTCATTACTATATATTATAGAGAAACCAGACCCGGATGTCAATAGAATAATTTGGCACTATCTGGCAGTTATGAGAATGATTTTTAATTCCTTTTTTTCATGGATCGCCAGATTGTAAAAAAGGACTTATACCAGGAAAACTCCAGGGTACAAGTCCTTAACTTACCATCAGATATTATTAGTCTCCCTGCGTATCAAATACTCCTACCGCACTTATGCTGGAACATACTACCACTACGACAACAAACAGGATCAGAAGCATAAGTCCTCCGAAAAATTTCATTATAAAGTCCATTCCGATTTCCTCTGAGGCTCCTTCTGCCGGTAGGTTGGCCTCAGAAACAGCAACTGTCTCTGCATGAGATACCAGTGCGGTTCCAGGCACAGCTCCTGCAAACATGCCGATCATGAGAGCCATCATAAGGCGCAGCACTGCTTTCCTTATCTTCATCGTCTTTTCCTTCATTAAAGTTTCTCCTTTCAATGCCCGTGCTATTTAGGCAATCGATACATGCCCGATCAAGCGGGGGCAGGATCCCCCCAAAGGTATTTTTTTCCTGCCAATATCAAAATCATTATATCTAATATAGCACAAATGGACAAAAAAAGATATCCCTAAATCCATTGATTCTGTATTCTATGCCTCTGCCATCACAAGCATCAGTTCATTGCTTCTGGCAATAAATTTCGTCATGCGCTCTGGTGTCAGGGAACCATGCTGAGAGCCGCCAGATCATAAAGCTGTTCACAGATGGAGTTTGTGTGGTCCCCGTCTTTGTGTCCCAGTATATACTGCACCAGCTTATTGTTGTAGTTAAGGACCAGGGTCTCACCGCCTGCCCCAAACATGGAAGGATCCATTCCAGGCATCGTATACATCTTCATCATTTCCTGCATACGGCGGGATTCCTCGGATACTGTGATCATGGAGGATACATTTTCGTTCTTTAACTTCTCAACCTTTACTTCCAGATGCTCTTTGTTTAATGCCTTTCGGAACAGCTCGGTCAGGGCCTCTGCGTCTGCCTTCATGGCTTCCTTATCCTCTTCCTTCACCTCTTCCTTAAAAGTGTCAGATAAATCAGAATTAATGCATAAAAATTTAACATTCTCATTCTTCTGTTCCAGATAGCCTACAAACGGGCTGTCAATATTATGGGTCAGATAAACCGCATCCATACCAGCCTCTTTAAACATATTGATGTACTGGCTCTGCTCTTTTTCATCGGAGATATAGAATACGCTGTTCTCATGCTTCTCCTTATTCTCCTCCAGGCAATCGGAAAGAGTTAAATACTTGCCTTCCAGATTCTTAAAGATGAGGGAATCATTGATCTTTTCCGCAAATTTCTCATCCTTTAAGCAGCCGAATTTAATAAATGGATTGATGTCATCCCAGTACTTTTCATAATTTTCACGGTCTGTCTTAAACATGCCCGTTAATTTATCTGCAACCTTCTTTGTGATGTAGTCGGAAATCTTCTTTACAAAACCATCGTTCTGAAGGGCGCTTCTGGATACGTTAAGAGGAAGATCCGGACAATCGATCACGCCCTTTAACAGCATCAGGAATTCCGGGATAACTTCCTTTATATTGTCAGCAATAAATACCTGGCTGTTATACAGCTTAATGGTTCCTTCCAGGCTGTCATAATTTAAATTCAGCTTGGGGAAGTAAAGAATTCCCTTTAAGTTGAAGGGATAATCCATATTTAAGTGAATCCAGAATAAGGGTTCCTTGTAGTCATTGAACACCTTGCGGTAGAATGACTTGTATTCCTCCTCTGTGCAGTCGTTAGGATGCTTGTTCCAAAGAGGATTGGTATCATTAACAGGTACCGGACGTTTTTTAATCTTATATTTTTCTCTGGCAGGAGATATCTCTACGACTTCCTTCTCACCGTTTTCGTTCTCTTTTTCCTCGGTCTTTGCTTCCTCGACAATGGTTTCGATCACAGTGTCCTTGTCGGTCAGCTCATCCTTTTCAATGGTCTCATACTGAGGCTCGGAAGAGGAACTGGACAAGTAGATTGGAACAGGCATAAAGGAACAGTATTTATCAAGAACTTCCTTTGCGCGGTACTCGTTGCAGAACTCTAAGCTTTCTTCATTGAGATACAGCTTAATGGTAGTACCGAACTCTGTCTTGTCCCCTTCTTCCATCTCAAATTCCGTACCGCCGTCAGACTCCCAGTGAACTGCAGAAGCTCCTTCCTTATAGGATAAGGTATCAATGGTGACTCTGTCTGCTACCATGAATGCGGAATAAAAACCAAGTCCGAAATGGCCGATGATCTGATCTTCATTGGCCTTGTCCTTATATTTTTCAAGGAAATCCTGGGCGCCGGAGAAAGCGATCTGGTTGATGTACTCATCCACTTCATCCATGGTCATTCCAAGGCCGTTGTCCTTAAAGGTAATGGACTTTTCATTGGAATCTGTAATGATCTCGATCTTAAAATCCAGATCCTCAGGCTTCTGCCATTCTCCCATGATTTCCAGCTTCTTAAGCTTTGTAATGGCGTCGCAGCCATTGGAAACAAGCTCGCGGTAAAAAAATATCATGGTCGGAATACAGCCATTTTTTTAATAATCGGGAAAATATTTTCGCTGTTAATTGTTAAACTACCTGTTTTTGCCATATTAGAACACTCCTTACTCTTTTTTTCTATTTCAGTTCCATGTTTCCATGGAATTTTCACAAGTTTGTATACGAATGAATCACTTTCAGCCTTTTCCTGCAAAGAATATTTTAATACGCGATTATGGAAATGTCAATAGAAAATCAGCACTCAATTAAATCGAGTGCTAATAATTCTATTCTTCCAGGAACGGAATCTCATTTTGCTTTAAAAACCCTTTAAAGGCCTGGTCCCATTCCTCATCCAGGGTCTTATCCAGAGTAAAGACAGAAACCGAAGTTCCTGTCACGCAGGTAAGCTTATCTTCCTCATAACGGATATTGATGTACAGCCCCTTCACCTGGTCGGGCGTAAGGGAAATCTGGCGGGATGCAAGAAAGCGTTCTGTTCCTTCCTTTGACATCTGCAGGATGATCCGGAAACTGACGGGAAGTCTCTTTCCTTTAATTAATGAAAAACAAAAAGGCTTCATCATGGCCCAGGCAGAAAGCTGTCCGATGTTCATTTCCTCCATTTCATCTTTGGAGTAATAGCCGGAACGTATGGTTCCGTCTATGGTAAATGTATTATAGGTAACGATAACAGCTTCCTTTGCAAGGAACTGGTCAAACACTTCCCCCACGAACAGCTTGGAGGTAAAGAGCTTAAGGTCCTCAATTTTCAGTGCGATCATGGCAATTTCTCCCCATTTTATAATCTCTATCCGTTTACTATACACCGGATCCTCCCAGACTGTCAACGCAGGATTTCCCACGATCTTCGGTATTCCAAACAGAGTTTTTCTGTGGTATACTATCCACGAAAGCAATGAGCAGTGCGAAACAGGCCAGGGGAAGATTTTCGTTGTGCCTGCACATAAGAAAATCTTGTCATGGCCTGTTTCATAGGGCGAATGCCCGTGAGCCAGGGGATCCCCAGGATTCCCTGGCTGCACTGCGGACTCAAGCCCAAAAAACATGGGCAGAAAAGAGGAAACCATATGAATCATATCAAACAGTTAGAAACACTGATCGCCGCATCAGTTTCTCCATACCACTGCATCATGGCGGCGGCAGACCAGCTTTTATCCGCAGGCTTTAAGGAGCTGTCTCTGGCTGACCCCTGGGAGTTAAAGCAGGGCGGGTCATACTACATAAATGCTTTTGACTCCACCCTGATCGCATTTTCCGTAGGGGAAGAGCTTGGCGAAATACCTGCCCTTAAGCTGGCTGCCTCCCATACGGACTGGCCATGCCTGAAAGTTAAACCCTCCCCTGAGGTCACTTCCCTGGAATACGGAAAGCTTAACGTAGAAGTATACGGAGGCCCTCTTTTAGGAACCTGGTTTGACCGCCCCTTATCCATGGCAGGCAAGGTCTGCGTAGCCGGAGCATCTCCCATGAAGCCTGAAACCATATTTGTGGACTTTTCACGTCCCCTCCTTACGGTCCCGAACCTGGCCATCCATATGAACCGGGATGCCAACGACGGAGTTGCCATCAATGCACAGATAGACATGCTTCCCCTCATTACCCGGATCACGGATGAGTTAAGCAAGGAAGACTTTTTCCTGGAAGCCCTGGCAAAAGAGGCAGGTGTGAAAAAGGAAGATATTCTGGATTATGAAATCTGCATTTATTGCTGGGAGCAGGGAACCCTGTTAGGCTTACAGAATGAATTTTACTCTTCTCCCCGTCTGGATAACTTGACATCCGTGCAGGCCTGCTTAAGCGGAATCATGGCCGGTCCGTGCAAAAACGGCATTCATGCCATCGCCTTGTACGACAATGAGGAAATCGGAAGCCATACCAAGCAGGGAGCTGCTTCTGCCTGATGGAGCGCATTCTTGAAAAGATCTGCTTATCTCTGGGCTATTCCAGGGAAACCTTCTTAAATGTTCTGCTTGGCGGATTTTTGCTGTCCCTGGATGTGGCCCATGCCATTCACCCCAACCACGGGGAAAAATGTGATATTAAGAACCAGATCCTTATGGGAGACGGGGTCGCCATTAAGCTGGCCTCCAGCCAGGCCTATGCCACCGATGCTTCCAGCACCGGAGTCATTGAAGGGATCTGCCGTAAAAATAATATTCCTTATAAAAAGTTCTCCAACCGCTCTGATGTAAAAGGCGGTTCTACTTTAGGAAGCATCTCTTCCGCCCTTCTTACCATGCGGACAGTCGATGCAGGCGTGCCCATACTTGCCATGCACTCTGCAAGGGAAATCATGGGAGCTAAGGACCAGGAAGCCCTTGTGAAACTGACAGAGGCATTTTTCCAGGCATAATTTTATCTTTCCTGCTTCCAATACAGAATATCCACCATATCCCCCGGTGATATAACCGATCCCTGTTTCTGGTCAATGATGCAGTTTGAACGGAGCATTCCGGATAAAACGGAGGAATGGTGGTTTCTGTCAAAAATATGAACGCCTGCATCATCGCTGAAGGCCTGGACAAACCGTCTTCTTTTTGCCTCACTGGCGTTTCCCTCTAAAACCATACGCCTTGTTTTCTTCCAGGAAAGAGAATCATCGCCCATGAACCTGGCCAGAACAGGCCAGAAGAACATCTGGAAATTGACCATGGCAGCAAAGGGATAGCCGGATAAGCTGAGAATGAGCTTTTCCCTGTACCGGTTGGCCATGACAGGCGTGCCCGGGCGCATATTCACTCCATGAAAGATTCTTACAGCGCCCATATCTTCCAATGCCTCAGGAAGAAAATCCTTCTTTCCCACGGAAAGCGCACCAGTGGTGATGATCACATCCGCCTGGCCGATTCTCTCATCCAGCATGCGGGAAAATTCCCGGGGATCATCAGGCAGATTTCCATAAAAGGTACTTGGACTCCCTGAGCTTTCAGCTGGGAAGCGATGGCATAGGCGCTGCTGGGATATACCCCTACCTTTCCCAAGGGCCTGGCAAGCGGCACAAGCTCATTCCCCGTTGAAATGATGCCCACTTTCGGCTCTTCAAGCACCGTAATCTCCTGGATTCCCATACTGGCTAAAACACCGATATGCCTGCGCCCAAACGGGCCTGCCGGGGGATCATGCACGTTCCTCCCTGAATGTCCTCTCCGATCCTGCAATAGTTCTGCCAGGGTCTTCCCTCCACATAGATCTCTGCCTGTTCCTGGCCATAGTCCGTATCTTCCTGTCGTATCACACAGTCATAGCCCTCCGGCACCATGGCACCGGTCATCACCCGGACCGTTGTACCGGGCTTTGCCTTTAGAGAAAGATAATCTCCAGCACATATTTCACCAACCACCTGAAGATGGATTGGATTTTCCCTTGAAGCGCCTTTTGTATCCTGACTTCTGACCGCATACCCATCCATTCCTGATTTGGGAAAATGGGGAACCGGGAAAGGTGCTGTCACCTCCTCTGCACAGATTCTTCCGCAGGCAGATAAAATGTCCAGCTTTTCTGTCTTTGTTTCTATTTTAACGCTGTTCACCAGCAGTTGAATGGCTTCTTCTAATTCAATCAATCTGGCTCCTCCTTCCTAATATAGCTGTATAAAAGATAAAGGGGCATTTTGCAGCCCCCTATTCTTTAATGACAGGATTAAGCGCGTTTTACAGATACCGCGCACACCTTGTACTCCGGAATGCGGGCAATATCGTCGATCGCAAAATTTGTGATTTTATTTACATTTCCGTCTGCGAAATGGAAGGTCATGAACACCTCGGAAGGCATCATCTTATCTCCTACCACTGCCCTGGTTTCAATCTCACCGCGGCGGGAGGATACTTTGACCCTGTCCCCGTTCTTAATACCCAGCATGGCTGCATCGCCCTGGTTGATCTCAATATAGGAGTCTCCGCAGATTTCATTTAAACCTTCTGTCCTGCCTGTCATGGCTCTGGTGTTGTAATGGTAGAGCATACGGCCTGTGACCATCAGAAACGGATAGTCTTTGTCAGGAAGCTCCTTGGATGGCCTGTACTTTGCCGGATAAAAATATCCAAGGCCCCGTGAAAATTTTCCAACGTGCATAATATAAGTGCCTTTGCTCTCCTTGTCCAGGCAGGGCCACTGAAGCGTCTCCCCCCGGTCCAGCCTCTCAAAGCTGATTCCTCCAAAGGCCGGCGTTACGCTGGCGATTTCATCCATGATCTCAGCCGCTGTTTTTCTCTCACAGGGATAGCCCATACGGTTCATGACATCATAAAAGATGTCCGTATCCAGGCGCATGTCTCCTTCCAGAGTCACTGCCTTTCGCACCCTCTGTACCCGCCGTTCCGTGTTGCTGAAGGTTCCCTCCTTTTCGCCATAACTGGTTCCGGGCAGGACCACATCAGCGTACTGGGCCGTTTCTGTCATAAACAGCTCCTGGACCACAAGAAAATCCAGATTTTCCAGGGCCTTGGCAACGTGGCCTGTATCCGGGTCCGTGACCATGGGGTCTTCTCCGAAAATGTAGAGCCCTTTGATCTTTCCTTTTACGGCCTCCGGCAGTACCTGGGTGGACATAAGCCCGATGGTCTCACTTAAGGGAACTCCCCATACCCTTTCAAACTTTTCCCGAATTTCTTTGTTTGCCACCTTTTGGTATCCCGGAAAATCATAGGGCATGCATCCCATGTCACAGGCGCCCTGTACATTATTCTGCCCCCGGAGAGGGTTGATGCCGCAGCCTGATTTTCCTATTTTTCCGACCGCCATGGCAAGATTGGAAAGGCTCATAACGCCCTCTGTTCCTGTGGAGTGCTCTGTAACTCCCAGACAGTATATGATAGGTGCTTTTTTTTGCCCTGGCATACATCCTTGCGGCTTTGCGGATATCCTCCGCATCAATGTGACAGATCTCTGCAGCCTTTTCCGGCGTATAATCCTTCACGATTTCAGCCAGTTCTTCAAAGCCTTCGGTCCTCTCCCGTATAAAGTCCATGTCCGCAAGCCTTCCTGAATGATGACATGGATCATCGCGTTGGCAAAAGCAATATTGGTTCCGGCTTTGATGGGCATATGGATGACCGCATCCTTAACCAGATCGATCTTACGCGGGTCTACTACAATGATCTGTGTGCCCCTCTGGATTGCCTGCCTGATCTGTGTGCCGACTACTGGGTGGGCTTCGGTGGGATTGGAGCCTATGAGTAAAATCAGGTCAACGTCTTCCGTAATGTCCTGTATGGGATTTGTCATGGCTCCGGAACCCAGGGTCGTGGCAAGGCCGTGGACGGAGGCGGAGTGACAGACTCTTGCACAGTTATCCACATTGTTGGTTCCAAAAGCTGCCCGCATCATTTTCTGGAATATGTAATTGTCTTCATTGGGAGCCCGTGAACAGGAGAAGCCGGCATTGGCATCCGCTCCATACTTCTTTTTAATTTCTTTAAACCGGCGGGCGATTAAATCCAGGCTTCGTCCCAGCTGGCCTTCTCAAATTTCCCGTTGTGTTTGATCAATGGATGGGTGAGACGGTCTCCGGAATGAATGAACTTATAGGAGCCGAATTTGCCCTTTACACACAAAAGGCCTCTGTTTGACGGTCCGTCAGCCGGATCAACCCCTACGATCCGGTTATTCTTCACCAGAAGGTCCATCTGGCAGCCTGTGGCGCAATGGGGACAGGTGGTCCGTACCTTTTTCACCTCCCAGGCCCTGTAATGCCTCTGCTGATCCTTAGAAGAAAGAGCCCCTGTGGGACAGTTTGACACACAATTCCCGCAGGATTCACAAATGGACTCTCTCCAGGGAAGCTGATAGCTGGGGCTCATGCGGGTATCAAAGCCGCGGTTGGAAACGCTGATGACATCACGTCCCTGAAGCTGCTGACATACCCTTGTACAGCGCCGGCACATAATACATTTTTCAGGATGAAAGGAAAAGAAGGGATTGCTTCTGTCTACTTCATTCATTCCCACTCTTTTTCCATAGGTGAAGCTGGTTTTTTTCCACACCGTATTCCAGACAGTAATCCTGGAGCCTGCATTCCCCGTTGGAGGCACAGTCAAAGCAGCTGAGCACATGATTGCTCAAAAGAAGGTCCAGGATAAACCGTCGGGATTCCACCACCCGTTCCGACCTGGTGGATACTTTCATTCCGGAAGCACAGTGCTCGGAGCAGGAAGGGACCAGTCCTCCCTTTCTTCCCCCCTCGATTTCCACCACGCACATCCGGCAGGAACCGTCCGGAGCCAGCTCTTTCATATGGCAAAGGGTGGGAATCTCTATATCCAGTGTTTTACAGGCCTCCAAATGGTGGTTCCCTTTTCCACGGCAATGGCGTGTCCGTCGATTTCCAGTTCAATCATAGAGTTGTTTTTCTCTGTTTCTAACACAGTATTATCCTCCTTCTCCATTAACTGATACAGGCTTCGAATTCATCTCTGTAGCCGGCTAAGGCAGAATTCACAGAAACTGATACCGATTGGCCAAGTCCGCATGCGGACAAATAAGTAATATGTTCCAGCATTTTTTCAAGCCTTTCCAGATCCCCTGGCCTGCCCTTATGGCGCTGAAGATTCTGGAGCAGCTCTAAAAGCCGTGTGGTGCCCAGCCGGCAGGGAGTGCATTTGCCGCAGGACTCATGGACAAAAAAATTCCATTACGCTTGTAATATAGTCCACAACGCTTACGCTGTCATCCATTACCACAATGGCGCCGGATCCCACCGCCAGCTTATTGGACCAGAAATCTCCGTAATCATACAGGAGTCCCTTGATCTGCCCGCTGGTTCCGATGGGGCCGGACTGCCCTCCAAAATGGCAGAATTTAATAGGTCTTCCTGTGGAGGTGCCGCCTCCGTACTCCTCACTGTAAAGGATCTCATCAAGAGGGGTCCCAAGCTGAATCTCATAAATGCCCCTGTTTTTAATATGTCCGGATAAACAGATGAGCTTGGTGCCGCCTCCATCCTTTGTGCCAAGCTGTAAAAATGCTTCTCCGCCCATATTGATGACAGCCGGAACGCAGGCAAAGGATTCCACGTTGTTGACCAGGGTGGGCTTTCGGTAAAGTCCCACATCAGCCAGGTGGGGAGGTTTCACCCTTGGACGCCCGGTTTTGCCCTCCACCGAGTTAAGGAGCGCCGAGTTCTCTCCGCAGACATAAGCGCCGCCGCCGGACACAATGTGGAGATTAAAGTCAAACCCATCGATCCCCATTATCTTATTTCCCAGATACCCGGCAGACAGGGCATTGCTTACCGCCTGATGGAACACTGCCTGGATGTGGCGGTATTCTCCCCTGATATAAATATAACCGTCGTTGGAACCGAACACATATCCTGCAATCAGCATGCCTTCAATAATGCTGAGAGGGTCCTTCTCCAGCAGCAGCTTATCCTTAAAGGTGCCGGGTTCCCCTTCGTCCGCGTTACAGACAACGTATTTAGGTGTATCGGTGGTGCCATATAAATGACGCCATTTGCGGCCTAAGGGATAGGCTGCTCCGCCTCTTCCCCGAAGGAAAGCAGTATCCAATTCACCTAAAATATCCTCTTTGTCCATTGTTACGGCTTTTTCAAGTGCTGCAAAGCCGTTATATTCTATATATTCCTCAACAGAAGCGGGATCCGTCATTTTCCCCACTCGTTTTAAAAGAACCGGTTCTTTCATTGCTGTTTTGTTCCCCCTTTCAGTCTATACGACTATTTTGCCTCTGCGAAGATCATCGATCAGAGAAGATATCTTTTCGTCGCTGAGATTGCCGAATACCGTATCCTTGATCTTAATGACCGGACCAATGTCGCAGGCGCCCACACACGGAATATAGTGGTAGGCAAAAAGGCCGTCATCTGTGGTCTTTCCCATGGGTACGCCAAGCTTTTTCTCCAGGGATAAACACACCTCTTCTGCACGGGAGAAATGGCAGGGCGAACTGTTGCAGATTTTAAGGACAAATCTGGCCTGGGGCTTATCCTTTAACATAGCGTAATAGCTGACAATCTCATATACCCTGGTTTCTGACATATGCAGTTCCTCTGCCACCATGGCCGCAGTCTCTTTGTCAATATAGCCTTCTTCCGAAGCAAATTGAAGATCAATTAAAATTTCCAAAATGTTTTCCTGCTTTGCTCCATCCTGCCGGATGATCCTCAGCTTTTCTTCCCTTTCCCTTGTGTCCATTTCAATGACCCTTTCCTTCCTTTTATTTTTACTTCTCATTCCTTTTTTGCTTCCTCTTTCTGCCCATACATATAAAAGCAGGGCAGGGCAAAAGCCAGGGCTCCGCCGATGGCGTTGCCGATAAAGACAAACACCGTATTCTGCAGGTAATTCAGCCAGGTGATCGAAGATTCTCCTGTAAAGATTGCTGCAGGAATGACAAAAGCGTTTGCCACCACGTGCTGAAATCCCAGGACCACAAAAATCATGATAGGGAACCACATTCCTGCCATTTTGGCAAAATAATCCCTGGCGCTGGTGGCAAGCCATACAGCCATGCAGACAAAAATGTTGCAGCCAATAGCAGAAACCAGGGCCACCATAGGCGGATCACTGATCTTGGAGCTGGCAACAGCCACGGTCTTGGCCAAAAAAGGCCCTTCCGCCAGCCCCACAAAATGCCCGAAAAAGTAAGCAACAAGAATGCTTCCAACCATATTTCCTGCCATGACCACCACCCAGTTATAAATCAAGTCCCAAAAAGAAATCTTTTTCTGGAACAGGCCGATGGCCATGGTCATCATATTTCCGGTGGCTAATTCTCCTCCAACCAGCACAATGGCTATGAGCAATAGGGAAAAGGCAGCCTCCAAGTAAGGAGCCAAAGCTCCCCCACTGGCAGGCACTGTTCCCTGAACACGTATGCAGCTAAAAAGCCTTCTGCGATAAATGAACCACCTAGAATGGAAAGTAAAAATAATCTTAAAATCGATAACTTCTTTTTTATTTGGGCCTTGTCTCCCAAGATATCCAAAACTTCTGCCGGACTAAAAAATCCCATTTCCCCCTCCTATGTAACATCATTGATTTTTACTGTTTTCTGGTTCCATTTTTGTACATCTTCCGGTGTGTTTAAATTTACTATGGCACTTAATTCCGTATCGCTTAAGCAATACATACCCACATGAAGAGCCGGAAAAGCGCTGCGCGGCTTAAGCTCTCCTTTTTCCATTTGTTCTTTTAAAACAGGAAGACAGGACTTATGATAAAAGGCAAGCAAAGGTTCTAATTTCCCCTCATGACTGCAGACCAAAACCTGTTCCTGTTCCAGCTTCCGGTACATCCGGCCGATCAGCCCCATATCCGGTAAAGGCATATCACAGGCCATAATGAAAACGTATTCCGTCTGAACCTGTTCTAAAGCAGTGCTTATCCCGCCCATGGGACCCTTCTCCTTATAGCGGTCCTCTAAAATGGAAAACTCCGTGAAATCCGTCCGGCCGTCAAACTTTGCTTTTGTATTGCTGACCAAAACCACCTGCTCAAACAGGCTTTGAAGTTCTTTGGCAGTCTGCAGAAGCAAATACTGCTCCTCATCCATAAGAAATGCCTTGTCAAAGCCCATTCTCCTGCTTTTGCCTCCGCATAAAATGGCAGCCGTCACATTTTCGATTTTTTTGATTTACACTTTTTAAAGAAATCACCTCCTGTATTTGTTTTCAATGAATCGCACCGGACAATGATCCTAAAAATTTTTTAGCTAAAAAAACTTTTTTAGTAATAAATTTTTTTAGATTGTTTTTCTATATTAGCACTCCATTCAGTACGTGTCAATATACACAAAAGAGTATATCGATCCCATTATATTTTGTTCATAATACACAAATGTAAAGTGTTTCATTTATTTTTTTGTTATGTTTTTCTCAATCTGTTTTCCCTGTTTCCACAATCTTTTTTAGGTATTTCTAATAATTGTGACGCTAAGATACCGAATGCTTGGCTTTTCACCGTTTCTGCAGTAAAAATTAAGCCAAAGTATTCTGCACGCGCGGCTGGTGAAACGATACCGTCCTTATGAGAGATACTATTTTTGTTAAATATATCACGTATTTTTGACGGCCTTCCGCATTTTTTCCATGTTGAACCCGTGTCAGGAACATGATATAATAAAAATAATTTCGCACAAAATTATATTGATTTCACTAAAAAAAGTGCAGCAAATTTACGAAACGGGAGTAAATATGAGTACAGAAAACACAACTCTTCTGCAGGCCAGACACATGGTTTTAATCGGAGCGACGGGACGGAACAGCGGAAAAACAACCCTGGCTCTTCAGATTATCCATGCATTTAAAGATGAAATACCGGTTATTGCATTCAAGCTGATAACCATAAGAAATCATGGGGATGTATGTCCCAGAGGAGGCCAGGGCTGCGGGATCTGCCATGGGGTTAAAGGCTCCTTTGACATAACGCCGGAGACCGGCACCGGAACAAAAGATACCATGCTGCTAAAAAAAGGCCGGAGCAAAAGAAGTTTATCTCATCCGGGCCTATAAGGAAAATTTGAGAGAGGCGTTAGAGGAAGCCCTGAAACTGATGCCGGAGAATGCTCTTGTTCTATGTGAATCCAACAGCGCACGCCTGGTAGCTGAACCTGCTTTCTTTGCTATGATTGAAAGCAGTGCTTCTTCCAGTATAAAGCCTACGGCAGAGGCAGTGATGGAATATGCAGATGTGATCCTTCCGCAAGATGAAGATTCCTTTGATGATTTTGTTCATGGGCAGTTATATCAAAAAAATGAAACCATATTTTTCAGAATTAAATAAATGAAACAGGAGCCGGGCTTTGAAAAGCCTGGCTCCTGAATTTTTTCAAAACAAAGAGGCTGTGCACTAATTATTTAGTACACAGCCCCTTCCCATTTAATGCGATTCCCCCATGGTTTCCCGCGTCACTTCCCTGCTGGTTTCCAAAGGAGATTCAGAGGTTTTATTCCCCTCCCAGTACCGGTATCCAAACACGCCCCCTACCGTTAAACAGACCAGCAAAAACAAGGCAAGAAGAAACTTAAGAAACCCCACAAGGATCTCCCGTCCCCGGTTTCTTCTGCGCCTGCGGCTGTGCCCTCTTTTTCTATCATATTCTTCCGGTTTCATCTGTAGTTTTCCCCATCCTTCCCCTTTGGTTAGTCAGAAAAATACTTCTTATATATTTCAAAAAAAGTTCGTGGCAGTTGTCCTGTCATCTTTGGAGAATTTTACATCCTTCCATATCTCATTACTGAAGGTGACCGGATTTTCTTTTTTTAAACTGGGAATAGATTTGATCAAAGGCCTCTCTTTTCCGTTTCCGATACAGCCCGGCTTTCCGTTCCTGAGTGGCATCTGCATCATAATCGTTTACGCAGTGAATGATATAATATTTGCCGTTATCCTCCACCACCTGACTGATCTGGCCTGCTGAAAGAGAAAAGGCAGCTTCCTCATAGGGGCCTGGATTCTCCCCTCTGCCGACATTTCTCGTTGTGACCGGACTCTCCGAATATTCCCTGGCAAGTGCGGAAAAATCGGCTCCCTCTGCTTCTGCCTTTAAAAGCACATCAGAAGCTGCAGCCCCATCGGACATAACGATCTGATCCACCTGGATCACCTTGGCTTCGCTGTCGCTGATTTCCAGATTCATGTCCTTTGTCAGTTCATCCACAACCTTATTGGACAGATAATATTCTTCATACATAGTACGCACATCCGTTTCTGTGGCTCCCATGTAGGAGATATCTTCCTTTGTCAGGGAAGAAAAATATTCTTCCGATGCCTTACGGACTTCTTCCTTTTCGGCGCTGGTCAGGGTGATTCCCTTGTTCTTTGCCAGAAGATTCATCATCTTCATTTCCTGGAGAAATTCCTTCACCTGATCTATCAGATAGGTCTCAAAGGTCTGTCCGCCTGGCAAATCCACTCCCCATATCTGGTTTGTATAAATCTGCTGATACCGGTTCCTCTCTGTAGCTACGATCACCATGGATTGGGGCAGCGTATATGCCTTTGTCTCAAAGGATTCAGAAACAAGGGGGATATTAGCCCTGCACCCGGACAGCAAAACGATTGCCGCTGCAGAAGCCAGAAGGACTTTTCCCACACTCTTAAGTTGACCTTTCATGAGCATCCCTCTTTTCACGCTGCTTAAAGCAGCTTCAGTATTTTCAGGACCCCATCATTTACGTTAGTGTCCGTCCGAAATCTGGCAGCGGCCTTTACCTCTTCCCTGGCATTTCCTACGGCAAAGCTGTAATACGCCTGCTTTAACATCTCAATGTCATTTAACTGATCGCCAAAGGCCATGGTCTCCTCCGGCTTGATTCCCAGGCTTTCCTGAAGAAGCTTTACGGCCTGTCCTTTGTTAATTCCCGGTCTCATACAGTCCAGCCACATATCGCCTGCCAAGGTCATCTTAAGGCGGTCCCCATACTTTTCCCTCAAGGTTCTGGTATGAGCCTCCACATCTGTCTTGCGGTACACGGAAACTTTGATAAATTCAGATTCCACCCTGGTCAAATCCTCCACCTGCTTCACATGAAACCGGTAGCCGTTTACCATCCAGTCCAGAAATTCCTGATTGTCTGTCTCCGTATAAATCACATCAGGTCCGCAGATCAGGACATCAAGCCCATCCATATTCCGTACATCCTGTACCATATCCATAACCGTCTTACGCTCAATGGGGTTGATGTATAAGCGCCTTCCATGTAAGCCTACATAAGCACCGTTATCCGAAAGATAGAACACCTTTTCCTTAATAGGTTCAAATATGGATTCAATGCTGAGCCACTGACGTCCGCTGGCAGCGGCAAACTGGATTCCCTTTGCCCGCAGCTTTAAAATCACATCATACAGCTCAGGATTCAGTTCATTGCCTCCATCCGGCACAAGAGTCCCGTCAATATCCGATGCAATCAGTTTAATCATTCCTTGCCCTCCTGTTCAAACATCTGCTTTATCTCCTGGTACACACGTCCTACAGGCAATCCTACTACATTATTATAATCGCCGTCAATCCCTTTAATAAAAGCTGCAAATTTTCCCTGTATTCCATAGGCCCCGGCCTTGTCCATAGGCTCCCCACTGTCAGCATAGGTTCTTATCTCCCCGCCAGTCATTGGATAGAGATGAACATCGGTCTTTTCCACAAATGTCCTCACCTTATTCCCATGATCTCCACAATACACCAGGGTGACTCCTGTGTATACCTGATGAGTCTTTCCTTCAATCAAAGAAATCATCCGGTAAGCGTCCTCATGGCTGACCGGCTTTCCCAGAATCTCACCGCCAGCAGCGACTACGGTGTCCGCGCCAATGACATAAGTCCCTGCCTGCTGACGGCTGGCGACGTCTTCCGCCTTTTGGCGGGACAGCTCCATCACTGCCTCCTCCGGAACGTCTGTGGTAATAATCTCCTCTATGGTGCTGGGCTCGATCTCCGGTGTTATCCCGATCTGAGCCAGAAGCTCTCTCCTTCTTGGGGAAGCTGACGCCAGCACAAGCTTGTCTATCTTATTCATCTCTAACCTCCATGTCACTCCTAAAGACTTTATGGTATAAAATAGCAAATAAGCGGGACCCATATCGAATCCCGCCATTCATTAATATACTTTCAAACGCCCGATCATAGACGTATCATCATCGTCACAATCACCCCGAAGCTGCAGCCTCATGGTGTATATGAAATCAGCCAAATAAAAAATCAAAAGGCTCATTGCCACCAGCCGTTCAAAATTCTCCGGAATCATTCCTGCCATCTGATTGACAAATCCATTAAGGAACCGGAAATAGAAAATCCCCAAAAATCCCCATGCAATGCTGCTTTCCAGACAGATGATCCCTTTGTAATTAAACAGCTTCCGGCTGTAATCCCACCAGAATGAACCGAACAGCTTTATCATCATATGAGCTGTTAAAAGCTCCATAAAGGTTGCCATAGCCATAGATGCAAAGTAAAGATGAACCGGATTGCCTGCTAAAGCTTAAGCAGTATCATCGCTCCTGTTGCGCCAAATCCATAGATGATGCAGAAAGGTCCGTGGCCAAATCCCCGATTCAGCACAGGCCTCTTATTCTCATAGCTTAGTACGGAACATTCAAGAAGGTATCCAAGAAAACTGAATAGGAAAAAAACAGTTTATCCTATGATAAATTGACATATCCATTTTACCTCCAATTTTAACAATTTTTGAACTTGTTAAAGTATAATATGGATATCTTAAGAAATCAAGGACTATTTTCTTACGATTCCCAGAAAACTTTCTTCTTTATTCCAGTAGATGCAACGAATTAAAGTCAACTTTCTTCCCCTGGCGGCTGCCGGGGAAATCTAAAATGCCGGAATGGATCCGCAGATATTAGACTAATAATACTGAGCCATAAAAAGCGCAAGCAGGATTCCTAAAATTGCTCCTGCCGCCACCTGGAGAGGAGTATGTCCCACATATTCCTTAAGCCTTTCCTGTAATATCTCCCCGCTAAGCTCAAATGGATTTTCCAGCAGAATGCTGTTTAACAGCTTGGCCTGCTTGCCCGTTTCCCTGCGCACTCCCATGGCATCATACATGACCACCATGGATAAGACAAAGCAGACCGCAAACTCAAAAGAACCGACGCCATAGCGGTATATGGCGGCGGTCGTCAGCGCACAGACCGTTGAGGAATGGGAACTGGGCATACCCCCAGATCCCACAAGCCTCTCCGGATTAAAGTTTTTGTTAAGGGCCAGATCAATGATTGTTTTTAAAACCTGTGCTACCATCCAACCGGCAACTGCAGTGATCAAAACCTGATTCCCAAGTAAATCTTCCCAAAATGTCATGGTTTCCTCCGTCTTATGCAGCGCTCTTCTTTCCAAAACCAAATAAGATCCAACGCTTGATCCTGGCCATTGTTTCGATCAGACCGCAAAATTTATCCGAATAAATAATCACCATTCCCTCAAGACTTTTGGGAGGGATGGGTGTCAGCGGCCACATATGGCGTAAAATCATATCTTTCTCTTTTTCTGTAAGTTCAAAATATTTTACTGCATTATTTAATGCAGTCCGGGGATGAGTATAGCCATGAAAGTGCTCCCCAGTTTCCTTTGCATGAGTATGCCAGTCATACAAAAACAAGTCGTGAAGAAGACCGGCTCTTGCGACTGCCTTATAATCCCAGCCCCTTTTCCTGCAGATGCAGTATCCCATATAGGATACCTTAATGCAGTGGGCTTTACAGGTAGTGTCTCCATGCTGCATATAATCGTCCATGGACTGAAATACCGGACTTTCTATAATGTCCCTGACACAGTCCATATAATCCGTATCTTCACAATAATCTTCCCGTTCTACCCAGGAAGGATCTTCTGCCCATCGGATTGCTTCTTCTTTTTCTTCCCGGGTCAAATGCATGTTTTCCATCCTTGTTCTAACGCTTCTTTCCTGATCCATGGCCGGCTTAATAGCCAATCAGCCAGTCATAAAGTTCCTGATATTTCATGGCTGAAGTTTTCCATGAGTAATCCTTTGCCATGGCGCGGTCAATGATCTTGTTCCACTCACGCTTCTTATCGTAGTAAACTCCTTCCGCGTACCGGATGATTCCTAACATCTCGTGAGCGTTATAATTGGAGAAGGAGAAGCCGGTTCCCCGGTTCTCAAACTCATTATACGGCTCAACCGTATCCTTTAAACCGCCGGTTTCCCGCACGATTGGTACCGTACCGTACCGGAGAGCCATAAGCTGGCTCAGCCCGCATGGCTCAAACAGGGACGGCATAAGGAACGCATCACATGCGGCGTAAACCTTATGGGACATTGCCTCCGAATAATAAATATTGGCGGAAACCTTATCCTGATATTTCCACGCATAATGGCGGAACATATTCTCATACCGTTCTTCCCCGGTTCCAAGGACTACAAGCTGAATATCATCGCTGCACAGCTCATCGATCACACACTGAACCAGATCCAGTCCTTTCTGGTCTGTCAGTCTGGAAACAATACCGATCATAAACTTCTTCTCATCCTGATTCAGTCCAAGCTCCTGCTGCAAAGCCTGCTTATTCTTCACCTTTTCCTTGCGGAAATTCTTTAAATTATAATTCTTTTCAATATACTGATCAGTTTCCGGATCAAACTCCTCATAATCAATGCCATTGACAATTCCCCGCAGGCTGCCTGCCCGTGCACGCATCAGGCCATCCAGCCCTTCCCCGTAAAACGGCATCTTGATCTCTTCTGCATAGGTATCGCTGACCGTTGTAATGGCGTCGGCGTAAACAATGCCGCCCTTTAACAGATTGCCATCCTTATAAGCCTCCAGCTTATCCGGCGAAAAATAATAATCCGGCAGGCAGGTAAGCTTCTGTATGGTCTTTACATCCCATACGCCCTGGAACTTTAAATTGTGAATGGTAATGATTGATTTCATGTTCCGGAAAAACTCCCCATCATGAAACCGGTCCTTTAATAAAACAGGAATAAGAGCCGTCTGCCAGTCATGGCAGTGAACCACATCCGGCTGGAAACCGATAACTGGAAGGGCCGACAATGCCGCTCTGGAGAAGAAGCAGAACTTTTCCAGATCATTGTACCATTCCCCATAGGGTCTGGAACCGTTATAATATTCTTCGTTATCAATAAAGTAAAAGGTAATGCCGTCATAAACATACTGAAGAATTCCCACATACCTGTTCTGCCCCAGATAATCCATATAAAAGTGATCAATATAGGTCATCTGGTTTCTCAGTTCTTCCTTGATACACAGGTATTTGGGAATCATGACTCTTACATCGAAATACTCTTTATCGAAGCACTTTGGAAGGGACCCCACAACATCTGCGAGACCTCCTGTTTTAATAAAAGGTACTGCCTCTGATGCAACGAATAATATCTTCTTCATCCAAAAACCTCCCTTATCCTTTTCCCTCAGGGGTATTGCCGATTTCTTTTTAGTATACTGCATTTTAAGGAAATAAGGAAGTATCAAAATTTACAAATTAGGAAAGTTTTTTATAGTCCAGTCTTATCTTATCGGCAATTAAAGCAATAAATTCGGAATTTGTAGGCTTACCTTTGCCTGTACTTACTGTATATCCAAACAATTCATTGATGGTATCCATCTTTCCCCTGCTCCAGGCCACCTCTATGGCATGACGGATGGCCCGTTCCACTCTGCTGGGAGTTGTCTGATGTTTCTTTGCAATGGATGGATAGAGTATCTTTGTGACAGAGGTAAGCATTTCCTGATCCTGTACGGAGATCACAATGGCATCCCTCAAATACTGATATCCCTTAATATGTGCCGGAATTCCTATTTCATGTAGCATCTGGGTTACATCATTTTCCAGATTCTGTTCCATGTATTCCGTTTTATTGACATAGGGTTTTACTTTTTTCATCCCCTGAAGGCTGGGAGCCTTCGACTTTCTCTGTCCTACCCTTCGTACCTTATCGACGATAATGTCCTTATTAAACGGTTTCATTATGTAGTAATTTGCCCCCATACGGAAAGCATCTTCAGTAATATTCTCGCTTCCTGCCGCTGTGACCATGATAAACGACGGAATCTTTGTAACCGCGCCATTTCCTCGCACCCGCTCCATTGCCGATATTCCGTCCATTCTCGGCATAATCACATCCAATAAGACAACATCAGGATTCGTTTTGAGGATCATGTTATAAGCGTCTTCGCCATTATCCGCTCTTCCAACGACGTGAAAATCCTCCTCTCCCTCCAGTATATCATTCAGCAGATTCAATGTCTGCAGGTTATCATCTGCAATCGCAATACTAATTTCTGACATATTGATACTCTCCTTCTGATTCTTCAAAATAGATTAAAACTAGTGTAAAGCCATTATAGTCTTGCCCTGGCTCATGCCGCAATGGGATTCTATCGCATTATTCGACAATAGGATCTGCTTTTTAAGTAATTTTCCGGAACACCTTTTTTTCCTTTGATGCGTCAAAGGTCGAAAAGCCCTACCCCGGTTCCAAGCCTTGCCGGCCCTTTTATTTTTCAACGGTGTTGAAAATTGAAACTCCTTGTCGGCAAAAAAATTCCTAATTTTTCCATCCCACGATTCCTATATTATCACATTATAATTACCTTGAAAAGCATAATTTATAAAATAAAGGTTTTCCTGTAACTCAAATTACTACATTTCGACTATTAAGTAAAATATATCTGTATATTTATTGTGAATAACTTCTGAAAATAATATTTTTTTCTCTAAAATCCATTGTAATTATTATTATTTATACAAAAATGTGAAAAAAGAAAAGAACGGCGCCGTAACTATTTACGATTCTGTTCTTTTCTTTCCTGGCTTTTAAATCAGTGATTGATCATGTTTTCGATAAATATCCCATACCCTCTTGTTGAGTCCTGGATGAATACATGGGTTACGGCTCCTATCAGCTTTCCATCCTGCATAATCGGGCTTCCTGACATTCCCTGTACGATTCCGCCGGTCAGGGCCAAAAGGTCGGGATCCGTGACCTTAATCACCATTCCTTTGCTTTTATGGGTGGTGGAATAATCCACACGCTGGATCTCAATCTCATAATCCCGCACCTTTCCTGACACATCGCTGCGGATGTAGGCTGTTCCCTTCTTCACATCCTGCCGGTAACCAATGGGAATGGCATCCTGTCCCATATTCTGCTTAAATCTCTCATTTACGTTTCCAAATATTCCTTCTTCTGTATTGGCGGTAATGGTTCCCAGAGTGGAGCCTGGTCCATAATAGATGATGCCGCTCATCACTCCCGGCTTTCCAAAGGTTCCCTTTTCAATTCCAAGAATCGCGGTTTCGTAAAGAGCTCCATCCGTGATCTGGACCACATTACCGGTATCACTGTCACTGATTCCATGGCCCAATGCGCCGAACTGTCCGTTCATATCCACATAAGTCATGGTACCAATTCCCTGAGTGTCATCCCTGACCCAGACTCCCAGCTTGTAGGTTCCGTCTTCTGCTTCCGTAGGATTCATTTTTACATCAATGGTGTCTCCGTTCCGCCTGACTTTCAGCACTGCTTCGGAGGAGCCGATCTTACCAAGCTCATTCATCAGAGTTTCCTTGTCTTTTAAAGGGGTTCCATTAATAGCCTCAATGTAATCACCTGATTGCAGGACCCCAAAAGCCGGTTCCACAACCATTCCGTCCTTTTTTGTTACATCTCCGGTACCAATCACCATGATGCCGTCAGATTTTAAGTAGATTCCAATGGGAGTGCCGCAAGGAACGGCATATTTGGTATCTACTACATTCACCTGTATGTCCTTTAACTGGATCCATCCAAAGAGCTTCAGCCCCAGCTTATAGCTTCCCTGGTTTTCCGAATACAGGGAAAATGGCTGGTTTACCTGAAGGTGGATATTATCGGAAGGAATATTTGATCCGTTATTTAATACCACTTCCTCGCTGTCGGAATAGAGCGTCACATCAAAAGGCATGGAGAAATGAAACTGCTCTTCTTCCTGTGCAACGATATTCAACTTATCGGGAATTACCCGCTTCATATAAAACCAGGAAAATCCGATGCAAAAGATCAGGCTGATCCAGAACGCTCTTACTATAAATTTATGAAGTTTATTTTTTTCCCATCTCGCATACCTCCTTAGGTGAATGAAAGGAGACAATTTTTTGCTCCTTTCTTAGTATGTGAGAAATTGTTTAAATCACACTGTCATATTTTAGTTGTAACTATTTTCTTTGGGTGGCAGTTATTCAATAGAATGAAAATCTTTTTAAGCCTTATGACCAGTCTGGCTGAACAATTCAAAATTAATAATTTTAAAAAAGATATTATGGATATTCTTCTTATCTACTATTATGATCTCCGTTTTTTTATTGATTAAACGGTAAAAGCTGATTTAAAAATGTACAAAAACAGTTGTCTAAAATAGTTTTAATAAAGGCTTTTCCACTTATCCCTTTTGTTTCCATTCCCTTCTGTACCGATTTTTATGGAGTGAAATTTTGAATAAATCCAGAAAAGGAATGCCCTTTTCGAAAATCCATTTGCAGGTATCCCAGACCCCTATTACTTTTTGTAAACAGGTAATCATTACAAAATTTTGTGGAATTATTTCAGGAAATATAGTATGATTTTCTGATAAAGCAAAAGCTGATATATGGTAAATTATATATTTTGCGATATAAAAAATATCTTAAAGAAAAGGTGTTTAAAATATAATGAATGCAGAACAGATGTGGAATAAATTTGTGGCTGAAAATCAAGTCAGAGAAACAGAATATCAATCATGGGCCTTTGGCGCCGCTGCTGATGAGCTGGCAGAATTGGTATTGAGAGGCATTAAAACCGGAACAGCCTCTGCATATCCTTTATATGAAGAGGAGAACGAAGCACTGCCAAAAGAAGGAGATTATAGTGTTATTCTTAATTCAAAGGATGAGGCGGTATGTATTATTAAAACAACGAAGGTTTATATCGTTCCATTTAGAAAAGTTTGTGCGGATCACGCCTGGAAAGAAGGCGAAGGCGATGGTTCGTTGGAATATTGGAGAAAAGTGCACGTTGAGTTTTTTTAGTAAATGCATGGCTGAAACCGGAAAATTATTTGATGAAGATATGCCTGTAGTATGCGAAGAATTTGAATTAGTATATTAACCATAAAATCAAGGTTTTTAACGGATTAATGGGCGGCATAACTGTTGTGGAGGACTGCAAAATGGCGGTGGAAAATCAATATTTATCAGATATCGAAACCATATTATCTCATAGACATGACAATGGAGCTGACCTTTGGGCAACTCCCGACAAACGGCTTTTGAAAGGTTCGCCGTTTTCAACTTTTGATAGTGTGCTTTATTTATCGGAACTTGGAATGTCACTTAAAGATCCTGTTTTAAAAGCGGCTGCTGATTTGATTTTCAGTGTGTGGCAGGATGACGGGCGTTTCAGGATATATCCAAAAGGCAGTATTTATCCATGTCAAACAGCAATTGCTGCCAATGTATTGTGTCACCTGGGATATGCTTCCGATAACAGAATTCAAAAAAAACTTTTCAATATTTTTTGGATACACAATATAAAGACGGAGGCTGGCGCTGCAATAAGTTTTCATTTGGGCATGGGGAAGAAACGGAGTATTCCAATCCAAAGCCTACGCTGAATGTGCTTGATGCATTTCGTTTTAGCGGTTATTTAAACAAAGAACAGGCGCTTGATAAAGCCGTAGATTTTTTGCTTGAACATTGGGTGATCCGCAAACCGATCGGTCCTTGCCATTATGGTATAGGAACGCTGTTTATGCAGGTTGAATACCCTTTCCGTAATTACAATTTGTTTGAATATGTCTATATTTTATCTTTCTATAACCGTGCAAAAAACGACAGCCGTTTCCTTGAAGCATTTGAAAAATTGAAATCCAAAACAGTAAACGGTCAAATCATAGTTGAGCGCGTAGTTCCTAAACTGGCAAAGCTCTCCTTCTGCAAAAAAAGGCGAACCTAGCCCATTAGCAACAAAACATTATAATGAAATTTTAGAAAATCTCAATAAATAGCGGGCAGGAAAGCTTAGAAATGTAGGCAGACCGTAAAAGAAAGCGCCGCAATCCTGCATAAACATAATGTTTATAAGGATTGCGGCATTTTGAAGCATATTTGCAAAAGGTCAAAGAATTATCTGTCCTCTTTTGCCAGCCGCTTCATTTCCCTTGCATTGGCTCTCACTGCCTCGGTTATCTCCGCGCCGCCCAAAAGCTTGCCAGCTCCTCCACCATCTCTTCCCCGCTCAAAGGGTGTATGGAAGTGGCCGTCCTGCCCTCTTCCACTGCTTTCGCGATTTCGTAATGACAGTCAGCCATGGCAGCGATCTGGGCAGATGGGTGATGCAGATCACCTGGTGGTTCCCGGCAATGTAAGCCAGCTTTTCCGATACCTTCTGGGCCGTGCGCCCGCTGATTCCGGTGTCGATCTCGTCAAAAATCAAAGTCGGTATGTCATCGGTATCCGCCAGCACAGTCTTAATGGCCAGCATGATCCTGGACAGCTCACCACCGGAGCTACCATGCCCAAAGGCTTTAAAGCCTCTCCCGGGTTCGTGGAGATCAAAAACTCCGCCTCGTCAAAGCCGTTAGCTGTATAATGGCCAAGGCGCGAAAACTCCATGGAAAATTCCACATCAATGAAATTTAAGTCCTTAAGTCCTTCCCTTATCTTCTCTGTCAGTTCCTTAGCCGTATGCTTTCTCATGTCAGATAATTGTTCAGAAAGAAGCTCCAGACGGTCTGAAACCTTTTGCAGTTCTTCTGCCGTCCTTTTTCTGGCCCCGTCATAATCCTCCAACTCTTCCAGGCGTTTTTGTTTTTCTTCCAGGTTCTTAAAAATCTGTTTTATGCTTCCTCCGTATTTTGCTTCCAGATTTTGCAGGACGTCAAGCCGCTCCTCTATCTGCCTGTATTCATCTTCGTCAAAGGACATGTCATCCATGTAAGAGGTTATTTCCCGGCTGATGTCGCTTAAAATGGAATCCGCATCAAAAAGCTGGTCCCTTATGGCAGAGAGCCTGTCATCATAGGAAGCAACTCCTTCTACTTCTTTTAACGCACGGCTGATGAAATCCGTATGGGCAGCGGAATAGGCAATGGAAAGGCTTTCGGTTATTTTTTTTGCATTTAAAAAAAAGGCGGTATCTGGAGGACAGTTCTTCCTTTTCCCCTTCCTTTAGTCCGGCATTCTCGATTTCTTCTATCTCGTAGCGGATAAAGTCCATTTCCCTGAGCCTGGCATCCTCATCAAGGAGGAAGGAGGAAAGGCGGTCTTTTAACCGGACATATTCCCCATATGTATCTGCAATATTCTCTTTTAGCTCATGGGACTTTTTCTCCTGGTAGCGGTCCAGAATCTCAAGATGTTTTGATTTGTAGAGTAAAGACTGATGTTCATGCTGTCCATGAATATCAATGAGAAGGCCCGTAATATCCCGCAGTTTTCCTGCGGTCACTGTTTCATCATTTATTTTGCTTAAGCTTCTGGAGGGCATGATCTTCTTTGAAATGATTACAGTACCATCTCCATCCGGATAGACATCAAATGCTTTTAACAGGCGGGCTTTTTCTGGATCACTGACCGTAAAGATCAGCTCAATATAGGCGTATTCCGCGCCCTTTCTAATGATATCCTTTGGCGTCTTGCCCCCCAGGCAATGGTAACCGAACCGATAATAATGGATTTACCGGCTCCGGTTTCGCCGGTCAGGACATTAAAGCCCTGTCCAAATTCCACATCGGCTTTTTCGATCAGGGCTAAGTTCTTTACGTGTAATTCTGAAAGCATGGCGGCCTCCTTTATCCCGTAATGAGTTTTTTTAGTTTGTCCATCATAAGTATGGTGTCATCAGCGCTTCGAATGGCGCACATGATGGTATCGTCCCCTGCAATGCAGCCTACCATCTCACTGAAACTAAGGGCATCAAGAGCTGCAGCCACCGCCATAGCCATGCCGGATACGGTCTTAACGACCAGAATATTCTGTGCCATGTCCATGGTTAAAAAGCCATCCCGCAGGATCCGGATGTATTTGTCACTGAAGGAGCCCTGATTTTGAAGCACCATATACCTCTGTTTTCCTGACTCAGACTGAACCTTTGTAAGCTTCAGTTCCCTGATGTCTCTGGAAACCGTGGCCTGAGTGACTGCAAAGCCTGCCTGATTCAAATAATCGGCCAGCTCCTCCTGTGTTTCAATCTCGTGTTTTCCAATAAGTTCCACAATCTTGCTGTGTCGTTCCAGCTTCATAGTGCCCCTCCCTATATACCAGCCATCTTGTTGCGCAGGTTATCTAAAAATGATATGTTCTTCAGCTTTATCAGAATGGTCTTAATATCCGCCCGGCGAATCTCGATGCAATCGCCTGGATAAAGCTCTGTGGAAGTATCTCCGTCAAATACCGCAGCCTGGCTTACTCCCTTTTTCCCTGTCATCTCAATCTGGATCCAGTCATCTGCGGAAAGGACAATGCTCCTTGTTCCCAGGGCATGGGAACAGATCGGAGTCAGGACCACCATTTTAGAATCCGGGACAATGATCGGACCTCCTGCGGAAAGATTGTAAGCGGTGGAACCGGTAGGCGTTGCCGCAATGAGGCCATCCGCCCGGTATTCATTTAAGAATTCCTGATTTACATAAACCTTAAATTGAAGCATCTTCAGCTGCTCACTTCTGGTTACGACGATTTCATTTAAGGCAATATCCTGGCAGACAGCCGTTCCCTTCCGGTAAATACAGCCGTCTAACATCATCCGTTCTTCCAGCTTATAATCATTGGCAAGAAGAGCGGAAAGAGCGTCATTGATATCCTCTGTGCGGGATACCTGGGTCAGATACCCAAGGGTCCCCCGGTTGATCCAATCATGGGGATATTCCGTCCTGCCAGGTCTCTGGCTGCCTGTATAAGGGTCCCGTCGCCGCCTAACGTAATGAGGCACTCCGTCTCTTCCGGCACCATGGCAGCATCGGTATAATGGCTTTTCCCCTTCTGTTTTTCCCGGTCTTCTCCTCCGATCAGGCAGACCGCCCCATGGCCGGTAAGATAGTCACGAATGGCTTTTGCAGTCTCTCTGGCTCCCTCTTTATCAGGATTCATGATTACATAAAAATACTTCATAATAATACTCCTTAAAGATACTGGCTGACCGCTTTCGCGTCATGTCAAGTTCCCGTGGGCCTCGTTTACGATCTTTTCCGGATCAAGGTCAACTTCCGGGCAAGCCTCTCCTGACTGGTGATTCTTAAGATGAAGAAGGTACTCAATGTTCCCTTCCGGTCCCTTAATAGGGGAATATTCCAGATGAAGCACTTGAAACCCTATGCTTAAAGCATGGGAAATAACCATCTGGATCACTTCCAGATGGACAGACTTCTCTCTTACCACACCTTTTTTCCCCACCTTTTCCCGGCCGGCTTCAAACTGGGGCTTTATAAGGCAGACCACCTCCCCTTCATCCGTAAGAAGCTTTCACAGGTCCCAATACCTTTGTCAGGGAAATAAAAGAAACATCAATGGAGGAAAATTCTATTGGGTCAGCAATATCCTCAGGAGTAACATAACGGATATTGGTCTTTTCCATACATACCACACGCTCATCGTTCCGAAGCTTCCAGGCAAGCTGGCCGTGACCGACATCCACCGCATAAACCTTAATGGCACCGTTTTGAAGCATGCAGTCCGTAAAGCCTCCTGTGGAGGATCCTACATCCATGCATACCTTGCCTTCCAGGACCACGTCAAAATGAGTCATGGCTTTTTCAAGCTTTAAGCCGCCGCGGCTCACGTACGGCAGAGTGTTTCCTCTCACCTCAATCGTTGCATTTTCCTCAAATGCGGTACCTGCTTTGTCCTCCTTCTCGCCGTCCACATAGACGATTCCGGACATAATGACAGCTTTTGCCTTTTCCCTGGATTCAGCCAGTCCCTGCTTTACTAAAAGCACATCCAACCGTTCTTTCATTTCTTTTTTTATTTCCCCTGTTTTATCTTTATATTTTTTCCATTCGGCATTCTGGCGCTCCATATCAAGATATTCCTTTTTGAGCCTCCATATGATAGAGTCGCTGTCAATCCCCAGCCCCTTCCGAAGCAGGGATACGTTGCCATGCTCCACATAGGAATCCGGCAGAGCGATATTCATGACCTTTACATGCGGATAATTCTCGTGGATATAGGCGGTGACCCCGGGACCAAATCCTCCCTGAAGGACATTTTCTTCCATTACCGCTATGAGCCAGTGCTTCTTTGCCAGACGGTCCACCAGTTCCCGGTCAAAGGGCTTCACAAAGCGGCCGTTGGCCAGAGTACAGTTCCAGCCTTCTGCCTTCAGCTTTTGCCTTACATGCTCTCCCGTGCTCACCATGCTGCCCACTGCCAAAAGAGCAATATCCTTTTCCTCATAGAGCATCTCTCCCTTGCCATATTCAATGGGAGTGCGAAAGCTCTTTAAGCCCTGATAAGCCTCTCCTCTCGGATATCGCACCGCAAATGGGCCATTGTAGGACAGGGCGAACTCCATTCCATCCATAAGCTCCCATAAATTTTTCGGCGCAAACACACTCATATTAGGGATTGCTGTTAAATAGGATAAGTCAAAAATCCCCTGATGGGTCTCCCCGTCGCTGCCAACAAGCCCTGCCCTGTCAATGGCAAAGACTACAGGCAGATTCTGGATGCACACATCATGAAGGATCTGGTCAAAGCCCCGCTGCAAAAAAAGACGAATAAACGGCCACAACCGGCTTTAAGCCGCCTGCCGCCATTCCGGCTGCAGAAGTCACCGCATGCTCCTCTGCAATCCCCACATCAAAAAAGCGGTCGGGATACAGACGGGAAAAACGCTTTAAGCCTGTCCCATCCGGCATGGCTGCCGTAACCGCCACAATTCTATTATCTTTCTCAGCCAGTCGGCAGATCGTTTTGGAAAACACATCCGTATAGCTGGGATTCTTCTTCTTCTTTTTTGGCTCCCCGGTGATGACATCAAAAGGATCAACCCGTGGAACTTTGAGGGATTCCTCTCTGCAGGAGCATATCCCTTGCCTTTTTGAGTGATCACATGGACCAGCACGGTATGGGGCAGCTTCTTTGCCTCCCGAAGGGTCCTGGAAAGGGCCTTTATATTATGGCCGTCCACCGGGCCAAGATAGGTGATCCCCATATTCTCAAACAGCATCCCAGGTATGAGCAGCTGCTTAATGCCGTTCTTTGTCCTGCTGATCTTATCAATGATCTGGTCTCCTACAACCGGAATCCGGGACAGCACGTTGGTCACGTGTTTTTTTAAGTCCAGATACCCTTCTCCGGTGCGGATGCTGTTTAAATAGGTAGACATACCTCCTACATTTTCTGAGATGGACATATTGTTATCGTTGAGAATGATAATGAAATTCTTGTTCATTCTGGCCGCATTGTTCAAAGCCTCATAGGCCATGCCGCCTGTTAAGGCGCCGTCTCCGATGACGGACACCACAAAATGATCCTCTTCCAGCACATCCCTTGCCTGGGCCAGTCCCAGTCCGGCTGAAATGGAAGTGGAGCTGTGTCCGGTATCAAAGGCATCACAAGGACTTTCCTTTCTCTTGGGGAAGCCGCTCATGCCGCCGTACTGCCGCAGGTCGTCAAATTCCTCTCTCCTGCCGCTTAATATCTTATGAGTATAGGACTGATGTCCTACATCCCAGATAACCTTATCCTTGGGCAGGTCAAAAGCAAGGTAAATGGCCATGGTCAGCTCTACCACTCCTAAGTTAGAAGCCAGATGGCCGCCTGTTATGCTTATTTTCCCTACCAAAAAGTCACGGATTTCCTGACTTAAAATATCAAGCTCCTGCTTTGTCAGTTTTTTGATATCCTCAGGCCCGTTAATTAATTCCAGCATCATATTCTTATCAGATCCTTTATTTGCCTTATGGTTCAGCCATGCAGAAACCTTTGTGCGTATGAGCTTGCTCACTAAGTACAAATGATGAAAATGGCTCTGCATAGCTGAACTGTGGCTTACTTTTCCCGGTTTACCAGCATACGGATCAGCTCTTCCAGAAATTCATTCTGCCCTGGAAGCTCATGGAGGCAGGAAACCGCCTCTTCCGAAATCTTTTCCACATCCTGCTTCGCCTTTTCTAGTCCCTCCAGGGTTACATAGGTGGTCTTATGGTTCTTTTCATCGCTGAGTACAGGCTTTCCAAGCACCTCTTCGCTGCTGGTCAGATCCAGGATATCATCCTGTATCTGAAATGCCTTCCCAAGACAGGAGGCCATTTTTTTCCACCATTTTCACCTGTTTTTCATTTCCTCCGCCAAGAACGGCTCCGATCATCATGCGGCCTCTATAAGCGCCCCGGTCTTCAGACGGTAAATGAAATCAAGCTTTTCCCTTGGAATGGGCTTTCCTGCCAGCTCCACATCAACGGTCTGACCGCCTATCATTCCAAAGATTCCTGTTTTTTTTCTGCTAAAATCCCCATGCACCTGGCCACCAGATCCGGTCTGTCCGTCATGGAAAGAGCCTTTGCACCTGTCTCCATGGAGTAAATGAGCAGGCCATCTCCTGCCAGCACCGCCATGTCATAGCCGAACTTGACCCATGCCGTAGGAAGTCCCCGGCGCAGGGTATCATTATCCATGCAGGGAAGGTCATCGTGGATCAGGGAGGAAGTGTGAATCATCTCAATCGCCGCCATAAAAGGCTCAATCTCTTTTCCCTGGCCGCCGAATAAGCGGTAGGTCTCTTCCATCAGCATGGGACGAAGCCTCTTTCCTCCGGCCCGGACACTGTAATCCATTGCCGCCAGCACCGTACTCTGATAGCCCTCCACTGGAGCAGGTAGTTTTCTACAACACGCCCAACTTCTTCTGTACGGGCAGAAAACATTTCATTAAAGTTCATGTTCCTCACCATTTTCCTCTAACACGATCATCTTTTTTTCAACTTTATCTATTTTTTTTCATTGCAGAACTTTACCAGCTTCATGCCGGTCTCATAATACTGGAAGGATTCCTCCAGAGAACTCTCTCCGCTTTCCAGTTTTTTAATGAGCTCTTCCAGCTCCCCAAATGTCTCTTCAATGGTTTTTTTTCTTTTTTTGCCGCCATAAATCAGGTTCTCCTTATTTCCTGTTTCCATGAACTTCGTCACGCCGGCTGCCAAATTAACCGGATTCCGCCGGGGTAACACGGGAAACCACAGCCTCCATGCTTCCATCCTTAAGCCTCAGCCCTATCCTGTCACCGGCTTTTACCTGCTTCACGGAATCGATCCGCTTGTCTTTTTCATCGGTCACAAAACCGTAACCGCCGCCCATCCTCTTTAAAGGGGATTCTGCTTCCAGACGGCTGATGAAAAGCTCCAGCCTGTGCCTGTCCCGGACTGCCTGCTTTTCTATGAGCTGTTTTATGCGAAGCTTTCCTTCTTCCAACCTTGCACGGTCTAAAGCCGCCTTGGACAGAATAAGGCTTTTCAGCTTGTCCTCCATGTCCACAAGCCTTTGCCTGCTTTCATGGATACTTCGCCTGGGGTCATATAGTTTCAGCTTTAAGGCGTACTGGTTCCCATGGAACCGGCAGCGTTCCAGCTTTCTTTCCATGGTCCTTAAAAGGGTGCGGCCGTACATCTCTGCCTGCTCCTCAAACAGGCTGTAATCAAATACAGCCAGCTCTGCGGCGGCTGAAGGCGTGGGGGCACGCATGTCCGCCACATAATCAGTAATGGTCACATCGGTTTCATGGCCTACGGCAGAGATCACAGGCGTGGTGCAGTTAAAAACAGCCCTTGCCACAACTTCCTCATTAAATGCCCACAAATCTTCAATGGAACCGCCGCCCCTGCCTACGATCAGAACATCAAGCCCCATCTGGTCCAGGGTTTCGATTCCTTTTACAATGCTCTCCTTTGCGCTCTCCCCCTGGACAAGGGCCGGTAGAGATAAAGCTGCACATAAGGGTTTCGTCTGGCCGATATATTCATTATATCCCGGATGGCTGCTCCCGTGGGAGCTGTCACGATTCCTACGGTTTTCCCGTACTTTGGAATGGGTTTCTTATATTCAGGGGCAAACATCCCCATCTCTTCCAGTTCATCACGGAGTTTCTGGAACCTTTCAAACAGGTCACCGATTCCTTCCTTTGTGATCTCCTGGGCATAGAGCTGGTATCTTCCGTCCCGCTCATAAACCTCCACGCTGCCCTTTACAACCACCTGCTGCCCTTCCTCCAGCTTAAAAGCAAGGCCCTTCCTGTGACCGGCAAACATCACTGCCGCCATAGACGATTTCCCGTCCTTTAAGGTAAAGTAAATATGGCCGGAGGTATGGTACTTGCAGTTGGAGACTTCGCCCTTAACGGAAATCCGGTTCAGTGCAAAATCCTGGGCAAACATATTCTTAATATAGGCATTGACCTGGGTTACGGAATACACACTTGCCATATACTACACCAGCTTTGCAAGGACTCCGTTAATAAATGCCGGAGCTTCATTCCCGCCGTACTTTTTAGCCAGTTCCACAGCCTCATTGATGGCTACCTTTTCCGGCACATCTTCATCAAATAAAATCTCATACAGAGCCAGGCGGAGAATGGTAAGTTCAGCCTTACCCATACGCTTTGTCTTCCAGCCTTCGGCTACTTCGTTGATCTTTGAATCCAGTTCAGGGATTCTGACCATAACGGACTCTGCCCTTTCTCTTAAATAAGCAGCATTTTCTTCACTCATATCCACATCATGGATGATCTCTTCCACGCCCTCGGCGTTTAAATCATCCTCTTTTGGTTCCTCAAAATATTGAATAAGCTGCCCTGTCTTCTCCTCTGCTGGATAAAAATCCGCACAAAAGAGCATTTTAAAGCAGTGTTCGCGCATTTTACTTCTGGTCATTTCCCATGGTCCTCCTATTGGTGATTTTCTGGACATTTGGAATTATTATACCTTACCAGGGTTTTTTATACAATAGAAACTTTGCTATTCTCCAAAAACCGACGGATATTATCAAGCACCTTTTGGCTTAAAAGCTCAAAGGCCTGCCTGGTTCTCCCGGCCGAAGCATTGACGCAAAACACCTTGGGATGCTTTAAAAGCTCTCCATCTCCGGCAGCTCCCGCTGTATCGCAGGCAAACCGGTTGTCTCCGGCATCCAGCCAGTTTTTTTAAATCCTCCGGTTCAAAGGCAGGCCCAATGGACGTATTAAACAGGATCTTTCCATTTCCAAGCCTCTTAAATTCTTCTTCGTGCAGAAGGATCACATTCTTATTTAAACAGGTAAATACCACTTCGCTGCTCTCTAAAAGCTCTCCTAAGGGGCGGTACCCGATTCCCTTTTCCTCGTACTGGGGTTTTCTGCTTCTGCTGTAATAGGAAACATCCGCTCCCAGAAGCTTTAAAGCATTTCCTACCATCCCGCCGGAAACACCCATTCCTACAATTCCTGCCTTTAATCCGGTGATTTCTACCGGCATATCCTTCCACATGGGCCTGTCATATCCATGAAGAAAGCGCACCAGCTCACAGATTGCATATTCCACCACTCCAACATCGCCGTAATCGCGGATCCCGTAAACCGTAATTCCGTGCTGTTCCGCATAAGCGATATCAACGTTTGCGCTTTCCTTTGAATAAAGGCTGCAGCACATTCCCACATACCTGATATTCGGACATCTTTCAAAGACATGCTGGCTGATCCTGGAGGTATAGCTTAAAAGCACCCCATCCGCATCTCCGATTCTCCTTACGATCTCATCGTCATCACTGGGAATATCCTCGTACATCACAACCTGTTTTGCATAACGGAAAAGCTCTTTCTCCGCTTCTTCCACCAAACTCACCGGCTCTATGGCAACCAGCTTCTCAAACATCTTCTTATCCTCCTGTAAAGCGGATATTTACAATCCGCGGACTTATTTGATTGGGTCAAGCAGATATTCGCAATCCGCGCCCCTACTTGATCCGGTTAAAACACGATCGGTGACACAATATTCTGCAGAACAGCCACCACACTCCAGCCGGCAATGGCACTGGTGCCTGAATAAATATCCACAACAGCCTTCACGCCATCAATTTCCGCAGTGATCTTATGATCATCTCCAACCATTCCCGGAACACTGTGAATATTTACCCTGGTTTTCTCCGGTCCGACAGTTGCAAGGGAAGACGCTACCGCAACATTTACCTTTGTAGGAAGAAGCCCGATCGCTTCTTTTGCATTGCCGTCAAACACCATGGTGCTTTCTTCATCGGTCATTAAATGTTCCTCAAAAAGAGGGGTATTTCTCAAGGATTCCGGTCCTTTTCTTGTCTCGATCCCGGCTGTGGCCTCTCCCATGAGAGAAACCGTACGGAGCACATCAAAGCCGCCCACCGCTCCTGATGCGATGTGCACCCTGGTATTATGTTTAACGGCCGTGGCCTTCACTTTTTCATAAAATTCCTTGTCCGCAAAAGCGCCAATGGACAGCACAATGAGATTGCAGCCATTTGACAGGATCTTCTCTGCCATTTCCTTAACCGAAGCCCCGGATGCCGCCTCAGCGATGTAATCCGGTTTTAATTCCAGCAGTTCATCGATTCCAGAACAGGAGCTGCAGCAAACTTCCTTAGCAAGGGCATCTGTCTTTTCCTTTGTCCTTCCAACGATCCCAACCAGCTCATACTCCGGCAATAAGCCATCTCTCCATGCTCCTGCAATAATCCCTCCAAGATAACCGTTTCCAACAATTCCAAGTCTAAGCTTATTCATGCTTTTCTCCTTTTAGTAATTTTAAAAACATTAAATTTCATTATACCTGAAATTAACAGGACTTTCAAGGAGTGCCGGACCCCATGGTTTTTCCTTAGAGCTTAAAGCTGGAATGTAAACTGATTCTTCCCTTTTCTCTTTGCCTGATACAATGCCTGATCAGCCCGTCTTAAAATGGCATCGTATTCCGTCTCATTGTCTCCTACCAGGGTGATCCCAATGCTTGCATGTATGGTTCCGGAGGCGTGGAATGCATTTAATATCCGTCTTGCAATGGCCTCAGGCTGTTTTCTTCCGCCTAAGCCGTACAGCCAGACGCAGAACTCATCTCCCCCAAAACGGACGATCACATCCTCTTCTCTTGTACAGGCGCTTAAAATCCGCCCTGCCTGAGTCAAAACCAGATCTCCCTTATGATGGCCGAAGGTGTCATTAATCTTCTTGAAATCGTCAATATCAAGAAACATGCAGGCATAAAACCTCTTTTTCCCTCCGCCTTTCATTCTCTGTTCCACCAGTTTTCTGGCTGTTTCTCTGGTATAAACGCCTGTTAAATAATCTTTTTGCGCCCGTTTCGTTTCCTTTTTCCGTAAATAGATAATACAAATAAGAAGAAAGACCGTACAGGCCACCATGGCCGCTGAGCTTGCAATAAAGATATCCGACCGTCTTCTGATCTTGTAAAGAGAGCTATCATAGCCTTCCGCTTCCACCAGGGAAGCCACAATCCAGTCTTCAACTCCCGCAGGCTGATAAGAAAGAATCGTTCTGCTGCCCCCCTGATAGCAGGTGACATATCCGGAAGATCCGCTTTCCACCGTCTTTTCCATCTGCTCCAAAGATTGTCCATCCCTAAATTCCATGGTTTTCAGTATATCAAAAACATTGACATAATTTTCGTACCCAGGAAAGGGGGCTACCAGTTCTCCTGATTTTGTGAAGACCAGACTGGCACCATTGGGGCCTGGCTCTGTACTATTTAGATACTTCCCCAGTTCTTCAGAGGTATACTCCATACATGCCGCCCCTTCTGCCCTGCCCCTTCTTATGACCGGAACCGTCAGAGCAATTCCGCCCAGCCCGTTAAAATCTTCCGAAGGCAGCCTGGAAACACTGTTTTCTCCCTTTAATGCCCTCTGATAATCAATGCGTGCAGAAACATCCTGGGATTCATTGTTTCCATAATACATGATTCCCTGGCTATCGGAAATTCCAAACCGTAAGCCCTCTCTTTTAAGGGTATCTGTTTTTTCCTGCCATTTCTCTTTTTCCGTTCCCTCCGGCAGATCACTGTATGCAGAAAACACCTCCAGCATTTCAAACCTTTCCTGGATCATTCCCTGAAGATAGGCTGATGCCTGGTCATTCTCCCTCTTTAAATCCTGGTAAGTCTGTTCTGCCAGGCTTTTTTCCACCTCTCTGAAATAATAAATGTTTAAAGCGAATATCCCCATAATTACCGATACCACCAGACCAAACAAAGTCATAACCCTTACCGAGTAGCGGTCTTTCTCCCTATCAGTCATCATATATGAAAACACCTGTCCTTTAAGTATTCTTTGATATATTTGGAGTTCATTCAATATTTTTTCTCATTTGAACGCAAAGAAAAGCGGGGGCCTGAACCTTTTCCCGGTTCGCCCCCGCGATAGACCTTTTTCATCTATTTATTCTCTTCCAATGCTACACCGGCAATCCGGATGTTTACATCCAGAACCGTCAAGCCTGTCATGTTCTCAATGGCGTTCTGCACCTTCTCCTGGACCTTCTCACTGACGGCAGGTATGCTGTAACCGTATTTGATGTTTAAGGACAAATCCACGGATACATGTTCTTCTGTCAGCTCCACCTTAACACCCTTGGATAAATTTTTCATGCCCAGCTTTGCCACCAGCTCATTGGTGATATTGCCAGCCATGGAATCCACACCTTCTACCTCGGTTGCTGCAAGACCTGCAATGATAGCCACTACATCGTCTGCAATCTGTACTTCGCCAATTTTATCTTTTTCATATACCTTGTGAGTATTTCTGCTTTCCATTTCTGCCACAGCGATTCCCTCCTGTACTCATATTTGTATACTAATGAACCAACTGGATATGCAGGCATATCCGCCTGATTCACAAGCTGGAGATTGAAAGATGTCTTACTTTCAACCATTTAGGTTCTGGAATCATTATAGCAAAACTGTCCACAGTTTGCAAAGGCTTTTTACTCTTCCAGTTTCATAAGGGTGATTACGATATTTTCCGCCCCTACTTCCGTTTTTCTCTTAACGATGTCCTCAATCTGAGCACGCTGAGGATCTGTAATGCTGGAAGCGTTGATGACAACATCCACTTTCCCGCTGGAAATGCTGACCACCGGATCTGCAAATCCTTTGGCAAGGAGAAGGGTTTCTGCCGCATTTTCCTTTTCAGCAATAGCCGTCATATCTATCATTTCCTGAATGGCCTGCTGCTTTGCGGCTTCCTCAATGTTAGGATTGTTGATCAGGTTCATTAAGGTATCCTTATTCTTTGCCCTTACCTGCTCTCTGTTTAACTGTACGCTGGATATGTATTCTGATACGTTCATTCCGCTGGTAAGCACCGCTTCTCCAGGGTTGTCAAGGCCGGTTGGGGCTGCCTGTGTCTCATTTGCTGCCAGATCTACAGATCCATCGCTTTCTAAAGCTGTATCCGTACTTCCTGCTGCCAGTTTATCAATATCCTCAGCATCCTGGTCAAGACTTGCAATTTCCTGACTGTTGTCACTGCCGGTAAGGGACTGGTTCTCCGCAAAAATATCTTCTTCAGAAATATCAGTCATTCCAGCCTCAAAGACGTCTGTCCCGGAAGCTGCCTCCTGCTTTCCTGCATAGTTTAAATATCCAGCGGCAGCGATCATAACGGCTAAGGTGGTGATAATAATCTGGTTTCTTCGGAACAGTTTCTTCATATCCATTTTCTTTGGGGTTTTAGGGACCTTGGGTTCATTGCTTGTTTTCCAAATTCTCATACATGACACTCCTTTTTATTCCACCCTCTTTAATACTTTTATTTTATGTGGGGGCAGGTTAAATAATGCTTCCATGGCACCGGAAATTTCAGCTTTTACCGTTGGACTGCCTCCGCCCTGGGCACTGATGATAATTCCTTCTATTTCCGGACGTATCTCCTTCTCCACAATGGGAGATGTATTTTCTCCTGAACCAGTCAGAATTGTGTTTTCCTTGCTTTCTGCGCTGGTGATCTTTCTGGTTCCTCCGGAGCTGTCCTTTTCCTCAGTAGATGAATCCGAACTGTCCTTATCGACGGAGTACCTTCTCCTCTGATGATTTCAGTACGATCATAACTTCTACCTGACCGACCCCATCCACGGTTTTTAAGATTTTCTTCACCCTCGCCTCCAATTGCTCCTCATAGGTCCGGTCTGCTCCTGCAGAGGCAGCCGCTTGTGGGTCCGCAGGCTCTGTCACAATCCCTTGCTGTAATGCCGTCTGGTTTTTGCCTTCTGCTGTCTTTTCTACCCTGGCAGCCATACCCGAACCGGAGGGAAATGTAAGGATCAGGATAATCATTCCAATCGCCAGCAGGATCAGCCATTTATCCTTTCCCATCTTCCATTTGAATTTCAATATCCTGTTCCTCCAAATCATAATATTCCGCAATCCGCCTTCTAAGACCAGAAAGCCGGGAATTTTCTTCCTGCTTCTGTTTTCTCACGTCCTCCTGTGCCTTGTCGTCACTTTTTTTCCTGTTCCGTACCGGCTATTTTCACTTCTTCCACCTCCGGTACTTTTTTTTACCGGCATTCCTCCATTTCCGGAAACTGCAATATCTTCCGTCTCCTTTCCGGTTCCTCCCGGTGACAGAACCATGGTCACCCGCACTACATGGCCAAAGGTACTGCTTTCCTGATCCTGGTCGATCTCTGCCCTGGTTTCCCTGCAGGAAAAGCCGTCGGTTTCGGCCATGGATTTTAAATCTGTTCCAATCGCCTCCTCATATCTGGCGATCATGCTCTCCAGCCTTTTCCCTTCCATTTCTGAGAGCTTCCCTGTCAGCTCTCCGGCTTCCTTTTTAAGACTTATGGACTCAAAATAGTAAGCAATTGTATCATCAAGCCTTAATCCCCCTGTAACAGGCTTTAACACCAAAAGGATCAGAACCATGCCGGAAAATAATTTTATGTATTTTTCATATTTTTTTATTTGGCAGGAGGTTTCCCACCACGGTTATAAAAATCAGGTAATAGGTTATATTACGTATCCAGCTAAACAATTCTTCCATGCCACTCACCCTGTATAATAGGTCACATTGGTAGAAGCGCATACAAGCGCTATGGTAACAACAAAGAGGATCACTGCGGAGGCCGCTACAGATAAAAGCATTTTATGGCCTTTTGCCATTTCGGAAATACAGGAAACAATCCTTTTATCACAGACAGGCTGCAAAAGAGCGGCAACGCACTGGTATAAAACCATCAGTACTGCCAATTTAAGCAAAGGAATCACGGAGAGGATAAGGAGTACGATAATACCGGCCGCGCCAATGGTATTTTTTATAAGTACCCCGGAACCCAGCACCATCTGGGCAACTGAGCTGACTCCCTGGCCGATTCCCGGAATGGCTCCGATCAGCTTCTGAACGGCTCCAGTCTTTATGGAATCCACATAGGGCAGAACCATGGACTGTATGAGATGGAATCCCAGTACAACTCCTACCAGAGTCTTTAAGCTCCAGGACACCACCTGTTCCAGCAGCTCCGTGAGCTTTGAAAGCATTTCTTCCTTTGCAATGTGGCCTGCCATGACTAAAAGGGCATAAACCCTTATGAGCGACAAGAGTACCTTTCCCAAAAGCCACTGGGCGGCAACGATGACAAATAATGTGAACTCATAGGAAGCTGCTGCCGATGCACTGCTCCCTGCAAATGCCGCCGCAAGAAAATAGGCAGGCATCAATACCTTTGTAAAATCCAGGATCTGCCCCACCACATTTCCTGTGATGGTAACGCTGGTGAAAAAGCTGGCCGCCAGATAGGTAAACAGAAGCAGATAGGTGACAAAAAAACCGGTTTCTGAAATCTGGCTTCCAGTGAATACGCTGGAAAAATTGGAAAACACAGCTCCAATGATCCCAAGCACCATGATCTGCCCCATCATATGCCCGCTGTTTCTGATCTCTCCCATCAGCAGATCTTTAAGAGCTTTTCCAGCCTGTCCCATGACCTCGTTTAATTTTCCATCCATCAGATCCTTCATAAGCTCTTTAAAGGAAAGGTCCATGCCCTGGTTCCCCTTTGCCTGGTCCAGAAATTTCTGGATATCCGTTAAATCATACTGATCCAGGTCTAAATCTTCCGCCGGGGCGGCTGCTTCCTTTTCCGGAGATGCTTCCGCTCCCAGGCTGTCCTTACAAAAAAACAGTACTGTCAAAAGACACATCAGGAAAAAGGCGGTTCTTTTCATGGTCTTTCTCCCTTCCGTCATGATAAAAATACCTGCAGCGTCTCGATCAGAGCAAGGAGAATGGGCATGCTGACCGCCAGAACAGACAGCTTTCCAAATATTTCTATCTGGGTCCCAACGGCTCCATATCCGGCATCCTTGCATATCCCGGCGGCAAATTCTGCGATATAGGTGATTCCTATCATCTTCACCAGAGTGGATAAATAGATGCTGTTGATCTTAATATAGGACTGGATCTCCTTCATGGTATCCAGAATGGTGGTGAGCTTTCCTATGCCGTAAAAAAAGATAAAAAAGCCCGCCGCCATGACCAGATAGGTCCCGTATTCCCCTTTCATTCCCTTTAAGGAAACCGCTAACAGCACCGCTACGATTCCTGTTATGGCTATGGTCACTACGGTCATGCGCTCACCTACAATGCAAATAAATTTTTTATGGATTCAAATAACTGATAAATATAAGGCACCAGCCAGAACAGCACCAGGATCAGCCCCGCGAGGCTTGTTAAGAATGCCTGTTCTTCCCGCCCACTGTGTTTTAATACCTGGCAGATGACGGAAACCAGGATTCCAACTGCTGCAATTTTAAAAATCAAATTGACCCCCATGCTATCCTCCTTAATACATAACGATTGTTAGGAATAAACCGCCCATGATACCCAGGCTGGTATAGAGGCGGCTTTTTTCCTGCTTATGTTTTCTCAAATAACCGATTGTTAAGTCCAGTTGTTCTAAGTATAAAAGAATATTCCGCTCCTGCATGTCCATATCCAGGTATCCCAAATGCTCTCCCAGGCCTTTTAAATTCTGTTTGTCCTCTTTGGATAAGCAGACCTCTCTGGGAAGCTTGTCAATTTCCTCCTGCCAGACGGTATAAAAGGATTCCCCCTGTTGTGAGGAAAGCCGTTCTGACACACGCTCAAACAAAACACCGATCTCTCCCCCTGCCTTTCTGCCGGTCCGTTCAAAGGCCTCCGTCAGCGGGGAATTTGCATAAACAATCTCACCTTTCAGAAGAAAAATCATTTTCCGAAGTTTCTCAACGGTCTTTAAATGCTCGTTCCATTGGGCCGCCATAAAAAATCCCAGGCCAGAGCATGATATAATGACCAGAAGACTCCTAATATCCGCAGCCACGTATTATCCATAAGCCATGCACTCCTGCCTGTCCCACCGCATTCCCATCTGGTGTACTTCTGCTTTGTAGAGCTGTGTTCCCCTGGAGTCATAGATCTGGTCAATGTTTCCGATCCTTCCCAGGTTGTTTAACACCACATATCTCTCAAAGATCCGCTCTTCCACCAGCTTTCTTAAAATCGGCTTCTGCTTTAAATCATCTATCGAGTTTCCATGAACCGTGGCAATCAGCTTGCAGCCGCAGTTCATCACGTATTCCATTGCTTCCAGATCCTCCCGGCTTCCGATCTCATCTACGGCGATCACCCTGGGAGACATGGTCCGTATCAGCATCATCATCTCTTGCCTTTGGGCAGCAGTCCAGAATATCGGTACGGATTCCCAATTCATTCTGAGGGATCCCCTGATAACAGGCCCCAATCTCAGAACGTTCATCAACCACGCCTACGGTAAGGCCTGCATGCTCCTCAGAACCGTTGGAAACCTGGCGGATCAAATCTCTTAACAAAGTGGTCTTCCCGCATCTGGGAGGGGAAATAATCAGAGTGTGATAGATTTCTCTCCCTTCCTCATAAAGGTAGGGCAAAACTACAGAGGCGCAGCCCTTCACCTGATGGGACAGCCGGACGTTGATAAAGGATATGTATTTCATTGTCTTAATTCCGGATTCATCTAAAATGATCTTTCCAGCGATTCCGATCCGGTGTCCTCCCTGAATGGTAATGAACCCCTGTTTCATCTCTTCTTCAAAGGCATACAAAGAATAGTTGCTCATGTACTCCATGGTTTCCTTAAGTTCATTTTTTAAGACTATATAGGCGTCCTTTCCTTCCCTGCTCAGGGAACCCCTGGGAGTCACATAATATTCCTCATTCCGGTATACCATTAAAAGAGGGGCCGCTACCCGAAGCCTGATTTCCTGAACCTCGTCGAAGCTGACGGTCACCTGGTTTAAAATTTCTCTTATACTCCTGGAAAATATATTGATTAGCTCGTCTTTCCTCTCCACCTTCATCCTCCTCTTACCTCAATATATGTAGGGTGGGACAAATTATGACTGAAAAACTTTTGGCTTCCTGAAAGGCATTTTAATACGCCGGGGCATAAAAAAAGAGCTTATTCTGATGATCCTTACGAAACATCGGAATAAGCCCAAAGATGATTTGATTTTTATTTAATTTCCTAATACTCTTCTGACTGAAACAACGGGCATAAAATCCACAGAGGATATTTTAATCCCATCCTTTGGACCGCTTGCATGGATCAGCTGATTCTGCCCTATGTAAATACCGATATGGCCTATGTAAGATACGATATCCCCAGGCCGGGCATTTTCAATTCCGCCCACGTCAGTTCCTGCCTCTCCCTGGGCCTCAGAGGTCCTTGGAAGGTTGATGCCAAATTGCTTATAAACGCTTAACACAAATCCGGAACAGTCTGCGCCTGATGTAAGGCTTGTCCCTCCATATACATAAGGATTTCCAAGAAACTGTTTTGCAAAAGAAACAACCTGATCCCCTGTTCCTGCCGGAAAATCCGGTCCTGTCTGGGAAAAATCTTTTCCGGGGCCAACTCCAGGGCCAATCTGCTGCTCAAAGGGCGGCGGAGCCACAATGGGAATCACCGTATTGGCTGCCGTATCTGCTCTGGCAGTAAAATTATTAGCGGCCATAAATACCAGGCCCGTAAACAGGGTTGCGATCCACTTTTTTTCTTTGCATTGTTTTTTTCTCCTGATATGATATTGTTATATGCCCATATCCGCTGCATCTTCGGATAAGAATCTGTGGTATGTGGCGTGATTTCCATGAAATTTAATATAATAACGGTAATTATCCATAAATGAATCCTCAAAAAATATGATGTAATCGAAATCTTCTTCCTGAGATTTCAAACAGATAACCTTGCTGCCGGCAAATTTATGAAAGACCTTCAAAATGTCTTCTAAAGTTGTATTAGGTTTTTCTACGGTTTCAATGAATTCTTTTAAGAAACCATTGTCCTTTTTATGGTAATATACGTATTCTATTCCTTCCGGCGGAATCTCAAAGCAAAATCGTTGCTGGCTTTTTGTGATTCTGATTTCTCCCAAACGCTCTTTTGCATATCCCTTAAAGCTTTCCAATGCGGCTCTTGTTTCCTCAGGAGAGCCTTCGCGTATTTTCAGTATTTTCACCAATGCGCGTTCAGGGTAGTAGAAGCGAATCGGTTCTTTCTCATATCCTAATTTTATCTGCACTTCTTTTATTGAATTAATGAGCAGCTGCTCTAAGGCGTCATATTGCATATTTATCACTCCAGTCATTTTCCAGTAGTGTCCATGTCAAGCGGATATTCGCAATGACCAATGGGTCAGACCCTCCCCGCCCCTGCCTGTCAGTTAAATTATACTGTTACAAATGGGACATGTCAAGGTTTCAGGTAACAGTAAAGATGCTGTTTTCCGCCGGTCAACCGGCAGCAAACAGCATCTGAACCTTAATTTCTTATTAAATAATCAAAAGCACTTAATGAAGCACTGGCCCCGGATCCCATTGCAATGACAATCTGCTTATAAGCACTGTCCGTGCAGTCTCCTGCTGCAAAAACTCCAGGCAGACTGGTTGCATTGCGGTCATCAACAATAATCTCACCAATGCGGTTGCGTTCAATGGTTTCACCCAGCCAGTCCGTATTGGCGATAAGACCGATCTGAACAAATACCCCCTGCAGCTCCATATGATGGACTGCTCCAGATTCACGTTCCATATAAGTAATGCCGTTTACCTTATCAGTTCCGGTAATTTCTTTTGTTTGAACGTTCTTTAAGACTGTTACATTAGGCAGACTGTAAAGGCGCTTCTGGAGAATTGCATCCGCTTTCAGCTCAGGCATAAACTCAAATACCGTTACATGACTGGCAATTCCTGCAAGATCGATAGCAGCTTCAATGCCGGAATTACCGCCTCCGATCACTGCCACCTGCTTTCCTTTATAAAGAGGGCCGTCACAATGGGGGCAATAAGCAACTCCCTTATTCTTAAATTCCGCCTCTCCCGGTATCCCAACATTCCTCCATCGGGCTCCCGTGGAAAGGATCACCGCCTTGCTTTTTAAGACAGCGCCGTTTTCCAGTTCCACCTCAATGAATTCTTTTCTTTCCAGGCGTCTGGCACGCTGTGCATTCATAATATCCACATCATATTTACTAACATGCTGCTCCAGGATTTCTGCAAACTTGGGACCTTCGGTATATCCTACGCTGATCAGATTTTCAATTCCCAGTGTCTCTCTCACCTGACCGCCAAAGCGTTCAGCAACAACCCCTGTGCGTATGCCCTTGCGCGCCGCATAAATGGCTGCGCTGGCTCCTGCAGGGCCGCCTCCGATTACAAGGATATCAAACGGTTCTTTCTTCTCAAACTCTGAAATATCAGGCCCGCTGCCTAATTTTCCAAGAATCTCTTCCAGTGTCATGCGCCCGCCGCCAAAAAAAACTCACCATTTAATAAAACCGTAGGCACAGCCATTATATTTTTACTCTCCGCCTCATCTTTAAAGCTGCACCGTCGATCATGGTATGGGTAATGCCGGGATTTAAAATGCTCATCAGGTTAAGGGCCTGCACCACCTCCGGGCAATTATGGCAGCTTAAGCTGATATAGGTTTCAAAGTGATACTCACCCTTAATACCTTTCACCTGATCAATTAATTTACCGTCAACTTTGGGAGCTCTTCCGCTTACCTGCAAAAGAGCCAGTACCAGGGAGGTAAATTCATGGCCCAAAGGAATGCCTGCAAAAGTGACCCCAAAGTCTTCTTCCATACGGTTAATGCTAAAGCTGGGGGTTCTGGGCAGTTTTACCTGTTCTGTCTTGATTCCCGGTGACAGGGCGGTCAGCTCATCCATCAGAGCCATCATGTCTTTTGATACACTGTCAGATCCTGCGCTGATTTTAATCAGCACATCGTTTTCCAGAAGCTGGAGATACTCAGCCAGTTGATTCTTAATATCCGCATCCAGCATCATAAGCTTTACTCCTTAGATTTTTCCTACCAGGTCAAGACTTGGTTTCAGTGTGGCTCCGCCCTCTTTCCATTTTGCCGGGCAAACCTCGCCAGGGTTGCTCCTTACGTACTGGGCAGCCTTGATCTTATCAATAAGAATGTTCGCATCGCGGCCAATGTTTCCGGCGTTGATCTCTACTGACTGAATGATGCCATCCGGGTCAACGATAAAAGTACCACGGTCCGCAAGTCCATCTGCTTCGATCAGTACGTCAAAATTGCGGGAAAGTGTATGAGAGGGATCTCCAATCATGACATAGGTCAAGTTGCGTATTTTATCTGAATTGTCATGCCAGGCCTTGTGGTATAATGAGTATCCGTAGATACAGAATAAACTTCAGCGCCCAGCTTCTTGAATGTCTCATAATTGTTCTGCAAATCTTCCAGCTCCGTTGGGCAAACAAAGGTGAAATCCGCAGGATAAAAGCAGATAATGCTCCACTTGCCCTTAAAATCTGCCTCTGTTACCTCTACAAACTTTCCGTTGTGATACGCCTGCGCTTTGAATGGTTTTACTTCTGTTCCGATTAATGACATAATAATTTACCTCCTATGATTTTATATTTTAATTAAATGTTAACTTATCAGGAGTTTCCGCTGTTTCTATGGGCGGAAACTGTACTTTTTCCGTGGAGGCCAGGCCCCCGGGAAAACAGCTATGCAGCTGTGTGTAGGTTTTGACATGGGGCAAAGCAAATAAAAATATTTGTATTACCTAATTGATAATTAATATCAGTAATAATTACTATTATCAACTACACTTATAATATAATATTATTCCCTGATTGTCAATAGGCATTTCCAAAAATATCAATTCTTTTTCATGTTTAAATAATACATAGGGTATGTAATTAAGAAACTTATAAGACCTTTAATTTTTTTGCCTGACATTACACAATATGCAATGTTGCAATTCATGTAATGATATCACAGGAATAACGAGAGAAACTTGTCTTCCTGTCATGACTGCCCGCCTTGGCATTCTGGAAGAGACCGGGCTTGCGGCTGGAAGCTTCCCGCCTTACCTGCAAAAGCATTCCGTCTTTGATTTTTCCTTTTGGAAGCAAAAACTGTCCATCGCTTAGAATCAGCGGCCTCACACCATTTCTTTATCCTGCTTCTGGATACGGACAACTGCTGCATTAAAAAAATATCTGCCCTCAAATCAAATCCAGCCGGAATCCTTATTTCCATTTCCATGGCATGATCCTCCCCGCAGGGAAATGCAGTGTCCATGGTCGTCACATGATATTCCGCCTTTGAAGCTGCCGCTTCCACCTTATTTCTCGCAAATAAATCCCTGTCATTTCCGTATTTTTCCGCCAGTTCAGGATCATTTTGCAGAAATCCCTCATACTCTTCTTTCTCCAGACGGCCGGCCTCTGTTCTCTCCCATATGGTCATATTCCAGGAGGTCTCACATTGTCCGCACCGGTAAATCAGCCAGACGTCTATGAGGCGGCCATTGGCATTGACTCTGAATTTTCCGCTGTTTCTGAATTCTGTCTTTTTCCCGCATTTCGGGCACCTTCTTATGATGGCTGGAAGCTGGTTCGGCGTGATGGTCCACTGTTTTCGTAAATTTCGATTCATGTTCTTTCTCCATTTTTACAATTGTTCCTTTCGACAACTGTAACACGCTCTTTCACTTCAGCCCACCTTATACTCTCTTATGAAACAAAGAAAAGGCGGCGCACCATTTTCTTACAGATGCGCCGCCCTATTTCATTTTCTTATTTTTCTTTTCCTGCAACACGATTCTCTGGATGCTTTTCTCGGACAGGTAATAACGCTCTGCCAAAAGCTTTACGCACGTCCCGGAAAGGTAATCCTCATAGATGGATAAATCCCGGAGCTTCCTTTCCTCTCTGGCACCTGTCCTCTGGCCCCAGGTTCGTTTATTTTCCTGTTTTCTGGGGATATAAACATATTCCCCGTCTATATAATTCTGAATCAGTTCCACCAGCTCTGCCGGTAAAATCTCATTCGCTTTCTGATAGCGCATCGCTGCCTCCCAAACATATTTTTCTGTCAGGAATAGCAAAGGCTATACAATTACTTATTTATTTTAACTGCATAACCTGTGCTATGCAGCCTTTGAGGGTTCCATCATAAAAAAGCCCGCCTCCTTAAATAAACGCTTATCTTGTAACATAATTACAACCATTTTATCACATAAGGGATTATTGTAAACCTCATGTTTGATCCAGAAACGTGTCAGGGCTTCAATGTTCAGTTTTTTATGACAACGCCAAGATACTTTGCCAGTTCCGCCGCCTGGTATAGGTCCACCACAGCGCCCCTGATCTCCGTACAGTTATCAGACATCACCAATCCCTGTATGGTGCTGTTGGTAAAATCCATTCCTTTCATCATCGTCTTAAAAAAGCTGGCATTTTCCAGGTTTGCACGGTTCCATTCAAGCGCCTTGCAGCGGCACTGGGTCAGGGAGCCTCCCCGGACCTGGGAATCGGTAAAGCGGATGTGTTCCAGTCTGGAAGAATCGAAATTAGCATAGTTGAAATTGCAGTCTTTTATTACGGTATGGAGCATGGTATTCCCGCAGAACTTTGTTCCCATACCCTTTGAGGAGGAAAATTCCACCCGGTTAAAATAACTGTCCTCAAAATTGCAGTTGGATATGTCGCAGGCCCGGAACGCCACGTCAGTAAACTCCCCTTTTTCAAAGCTGCAATCCTGAAATATGCAGTTTTCAAATATGACGGCGGAAAAACGCATGTGTGAGAGATCTTCCTCCGTTACATGAAGATTTCTTATGAAAACATCCTTTACCGCTTCCTCCTGGTCTTTTCTGCGGTATAATTCATCTACATCTTCCAGAACAAAATCCATCACCTCCGGAAGGATGGGGATAAGAAGCTTCTGGCTCATATACCCTTTCCTTTCTCATCTTTTCTTCATTCCAAACAGTATCGTCCTTTCCTTATATTACCAAACTCTCAAAGGACTTTCAAGTACATACAAAATGAAAACACTGTAAGCTTCCATGTTTTCTTTTCAAATCATAACCGCCGGTAAAACGGGCAATGGCGTCAACTTAAGGATTTAGGCACCTTTACCTGCTATATTTCTGTCAGCTTACAAAAGCCAGCTGATATCTCCTCCAACCTGGGCGAATATCCATTTCTGACATAAAAAGAAGACACCCGGTTTGCAAGGATCACCCGTTCTTCATCACAAAGCTCCATCAGTACACCAAGACAAGATGCTGCATTAAAATGATCTCCGGCTCCAGTCGACTTTACCGGATTTTCTACAAAATCAGTAGGAATACGTACCGTTCCCCGGCTGCTCATCAGCAAACTATCCTTTAATGTATGGATCAACACCTCATCAACCCATACCGTTTCCTCACTTCATGAGCAATCTCTGCTCCATCCTGACAGCCCCCTAACAGCTGTTTTCCTATGGTAACTGCCTCATTTTCATTCATGCTTAAAATCGTTGTCCGTTTTGTGGCGAACATTCCCATCAGCCTTAAAACACCTTCCACCTCTTCCGGCATTTTTCGTGAAATATCGCATAGATCAAAAAAATGCAAACTGTCCCTTATTACAGCACTCCTTGGACAATCCATGGTCGTAAGTCTCCTGCCAGAGGCGTTGGGAAAAAGGCAGCTCACTCCAATTTACCAGTGCAATCAAATCAGCCTTAGAAAACATCTGATTTGCCTGCCCGGAAGTACACTTCATTACCAGTTCCCACACATCACCGGAACATTCACAGGAAGGTGCAAGCATTACCTTTCCATCCTGAAATTCCATACAGGTAGATTCCCCCGGAGGCGCAAACGGATATAAGGTACAAGGAAGAGCAGAAAATACATCTTCTGCCTTCCTCCCTCTCCCAACATTCCGATGCAGGTAACGTCAAGTCCAAGTCCCCGCTCCCAGAGAGAAATAAGGCATATTTCCTCCCAGACTCTTTGATTCCACTTTTAGCTCCACCGAACAGCTTTTCCCTGCCTTACTCACCAGAAATTCACCAAACTCCTGTATCGTTGCAAACATCTTTGCTTCTGATGAAGCCGTTGCCGTTTGGGCAATCGGACGCACCGTTGTATCAACAAATCCATCAAACCCTGCAACAACACGCTTTTCCCTTATTTCCTTCCGTTTCCCGGAAAGATCACACAGCCGGTTCATAATTTTACCGCTGCCGCTTCGTCTGTAATTAAATAACAATTCGGATGAGTCTGCAAAATACTTGCAGGCACTTCCCCGGTTACCGGGCCATGGACAGTCTGGGAAAGAATATCTGCCTTATGGGCACCATTTGCTATGAGAATCACTGTTTTTGCTTCCATAATCTGCTTTAATCCCTGGGTAATTCCATGGGTCGGATGAAACTTCTCCCCAAAATATTTTGGCATCACGCTTCTTGTTACTTCATCTAATGGAATGATATGGGCTTCTAAACCGAAATCCACTCCCGCTTCATTAAATCCCAGATGGCCATTCATCCCAATTCCCAACACCGATACCGTCAAAGGACCGTATTTTAAGATATAATCATTCAATGCTTCCCGCTCTGCTTCGATCTCCTCTGCATCCCCATGAATCAAATGGACCTTTTCAAACGGCTTCTTTAGGGGCTTTAATAAATTCTCCTGATTAAAAAGCCCGCAGGAACCCCCGTCTTCATGAGAAAGCCCCACCCATTCATCTAAGGAAACATACTTGATCCGGCTGATATCAATCTGTCTTCATTCACCATCTCTGTAAATTTATGTACCATTCCAAGAGGCGTATCCCCTCCCGGAAAACTGATCAGCCCTTCTGGTGTATTCTCAATGCATTTCCCCACCAGTTCTGCCGCTTTCCGGCTCATTTCTTCATAATCCTTACAAATGATGATTTTCATCTGATCCTCCTAATCAATCATGTGAATACTCCTTAAGTATTCCAGATTTCGTTTTGCCGCCGCACGCCTGGGATGTGGTGGCCTTTGGCATATCCTGTTCAATCACGCCAATTCCCTCAAATCCAATTTCATCAAGTACTTTCTTTAATTCCTCGTAGTCCACGATTCCATCCTTTAAATCTCCCATCACATCTATATCAAATGCAGTATCTGAATCAAGATGCTCTCTTTTGACACGGGCAAGAACCTCATGGTCTACATTCTTAAAATGTAAGTAAGCAATTCTCTGTGAGTAACGGCGGATAAAAGAAATGGCACTGGTTTCCTTATAGTTTCCATCTCCGTTCACATAAGCATGATGTCCGATATCAAAGCATAAGTTTAACCCGGTGTAATCCATCAGACGGATAATCTCCTCTTCTGTTTCGATCATACTTTTAATATGAGGATGGTACACCACTTCAATCCCATATTCCTCTTTTGTAAATTTCCCCATCTGGTTGATTTTCTCTAAAAATCCATTCCATATCTCAGGCGGCATCTCCTGCTTCTTTTCACTGTATAATCCCACATCCGATTCATCCATTGCCACCAGATATTTCCCATCAAAGGCTTTTAATCTGCGGCAAAGAGCTTCCACCCGGCCCCGGAATGAGGCAAAGGACGGCTCTTTGTCAAACTGGTAGCAGACCGTACCGGCACATACATTCAGCTTACGTGCGGACAATTCCTCCCGAAGCCTGCCCTCATCAACCGGGAGATATCCATCTGGTCCCAGCTCCAATGACTGGTATCCTGCTAAAGCCGCCTGATCAAGAAAAACAGGATAAGGGGTTCTTGACGGTGTTCCATCTGCATACCACACGCCCCAGGAACAGGGAGCGGTCGCTATCGTTATCTTACTCATATCTTCTCCTGTCCGTCATGTTGTCTTCTCATGACATCAATAATTTCTTCAAATAGCTTCAAGTCATCCACCGCATCTTCCAATACGGTTTTCGGCTGCTTTCCTGTTTTCACACACTCTGCAAATAATAGCAGTTCCGTCTGGAATGCATCGCGGAAATCAGGTCCATAGTGAGTTGTTTTTGTCTCTGTCTCCGTAGAATCAATCACCTCTACGCTGGCAGGCTGATAGCGGATATAAGGAGTTTCGTATTTCACATGAATCTTCCGGTTCTTTTGGAAAATCTCAATTGCTGCATCAAACTGCACCACATTTTGATTATTTATTAATTCATAGGTAGCCAAAAATCCATCAAATTCCATGACTACAATCACTTGTTCCCCACCAAAAGCAGTCGTAACTGAATGAATCTTCTTTGGCATGCCAAACAGTTCCCTGACTGCTGAAAAAGAATGGCAGCCAAGTCCGGTCATCATCTGGTAGGTCGTACGTTCTTCATCGGTTGCCGAAGCGCCAATTGCCCGGTCAAGATGTGCCCTTCTTCTGGCATTTCCTTCTGCAATCACCTCTGCCGGAACATCCTTTGGATAAAAAACAGGTCTGGTCTGTCCAATGAAAAACGGTCCTTCCAGGATGATATCGCGAAAACGAAGGTATTCTGTGTTTTTTTTCTGGCTTTCTAAAATTTCTTTTGCCTTTAAAAAAAGGTCCCGCGTAACGCCGCATATATCCAACCATAACAATTAATTCCGGATACTTCTTTTTTTAACTCAATTAATTCTTTCAACTCGTCGCTGCATAAAGTAACCGGTTTTTCCACAAACACGTGCTTTCCTGCCTTTAATGCACAAGCAGCATATTCTCCATGGTACTGGTCAGGGGAAAGAATCAGTACCCCGTCAATGTCTGCCTGTTCAATCAATTCTATAGCATTTAAATACCATTGGGAATATGATATTTCTTCTGTACAAACTCCACCAGACTTTCTGATACATCTGAAACAGCAGTAATGGTATACTGTTCACAAAGATCCTGTAAAATGGGAAGATGCATAAGCTGGGAAACTTCCCCAAGACCAATCACTCCAAGCTTCATCATAATATTTTCTCCTATCTGTCTATTTTTATTTGTCTATTCTTTTACCGCCCCTGTCGTCAAGCTGGATACCACCTGTTCCTGGAAGATGGCAAAGACCGCAATGGACGGAAACACCGCAATTGTGACGGCAGCAAACAGTGCCGTATAATTAAAACTGAACTGTGCTGTAAAATAGCTTAATGACAATGGAAGTCCGTGCCTTTTGCCCGCTTGTCAACACCAGAGCAAAGGTAAATTCATTCCATGAGTTTAAAAACGCCAGTACTGCCGCAGAGGTCAGCCCCCCCTTTGCACATGGCAGCATAATCTGGAAAAAGGTACGTACAAAATTTGCTCCGTCTACATATGCGGCTTCCTCTAACGCTTTTGGAACCGACAAAAAAAGTTCCTCTGAGAATTAATAATGACATCGGTAAATTAAGAGCAGTATAAACCAAAATCAACCCTGCTTTCGTATCATACAAACCAATCTTCAAAATCACTCCATACACCGGATGGAGCAATGCCGTCATAGGAATGACTAATGACAGGGAAAGAATAAAATAGAGCAAATTCTTTCCAGAAAAAGTACACCGGGCAAACACATAAGCTGCCATTGCCAAAAATAATACATTAAACCCGGTAGAACATACGGTAATCACCACACTGTTTCCAAAATAACGTAAAATCGGGGAAATCGTCAATGCATCCTGATACCCCTTCAAAGAAAAGCTTTTTGGAAGGGAAACCCCATTTGCCAAAATCTCTGCATTGGTTTTAAAGGAAGACATGAACACCCACACAATGGGGAACAGTGCAACACATACGCAGATGACCAATAATAAATACTTTAATACACATAACGTATATTTTTTTCACCTGATATTCCCCCTTTAGTATTCTTCCTGATTCACCTTTAATGCCTTATTAATGAGTGCCATGGCTCCGATTCCAATTACTACAATACACACACCAATGGCATTGGCATAGCCATAATTATTCTCCCCTTTATAGACACTATAAAGCAAAAGAGGGAGATTGGTGGTTGCCTTTCCCGGCCCTCCGTTGGTGGTGATATAAATCAAATCAAACATTTGCAGCATATAGGTAGCTGCCATCACCATGGTAGTCCCAATTACTTTTTTTAAGAGAGGCAGCACAACAAAAAGATCTCTTTGAAATGGCGATGCACCATCTACCTTTGCTGCCTCTATGATCGTATCATCAATGGAAAGTGCCTGTGCCAGTACCAGCGTTGTGGTGTACCCTGCAAACAGGACCCAGATTAAGGTTACTGATACAAAGGAAGTACGGCTGTCCATCAGCCAGTTTCTTGTCAGATGTTCCAGCCTGACTGCCTTTAGCACAGAATTAATCACACCGAACTGAGGGTTGAAAATATTTAAAAAAATCATGGCAATGGCTGCATTTGAAATAATATTTGGCACCATGTATGCAGTACGGACAAACTTCCACCCTTTTGGCTGTTTATACAGGACCAGGGCAACCACCGTTCCCAGTGCCACATGAACCGTACACTGGATAAGGATCCACGTCACCGTATTGGACAATGCCTGAAAAAAATCAGGATCACGAAAAAGCCGGGAGTAATTTCCAAATCCAATAAAAGTCATATCCTTTGCATTTAAACGGTAGTCAAATAAGGAGGTGGCAAATACCATCACCAGAGGAACTGCATAAATCATTAGGAATAAAACAACTGTTGGCAGTAAAAAAACAGGAATCCACATTTTATTAATTTTCACAGCACCTCTCCTTTTACCGCCTTACTGGTTCTTTTTTGCCCCGTCTGTTAAAGACTGGCAAAATCCTTTTGGGTCTAAGTCACCGGAATACAGTCTTGGCAGCTCCTGGCTGATCACATCAAGTAAATTGGAATACATCGTCGACTGCATATTGTCACTGCGTATGTCAGCTTCTTCAGCCTGATTTAAGAAATCGGCTAATAAGGGATACTTACTTTCTGCTTCCTTTGTGATTTCCACTGTCTGGGAAGCTGGAATCATTCCCTGGGTCTCTAAGCCAAGCTGCTGGGCATGAGCAGAGGTAAAGAATTTTACCATGGCAATCGCTGCTTCCTCCAGCTTCGGATCATTCTGCTTTGTCACAAAATATCCCTGAATGGGGGCGTCATAAACAAATCCTCCCGGATAGATTGCTGATCCTACTTTATCTGAAAAACCAGGCATTGCCTTTGCTTCATCTTCAAAATCCCCAATCATCCACGGACCATTGGCAATCATTGCCGCCTGACCGGACAGGAAATTATTTGCGGCATTTTCATACTTTCCGCCTATGGCATCCAAAGTCGTATATTCCCTTAACATGGTCTGGACTTTTTCCGCCGCTGCAATCATCTCCGGAGTATTGTAATCGTCTGGATTCATGGTTTCCATAAACTTAAGACCATCTTCATTTGCCGTTGCTGCCATGGCACCAAGCCAAAGCTGGGTAACCCATGCAGAATCTGCCGTATCCATAGCAAGAGGGGTAATTCCTGCCGCTTTTAACGCATCACACTGTTTAAAAAAATTCATCCCATGTTTTCGCCGGTTCTGTAATCCCTGCTTTTTCAAATAATTCTTTGTTATAAAAATAACCAATAATGGAACCCTCTGCAGAAGAAGCATAGATTTTTCCGTTGCGGCTGTTTGTTTCTAAGGATGCATCGGAATACAGCCCTTTCCACTCCGGATCTCCATTAACCGTATCCGTCAAATCAAGAACCAGATCCTTCGCTACTGCAAGGTCCAGTAAGTTATAACCACCCCCATAGACAACCGGCGGCAAATCTCCCGTCCCTAACTGCACTTTAATCTTGTCCACGTAATTGGCGTCACCTGGAACTTCTTCCAGTTGAATGCGGTATTTCCCTTTGTACTCTTTGTTAAATTCCTCAACAAGCTGAGAAACTACCGGTGCTGCAGTATTTACCCCCACCTGAAATGTCGGATAATTGATCACAATTTCCCCACTGTTTCCAGATTCTTTTGCAGTATTCCCACCGGACTGGTCTTGGTTTTTAGCAGAACAGCCTGTAAACATCGTAACCCCCATTGCCCATACAAGGGTAACTGCTAGCCACTTCTTTTTCATTGGGTATTTCCTCCTTCTCCTTTTTAATCTGTGATTCGTGATTCCATTATAATTCATGCACTCTGCACAAACAATTATACTCTTATCCCAATCTTTAGTACTATTTTGTACTATTTCTGATTCTGAGTCAATTTTTTTCCTGTTTCTCAAAAGATAGACTTTTTTTTATCCCAAAACCAGAATAAATTATTCCTATTTCACCAAATCTATGCTACAGTAAAGAAGATTCCTACCGACAATATTTACAAACAGGAGAAAAAAATGAAGAGAAAATTTTCCATTTCATGGATTTCCACCATATTGAATTGCATTCTGATTTTAATCCCTGTTTTATGCTCTTTGCTGTATTTTGTCCATGTGGTGTCTTCCAAATTGGAAACCACTGCCGAATCAACAGCTACTTTTTATATGGAACAATTTACAAATGATACCGGGCGGATTTTAGATGCACTTCGTAACACTGCCTACTATCTTATGAGCGACCCGGATACCTTAACCTTAATGCAAAATTCCAATCCCCCACCCAGATGGAACGGCTTAAGATCGAGGAGGGTCTTGGCAGGATGCAGATATTAAACCAATTGCCAAATTCCAATATTATTACGGGAATTTATCTGATTAAGGACAAAGAACCTCTCTCCCTGATAAAAGGCGGGCTCTTTCAGAGAAACACCGCAAGGATCAGGGAAGTTTTCCAGACTTATGGTGACCTTAATTCTGCCAGAGATTTATTTGTTATGCCCCATGACCCGGATTATAGCTACTTTATTGTGGATTATTTAGATAAGAATACTATGAAACCCTTAGGGAAACTTATCATTGAGCTGAATCTCACTTCCTTTATCCAGTCTGCCAACATCAATACCATTTACCAGGATGCATACGTATTACTCCGTAATACTTCGGGCAGTATCATTGCTTCCTCCAGCCGTAACATAGAGGAAACCATTCCCACTTACAATCCCAAAGGGTATTTGCAGCTGGGTGACGTCTGGTATTACCATACCAGCAAAGTGTTATCCCAAAGCCACATTCAGGTTGATGTCCTGATTCCTCATAAAGAAATCTTTGAAACCATTCATTTGACGGTAAAGGTTTCTGTTTTCTTTACACTGATCGTTCTCTTCCTTGCGCTGGCCGCCAGTATTATCCTGTTATCCTTTCTTTTTAAACCGCTGAAACAAATGGTACAGAAGTTAGAACTGCTTGCAGAGGGAGATTTAACGGTTCGGATGGATTCCACACCTTATAAAGAAACCAATCAGGTTGCCTCTACCTTTAACCATATGACAGACCGCATGGCAGAGCTTATTGATGAAGTTTATGAAAAAGGGCTTCTTCTTCGGGATGCGGAGATTCAATCCTTGGACTCCCAGATCGAGCCCCATTTTATTTTTAATTTACTGCAGCTCATCCACATCCGCTGTATGGAGGCAGGGCAAAACCACATCGCCCGGATTGTCTCCAATCTTGCACAGCTTTTGCGTGCGGGAATTCTTCACAAGAATAAGCAAACCATATGTTTCGCTGATGAACTTCAGTATGTCCGCTATTATCTGGAGCTGCAAAAAGAGAGATTTCATGAGAAACTGGAATATTCCATTGATCTGGAAGACGATAATATTTCAAACTATTATCTGCCGAAACTAACCATTCAGCCTCTGGTGGAAAACAGTATTGTCCATGGTCTTGAAAACCAGCGGAAAGGAGGGTTTGTACGGATTTCCGTCTGGGAAGAAAGGTCGGAGGTCTGTATCCGGGTTACAGATAATGGAGTTGGGTTTGATCCCTCTTCCATTCACTGGAACGAATCAGCCAAGGATGTTTCCCAGACTTCTCACAATCACATTGCACTTGCCAATATCAACCGCCGTATAAAACTTTTATATGGCAGTAAGTACGGAATCCATATAACTTCGGCAAAGGGAAATGGAAGTGAAGTACTGGTTACACTTCCCATCGACTTAGGGCCTGTTTAAAGACTCATTGTCCCAAGCTGCACGCCCCAGGAAATAAAAAAGGAGGACCACCATGCTAAAGGTAATGATTGTTGATAATGAAACTGTGATACGAAAAGGACTGGCTCATATCATCCAGTGGGAAAGTCTTGGCTGTATCGTCACGGCACAGGCAGAAGACGGAGTGGATGCCCTGGAGCAGATCTCCCGTTCCCAGCCAGATATTGTCATCAGCGATATCCGGATGCCGGGAATGGATGGCCTTGATCTGGCACAGGAGATTTTCAAACACTACCCTTGGATTAAGGTGATTATCCTGACAGGCTTTCCTGATTTTGAATATGCAAAAAGAGCCATCTCCTATCAGGTAGTTGATTTTGTGCTGAAACCTGTTTCATTAGAAAACCTGACAGAGGCAATTGAAAAAGCAAAGAAACAAGTGCTTTCTGCTGCTACCGGATTACAGCTTAAGAAAGAACTTGCCAGTAAAAACGAACAGAATTTAGAGCTGCAGCGAGAGATGTTTTTACGCGACCTGCTGCGAAATTCTGATATTTCACATTTATTTTTAACAAACCGCCTGGTTTCCCTTAAGCTTAACTTAACCAGTTATTATGTCTTACGTCTGGATGTGGCCCCGTTAGAAGAAGGGGATCTCTCCCAACATTATCTGGAGCAGATGAAACGGATTCTTACTGACTGTATCAGTGATTATAAGATTTATTTTATTCCCACTGATCTCTTTGTTTGCTACGGAATCCTTATTGCCCCCTCTGCCTATCCGGTGGCAGACAAATGCTTTGAAACCTTTCATATCTTAAGCAGCTTTCCGCAGTTTCTTCTTTATATTGGAATCAGTCTGCACCAGAATAACCCGCTTGATCTTGAAAAAGCGGCGGAGCAGGCAAACCAGGCGGTTCAGTTTGCCAAGCACTCACCGGAGCTTCCGGTTGTGTGTATTAACCAAGTCCCTCCTGTTCCTCAAACTGTGATGGAGACCATTTATCACGATTTAAAAGCTTTAAAGACTGCTGTCGATTATCAAAATCTGGAAAAAGCAAGGGAGATCCTGAAACGATTGTTTACAGGATTTTATGAAAACCGTTTACCGCTGGATACCGTTCGCAGCATTTGCGTCTATATTCACCAGTTTTGTATTGGTATGGTGTTTCAGTCCGACGGAGAAACTTCTATGGAAGGAAGCCATCTCTCTGCTTTAAAACAACTGGTGGCAAGCAATTCGGTTGCTTCCACGGAAGAGACCATGATGGTTTTTATGGAGCATCTGCTCCGTCATGCAGTTCCCTCTGATGATGCTGCACGCATAATCCATTCCGTAAAGTCTCATATTGCCCTCCATTATGGCGATGACATATCCCTTGAATCTCTTGCTTCCATGGTTCACTTAAGCCCCAACTATTTAAGCCGGCTCTTTAAGAAAGAAACAGGGGAAAACTTAAGCATTTATATACAAGATCTGCGGATCGAAGAAGCAAAGACACTGCTGTGCACCACTTCATTAAAGACTTATGAAGTGGCAGAACGGGTGGGCATTCCTGACCCAGTGTATTTTTCACGGATTTTCAAGAAAAAGACTGGGGAAAAGCCTAAGGATTACCGGGGAAAAACCTAATAATAATCCCATCGAAGCTCCTGCAAGCCACGATGGGATATTTTAATACTGATTTTATTATATTTTTTTGCATTCACTTATGATACGGTTCCCCGCTAATGATCCGATAACTCCGGTAAATCTGCTCCAGCAACACAACTCTCATCAGCTGATGGGGAAAGGTCATCCTGGAAAAGCTCAGCCTATAATCCGCCCTTTTTAAAACAGCATCAGAGAGACCCAAAGACCCTCCGATCACAAAGACGATCTGGCTCACTCCTCCGATCCCCAGCCCGTTTATTTTCTCTGAAAGCTGGACCGAATCCAGCATCTCCCCGTCAATAGCCAAAGCGATGACATAGGCCCCATCCTTAATCGAAGAAAGGATTCTTTCCCCTTCCCTATCCTTTATCTGTCTCGTGACCGCCTCACTGGCAGAGTCCGGCGTCTTTTCATCGGCCACCTGGACAATATCCAGCTTGCAGTAGCGGCTCAGTCTTTTGCCGTATTCCCCGATGGCATCTGTATAAAACTTCTCTTTTATTTTTCCCACAGTTACCAGAGTAATTTTCATTGGTATCTCCTTTATGCATCCAGTTCTTTCTTCATCATGGCAATGAGAAGCCTGGCAATATCTCTTGCCGGCTTTGTGTGCTCTGTTTTCACCTTCCGCACCACTTTTCCATCAGGCTTAACATTGATATGGAAAATGATCTGTAAAAACGATTCCACCTCATCCCAGCCTCCCGGCTTTCGGGGATTAAGTCCAGTCCCATCTGAAATACATGGAACATCCCCTCATAAACGGAAACCCGCCTCTTTACTCCCGCATTTTTTAATTTATCCGCTACAGTCAGTGTATCGCTCAAAAGCACCTCATAGCTTCCCACCTGCATGAGAACAGGGGGAAATCCCTCATATTCCCCGAATACCGGAGAAATATAAGGAATACCAGGGTCCTCTCCTCCGATATATTCCGAATTGTAAAGCATGTTATCCGTAGAATTTCCAAACAGCGGATCGATCTCATAATTGGACACATGGCTTTCCCCGCTGTTGGTCAAATCCGTCCAGGCAGACATGGTGATAAACCCTCCGGGAAGAGCGATTCCATGATCCTTTAAATACAGCCCAAGCGCCAGGCTTAATCCGCCTCCGGCAGAATCCCCGGCCACCACAATATGCTCCGGCCTGTACCCTTTTTCCTCAATAAGCCACTCATAAGCAGCCACCGCATCCTCTAAAGCAGCCGGAAATGGATGCTCCGGGGCCACCCGGTAGTCAAGGGTCAAAACGTCCCCGCCGTAGCTTAGCTTGGAATACCGGACCGCAAATCTCCGGTAAATGTTCTTCATCGGCCCGATGTAGCCGCCGCCGTGAAGCTGCAGGATCACCCGCTCCGTCACTACTCCAACAGGGCGCAGATACTCCATTTTTAAATGACCCAGCTCTATGATTTCGTATTCATATCCCGCCGGACGGATCCAGGCAGGCTCCACCGGATTTTTCCTCAGCTCTCCTGTCCTGATCGGCTGTTTCAGCGATGTTTCCATTACATTCTGCATCATATCCCTCACCAGACTTCCTCGTACACTTACTTTTCTTCGGCTCATCAACAGCCCCCTCCTTTTACAGCACTTTTTTACACATGAAACCGCCTTTTCAGTTCCGTTTTCACACTTCTGTCTCCAAGTAAAATGGTAACAGCCAGAATGATCACTGTTACCGTCACAGTAATCAGGGCCAGAAGCGGCCTTGTAAGCAAACCTGTCGCCCATAAAATCAAAGGAATAAAGCTGAACACTGTAACAGCGATCTGATACATAAAATAGCTCTGCCAGTTCATACGGTTCACAAGAATCAGGAAGACCACCGATAAATCCGCAAACAGAATGGTGCTCGGAATCCCGTAATTCACGGACCAGCCATTATAACCTGCAGAATGGTCCAGGGCCACTAAAAGCACCTGCGCAGCCACCGTCTGCAATAGGATCTTTGAGGCCAGATTCGCATGGCGTAAAATGGAATATTCGACCGTAAGAGCCGTATAAGCCATAAGCCGATGGCGATGATGGACCACAAGGAGCCGGAATAGGTGGCATAATTAATAACCCCCAGAACAGCTCCCACAAAAAACAGCAAGCCGTAAAAAATGAATGCCAGCTTTTTAAGCCGTTTTCGGTCATACCGGATCTGAGGATACATGCCCAGATTGTCCCTGTTGTCCGGAACTCCGTTGCTCTCTAAATTAACCGGGATTTCCATTTCCCTTAGAAAGCTGAAAAAAACGGTCCTGGAGCCTGGTGTCCTGAAATACGGAAGTAAAGGTCACGATCATCTCTTCCCCGTAGGAACAGACCCCGCACTTCATAGGCTGCCTCTTAGAAACGCCGATCATTAAGGAAAATTTCTCGATCTCTTCCCGGTAATCCTCTTCTATTTCTATGGGACCGATATTGGAAAGAGTCATGGTGTAGGCTTTATCATTTTTCCGGAAGATCAGATTTAAAACACACCATTTTACAAAAAGGGGCGCAGCCCGCAGATACCATTTCTTTTCATTGGAAACATTATAGGAAATGATCTGTTCCATCTTTTCCTTTGTGATCTTTATTTCCATCTGCCTGCTCACCGCTTCCAACACCTCTGAAAAGGTATGTTCCTCACTGGTGGATAAAAAGTCAATAAGGGTCACAGCAAAAAAAATTAGCGGTTGTCTCCGAGCCGAAAAATGTCCTCAAATTAATGGGAATGCTGATGCCGATGGATTCCTCCCAGGGCTTCCCCTCAAGATATTCCTGATATATAGCCCAGATCAGGGCGGCCGTTAAAAATCTGGTGATGCTGACCCCATAGCTTTTGGCAGCTGTTTTCAGCTTCTTTAAGTCCACATAACCATGAAGAACATTTTCCTCATCAAGAGGAAGGGCTTCTCCTGTGAGATGATAGGCCTTTCTTGAGCTGTATTTACGCTTTTCGGTCTTTTTGTAATGGCGGACGTAGCTGTCCTCCACATTCATGGAGACATCCGACGATATTTTCTGAGGCGCCTGGTGGCCGGTCCTGGAATTTTGCTTAAGATCCAGATACCGGTAAACCAGTGCCTTTAAAAAGTTCACCGCTCCCAGGCCGTCTGTGACCGCATGGAATACCTCCAGATTGATCCGCCTGCCAAAATAGGTGACCCGGAACAAAAAAAGCTGGTTGCTGTGAGGATCAATGTATTTGCAGGGATAGGTGGTTTCCCGTTCAATCACCGGCATCCTCTTATTGTTTTCAAAATAATACCAGAAAAATCCCCTCCTCAGCCTCACTGAAAATCCCTCGAACTGGGGAAGGATTTCTTCCAGTGCCCTTTGAAGTACCCGGGTCCACCTCTTCCTTTAAAACCGCAGCAATCCGGAATACATTACTTAAATTCTCACTGGCTATGACCGGAAATATCTTTGCCGTATTGTCAAGCCGTCTCCACCGTTCTCCCTGGGGACTTCTTTTCATACTGAAGGTGCCTCACTTCCCTGTATCCATAAAATCGAGCCGCATATCATACCAGACAGCTCCACCGTGCACAGACCCGGACACGCCCATATTCCGGTATCCGAATTTTTCGTAATAATGAATCAGCCTGTCCTTGCAGGTGAGGATCATTCCTTTCCTGCCTCTTTTGACTGCTTCTTCTATAAAACGGTTCATTAAAGCGGCGGCAACTCCCTGTTCCCTCCACTCTTTTATTACATCAAGTCCAAACACGCTTTGGTAAGCGCCATCCGGTTTATGAAAATCCGCTTTCTCAAACATCTCGTCACAAATAGTATTCCCATCTGTGGCGCAGCATTAATAAAACCGATAATCCTCCCGTCGGAAAGCTCTGCCACAAAAAAGCTTTCAGGAAAATGACTGATCCTCTGCTCAAAGGCTTCCCGCCCTGCCGCCTCTTCCGGAGGAAAACAGAGGGCCTCCACTTCCGTTACCCGGTCTAAATCTTCTTTTCTCACTCTTCTGATATTGTAATCCATCCTATTGTTTCTCCGTTTCCAAAACTGATCCTGATCCTTGGTTTTTTCTCCAAACTAAGAAAAACACGTTTTGCCAGTTTTTCTCAGCTGCCGCGGCATTGGCCCAATGAATATCTAAATATATTGGTCCCGTTCATTGCTCGCGCAAAATATAAAGAAAAGGCGGATTTCCCCGGTCACCCGTTGGAAATCCTCCTCTTTCTTTTTCTGGACGCAAAGGTCAAATACCCTGCAGCATTCACCAGATACAGGAATGCAAGCATTCCTGCTCTTTCCTCATTGCTTGCAGAAATAATATCCTACGCCCCACTTGGTATGCACATATTTGGGATCGCTGGGACTTGGTTCGATCTTCTCTCTAAGACGCCTTACATGAACGTCTACCGTACGGACATCTCCCGTATCCATCGCCTTATTTCCCCATACGTAAGTAAGAAGCTGTTCCCTGCTGTAAACCTTGCCCGGATTGCAGGTAAGAAGCTCTAAAAGGTCAAACTCCTTTGCCGTTAAATTGATCTCTTTTTCAGCAATAAACACTCTCCTGCTGTCCCGGTCCAGCTTCAAATCGCCTTCCTTCACCACCTGGCTGTCTTCCTGGCTGTCCCGCTTGTTCTTCTTTGAATTCCGGCGCAGGATGGCTTTGATCCTGGCTTTTACCTCAAGAATGTTAAAGGGCTTTGTAATATAATCGTCGGCGCCGTATTCCAGGCCCAGGATTTTATCCATATCATTGCCCTTAGCTGTCAGCATGATGATGGGCATCTCGGAAAATTCCCGAATAGCCTGACACACCTCATATCCGTCATATTTGGGAAGCATGACATCCAAAAGGACCACATCATACTCTTTTTGCTTTGCCAGATTAATGGCTTCCTCTCCATCATAGGCACAGTCCACTTCCATACCGTCCTGTTCCAGACTGAATCTCATTCCTTTTACGATGAGTTTTTCATCATCAACTACTAAAACGCTTGCCATACTACACCTCTGTCCTCTATTTTAAACCGTTATGTCGTCTTTTATTTTTTTTGAAACGCTGCATCTTTGATGCCGGATATCTTCATGATATCTTCGATCCTCTGAAATCCGCCGTGGCTCTCCCGATACTTAAGAATATCGTTTGCCTTGGCTTCTCCGACTCCCCGCAGGGTCATCAGTTCCTCTTTGGTGGCTGTATTTAAATTCACCTTGGCTTTTTGTACGTTTGATGAAGCCTCTGCCTGAAAGGAAATCTCTCCCCTGGCCTTTGCCGCTTCCACCTCTTCCTTGCCAGGGACCACGATCTTCATGCCGTCCTTGACCTGCTCCGCCATATTTAAATATTCTGCCGCAGCCTGGTCTGTGACTCCGCCTGCTTTCTCGATTGCCTGAAAAACCCGGCTTCCTTCCTTAAGCTCATAAACACCGGGAGAAACAACTTCTCCACAGATATGTACGTAGAAAGGCAGGGCCGTTTCCTCTCCTGCACTTCCTAAGCTGTCCTCTGCCCCATCTAAAGCCAACGGGCCGGTCCCGCCGGAAACTGTTTTTACACCGTCTGCTTCCTGGACTCCGGTTCCTGCCAGACCGTCATCCCCTGACCTGCCATCACCTGCTGCCTCGATTTTGCTGACCTTTTCTCCGGAATGATGAGCCGATTCCTCTGTCAGAGAAATTCCCGTCCTGGGAGCCTCCTGCTTCTGTTGACGCCATAACATACACCCGCCCCTAAAACACACAGGGCGATAAGGGTGATTTTAACTTTTTGGTACTTCATGATATCCCTCCTCTTACAAAAATTCTCAAAAAAAGGATACCATCTTCAGCCTATATTACTATTCTACCTAAAGAAATAGGTAAATACAAGCACTATTTCCAAATTAATTAAATATCATGATACCGATGATGGCAACAACAGCGCCGATCAGCTTTTTCCATTCAAACCCTGCCTTTTCAACGCCGAATAAGCCAAACAGCTCTATAGCGTAGGCCACAATGATCTGGGAAACGACGATAATCAGAGCCGCCTTGGCCGGTCCCAGAGTCCCCATGCTCCTCACTACCGTATAGGTGATGAAAGCACCCATAACGCCGCCAATCAATAAGTACTTGGGCTGTACGTCAAAAAGGCCTGAAATGTTCTCCCTACCGGAGAAATACCACAGGATGAGGCAGGTCAAAAATGCGGTAAACTGTACCCAGCCCGTAGATACCCACATACTGGTCTGTTTTGTCACTCCCGTATTAAAAACCCCCTGTATGCTCATAAGCGCTCCGGATATAAGAGCTATAATAAAGCCTGTCATTTAAACAACCTCCGTATCTTCAATTTGTATAGATTGAATCAAACGAATACGCCCGCATATCCACTTGATTCTCAGACTCAAGGCTGAGAGACACTTTTCTTTCAACCTTATTTCTTTAACTAGGTTGTACTTTATTTGCATTTTTATACTGAATTACAATTTGGTTACAATTCAGATCCAGACTGCAGCATAATTTTATATTGCTTGACAAGCCTGCGGTTTTGCGCTATACTCACAGCAAAATTGTATAAATTACACACGCTAGGGGAGCCTTTGGCTGAGATTGGTAGAAACCGAACCCTCACTACTTGAACCGGATAATGCCGGCGTAAGGAAGCAACAGTAGTCCCCTCCTGCGCACACAAAGGAGGATTTTTTATGTCATTTTTTTCTAACTTACTCTGTGGAAAACGAAGAGTACTTATTAAAGCCGGCCGGATACCTGCTGGTGATCATTCTGTTTGCCGCAATTTTTTTCACTCCGCATCTTCTGGGCAGATCATCTTCCAAATCTCAAAAACTACAGACCCGTCAGCTGGTTTACTGTGCTGGCGCTATGGCGCTTGCAATGGTGACTTCCTTTATGAAAATTGTTTCTCTTCCTTTTGGCGGCTCCATCACCCTGTTTTCCATGCTGTTCATCTGCCTGATCGGCTATGTTTACGGCGTAAGGGCCGGGGTCATGACCGGGGTTGCCTACGGGATGCTGCAGCTTATAACAGGCCCCTATATATTTGCTCCCCTCCAGGTTCTCCTTGATTATCCCTTAGCCTTTGGCGCTTTGGGGCTTTCCGGGCTGTTAAGCAATAAAAAGCACGGTCTTGTGACCGGATATGTGGTGGGTGTCGCCGGCCGTTACCTGTGCCATGTGATTTCAGGCTATATATTTTTTTGCTTCCTATACGCCGGAAGGATGAATCCAATTGCTTATACCCTGGGCTATAATGCTACCTATATCCTGCCGGAACTGATCCTGACCGTTGTGATCCTGTATCTCCCTCCCGTACTGGGAGCCATTGGACAGGTAAAGCGGCAGGCCATAAATGGGTAAGGAAGCTTTCATAAAAAACAAGCGGCATGAAAAGAGCTAAAAGCTCCCATGCCGCTTGTCTTATTTTTACAGTACCGTCTTATCACCTTTCCATATTCTATTTTTTAAGAGCAGCCAACACCAGGTGCCTGGCCAGCACAGCCGTTGTCACCGCACCCACTCCTCCTGGTACAGGAGTTGCCATTAAGGCGGTTCCTTCTAAGGAATCAAAATCCACATCGCCGCAAAGCTTCCCATTTTCATCCACATTGATCCCCACATCCACCACTACGGCATCCTTTCCTACATAAGAGGCATCCACCATTCTGGCCTGCCCGGCGGCAGCTACAAGGATCTGAGCATTTTTGCAGGTTTCCTTTAAGTCTTCTGTGCGGGTATGGCAGATGGTGACCGTTGCATTTTCCTTTAGCATCAGCATGGATAAGGGACGCCCCACTACCATGCTTCTGCCCATGATGGTTACCCGCTTTCCGGTCAAAGGAATATCATTGGCCTTTAAGACCTCCACAACTGCCTCTGCCGTACATGGTGCAAATCCCGTATCGTCCCCAGCAAATACTTTGGCGATATTTTCAGGAGATATGCCGTCTAAATCCTTTTCCGGACGGATCATGTGTTCGATGTCTTTTTCCTTTATCTGTTTTGGCAGAGGGCGCAGGAGAAGTATGCCGTCAATATCCGGATCATCATTGATTTTTGCAAACTCTTCCTTAAACGCTTCATCGGTTATGTCCTGGAAAAAGGCAAAGCTTTCTCCCTTAAGGCCGAAGCTTTCCATCTTCTTTAAGGCTCCCCGCTCATAGGATAAGTCGTCGGGACGTTCTCCCACACGCACAATGGCAAGCTTGGGAGTCCTTCCTTTTAAGCTGCTTAAAAGCTCTTCCACCTGTTCCTTGATTTTTGCAGACACAGCTGCACCTTTTAAGGTTATCACGTCTGTTTTCCTCCTTATTCTGCCTTTAATGCAGCTTCCACTTTGGCATAAATGACATCTGCCTTTCTGGTTCCATTCTCTGCCAGCTTATCCGCCCGTTCCTGAAGCTGTAAAGCCTTTTCCCGCTGCTTCATGGATTTTGTATTGATGGAAACATTCATCTTTGCTCCCAGCAGCAGAACGCAGGAACTGCACGCCGACACCTACGTCACTGACAGCCAGACGGCTTCCTTTTTCCGCCAGAACCTCCAGGATATCAAGGGTTTCAAGGGACCGCTCCATGACCATGAGAGGGACCAGGGTAGCAGCCAGTAAATGTGTTTCAAGGACTTCCGTCTTATGCCTTTTTTTCTTCCTCCGTACCGGCTGGAAGGCCATATGCAGCCGCCAGGGGGACAAATACAACTTCGTCTTCATCTGCAAGCCTTAAAAATTCGCTTTTTAAAGCCTCCAGCTTTTCAAGAAATGACTGCATTTCTTCTTCCACATCGGCATACCGCTTTTTGCCAAGGGTTAAGTTCACCACCATTTCCCCCAAAGCCACCCCTATGGCGCCGCCAAGGCCTGCCGCCCCGCCGCCGCCCGGCGTTGGGCTTTTTGAGGATAGTTTTTCAAGGAATGTGTGAATTGTAAAGTCTTGTATCATAACTATTGATCCGCCTTTCCAACCGCATTTTTATTTTCCATTATTATATAAGGGTTTCCTTAAAAATACAAGTTATATTGAAAGGCACTTTAAGGAAAGCTCGTCAAGCTCTGACCGCAGCAAAACTGGTATGTATAATTTTAACTAAATTGGATATTTATAAAATGCCAGTTTTTCTATATGATAGGTTTAACAAAAATAAAAGATGATCTGCGAGAGAGGAGAAAACATGAACAACAACAGAACGAAAAAAATCGTTTTCAGTGCTTTGATGGCGGCCCTTACCACTGCAGCTACTATGGTAATACATATACCGTCTGCATTCAGCGGCTATATTCATCTGGGGGACGGGATGGTATTGCTAAGCGGCATGCTCTTAGGGCCAATGGCCGGCGCAGCCGCAGGAGGAATCGGCTCCATGATGGCGGATTTGCTGTCCGGCTACGCCTTTTATGCGCCTGCTACCCTGATCATTAAAGCATTGGCGGCATTTTCAGGGGGATATTTGTACAGACATCTGCCTTCCAGGGGACGGACGGGCGGCTTCCGGCCACTGCCTTTTCTGGCTGCCGGATTGGTATGCAGCGCAGTAGTCACAGGAGGATATTTCATATTTGAACTTGCAGTATACAGCTTACCGGCTTCCCTTTCTAATATTCCGTTCAATCTGGTACAGAATCTGTTCAGTCTGATTGCAGCAGGAGCCTTGCTTCCTGTTCTTTTGCGGGTTCGGGAGATTCGGGAACTGAATCAGAAGACGGTACCGTAATAAAAAGGGATGAGGACTTACTTGATTTAGTTAAAATCAACCGTGCATAAATACCAGAAGAAATTTATTTTGGGGATGCAAAAAAAGCCCATATTTATCCGGGCCTTTTTACATTTCAAGTGCAATGACAGTTACTTAGCTTCCGCTGACAATGGTTTCCACAAACAAATTCATAAACCGCTTCCCGTCTATCCATTGGGCAATTCTGACATTCTTGTGTGCCCTTTGAGGATATTTATTAATCTGATATCCAAAAAATGGGATGGTCTGTCCTCTGGTAAGTTTTCCGCTAAGCTCCACCTCCACATGCACCGGCTCCGAATAGCGGCATAAGTCTTCGTCAGTCGCCAATGCCGCTGTCATGACATCATCCATGGGAAATCCGCCAAGCTGGAAATATTCTCTCCACACATCAATATATATCGGATATTTTTCGGCAATAAAGGTCACAATCTTATTTCCCGAAGCGGCGTATTCCATATCTGCAATATGGTCTCTGGTCAGCATAGAATCAGCAAATTGATTGTTTTCACAAACATCCAAAGGCACCAGGGTGATTTTCATATCTGAATTAAGAACAATATTCGCCGCTTCCGGATCTGCAAAGATGTTATACTCCGTTACAGGTGTAATGTTTCCATAAGTGTGAAATGCACCTCCCAGGACATAAGCTTCTTTTATCTTCTTTGCTATGGAAGGATCCTTTTCCAGAGCCAAAGCAATATTGGTAAGAGGTCCTGTGGTAACCAGGGTGATTTCTCCGGGATGCCGGTTAAATTCCCTGACGAGATAGTCTGCCGCGTGTTCTTCCCTGGCTTCTGTGGAAGGTTTTGCTGCAGGGGTATTAAATTCCAGGAGCCTGTCCCCGAATTTCCATCTCACCTCTTCAAAAAAATTCACCGGATCACCGGATGAATCCGAAGCTTGGGAAGAAAACGGATCCGAAGCACCCGCATAGACCGGGATATCTTTATCCGTAAGCTCTATGGTATGAAGCGCCACCCAGGCCGCCTGCCTGATGTCGCCGCAAGCTCCCGCTACAGTGGTAACTCCTAATAAATCTATATTTTTATTGAGCGCGGTAAAAAGTACTGCTAAAATATCATCTCCTACCGAATCAATATCTAATATCATCTTTTTCTTCATCTTTTTATCTGCCCTCCGGCCTTTAAAACTTATCCTATCAGCCTGTCAACAACCCTATGCACGGCGGGCCTTACAAATTGTACGGCAGGCCCGGTCATAAATGCCGCGACAACCGTACCGATCCCCAAAGTCCCTCCTAAAAAATAGCCTATTATGACAAAGCTCACATCTCCCGCGATTCTCACCAGCCTGTATTGAACGCCTGACTTTCTGCTTATAATTTCAGAAACCAGATCAATTGCTCCAACGCCTAAATCCGCTCTGATATAAGTGGCGATTCCTATGGACATAATCAGAAGTCCCAGGAGAATCATGATTATTTTAACCGCTAAATGAAGCTCTCCCAAATGCAGCCCATGGAGCAGCATCGTTGCAAAGTCCGCAGTATATCCTATGCCGAATATCGCTATCACAGAGGAAATATTTATGAAAGACCTGTCCACAACAAATACGATAATTAAAATAACCACATTGATAAGCGCGGAGGCAGTTCCATAGCTTATATGAAACACATTGGCAATTCCAAGTTCAAAAACGCTGGCCGGGTCAACACCAAGCCCTGTATAAAGAAACAGAGAAACTCCTATGCCGCAAAAGACAAGCCCTGCCAAAGCGATCAGCGTTCTTTTCATCAAGTGATCTTTCATTCATTATGCCTCCAAAATCAATTAAGTCTCTTCATTGCGGCAAAGAAATATTCCACAAATTTCTCTCTGTCCACATCATAGATAAATTGGGTATTGTAATTTACTTTTTTTCCAAATAGCTTTCTCTGATAATCAATGACGTCCACCACTGTCATTCCTGTCGTAAGCTCCCCGTGAATTTCCACATCTACATTACACCTCTTCATTTTGAAGATTTCAGGATGCACAAGCGCCGCTATCGCGCAGGGATCATGCAGGGTACATCCGGGAAATCCCTCTACTTCGTAGTGGTATTTACTAAAATAATCAATCAGTTCCGCCGCAAATACGGAAATTTCATTTCCCTGCTCTCTGAGCTTTTCATTTTCCTGTTTTGTTACATATGCCTTTAAAGTGACATCAAGGCCTGCCATAATCACAGGAAGTCCACAATTGAATACGACCTTTGCCGCTTCCGGATCCGCGAAAATATTATATTCTGCGGCAGGTGTAAAGTTTCCTGTGGTACCACCTCCCATAATTGCTATTTCCTCTATTTTTTTCTTTTAAATCAGGACGTATGATGAGCAACTCGGCAACGTTAGTAAGGGGACCAATTCCCACGATTGTCACTTTCTTTTCCGACTCCTCTAAAACCTTTATCATAAGCTCTAAAGCTCTTAAGCCGGAGGCCTCAAACCCGTTTTCCGGAAGCACAGGCCCTTCCAGACCGGAATCTCCATGCACCAGCTCCCCGCCTATCACCAGCTTTCTTACCATTGGCTCTTTCGCACCTTTGGCTACCGGTATATGAAGCGCTTTGGCTTTAGTTAAAACCTTGATTGCGTTATTTGTCACTTTTTCAATCGTTTGATTGCCGGCAACCGTTGTCACGGCTTTTATTACCAAATCTTCCGATGCCAATGCCCATAAAATAGCCATTGCATCATCATGCCCGGGATCGCAGTCGATAATGACAGGTCTCTTCTCCATAATTTTTATCTCCTTTCATTTTACTGGTTATTTTGTTTCTCATATTCCACTTTTCTCTTTTCCTCTGTAGACTTCTTCTTAACTGAGTAAATCACAAGTCCTGATATCGTCGCCAGGTACGGAAGCATCTGTACCAATTCAGAAGGAATGGAGGTGATCTGCAATGAGTAGGAAAGTGATTCCGCCACCGCAAAAAGAAGGGCGGAAAGGGCTGCTCCCACGGGAGTGGAGTTTCCCATTGCATCTGCAGCAAGAGCTATAAAGCCTCTGCCTGCCGTCATATTCTTAGAAAACCAGGTAACATATCCCATGGACATGAAGGCCCCCGCCATTCCTCCTAAAATACCGCTGATCCCAAGTGCGATATAGCGTGTCTTTAAAAGGCTCACACCAACAGAAGAAAGGGCTTGGGGCGATTTTCCTGCCGACCGGATCCGCAGACCCAGCGAAGTCTTGTAAAGAAGAATATATACAACAAATATCATGATAAAGGCTACATAGGATATCACATTGTGATTGGAAAATACATCTCCCAGGATGGGAATATCTTGAATAACAGGAAACTTTATATTAGGAAGTCTGCCCGAATCCAGAGCCAGAGTAGTCCCCTTGTCCTTCACTACGGCATACATGAAATATACGGTTCCTCCCACAGCCATGGTATTAAACGCAATACAGGTCAGGGCGTTGTCCGTTTTCAGGCTCATGGCAACATAACCGATGGCAAGGGAGCATAAAACTCCCATCAGGATTGACGCTAAAAGCCCAAACCATGGCCCCCAGCCCAACGCGCTGGCAAATACGCCTGTCAGAGCGGATATGAGCATGATCCCTTCGATTCCGATATTGGTAATGCCCGCATTCGATGTTATCACCGCTCCCAGCGACGCCAAAATCAGGGGTGTGGCCACTCTTATCACCGAATAAAAAAATGAAGGCGTCAACAGCGAGTGTAAAATTGTTTCCATTATTGGTTCACCTCCCTGTTTCCTTCTGTGGAAAGCCTGGTTATCATCTTATGCTGGTAACGAGACAGAAACGCATTGGCTGCCACCAGGACAATGACCAGAGCTTCTATAATAGATACGATTTCAGAAGCAACATCTGATTGCTTATACATATAGTCCGCACCAATTCTCAAATATGCCACCGCAATCGCAGCAACCGGTATGTATGCAGGGTTTTCTTTTGCCAAAATGTTTAGAATTACCCCGTCAAAACCATAGCCAGGCAGCGCCGACCACTGGAATCTGGTGTACATTCCAAGCATTTCCGTAGCGCCCCCCACGCCTCCTATAAAACCGCCCAAAAGCTGAGATGACAGGATCACTCCGGCAGTGCCTATTCCGACATACTGACCAAATTTGAGATTTCCTCCAGTAATCCTCAATTGATATCCCCATTTGGTTTTATACATAAATATATAAGTCAGGATTACAAATACCGCCGCAATGAACACACCGGCATGGAGTCTGGTTTTTGGAATTAATTTTCCAAGGCTCACTCCTGACCGAAACGGAAACGAAGCCTTATAAGCGGAGCTGGGATCCTTGGCAAACTGATTAAATAAAAAGGTTCCGATATAAAGAGCCAGATAATTGAGCATAAGAGATACTACCAGCTCATTACAATTCCACTTTACCTTTAAAATGCCAGGAACCGCGCAGACTAAGGCTCCTACCACTCCCGCTATAAGTATTGCCGCTATGATAACCAGTACAGCCGGCCCTTTCATATAAATAGCAGCTATGGCGGCCCCCAACGCTCCAAGGAAGAAGCTTCCCTCCACGGCCAGATTAAACTGGTTGGCCTTAAACATCACGCATACCGCAAGTCCTGAAAAGGTGAGCGGAATTGCAGTTTCTAAAACCGTGCTGAATCTCCTGACCGTAGTAAAAGGGCCGATAAAAAGATTTTTAATTGCCTCCCATGAATGATTCGAGGAAAAGCGCATGATAAGAAAAGAGATTGAAAAAGCAATCAGCACGGCCACCGCAAACCTTACGGCCACAAAATAAGCGTTAAACCGCTCTATTTTTGACTTTTTACTCATAAGAACGTCTCACCTCCTCTTCAGACTGTTTCTTCACGCCGAGCATGTAGTAGCCAAGCTCCTCTTCTGTCAAATTAACGGTATTCTTGAAATACGCATTCACCTTACCGTTATACATAACGGCACAACTGTCGCTAAGCTCCAGAACTTCATTTAAATCTGCTGAAATAAGAAGCACTGCAGCCCCTTTATCCCGAAGCTCCACAAGCTTCCGTCTGATGAGTTCCGAAGCACCCGCATCAATGCCTCTGGTAGGCTGCTCTGCAATCACAACTTTCACATCACCTGACAGTTCTCTTGCTGCCACCACTTTCTGAATATTTCCTCCCGAAAGCATGTTCACAGCCTGTTCCGGCGACACGCATAAAACCTTAAAATCCTCTACCAGCTCTTTTGCCTTCTCATCAATCCTTTTTTTTGTTCAGAAAAACAGTATGCTCCAGGTAATCGTCAATTTTATCTGCAAACATATTTTCCGAAATCGTCATATCCGGGGCGCACCCAACCGCCATCCGATCCTCCGGAATATAAACCACCTGTCTCTTGCGGAAAGAAGCCGGATCAAATTCCAAAATCTCATGATCCAATATTTTCACGAACCCTGACACCGGCTTTTTCATGCCTGACAAAACCTCCGCAAGCTCTGATTGCCCATTTCCCTCCACACCGGCAACGCTTAAAATTTCACCGGAGCGCAGCTTAAGGCTTACTTTGTCAAGCATCTTCTTGCCTATATTATTGATATAGGTGAGGTCCCCTGCCTCCAGATACACCTGCCCCGCTTTTGCTGGTTTCTTATCTATGTGCAGCACAATCTCCCTGCCGACCATTTTATTGGATATATCCTGGGGACTTGTATCCTTTACGTAAGTAGTCTCCACAGTTCTTCCATGCCGCATAATTGTGACTCTGTCACAAATTTCCATAATTTCATTTAATTTATGGGAAATAAAAATAATGGTATGCCCCTGCTCTTTCAAAGCCCGGAGTTCTTCAAAAAGCATCTTTGTTTCCTGTGGTGTAAGGACTGCCGTAGGCTCGTCCAGAATGAGAATTTTAGCCCCCCGTACCAGTGCTTTTAAAATCTCGGTTTCCTGTTTTATTCCTACGCTTACATTCTCCACTCTGTCATTTACATTCAAGGTGAATTTATACTTTTTCGCATATTCTTCCGATACCCTTATCATCTCTTTTTGATTGAGAAAAACCCCGCATTTATGAGGCTCAGCCCCCAGTACGATATTCTCTGCAATGGTTAAGGAATCCACCAGCATAAAATGTTGATGAACCATTCCGATCCCTAAACTGATTGCCTTTTTCGAATTTTCAATTTTCACTTCACTACCGTTTAACCATAACGTTCCGCCTTCCGGTGTCTCCATACCGAAAAGAATCTTCATCAGCGTTGATTTTCCTGCCCCGTTTTCCCCTATCAACGCATGGATTTCCCCTTCATATACCTCCAGATTCACATCTTTATTTGCCACTACCCCATTGGGGTAAACTTTTAATATGTTTTCCGCTTTAAGAACTACCTTATCTTTTCTTTTATCCATTGACATTACTCCTAAATCGATCGCCCGAAAAACCGCTTTCGGGCGATCCCGATAAATGAATCAAGGCTTCACAGAGTTCCTGATCTTGTCCAATTCTGCCGTAGACATTCCAATCGCTGAACTGACTTTTATCTCTCCTGATGCTACTTTATCCTGAATTTCTTCAATTTTAGCTGACTGTTCTACTGTAAATGTTCCTACATAAACTTCGTTTTTCGCAAGGCCGACGCCACCCTCTGCAATGCCTAAACTTTCAGAGGTTCCCCATGCCAGATTTCCCTTCATGTCCTTTGCGATGCTATTAAAAATCGTGTCGCCTACGTTTTTAATCATGGAAGTAATGATGTGGGAAGCCGTATCTTTATCGCCTTTTTCCAAATAAGCCTCAGACTGGTCCGAATCCACGCCAATGATTTTCTTATTCTGTTCCACTGCTGCCTCTATGGTTCCAAGTCCGGAAGGACCTGCCGCTGCAAATAAAACCTCCGCACCCTGGTTAAACTGAACAATTCCGTGTTCCTTTCCTTTTGCAGGGTCGTAATAATCGCCCGTATAGGTGCTGATTACCTTTACACCGGGATTGGTGCTTTGTGCTCCTTCAATATATCCCACAAGGAAATCGTTAATCGGGGGAATGTCCATGCCGCCTATGAAACCGATAATTCCCCCCTGCTCTGCCACTAGTCCGGCAGCAACTCCTGCCAGGAAAGAACCCTCGTTCTGCTTAAATGTCGCACAGTATACATTACTTAAATCAGCAGCGTCATAGTCCACCTGGTTGTCGATGAGAATAAATTTTTTTCTCTGGATATTCCGGCGCAAGCTTTTGAATCGGTTCCACCATGGATGGGGATACTGCTATAATCCAATCCGCATCTTCGTCAGACGCATCGGCTAAAGCAGGTTCCCACTTGGATTCGTCATCTCCCGTCTCAATAACGCGAATGTCAACTCCAAGCTCATTCTTTAACCGCTGCATCCCTCTGTTTGCGGAATCGAAGAATCCTAAATCTCCTAAGTTGCCGTTTACAATCAAAATCGCCTTCTTTGCCGATGTACCGCTTTGCCCGGAAGCCTCTGCCTCTTCCAGTTTAGTGGAAGCTTCCGGTGCTTTTCCGTTTTTCGTCTCCCCGCTCTCTTTTGCCGGATTAGCCGCACAACCCACAAGACCCAAACACATCACTGCTGCTAAAAACCCTGATATAATTTTCTTCATAAGAAACCTCCCTCTGATTCATTCATCTGTGTCCCATAAAAAGATATAACAATGTTTGCAATCTTTCGTCATCCGTCCCCAACCACCTCCTCTCTGGCGGGAATGGAAGGCGCCGCGCCGGCTCTGGATACTGCAATGGAAGCTGCCTTTGCTGCATGATTGAGCGCCACTTCGGGAGATTCCCCCAAAAACAGTCCCCCTATAAAATAGCCGGTAAAGGTATCTCCCGCCCCTGTCGTATCCACCACCTCCGTCGGATATATTTCCTGGCGGTACACCCGTTCGCCATCCTTATATAAAGCTCCGTCCTCGCCTAAAGTCAACAAAATCTTCGCCTTGGGAAATTTAAGAGCCAGTCCGGCTAACAACTCTTTTCCCTTTCCAGGCCTTTGGCAGATATCCTCTGCTTCTATCTCATTCAATATGAAAAATTCCACAGTTTGCAATGGATAATTCCATACTTTATGATCCATGGGAGATGGATTCAAAACAATTCTCATACCCTTTTCATATGCTTGTTCCATAATATATCCGATTTCGCTGATCTCATTTTGAAGAATGAGAAAATCTCCTTCTCCAAATCGGTTCAAAACCTGATCTGCCTGTTCTTTTGTTATCTCCTGATTGGCTCCTCCATACAATATAATCCCATTCTGACCGTTTGGAGTTTTTTGTATAATGGCATGGCCTGTCTTATTTTTTACTCTCTTAATGTTCGTTGTATCTATACCGGATAATTCCAGCTGTTCCGTCAACATTCCTCCGTCCTGTTCTCCTACCGCTCCCGCGTGCCAGACCTTTACTCCGCTCCTTCTCAATGCCAACGATTGGTTTAAACCTTTTCCTCCGCAGAATACTTCCAGAGAATCCGAAGCTATGGTTTCCCCTGCCCTGACAAAATGATCTGTCTGATAAACATAATCAATATTCAGAGAACCAAAATTCAATATTTTCATCTCATGCACTCCAGTCTCATTTTTTCTTTAATGCCGTTTTTTCATAAAACACTTTACACCACAAAAACAGAATGAAAAAGAGTATCATTTTACTCTGACACATGAAGTAAAACGTTATTTCTTGTCTAAAAAAAACAATTTTTTTATCTACATTTCATCTAAGCTCATGCTACCATCCAAAGAATAAGATGTCAAGAACTTTTGCACAAAAAAAATATTTTACTAAACTTTTTTTCTTATATTATTTTAACCATACATTTCTTGTAACCCATTGACAAAACCATACATTTGTCACATAATAAGCTATATATCCGTGTTTTTTATTATATTTTTTAGAGAGGTGAAACTACATGACAATCAAAGAAATCGCCCAGTTGGCCGGTGTTTCAATATCCACTGTATCAAAAATCGTAAACAACAAAGACAAAAACATAAGCCCTGAAACCAGAAACCGGGTCCTTAAAATTGTAAAAGACTATCATTATACCCCCTACAGTACGGTTAAAAATAATCCGGAAGCAAAAACCTTTATTTTCGGCGTCCTCCTTAAATCCATAGGAAAGACCAGTCAATTCATAAATGGCATCATAAGCACAGCACAAAAAAAGCGGCTACAGCATTTTAATCTGTGACAGCATGGATAATCCTGAAAATGAACTGAAAAATATTACTTCCCTTTGCAGGAATCATGTGGACGGAGTCATCTGGGACCCAGTAAACGGAGACAGCCTGGATAACAGGCATTATTTCGAAGAACAGGGCATAGAGGTCTGTTGTGTCAACAGCAGGGAGGATCCCCTCTCCTGCTCCATTGATTTTGCAGGCATGGGGTATGCCGCAGCAGAAATCCTGATTCAGTATGGCCACACAAAGCTGGGCTGTCTCACAAAGCAGAACAGCCTGCGGTCTGAAATGGTTCTTGACGGGTTTAAAAAAATGCTTATTTGATCACAACATCCCTTACAGCAGCTCCATGAATCTTCCTATTGAGACCAAAGACTGGTATCATGGCATTTTGACCCACACCCCAACAGGAATGATCAGCACTCATTGCGCATCCGCCCTTGTCCTCATGGAGCATTTATCAAAGCTTCAGTTTCATGTTCCAACAGATTTATCGATTATAAGCTTAAGGGATGATGCCCATGAAAACATTGCTTTCCCAGGTATTTCCACCATCCGGATTCCCTACTATGAATTCGGAGCCTTTGCCTGCAGCCGCCTGATAGAAAAATGCGAAAAAAGGGAAGAGGAATTTTCAGACTTTCATGCAGACTTTCCTCTGGAAAATACCCAAAGCCTTGATCTCCCCTTTGCCTTTCATGGGAAAAAAATTGTAGTGGTCGGAAGCGTAAACATCGACGTAACCTTAAACGTGGATGAACTTCCCCAGCCGGGACGAACCGTCAGCACCAGCAGGCACTCAGTCATTCCGGGAGGAAAGGGAGCCAACCAGGCCGTGGGCGCTGCAAAGCTTGGAAACGAAGTTTCTCTTATCGGCAAGGTCGGAAGCGATTATGACTCCAACCTGATATTCACCTGTATGGAAGAAAACCAGGTAGATGTCCAGGGTTTAAAAAGAGATTCCCACAGGGAAACAGGAAAAGCCTATATCCATGTTCAGAATGACGGCGAAAGCATGATTACCATCCTGACCGGCGCAAACCAGAATCTGGAGCCGGATGACATTACCTCTTGTGAAAAAGCCTTTGAACATTCCGGTTACTGCCTTCTTCAGACCGAAGTCCCTGAAACCGCCATAGAAGCGGCTGCCAGGCTGGCAAAAAAATATGGTGCAAAAAACATTTTAAAGCCGGCTGCCATGAAATCCATCCGTCCTTCCCTCATGAAGCTGACCGATATCTTTGTTCCCAACCGGAAAGAAGCAGAGCTATTGTGTCCGGGGATTCCGGATATAGAAGGAAAAGCTGATGAATTTATAAAACAAGGGGCAAAGACTGTGATCATCACCCTGGGGCATTCCGGCTGTTATCTAAAGGATCCCTCCTTTCAAGGGTACCTGCCTGCCTCTCCCTTTCCACCTGTGGATACCACCGGAGCCGCAGATGCTTTTATTGCGGCATTGGCCGCCTATTTATCTTCAGGATATTCCATGGAAGCATCGGCCAGAATCGCCGCATATGCCGCAGGCTTCTGTGTTTCCAGGCAGGGGGTGATTCCGGCCCTCATTGACCGGAACTCCCTGGAAACTTATATTAACAGGATGGAGCCGGAATTGCTGAAGCAATGAGTACAGGGGTGATTGGGAATACGGCGTCATAAAGCAGATACCTGGTTAAGGGAATCGTTTTATAGAACCATAAAAAAGAGCTTATTCCGGATGCTCATAATGAGACTCCGGAACAAGCTTGAGATGATATTTTATAACTTTAAATTATATTATAATACAAATCGGATTCATTCTCCCCTTCCTCTGCTTTATCTATCCAGCAGGGAAGCAGCCTCTTCGTCCATAATGACCGTATAATTGGGATGCAGCTGGAACACACTGGCAGGAACCTCCGGCATAACCGGTCCGAACAAGGCTTTTTTTTGCGATCTCTGCTTTGTGGCTTCCATTAATGATCATGATAAGATGCCGGGCATTCATTACGGTTTTGGGCCCAACGTCACGTAATGGTCCGGACTGGTTTCTCTTTCAAAATATGAGATCGGATAGTTCTCTTTCGCTACCAGCCGGGTCTCCATGCCGAAATGTTCCACGGTACCTGCAAGATTTCCACAGAAATGTCCATCGGTACCAAGGCCCATAATGAGCATATCTAATCCGCCATCTTCTTTAAGCTTCCCGTCATAATTCTTCCAGTTCTTTGAATCCAAAGCATGGATCAGCTCCCCGGGTACCTGAGCGGGTTCAAAAAACATTCGGTTTAAATCATTCATGGTAACACCGGTTTCTTCCCCCTCTCTCGGTATCTCGTCAAAATTATAGAAGTGAACATGTTTAAAACAGGGATTTCCCTTATACTCCTCTGTAAGCAGCTCATACAGCCGTTCTGGGGTCTTTCCTGCTGTAATGGAAAGATTGACTCTTCGGTTATCCCCTGTATACATATGAGCTTGTACATGGGTAAGAGCCATACGGCTCATGGCTTCATAGTCTTTTGAAATAATTAATTGCATATTAAAACACTCCCCTTTTTCTTATAATTTCTCTCCATTGGTCTTGATCACATCTTTATACCAGTAAAACGATTTCTTGGGCTTTCTTTCAAGAGTCCCTTCATTGTTATCATCCAAATCAACATAAATGAACCCGTAACGTTTTGCCATTTCAGATGTTCCGGAAGAGACGCAGTCCATGGCAGACCAGGTGGTATATCCAATTACATTGGCCCCATCCCGTATGGCTTCCTTTATCTGCTCAATATGGCATCGCAGGTAATCAATGCGGTAATCATCCTGGATGCTGCCATCCGCTTCTACAATGTCCTGGGCACCAAGACCATTTTCAACTACCATCATTTCTATTCCAGGATACCGGTCAGCAAAACAGTTAAGCTGATAGCGCAGTCCCATAGGATCAATCTGCCAGCCCATTGAGAAGCTTCCAGGTGGGGATTTTTAAGCTGCTGGCTTAAATTCCCGTCTGTAGTTTCCCAGCCCTCCTGTTCTACACTGGATATGCTAGTGGAATAATAGCTGAAGGTCAGGTAATCGACCCTATAGGTTTTTATCAGATCAAAATCCTTCTCCTCCGTCTCAAGCCGGATCTGGTGGTCATCAAAGTAACGGAACGCATATCCCGGATACTCTCCCCTTATGTAAATATCCGTATAAAAATAGCAATCCAGATGCATGTCATGCTGCATCTTCAACACATCCTCCGGCTTGCATGTGCCGGGATAACGGGTGAAAGGAACCACCATACAGCCCATTCTGGCATTAGGCCTTGTCTCCCTTAAATATTTGACTGCTTTTGCAGAAGCGACGAACTGGTTATGGGCGGCCTGGCAGGTAGCCTGCTCAAACTTATCCCCCCAGTCCTCCCGGATAATACCGGTTGAATAAAAGGTATTAAAGCGGGTGCCATTCATTTCATTAAAATTAATCCAATAGGTGACATAGCTTCCATATTCGTCAAAACATACTTTGCAGTAACGCACAAACATGCCGACCAGCTTACGGTTGGCCCAGCCTCCATATTGAGTGACCAGATGGAGAGGCATCTCAAAATGGGAAAGAGTCACAATGGGTTCTATTTTATATTTTTTCAGTTCTTCAAACACCTTATGGTAAAATTCCACTCCCTCAGGATTGGGCTCTGATTCATCACCCTTTGGAAAAAGCCGGCTCCAGGCAATGGACATCCGAAAAGTGGTAAATCCCATTTGAGCACATAAGGCAATGTCATCCCTGAAACGGTGATAAAAATCCACACCATGCCTCTTTGGATACAACTCCTCCCCAGTCCAGCGTTCTGCCGCTTTGATCTGCTGGTTTGTAATGTTTTTATATACTTTCCGGGGAACTCCCTTTCCCTGTTTCATAGCCACGTCTGCTACACTTAAGCCCTTCCCTCCTTCACTGAAGCCGCCTTCTATCTGGCATGCCGCAGTTGCGCTTCCCCAGAGAAATCCTGTCGGGAAACCCTTAGGCGCATGTTTTAGCATATCTTTTCTCCTTTTCTTTTATATTGTCCACACTTTTGGAACATAAAGGTATACCCGTAGAGCATTTCCTTATTACTGTCCACGCTTTTGGACATATAGATATACCCGTAGGGTGGTTCTACCTGGCAGTTAATATCTTTTCACCTGCAAAAATAGTCCCTTCTTCAAATTCAGGCTGAATGCCCTCATAGGCCGGGGTATTGGAAATCACTACAATGACCGTAGTATCATAACCGGCCGCTGCAATCTGTTCTCTGTCAAACTCAATCAGAGCATCTCCTTTTTTTGGCCTTGTCCCCTGCCTTACATATGGCAGTAAAGAACTTTCCTTCCAGTTTGACAGTATCAAGGCCGATATGAATAAGCACCTCCGTACCATCTTCCGTAATGAAACCAAGGGCATGGTTAGTATGAAAAACCGTATTGACCGTACCATCTGCAGGAGCAACAATCAGGTTCTCATTTGGAATGATTCCGATTCCTTCTCCTAATAATTTGCCGGAAAATGTTTCGTCATTAATATCCTCCAGTTTGCAGATCTGCCCGCCGACAGGACTGAACACCAGATGCCCTGGCGCAGGTTTTCCCTTTGCTGCTCCGGCTTCTGAAATTCCATCAGTAAGGACCAGGTTTTCATCCGGTTTCAATACGGTTTTCCCAAGAAACCAAGTGATTCCGAATGTAGCCACAAACATCACAATCAGGCCGAAAACAATGGATAAAGGCTTATCCCCCATAAAAATCGGAGTTGTCAAAATACTGGGCAGTCCTGATGAAAAGGCCTTTGCCCCCATCATGGTACTGACCATGCCTCCAAGTCCGCCGCCTAAAATACATCCCACCAGGGCTGCCCGATACTTAAAGATAATTCCATACAAAGCAGGCTCGGTAATACCTAAATAACCTGAAATGGTGGAGGATGTTGCAATCTGTTTATTCTTCCTGTCTTTCACAAGTACTGCAACAGCAAGTGCAGCAGTTGCCTGTGCCATGGTGGATATAAAGGTAGCCGGAGTAATTGTGGTATAGCCAAGGGTTTCTATCTGCATATACTGAAGAGGCCGGACGGCATGATGCAGCCCCGCCAATACCAGGAGCGGGCGGGTCGCACCGATCACAAAGCCTGCAATTCCAAGATTTAAGTTGATCAGCCACTCAAGGCCATTGGATACATAGGTTGTCAGGTAAGTGGCCAGAGGAGCGATTAAAATTAAGTTGATTGGAATAACAATCAAAAAAGTCAGCACGGGAACAAAAATAACGGTAATCATGGACGGCAGATGGTCATCCAGCCAGCCATATACCTTACTCATAAACCAGATTGCCAGGATAATCGGAATAACACTGCTTCCATAATTAATCATTGGAATGGGCACTGCCCCAAAAAGCCTTACCGGATCTTCCCCGATCCTGGCAATGATATTGGGATCCATCATGGCAGCCGCTATTCCCATGGCCATATAAATATTGGTGTTAAACCGCTTGGCAGCCGAAACCGCAAGCAGAAATGGGAAGAAATAAAGGGATGAGTTACCGATTACTGTAAGCAGAAAAATAAGCGGACTGTCACCCGGCAAAAGATTCAGTGTGGTAAACATATACCGGATACCCAAAATCAAACCACCGCCTATAATGGCAGGAAGGGGTGCAACCAGAATGGCAGTAAGGGTCGCAAGCATACGATTAAAAATATTCCCTTTCTTCTCTCCATCATTGTCTGAGGCATTTTCCCCTCCGGCAATTTGGGGATACTGCTTAATGATTTCCTTATAAACCCTGGATACGTCATTTCCTACGATAACCTGGTACTGGCCGCCCTGCTTCTGGACGCCAAGTATGGAAAGCTTCTTTAATTCCCCTTCATTGGCTTTCTTATCATCCACTAAGAAAAAGCGCAGACGTGTCATGCAATGAGACAGAGACTTGATATTACCTATCCCGCCTACATGCTCTATAATTTTTCTTGCTAATTCCTCTCGTTCCATGTTTCTCCTCCTTACACATCATGATATTGCTTTTTTTCCATATTATTGTCCATGCTTTTTGGACATATAGGTATATCCGTAGGGTGTTTCTATCTGTCTGGCTGCCACGCGTTTTCACAGCCAAAACAGCAGTTTCTCAGTTCCGCCAAATCCCCGCGGAGCACGGCCGCACCTTGCCGTTTATAAATGCCAGATGCCTTCTGAAACCGCACTTCCTCTGCGCAGTTCGGAGAAAATAACAGAACATAATACAACTTATCAGAAAATGCAAAGCAGATTCTGATAAAAGGGGCGTTCTTTGCCCCGTCCATCCGATTATCGGAAGGTTTTTACTTCTGATAATATAACAAAAGACCCAAGCCCGCCTGACGGTAATCCACTGTCAGGCAGGTTTGGGTCTTGCCAGCCGAACTGTAACGAATCCCTTATTTATTCACTTTTTTTTACTAAATTAATAATATGCAGCATTAAGAACATTTTCTCTGTCTCGGAAGTTTCCCATCTCTGCCTCTCATAAATATACTGGGCAATCCTGTTTGCACATTCATAAGCCTGGGAATCCGCCTTACGGACCGAGTCAATAATCTCCCCGTCTGTAGGGGCGACTTCCTCTCCTTTTAACCGTCTCATCAGATAATACCTTACATGAGTTATAAAACGGTTAAAAAAATACGCTGTCCTCATCAAACTCACACTGATAGAAATACTTGACCAGCTTTAATATGGAGTTTGTCATTTCAGTAATTCCAAAAATCTCCTCACCCGTTACACTATCTATCTGTGCATTAACAATGTGAAGGGCAAAAAATGCAGCTTCGCTGTCAGGAAGCTGTGTCCCTAAATCAGCCTTTATGATTTCCAATGCCTTAATACCTATCTGGTATTCCCTGGAATAGAACTTCTTTATCTCCCATTCCAACGGGTTTACGATATCCATCTGATTTTCGTGACGCTTCAGGGCAAAGGATAAATGATCAAGCAGAGAGAAAAACATATTGTCATTTAAATCTTTAAATGTCTCCTTGGCCATATTTACGATTTTGAACACAGCCTTTAACTCCTCCTGCCCGCATCCCGTCATAAGGGACGCCATTTGAGTGTGGGTCATGTTGTTTGTGGGATAAAAGGTTTTCTCAATCTTGCTTTTATCAACCTCATTGCCAGGGTAAGCCTGAAAGCCAATGCCTTTCCCCACCAGAACCATCTGCTGTCCATTTTCTGACGCCAACAGCACATTATTATTGATACGCTTTTCTACATTCAATAGGTTCACCCTCTCAAATAAAAAAGACCAAGATCATGTAAAACTGCAGCCAAACATTATCTGCAATCTTACATCATCCTGTCAGGCCTGCCGAACAGTAACACTTCCAGTAAATTATAATTCTCTCTTTTCGCTCATTATACTAAATTAAAAATAATTCGTCAATATTTTTAATGCAGAATTATCATTTTATTTTTTTCAAATTTTATTTTTTTGTGCATTTAGCATAGTTTTTATTACTCCTTCTATGATCCAGTGCATGATCAATCTCTGTTTCATACCTCACACAAAAAGCCGGAGCCTTCAGAAATTCTTCTGAAAGCTCCGGCATATACATGAAAGCCGATGCTAGAATTTAAGCCCTTTTAACTTAAATTGACCAATATAATCTTTCAATAATTGGGCCTGACCATTAAGTTCTTCGCTGGCTGCAGCACTTTCTTCGGCACTTGCACTGTTTGTTTGAACAACAGTTGCGATTTCATCAATACCTGCAGTCACTTGTGAAACAGCAAATGCCTGCTCATTGGAAGCTTGTGCGATTTCATTGATAAGACCAATCATCTTATCGAAACTTTCAACAACATTTCCCATTGATTGTGCAGTGCTGTCAGCTATATTGGCACCGTTTTCCACGGCGTGTATTGTTTCTTCAATAAGGATTGTAGTATTTTTTTGCTGCTTCATCTGATTTTTGTGCCAGGTTTCTAACTTCATTGGCAACAACAGCAAATCCCTTTCCAGCTTCACCAGCACGTGCAGCTTCAACAGCGGCATTAAGTGCCAGGATATTTGTTTGGAATGCAATCTCTTCAATTGTCTTGATAATTTTACTGATTTCAGCAGATTTCGTATTAATGTCATTCATTGCAGCAATCATTTCCTGCATTTGGCCATTACCATTTTTAACTTCCTCACCTGCAGATATGGCTTCGGTGTTTGCAAGCTGTGCATTCCCTGCATTACGCTTGATTTGCTGTGAAATTTCAGCAATCGTTGCAGAAAGCTCTTCCGTGCTGCTTGCTTGTTCCGTTGTTCCTTCTGCGAGCAGTTGTGCTCCTAAGGATACCTGATTCGAACCGCTAGAAACCTGGTCTGCTGCGGAGTTACACTCTAATAGTGTATTATTCAGCTTATCTGTTGCCTGCAGCAGTGCCTCCTTAATTTTGGCGAAGTCTCCATCATATGCCTGGGTGAAACTTAAATTCAGGTTTCCGTCGCCGATCTGAGCTAGCAATTTGGAGATTTCATTTATATATGCGATATAGGTCTTTAGCCTTGTAGTCAAAACTTCCATTGACCGCGCTAAACTACCTATTTCGTTCTTTGATTTAATGCTGATTTCAGCATCAAGGTTTCCTTGTGAGAGATCATCAACAATAACTGTAAGCTTCTTTAATGGAACAATAATGTCTCTTATACTTAAGCTCATAAGTAAAACTACTGCTATGAGTATACAAATTCCAATCAAAACTACTGATGTCATAACATTTTTAGAGCTTTCCTTTAATTCCTTTCCTGACATAAAAGATGCCAATATCCAATCTGTGCCTTCCACTTTTCTTGTCAAGCCTACATATTCCTGATTATCAATGTTTATTTTCAAATCTTTATCAGTAAGGATTTTTTTCTATTCCATTAATACCTGTTTCATCAAGCTTTTTAAAGTTATTATTTGCATTATTACCATCTGCCATGATAATTCCGGAATTATGTACAATCATGGAAAATCCCGTTTTACCCATTTTCATTTTACTTAACATTTCACTAATAACGGATTGTGAAACGTCTATTCCAATTGTACCAATCACTTTTCCCTGACTATTGGTTAATGTTTTCGCATTACTGGTAATTAAAGAATTAGTTGCAGTATCAATATATGGAGAAGTTCTTATTATTTTGCCATCTGCTTTTATTGCATCCTGATACCATTCTCTTGTGGTAGGATCATATTCTTTATTAATACTGCTTTCCGGCCATACAACATATCCTCCACTTTCCGTTGCGGCATAAACATAGATTGTTTCCGGATGATTTTTAGCATAATGATCAAATACTTCAAAAATCTCCTGTTCAATGCTCCATTCTTAGAAGGTGTCATATCAGTTTTTGTTTTGGAATTCTTATAACTAGTAATCGTATCATCTGCTTTAATAATTGCCGGATCTGTTGCAATCATATTAATATTCTCATCCAGCTTATTATAAAAATCATTAATATAGTTTTCAACAATGCTTAACTGATTATTTGCATTTTCTTTAAAGTCTGCAAATGCTTTATCGCTGATTTTTACCGCCAGCATCACCAGGATAATCGCCAGACCAATGCAAACTAAACCATCCGATCTCAAAATGAGTTTAAACTGTATACTGTTTATAAAAGGTATCTTGTTCTTCATTGACTTTTGTTTTTCTTTTGCCATATTTGTCCCTCCATTATTTAAAAGTAATTTCCCTTTTAAATCTGCGTCCTTATTTCTCTTCTTTGAAAGCCACATTATGTTTCTTCCTTTGGTTATCTTTTCTTTCGATAACGAATATCAGGACCAATATAGCAATTCTGCTGGTAAGAATAAGGATTATGATAAAAAAAGCAAACTCTCTTAGTGAAAATATATCACTTTACTTTTTTTATTCATAACACCTTTCGTGCTATTTATATATATTTCGACAAATATGGCAAAAATGTTAAGAATGTTGCTTCAATATTTCTTCCAGCTTCTTTACCATCTCATCCACATGCTCTTTTTCAATGACTAACGGAGGAACAAATCGGATAACATTGGCCCCGGCACTGATGAGCACCAGCTTTTGCTCTATCAGAGCCTGGCTCACAATGGAAGCCACCGGCACCGAAAATTCCAGGCCCTGGATCAGCCTGTGCCTCTCCGGCCGGTTATGATATGATACCGGTCCGCCAGGAAATTAAGGTTTTTTTGCAAGATACTCTCCCATCTCTTTTACATGGTCTACGATCTTCCGTTTTTCAAACAGCTCCAACACCTTAAATGCTGCAGCCGTTACAAAGGGATTTCCGCCGTAGGTGGTCCCATGATCACCTGGAGACATGGCTGCTGCTGCCTTTCCTGCTGCCAGGAACGCTCCCACAGGAACGCCGTTTCCCAAAGCCTTTGCCACGGTCATTACATCCGGCTTTACTCCGTATTTCTGCCAGGCGAACATCTCACCGGTCCGTCCCATACCGCACTGGATCTCATCCAGGATCAGCAGCATGTCATGGTCATCACAAAGCGCTCTTACGCCCCTTAAAAATCCCTCATTGGCAGGGTAGATGCCCCCTTCTCCCTGGACCGTTTCCATGATTATGGCGCAGGTCTTATGATTCACCAGCTCTTTCACACTGTCCAGATCATTGAAATCAGCAAATTTAATTCCCGGAAGCAAAGGCTTAAACGGTTCCTGGTAATGGTCATTACCTGTTACGGAAAGAGCGCCAAAGCTTCTGCCGTGGAATGAGTGTTTCATGGCGATTATTTCGTGGTCATGGCTGCCATCCTTATTGTAAGCGTATCTTCTTGCTATCTTTAAAGCGCCTTCCACCGCTTCGGTCCCGCTGTTGGTAAAAAAACACCTTATCCATGCCGGATACCTTTAATATCAGCTCTCCCGCCTCCACAGCCGGGACATTATAAAATAAATTGGAGGTATGAAGAAGCTTATCCACCTGTGCCTTTAAGGCTTCATTAAATTCCGGGTCATTATAACCCAGGCCCATTACGGCGATCCCGGCTCCAAAATCCAGATACTCCGCTCCATCCGTGTCATAAAGGCGGACACCGTCCCCATGGTCAAAAACAACAGGAAAACGGTTATAGGTCTTATAAAGCTCTGACTCCGCTTTCTCAATGTATTCCTGCTTACTTAGCATGATAAAACCGCTCCTCTCCCGCACTTATAATAGCTGTACCGATTCCCCTGTTCGTAAATATTTCCAAAAGCAGGCAATGAGGAATCCGTCCATCCATGATATGTATCCTGGATACTCCCTGCTTCATGGCATCAATGCAGTTCTGAAGCTTGGGGAGCATTCCTCCTCCCAGCATCCCGCTTTCCACAAATTCCTGGGCTTCATCCATGGACATTTCCGAAATAAGGGATTCTTTATCCTTAAAATCCTTATAAACGCCCTCAACATCCGTCAAAAAAAGCCAGCTTCTCTGCCTCCATGGCCGTGGCAATGGCGCAGGCCGCGTCATCGGCGTTGATATTGTAGGTCTCATAATTCCCGTCAAAACCCACAGGGCAGATAATGGGAAGAAAATCTTTTTCCAATAAATCATATATGATTTGAGGATCCACCTCTGTAATATCTCCCACGAACCCAATGTCTTCTCCGTTTGAATAGCGCTTCCGGCATTTTAGCATCATGCCATCCTTTCCGCTGATTCCCACGGCTTTTACCCCCAGCTCATTGACCATCTGCACCAGGCTTTTGTTGACCCTGTTAAGCACCATCTCTGCGATCTCCATGGTCGGTTCATCGGTTACCCGCAGGCCATTGACAAAATGCGGCTCCATACCCGACTTTTCCACCCACTTGCTGATTTCCTTTCCTCCGCCATGGACGATGATCGGCTTAAAGCCCACCAGCTTTAAAAGCACCACATCCTGAATGACCTGCTTTTTCAGATCCTCATCCACCATGCGCTTCCGCCGTATTTTACCACAATGGTTTTGCGGTTGAAACGCTGTATGTAAGGAAGGGCCTCAATCAGCACCTCCGCTTTTTCCATAATGCTGTGATCCAGTTCCATATGATTTCTCCTTTCCTCTTTCCTGCCTGTTTTATGGAATAAAGGGATACCCATTCGTCTTATGATCGGTAATCCGCATTGATCTTCACATAATCAAAGGTCAGGTCGCAGCCCCAGGCCGTTGCAGCCGCCTCTCCCATTTTAATATCCGCTGTTGCAGTCACTTCCGGTTCTGATAAAATCTTTGTGGCTTCCTCTTCGCTGTAGGGAAGGGCAACACCGTTTTCAATGATTTTTAACTTCCCTGCTACGCTTTCAAAATACAGATCCACCTTTTCAGGGTCAAACATGGCTCCGGAATAGCCCATGGCGCAAAGGATCCTGCCCCAGTTGGCGTCATGGCCGAAAATGGCGGCCTTGGTCAGGCTTGAGGTAATGACAGATTTTGAAAGAGTCACAGCCTGTTCCTTTGTTTCTGCCCCGACGATCTTCACCTCAAACAATGCGGTACAGCCTTCTCCGTCACCTGCCATCTTCTTCGCCAGGGTTTCATTAATGAAATTAAGCGCCTTGCAAAATGCCTCATAATCCTCATTTTTCGTCTGGATCTCTTCATTTCCTGCCATACCGTTTGCCAGAAGGAGTACCGTGTCATTGGTGGAGGTGTCCCCATCCACGGAAATCATGTTATAGGTGTCTTTGATATCCGCTCTTAAGGCTTCCTGCAAAAGCTCTTTGGAAATAGCCGCATCTGTGGTAACAAAGCTTAACATGGTGCACATGTCGGGATGGATCATGCCGGAGCCTTACACATGCCGCCTATGGTGATGGTCTTTCCTCCTGCTTCAAATTGAACCGCAGCTTCCTTTTTTACGGTATCCGTGGTCATAATGGCCATGGCTGCGGCCGTCCCGCTTTCCTGGCTGCCGTCAAGGGCCGGTGCCATGCTTTTACGCCGGCCACAATGCGTCCATGGGAAGCTGTTTGCCGATCACTCCGGTAGACGCCACCAGCACGGAACTAACAGAAACGGAAAGGCTCTCCGCCGCTGCTTCTGCCGTTTCCATACAGTAACGGAGCCCTTCCTCTCCGGTGCAGGCATTGGCAATTCCCGCATTGATAACCACTGCCTGGGCATAAGGAGAATTATCCACAATCACCTTATCCCATTTTACAGGAGCTGCTTTCACTATATTAGTGGTAAAGGCTGCCGCTGCCTTACAAGGCACTTCACTGTAAATCATTGCCATGTCTTTTCTGTCTTTATATTTAATTCCCGCCGCCGTGGCTGCCGCCCTAAATCCTTTTGCCGCCGTTACTCCGCCGTCTATATACTTCATATCAATCTTCCTCCTTTGTTCCTGTGACCGTATACCCTGCATCCTCCAGATGCTTCAAAGCCTTTTCGTAATTTTCCTTTTTTTACAAGAATGTAGTCCGTATTAAATGTGGATACTGCAAATATTCCGATTCCATGATCTGCCAGTACCGTTGATATTTTTGATAAAATTCCAATGAGGGAAAAATCCAGGATTCCTTCTATGCGGAATGATAAAAAACCGTCCTCCCGTTCCATGGTATTTTGGGGTACTGAGGAAGTCTCGCATACCAGCGACACCTCCTGGTCCGTCTTTCCAAGAAACCAGAACCCGCCGGTCATATCAAGCGTTCCCGGATCCGCCGGTCCGTACAGCTTGCATACGGAAAATTCTGCAGATATTCTTTTTAAATTCATTCTCATTTCCTCCTGGTCATTTAACAAACCTTACGATATTATTTTCATTTAAGCTGAATTCGTAGTAATGAATGTCTTTCCGGAATACCCAGCCGCTCTTTTTCCAGAACTCATTGCCTATTGCATTGGACCGGAAAGCAACCAGGTTCACCTGATTGATTCCTTCTTTCCGCAGCCTTTCTAAAGCTTCCAGAACCAGCTTATGTCCGACTCCCTGCTGCCGGTATCCTTCTGCAACACACACGTGGTACATGCAGCCCCGCCGCCCGTCATGGCCGCAGAGAACGGATCCAATGATCCTTCCATCCTCTTCTGCCACCACACAGGTTCCGGGATTTCTCCTGATAAACCGTTCCACACCTTCCCTGGAATCGTCCTCGGCGCGGATTCCAAAGCCTCTAATGCCTGACCACAGTTCATAGACCTGGTCATAATCCTCTAATGTCATCCCACGAATCATCATATTATTTTCCTCTATTTAAGCATTCCTTTGCAGCCTTACGGGAACATGGGAATAAGCTTTAGTCCTTTGTTCTCCGGCATTCCAAACAGGATATTCATATTCTGCACCGCCTGCCCCGCGGCTCCTTTTACCAGATTATCCACGGCCCCCATCATGACTATCCGGTTGGTCCTTGGATCAATTTTGAAATTCACATCCACAAAATTGCTTCCTTCCACCCATTTTGTCTGAGGAACCACATCCTTATTAAGTACCCTGACGAAATATTCGTCCGCATAATATTTATCATAGGCTGCCTTTACTTCCTCATAAGAGACAGGCTTTGCAAGAGCTGCATAAGCAGTTATGAGAATGCCCCGGTTCATGGGTACCAGATGGGGCGTAAAGCTTATGGTGACCGGATGGCCTGCCCCGTAAGACAGCTGTTCCTCGATTTCCGGCGTGTGCCTGTGAACGCATACGCCGTAAGCCTTGATATTTTCATTGACCTCACAATATAAGTTATCTAATTTGGCACCTCTTCCGGCGCCGGAAGTGCCGGACTTGGCGTCAATGATAATGGTGCCGGGATCAATGAGCCCTTCCTTTACCAGAGGATATATGCATAAGGTAGAGCAGGTAGGATAACACCCCGGGTTGGCGATGAGCCTGGCATGTTTCATTTTCTCCCGGTTGATTTCCGGAAGCCCGTAGACCGCTTCCTTTATAAACTGGGGTGTCTTGTGCTCCATCTTATACCATTCTTCATAGACAGCCACATCCTTGATCCTGTAATCAGCGCTTAAATCAATGACTTTTGTTTTCGTTAATATATTGTCATTCATGTGAGAAGCGCAAAAGCCCTGGGGAGTTGCCGTAAAAATCACATCTGCGATTTCTGCCAAGGCCTCCACATTGTCATCCAGGCAGGAATCGTCCACAATCCGAAACATGTTTTGATAAATAGAAGCGTATTTCTGATCCACATAACTTTTGGATCCGTACCATATGATCTCTACATCATCTCTCTGAAGCAAAAGTCTTGCAAGCTCGCCGCCTGCATATCCGGTAGACCCTATTATTCCTGCCCTAATCATAATCATCTCTCCTTATATTTTTTCATAGGTAGTCTGTTTTTCATTTCTAATGGTTTCAAGCATTTTTATACCTTATTTATACAAGCTCTTCTGCCGAAAAAAAGGCTTTTTCAGGTTTTTCAATTATTGATGATTCATAATTATACATTGATAACGTATATTATGCAAGTTTTTTTATATTTTTTTATTTTACTCTTGCATTTTTTATAGTTTTATTGTATATTTATGAAAGTTCAATAAAAAAAATCCAATAAAAATCCAGGAGGAACTATAAATGAAAGAGAAAGTTATTTTAGCTTATTCCGGCGGTCTTGATACCACTGCAATTATCCCGTGGTTAAAGGAGAATTTTGATTATGAAGTAATCTGCTGCTGTATTGACTGCGGCCAGGGCAATGAATTAGACGGTTTGGAGGAAAGAGCCAAATTATCCGGCGCTTCCAAATTATATATTGAAAATCTGGTCGATGACTTCTGCGACAATTACATCATTCCATGTGTGCTGGCTAATGCAGTTTATGAAAACAAGTACTTATTAGGAACCTCCATGGCCCGTCCTGCCATTGCAAAAAGACTGGTGGAGATTGCAAGGAAAGAAGGCGCTACTGCCATCTGCCACGGCGCTACAGGCAAAGGAAACGACCAGATCCGTTTTGAGCTGGGAATCAAGCTCTGGCCCCTGATTTAAAGATCATTGCCCCATGGCGTATGACCGATGTATGGACCATGCAATCCCGGGAAGATGAAATCGAATACTGTAAACAGCACGGTATCGACCTTCCCTTCTCCGCTGACAACAGCTACAGCCGTGACCGTAACTTATGGCATATCAGCATGAAGGCCTGGAGCTGGAAGACCCGGCAAACGAGCCAAATTATGACCATTTATTAGTATTGGGCGTATCCCCGGAAAAGGCTCCGGATGAAGGGGAATATGTGACCATGACCTTTGAAAAGGGCATTCCTGTCAGCGTAAATGGGGAAAAGATGAAGGTTTCTGATATCATTACCAGGTTAAATGAGCTGGGCGGCAAGCACGGCATCGGCATCGTGGATATCGTGGAAAACAGGGTTGTGGGAATGAAATCCCGCGGCGTTTATGAAACTCCCGGCGGAACCATCCTTCTTGAGGCTCATCAGCAGTTAGAGGAACTGGTATTAGACCGTGCTACCATGGAAGTGAAGAAGGATATGGGCAATAAGTTTGCACAGATCGTTTATGAGGGAAAATGGTTTACTCCCCTGCGCGAAGCAGTTCAGGCATTTGTGGAATCCACACAGAAGTATGTGACCGGAGAAGTGAAGTTAAAGCTTTATAAGGGAAATATCATTAAGGCAGGAACAATCTCCCCTTACTCCTTGTACAGCGAGTCCCTGGCTTCCTTTACAACAGGCGATTTATATGACCACCATGATGCAGATGGCTTTATCACTCTGTTCGGACTTCCGTTAAAGGTGCGTGCTATGAAGATGCAGGAAATTGAAAAAGCAAATAAATAAGTAAAAAAAGGACGTACACAGATATATTTTCCATGTGCGTCCTTTATTTCTGTCCATGGGCAATGATCCATTCTTCCAGCAGTTCCTCCGTAGCCACCACCTCAGGAAGCATCTTTTCGTATTCTACCAGTTTCTTTATGAACTTTAATATAAGAGCCGTATCTTTTCTTTCGGCATATCTGAATGTCAATTCCATTTCTCTTCCTTCCAAATCTAATCTGTTAAGTAAAGCATCCTATGAATTCTACTTTTTTTCCAATGCCCGCCTGATCCTTGGCATCATTTTTTTTGTATAAACGTAACCGTTTTCCATACACTTTTCCATACATTCAAAGGTCAAAAGGCCTGCCCCTCTGGGCATGGGCGGCTTTAGCAAAAGGATCTCACCGCTGGAACGGCATTCCTTAAGCTCCCTGCTCATGATAGAAAAGGAATGGAACGCAGTCTCAATGATGGAATGATCATGAGGCATTTCATATTCCTCCCCAATGTCCACCGCAATCACTTTTGCTTCTCCTGCCGCGATCAAAAGGTCCACAGGAAGGTTGTTGGTCACTCCCCCATCCACCAGCAGAAAGCCGTTTATCTGTCTTGGCCGGAATACGGCGGGAACGGAGGAGCTTGCCATCATGATATCACAAAGATATCCGCTCCGCTCCCATTTCACATGCTCCTGCCTTAATGCAGAACGGGGAATTTCAGCCTGAAACAGGTTGGTAAATGCAACTGTATCCCCGCTGTTAATATCTACAGCCGGAACCAGCAGGCTCTTGCAGTTTCCCTGTATCTCCATCCCATCTGTTAAATCGCAGAGAAAACGCTGAAGCCGGTTTCCCTTTATAAGCCCTTGAAGCGTTGTCTCCCTGCCCAGCAGGAACTGGGGCAGAAATAAGGCAATCCCCAAAATATCCGGATCAATCAGGCTTCTTCCATGTTTTGCCAGCCATCGTACTGTTTCCCGCATATCCCCTGTTGTCATGCCTGCTGCATAAAGTCCTGCTGCAATGCTTCCGGCACTGGCCCCTGCTACCTTGTCTGGAAGAAGTCCTGCTTCTTCCAGCGCAGATAATACTCCCACATGGGCCGCCCCCCTGGTTCCGCCGCCTGCCATCGCCAGTCCATAATCTGCCATGATTCCATTCTCCTTGCGTTTCAGCCGCATTTCAGGAAAATGTATGCCATTTCTGTTTCATTTATGCCTGGCCCGGCAAATGCAAAGAAGAACAGGTTTTGAGTCAGGCTCAAAACACTGTTCTTCTTTCCTGTCATTTATAATACGCATCAATTCCGTCGGCAATCCCTTTTACGATCTTATCCCGGTATTCCTCGGCAGCCATCTTCTTATCCTCATCCGCATTGCTCATGAATCCCATCTCCACAATGGTCACCGGTATATTGCACCAGTTGATGCCGCTCATGGAATCTGTCTCCTGCACTCCCCGGTTCTTAAATCCGGTCTGATTGCAGATTCCATCCACAACGGCCTTGGAAAGAGATTTACTTTTGCTGTACAGGGTCCCATTGTATGGATTCTTAGCCGTCTGGCACATGGTAAGGGCACCATGAACGCTGCTGTCATTTAAGGAATTGGCATGGACACGGACAAAGATATCCGCTCCGCTTTTATCCGCCATCTGGGCGCGTTCTGCATTGCTGATGTTCACATCATTGGTTTCCCGGATCATGTAGACTTTATAGCCCCTGTTTATAAGCTCCTGCTTTAATTTTAAAGAAACCGCAAGAGTGAGCTGGTATTCCGGGATACCGGTTGCTGTTCCCTGAGTTCCGGAAGCCACCTTTGCTTTCATCTCAGAAGCACCTGGCCCAATGGGCTCCTTTTCGGAATTCCCCTTTGCCTGATGGCTGTCGATGGCAATAAGCTTGCCTGCTCCGTTTCCGGAAACAGATGGAGCAGTGCCCGCCGTCTCCTGCACTGGCTTATCTTTTGATACGTACCGGGAGGAAATATAGCCTTCCTTGTCTTTGTATATAACCCGGCTCCAGCTCTCGCTGTACCCGGTCCGTTTAAGGGCGGCACCCTTATCAAGCTTGTCCATGACTTCTCCGCTGGCAGAAGGGGATTTTCTTACATTCACCTGGGAGCCGGTAACATAAACGGTCTCATCGGCTGCCTCAAAGACAGGAGCGGTCTCCATTGTCACAGCGGCTTCATGGGAGCTTGTCTCCACTGATTTTCCGCTCTCAGTTTCCCCTGTTTTATCCTCTGCAATGGATACGGGAGCTGTCTCCTCTCCCTCCTCCTGGCCTAAGCGCCCTGGGCTTCTTCCAGGGCCGGTGCTTTTACGGCTTCATATTTCCTGGCACAGCTGCAAGCATAAATGCGCAAAGAAGGATCGAGGCCAATAACAGCCACCCGCGGCCTTTTCTTAAATTTCTCAAAGTATGGTTCCTCCTCCGACAACATAGTCTCCATCATAAAATACCACCGCCTGTCCCGGAGTGATAGCACGCTGAGGTTCGTCAAACCTGCATTCTATCACACCATCCTCCACTTCCTCTATGGTACACATGGCACCCTTATGGCTGTAGCGGATCTTTGCCGATACCCGCATGCTTTCTCCCTGAAGCCCGGGAACTGCCATCCAGTTAATGTGGTTGGCCCGCAGTATAGTCATATACGTCATCCCCAGTTCCGATCACCACTTCATTGGTCTCAGGCCGTATCTCCACCACAAAAACCGGGTGGCCCATGGATAGATTGAGTCCCTTTCTCTGGCCTACCGTGTAATGGGTAATTCCCTTGTGCCGGCCGATCACCTGACCGGAAAGATCAACAAAATTACCCTCCGGCGCTTTTTCCCCTGCACTTTCTTCAATGAATCCTGCATAATCATTATCCGGAATAAAGCAGATTTCCTGACTGTCCGGCTTATGGGCAACCATTAAGTTGATCCTGTCCGCGATCTCGCGGATCTGGTCCTTTGAATAGGCCCCCACCGGCATCAGGGTATGGGCTAGCTGGTGCTGTGTCAGATTGTAAAGGGCATACGTCTGGTCCTTTGCCGCTGTCACGGACTTTTTTTAATGCATATCTTCCGTTAGGGAGCTTATCAATCTGGGCATAATGGCCTGTGGCAATATAATCCGCCCCTAATCCCAAGCTGCGCTTTAAAAGAGACTCCCACTTGACATAACGGTTGCAGGCAATGCACGGATTGGGCGTACGCCCTTTCTGATATTCTCCTACAAAATAATCAATGACCTGGGATTTGAATTCTTCTTTAAAATTCATGACATAATAAGGAATCCCCAGGTCCCAGGCAACCCGTCTGGCATCATCCACGGCGCTTAAGCCGCAGCAGCCTCCGTTTTCTTCCTGGGTCCCGGTATCCTCATCCTGCCATATCTGCATGGTGACGCCTATGACTTCATATCCCTGTTCCTTAAGGAGCCACGCTGCTACAGAAGAATCTACGCCTCCCGACATTCCTACTACTACTTTCCCTTTGCTCATAGCTTTATGTTTCCACTTTCTGGCCGGATAAGCAAAAGCGGCATCTTAATATTCTTCTTCCACTTCTTCCTCACCGATATCAGACTTGGGTTTCTTTAATCCATCAATCTCAAGCCCGTTTTTCTTTGCATAATCCCATAAGGCAGCGTGGATCGCTTCCTCTGCCAGCAGGGAACAGTGTACCTTTACAGGTGGTAATCCATCAAGAGCTTCGCACACCGCCTGATTCGTCACGGCCATGGCCTCCTGAACGGATTTTCCCTTTACCATCTCCGTAGCCATGCTGCTTGTAGCAACCGCAGCTCCGCAGCCAAAGGTTTTAAATTTTACATCACGGATAATCTGATCTTCATCAATATCCAGATAAATTCTCATAATATCGCCGCACTTGGCATTTCCTACGGTACCCATACCGCTGGGGTTATCAATTTCCCCTACATTTCTTGGATGCTCAAAATGATCCATTACTTTTTCTGTATACATAATCTATTTTCTCCATTTCCAGGTAATCTGTCTGCTTTGTTTCCAGCCGCCAAAAGGCGGTTCCTTGAATCATTTCGCCTGATGTTTAATATAATCTTCATAAAGCGGGGACATACTGCGCAGTTTTTCCACGATCTCCTTAATGGATTCCACAACATAGTCCATCTCTTCCATTGTGTTGCGTTCATCTAAGGTCAGACGAAGGGAGCCATGGGCGATCTCGTGAGGCAGTCCAATGGCAAGCAGCACATGGGATGGGTCTAAAGAGCCTGAAGTACAGGCAGAACCGCTGGAACCGCATATGCCTTTCATATCCAGCATGATGAGCAAGGACTCTCCTTCAATAAACTGGAACGCAAAATTTACGTTGTTGGACAGCCTGTTTTTCCTGTGTCCGTTGATTCTTGTATAAGGAACCTCTGCCATAACACGGTCCATGAGATAATTGCAAAGCTGGCGTTCCGTATTTGCTCTCTCTTCCATGCCTTCCACCGCAAGCTCCACAGCCTTGCCAAAGCCTACGATTCCAGGTACATTCTCCGTACCGGCACGGCGTTTCCTTTCCTGTGCGCCTCCATGAATGAAGGAACGGGATTTGATGCCGCTTCTGATATATAGGAAGCCAATGCCCTTGGGGCCGTTGATCTTATGGCCGCTGGCACTGAGCATATCGATATGGTAATCATCCACATTGATGGGCACATGGCCAAATGCCTGGACGCATCTGTGTGGAATAATATTCCCCGCTCTTTTGCAATCTCTCCGATTTCCCTGACCGGTTCTATGGTTCCTATCTCGTTATTGGCAAACATGATGGAAATGAGGATGGTATCTGGGCGGATCGCTTTTTTTCAGCTCCTCCAGCTTTATGAACCCATTTTCATCTACATTTAAATAGGTCACCTCAAAACCCTGCTTCTCCAGATATTCACAGGTATGAAGCACGGCGTGGTGTTCGATTTTACTGGTGATAATGTGTTTTCCTTTTGAAGCATAAGCTTCTGCAGTTGCAATCAGCGCCCAGTTGTCAGACTCTGAACCGCCTGCCGTAAAATAGATCTCGTTGGACTTGGCACCCAGAGCGTTTGCAATGGTTTCTCTGGCTCCTGCCACGGCCTTTTTTTGAGATGCCGGAAAACTCGTATACGGATGATGGATTTCCATAATACTCCGTAAAATAAGGCAGCATGGCTTCCACGACCTCAGGCCTCGTTTGGGTAGTCGCTGCGTTGTCAAGATAAATCAGTTGCTTCATATTGTTAGTTCCGCCTTTCTGTAGTCCTAAAGTTAAAAGCTTCATCTACATTTTCTATTATACACACATTTCCTAGAATTTCAATAGGAATGATTCTCATTATAACTATAGTTCTGCTATGCAGAAGTTATTCTGTCCGTCCGTTATGAATGGCATGTCTGAGCTGTAACAAATGTCATGAAGAAGAAGCCCATTCCATATATTAATAATAATTCACTTTTTCAGGAGATTGCATGAATGATTCTCTGAAATTTCCCGGGAAGCTTACGCCAAGAAAATATGCGCTTCTCACCGGCACCCTTCTTTTGACTTCTGCCGGGCTGATCACCCGGTTGTTAGGCTTTTTTTACCGGATTTTTCTCTCACGGACCATTGGCGCAGAGGGACTCGGAATCTTCAGCCTGGTCCATCCGGTGTTTGGCGTCTGCTTTGCCTTATGCGCCGGCTCCATCCAGACTGCCATATCCCAGTCCGTAGCCGCTAATGTGAGGAAAGGCCGCTCCATTTTCCGAACCGGCCTCGTTATTTCAGTGGCCATTTCCATAGCCCTGGCATACTTAATCATCCGGTTTAAGGACTTCCTGGCCGTCAATATCCTGATGGAGCCCCGCTGTGCCCCTCTTCTGCTCTTTATTGCGGTATCCGTCCCCTGTTCGGCCATTCACGCCTGCATCAATGGCTATTATTATGGTATGCAGCGCCCCCATGTCCCGGCATTTGCCCAGGTGATCGAACAAACCGTAAGAATTGGGGCAGTGTTCCTTATTGCTGATATCATGGTGCAATCCGGGATCAAAATCACGGTCCAGCTGGCAGTCATGGGCCATCTGATCGGGGAAATTGTTTCTTCTCTTTATACGGTTGTGGCCTACCGTTTTTTTTCACCCAAGATGCCTGCAGGCGTTACGGCAGTCTCCTCCTCCTTTCATGAAACCGCGCCCGGCTCATGCACCTGGCGCTGCCTCTTATGGGAAACCGCCTGGTATTAAATATCCTTGCAAGCGCAGAGGCCATTTTAATTCCCAGCAGACTGCAAATGTCAGGACTTTCCGATTCGGCGGCATTTTCCGTATACGGTGTTTTGACCGGAATGGCTTTACCCTTTATTTTGTTCCCTTCTACCGTATTTAATTCCCTGGCTGTCCTTTTGCTTCCAACAGTAGCCGAAGCCCAGTCAGAAGGAAATGACCGGAGAATCGGTGATGCCATTTCCATGTCACTGCGCTACTGCCTGTACGTGGGAATCCTGTGCATCGGCATATTCACCTTGTTCGGAGACGACTTAGGCGTCAGCGTATTTAAGGACAATACAGCCGGAACCTATATGACCGTTTTAGCCTGGCTTTGTCCCTTCCTCTATCTGGTGACAACCATGGGAAGCATTTTAAACGGCCTGGGGAAAACCTCTGTCACCTTTGTCCAAAACGCCATTGCCCTGGTAATCCGTTTGGGATTTGTTCTCTTTGGGATTCCCAGGTATGGGATTTTAGCCTACCTGGTGGGAATGCTGGCAAGCGAACTGCTTCTGGCCATGATGCATGTGCTGACCCTGCGGAAAAAGGTTGATTTCATATGGAACGCCTGGGATATGATCGCAAAGCCGGCAGCACTGATGATACTCGCCATTGGAATCTACTTTGCGTTGTTTTCTGTGGCAGATCCGTTTCAGGGGATGTCTTTATTTATTAAGACTGCATTCCATATTGCAATTCTAAGCATATTCTATCTGGTTCTCCTCCTTGTTTCCCATATCATGAAAGTGGAGAACCCCAGGGAGCTTTAAGTTTTTCATAGTTCAGCAGCCATAGTTTACATAATCAAAAAGCAAAAACGGACTGTCATAAGTCCGTTTTTGGAGATTCCGTTTTTAATCAATTCCAACCATTACAGAAGTCGCTTTAATGATGGCATATGCATCTTTTCCGACTTCCAGTCCTAAGTCCTTTACCGCTGCCATGGAAACTGTGCAGAAACGATATTGCCGCCGCCGATATCAATGGTTACAATGGCGTTTACCGCACCTGTTTCAATCCCTACAACTTTTCCCTTAAACTGATTTCTTGCACTGAGTTTCATCTCAAATGCCTCCTCTCATCCAATTCTGATCCATGAAAGCTCCCTCCGGTTATACCCTTACACCCCATGCCCGCCAGTGTGCCCCGCCCTATCGGGCATAAAACGGGACAGGTTCTAAAACGGGGTTGCTCTGCCAAAAACAAGCAGAGGGAAGGAAATACATAGCAGTAATTATGGATTGTAAACCAGAAGATTATACTGCTTTTTCATAAAGTCATTGTAAGCATTTCTGTATTTATTGTCAACCGTTATCAGAAATACTAAAGCAAAAGCAAAAGATCTTCCTTGGGAAACCTGATAAATGACGGAATGTTCTGATGAATTCCTTCTTCAAAGTCCATTTTATCCTGGAGCCACCAGATCTTAGAGGAGGTCTTATCGTCTGCGTTCTGGAATAAGTACTGTCTTTGGAAAGGCGTATCCGCGAACCCGGCCAGTTGAATTTCCATGACATTTTCCTCCGACCTTCCCTGGGCCGGAATCAGGTTATGACCCCGGATTCCTACGTACCGGATGGAATCTTCGATTTTCTCCTCTGTCTTAAGCTTTATCTTCCAGTCGCAGGCATAAAGCTCATAATCGCTTATTTTCTCTATGGATGAAATATTCTTGCAGCCGGTCAGCTTTGCTGCTTCCATTCTTTCCGGCCTTCGGAAAATATCTTTTGTGCTGCCTTTTAATATTGTCTTTCCATCTGAAAGGAGCATCATGTGGTCACAGAATTTGTAGATTTCATCTCTGGAATGGGATACCATGAGCACATCGCCGCTATAGTCCTTAATCAGCTCCAGCATTTCCATCTGAAGGGTATCCTTTAAAAACCCATCCAATGCGGAAAACGGCTCATCCAGCATAATGATATCCGGACTGTATAAAAGCATACGGGCAAGGGCCACTCTTTGCTGCTGCCCTCCTGAAAGCTGGGAGGGATACCTCTTTTCCAGGCCTTCCAGCTGAAAGCGCCTTAACTGTTCTGCAACAAGGGGAAGCTTATCCTTCTTCTTTCCCGGAAGCACGATTGCCAGATTCTCCTCTACGGTCATGGTAGGAAACAGGGCATAATTCTGAAACAGGTAGCCCACACGGCGTTCTCTGGCAGGCATATTGATTCCCTTTTCCGAATCAAACAGCACCTTCCCATTTAAAACGATCCGGCCATGATCCGGCTTTTCAATTCCTGCCACGCATTTTAATGTCATGCTTTTCCCGCAGCCTGAGGCTCCCAGGATCCCCATGCAGCCGCCATCAGCCTCAAATTCCACATTCAATTCAAATCCTGAAAACTTTTTTTTCGGATGTTTACCTGCAATGCCATATCAAATCCACCTGTTCACATGCTTCATATTTTTTTCCGGATATATAATTTATAACAGCAACAATAAAAAAAGACAAGATAACAATCACGCATACCCAGAATGCAGCCGTATCCCAGTTTCCTGCCGCCACCTCGGAGGCAATTGCAACGGAAACCGTTCTGGTCTTTCCAAGGATGTTTCCTGCCAGCATGGCAGTTGCCCCGTATTCCCCGATGGCTCTTGCAAAGGCGAGTACGGTCCCGGAAGCCAGTCCAGGCGCAGCAATGGGAACGATGATCTTCCAGAAGATCTTCCTTTCCGACAGCCCCAGAGTCCTTCCCGCATGGATCATGTCAACATCCACCTGCTCAAAGGCTGCTCTTGCATTCCGGTACATCAAAGGAAATGCGATGACAAAAGCTGCTATGACACAGCCAGGCCATGTCTGTACCATTTTTATATTAAATTCCTCAAAAAGAAATTTACCGAAGGGCCTGCGAAGGCTGAAGATCAAAAGAAGAAAGAACCCTGCCACAGTTGGCGGAAGCACCAGCGGCAAGGTCAGGATTCCATCTACGATGGATTTTGCCGTATTATCAAGCTTCATGATCAGCCTTGCGGCGCCTATTCCAAGAAAAAAAGGTCAGTACCGTTGCCAGAATCCCCGTTTTAAGAGAAATAAAAAGGGGACTCCAATCTATTGTTTTCATCAGATCAAGCATAGATTTTCACCCCCTTTTTTATGTACTATTTATTTTGAAGAAATAGCAAATCCGGCATCCGTAAATAGCTTCATAACGCCCTCATCGCTGACAAGATACTCTTTAAATTCAGCAGCTGCCTTTGCCTGCCCCTCTGATGCCTCCTTGTCGATAATCAGGCCTACCGGATAAACAGCAGGATCGATCATACTCTTATCTGCTTCTGCAATGATTTCAACCTTGTCCGCCATGGAAGCAGCATCGGTTGCATAAACAACGCCCACTTCATTGCTTCCCTCTGCAACAGCGGTTAAAACAGCGGTTACATTGGCGCCTTCGTTAATTTCCATTTTCATTACCTGATCCAGGTTTCCTAAGTTGGTGAACAGCTTTCTTGCATACTGGCCTACAGGTACATCCTCTCCGGCAAGAGCAAGGCTTGATGCCTTTGTGATATTATCAAAACCGGTTACCTCAGTTTTTCCACCTGTGGGCTTTATTAAGACAATCTTATTCTCAAGCAGGTTGGTAATGGAGCCGTCTACTACGAATCCGCCTTCCTGTAACGCATCCATCTGCTTGGTTGCAGCTGAAAAGAAGATGTCACACTGGGCGCCTTCCTCGATCTGGGTCTGAAGAGTTCCTGAGCTGTCCGCATTATAAATGATATTTACATTGGGATGATCTTTTTCATAGTTTTCTTTGATCTTTTCCATTGTGTTTTTTTAAGCTGGCTGCAATAAAAACATAAAGGTCTTCCTTCTCTGCCTTTGCCTCTGCCGCTGTTGTTTCTTCTGCCTTTGCAGCTTCCTCAGCCTTACTGGTTTCCTCGTTTGCAGTTGTCTGATCCGCCTGAGTAGCCTTTGTACCGGTTGAACCGCACCCCGCTACAGTACCGGCAGCAAACATAGCCGCCAACATAACTGCTAATAATTTTTTTCCCTGTTTCATAATACTTCCTCCTGGTTTTTTGAACAATATTGTTCATTTTGATTGTGTTTTGTTGGGTTTTTCCCCGTTTGGTAATTACCAATTTATTTTAGATGATAACTTAAGGAATGTCAATGCCAATCTATTTTTATAATTACATCGGGATTTGCCACATCTTTCGCCCCTTTGATTGACAATGAAATGATATATGCTATAACTATTTATAAATGATGGAAATCACAGGAAGCAAAGAGGAAAACGTATGGAAAAAATATATACCACCCAGGAGGTGGCTGACCAGCTTAAAATCAAAAAATCCACTGTATATGAACTGATAAAACGGGGTGAATTAAACGCAGCCAAGGTCGGCAAGCAGATACGGGTAAGTCAGGAACAGCTGGATGAATATTTAAAGACCCCAAACACCGCCGCCGCTTCCCAGGCAGAGGAGCCTCTTCCCGGGATCATGGACATCCCACTGTTTACCGCTGATTTCGCAATCCGGCAGATGGATTATCTTTTAAACGCCAGCGGTCTGATCATAAGCAGCCAGGAATCCAGGGTTGTGGAGCTGCTTCGCAGCCAGCTGAGCCTGTGCCCAGACAGCCTTCCCATCCTGCATTCCTATATGAATGATTATAACAGCCTGTATTCCCTATATTATGAAAAGACCCATATGGCCCTTACCTCCTTTAGCACCAGCCAGGAAGGACAGGAGATCCGGCAGATTCAGTGTCTGCTGCCTGGAAAGGAAGCAGCAGTCCTCCATATCTGCAATCTTTTAGCAGGCTTTTACATCAGAAAAGGAAACCCCAAGGGTTTCCACACCGTAAAGGACTTATGCCGCCCGGATATCCGGTTCATAAACAGGGAGAAGGGAAACGGGTACCGGATTTATCTGGACTCCCTCCTTACAGCCCATAACATTGAGAAAGCCGCCATTCCCGGCTGCCAGACAGAATGCCTCTCCCATATGTCCGCTGCAAATGCGGTCGCATCGGGAGCTGCTGATGCAGGGATCGGCGATATCTCCCAACTGACAGCATATCCCCAACTGGATTTTATCCCTCTGTCCAGCCTGTCCATGGATCTGGTCTTTTCTAAGGAAGCCATGAACCACCGGGCTTTTCAAAGGATTGTGGACACGGTAAACTCCCGGGAATTCAAAAACAGCCTTCTTCCTTTTAAAGGATATGAAATTGATAAGACAGGTAATTGTACGTTTGTGAATGGCTGAAGAGGCGTTTTTTTCCAGAAATGATAATTATTCATAAAAATTTTAGTTGCACTCGCAACTATTTATGTGTTAAACTAATTATGATCTAAAAAGAGTCTGCAGGCTCACGCACATTTCTGTGCAAATTATCATTCTTAAGAATCCCTTTCATAAAAACGGACAACAGGAGGTATCTCTTTGAATCAAAAATTAAAAGAAAAAATTGTAGAATCCTTATCATCTGTCCTGCCCGTTACATGTATCGTGTTGATCTTGTGCATAACGATCACTCCCATGCCTCTTGACCCACTGATGCTGTTTCTGGTAGGTGCAACCCTTTTAACCCTTGGAATGGGCTTTTTTTACACTCGGTGTTGATATGTCCATGATGATCATCGGTGAAAAAGCGGGTGCCCATCTGGCAAAATCAAAAAAGCTCCCGCTCATTGTTTTTGCCTGTTTTATTATTGGTTTTATCATTACCATAGCAGAACCGGATCTTCAGGTCCTGGCCGGACAGACTCCGGCAGTTCCTGACATGATTCTGATTTTTTTCTGTGGCCGCAGGAGTAGGCTTTTTCCTGGCAATCGCATTTTTAAGAACCTTGTTTAGCTGGAGCTTATCCCGTATCCTTATGATCTGCTATGCCGTACTTTTTGTTACATCCGCTTTTGTACCCAAGGCATTCCTGGCTGTGGCCTTTGACTCCGGCGGCGTGACTACAGGTCCTATTACTGTACCTTTTATCATGGCTCTTGGAGTGGGCCTCTCATCGATCGGCCGGGGCAAGAATTCGGACAGCGACAGCTTCGGGCTTGTGGCCTTATGTTCCGTTGGACCCATTCTTTCCGTTATGATCCTGGGCCTGGTTTACAAATCCTCTGCCACGGATTATGAACCCATGATAATTCCTTCCATAAACAATTCCCAGGATCTCTGGCTGGCCTTTCAGCATGAGCTTCCTGATTATGCCTGGGAGGTCTTTTTAGCTCTTTTCCCCATTTTGCTGTTCTTTATCATATTCCAGATCTTCTTTTTGAAGCTGAGGAAAAGACAGCTGATCAAAATTATGGTGGGGCTTATTTACTCCTATATCGGACTGACCCTTTTCCTTACCGGCGTCAATGTAGGTTTTATGCCTGCCGGTAATTATCTGGGACAGCAGCTGGCCTCTCTTCCTTACAACTGGGTTATGGTTCCCATTGGTATGCTTATCGGGTATTTTATCGTAAAAGCCGAACCTGCCGTACAGGTTTTAAATAAGCAGGTAGAGGACATTACAGGAGGTTCCATCTCGGAAAAAACCATGATGACCGGATTATCCATCGGCATGTCAATCTCCCTTGGATTGTCAATCCTAAGAGTCATGACAGGTCTTCCCTTACTGGCTCTCCTGCTTCCCGGCTACGCCCTGGCCCTTGGCCTGTCTTTTGTGGTGCCGCCGATTTTTACATCCATTGCCTTTGATTCGGGCGGTGTCGCTTCCGGCCCTATGACGGCCACCTTCCTGCTTCCCTTTGCCATGGGAGCCTGTGAAGCTCTGGGCGGAAATATCGTGACCGATGCCTTTGGCATCGTGGCCATGGTCGCCATGACGCCCCTGATCATCATACAGCTCATTGGCGTTTCTTATCAGTATAAAACCAGAAAAGCAAACGTTCCGTCGAATGCGCCGCAGCTTAATATGGAGTTTGAATTTATTGACTTAGGAAAGGAGGAGGCTGATGATTTCCAATCGTAAAATAAACTGGATCACGGTTATTGTAGCCAGGGGAAAAGGCGAAAAAGCAGCTTCCGTTTTTAAAGCACATCATCAGGAACTGCTTCTCATTACCAGAGGACATGGAACCGCAAGTTCTGCAATCAAGGACTGCCTGGGATTTGACGAGCCGGAAAAGGATCTGGTTATCGGAATCGTGGAGGAAGCGGCTACCTGGCGCTTATTATCCGCTCTGCATGAAACATTGGAGCTTGAAAAACCAGGCTATGGCATTGTATTTACCATCCCCCTGTCAGGGATCAGCGCCGCAGCTTCCAGTATTTTAGAAAATGCCCCGTCAGGCGGGGATATGCCTACATCCACAGATTATCACAAGGAGGATCTCTCTATGCCAGATACCACCAAATACGAACTAATTGCTGCTGTCATCAATACCGACCTTTCCGCTCCCATTATGGAAGCTGCCAGAAATGCCGGCTGCAAGGGAGGAACCCTGGTCAAAGCCAGAGAAGCTCTTGCTGATGATTCAAAAAGCTTTTTGGTCTGACTCTTTCCAGTGAGAAGGAAATTCTTCTCATCCTGGTTCCTGTTACGGATAAGCAGGCGGTTCTTAAATCCATCTGCGAAACAGTGTTAAAAGAGACCGGAGAACATGCCATCGCTTTTTCTCTTCCCGTAGATGAAGTGGCTGGAATCAGCACTCTGAAAAAAATGAGAAAATCCTCATATGGACGGCCGGAGCCAAAACAGGCGCCAGTCCCATATTCTTCCCGGGATATGGAACTGGCGTCTTTCTTTTATTGTTTCAATCCTTGATACAGTGCTCTTAAAAGCTCTCCCTCCGGTCCTGGCTCAGCTCCCAGACCATAGCGCCGCCTAATTTCTTTGATTTGATATAATCCGTTTTATGGCCTATGGATTTTGGATCCTCGTAGCTTATAAAGATCGTACCGTTAAACAGCCAGGGAACCTTTGACTGGGAATGGATATGACTGGTATAGCCCGGTTTATTTAAATAATTATCTTTAATGGCCTGATATCCGATGGAATTGGAACCGCCAAAGGACTGGTATAAACCATTGTTTGAATTATTTACAGAAGAATATAAATATCCATAAAACGGGATACCCATTACCATCTTTTCCGCCGGAAAGGATGCCCCCAGCCAGGCAGTGACAGCCTTATCCACACTGGCTTTATACTGGGGAGAAGGATCATTGTTGTCATATAAAGGAGCCAGAAGGTCTGTATTGGAATCCCAGTATCCATGCAGATCATAGGTCATAACATTTGCATAATCCAGATACTGAGCCAGCTTTGACAGCTCCACATTGTTTATGTAAGAATGATCCGCACCTCCTGCAATGGTCAGTAAGTAATGCTTATTGTCAGCACTCCCCTGAGCATCCAGTTTTTCACGGATTTTTTTAAGCAGCAGGGTGAAATTATGTTTATCTTCCCCACGCCTGGCATTTGCCTTCAGACCTCCGCTGACCGGATACTCCCAGTCTAAGTCAACTCCGTCAAATCCGTATTTTTTAATGAAATCAACGCAGCTGTCTGCAAATGCAGTTCTGGTCTCCTCTGTCAGGGCCGCATCTGAGAATTTCCCGGACCAGTTCCAGCCTCCCACGGAAATTAAGGTTTTTAAATCCGGATTGGCCTGCTTTAAGGAATTTAAAAGCTTTATGTTGGAAGGATCCACGTCAGGATATCCAAGGGTCAGCTTTAAGTCGGAACCAATGTTTGCAAAAGCATAATTAATATGGGTCAGCTTTCCGGCATCGATCTGGTTTGGATAGTAATTATAATAGGCCGCCCATGCCGCATAATACCCAACCAATTTACCGGACTGAACAGGGGAGGGCTTTGTCACGGGGGGAGCAGATGTTTCCGCTGCGGGCGGAGCGGACGGTTCCGTTGCAGATGGACCAGACGGTTCCGTTGCGGACGGACCAGACGGTTTTGCGGTGGGCGGAGCAGATGTTTCCGCGGCAAGAAAAGCAGCCGTTTCAGGATTATCTGCGGTGGTTTCCGGGGAAAGGGGTACCGGTGCGTCTGCAGAAGTGACCGTTGTGGGGCTTTGGGAGGATTCCCGTGAAATCCTGTCAGGCTTTTCAGCAAATGCTACCCAGCTAAAGAGCCACCCCAGAATGATCAGCATACAAATGGAAGCAGGCAGAAATATTTTCTTCATAGTACTTTTATTCATCACTTGATCCTTTTCTCTCTTTGATTTTTACAAGTATAACATGCTGGTTATTCCTTGAACAATGCGCAAAAAAATGGATGCAATGCATATTTATGGATATATTTATCCTGGATTTTGCATTCCTGTAATTTCTTGCCGCATTATAATATCCTGTTGGAAAAAGCCCGTATGCCAGCTTTATCACAGGCATCCGGGCTTTATTCAGAATCTGAAATTCCCAGTTTTCCAGTTCCCATAAATTGCTGTCCTCTGACATCACCCGTATCATAAAAGCGCCTGGGATCCCGGCGGATTTACAATCAAAAAAATTCTGTCATAATAACGATATGGGAAGTTAAATTTTTTTTCACTCCATAATTTCCACAAAGGAACTAGAGATTTCAACATCGGTCTTACATACAGACCCTTTATATCCATTGCCGCGATAAAATAGTCAGGAACGGTTTTGAATATAAAATCCAAATTACTGTCTGCCAGAAATCTGGACGAAACTCTGACCGCTTCTTTAAAAATACTGATTTTACTCAATGCCTGCATAAAGCCTTTCGCAGGAGTTGCTTCCTCCAGATCAAATAGCGTACTTGCTCAATGCTTCCTCCAGAACCATGCAGATTTGCTGCCTGTATTTTAAAACGGAATACTGATTGTCACCACGTCTCCCGGATTCATGTTTTCTACCAGAGCGTATCTCGCCAGGCCGGCGGACCGCCGCACTTCCCAACAATTATTTTCCCTTTTATATGCGCCTCTTTATAGTCATAACCGGCAAGTTCAAAACCCATGTTATACAACGTGCGCATCGAATATTTCCAGGAATTCAGTCATGACAGTCTGCGTTCCTTCTAAAACTTCATATCTGACACAGGGAATCACTGTTTTCGGATACATCAGATTTGTGTTAGGCGCAGCATGGATCAGGAGTCCTTCCCCCTTTTCCCCCACACACCTGGCCAGATAACCGGTCCGTCCATTATAAACCACCGCAGCTCCCTCATTTGCCAATATCTCTTTCCTTGTCTTCCTGTCACAAGGTATGGCAAATCCGCAATCAAAGGCCTTACAGGAGATTTTGCTGCTTATTGTATGAATTCTTCTGTGTCCCGTGGGAAGAAGCACGATCCTTGTCACGATATCGACCCCCTCGCAGGGAGACCACTCCATATAGACTTCATTCTTTTCTGTAAACGAACGTCCTGTGATTCCTTTCGTGTGAATCATCCCTCCATACTCTACAGCCAGAACACTGTCAGGCGCCGCTTCCTCCAAAGTCCGAAGAGACCGTGGAACACTGAATGCGAATCTGCTGGAATATACTAATTTAGAATACTTCTCCTCCATATGTACATGATGATGCGGCAGGCTGCGTCCCCTGACATAAGCATATACCTGTCCTCCCAGACGCTGCACCAGCATTGAGCCGTTTGAAATTACACGCTGGGCATCCATTTCAGGCAAAGGCGCTGCCTCCATCTCCCAAAACGGATGTGCCGCAGGAAGGGATAATAGGGCAAATGCCTTCATGCACCAGTACGGAGAACCAGGGGCATTATACTGTTCCGACATCAGCAGATTCGGATATCCGTATCCTATCGTCAGGATAGCGGCACAATCAAATATAGGCTGCTTCATCCAGAACTGTAGATGACGCACAATCAGCTTTCATAACCGGCAGGGGAAGCACCTCCAGTTCATTGGCCACGCACATGGAGAAAAACGATACCTGAGCCATGCGATACGTCAAAGACCGTCCATAGGCCAATGCAGAACCATCCTCAGCAAACCAGTAAAGGAATTCTCCGGTAAAGCTAAACGCCCTCTGTTCATAAATCCTGCACCGTTGGGGATCCTCCTCTTTCATATACCGTGCATAAATAAGCCCATAATAATGAAAAGCAAAGGAAACGTAATAGTCCTTTTCCCCATTCTGCCCATCAATATACCAGCCATCCCCTTGATAGCATGACTCAATATAATCCAGATAGTCTTTCAGACGCTTTTCATTGTATGGCTGCCCTTGAGACTTTAATGCAATATTAACCAGGATTCCAAAGAACATCCAGTTACAGGGAGGACACTGATAATGGTTGATTCCATCCAGCCAGCCTGCCAGGTTCGACCGTTCCTGTTCTGACAACGGCTCCCATACCACCTCCGGTGTCATTAAAATTCCGTAAGAGATTGCTGCCATCTCTACAAACCGCTGATCCACATCCTGAAACCCTCCCCAGTACTCCGCTCCATCCGGGTCAGTCCCTGCCACCAAACCTTTTTGATAAATCTTTTTAAACACCGACTCCCTGCTTCCGCCGGCCCACAATGGAACCAGCCCCCACAACGGCCTTAAAAACCCTTCCGCCCAGGTGGCATCCTGATCATAAACCGCTGCCGTGCTGCCTAAACTAAGCCTGGCGCCTTCCTGGGAATAATGTGGTTTAAGAGGATTCAAAAAATCCAGAACCAGGGTTTCAAAATCCTCTCTGCTATGCAGCCTCTCAATTATCTGCTTCATTCCTACACCCTCTTTCCCTTTCTACCAAATCATAAAGTCTTTATTAAGAAGTCTTAAAACTGCTTCCACAAGGAAATAGTCCGCATAAATCAAATCCGTCTGCCAATCACCGCTGCTATGGTAATCCACCTTGCACTGCTGCACAATGGAATCTGCTTTCGGATCCCAGTTACAGCACGTTTCCGATATAGCTTTCACAATCCTTTCCCCATGTTTCCGATATAGCCTTTTCTCCCCCTCTTCCACATGTTCCGCAATCTCTAAAAGCCCACAGGCCGCACACAATCCAGCAGATGCATCCAGATACGCCGGATGATCCGGCTGGCGGAAATCGCAAAGCGGAATGTATTCCGTCAAAGCGACATTGGAGATAAAATAATGGGCTGTCCTTTTTGCTGTCTCAAGATAGGCGGCATTCTTCGTATGCCGATAACTAAGTGCAAAACCGTAAAGAATCCATGACTGCCCTCTCGACCAGGAAGATGTATCTGAATACCCCTGTCCCTCCAGAATCCGTTCCACCTCCCCAGTGTCGGGATTCAGGCAGGCAATGTGCCCGCAGGATCCGTCCTCCCTGACCAGCGTTCTCATGACCGTATCTGCATGATTTCTTGCTATGTAGTAGAATCTGGGATCTTTCAGTTCCTCACTTGCCCAGTAAAGCAGAGGGATATTCATCATGGAATCCACAATGATCCATCCGGTACAGTCCTCCCCATTCTCCACGCATTCCGGATTCCATGCCCGGATATATCTTCCTGCCGGATTATATCTTCCCGCAAGGATATTGGCAGCCATCAATCCCCTCACTCTGGATTTCTCTGAACCAGTCAGACGGTAATCAGCCACTGCACTGTGGAGCCACATAAAGCCCGTATCATGATGAAGTCCCATAAATCCATGCAGTGCCCTGTCCAGTTTTTCTTCTGCCTCCCGCGCGTGCAGCTTATATTCCTCTCTGCCGGTTGCGTAATACATTTTCCAGAGAATCCCCGGCCAGAACCCATTGGTCCACCAGTAAATATCTTTCACGGAATAATCCTCCGCATAGACACCATCTTTCGTCCAATATGGGATCTTTCCGCCTATTCTGCCGCACTCTGCCTCCAGCTTCTCCTCTACATTCCTATATAATTGCTGCAGCCATTCTTCCATTCTTATAACCTCCTTTTTTATCTGACATAAGTATAGTAGAATATAGATGGAAAATACATGGAGGATCTTCATAAATACTGTATGATTTTATACCTGTCATAAGCAGCTGCTGCAATATATTCCATGAAAGTTCATAATTTTACAGGGACTAAATCAAAATTATCCATCAGAGTTTCAATAATGACGAAATAATAGCAGATATTCCATTCAATTCAACCGTCTGTTTTTTTACAATACAGATATTAAAGCAAACGATAGGAGGAGTTTACATGTATTTAAAACGTATGTTGAAAAAAACATCCGCATTAACCTGTATTGCTGCCTGTGGTATTTTTCTGCTGACTGGCTGCAGCAGTTCAGGCGCCAAAACCGAACCGGCTGATAAACCGGAGGGAACCGGGCAGACAGAAACCACTGCCAAACAGCAAGGCAGCGAAGCACCGGTGGAAATCACCTTCACCGTCTGGGATTATGGAACAACCGATTACTGGAAAGTACTTGTGGAAGCTTTTGAGAAAGAGAATCCTGATATCAAGGTAAAGGTTACAGATATCGGCGGAACAGACTACGACACCAAGATTCCGGTTCTGCTTTCTTCCGGTGATACCTCTGATGTCATCACCATCAAAAGCATGCCAATCTACACGAGCCTGGTGGAAAAGAACCAGCTGATGCCTTTGGATGACATGGTTGCAAAAAGCGGTCTTGATATGTCTCCCTACCGCGGTTCAGATGAAGGAATCAAGGTCGGCAACCAGTTATACGGCCTTCCGTTCAGAAACGATTACTATCTGCTGTACTACAACAAAACCCTGTTCGACAAAGCCGGCGCAGAATATCCCTCCAACGATATGACCTGGGACGAATACCGGGAACTTGCCAAGAAGCTGACCTCAGGTGAGGGGAATAACAAGGTCTACGGCTCCTATCTGCACACCTGGCCAGGCTCCTTATACCGCTGGGGTATGGATAAAGACCATACCATGGATCAGGGCAATTACGAATTCTTAAAGCTGTATATGAACTGTTCCTGGGCATGCAGAATGAGGATAAAACCTCCATGGATTACGGTACATTAAAAACCGGCAATGTCCATTACAGCGGACCGTTTTACAAAGAACAGGTTGCCATGGAACCTATGGGTACCTGGTTTGCCAACTTAATCATCAACACCAAAAATAAGGGCGAAACAAACGTTGAATGGGGTGCGGTAAAAGCGCCTCACTTTGAAGGACAGGATCCGAATACAGCTGTCAGCAACCCTACTCCAATTGCTATCAACAAAAACGCAGCCCATCCGGAAGAAGCATGGCGGTTCATTCAGTTCATGTGTTCCGAGCCAGGAGCTGACATACTTGCAAGCCTGGGAACACTTCCCGCTTACCAGAATGAGAAAACCATCAATACCCTGGTGAATGTAGAAGGGATGCCGGAAGGGTTCAAGGAAGCCATCACCGTTGATTCCTTTGTGCTGGAATGTCAGATGATTCCACAGGCCGGCGCCGTTGACAAAGTGATTTCCGAAGAGCATGACTTGATTATGCTCGGAGCAGAGTCCGTGGATGAAGGCCTTGCCAATATGGCAAAACGTGTTCAGAAGCTGCTGAGCAAATAGTATCATCCATAAAAATCCTCTAAATCTGCCGTTCATTGGATTTAGAGGATTTTAAAATTCTAATAGAAGGAGGGAGCTGGCAACAGCATAACTATGACGAAACGAAAAGTTAAAAATATGGCAACAGCTACCTGTTCTTACTTCCTAATCTGGTTGGTTTTCTGATCTTCACTTTGATTCCAATCATGTGCTCCATGGGGCTCAGCTTTATGGAATGGGATTCAGCCAACCCTATGGTATTCGTGGGACTGGAAAACTTCAAACGCCTTTGGACCGATGATACCTTTAAGATTTCTCTCTGGAATACGGTATATTACTCTGTGTTCACCGTACCGCTTACCATGGCGGCAGCTCTGGGTCTTGCATTAATTCTAAACCAGAAGATGAAAGGCATCAACATTTTCCGTACTATCTTCTTCTTCCCCCATGTGGCATCCCTGGTAGCTATCGCTGTGGTATGGAACCTGCTGTTCCACCCAACTCTGGGACCCATCAACAGTATCCTGATGTCCTTTGGCATTGCCAATCCGCCGGGCTGGACCTCCTCCATTGATTGGGCTATGCCGGTCATCATTATTGTAAGTATCTGGAAGAGCATGGGATACTATATGATCCTGTATTTGTCCGGCCTTCAAGCAATCCCCCGTGAACTTTATGAGGCAGCCAAGGTGGACGGAGCGAATTCCTTCCAGCGTTTTAAAAGCATCACCCTGCCCATGCTGACACCGACCACCTTTTTCGTCAGCATCATGCTCACCATCGCCTGTTTCAAGGTATTCGACCTGGTATCCGTCATGACCAACGGGGGACCTGGCCGGGCTACCAATGTGCTGGTATTCAATATATACAATACTGCATTCATCAACTATGAATTCGGTTATGCCAGCGCCATTTCCATGATATTGTTTGTCATCGTACTGGCTATCACCACAGTCCAGTTCCGTGCTGAGAAAAAAATGGGTCAGCTACATGTAAAAAAACGAGAGAAAGGAACCAAGATGAATGAATTCACAAACCAGTTCTTTTAAAAAAGATTATCATATATGGTCTGCTGATCATATTAAGCCTCATCATCCTGCTCCCGTTTTTCTGGATGATGTCCTCCTCACTGAAAACCAGCCAGGAAGTTTTTTTCCGTTCCTATGCACTGGCTTCCCGATCAGGTTGTCTGGAAAAACTTTTCAGAAATCTGGACAAAGATTCCCTTGCTGCTTTTCTTCAAAAACAGCTTTAAACTGGCTATCATCATCACCTTGCTTCAGGTGCTGACCAGCAGCTTTGCGGCTTATCCGTTTGCCAAGATGAAATTTCCTGGCAGGGACTTCATTTTTTTATGCTATGTTGCAACCATTGCAGTGCCGTGGCAGGTGTATATGATCCCTCAGTTTATCCTGATCCGGAAAATGCATCTGGCCGATACTCACCTGTCCTTAATCCTTATGCAGGCATTCACGGCTTTCGGCGTGTTCCTGATCCGCCAGGCATACTTAGGCGTCCCGAAGGAACTGTCAGAGGCCGCCAGAATCGACGGCCTCAGTGAATTTGGAATCTATAAAAAGATCATGCTGCCATTGTCCAAACCTGCAATTGCGACCCTGATCATCTTCAGTTTTGTCAATGTGTGGAACGATTACATGGGCCCTATGATCTACTTAAATTCCAATGAACTAAAAACGATCCAGTTAGGACTTCGTATGTTCATCACACAGTATTCGGCAGACTACAACCTGATTATGGCCGCTGCGCTGATCTCCCTGATTCCAGTAGGCACACTGTTTTTATGCATGCAGCGGTTCTTCATCGAAGGGGTGGCCACCAGTGGTTTAAAGGGCTGACAGGCTCCCCTTAATTTCTGGCGATGTACTCGCTGGGTGTCATCTGGGTTACCCGCTTAAATACTTTACTGAAATAATAGGGATCCTCATATCCCAGTTTACTTGACACTTCATATATCCGGTTGTTATCCTGAAGCAGAAGCTTTTTGGCCTCCTCAATCTTTACCTCTGCAATATAGTCAGAGAAAGACTGCTGAGTGACCTTCTTAAAAATTCTGCTCAGGTAGCCCGGTGTAATCTCCAATTCTGCTGCTACATGATTCAAAGAAACCTTCTGATAAACATTCTCCAAAATATACTGTTTCGCTTTCTTTACTTTATACCGGTAGATTTCCCTCATATATTCCTGGCTGAAGTTGTTAAGCCCCTGTTCCAGCCGAAGCAGCCATGCACTGACCATCGTTAAATCCACCTCACTGGCAAAATCCCGGACAGAGGCATATTCTTTTCCAAACCAGCGCACAAAAAAAGGTTTTACTATTGGTATCCAAATCATAAATCTGACGGATCAACAGATAGCAGATATGGACAGCCTCCTCCCTGGTGGCACGCTGGGTGATAAACTTCTGCAACTGCAACAAAAAGTTTTCCATTGCATCAAGAAAATCCGTCTCGGATTTTATATGCTCCAGCTGTTTTTCAAGATAGTGAATATTTAAAAGATCCATATAAAAATGTATCCTGGTGTTTACTCCGCCGATATGGAAGGCAATGCTTTGCATGGCTTCCTCAAATGCCTCTGGAAGATGCATGGCATTATGATGGGGAGCGCTGATTCCAATCCTGATTCCCTGATTTAGATATTGTTTAATCACCAGCTCCATCGCCTCACACTGAGAAATCAGGCCGTTTTGGAAAGCACCCCGCCGCTCTCTATATAAAGCACAAATGTATCCGCCTCCAGGTGATACTCATAGACTTCTACATCCTCCGAAATCTGCTCTTTACAAATATTAATCAGGAAATTCTGGGACAATGTACTCTGACTCCACTGTTCGTCCGGCAGTTCCGATAGCTTTATGACCAGAAGCCGGTAAGAAGCTCCTTCCTTTAAGTTGAAAAACTGTGGTTCCATCTTTCGGTAAAACTCTTTATCCTGACGCATTCTTAAAAGTTCTTTGAGAAAATGCTCTTTAAAATCATAGGAAGGCGGAACAGAAACCGGTTCTTTTCTCTTATCGGCTACCCGCTTAGACGCCTCTTTCACCACTCTGATCAATTCTTCTTCCTCCAGGTTCAGCTTCATCAGATAATCCACCGCTCCCAGACGCATAGCTGCCCTGACCAGTTCAAAATCATTATATCCACTAAGAATGACAAATACAGGCGGATCCGCTTCATCCATAGCTTCCCTCATCATGGCAAGCCCGTCCATCTTCGGCATCTTGATATCGGTAAATACAATATCCGGCTGCCATTCCCTGATCTTCATAAGCCCCTCTTCGCCACTGGCCGCCTGCCCAACCAGCCGGCAGTCCAGATCCTCCCAGGAGATCATGCTCTCCAGGCCCCGGCGGATCAGAGGTTCGTCATCTACAATCATGATTGTCTTCAATTTTAACCCTCTCTCTCATAGGGAATTTTAATCATCACCCTGGTATACTCTCCCACCTGGCTGGTAATTTCGATCCCATACTCTTTTCCGTAGATCATCATAATCCGCTCACGGATATTACTGACACCGATTCCGCTGAGTCCCCGTTCATTTTTCCCTGCCTCTACGGGATTCAAAAGTGAAGCAATCTGCTCCTCCGTCATTCCGATTCCGTCATCCACGATACTTATGCGGATATCATCTTCCACTCGTTCCAGATAGATATCAATCCTGCCGCCTGCGTTCTTCGGCTCGATCCCATGGAAGATGGCATTTTCCACAATTGGCTGCAACAGAAATTTCACAATATAGGCCTGGGTGACCTCGCTGTTGCCGATGTGGTATTCCACCTGTATTTTTCCACTGTACCGGATATCCTGAATCAGGATATAATCATCTAACAGGGACATCTCCTCGTATATGGGGATCTTGCTGTCCGTACCTTTGGAGATATTCTGAAGCAGGCGGCCTAATGCAGCCGTCATATCCCGGATGGTATCCGCGTGCTGCAGCGAGGCCATCCACTTAATGGAGTTTAAAGTGTTATAAAGGAAATGTGGGTTAATCTGATTTTGGAGAACCTTGAATTCCAGTTTCTTCTTCACCTCCGCTTCCCGCTTTTCCCGTTCCATCAGCTGGAGAATCTCCCGTTCCATTGTGTTAATGGATATTGCAATTTTCTTAAACTCGTCATCCCCCTCAAGAATCATATTTCCCTTAAAACCGCTTCCCGGAACTTTCTTAATATATTCGCTGATGGTGTTAATCGGGCGCATCAGCATATTGCTTAAGTAGAGGATTGCAAACAGGATCGCCATGACCGTAGTTATGATGAGCACGGCCAGCAGCCTGGTCATGCTGCGCTTCTCCTGTAAGAATGCCTCAAGGGAAATTCCCTGAATCTCTATCAAATTCGTATTCGGAATCTGATAGTAATGTAAAATCATGGCTTCTCCCTCATACATACCCGTTACATGGCCGGTCTGCTGACCGGAATGAAGAATCTCTTCAACCATTGGGACACCTGACATATCTTCCCCCACCAGATTTTTATCAGTATGTGCAATGCACTGCCCATTGCCGTTGATGATAAAAGATGTTCCTGCCCCTTTTCTTCGGCTCCGGCAATCAGATAGTCTGAATACATATTATTCTGAAAGGTCACCAAGCACCAGCCTATGGGCCTGCCGGTGAGACTGTCATAAATGCGGCTGCTCATTGGGAAAACAAAGGTATCCTTCACGTACCGGTCCATGCTCATAACCAGTTCATCCGCCGTCCCTCTCTGGAAGGTTTCCATCCATCCCGCATCCATGATATCCGCCTCCCGAAGAAGGGAATAACCGTTGCCCATCTGAAACGAAGAACCGTCCTCGTCCATGATCAATATTTTAAAAATCTTATTCTCTATGTTTGCATTGATGGAATACTCCATGGTAAAAGAACTGAATTCAATAATATCCAGCTGTTTTTCATAAACCTGATCATAAGATTTGTCAAAATCCGTTCCAGACGCTGATTATAGGTAATCCAGCCAAGCAACTGCTCTGCAGCTTCCATCTGACGCTCGATATTCATGCTCAAATACTTCAGTTTTTCAATGCTTGCCGCCTTCGTATCCTCAACGATGCGGTTGTTAAGGATATTCTGATATAAAATGCTGACAATGATTAACGGCACCAGCCCAACAGACATAAGGGCGACCATCAGCTTTCTCTTAAAACTGTTAGCTAAAAAGACTCTTTTCATTTCCTACCGGACTTTCTTTTTTTCCTTATTTTCAACATAAATTATACCTTAGGTAACTATCGCTTACAACCAGATTCTTTTCATTGCCTGGTTTGAAGGCGGAACTTCAGGCGGTTATGAACAAGCAGCAAAACGGATTGAGAATATCCGATTGACTCGCCGGAATATGGAGGCAGCTTGGAAGTATCACTTGTATTTCATTTTAAATTACAGCCAAAAAGGCATACCACCAATTGATATGCCCCTTTCTTAACACTATATCAGCCAGGCATTGATGAAAAGTCCATTATCTCCACTTTCACCATCCAGCATTTAACCTTATCAGGCAGCAAAGAGGATTGCAAATATCCGATTGGCCACACAAGGTTTTTTATTCCTCTACCTCCAGCAGATAAGGGGTGATCTGATATACATAAAAGTTCAGCCAGTTCCCATACAGCGTATTCGCCACATTCCTCCAATTTAACACAGGAACCGTATTGGGGTCATCGTCTTCATAATAATTACAGGGAATTTCAGGCTCCAATCCCTTCCCCAGATCCCGGTGATATTCCCCGTCTAAAGTCATGCGGTCGTATTCTGGATGCCCCTGGACAAATACCTGCTTTCCGTCCCGGCTCATCACCAGAAGGATTCCGGCCTCTTTTGATTCAGCCAGGATCACCAGTTCCGGCTGCTTTTCAATGTCCTCTCTCCTTACCTCAGTATAACGGGAATGAGGAGCCATCACATAATCATCCAGGCTGCGGACAAGGGGGACCTTCCGGTCCAGAACCTTATGCCGGTAAATGCCTGACAGCTTGCTCTCTCTTTTGTATTTCTGTATGCCATAATGGTAATAAAGCCCTGCCTGGGCCCCCCAGCAGATGTGGAGGGCGCTGGTCACATGGGTCTTGCTCCATTCCATGATCTTCTTTAACTCTTCCCAGTAATTGACCTCTTCAAATTCCATGTTCTCCACCGGCGCTCCGGTGATGATCATGCCGTCGAATTTTTTTTCTTTACCTCATTAAAATAAACATAAAATTTATTTAAATGGCTGGCTGACGTATTCTTGGAAGTATGGCTCTCCAGCATCAAAAAGGTACAGTCCACCTGCAGAGGAGTGTTGGATAAGGCCCTGAGAAGCTGAGTCTCTGTCTCTTCCTTTATAGGCATGAGATTAATGATCAGAATCTCCAGAGGGCGGATATCCTGACTTAAAGCACGGTCCTCATCCATCATAAAGATATTCTCTTTTTCCAGTATGGCTTTTGCAGGTAAATCCTTTTGTACTTTAATCGGCATAATTTATTCCTCCAGCATCTTTATGAAATCCTCTTCTGAAATAATGGGCACTCCAAGTTCCTTTGCCTTTTTATTTTTGGAAGAATTGGATGTAGTATCATTGTTGATCAAATAGGTAGTCTTAGAGGTCACCGAGCCAGTTGCCTTGCCTCCATGGGCTTCAATGACCTCCTGAAGGGCCTTCCGGTTTTCATAGTGGTTCACGGATCCGGTAATGACAAATACCATGCCTTCAAAGATTCCGTTCCCTTTGGCCTCCGCTTCTCTCTCGATGGTAACCTCTGACAACAGGCGGTCCACCATCTCGTTATTCTTCTCTTCCTTAAAATAAGTGATCCATGCATCCGCAAGCACCTTGCCGATGCCCGGGACTGTGGTCAGTTCCTCTTCCTCTGCGGTGCGCAGCTTTTCAAAATCAAACTTAAATTCCTGACACAGCATCTTTGCATTTGCCAGGCCGATTCCAGCGATTCCCAGGCCGTAAATCAGCCTTGGAAGGGTGGTATGGGAAGCTTTCTTTACCGCTTTTATCAGGTTATCGTAGGATTTTTTTTCCGAAGCCTTCCATCTGGGTGATGACTTCCTCATGCTGCTCCAAATGGAAAATATCTGCATATTCCCGTATGAATCCGGCTCCGATGAATTTCTCCAGAGTCGCTTCTGATAAACCGTCAATATTTAACGCATCCCTGCTCACAAAAAGGGTAAAACCTTTCAGCCGTTTGGCCTGGCAGTCCGGGTTGGTGCAGTATAAGCTCCTGACATCATTTATTTTGCGGATCTCTGTCTTTCCGCCGCAGACAGGACATTGTTCAGGGATACGTATTTTTTTGCTTCTTGTCAGGTTATCGGCAATCTGGGGAATGATCATATTGGCTTTATAAACCGTGATTTCATCTCCCTCTCCCAGCTCCAATGCTCCATAATGCTTAGATTGTGGACGCTGGCCCGGCTCACCGTGGTTCCTTCCAGTTCCACAGGATCAAAGATTGCCACCGGGTTGATGAGCCCGGTCCGGGATGGACTCCATTCGATGTGGTCAAGCCTTGTTTCCCTGATTTCATCGGCCCATTTAAAGGCGATGGCATTACGGGGGAATTTGGACGTTCTGCCAAGGGATTCTCCGTAAGCGATATCATCAAACAAAAGCACCAGGCCGTCTGAAGGAATATCATAGCTGGAAATGGCTTTGGAAAACTCTTCTACCGTCTCCGGCAGGGTATCCCTGGTCACCATTTTATAGTCCACCACATCAAAGCCCTGCCTCTTTAACCATTCAAACTGCTCTTTTCTGGAATTTTTAAAGTCAACGCCCTCCGCGGTTACAAGGCCAAATGCTTTAAAATTCACATTTCTCCTGGCTGTGATCTGGTTGTTTAACTGCCTTACGGAACCGCTGCATAAGTTCCTGGGGTTCTTGTATTTGGCGGCTACGTCTTCGATCTCTTCGTTGATCCGGTTAAAATCCGAATACTTGATCACTGCCTCCCCCCGTAAAACCAGTTCTCCCTGATGGGATATATTTAAAGGGATATTGGAAAATACTTTTGCGTTATTTGTGATGACCTCACCGATCTCTCCGTTTCCCCGGGTTACGGCTTTTTGAAGGGTTCCATGGTTATAGGAAAGAACTACGGTCAGCCCGTCAAGCTTCCAGGACAGCACTCCGGTCTGGCCGCCCAGCCACTCCTTAAGGCTTTCTGTGCTCTTGGTTTTATCAAGGGAAAGCATGGGGGTTTCGTGGGCCTCTTTTGGAAGCTCGCTTAAAACCTGGTACCTACATTCTGGGTGGGGCTTTGGGAGAGTATGATTCCGGTCTCCTCTTCCAGCTCCTTTAGCTCATCATAAAGCCTGTCATATTCAAAATTGCTCATGATTTCCCGGCTTTCCTGGTAGTAAGCCTTTCCTGCTGCCGTCAGAACGGCAACCAGTTCTTTCATTCTGCTTATGTTAGCGTCCATCAGATATCTCCTTTTTCTGTTCTTTATAGGAACGATTCGTCGAGCCTTTTAAGGCCTCTTTCATCTGGTGGTACTCCCTTTTCGAAAGCTCCCGGTAAGCTCCGGGCTTTAAATCTCCCAGTTCAACATTCATAATGCGCAATCGTTTTAGCATCCGTACTTCAAAGCCCAGCTGGCCGCACATCCGCCGGATCTGGCGGTTCAGCCCCTGGGTCAGAATGATGCGGAACGCTTTTTCACCGGCCTTGGATACCATGCAGGGCCTGGTGGTAACATTTAATTCCGGCAGGAATACTCCCTTTTTCATTTTCCGGATAAAATCATCGGTTACCGGGCGGTTGACCTTCACCAGATATTCTTTTTCATGAGCATTTCCGCTGCGCATCATTTTATTCACCAGAGTGCCCTGGTTGGTCATGAGGATCAGCCCCTCAGAATCCTTGTCCAGGCGGCCGATGGGGTAAATCCTTACGGGATAACCCACCATATCCACTATGTTTGGAGCACGGTCCTTATCCGATGTGGTGCATACGATGCCCCTGGGTTTATGGACTGCCAGAAGGACTGATTCTTCCTTATGGCTGTTATCTCCTTTTCCTGCGCATATGGTGCGGCCGTTTATGGTAACTGACTGGCCGGGTAAAACTCTCTGGCCGGGCGTGGCTGCCTGTCCGTTTATACGGACTTTCCCAGCCTCAATGAAGCGATCCGCCTCCCTTCGGGAACATATCCCGGCTTCACTTAAAAATTTATTCAGACGGATTCCTTCTGTCTCCATGTTTCCTCTTTCCTGCCCATGCTTTGGGGCATAACGGTATTCCTGCAGGGGGTCTTTCTCCCTTACTATACTAAGTAAAAATTATAGCATTACCAGGGAGGTACGTCAATTCATCTGCATATTTTGGCCCCGGTTTTCCCCGCTCCCTCTGGACCGCATTTTCCAATGTCAACTTCTCCATTTTATCTGAAATGCCCCTTCTGTCCCATATCCATAGTTGAACTTTTGGTAAATTTAGTATAAGATGTAAGAAGATGTATAAACTTTTTAAAAACTTTAGGAGGAATAGCAATGCCTTGGACACCGAACTTATCCGTAGGGATATCAATGATTGACGATCAGCATAAAATGTGGTTTGAGAAAGCAGAAAAACTGTTTGAAGCAGGGAAAAACAACCGCGCAAAGGAATACGTTGGAGAGCTTCTTGATTTTTTGGATGATTACACAAAAAAAGCATTTTGCAGACGAAGAAAAATACATGATGAGCATTCACTATCCCGGTTATGCCGAGCAAAAGCAGGCTCATACCGCTTTCATCGCACAACTGGAGAAATTAAGGAATGATTATAAATCTTCCGGCGGGAATCTGCTGGTGATTTTAAACGCCAACCAGATGGTAGTGGATTGGCTTACAAAACATATTTCCAACATGGACAAAAAGATCGGCGAGTATGCAAAGAATGCACGATAATGGTTTCAGATGAAAAAGGGCGGCCCCATTGGCCGCCTTTTTCCATGTCCGGTTTAAATAAACTTATATTTCACTTCACAGCCGTAGGAGATCCGGCTGCAGATATTTACCACCCGCTCCATGACAGCGGATATTTTTCCTTTGTCCACATCAATATTCATTTCTTTTAAGTCTTCCGAGATTCTGATATCTTTCACCCCGTCAACCTTGCAATCTCGCCCTCGATTTTTCTGGCTTTCAACCGGTCTGACAGGGCGTAAACGTGGTAGATCCTGCTCACGCTTCACCCTCCTTTCCCATTCGGTGTTCTACTCCTATTGTAGACAATCACAGGGAAATTTAAACATCAGAGGAAAACCCTTGCAATGGTTGTGAATAAAAAGCATACCACAAATCCGGTTACAGTGGGTACCAGCCAGGAAACAGCCGTCCATTTTATGCTCTGTGTCTCCTTCCTGATGGTAAGGCAGGTGGTGGAGCAGGGCCAGTGCAACAGGGAGAACAGCATGGTGCTGACCGCAGTTATCCAGGTCCAGCCATTTGCTACAAGAAGCTCTTTTAAGACGGATAGATCGCTGATATCCCGAATGCTTCCTTCCGCCATATAGGACATGATGATAATGGGAACCACGATTTCATTGGCCGGAAACCCCAGGATAAATGCCAGAAGAATGACTCCGTCTAAGCCCATGAGCCTGGCAAAGGGATCCAGAAAACCGGAACAGTGGGCCAGCAGGGTGGCATTTCCAACCGTTATATTGCTAAAAGCCAGATGACCAGGCCTGCCGGAGCCGCTACAGAAACAGCACGGCCTAATACGAACAGGGTACGGTCAAATATGGAACGAACGATAACCTTGCCGATCTGAGGTCTCCGGTAAGGCGGCAGCTCTAAGGTAAAGGAGGAGGGGACCCCCTTTAATATGGTGGCTGACAGCAGCTTTGAAATGAGAAGGGTCATAAAAATCCCAAGGATGATTACACCTGATAGGATAGCCGCCGATAATATGGAAGAAAACACACCTGAAGCTCCTCCTACAAAGAACATGGTAATAATGGCGATCATGGTAGGGAAGCGTCCGTTGCACGGCACAAAATTATTGGTGATCATGCAATCAGCCGCTCTCTTGGAGAATCAATGATCCGGCAGCCAATGATTCCTGCTGCATTGCATCCAAACCCCATGCACATGACAGCGGAAATTTATGCCAAACCATTCCCTTCTTTTTCCGGATCCAACACCCTGTAATAGATCCGGATCCTCTGGAGTTTACGTCCTTTCCTCCCCTCTTCCCCTTCACAGCTTTGAAAAACTTCGATTCTGTCTATAAACTTCCCAAGCAAATCGGGGGAAATTCCTTTTTCCTGGCTTATTTCCTCTAACAGGCTGGAAAACAGGCCGGAAACAGCAGGCTCTCCTTTCTGGGCCAAAGAACAGGGCCTTTCCAACAGGGCCAGGCTTTTTTCAATCTCTCTTTCCTCCTTTTCACAGGAATCCAGCATTTTATAAAACCGTTCCTCACCGATCCTTCCATTTACCCGGTCTTCATAGAGCTTTCTTATTATGCTCTCTAGCTCCTTTTCCCTGTTTTTTTAAATGAAACCGCCGCTCTTTCTTCACACGTCATCTCTTTATGGCCAAAGGGTTCCAGAAGTGCTTTTTCCAGCTCTTCCTTTTCACCTTCTGTAAAGGTAAGCAGGCCGCGGATTTCCTGAAGCACCACTTTATACAGAAGTTCGTAATCCACAAAGTGATTCGTGCACTCCCTTTTTCCGTACAGCTTATATCCCCCACATACCAGCTTGCGGGTTCCCGTTTTTCCCACGGCTCCTGTGGACGACATATTCCTGCCGCAGTCCCTGCACCTGGCAAGCCCGGAAAAAAATATTGGTAAAACCGGTATCCGCCGTGTTTTTACGGGAAACGCTCCGCCTTTTTACCCGTTCAAAGGTCTCCCGGGAAACAAGGGGCTCATGCCTATCCTCAACCACCACCCACTCTTTCCTGGGCCTTCGAAGGGTTACATTGCTTTTAAAGGAAACCTTCACGGTTTTTCCCTGTACGATATGGCCTAAATATACGGGATTGCTTAACAGCTTGCAGACCGTGGCTGATGTCCATTCCTTTCTTCTGGAATAATCATCAGGATTTAAATAAGGCCGCCCGGCGCAGCGGTACAAGGCAGGAGTCAGCACCTTTCTCTTATTTAAAATCTCAGCGATCCGGGACGGGGCCGCTCCCTGCTCTGCCCTCTCAAATATCTCCCGGACAATGACAGCTGCCACGGGATCAACAAGAAGGTGGTTTTTATCCTCCGGGTCCTTCTGATAGCCATAAGGCGCAAAATTTCCGATAAACGCCCCTTCTTTTATTTTGGTCTGAAATGCGCTGCGGATCTTTTTCGATGTATCTCTGGCATACATCTCATTTACAATGTTCTTAAAGGGTGCGATATCGCTCCACGGACTGTCGGAATCATACCCGTCATTGACCGCTATGTATCGGATCCCTCTGGAAGGAAAATAAATTTCGGTAAGCTGTCCAGTCATGATATAATCCCTTCCAAGGCGTGACAGATCCTTGGTGATCACCAGATTTACTTTCCTTGCTTCTATATCCTTCAACAGCCGTTTCCAGGCCGGGCGGTCAAAATTGGTTCCGCTGTAGCCGTCATCCACATACTCCCCGTATATTTCAAAGCCGTTTTCTATGGCATAGGAACGAAGCATCTTCCGCTGGGTGCTGATGCTGGAGCTTTCCCCTGTGCTATCGTCGTCTTTTGATAAGCGCATGTAAAGCGCCCCACTGTAACAGGCCGCCTGAGCCAATCGATCCATCTCTTACACCTCCTGGAAAATCTTATTCCGGCAGGTTTGTACCATATACTATGAGGGCTTTTTGATTTACAGCAATCCCTTCCTCCTATTCCCCCGCGCCTTTATTCTAATCAGCCTTCTTTCCAGTAAAGCTTTCCCGGTATTCCCTGGGGGAAACACCTGTTATCCGCTTAAACTGTGTGTAAAAAGCTGAAAGGCTCTCAAAGCCGCTTTGTAAAGCAATCTGCAAAATATTATCCGGGGTACTGGCTAAAAACTCTTTTGCGCTGGCTACACGTAAACCGTTTAAATACTCTGCCGGGGTCTTTTCATATTGATTCTGAAACACCTGGAGGATTCTGTTTCTGCTTAGCCCAAGCTTTTTTTAGTTCCTCCTTTAAGCGGTCATGGTCTGAAAAATAAAGATCATAAACTACTTTGATTTTTTCCGCATTCTCTTTCTGTGGATGAAATTCCAGCAAATCCGGCCTGCAGCGCTTACAGGGGCGAAGCCCGCTTGCACGTGCCTGCTCCGCCGTATCAAAAAAATTCAACATTCTCACGTTTGGGACTTTTGGATTTACAGGAAGGACGGCAGAAAATTCCTGTTGTTTTTACTCCGTAATAAAATCTGCCGTCATAAGACGCATTACATTCCAGCGCTGCCTTCCATTTTTCCTCCTCTGTCAGCATGGCGGCACACCTTCTTTCATTTTTTGTTATACAATGCCTATGAAAATGGACCTTATTTTCACAGGATACATAAGTTTTCCGGCGCAGCCTGCACCAGTTTTAAAGACCATATATTATTATTTCCGCCTGTATATCCTGACGGTTTTTCATGGCTTCCGTTTCATTGCCCGGATTTGCTTTTTTGTTTCTTTATCCACTTTTAAGGACTCGGTGATTTTCTGTAATGCTTTATTATAGGTGAAATCATCCAGACTGTTGTTTTTCAGATAAATCATGGTTTTCCCCGGAAACTGAACATAACACATGGATATTGCCCACGCCACAGCCATCTTTACATAATAGTCATCGTGCCGCACATTGTCCAGGACAGCCAGTACTTCGCCGATGGCTGCTTCCTGAATATAGTAGAAAATAAGCATCACAACTGCAAACCGGAGGTCAAATGCCCGTTCTGATTTAAAATAGGACTTGAGAAAATCCCACACCAGCTCTGAATTAGTTTTGGTGAATTTGAGCCCGGCACAAAAGCTGTCGCACACCGACCAGTTTTGGATTTTCGGAACAAACTCCTTTATATAGAATAACCGTTCTTCGACCGGGCATTCCGCACATCCGATCACCATTCCCTGGAGCATGATCTCCTCAAAGGTATCATCCCCTGCTGTCTGCAGATATCCCTGCCAATCTGACCTTGCAATCTGCTTTGCTATTTTACGCAGCATGGGAAGGCGGACGCCTAATACATTGTCAGTATCAGGGAGCAGACCCGAGGCGAACACCCGGTAGTCTTCCTCTGCCAGTGCTTTTAATTGCTGTTTTATATTATCCCCCATCATTACGTCATGTTCTCCAATCCTGCTGTAAGCCTCCTGCATCGTTTCAACCGGCGCCAGCTTTTTTATTCCATTCTTCCATACTACATTCCTACCCCATTCCGTTCAACGGCCTGCATGTGCCAGTTCCAACTCCAATAATTGTTCCTTGACTTCCAAGCCAGCCGCATAGCCTGTCAATTTGCCATCCGAACCCACTACCCGGTGACACGGTGTCAGGATCAGTATGGGATTTTTGCTGTTTGCCATACCCACAGCCCGGGATGCCTCCGGCCTCCCGATCAGTTCTGCAATCTGTTTATAGCTCCGCGTTTCCCCATATGGAATTCTGCGCAGGGCTTCCCAAACGGTCTTCTGAAACTCCGTCCCTTTTGCAGCAAGCGGCAAGTCAAATACCCTGGTCGTCCCCTCCAAATATTCTTTAATCTGTTTTTCTGCATTCTCCAACAGAGGTGTTTTCATTTCTCCGGGGATTTCCTGGATATCTTTTGCAAAAAAACAACTCCGTAATAAAACCATCCACTTCGGATATTTTAATCGGCCCTAAGGCGGTTTTCATATATGCTGTATGTTTCATAAGGTCTGTCTCCTTTTCACTTTCTAAGTATATCTGAAATCTGTCTGCCTGTCCTCCTATTTTGCACCATTTAATTTTTACACAAAATATGATTCTTACGCCCCACGGTTGTATCCCCATAACTGCCATTCTGTTTCTGTCGTGGTCCCCATCTTTTGTCTATAAAAAAGGTAAACGGTCCCCCCATAGCAAGGGGTACCGTTTACCTCTTAATTATTATCTGTTTGCTTTTTCTATTTGCCGTACTGTGAAATTATCACTTTTCTTCTTTTCTCATACGGCTGACAGCTGCGTATACAGCTAACAAAATTCCTGATACGATTGCTGTAAGGCCCTGAATCGGCCCTTTGTCACCAGTTTTTGGAAGACCTGCCAGAGGAATGCTGCCGTCATCAATGATAAGGAGATTGTCTGCCGCATTTCCGCCATTTGGTAGATCAGCAAGCGGAACAGGTTCCGGTTCAACCGTTACCATATTATCTCCAGGACCTCCTGGCGTATATGGCCGGCTGGAATCAGGTGATGAACCGCTGCCTCCGCTTCCGCCTGTACTTCCGCCTGTATTTCTTCGCTCTACCGTTAATACGCCTTCTGCATAAGAAATATTATAGTTTGCTATCGTTGAAACCGGATCAACAAATGTGATAGCATATTTTCCGGCTCCACTGTTTCCGGCTGCGTCCGTCCTTAGCTGTGGCTTAAGACCCAGCCCTTCCGGGGTTTCTCCATTTACAAGTCCCTGGATACTATAAGTTAAGTCCGGATTTGAACTGCCCTGGATCTTTGATTTATCCGCTGCAGTTACTATCATATTTGCCTTGTGAACGGTCAGGGTGCCATCTTCTGTTACCAGTCCTGCATAGCTGTCCGTCACATCCAGGCCCCCCGCATTTTTGACGAGGACGTAGGCGATCCTGTTCTTCTGTGTTCCTGCATTTGTTATCCTGGAGTCCTCTGTCATGACAACCTTATGGATATGGTCTCCATCTCTAAGGCTTCCCGCCATGCCGTACTCAGCCCTGGCCAGTTCCTTTCCGTCGTATACCTTATCTGCGTCTAATGCCCTAATTACAATGGCCGCCCCGTTCTTTTCCACGGTCAGAGCTCCATCTTCATAACTGATCCTGTAATTCTTCGTTTCTTTTTCCGGATCCTTAAAAATAATACCGTAAGCTCCGGCAGGACTGGTCTTTGTCACATCAGTAGACAGTGTCACCTTTACGCCCATGTCTTCAAGAGTTTCCCCGTTTTTAAGGCCTTTTACCTGATACTCTAAGTCCGGTACCTTTTCTCCATACCCCTTCGTCTTATTCACAGCCGTCACTGTGACCTGGGCTTTGTTTACTGTCAGAATTCCTTCTTCTATCCTCAGTCCTCCATAACTTTCTGTTACATCAACGCCGGCTCCATTCCTGATGACAACATAGTCAATCTTATTCCTCTGGGTGCCTGCATCTGTGATCCTGGAATCTGCTGTCATGACGACCTTATCAATATAGTCCCCATCTTCAAGATTTCCCGTTATGCTGTACTCTGCCCTGGTAAGTTCTGTTCCATCGTATGCCTTATCAGCATCCAAAGCCTTAATTACAAGGACTTCCCCATTCTTTCCTACTCTTAAGCTTCCGTTTTCATAGGTGATCTTATAATTCTTCGTTTCTTCTACTTTATTTTTAAAAGAAATCACGTAATCTCCGGCAGGGCTGGTCTTTGTTGCATCTGTATAAAGCTCTACCGGCACATGGAGCCCTTCAAAAGTTTCTCCATTTTCAAGGCCTTTCACTGTATATTTAAGAACCGGTATTTCCTCTCCATAGTTCTTTGCCTTATCTTCAGCCTTTACGGTCACCTGCGCCTTGCTCACAGTAAGGGTTCCTGCTGCGGTCTTTAAACTGCTGTAGTTCTTGGTCACATCTTTACCTGACGCATTTCTGATCACAACTGACTTGATCTCGTTCTTCCTTGTTCCTGCATCTGTTATGACAGATTCCTTCGTCATCTCCACACTGGAAACATAATCACCGGACGCAAGCTGGCCGCTTACTTCGTAGCCGCTCTCTGTCAGTGCTGTTCCGTTATATACCTGGGTTCCGCTCTTTGCCGTAATCACAATATCCGATGCATTCCGCTTTACAACCAGGACTCCGGGTATATAGATAATGGAATAATTGGCTGTACTCGTTACAGGCTCCTCAAAGGTGATTGCATAGAAACCTGCCTGGCTCTTCTCATCAGCATTGGTTTTCAGCTTTGGCTCAATGCCCAGGCCGGACGGTGTCTCTCCGTTTACAAAACCTGAAACCTCATAATCCAGCTTCGGGTTGACATCACCGTATGCTTTGTATGCTGCTTAGCCATTACAAATGCAGGTGCCTTTATTACTATCAGCTGACCGTCAGCCAGCCTTAGGTTTTCATAGCAGGAGGTCACATTGTCACCATTTTCATTTACAATGACTACATGATCAATGCCGTTTTCCTTTGTTCCTGTATTCGTAATCCTGGAATCCGCTTTCATTATGACCTCTTTGATACGGTCTCCGTCCGCAAGACGTCCTGTCATGCTGTACGAAGCTTTGGTCAATTCTTTTCCGTCATACACTTTAAAGGCATCTGATGCCTTAATGATGATATGATCCAGATTAGGGGTTATATGCAGCTTACCATTTACATAGGTAATATTATAATTGTCCGCTTCCTTTTTATCCGCAAAGGTAATATCAAATGTTCCTGCTCCACTGGTCTTTCCCGCATCAGTTTGAAGCTTTAAGTCAAGGGACAGGCTTTCAGGGGATTCATTGTTCACAAATCCGGCTGCCGTATAGGTCAGCTTCGGCATATCCTTACCATATTGCTTCCAAATATCATTCGCCGTCACTGTTGCATCGACTTGGGTTACAGTTAAGGTTCCGGGGACAGTGCTGATATTGCTATACTGGTCTGTTACAATCTCACCATTCTTATTGCGGATCACAAACGATTTTATTTTATTTTCTTTATTTCCAGCATTTGTGATCGTGGAATCGTCCGTCATCTTCACTTCATCCACGTGATCCTCTCCCACCAGGCCACTGACTGACTCCACACCGGCTGCGGTCAGTGCTGTTCCATCGTAAGGTTTCCTATGGCTTTCAGCAGTGATTATGATATTCGTTTCATTTTGTACGATCGTTAAGGTTCCGTTTTCATATACAATATTATAGTTGCTGTTTGAGTAACAGGAGAATCAAAGGTAATCCCATAGGTGCCCTTTTTGCTGGCCTCATTGGCTTCTGTCTTCAGATTTACCGTTATGCCCAGTGTCTTCGGTGTATCTCCGTTTAAGAAATCTGCAGGCGTATAGGCCAGCTCCGGATTCGGTTCTCCATATTTCTTTGTTTCGCTCTTTGCTGTTATTTTAGCAGCTGCTCTGTTTACCTTCAGGGTTCCGTCAACCGTTGATATCACATACTTATCAGTAACATCCACATTGTTGGAATCCTTAATCTTATAGCTTACTATTTTGTTTGCTGCCTCTCCCGCATCCGTAATAGCGCCGCTTACAACCACTTCTTCTTTATCACCGGCACGAAGCGCCCCCTCTATCTGATACCCGCCTGATAATGGTTTGCCATCGTAGGTTTTGGTCTTTGATTCCCCGGTTATCTTTATGGTAAATTTCTTTAAATAATAAAGATTTAATTCTGTGGTGCCGTTCCCGTTTACAATTGCTTCGGTCTGATTATCAATGATTCCTTCCTCATACATATAATCACTGATCGTTTTCGCATAATCCTTATCATACACTTTACTTTCAGTAGCCTTATACTTTATTTCCGGAGATTCATCTGTCAGGTCAAAATCATCACTCTTATCTCCTGCTGTATTTGATCTCTGCAGCCAATGATTCACTTTAAATCCAGTTGCTTCCGATGGCCTCCATACTGCATATAAGGTCACATCATGGTCAGGCATAGTAAGAGAGGTGTTACTTCCCACCTTATACGTTGGTGTTCCTGCCTCTTTATCCTCAGCCAGCCCAGGAACTCATATCCCGCTTTTGAGGGCGCCGGGTCATATTGAATCTTTACAATATATCCGGCTTTATATTCATTGCTGCCAGGGACAGAGGTATTCCCACCATTGGGATGATAAATCAATTCATACTTTTCATTATCGCGGACAACACCATCTACATTCCAATATGTTTTGTTATTGTCTTTATCCCGGTATTTAATTACATACCAAAGAATGTGCTGGGTATTCGGATCGTAGGAGACCCCTCCTTTGTTCAAAACCGCCTTTATAGCCTCATCAGTTGGTATTACCTGTAAATTTGACGCCACATTATCCAGGTTATTATTGACAGCTGCAGGTGTTCTCAGCTTACCCTGCAAAGTCTTTGCCGATCCCAGCGGATAGTAATAATTGTTGCTATAACCGGCAGGTTCATATTGGATCTCACCATCTATTCTGATATAAAAATAAGCAACATTGGTATTATCCTCACCATTTTTATCAATCCAAATTGCATAATATGTGGTATCTTTCGTTACTGTATTTTCAATTCCTGATACAAATACACTTCCCCGTCCTGTTTTGTCTGTAGACCAGCCTACAAATGTCCGGCCATTTTTGCTTATTCCCAGAGTCGACGGATCCGGCAATACGAATGTTCCGTTTACAGCCACATTCTTTGGCCCGCCATTCCCTCCATTTGAATCAAAAGTAACATTGAATGAATTATACCAAAAATATACATCACCTGTTATTTGGTTGAAATAGAAGTTGAAAATTTTTGAAGCATACAGCTTTCCCGAGTAATAATAAAAGCTATCCAGCTCCTTCCCGTTGGCCAGGGTAGCCTTGGAAAAACTATACTGCTTCTTTACGTCTTCACCCATTTTGTTTAGTATTAAGGAAGCAAGCTGTGAAGCAGAATATTCCTGTCCGTTCCCCCCATCCTGTGTAAGGCTTCCGTCTGTGGTTCCGATTTCATTTCCCGTTTTTATATCCATTACATGCACTTTCAATACAGCCTTCCCGGAAAATGTAATAGTATATACAGAGAAATGCTCCGCTTCAAATGACACCTCGCCCACCTGTTTTCCGCCGTCTACTGCAATTGGTTCTGCTACGGCTTCCAAACCGGTCACTTCTTCTGAGGAAATCTTTTCCACTGTCTTGGCTGCCACATCCACGTCTGTACTCATGTGTATGATCTCAACGCGATCTGCGGCCAGGCTTTTCTCTTTAATAGGCGCACCGGAAAAGGTCACGTTCACATATCCCTGATCGCTCCAGCTGTTATCCAGCTCTTCGCCGTTATAATACAGTTTTATGTCGTATGCAAGCACATCATTGACCGTGCTTTCCGCCGCTGCCTCTTCTGCCGATTTTTTTCTTGACAGCCTCCGCCACTTTATCGGTTACTTCTGTGATCCTCGCTTCTGTTCCTGCCGGAAGAATTCCCTGTTCGGCATAAAGGTTTACGGTAACTCCGTTAATCGCCTTTTCAAACTTAAACTCCGGCTGATCTCCGGTTGCAGCTGTCGTTATGACGACCTCCTGCTCCTCCGTCACTCCGGTTATGGTATAGCGGCGTTTTCCATGATCTGATGCATCAGTACTTTCCACTTCATCAGCCGTTGCTGTCTCTCCATTCACTGTAACTGCACTGATTTCATAGCCTATCTGCGGTGTCACGGCAAATGAAAGAGTTCCGTCCTCAGCTACCGCTTCAGGACCTTGTGCGTATGCCGTTCCAACGGGCTCTACGGCGTAGGTTACTCCATAGCCTTCTGCCGATACGTCGACGTGAAGCTGATTTAAGGTTGCAACATATGCTTTTGCATAATAAGATTCATCCAGCAGCACCGCACCGTAAGCTTTTCCGCCGGACGTTCCGCCATTTACAGCTTTATCCGCTTCCGAAGCCGTGGACTCAGTATAGGAAAAATCCTTCTTCTCATCACCGGCCTCCTCCTTAAATGCGCTGTTTTCTGATGATGACAGAACGGAAAGCACATGTCTTGAAATAGATGCCTGAACCTCCGCAGACGCCTGGTCTTTGGAAGCTGCATCTTCATGGTCAGGCTGGCTGTTATTGTTTTTTGTATCCTGGCTGCTGTTATTAACCGCCTTTCCTGCATCCGGCGCTTTTGCAGCTCCGTCATCTGCAGAAGATCCACCGGAGCTTGCCGGAGCCTCATCACCAGCTGCTGTTCCAGCCGGATCAGTTAGCTTTTCATTTCCCCCTGTTTTATGGGAGTTCCCCTGGGTCTCATGGCCTGCTGTTCCACCAGAATTTACCTCGGTTTCGTCATCTGCCGTTTCACCAGAATTTACCTCGGTCTCATTATTTGACGTTTTACTCTGATTTACCTCAGTCTCCTTATTTGACGTTTCACCCTGATTTGCCTCGGTCCCATTATTTGACGTTTCGCCCTGATTTACCTCGGTCTCCTTATTTGACGTTTCACTCTGATTTACCTCTGTCTCCTTATTTGACGTTTCGCCCTGATTCGCCTCGGTCCCATTATTTGACGTTTCGCCCTGATTTACCTCGGTCCCATTACCTGCTGTTTCGTCAACGGCTGTGGTTTCCTCCTGATTTGCACCGCTCTCACCAGGTATTGCCCCATCTGGATTTACTCCGGAGCCACCGTTTGCGCCGTCACCGGGAATAACCGCTGTATTTTGGGAAAAGGCTTTTACGCTGACCTTTTGAGTTAAGTATCCGTCAATATTTGATCTGAAAGTGATCTTGTTTTCAGAATCATTTACATACAGGAATATGACCTTTTCATTCCCTGTCAGCCGGTAACCGTCATGGTTGTCAGGTACACGAATGAACATGCGCAGCTCTGCTCCATCGGCGTTGGCATCCTCATCCGTGTCATAGACGGGCATAAATTCATATACCATGCCTCCCCCAAGTAATTTTTCGTATTCCCTTTTCAGGGACAAATCCCTGTCCCCAAGGCCTAAATCCTCTACCTGGAATGTTTCACCTGAATCAATCGCAGCTTGTGCAGAATCCCTCAAATCCTCTCCATTTATCAAAAATGGCATTCTCATTTTCAAACGCCTTCTCCACATCTGCCCAGGACACCATATTAAATGATGTCATAGTCAGGCAAAATGCAAGGATGCCTGCAAGGCTCTGTCTGAACTTCTTTTTTAGCCCTTTCATACAATTCTCCTTTCCAGCCTAAGCTCTTCCAATAATGTTAAGTATTTTCAGGGGCAAAACATGCCTCTCCTTATCCTATCCTGTAAACGCCTCTTCATTTCCTTTCTTACCTCCTTTTCATTTACGTATTGGAGGGACCAATCTCAAAATGGCAATCTTCCTGGAAAGCTCCAGGATTTGATGTTATCTTTCGTATATCATACACAACTACAATTACAAACCGGTTACATTTTAAAATATTTCCATCAGTAATTTACTCATATTTCCAATTATTTCCAGTAATTGTCCGATAAATCTTTAGCCGGCAGACATTCCTGGCAGCGTACTCCATATTCTGATAGCCGCAGCCCTTAATCCATTTGTCACCGACTTTTACCCACAAAAGGACTTAACCGGCCCCTCCTTCATTGGAGGGCCGGTTAAGTCCTTTTTTATTACCATTATCCCCTGGCAGGTACATGGAAAGCACTGCTTTATATTGCCCTAAGTAACAATCATGGCTGGCTCAGGTCATGACTGAAACTCCCCTGCCTCCCGCCGTTTCTTCAATAATTCCAAAACCAGCTCTTTTGCTGTTTTTTTCACCAATAAAAACCCGTTCCACCTTTACGGTCATGTTTTCTTCCTCATAGGTTACCTGATCTGATGAATCCATTTCATGCACCTCCTGAGAAAACTTATTCCTGCCGGTTTGTACCATATGCTGGAAAGCACTCCGGTCATGCACTGCCAAAGTCCCATATAGCCCCCTTCAGGGATGGAAAAAGGGCATGGAATCTATTGTACCATACCCTTTTTTATTTATTTTATCAGCCTATAAATAATGTAATGATTAATGCAACGCCAAAACCGGTCAATCCCACAATGGTCTCCATAATAGTCCACGTTTTAAGGGTTGTCTTTTCATCCAGTCCGCACAATGATTTCACAAGCCAGAAGCCGGAATCATTAAAATGGGAGCATACGGTAGATCCACCTGCAATGGCCATGACCAGACATGCCTTGTATAAAGGCGACAAACCGGAGACTGACGGCATGGCAGCTATAATACCGGCAGCCATTGTCATTGCAACTGTTGCAGAGCCTACGGAAACACGAACCGCACATGCAATCAGGAATGCAACTACAATGAGGGGGAAGGAGGACGCTCCGATCACGTTGCCGATAATATTTCCAAGACCGGAATCCTGGAGCATGTAACGGAGAACGCCGCCGCCTGCCGTCACCAGCATAATCATGCCTGTCGGCTCCAGGGATTTTGTCATTACCTTTTCCAGTTCCTCCTTGGTATAGCCGTGACGTGTGCCAAGGAGAAATACTGATGCAATGGTGGCAAGAAGAAGAGCCACAAACGGTGTTCCCAGGAAACTGAATACTGGTCTTAAAAAGTCCACACTGCTGCCTTTTGGAATTACGCCAAGAATGGAATTGACTATAATCAAAATCAGCGGAATCAAAATAATAGTCACTACCGTACCAAAGGAAGGCATCTTATCAATGTCAAATTCCTTTGTTTCCGCATACTGGGCAGGAACCGGCACATCGTAATGGCTGCCACAGTATTTTCCCCAGATTGGGCCTGCCGCCACCATGGCAAAGGCACCGCAGATAATTCCAAGGCCAATTACAATCCCAAGATCAACCTCTAACATGTTGGCAACCAGAACCGGGCCAGGGGTTGGAGGAATAAACGCATGGCCAACCGCCAAACCAGCCAAAAGCGGTATTACATAAAACATGACCGATTTTTTGCAACGCTTGGCAAGGGAAAAAGCAAGGGGAATCAGGATAATCAGTCCTGCATCAAAAAAACACAGGAATGGCAACCACCATGCCCGTAATCCCCAAAGCCCAGGGGGCCCGCTTTTCGCCAAAGGTGCTCATCATGGTGACGGCCACCCGTTCCGCACCTCCTGAGATTTCCAGGATTGCGCCGAACATGGACCCCAGTCCAATAAGCAGCGCAATTCCTTTTAAGGTTTCCCCCATTCCCTTTGTCACTGTGTCAGTAATCAGTTCTGCCGGCATCCCTGCTATTAAGCCGATTGCCAGAGCTGATATTAAAATTGCAATAAATGCCTGAAACTTTGCCTTTGTTATCAAGAATAACAGAATTACCAAACCGCATATTGCGGCAATCACAAGCCTTGTTGGATCAGCTGTAAAAGCATCATTCATAACTTCCCCTCCACTTTATCAGTCCATGTATCCGCCCTTCATCGGAGATACTGCACGTTCACTGAATATTTTCAATACTCCTGACGGGTATTTTGACGGTCTTGGCTGCCATCTTTCCCGCCGTTCCTTAAGAATCTCTTCCATCTCGCTTTCTGTTTTCCGCTGGCCTTTTACGCCCACAATTCCAAGGAAGCGGTTTGGAATATCGATTTGGATCATATCCTCTTCCTCTACCAGGGCAATGGGCCCGCCTTCTGCTGCCTCCGGTGAAACATGGCCGATGGAAGGACCGGTGGAAGCCCCGGAAAAACGCCCGTCTGTAATGAGGGCAATGGTGCGTCCAAGCTCCTTATCCGAGGAGATGGCCTCAGACGTGTAGAACATTTCCGGCATCCCGCTTCCCTTTGGGCCTTCGTACCGGATGAATACAGCATCCCCTGGCTTCACACGGTGATTTAAAACCGCGTCGATGGCTTCTTCCTCGCTGTCAAAAGGACGTGCATTTAACACTGCATGGAACATCTCCTTTGGACATGCAGTATGCTTGATGACCGCACCTTCCGGTGCAAGGTTTCCTTTTAAAATGGCAATTGCACCATCAGTTCCAATTGCTTCCTCAAAAGGCCGGATTATTTCTTCTTTTTTTCACCCCGGCCTTTGCGCAATACTCATCGCATTTGTCATAAAAGCCATTTTGTTTCAGATCTTCAAGATTTTCACCCAGGGTCTTTCCTGTCACTGTCATTACCTCCAAATGGAGTACTGACTTGATCTCTTCCATAATCCTCGGTACTCCGCCTGCATAATAGAAGTACTGGGCCGGCCATTTTCCGGCTGGCCGGATGTCAAGAAGGTAATGGGCACCCCTGTGCAGCCTGTCAAACATTTCAGAGTCTATTTCCAGACCGAATTCATGAGCAATGGCAGGAATGTGTATCAGGGAATTGGTTGAACCTGATATGGCAGCATGGACCATAATGGCATTCTCAAAGGATTCCATGGTAACCATATCTCTTGGCTTAATCCCTTTTGCTGCAAGCTCCATGATCTGATGGCCGGCTCTTGCAGCCATCTCTTTTAGATCCGGGCAGGTTGCCGGCATAAGAGCGGATCCTGGAAGCATAAGGCCAAGAGCCTCTCCCATGACCTGCATGGTTGATGCCGTTCCCATAAAAGAACAGGCCCCGCAGGATGGACAGGCATGCTGTTTATAATATTCCAGCTTTTCCGGCTCCAGTTCACCTCTCTGGCACATGGCGCTGTACTTTCCGATCTGTTCCAGGGTAAGAAGATCCGGACCGGCATCCATAACACCGCCGGTTACCAGAATGGACGGCATATTCACCCGGCCGATTGCCATAAGATGTGCAGGCACTCCTTTATCGCAGCTTGAAATAAATACCCCGCCGTCAAAGGGAGTTGCGCCTGCGTGGATTTCAATCATATTACAGATCGTATCCCTGGATACCAGGGAATAATTGATGCCGTCATGGCCCTGAGCCATTCCATCGCAGATATCTGTTGTAAAATATCTTGCCGCCTTTCCTCCCTTCTCCTTCACTCCATCTACGGTACTGGTCACCAGCTCCAGCAGGTGCGCGCTTCCCGGATGGCTGTCACCAAAGGTACTTTCCACCATGATCTGCATTTTTGAAAGATCTTCGGCCTTCCAGCCCATGCCCATCCGGAGAGGGTCCATTTCCGGAGCCAGCTTTCGAATCTCCTGACTAACCATAACAACGCTCCTTTCACATTCATCTTATATTTGATATTCTAATTATAATAAGTCATCAGATGATTGTCAACTATCCCTTTGGCTCTTGTTATTATTTTCCTCACTTTTACTTCATATTTTTATGCATATCGTCTCATTATTTCTTGTTATTAATTCAAAATCATCTGACCAATGTATTGTCATATACAAAATTCATCTGATTTATTTACACTTGAAGGAATCATGAATTGCGTTTATAATTCAGATAAGACTACTACGAACTGAAAGGAATTCATTATGACCTCATCACGTAAATCTCTTGCCGATACAACAGCCGAAGGAATCATCAAATACATTATTGATAACAAATTAAAGGAAGGCGCACAGCTTCCCAACGAAACCACGCTTTCCTCTCTTATGGGAGTGGGGCGAAGCACCTTGCGGGAAGCCATACGCGCCCTTGTTTCACGCAATATTCTGACGGTTCAGCAGGGATCCGGCATTTACGTCTGCCATAATACAGGCGTGGCTGATGATCCCCTGGGATTCACATTTATTGAAAATAAAGAAAAACTGGTATCTGATCTTTTAGAATTCCGCATGATGATCGAGCCAAGGGTGGCTGCTCTGGCTGCATCAAAGGCAACCCCTGCTCAGGCCGGGGAGCTTCTCCAACTGGCAAACCGGGTGGCGGAATGCTATGACGCAGGAACGTCCCACTCAGAAGCCGATGCCCTCTTCCATGCCAGGATCGCAGAGATCAGCGGAAATGTCATCGTCCCCCAGCTTGAGCCTCTTATCATGCATGCCATTGATATGTTTATTGACATTACCCATTCCGAGTTAAAGGAAGAAACCATAAGAACACATATGGCGATTGTAAATGCCATGGAGAATAACGATGCCATTGCCGCCCAGGATGCCATGACCCTTCATCTCATTTACAACCGGGACCGCCTGCGCAAGGCCCGGGAAAAAAGTACCCCCGGTAATTCTACTCAATAAAAAAGGCATTCCAAAGATCCTTTTTCGACTTTGGAATGCCTTAAATTTTACTATTTTTTTTATAAACAATGCCGGCAGATTATTTCCGCTGCCCCTTCATGGTCTGCTCAATGATGCTGCGCATCGTATCTTCGGAAAGCTGGCCGCTTGCATAACCAAATACATTTCCATCCTTATCAATCATAAACGTGGTCGGATAAGAGAATACTCCATATGCGTCAAATAAATCCCCATTGGTATCCATCAGAACCGGATATGTGTATCCGTTTTCTTCCAGGAATTGTTTAATTCCCGCTTCATCCTTTTCATTTCCATAATTAGGGGCTGCTACTCCCAGAACGATCAGCGCATTATCTCCCTCTGTATCAGCGGTTTCATATATTTTCTGGATGTCCGGCATCTCTGCCCTGCATGGGGGACACCAGGTTGCCCAGAAATTTAAAAAGATCGTCTTTCCTTTATAATCAGAAAGAGAATGTGTATTGCCGTACTGGTCTGTTAAGGTAAAATCAACTGCCGGAAGAAGCTGTTTCGTTTCATCTGTTTCCCCGGTTTTTTCCGGCTCAGATGGGGATTCTTCTTCTGATGCTTCTGCAGCTGTCTCCGGCTCCGGTGCCTCTCTTGATTCTGTGGCCGTTGGAGAAGGAATGGAGGAAAGGTATCCGGTCACCGCATTCATTTTTCCGGTGAACATTAAAATTCCCATAAATACCATGAGAGCTCCCCCGGCTTTTACCCCATATTTTGCAATATTGCCGTGAGATTTAAAAAAATTCAAGCACCGTGGTGGTAAAGAATCCAACTGCCAGAAACGGCAGAACAAATCCCAGTGTATACACTCCGATCAGGACAAACCCCATAGTCTTTGTGGAGGCCGAAGCAGCCATAAGAAGTATACTGGCAAGGGCCGGACCCACACAGGGCGTCCAGGCAAAGCTGAAGGTGAATCCCATTATAAGCGCAGTTAAGGGAGACATGGCCAGGACATCAAGGGAAAATGGCAGCCTGCGTTCCCTTCCCAGCAGATTAGAGGTCCCAAAGGCTCCCAGCTGGTATAAGCCGAATAAAACTACCAGGATTCCACCTGCTCTTGCAAAAAGAAGCTGGTTTGATTTAAAAAAAGCTTCCAAGTGCAGAAAACCCCAGCCCCAGCAGGAAGAATGCAAAGCTGACACCAATAACAAAGCAAACGGTGTGAACCATGACCTTGCTGCGTTTATAATAAATCCGCCCGTCCTCCCCACGGACTCCCGTTCCTCCCGACAGATACCCTATGTAAAGCGGGATGAGGGGAAGCACGCAGGGGGAAAAGAAGCTGATAATCCCCTGTAGAAACACGGTTAAAACAGGAATACTTACGTCAATAGAAAATCCCAAATACGGTACCTCCTTTTAAGCTTGTGCTATTTTTTACTGATTCTTGATAATTTTTGCAAAGATTCTGTACTATTTTCAGTTACAGTTTACAGGTGTAACTATATCATTTCTAAGAAAACGTGTCAAGACAATCATTGCAGAACCAACAAAATAGCATAGATTTCTTCTGTCACATGGTAAGCGCCTGCTTTCCGCAGGCGGAGCACTTTTTAAAGCACCGGTCTAAATTAAATGCCACTCTGGGGAGGTATCCAAAATCCTCCAAGAGAGTGAACAACGGGAAAAAGATTGCCATAGGAGGCAGCATAACCGATACCACCCAGGCCAGAACCCGGTACACGCCGTGAATCAGCACTTCTGATAAAATGACCGGCACACCGGCAGCGTTAGCCAGCCCGAACAGCCAATCCTCCACTTTAAACAACACATTGCTTAACAGCTCAGAGGGATAATTGGCTCCTGTTATGGTAAGCCAGAAGGTTCCAAGGAGGATTAAGAACATAATGGGAAAGCCCGTAGCCTTGCTGGTAAAAAGCTGATCCAGCTTCCGGTCCTTCCGGTCATAGGTCTGGCTTTCATATTCCACTACACCGCTGCATAAATCTTCCGCCTTATTTATGAAAACAGTGGCCATATCATCGCTTACCTGCTCCTGGCTGATCCCGGCTTCCCTCCATTCCTCCCAAATTCCGGCAAGGCAGGCAGCTGCTTCTTCCGACTCTGCAACAGCCTTTCGATATTTCCTTAACGCTTCCATCAGATTCTCATTGGCATCCAGCAGTCTGGCGCACAGCCAGCGGGCCTCTGTCTTTCCCTTAGTCATATTTTCCACTGCAGGAAGGAGCTTTAAAATGGCGTCTTCAATATATTGGGGGTATTGGATGAGAGCTGCTTTCTCCTCATCCTCTTCCTCCTCCTTTTCTTCCATGCAGCGGTTTAAGCCTGTGTAAATCTGATCCAGTCCCTTATTGCTCCTGGCGGCCGTCCCTGCAACCGGGACTCCCAGGCGCTGTTCTAGCAGATCAAGGCGCAAAAGAATCTTCTTCTTTTTCGCCTCATCCATAAGGTTTACACATACCACAACATTTGCCGTGGCCTCCATGATCTGCAGTACCAGATTTAAGTTTCTCTCCAGACATGTGGCGTCACAGACTACCACCACTGCATCCGGGTTTTCAAAGCAAATAAAGTCTCTGGCCACCTCTTCTTCCGTGGAATGGGCCATCAGGGAATAGCAGCCCGGAATATCCACCATAACGTATCCCTGCTGGCCATCGGTGCACCAGCTGGGCATTGGCTACCGTCTTTCCCGGCCAGTTTCCTGTATGCTGATTCATTCCTGTAAGCTGATTAAACACCGTACTCTTGCCTACATTGGGATTTCCGGCCAGCGCAATGACCTTATCCTCTTCCTTCCGCTTTTTGATTTCCAGACCGCAGTCCACAGACTTTATTCCCATTGACTCCCTGCTTAATCCCATACCTTTTCCTCCAGCGAAAGGTTCGCGACTGCCATCTCCTCACCACAATGGCGCTTCGCCCTTTCCTCTCTATTTGACTGCACCAGAACACGGCCTGAGTCCTCGCTTCTGAGGGCGATCACCGCACCGCGTATTAAAAATGCCGTAGGATCCCCTAAAGGCTTCTTCCCAGACATTCCACTGTGGTGCCCTCAATAAGGCCAATATCCTGCAAGCGCCTTCTCATATCATCATAGGCGAAAAGCTTTGCGATCACCGCTTTCTGTCCCCTTTTTAAATCTGTTAAACAAATATTCTCTGACATCCCTTTGCCTCCATTTCCCTATAAAATGTTTCCATATCCTAACATATGCAGAAGATAAAAATCAGGTTCCATTTTATTCACACTGCTTTTGCCCAGGTATCCTGTTTACTGGGTCATGCTTTTAAGTTCTGGTCAATCCCTGCGGCTTAATCCAGGAATAGGGCGGCCCAAAAGCTGATTATCAACTTTTGGGCCGCCCTATTCCTATGGTTCACATCTTATGGATCCTGCTCCATTTCCCTTCGGCCCTTTCTTCTTCCACTTCAATTGACATGCAGCCCCCATCTCTGGAAAAGGTCACATTCCTGATGGGGCAGGGCCCCTTGCTGCTGGCGATCACATGGGCAAATACAATCTCCTGGCCATATGCACGTTCGATCTGGTAATTGATATGGGATACAGAAGGATTATTCGGCCCCATCCCGGCATACAATTCCTTCCCCTGGCTCCAGGTATACACCCGTGTATGGATGCTCCATCCTCATAATCATGGACCGCACTGGTTTGATTTTCTGACAGAACAGCCTTTTTCATGTGATGAAGATAGCTGTATGGCTTCCTGTCAGAAAATTTTTCTATTTCCATTCCCTCAGGCTGTTTGATCCGGTTTCCGGAAAAATGCATGACCCAGTCCACAGGCAGATCCGTTCCTGCTCCCTTAACCTGGAATACTTCCGCAAAATAATGCTCCGCCCATGCAATCTTTCTCACCATTTTCACAGGCCGGTAATTTTCTTCCTTCCACTGTACGATGGTAAAGCTGTCAGGTATTTCATAAGGCATGGTCCAGTCCGCCTCGGCTTCCACATATATGATCCCATCCTTTTCTTCGCAGCGGGTAAGCCTTGCATTTACCGGCGCCTGGTTCTCCCCTCCGATGTTTACCGTATTGTGGGTGCCTGTGTTCTTATAATAATCATAGTGCATGACTGCACCGTATCCTGTGGTTCCAAGATCCGGGGAAATTCTTTTTCCATAGGCAAGGTAGCTGATGCCCAGGCGATCGTAATGGTCATGCTCCCCGCCGTAGCGGTCATGCTTAAACAGCAGGTATCTGCCATCCTTCCCCCTTAAAACAGTGCTTCCTGACTGCCCTTCTTCCACATGATAATTTCCAGGCTCCATACTGCACGCAGGCAGCTCTTTAACCCCATAGATAAACGCCTCCAGATTGTCCCTTTTTTCTTTTTCATAAAGCCGGTTCAGTATAAAAAGAAGCTTTTCCCCTCTTAGCTCCCTGTAAGCAAATTCATATAAATACAGGCTGGAGGATGTATGCCCGTAATTCGTATCATTCAGCATGGGAATGCAGAATCCCGGCTCCACATAGGACACCAGAAGCTCCATCATTGCCTTATAATTGGGATGGGTGATATGGCTGTGAGGCGTATGGAGGGCAAACTTTTCATAGGCAAAGAAGCTTGTAAGAGCATAAAAATGATATCCAAAGGCTCCCTCAAACCACATATGATCAGCAAGCATCCCCTTTTCCAGCTGATACAAGATCCCATAAGGTTCATAAACAGCAAACTGGATATACCTGTCAATCCCGAAGATCAGCCAATGACCGCAATGGCGGAATTAATGATCACTTCATGATTGTGAAGCTGGTTATGCCGGTGTTCCATGAGAAATTCTGCCCCGGGGATGAGCATTTCCCTTCCGATGAACTCCTTCTCCTCTTTTGTCATGTAATCAGACAGCAGATCATAGCTCATGGCAAAGCTTCTGAGGAAATTGGCCTCATCAAGGGTCTGTGCTCCGGCCTTTCCAGGCCCGTTATAAGGAATATTGCCGTGGACCTCATAATCCTTATAATAACCGGAATACTCCATCATCATATCCACGGCTTTTCTGGCATAGGCACTTTCCCCTGTGATCATATGGATCAGTCCCATCTGAAATGCCGCCGTATAATTCCTGCTGTTCATGATCCCCCACCAGGCACTGTCATATGGTTCACCGGAATATACCCGTCCGCATGAGGGGCAGCCATGGTGATGTCTGTCATTCCGGTCAAAGTTAAGCTGCACGGAACAATCCGGGCAGTAATAATAAAGGGACCAGTTGGCAATCCCTGTTTTTGGAACCACAACCGGTTCTGTCATGGTATCCTTTACATCTTCCTTTATACGATTAACGGCTGACCCCTGCCTTTGGAATTTTTCCCTCAAATGCCGGATCTCCTGTTCCGTAAATTGAATCATTTTCCTGACCCTCCTAATATAAATGCTCTTCTTCCACCACTTTTTTTAAATTCTGTAGGAGTACAGCCATAAAACTTCTTAAAGCTGCTGGCAAAATACCTCTGGTTATCATAACCGCATTGGTCTGCCACCTCCTGAATTTTCATGCCTGTTTTCTGCAGCAGCCTCCCGGCCCGTTCCATTCGCTTTCGGATCAGGTATTCACCAAAGCACTCTCCTGCATACTGCTTGAAAATCTGCCTGACATAGCTGGGGCTGAAATGCACCTTGGCAGCCACTGTCTCCAAATCCAGCTCCGTCTTGTGCAGATCGTTTTCAATGATCTGCTTCATCTGCTTCACCACTGCATCCGCCCTGGTTTCTTCTGAATTTTCCCGTACCACCTGACAGCATTTTTCAATATAGGAGGCAAGCATATGGTTCATATCCATCAGGCTTCCGTATGTGATCCGATCCTGCATAAAGGATAGGGGCTCCGTATCTGCCCGGTCATATCCATCCTGCTCCATATCATTCTGAATGGCATAAACCAGTTCCCCCACAGAAACGCTCACATAGTCGTTCTTCCTGTTGGATAAGGAGGCGTAGCACTTCATCAGGCCGGAAAGCCCGGTAAGAGCCTCTGCCTCCTGTCCTGCACGCACAGAAAGCCGGATCTGGTTTTTCCACTCCCTGATCTGGCTGCTGCTGGTTTCCTCCTTACGGCTGCTTTCCTCTCCATAAAACAGGAATCTCTTTTCTGCATCTAAGTTTCCCCGCCACACAGCCATGGCTTCCCGGTAAGAATGGGCCAGCTCTGCCTGACTCCGGTAAGGGCGGCCAAGAGCGCCGTACATCTGAATGTGGTAATATTTCTCCAGGCTCAGGCTGATTTTATCCAGGCTTGCCCCGACCTTTTTAAGGAAATGCTCCTCGTTTTCCCCAGCCCCGCACCAGATGGCTGCCAGCTGGATCCCGTCAAAGCTGACTGCATACAGAGAGATACCGGCTGAAAGATAGCATCCCGTATCAACATCAGAAATTCCTCCACTTGCTCCTGCTTGCCAAAATCCCATGCTCCGCCTTCCATGCGGATTACTCCTGCCGCATAAAACCTGCCTTCCAGTATACAGTCCGGTTCCTTTCCCCATTCCTTCCCCCTTATGAGAGCCTTAAGCGCCTTTTCCCTGGCAAGTCCGGCCCTGCTCATGGCCTGTTCCTTTAACAGGCTCATATTTTGCTGCAGCACCTTCTGACTGTCCAGCTCCTGTATCACCTTTGCTAAAACATCGGTCATTTCCCTGGGAAGAAAGGGTTTTAGCAGATAATCCTTGACTCCAAGTGAAATGGCCTGTTTTGCATAGTCAAATTCATCATAACCGCTTATGACCACATTTTTACTGTAAAGCCCGGCTTCCTGAAGCCTGCGGATCAATTCCAGGCCGTTCATAAAGGGCATGGCTATGTCCGTAATGACGATATCCGGCCTGTTCAACAGCGCTTCCCTAAGCCCTTCCTCTCCGTCGCCTGCCACCGCCACCACATCTACTTCCAGGGCGGAATTTTGGATGTTTCTCACCAGTAAGTCCCTTACATAGTCTTCATCATCTACGATCAATATGCGGTACATCACTCCACCTCCCCTGACATTGCCGGAATCCTAAGAACCGCTTTTGTCCAATGGCCGAAGCTGCTTTCATAATGCAGCCCATATTCTTTTCCATAAAACAGCCGGATCCTTTCATTGACATTGTAAATGCCATAGCCTGCTTCACAGTCTGTTCCGCCCTTTTTTTAAGGTCTCATTGATAAAAGCAAGCTTTTCTTCCGGAATCCCTGCCCCATTGTCCCACACCGAAAGCTCTGTGAACCTTTCTTTGCCGGATTCATTCTCACTGGCAAAATTTTTATGATACCTGCTCCCTGTTTCTCCTTTATGCCGTGATAAATGGAATTTTCAGCCAGGGGCTGCAGAACCAGTTTGATCATCTGGATTTCCAGCCATCTGTCATCCACATGGATTTCATAGCTTAAACGGGAATGATAGCGGATGCTCTGGATTTCCAGATAGCTTGTCACATGTTCCAGCTCTTCCCGGAGAGAGATCACCTCTGCTCCCTTGCTTAAGCTGATCCTGAAAAACTTTCCCAGAGAATTGGAAAGGATGCTGATTTCTTCCGCTCCCTGATCTGCAGCCTGCCAGGTGATGGCATTTAAGGTATTATAGAGAAAATGGGGATTGATCTGAGCCTGCAGGGCCTTTAATTCTGCTTTCCGTTTCTGCCTCTGAACCTCGGCCACATAATCCCTCTCCCGCTTTAACTCCTCAATGGTCTCCTCCTGTTTCCTAACCAGGCTCTGGATCTCTCCGATCATATAGTTAAAGGATTTTGCCAGGCTGCCTACCTCATCCTTGTAGGGGTAGAAAAAGCGGACTCCCAAGTCTCCTTTTTCCACACAGCTCATGCGCTTTTCCAGCCGCCTTAAGGAATCCGTCATCTGATGGGACAACAGCAGAATGACCGCTACCCCAATAAAGAAAACGACCCCCATGATCTCAAAAATCGTGTTTCTTAGAACATTTAAGCTTCCCAGTAAGCTCTGTCTTGATTTCAGCCCATAGATCTGCCAGCCGTTTTCCTTCAGGCGTTCAAAGGTAACCAGATAGGTATCTCCTTCGTACTGGTAGTCACTGGTAATAACATTGCTCCCCTCTTTCCTGACCTCCGACAGCTTCATCAATTCATCAGGATCCATATCAGGAGAACCTATGATTACATTTCCTGTCCTGTCCAGAATGAGTATTTTGTCAAAAAAATTCGTATTTTCCTTCCAAAAGGCGTTCCAGCTCTGTTTTCTTTAACTGGACCACCAGATACTCCTTTCCCACATAGCCCTGAACGCTGAACTGCCATACACAGGGGATGACCTTGTCATTGCCCTGGAAAATCTCATCCTCCCACACAGGAAACCAGCGGATGGCCCCGCTTCCGTCCTCCTCATAGCTTTTATAAAAGGCAGACTCCTTAAAATCAAATTCCCAGTTTCTCATGCGGACAAAATTATCAAAGCTCCCTTTGTCCGTATAAATATAGGTGGAATGAATCAGCCCCTCCCCGGTTTCAAAATCTCTCATGAAATCCGGAATGGTTCCCAGGCTTTCACCAGGTTAATATCATTGGGATTATTGAGATAATCCGAAAGGGTCACCATAAAGGTATAATTGGCCAGCATTCCCTTTGCCCTCTGATTGATGACTCCCAGACGCAGACTCAAGGTGTCCACGATCTGGGCAAGAACATCCTCTGCCCCCACTTTAAAATTCTCTTCAATATCATTGGATGCGTACCTGTAATAAGATAATCCGCTGATGGCGGTAGTAAAGAAAAACATGATCCCGAACAGCCAGATGATTTTGCTGCGGAATCTTAAATTGTTTATAAATTTCTTCATGCTTTCCCACCTTTTCCTGCTCGTCTGCTTTTTTCCAGTATATCACAGGATCTGCCCTTTTTCCTATCCTTTTACCGCACCTGCTGTAAGGCCTGCAATGAACTGGCGGTTGGCAAACAGATAGACAATCAGAATGGGGATGATGGCGATGGAAGCTCCCGCCAGCATGATGTGCCACTCAGCTGCGGCATTGACGGAATATTTTAACTGGACGACCGCCACGGTAAGGGTCTGGAGCTTTGGCATGGAAATCGTCATGATCAGGCTGGTGATATAATCATTCCATGCATTGCGGAAAGAAAAAAGGGCGACTACCGCCAGAATTGGCTTACTTAAGGGCAGAATGACCCGGGAATAAACTCCGTATAAGCTGCAGCCGTCAATGATGGCTGCTTCATCCAGCTCTCTTGGAATCCCTTTTGTAAAGCCCATGACCAGAAAAACATTGGTGGCCTGCCCTCCCGTAAGAGCAACAATAAGAGCAACTATGGACTTATTTAATTTTAATGCCCGCAGTAATTCGTAGATCGGATACAAGGTAACCGATCCTAAGGATACGAACATCATGGACAGGTAAAGAGCCAATAGTACCTTTTTTTCCTGCAAAATCTCTTCTGGCCAGAATGAAACCGGCCAGAGAACAGGTTACCACAGCCAGGAGAGTAACGGAAACGCTGACCACGATGCTGTTGAATGTATATTTTGTAAAATCCGCCTGAACAAAAGCCTGATAGTAATTCTCAAAATGCCATTTCTCCGGAAAAAGCCGCCTCCCTGGGTCAGCTCTGCATTGGTCTTTAAAGATCCCAGCACCGTATAAATAACCGGATAAAGGGTAAATAGAATCATAATACCCAGAAATGCCCATTTCCCGGCAAGAGGAAGCCAGGCGGCTTTTGATATGTGTTTTTCATTCCAGTTCTTCATGCTGCCGCCTCCTTAATAAATATCATCCAGTTTTTTTGGATATTCGCAGATAGCCTACGGTTACAAGGCCTGCGATCACTGCAGATATGACGCTGACCGCAGCACCGTAACCGTATTGGGGAACCGTGGCCTCTGCCGCCGATATGGGGAAGAAATAACGGTACCCGTACAGGGACATGACCATTGTGGCATTGTTTGGGCCTCCCTCGGTCAATACCATCACATTGGTAATGTCATGAAAGGCCGAAGTGATAGCCAGCATAAGAATGATTTTTAATATAGGCCCCAGCATGGGAATGATGATGTACCAGATGGTCTGAAGCCTTCCTGCCCCGTCGATCCTGGCACTTTCTATGGCCTCCCCGGATACCTGCTGGATTCCGGCTATAAAATATACCATATAATTTCCCACGCCGCCCCATACCGCTGTCATGATCAGGGTCTTCATGGCATGATCTTTTCCCAGCCAGTTTATGGGCCTTTGTATCAGGCCAGCCGCCATGAGATACTGGTTTACCTCTCCATTATAGGCGTTGAATAACAGATAAAACACCAGTCCCATGACCGCAGAGCTCATAATGGTAGGTAAAAATATAATGCTCTGGGCCGCACCATTCCCCCGCTTTTGCTGATTTAGGAGAAATGCCAGAAAAAAAGGCCAGAGGTATGATAAAAACCACCTTCCCGAAACCGTAGGTAAAGGTATGGATCACACTTTCCCAATAAACTTTATCCCGGAACACCCGGGCCAGATTCCCTAAGCCCACGAATCTGGGTACTCCTGTTCCATACCCTCCATACTGGTAAAACACGTATTTCAAGGTCCACACCACCGGATAAAGAGAACAGACAGTGAACAAAATTAAGTTGGGCAGCATAAATGAATAGGCCTGCAGGTTTCTTTTCACAGTCTTACTTCTATGCAGGGCTTTTCTGCCATTCCAGTCTTTCATCTGCATACTCCTTTCTTTTCAAAGAAAGAGGGGCCTCGCTGATCTTGCGCCCCTCTTTCTGATATTACTGTAAGGTTGGATTCATCGGGTCATAATTCTCAATCTTTATTTCATGACCGCTTCCGTTTTTCACTGCTTCCTGATACGCTTTATTGTAACGGTCTGTTAAATCCTTTAAGGTAGAGTCAATATCGGCGTCACCATAATAAATGGATTCGCAGGTTTTATACATATCCTCACCTTCCACCACCATGCCAGATGCAAAGGCACTGTGAGGAGGCTTTGGAAGGAGTGCATCAATGTCGCTGATGAGCAGCCACTTTTTATTCTGGAAATCCTCGCCTGGCTTTGCCTTTCCAATAACGCCTGGAAGGATGCTTACGCCAAATCCGCCTTCGTAATATCCGATCAGATAATCCTCATTTGCAAAGATATCCTTATAAACCTTGAAGGCCTTTTCCACGTCAGGGCTCTTGGCATTTAAAACATAGCTTCCTGTACCGGTAAAATACTGCTTTCCTGTAGCTTTTCCGCCCACGGTAGGAATGGGAACGCAGTCCCATTTGGAGGAATCCATGGGAAACTGATTCTGGTATACCCCCGGCTCTGCGTGGCTGTAGGACATATACATGCCGATCTTGCCGGCTGCAAACTGGGTTCTTAAGGGGTCGATATCCAGGGATTCACAGCCAGGAAAGGCACATTCGTCAGACAGCAGTTCCTTCCAAAGCTTTAAGGTATCTGCCCACTGAGAAAAGTCATATTCCCCCTTTGCAAAATCATACCCACGAACCAGTCCGGTTTCTCTCTCCAGGCCAATGCTCATGGAACGCTGCAGGCCGGAGCTGGCACTTTTCATGTTTTCTGCAAACCCATAAATCCCTTCCCTGGACAATTCCGAATTGATTTTTCTGGCATACTCCACCACCTCTTCCAGTGTTTTTGGCGGTTCCGTAATCCCTGCACGTTCAAAGATCTCTTTGTTATAGAAAAGACGGCAGGTGGTTCCGGTGGTCGGGATGAAATACAGCTTTTCATCCAGTTCATTGTAACCGGGATAAATCACGTCCTTAAAGTATTCTTTCATATCAGAATCCATGTAATCATAAAGGTTTGCCCACTGTCCCTCGTTTACATATTTATCAAACATCTGGTCCTGCTGAACCAAAATATCAGGAAGCTCCCCGCTTTGTACCGCCATATCAATGGCCTGTACGTAATTATCTGTATAAAGCTGGTAATTTACCTGAATGTTATCAGTGTTGCCTGCATTGTATTCATCCACCTTTTTCTGAACATAAGTGGCATCATGCCGGTCTTTGGACCAGACTGTAATAACGGTTTTCTCCCCTCTTCCGGACTGAGCCTGTTCCGCTCCTGTCTGAGCAGCCGTCTGCCCGCCTGCTGCCGCTGTTGTGGTATCTGCCTTGGACCCCGAACAGCCGGCAAGGGTTCCTGCCGCCATCAGCGCTGCCATCAGAATGCCGTTTAATCTCTTTAATTTCATCCCTTTAACCTCCCGTGTTTATTTATGGTTTCATTTTACGGAAAAAAAGGTTGTTGTGTAAATGCAATATCTGACAGTCCTATGTTTAAAATCAGTTTATATTTAAATGCCGGTTATCCCGGGGCGGATCAACAGACTTTTCATCCCATTGACAGGGGAGCGGCCTGCTCTTATAATAATGTTATTACAATTGTAAGAACAGGAGAAAGCATATGAATCATCTGCCGCAAATATCCGAAGCAGAGTATGAAGTAATGAAGGTGTTATGGAATGATGCCCCCATCAGTACCAACGAAGTGACGGACAAACTGGAAAAGACCACCAGCTGGAGCCCGAAGACCATCCACACACTCTTAAAAAAGGCTGGTCCAAAAAGGTGCCGCCACCTACCGGAAGGAAGGCCGAGTTTTCGTCTATACACCGCTTGTAGAAAAAAAAGAATACTTAAAAAAAGAAATGATCATTTTTAAACCGCTTTTATAATGGAAAGATCTCCAGCATGGTGACCAGCTATCTAAACAGTGACCGCGTTTCAAGGGAAGACTTAGCAGAGCTTAGAAGCTGCTTTTAAACGGTCAGGAGGAGGAACACTGACAATGCCCGATTCATTTATGACACGCCTTTTTCTTAACAGCATCATCCTGACTATTCTGCCCGCTGCGATCCTGCTGGTCAGGAAATCATTGAAACATCATCTGACAGCAAGAATCCGGTACAATCTGTGGTTTTTGTTTCTGTTTGTGCTGGCTGTACCCTTTCTTCCCTTTTCTGATCTTTTTACCGGATATATTTTCAGGCTGCTGCGGTTTTTGGGCGGCTCCTTTTCGTCTGAAAATGCCAGAACCATGGGAGCTGCCTATAATACTGCGGCATCCACCGAACATTTCCTGCAGGATTTTTCTGTTTCCGTAAACCGTGCAGCCCATCCGGCCCTTCCTTCTGCCTTAACCGGAATCTGGATCACCGGCATGGCATTGATGGCCGGCTTTAGCATTTATTCCTGTTTAAAAATCAGGCAGTTGAAAAAGTCCTCTCTTCCTCTTCAGAATAAAGAGGTACGGGATTTGTTTACAAAATGCAGGGAAGAAGCGGGGATTAAAAAAGAAATTCCTCTCTATAGCAGCGCCTATGTATCCTCTCCCATTGCAGCCGGATTATGGAACCCCTGCATCATTGTTCCCATTCATATGCTTTCCGGGCTTTCCAAAAAAGAAATCCGGTATATCCTTCTCCATGAGCTTTTTCACTGCAAATACAAGGACCTTCTGGTGAACAGGCTTATGGCCCTGGCACAGATCATTTACTGGTTCCATCCTTTTGTCTGGTTTGCTTTCAGCGAAATGCGGAGCGACCGGGAAATTGCCTGCGATTCGTCGGTCCTGTCCCTTCTTGATGCGGACAGCTGCCTGGATTATGGAAACACGCTGATAAATTTTGCTGAAAAGATATCCCTTTTTTCCTATTCCGCAGCCAGAATGGGCGGTACCAGAAAAGAAATAAAAAAGCGCATTTTAAACATTGCCTGTTACCGTAAAGAATCCGGCTGGCATAAGGTGAAGGGCAGGATCCTCTTCACCATGATTGCAGCAGTTGTTTTGGGCTGTACCCCGGTGCTGTCTGCAAATGCCTACACCGGTGCAGGATATGACTTTAAGGAAAAAAAATGTAACCTCCCTGGATTTATCCTCCTATTTCTGCGGATACAATGGAAGCTTCGTCCTGTATGAGTTAAATTCAGGGCAGTACTCCATCTATAACCGGGAAGCCGGAACAAGGAGGGTTTCCCCGAATTCCACTTATAAGATCTACAGTGCCTTAGCCGCCCTGGAAAACGGTCCATAACCCCGGAAGCTCCATGCTTTCCTGGGATGGAACCAATTATCCTTTTGAAGCCTGGAACCAGGATCAGACTCTGGACACTGCCATGGAGCGTTCGGTCAACTGGTATTTCACTTCCCTGGACGAAAAGACCGGCCTTCCCAGGTTAAAACAATACCTGGACACCATAGGCTATGGCAACAGGGACTTATCCGGCGGCCTGGGGCGTTACTGGCTGGAGTCCTCCTTAAAGATCTCACCGGTGGAACAGGTAAAGCTTCTGGCCCGTTTCTGTCAGGATAAGCTTCCATTCCGGCAGGAAAACATAAAGGCGGTAAAAGAAACCTTATTCCTCTCTTCATCCGGTGGTGCCTCCCTGTACGGGAAAACCGGAACCGGAACCGTGGAAGGGGAAAATGTAAACGGCTGGTTCATCGGCTTTGTGGAGACCGGAAAAGAAACCTATGTGTTTGCAGCCAACATTCAGGGAGAGACACTGGCTAACGGCAGCACAGCAGGAAAAATCACATTGGATATTTTAAATGATAAAAAAATCTATACCCAGTCACCATAAAAGGCTGCCGTACCGGCGAAATCATACCGGTACGGCAGCCTTCTTTTTACTGTCCTCCTGAAATATAGGAATTTAATATGGCTTTGTCCTTTCTTACCACATACCCGCTTCCTCCCCGATTTTTACATCCTCTGCCATACTGACCAGAAGAATGGGAGTCTCCAGATTTGGATCCGTTGTAAAGACAGCAAACCAGCCAAGCTCCGTTCACTTGTGTCGCCTTTTGATGCCTTTAACTCAGCCGTTCCTGTCTTTCCTGCAAGCTCTATATCATTTCGGTATGCCGCGTGTCCGGTACCATGCTCGGAGCTGATTACTTTATCAAGAGCGGTCCGGATCCTGTCCGCAATCTCCGGGGAACATGCACCGGGCAGCCAGACTTCAGGCTTTGGCTCCGGTTTGTACTGCAGATACGGCTTTATGACATTTCCATGATTGGCAAACATGGTATAAAGGGACGCTAAGTGTATGGGATTGACTAACATCTGACCCTGTCCGTATCCGCTGTCAGCCAGCTGCACCTCTGTTTCGATCCGTTCCGCATTGGAATATTGTGACTTTGTTACGGATATATCAAAAGGAATCTCCTGATTAAATCCCAGTTTATCCAGACCGGACATGAAATCATCATAGCCGATTTTTAAGGCAGCCTTTGCAAAATAAATGTTATCCGAATAAATAAATGCGTTTTCCAGTATGACAGGACTGTAATCATGAAGGGTGGTAACATAGTAATTTCCCCAGCTTTCATCCTTTCTCCAGCTTAACCCCACATTTCCATAATCCTCGTTGGGATCAATGGCTCCGGTGGTAAGCCCGATGGCTCCGGTTATGGGCTTAAAAGCAGATCCCGGGGCAAATCTCTGGCGGAACCGGTTAAACATGGGTTTTCTCTCGTCATCATTTAGAGAAGCCCATTTTTCTTCAGACATCCCAAGGATAAAATCATTATCATCGTAGGACGGCGTGCTGACAAGGGCCAGAACTTCGCCGGTATAAGGATTCATGGCCACCGTACAGCTCTTATCCTCTTTGAATGTTTGATAAATCTCAGATTGAAGGGTGCTGTCAATGGTGAGAGTAATATCCGATCCGTCTGTCCGCGGCTTTGCTGCCAGGGTTTTCTTAATGGCTCCGCCGGAGTCAGTAATGGTGACTGTCCGTCCATTGGTTCCTTTCAGTTCCTTTTCAAACAATGCTTCCATTCCGCTCCTTCCCATAACACTGTCTGAAAGATAGTCCTCATCCGGATGCTTTTCCAGATCCTCTGCCGTCACATTCTGGACATAGCCCACCAGATGGGCCCCGCTCTCCCCCAGTGGGTAATAGCGCACAGCCGTATCTGTGATCAGGACTCCCGGAACAGCCAGAAGCTCATCCTGGAATTCCTTATTTTTAACATTGTCCTCCCGTGGCTCCATGGAATTTAAATTAAGCTCATCTACCTTTTTAATGGTCTTTAACGGTACAAAGGAATCTTCTTTCACCCACTTGGCAGACAGTTTCTTCCTGATCGCATCCGCAGACATCCCAAGGAGGTTCCCAAGGTTCTCCAGATCTCCTTCCGGATCCCCGCTCATTTTTCCGGGAACAAGGCCTACGGAGGAAGCGGTGCCTTTTCCTGCAAGAAGCAGGCCGTTCCGGTCGAAAACACTTCCTCTCTGGGCCTTATCCGTTGATACCCTCACTTTATCGGTGGGCCCCAGCTCCGGAAAGATCACGCTGTCATCCCATACCATTTCATAGCCTTTTTTCTTTTCCTTCCGGAATTTCACCTGATTGTTAAAGCTGATCTCCCCTGCAATACTGCTTAGGCTCATGCTGTAGCTGACCGCTGCCTCCCCGTCTTTTTCTTCTACCTGACTGATCTGGGCGGTTATTCCCGAGGCCTCAATTCCCTCGTAGATATTTTTATGCCTGTTAATAAAATCCTCTTCGCTGATATTGAAATGGCTCTGCTCATCTAACATCCCATACATGGCCTTATAATCTGCCTTAGAAAGGCATTCCACATATTCCTGGAACAGCGCATCCGGTTTTTTTCCCTGACGCCCCGATTTTCCCCTGAATCCAAAAGAACAGAGCAGCTCCAGCCAGGCCGGCCAGCAAAATAAACAGTGTGCAAACAGTACTGAATAAAAATTTCCTTTTTCTATGCCTCATCCCATACCTCCTGTTAATCCGTCCGCAGATTATTGGACACGCCGGAAGCTGTCCCCGTAAGGATATTAGCGGGATCTTCCAGATGAAAGTAATAATTAAATATCTCTTTTCCTACCCCGACTACATTGCCGGAACTGTAACCATTGGCGATCCGCACTGTTATGGCTATCTGCGGGTCCTCAAACGGGGCATATCCTATGAACAGCCCGTGATTGGGCCGGTTTTTGGCTTCCTCTGCCGTTCCGGTCTTTGCAGCTGCATTAACTTTCAAGTCTTTTAAGGTTGCATTGGTTTTTACCAGTTCATTCATCCCTTTCGCCACGTCCCCCCATATGTAGTCCGGAATGGATACATTGGTCCGAACCGTTGGCTTAAAGGACTGGACTGTATTCTCATCTGAATCTGTCACTTTATAAATAAGAGAAAGATCATAGCTGTTCCCATGGTTTGCCAGCGTCGCAGTATACCGGGCAATCTGTGTCGTCGTATAGTTATGAGTTCCCTGTCCAATGGAAGAAGGTATGGCGAACTGGTCCGTTACATGGGGTTCTGCTTCTCCGATTTCAATGCCAGTCTTCTTATCCAGATCCAGCAAACCGGCATAATCCCGAAGCTTATTTAATCCCTTTCCTTCTGAAAACGTCCCGTCCTCGACCGTTCCCATCCGGTAAGTAATTTCTGACAAATAAACATTACAGGAATTTTTAAGAGCATCGGCACTGGAAAGAATGGGACCGTGTCCTGACCGTTTCCAGCAGCGCAAAGGAGGCTGTACCTTATCAAATACGCCGGAGCATACTACACTGGTATCTGTACTGATGACCCCTTCGTTCAGTCCTGCAATTACCGTTACCGGCTTAAAGGTGGATCCAGGAGCAGTCAGCTGGCTGGTGGCCCGGTTAAACAGAGGCAGGGATAAATCCGCTGCAAGCTTCTGATAGTAATCCGTGTCCATCTGATTTGCCAGCCGGTTGTTATCATAGCCCGGATAGCTTACGCAGGCCAGCACCTGGCCGTCCTGGGGCCGGACCACCACGGCCGAACCTGAACAGGGATTTAACGCCAGCTGGGCAGGGGTGATCTCCAGTTTTTTTATTTTTTGGCGTATGAACTGCCAGGCATTCAGCTGACCGTTTAAAAGAAGGCCATAATCCGGATCCTCCTTTGATAATATTCCCTGATCATAAAGGAGTTTTTCCACATCCTCTCCGGCCAGAGTGCCTTCCATTATCATTGCCTTGTAGATCAGTAAATCAAAACCGGAATCTTTCTTTAAACTGTCTAAGATCAATTCTTCAATCAGGCGTCTGCTGTTTTCAAGCGACATATATTTTTCAGAAGCTTCCACCTGGCTTAAATCAATCCTCCCATCTGCTATACAGTCGGAAAGATACCGGCGGAAGCTTTTTTTCCTTCCGGTCCCAGTCCCCGCTATCTTCTGAAAGAATTTTTTTCTTCCTTACTGCGGCCAGCAGGTAATCATAATAGCCTTTCACCTCGCTGCTTAAGGAGTCATACCCGGGGCCTGAGACATCAAAGGAATCAGAAAAGCTTTGAAAAACCTGCTCTTTTTTATTGGCAAACCGTTCATAGACAGCCTTCTCCATATCCGTTGCATCTGCTTCCTGAAAATGCCCGGTATCAATGACTTGATTTTTTATTAAGGCAAAATACACTTCATCCGATGAAATCCGGATCTGGGAGGCATTGGCTGCTTTGGGAAGGTCCGCTCTTTTTCCCTCTACCATATTAGCAAGGAGGATTCCGGCAATCTGCTGTTCCAGCATCTGATAAACCGCATTCTGCAAATCCATGTCAATGGTCAGGTAAACATCATTCCCGGTCTGGGGTACCCTGGTAATTTCCGGGTCCGATTTCCGGTTTCCCACTACATCCGTATAAAACTGCTCCATGCCATCCTGGCCCCGAAGCCGGTCTTCCATGGATTTTTCAATTCCGCCTTTTCCTATCATGGACTGGTTCATATAAACGGCGCCTTCCCGGTTCCCTGCTTCCAGTTCAGCGGCAGAAATTGGCCCGGTATATCCCAATATGGAAGAAAGGCTTTCTCCTCCGTAGTAAACGCGGACGCTGCCTTCCTGGATATCCGCCCCCGGCAGGCTGCGTTTCTTTTCCAGCACCTCCACCATCGCTTCCTCGGATACATCCGATGCTACAAGGTATGGAAGGTATTTGCGGTATGCGTTCAGGGAAAGGCCGTAGCGGATGTTGGCAATCTGCAGAGTTTCCCCCGGTGTAAGGGTCTGGGGCAGTCCGTATTGCTCCTGTTCCTCTTCTGTGTAAGTCTCTTCAATCAGAAACTTTTCCTTGCCGCACAGTTTATTCATGATTTCTTCTGCTGTTTCAGTTTTTTTCTTCTTCCGTCAGTTCATCCACCGTGCTTTTTCCATAAAAATCAGCCTTGAAACGGCTGAGCTTCCACCCTTCTTCCGTAAACTCATAGTTCCCCTGTTCATCCACAGTTACAGGCAGAACTGCATTCAGCTTGTCCTCATCTTTAACCAGGCAGATCAGCTGATAAGCAATTCCGTTCAGGGACCGCTGACGTTCTTTCTTTGTCCTGTAATTCTGGGAATCCTCCAGGGTAATATCATAGGAAAGCCGGTTTGAAGCCAGTAAATTTCCATTCCTGTCATAGATGTTTCCGCGGCTTCCGGCAAGTCTCTGGGTCTTCATAATGGAACTCATAAACTCTTCCTGATTCGCTGCCCCTTCCAGGATCTGAAGACGGTAAAGACGGATAATAAGCACCAGGAACAGGAATCCGAAAAAAACACTTAAGATCGCCAGCCTTGGTATCCGGTCCGGCAATTGAGGCCCGGATACATTCTTATCTTTCCATAATTTATAATTGTGCAAATTAGTTCTCCTTTAATCTTACATTTGTAAGATTAAATTATACACGAATTTTGTCCTGATGTAAACTTTTTTTTAACCGAATCAAGCAAGTATTGAAGCGGATTGCCAATATCCGCTTGACTAACATCTGCTGTTGTATCATAAAGCATCATGGGATTGCCTTTAAACTGCAGCAATATAAAAGGCCCTGCCCGCATGGCACAATCAGATGCAAAAGCACCCCTTTTTCCCTCCCCACTCATAGATCCCCGTGGCTAAGAATAAATATAAGTAATATTCAAAGGTTAAGAGAAAGGATCGAACAATGGCCCAAACCGATAATTTTTATACTCTAAAAGGCTACTCCCTTTTGGAGCATACGCAAATCACCTCTTCCATGGAAGATTATCTGGAAATGATATGCAGACTCCATCGTGACGGCCAGCCTGTCCGCATCAAGGAGCTGGCGGAATGCCTGCATGTAAAGCCTTCCTCCGCTTCCAAAATGACCGGAAATCTAAGGAAACAGGCTGGTGCGCTTTGAGAAATACGGCACTGTTTCCCTGACAGAGGAGGGTCTGGAGCTGGGAGAATACTTATTGTTCCGCCACGAAGTCCTCCGCCGTTTTTTCTGCTATATCAATCAAAATACCAATGAGCTGGAGCAGGTGGAAAAGGTGGAACATTTCATTGAGCCAAAAACTGTGTATAATATTGAAAAATGGCTGGATAAGTTTACATAGAAACGCTTGTGTGATTTTATAATTCATCGTATACTATAGCATAACACGAACATTTCTAAGGAGGACAAACACATGGATAAGATTAAGATGACAACCCCTATCGTCGAAATGGATGGCGATGAGATGACCAGGATTCTCTGGCAGATGATCAAAGATCACCTTCTGCTGCCATATATTGATCTAAACACTGAATACTACGACTTAGGCCTGGAATACCGTGACAAGACAAACGACCAGGTTACCATTGACTCCGCCAATGCCACCAAAAAATATAAGGTTGCCGTCAAATGCGCCACCATCACTCCCAACGCAGACCGTGTAAAGGAATACAGCTTAAAAGAGATGTGGAAAAGTCCTAACGGTACCATCCGTGCAATCTTAGACGGAACCGTATTCCGCGCTCCCATTGTTGTCAGGGGAATCGAACCATGTGTGATAAACTGGAAAAAAACCCATTACCATAGCAAGGCATGCTTACGGTGACGTTTATAAAGGATCTGAAATGAAGATCCCGGGAGCAGGCAAAGTGGAGCTTGTCTATACCGCAGAAGACGGAAGCGAAACAAGGGAACTGGTCCATTCCTTTAACGGGCCTGGAATCGTACAGGGAATGCACAACTTAGACAATTCCATTGAAAGCTTTGCCAGAAGCTGTTTTAATTACGCTCTTGACACCCGTCAGGATCTATGGTTTGCCACCAAGATACCATTTCAAAGAAATATGACCATACCTTTAAGGATATTTTCCGGGAAATCTTTGAGGCCGATTATGAGGACAAATTTAAGGCTGCCGGCATTACCTATTTCTATACCCTGATCGACGATGCAGTTGCCCGTGTCATGAAATCGGAGGGCGGCTATATCTGGGCATGCAAAAACTATGACGGCGATGTGATGAGCGATATGATATCATCAGCTTTCGGCTCTCTGGCATGATGACCTCTGTACTGGTATCTCCGGATGGGGACTATGAATACGAGGCTGCCCACGGAACCGTACAGCGCCATTACTACAAACACTTAAAAGGAGAGGAAACCTCCACAAACTCCGTTGCAACCATCTTTGCATGGACCGGGGCACTTAAGAAACGGGGCGAACTGGATGGAAACGCAGAACTGGCCGCTTTTGCAGATAAACTGGAGCAGGCCACCATCGACACCATTGAGGCCGGTGAGATGACAAAAGATCTGGCACTTATTACTACCATTCCTAATCCAACGGTATTAAACAGTGAAGAATTTATAAAAGCCATTGCAAAACGGCTGTAAAAATACCTGGTTCCAAATAAACTAAGACAGAAAAAGAAAGCCGCAAAATCAGCTGCTTTCTTTTTCCTTTCAGGAGGTAATTCGATTATGGAATACAAACCAAAAGAAGTCCTGTTAAAAGACGGGACCCTCTGCCTCTTAAAAAGTCCAGGCCCCTGCGACGCATCTGCGATCCTGAAACTCATGATCCAGACCTCAGATGAAACCAGCTATATGGCCAGGTACGCAGATGAGATCAACATCTCCCTCCACCATGAACAGGATATTCTTTCTTCCATCCTTAAAAGCCAGAAGGACTTGATGATCTGCGCTGTAGTAAACGGGAAGATCATTGCAAATGCCGGAATCAACCCTATCGCAGGCTTTGAGCGTTACGCCCACCGGGCCTCCTTTGGCATCTCCATATGCAAGGAATTCTGGGGACTTGGGATCGGTTCTCATCTCCTTTCCGCCATCATAAGGGGGGCAAGGGAAATGGGCTATGAACAGCTGGAGCTGGAAATGGTGCAGGAAAACCAGCGGGGCCTGGCTCTTTATAAAAAGTTTGGCTTTGAGACTTACGGTATCAGAGATTATTGCTTTAAATACCGGGATGGAAGCTATGCGGCCGCCTATCTGATGATGGTAAGACTTTAAAAATTTTCCATATTTTTTCCAAAATCCCTGTTCATATCATTATCAAAATGATATAATGAACATTATTATATAACATCTTGGTAATGGAAGGATCTTTGACATGAACTTAAGACATCTTACTATCTTTAAAACGGTGTGTGAAGAAGGCAGCATCACCGGGGCAGCCAAAGCGCTGTCCATGACCCAGCCTGCCATCTCCCACGCCATCAATGAACTGGAAGAATCCGTTGGTTCTCCTTTGTTTGACCGTGTATCCCGCAGGGTGGTTATTAATGAGAACGGAAAATTTTATTTGTCAAAGGTCATCCCTCTCCTGGAGCTGTATCAGGATCTGGAAAACTATTCCGGCGTCCTGCATCTCCAAGCTCCTTTACGGATCGGTTCCTGTGTGACCCTGGCCAGCTACCTGCTTCCCAAGGTGGTCACCCGCTTTACCCTGACTAACCCTGATATCCAGCTAAAGGTCACCGTAGATAATTCCCTTGAGATCACAAACAAGCTTTTAAAAAAATGAGCTGGACATCGGGCTTATCGAGGGCGTCATCGCGGAAGAACAGTTAGAGAGAATTCCTTTTTCTTCCTATCCTATTGCAGTGATCTGCGCCCCCGGCCATCCCTTTGCCGGACGCCTTGCACAGCCGGTAGCACTGGACCGGCTCATTGAAGAGCCTTTGCTATTACGGGAACAGGGCTGTACCATCAGGGATACCTTTGACTGTGCCCTGGCCTTAAACAATTTATCAGTAGAACCTCTCTGGTCAAGCTCCAACTCGGATGTGATCCTGCAGGCAGTAAAGGAAAACATCGGAATCGGCATTGTTCCAAGGATTTTCGCTGATGAGTCCGTTAAAAGAGGGGAAGTTACTGAAATAGAAGTGAAGAACCTGGATATCAGCTGTATGAATCATGTGGTATTTCATAAAGACAAATTCCAGACAGAAGCATTCCAGGCTTTCATTAATCTGGTGCTGTTCGAATAAAAGACCAGGCCGGGCCAAAGAAAAGCGCCGGAAATGACGAAACTGCTGTCATTTTCCGGCGCTTTTCTTTTATAATTCCTTTAGAATCTTGTCAATGCTTACGATCTTCACACAAAGGGCGAATAATTCCATAGCCAGGATCAGGTCAGATAAAGGAGGATAAGAAGGGGCAATGCGGATATTGTTATCCCGTGGATCCTTTCCGTAAGGATAAGTGGCTCCTGCTCCGGTCATGACCAGGCCGGATTTCTTGCACCTTGCCACAATGGCCTTTGCACATCCGTCAAGGGAATCAAAGGAAATGAAATAGCCGCCTTTGGGACTGGTCCATTCTCCGATTCCAAGTCCGCCCAGCTCTCTTTCCAGGATCTGGTTCACTGCTTCGAACTTGGGCCTCATGATGTCTGCATGCTTTCTCATATGCTCCACCATGCCGTGAATATCTTCAAAGAAGCGCACATGGCGCAGCTGGTTCACCTTATCATGGCCGATGGTCTGGATCTTTAACTGTTTCATTATGTCAACCAGGTTGTTCTGGCTTGCCGCGATGGTTGCAATACCGGAGCCAGGGAAGCTGACCTTTGAGGTAGAAGCGAATTTGTAAACCATATCCGGATTTCCGGCTCTCTTGCACTCTGCAAGGATTTCAATGAGATGATCCTGGTCCCTGTCGTATAAATGATGGATGGTGTACGCATTGTCCCAGTAAATACGGAAGTCTTTGGCAGCCGGTTTTAACCGGGCAAAACGGCGTACCGTATCATCGGAATAGGAAATTCCCTGAGGATTGGAATATTTGGGAACGCACCAGATTCCTTTAATGGAATCGTCGTTTGCCACCAGCTCTTCCACCATATCCATATCCGGACCGGTTGGGGTCATGGGAACATTCACCATCTCGATCCCAAAATATTCGGTAATGGAGAAATGCCTGTCATATCCTGGAACAGGGCATAAGAATTTCACTTTATCCAGCTTGCACCAGGGAGTGCTTCCCATAACGCCGTGAGTCATGGAACGGGAAACCGTATCATACATGACATTTAAGCTGGAATTGCCGTAAATGATAATATGATCAGGCGCAACCTCCATCATATCGGCAAGAAGCTCCTTTGCCTCCTTGATTCCGTCAAGCACCCCATAGTTACGGCAGTCAGTCCCGTCATCACAGGTCAAATCGTCGTCGCTGCTCAGTACATCCATCATTCCCATGGATAAATCCAGCTGTTCCGTGCTGGGCTTTCCTCTGGACATATCAAGCCGTAAGTCCTTGCCCTGAAACTCCTTATACTGCGCAGAAAGCTGTTTTCTCAGTTCCTGTAACTCTTCCTTTGTCATCTCAACATATGGCTTCATAGATTTCTTTTTCCTCCTCATAAAAACTCCTTTAACCTAATAGTTCCTTAAGTATCCTGCCTACCGCTACCGGGTCGGCTTTTCCCTTCATGGACCGCATGGTCTGGCCTACCAAAAAACCAATCGCCTTTTCTTTCCCATTATGGTAATCCTCCACGGACTGGGGATTTGCGGAAACTATTCCATCAATTACCCTGCGCAGCTCTTCTTCGTCATTAACAACCTTTAATCCATTCTCTTCCACATACTGCTCCGGATCAATGTTTTCAGCGAAAATCTTTTCAAAAACCTCTTTGCCCACGGTACGGTTAATGGTACCATTATCTACTAAATCAATTAATTTTGCAAGGTTTTCCGCAGAAAATGTCATTTTTCGGGATCCATGTCATGCTCTTTTAAAAGCCTCATGGCCTCTACCATCAGCCAGTTTGCAGCTTCCTTCGGCTTATGGCAGACTGCGGTGACAGCCTCAAAAATATCCGCCATATGCTTGGAGGCGGTGATGATATCCGCATCGTACTCAGAGAGCTTAAACTCCTCCTGGTAACGGGCCATCTTTTCCGTCCGCAGCTCCGGCTGCCTGGCCCTTATGCTTCTGATCCATTCATCACTTATGGCCACAGGAGGCAAATCCGGGTCCGGGAAATAACGGTAATCCCTGGCATCCTCCTTGGACCGCATGGCATAGGAAGATTCCTTGTTGTCATCCCACCGCCTTGTTTCCTGAACTATCTGTTTACCTTCTTCAATCAATTCGATCTGGCGTTTACGTTCTCCTTCAATGGCGCGGGCAATGGCCTTAAAGGAATTTAAATTCTTCATTTCCGTCCTGGTTCCCAACTCGGCTGAACCTGCTTCACGGACAGACAGGTTCACATCGGCTCTCATGGAGCCTTCCTGAAGCTTACAGTCGGAAGCGCCAAGATACTGAATGATGAGCCTCAGCTTTTCCAGATAGGCGATCACCTCATCCCCGCTTCTCATATCAGGCTCTGACACGATCTCAATGAGGGGAACCCCGCTCCGGTTAAAGTCCACCAGGGAACAATCCTCCCATTCATCATGGATGAGCTTTCCCGCATCTTCTTCCATATGGATCTCATGGATCCCGATTTTCTTCTTTCCTGCCGGTGTGTGAATCTCCACAAAGCCGTCATGGCAGATGGGAAGATAAAGCTGGGATATCTGGTAGTTTTGCGGATTATCGGGATAGAAATAATTCTTCCGGTCGAACTTGCAGTACTGGTTGATCTGACAGTTTGCCGCAAGACCTACTGCAAGGGCATATTCCACCACCTGCTTATTAAGGACAGGAAGGGAGCCTGGCATGCCGGTGCAGACCGGACAGGTGTGGGTATTGGGCGCTCCGCCGAATTCCGTAGAACAGGCACAGAAGATTTTCGTTTTCGTGGCAAGCTCCACATGGACCTCCAGTCCTATAACTGTCTCATATTGTTTGCTCATTTACCTCTCCTCCCTTCCCGCGGGTCTTAAAATAGCATCTGCCGCCATAGGGGGCATCTCATAGCTTCTGCTCTGCTCAAAAGCAAAGCCTGCCCGGATGATGTTCTTTTCTTTAAAGCAGTCCCCAATAAACTGGACTCCAATGGGCAGTCCTTTGGAATCCCTGCCACAGGGAACCGTAAGGCCGGGAAGACCGGCAAGGTTCACGGAAATGGTATAAATATCGCCCAGGTACATCTTTAAGGGGTCACTTAAGCTCGCTCCAAGCTTTGGAGCCGTGGACGGGGAAGCCGGCCCCAGAATCACATCATATTTTGAAAAGGCCTCGTCAAAGGCTTTCTTTATCAAAGCCTTTGTTTTTAAAGCCTTCAGATAATAGGCGTCATAATAACCGGAGCTTAATACAAAGGAGCCGAGCATGATGCGGCGTTTTACCTCCGGGCCAAAGCCCTGGGAACGGCTTTTTTTATACATGCCGTGAAGCCCTTCGTATTCCTTTGCCCGATAGCCGTATTTCACACCGTCAAACCTGGATAAGTTGGAGCTGGCCTCTGCGGATGCGATCACATAGTATGCCGGAATCGCATATTCCACCATCCCAGATCAAAGGTCTCTAAGACGGCTCCCTTTTCCTCTAAGACCCTGGCAGCTTTTAAGACTGCCTCCTTTACCTCAGGATCCAGGCCCTCGCCCAGGTAATCCGCCGGAATGCCGATCCGCATGCCCTTCACATCATCTCTTAAAGCCTCAGTAAAGTCACAGTCTTTCCGCTCCACGGATGTGCTGTCCTTCCCATCATGGGAAGCTAAAACCTCCAGGACCGCGGCACAATCCGTCACATCCTTTGCAACAGGGCCGATCTGGTCTAAGGAAGATCCGTAAGCAATAAGCCCGTACCTGGAAATTGTCCCGTAAGTAGGCTTTAATCCTGTAACTCCGCAGAAGGAGGCAGGCTGTCTGATAGAACCGCCTGTATCCGAACCCAGGCATAAAAGCATTCCGCCGCCGCAACTGCCGCACAGGAACCGCCGGAGGAACCGCCGGGAACATGGTCCGGATTCCATGGGTTTTTCGTGACCCCGTAAGCCGAGGTTTCCGTGGTGCTTCCCATGGCAAACTCATCCATGTTGGTTTTCCCAAGGATCACCGCTCCGGCCTTTTTTTAAATTCTCCACCGCTGAAGCCGTATAGGAAGGAATAAAATCAGCGAGGATTTTTGAGCTGCAGGTGGTCTTCATTCCTTCGATGCAGATGTTATCCTTCACCGCCACCGGTACACCTGCCAGAGGGCCGGTCAGTTCGCCGGCTTCGATCCGTTTCTGCACCTCCTCTGCCTGCTTCAGTGCTTTTTCTTCCTCTATGGTCACAAAGCTGTTAAGCACCGGCTCCATGGCCTTTATCTGGCCCAGGACTGCTTTTACCGCTTCTGCGGAGGTAACCTCTCCGTCTTTTATTTTTTTCCCCAACTGTACCGCTGTGAGGGATAATATTTCTTTCGCTGTCATACGAGACTTCCCCCTATTCCACTGTTTTTGGCACCTTAAAGGCTCCATCCTTGCTTTCCGGAGCATTCTTTAAGATGTTTTCTCTGTCATCACCGTTTTCCACCACATCCTCACGGAAAACGTTGTGTACCGGAAATACATGGGACATGGGCTCCACGCCCTCGGTATTCAGTTCGTTTAATTTATCAATATAATCCAGCATACGGCCCATATCATTCTTCGCCGCTTCCTTTTCCGTCTGGTCAAGCTCCAGCTGTGCCAGGATTCCTACATATTCGATTGTAGCATCATCGATCATGTGCGCCATTTTTTTCTTCCACCTTTCGTCTCTCCTGCCCATGTATTTAGGGTATAAAGGTTCTCTTTCCTGCCCACGCCTTCCGGGCATAAGGTATACCCGCAGGGTGTTATGGTTCCAGTCTCGTTACGTCTCTTGGAAACAGTGTGGTTTCCCTTATGTTCCCTTCGTCAAGAAGGCGCATGGTAAGGCGCTCCAGACCGATTCCAAGACCTCCGTGAGGCGCATGCCGTATTGGAATATCATTAAATAGGAAGAAATATCCTCCGGTTCATGCCCCTTGCCTCCATTTTCTTTATAATAGCTTCATAATCATGGATTCTCTGCCCTCCGGTAGTCACTTCCAGCCCCTTGAACAATAAATCAAAGCTCAAGGTATACTTAGGGTCTGCCGGATCGTCCATGGCATAGAAAGGACGCTTCTTTGACGGGTAATGGGTGACAAATACGAAATCACTGCCATACTCTTCCTTAAAATACCGGCCGATAAGCACTTCCTCCTCCGGCTCCAGATCATAAGGATTTCTGATCTTTCGGTTGTATTTCCCGGCAACCAGCTCCTTTGCTTCTGCAAAACGGACTGTCGGGATGTTGGATACATCAGGAAGTGTGACTTTCAGCATCTTAAGCTCTGTCTCGTATTCCCCACAAAGAAGTCCAAAGGTATACTGGAGCATAGCTGCTTCCATTTCCATGATCTCCTGAAAGCTGTCAATGTATCCCATTTCAAAGTCCATGCTGGTATATTCATTTAAATGTCTTGTTGTATTATGCTTTTCTGCACGGAAGACGGGAGCGACCTCAAATACACGGTCATACACGCCTACCATGGTCTGCTTATAAAACTGGGGGCTTTGGCCCAGTTCTGCTTTTTTATTAAAATAATCCAGTTTAAATACGTTGGAGCCGCCTTCTGCTCCGCGGGCTACGATCTTTGGTGTACGGATTTCCGTAAAACCCTGGCTGTGAAGGAAGTCCCGGAATCCTCTTACAATTCCTTCCTGAATGCGGAACTTTGCCCTTTCCATGGGGTTTCGAAGGGTAATGGGACGCAGCGTCAGCTTTGTCTCAAGGGAAGTGTTTAATTTCCACTTGCTGATTGCCACAGGAAGGGGCTCTGACGGCTGGGACAATAAGTCAATCTCCAAAAGACGGATTTCAAACCCGTGAGGTGCCCTCTCTTCCTTTGTTACGATTCCAGTGACCCGGACCGCTGACTCTTCTTTTAAAAGACTTAAGTCAAAATCCGTTTTCCCCTCCTCGTACACGCACTGCACCAGGCCCTCTGCTTTCCGAAGGATCACAAAAGCAACCTCTCCCATATCCCTTATGGTATGGACACAGCCTTCCATTTTTACGGTCCGGCCCTCATAACCGCCGGATTTTATGCGGTCCATTGGGACCGTCTCCTTTTCTTTTACACCACTGATAAATTCCATATCTGCATTCTCCTTACCTGAATGTAATTGTCTTGATTCCGGTAAAGGGTATTTTATCGTTTAGCCATGCTAAGCACAAAAATATCCCGCCCCGGAATACAGTTACATATTCCGGGACGGGATTTATATGGCTATAAGTTCCCGCGGTACCACCCGCATTGAGACAGCTGCTTCTTCCTCCGGCCGCAGATATGTCAGCCGGATAAGCAAATGTCCCCACTCAAACATTTAACGCATGTGTACGGATATGCCTACTCATGTCACCGTCTATCCCTGAAAGGATTGACCGCCGCTTCGGCATATCGGCTCCGGAGTGTTCCCTTAGCCAAGTCCCACGTGACGGCGCTCTCAGTCGGTGACGCCCTCTTCCTGTCCGGGTTCATAGGCCAGAGTCTCCTTCTCTGCCTTTTACAATATAACTCCTGCAGTTTCATGATTCCCTGTACAGGCCTGTTTTATAACAGTTCATCACTTCACTACAATGAATTTCACTTATAATATCATAATCCATTTTAACCTGCAATATTTATTTTTCACAAATTCTCTCCAATATTAGGAAACAGAACCTAAAAAAACCATACAATATTGACTTTTTCTATCGAAACAGTTACAATTATGTTCACGTTTACGAAAGAATCAGGAGGGCTTTTTTTATGTCTGAGACAATGGATGCTTTAATACCTGAAGAAAATAAGATGGGAACCATGCCGGTGAATAAGCTTTTGCTGACCATGTCTCTTCCCATGGTTATTTCCATGCTGATACAGGCGCTTTACAATGTAGTCGACAGCATTTTTGTGGCGCAGATAGGGGAAACAGCCCTTACTGCAGTCTCCCTTGCATTTCCCATACAAAACCTGATCATCGCCATCGCCGTAGGAACCGGTGTGGGAGTCAATGCTCTCCTTTCCCGTTCCTTAGGGAGAAGAACCAGAAAGCGGCTAATCTGGCCGCGGTCAATGGAATATTCGTTTTCATTCTCAGCTATCTGGTATCCGCCCTGTTAGCAATTTTCTTTTCCAGGTTTTATTTTACGGTGCAGACAGGAAATGAAGAGATCATCAGCCAGGGAACCACTTATCTTTCCATCTGTACCATATTCTCCTTCGGTGTTTATATGCAGATCGCTTTTGAACGGATCATGCAGTCCACCGGCCGCACCATCTATAACATGATCACCCAGGGGCTTGGAGCCATTATCAACATCATACTGGACCCAATCCTCATATTCGGGCTTTTGGGCTTTCCCCGTCTTGGCATTGCCGGAGCCGCTATTGCAACCGTCATCGGCCAGGTCATTGCCATGCTGCTCCTTTTATATTTTAATTTAACCAGGAATTCTGATGTCAATTTAAACATGCGGGGCTTCCGTCCCCACAAAGAAACCATTATTGATATTTATAAGGTAGGGCTTCCATCCATTATCATGCAGTCCATTGGTTCTGTCATGACCTTTGGCGTGAATAAGATCCTTCTTTTGTTCTCCGAAACCGCTGTCTCCGTATTCGGCATTTTCTTTAAGCTGCAAAGCTTCATCTTCATGCCTGTATTCGGACTTAATAACGGTATGGTTCCCATTGTGGCTTATAACTGGGGTGCCAAAAACAGGGACCGTATCATGAAAACCATACGCTCCAGCATCATAGGATCTGTCTCCATCATGTTCCTGGGACTTATCATATTCCAGGTCTTCCCGAAGCAGCTTTTACTCCTGTTCGATGCCTCCGACCACATGATTTCCATCGGCGTCCCTGCTCTTCGCATCATCAGCTCAGGGTTCCTCTTTGCCGGTTACAGTATCATCGTTGGTTCCGTTTTTCAGGCTCTTGGAAATGGCATCTACAGCCTGATCGTATCTGCTGCAAGACAGCTTGTATGTATTTTGCCCATTGCATATATTTCGCGAAAGTATTTGGTCTTAATGCAATTTGGTATGCTTTCCCTCTGGCTGAAATCATGGCCCTGGTCTTAAGTACCATCCTGTTTAAACGAATTTATGAAAAACGTATCAAAAAAACTTTAGGTTTCTTACAGAGGTTAAAAAAATGAGTTCCGATTATCTTTTAATAGACGGCTACAACATCATATTTGCCTGGCCTGAGCTAAAGGAACTGGCGGAGACCAATATGGACTCCGCCAGAACGAAACTTCAGGATATGCTATGTAACTACCAGGGCTATAAAAAAATGCAATGTTATTCTGGTCTTTGACGGTTACAAGGTCAAGGGAAATCCGGGCACAGTCATGGAATACCACAACATTCATGTGATTTTCACCAAGGAGGCGGAAACCGCGGACCAGTATATAGAAAAAAATCTCCCAGCAAATCGGCAGGCAGTATCAGGTACGGGTTGCCACTTCGGACAAACTGGAACAGATTATCATCCTGGGAAAAGGCTGCACACGCCTCTCCGCCAGGGATTTTAAAAAAGAAATCGAAGAGACGAATTTCGAAATTAAGAAGGAACATCTGGAACGAATTCCCTCAAAGAAAAACCGCCTCTTCGACAATGTTGATCCGGAGCTTATGGAGTATCTGGAAAAAAATACGGCTGAATAAAAAGGATTAGGCATATATTTATAAAACTAATACACAGGAGGAATATCTCATGTCATTACTGGAATTGTTCATCATTGCGGTAGCCTTATCCATGGATGCGTTTGCTGTCTCCATCTGTAAGGGATTATGCATGCCAAAGATGAACTGGAACAATGGGGTCATAGCAGGCCTGTATTTTGGGGGATTCCAATCAGGAATGCCACTTATTGGCTACTTTCTGGGGTCGCAGTTTAAGGAGGCCATTACTTCTTTTGACCACTGGATCGCTTTTATTTTGCTTGGAGTCATTGGCATCGGCATGATAAAGGAATCCTTCAGCAAAGAAGTAGAGGAATGTGAGGTTTCCCCTATGGCCTCCAAAAACATGATCCCGCTGGCAATCGCGACCAGCATAGATGCCCTGGCAGTGGGGGTTACCTTTGCATTTCTGCAGGTACAGATCGTTCCGGCTGTTTCCTTTATCGGAGCCACCACCTTTACCCTGTCAGTCCTGGGAGTTAAAGTAGGAAATGTATTTGGAACACGTTATAAATCAAAGGCAGAATTTGCAGGCGGCCTGATCCTGATCCTTATGGGAGTCAAAATCCTGGTGCAGCATTTGCTGGGATTTTAAGCCTTCTCACAGGAATACAGCATGACTGCGCCATATGGATCCAGTTGAAATTTTTTCCCATTGATCTCCAGGGAGCCGCAGTTGGATAACAGGACCTCCCAGTTGTCCAGGTTCTCCCTTCCTTCTATTTCCTGGTGCTTTCCCGTAAAATTTGCAAAGACCAGAAGCTTCTCTTCCTGCCGGCTTCTTCTATAGGCAAATATCCCTTCCTGCTTTAGGGGTACAGGCTCATAGCTTCCTTCACTGATTACGCTGTGGCGTTTCCTCAGCCCGATCAGCTTCTGATAGTAGAAAAAGACCGAATCTGGATCAGCAAGGCTCTCCCTCACATTGATCTCCTCACAGTTTTCATTGACATCGATCCAGGGTATGCCTGCGGTAAATCCAGCCTGCTCTCCTGCTTCCCACTGCATAGGGTCCTGCTGTTATCTCTGGACCGCTCTCTTAAAATCTGGTAAATTTCTTCTTCCGCTCTTCCCTGTTCTTTTAATATTTCAAAATAATGAAGGCTTTCCACATCACGGTACTGGGAAATATGGGTAAAATACCCATTGGTCATGCCAATTTCCTCTCCCTGGTAAATATAGGGCGTTCCCCTCATCCGTGTATGACAGTGGCCAGCATCTTTGCACTGCGCTTTCTGTATCTTCCATCATCGCCAAACCTGGATACAACCCTGGGCTGGTCGTGATTGCACCAGAACACCGCATTCCAGCCGTTTCCTTCGGCCATAGAAGTCTGCCATGTGTGGAAAATCTTTTTCAGCTTTTCAAAATCAAAGGGCATTAAGGACCATTTATCTCCGTCCTTATAATCCACCTTTAAATGATGAAAATTAAAACACATCTTAAACTGCTTTTCATCCGGATTGGTATATCGGATGCAATGGTCAATGGTGGTAGAGGACATCTCTCCCACCGTAATGATATCATCGGCATCCAGTCCCGTATCCACCACGATCTCCTGCAGATACTCATGAATCCGGGGGCCGTCGGTGTAAAACCGGCGGCCGTCTCCCTCCTCATCGTCTTCCCAGGCAGAAGGTTTGGATACCAGATTGATCACATCAAACCGGAATCCCTTAATCCCCTTTTCTTTCCAGAAACGGATCACCTTTTTAATCTCTTCCCGTACCATGGGATTCTCCCAGTTTAAATCAGCCTGGGTCTTGTCATATAGATGGAGGTAATATTTCCCGGTTTCCTCCGAATATTCCCATGCACTGCCGCCAAACTTTGACTGCCAGTTGGTAGGCGGGTTTCCAGGAGTTCCTTCCTTAAAGAAATAATAATTCTGGTACCTCTTATCACCGCTTAATGCCTTCTGAAACCATTCATGCTTGTGGATGTATGGTTGAAGACCATATCAAACATCAGCCCCATACCCAGCTCTCCGGCCTTTGCGATCAGCCCGTCTAAATCCTCCATGGTCCCGAACAGGGGATCGATCCGGCAGTAATCCTCTATATCATAACCGTTGTCATTCTGAGGCGATAAGAAAAACGGGGTCAGCCAGAGGTAATCCACTCCCAGCATTTTTAAGTAATCCAGTTTTTCCATCACTCCCTTTAAATCTCCGATCCCGTCTCCGTTGCTGTCCCGGAAGGATTTGGGATAGATCTGATAAACACATGATTTCTTAAAGCTCTCCATTTATACGATCCCTTTCTTTTTTCCAACCATAACTGTCAACGTAAAAGGTACTGCAATTGCAATCAGCATGCACAAGCCGAATATTCCCATATACTGATGCTGTATGGACAGGATTCCGGGAATGCCTCCCACGCCGATGGAATTTGCCGTAACATTCATTCCCACGGAAATTGTAGCAGCTATGGCAGAACCGATCATGGCAGAAAGGAACGGGAAGCCCCTCTTTAAATTCACACCGAACATCGCCGGCTCCGTAACTCCCAGATAACAGGAAATGCAGGCAGGAATGGAGATCTGCTTTGCTTCCTCGTTCTTTTTCTGAAGGTACATCATACCAAGAACTGCAGAACCCTGAGCAATGTTGGATAAAGCGATCATAGGCCACAGCATCGTTCCTTCGAACTCTGCTATCAGCTGTAAGTCAATGGCATTGGTCATATGATGAAGGCCGGTAATAACAAGAGGAGCATAGATAAAGCCAAATAAGGTTGCGAACAGCCAGCGGAAGCTGGAAGTAAGACCTGCATAAACAATTTTTGAAATCCAGGAACCAATGATCCAGCCAATTGGGCCTACCACTGCATGAGCAGCGATCACTGCTAACAGCAGGGAAAAGAATGGAACCACGATCATGGAGATCGCCTGAGGCGTGATTTTCTTAAAGAACCTCTCCAGATAAACAAGTACAAAGCCTGCTAAAATAGCCGGAATGACCTGAGCCTGGTATCCGATCATCTCCATTTTTACAAATCCAAAGTCCCAGACCGGCACTTCAGCGCCTGACGCCATGGCATAGGCATTTAAAAGCTGGGGAGAGACAAGGGTAAGTCCCAGAACAATTCCAAGGATCTGGGTGGTTCCCATCTTTTTTGTGACAGACCAGGTGATCCCTACTGGCAGGAAATGGAAGATCGCTTCACCAAGGAGCCAGAGAAAGCTGTGAACACCGGCCCAGAACTGGGATGCCTGAATAAGGGTTTCTGTTCCCCCATTCATGAACTTGATCTCTCCTATTATATTGCGGAAGCCAAGGATCAGACCGCCTACGATGATCGCCGGAATCAACGGAGCAAAAATCTCCGCAATATCCGCCACCGCCCGCTGCAAAAGATTTAAATTTCCTTTTGCCTCTTTCTTTACTTCGTCCTTTGATACTCCTTCCACACCGGATACAGAAACAAAGTCATTGTAAAAGGACTGTACATCATTTCCAATAATTACCTGAAACTGTCCGGCCTGTGTAAAGGTGCCTTTGACGCTTGAAAGAGCTTCGATCTGCTTTGTATCCGCTTTTTCCGGGTCAACCAGTGCAAAACGCATTCTCGTCATACAGTGGGTCACTGCCCCTATATTTTCCTTTCCCCCACATACTCTAACAGTTTCCTTGCATCGCTCTCATACTTACCCATATCCATACTCCCTTCATACATGTTTTTGGCGCTCACAAACTTATATGTTAATTTTGTAATCACACTATAACATATACGTACAACTTTGTCAATATACCGAAAAGTAAATTTAACTTGTGGGCATACAGGCAAGGGCAATGCAGACGGCAATTATAATTTCCGGCGGGCAAAATCCACAAACTTAAACTTGTCCGGCCTGTGGCGCGATTCTGTGTACTGGAACAGGGTGGAATCCTCCAGATACGTATAGCTCTTTACCACCACGACCATATCATAACGCCCCATATCAAGGAGGCGGTAATCTTCATCAGCCGCCATATGGACCGTGATCTCCTTCATGGCAAAACCGATTTTAAGCCCCTGTTCATTCTCCAGATATTCATAAACAGAATCCTGTGCAGCGCGCAAAGGCAGATTCTCCACAACCTTCCTGGAAAAATAATCCTTATCAATGATGATCTTTTCCCCATCGATTTCCCGGACCCGTTCCAGCACAAAGGCCTCATCCTCCGGGCCGATCTGAAGCGCCTCCATAAGCTTTTTATCATTTTTCACGATTTCCAGATTCTCCACAAAGGTTCTGGGCCTGGATTCCGAATAGCGGTAGATTTCCTTAAAGCTTGCTATCTCCGATACCGGGAAATTAAACTTGCTCTTATCCACCACCTCCGCGGCTTTTCCCCTGGCTTTGCGGATGCAGCCATCCTCCTCCAAAAGTCCCAGGGCCTTGCGGACGGTGTCACGGGATGCGCCGTATATTTCCATCAGCTCCCCTTCCGCCGGAAGCTTGTCTCCCGGACGGTATTCCCGCCTTTCTATTTTTTCAAGCAGTTCTTTATAAAGACGCCTGTATTTACTTTCCATAAGCTAACATCCTCACTTTACCTGTCATTTCCATTGATTTAGATATCGGTTATTATTTTAACATATACGTATACCTTAGTCAAATAATTCGGTTTCAAACCGAAAAGCAAACAGACATCTATTAATTTTTTTAACATACACCCTTTTCCAAATAGAAGCAAATAATTATGCAACAAACTCTTTTCTATTCTTTCCATATATGGGTTGATATGGTAAACTGTTTTTAGAGCAATGACTACAAAGGAGGATTCATGCATGCAAATGCAGTATACAAAAAAAATATAAATAACAAAAGCGTCTTAGGCATTATCCGGCGCTTCTGTGGTTACATTGATCCACGGCTTACAGAACACGGTTCTCACGTGGCTTATATCATTTCCCGCATGCTGCGAAATACCGGGCAATATTCCAGTCAGGAGCTTCGTGATATCTGTTTTCTGGCCCAGCTTCATGATATCGGGGCATATAAGACAGAAGAAATCTCCAAAATGCTTCAATTTGAAACCGATGATATTTGGGATCATTCCTTCTATGGATACCTTTTCATACGATACTTTTCACCCCTCAAAAAAATTAGCTCCTGCAGTACTTTTACACCATATCACCTGGAATTTTCTGGAAAAAGAGGAAGAGCCCAGTACAAAAATTAAAAATCTTGCACAGATTCTTCACATTGCAGACCGCATTGATGTCTCCATGTCACTGGAAAAGAATTCCTGGGAGGAAACCCTCCAGCTGATAACCCAGGGAAGGAACAACATTTTCGCACCTCACATTGTAGATCTTGCCGCTAAGCTTGACTTTCAGGATTCCATTGAAAATGAATGGAGAAACGATTCCGAATACTTTGACTTTTTGACCAGCATTCCCCTTTCCGAAGAAGAGACTACAGAGTATTTGAAAATGCTGGTCTTTATCATTGATTTCAGAAGCCATCACACGGTAACCCATACCATAACTACCACCAGCATCAGCTATGAGCTGGGAAAACTCCTGTCCTTTAATGAGGAACAATTAAACATGGTCCTCTGCGGCTCACTGCTCCACGATTTGGGTAAAATCGCCATTCCGGTGGAAATTCTTGAGTATCCGGGAAAATTAAGCCGCCAGGCCATGGCAATTATGCGGACCCATGTAAATTACACGGAGAAAATATTCGGAGGCAGTATTGATAAAGCCATTGAGCGCATTGCACTGCGTCATCATGAAAAGCTGGATGGATCCGGATATCCCCATAAGCTGAAAGCCGGGGATCTGACTACGGAAGAACGGCTGGTAGCCATTGCCGATATCATCAGTGCCTTAACCGGTACAAGAAGCTATAAGGACTCCTTTCCAACAGACCACATTCTGTCCATCCTCACCAGTATGAAGGGGGACGGCCTGTTGGATGAAGCCATCGTTGACCTGGCAGTGGAACATCTTGATGAAATTCTTGATACAACTGCTATCCGCTGTCAGCCCATATTAAGCATTTACGAGAAACTGAGAAAAGAATATGAATCTCTTCCTTATTTAGAGTCCTATCATGAAAAGCTTCATTTTGCACTTACCTTAAAGGATCCAGAGCTAATGCCATCATGGCCATGAAGTATAAAAACCCGGCTGATTCCAGCCGGATTTTTTTAGACTGTAGACAAGGTTAAATTATATCTTGCAGCAATGTACATGAAGAGAATAAATAAACATTGCTATATTTATGTGCTTAATTCTAATATAATTAAATAAATTGAAATTTGTTGAGCAGTTTGAACTACGAATTACTTATATAGTGAGGTAGGCATTGGATGAAAGCGGGAGAAGTATGCTTATTGACAAGTGATGTTATTCGACCATCAAATTTTTTTAAAAAATGTCGTTTCATATTGATAATGATAGTGATGATAATGTTCATCAATTTATTATATCAGAAGAAACAACACTGACTGTTTTCAATGACGAAATGGAGCGAAAAACCAACTCCCGCAGCATTTGTATTGCATTTACAGTTGATGATGTTGATGTTGAATTTGAGAGATTAAAAGAACTTGGTGTTGAGATTGTTGATATTCCGGCAATTAGACCGTGGGGACAAAAAATAACAAGGGAGATTTAAACCTCCCTTGCGTCACCGGATGATGCCTAATTGGATGTAATTCTAGGTTTAGGGCCTTCACCCGGAGGAGTATAAAATGGATCAATATAATCGCTATTTGATGGGGTTTTCGAACGATGATCTGTATGGGTAACATTTTTATTACTGACATGATTGTCTGCAGCACTGCCCTGTTTGTTGGAAGATGTATTTTTGCTATTCAAGATTGATGCTCCTTTCGCTTTTTAGTAGTGTCTGCAGAACAAAAATTAATATACAGCCTGTTAAGGATTTAGCTCAATCAGTCTGAAAAATCCGGCTGATTCCAGCCGGATTTTAAAATTTTCTTTATTTTGTAATTACCCTTACAAATTTCTTCTTACCCCGTTTTACTACAATTCCTTCTCCCGAAAACTGCTCTTTTGCCAAAACAGCTTTCACATCAGAAACAGTCTCACCTTCTACTGTTACTCCGCCCTGTTCCACATTGCGCCTTGCTTCGGAACGTGTGGGAGCCAGACCGGATTTCTGGAGAATGGCAAGGATGTCAATGCTTCCGTCCGTAAAATCTGCCTCTTCCAGTTCACAGGTGGGCATATCTGCCGCATTGCCGCCGGTAAACAGCGCTCTGGCACTCTCTCTGGCCCTTTCCGCTTCCTCTTCCCCATGGACCAGATTGGTCAGTTCGTAGGCAAGAATTTCTTTCGCTTCATTTAACTGGCTGCCTTCCCAGCTATCCATCTCGTTAATCTGCTCGATGGGAAGGAAGGTCAGCATGCGCAGGCATTTTAACACATCCGCATCGGCAATGTTTCTCCAGTACTGGAAGAAATCAAAGGGAGAAGTCTTTTCCGGATCAAGCCATACAGCGCCGGACTGGGTTTTTCCCATCTTATTTCCCTCGGAATTTAAAAGCAGGGTAATGGTCATGGCATGGGCATCTTTTCCCAGCTTCCGGCGGATCAGCTCTGTTCCACCAAGCATATTGCTCCACTGGTCATCTCCGCCAAACTGCATATTACAGCCGTAACGGTTAAACAGCTCATAGAAGTCATAGCTCTGCATGATCATGTAGTTGAATTCCAGGAAGCTTAAGCCCTTTTCCATACGCTGCTTATAGCATTCAGCAGTCAGCATGCGGTTGACGGAGAAATGGGGGCCAACCTCCCGCAGAAAATTAATATAATTTAAATTCAGCAGCCAGTCTGCGTTATTGACCATAAGAGCCTTTCCTTCAGAAAAGTCGATAAAACGGCTCATCTGCTTTTTAAAACAGTCGCAGTTGTGCTGGATCGTTTCCACTGTCATCACCTGGCGCAAGTCGCTTCTGCCGGAAGGATCTCCAACCATACCGGTTCCGCCTCCGATCAGGGCGATGGGCTTATTGCCTGCCTCCTGAAGGCGCTTCATTAAGCAAAGGGCCATAAAATGTCCTACATGAAGCTGTCAGCCGTGGGATCAAATCCAATGTAGAATACGGCCTTTCCTTCATTTACCATTTTGCTGATCTCTTCTTCGTTTGTCACCTGGCAATCAGGCCCCGGGCTTTCAATTCTTCATAAATTTTCATTTTCATTCTCCTTTTCATAAAAATAAGCCCCGTCCTATCAAAAGGACGAGGCTGAAGTCTCGTGTTACCACCTTAAGTTTATAAACAGCTCACGCTGCTCACCTCTTTGAGTACCTGATACGATACTCTAGCACAATAACGGGTGCGGGAATCCGTCGCAGCCTACTTGGCATCTCAGCCGTTGGGTGCGAAGCTCAAAGATGTATTCGCAATTCGTTTTCCACGCGCCTCTCATCTGCCGGCTGCTTTCTGTGTGGTCCATCGTACTGCTACTTGTTCTTATCAACGCTTTTACTTGTTTTATGAAGTTAATGACTAGTATATGGGGTTTTCACGCATTTGTCAAGAGCCATTTTTATTTCTGACGATGAAGCAAATTTTACTTTAATTCCGGCCAGTATTCCCTGTTAGCCTCTATCAGATCATCTAAAATCTGTTTTGCAACGGAAGCACTAGGCACGGTCTTTGACAAGGTCAGGGCCTGCCACAGCTTTAAATAGCTTCCCTGGGTCCATGCTTCCACCACCAGACGCTCCACAGCAAGCTGCTCTTCCATCATTCCCTTTTCAAAGGTAGGAATATTTCCCTGGCATATAGGTTCCGGGCCTTCATTACCTACGAGACAAGGCACTTCCACCATTGCAGTTGGATCAAAATTAGAGATGGCTCCTTTGTTTTCCACGATGCAAAGCATCTGCTCACGGGTATTAAAGGCAATGGCACAGGCCAGATCTACAATGAAAGAAGCATGGTTGTCAATGGAGAATTCCCCGCCTTTTCCGGTTCCTGCCTGTATGATGGCTTTTGCGGCACCAAACACCTCTTTTTCTCTTCCTTCCATTACCTCATTGGCTCTGGTATGGTTAGGATCTGTATGCTCTACCACATAGTCCGGGTAAAGGTAATATTTTAAATAAGTATTGGGAAGAAAGTCAGGCTCCAGCTTTAATAAATCCGCCGCCTTTTTATGGGTCAGCTGCCAGCTTGCATCCATATGCTGGGTCTCCACGGCCTTTTCCGTTAAGTATCCGTTTTTAGACACATAATCCAGAAGCTTGGGCATTAAGTCGGTTCCATCTTTATCCTTTACACTGGTCCACCAGCCAAAGTGGTTCAGTCCGAAATACTTTACATCCATGTCCTTCGGATCCCTGCCCACAATATATCCCATACGCCGTTTGGTTCCCACCGGCATATCACAGATATTTAAGACCTTGGAATGAGGCTTTAATACACGGCAGGCTTCTGCCACAATGGAAGCAGGATTGGAATAATTGAGCATCCAGCAGTCCGGAGAATATTTTTCCATAAGATCAATCAGCTCCATCATCCCGCCAATGCTTCTCATTCCATATGCAATGCCGCCGGGACCGCAGGTTTCCTGTCCAACACATGATATTTCATGGGGATTTTTTCATCTAACTCCCGCATGGCATATTTGCCCACCGGATATGAGCCATGCAGAAATCCACATCGGTAAAGGCCTCCCTGGGGTCTGTTGTATAAGAAAACTCCACATCAGGCGCTGTTTCCTTCATTACAATTTCAATGGCTTTTGCCAGGGTTTCCTGACGCTCCCCGTCATTGTCGTAAAGTTTTAAAGAGCGGATAGGAAACCGGTGCAGGTTATCCATCAGCATCATTACAATACCAGGCGTGTAGGTGCTTCCACCGCCGGCAATTACAATTGAGAATTTTTTCACGATGATATTCCTCCTTGCTTCATCTGATCTGTCAGCTGTTTTCGTTGTTTCCCAGTTCCTCGTCAACAGCTTTTCTTACAGCAGTTACTTTTAAACCATAGATTACCTGAACGTTATTTCCCTTTTTCATTACGCCATTGGCTCCGGTGTCATTTTTCAGTATCTCTTCCTGAACCAGATCAGGATTGGTAATGATCAGGCGCAAACGGGTAAAGCAGTTGTCCACCTTTTCAATATTTCCGGCGCTCCCAGGGCTTTCACGATCAGTGCGGCATCCACATCCTCGCCGTCCTTCCCAGCTTTTCCCCCTTTCTCAGAAGCAACCTTTTCTTTGTACTCTGCTTTGGTATGAAGCTTCATTTCCATCCCTTCCGTTTCGCGGCCCAGGGTCTTTAAATTCAATTTTGTAATAAGAGTGCGGAATACGATATAGTAGATCACAAAAAAATCCAAGACCGGTGACGATATACATAGGCCATCCGGTTTTGTGGATTCCCAAAGGCACATTGAAAAGCAGGAAATCCAAAAAGCCGTTAGGACCGATGGCGCGGACGTTTAAAATATTGAGAACCACCATGCTCAGTCCGCTTAAACCGGCATGAACAACAAACAGAACAGGAGCTACGAACATAAAGGAAAATTCAATCGGCTCTGTAACACCTGCAATAAAAGAAGTAAATGCGGCAGGAATCAGGATGGCTTTTATTTTATTGCGGTTCTCCGGCCTTGCCGTATGATACATGGCAAGACAGGCGCCCATTAAGCCGAACATTTTGGAGATTCCTCTGGCATCCCAGATCACGGACTTAGATAACATATCGATAGCAGGGTCTGCGATTTCGGCATAATAAATGTTTCTGGCTCCCTCAAACACTTCTCCTCCAATGGTTGCAGCGCCTCCCAGGGAAGTATATAAAAACGGGGTATAGACCAGGTGATGAAGGCCTGTGGGAATGAGAAGACGTTCCAGCGCGCCGTAAATAAAAATCCCGAAGTTTCCGGATTGATTGATGAATACCCCAAGGCTTGTAATTCCCATCTGGACAAAAGGCCATACATAGGTAAGAAGGACTGCCAGAAGTACGGTCACAGGGATCAATACAATGAATACAAACCTGGAGCCGCCATATATCTGAAAAGCATTTTTAAATTCAGTTTCACAAAATCTGTTGTGAACCATGGCTGTTACAATTCCAAGAATAATTCCCAGGAATACGCCCATATCCAGGATCTGCACTCCCAGCACCATGGCCTGACCCGTCCCTCTTAAAGACTCCCCTGTAAACAGGATTCCCGTCAGTGTCATGAATTTGTTCATAGCGTTAATGAATACCAGGAATCCCAAAAGAGCAGTAAATCCGGCCTCATATTTTTTTTCTTATTGGCAAGACCTGCTGCAAGTCCCACACAGAAAATCAGTCCCAAGTTATTCAGGATAGATACCAAAGAACCTGACAGGATGGTGCCAAAGCCCTTTGTCACCGGATTATCCAAAAATGGCAGAAGCTCCAGCAGCTTTGCATTTGTAAACAAGTTTCCGACAGCGATTAAAATACCTGCGATGGGCAGAATTAAAACCGGGATGAACATTGCTTTTGAAAAGCGCTGCAGCTGATCCATCACTTTTTCTTTCATTCTCTTTTCCTCCAATAATCAATGATTCGTTTTCTTTTTTTCATTTCACGTGAAATTCATATCCACATTATAGCCGCCATCTCACTCTTTGTATATACTTTGGGAAAGGATAGGAACCTGTTATTCCAGGTAGTAACAGGTTTCAAAAAAAGGCCCCGGATACCGCCCTTTTAAGCGTTATCCGGAACCTTTATCCTTCTTCTTTATCCATATTTTGAAGCACCCTGTGGTACTCATAAATCAGAATCTCCATTAGCATGAACACATTGGGGAAAAATGTGTTTGCCATCATGTTTCTGTCATCCAGTTTATTGCTGTCCTCTATTCGAAACTGCATATCCGTTATGGAGCTGACCCGGTTTTCCGCCTCATTGGTAAAGGACACGGTAAAAATACCATTTTCCCCGGCAGTTTTCACCCGGTCCGCCACCCAGTCCGTTTCCCCGGACCTGGAAACCACGATCAGCATTTTCATGTTCTCCAGATTGTTTTCAAAAACTCCGATGGAATCCATTCCATTGGAATAAATGCATTTTATCCCAAGCACCAGAAGCTTTTTTGTCAGATATTCAACCGGAATGGCGGAAAAACCTGTTGCATACAAAAATACGTATCCCCCTCCAGCTGCTGATCCGCCTGGCAAATTCCTGGATATCCTCATAGGAATTGTATTTTAAGAGGGAATTGGTGCAAAAGCTGTTGATAAACTGCATGCCGGCGTCCTCATTGTCCCTGGCATTGTTTACAAGAGGAAGCAGCTTGTAATACATATCCACAAACCCGCTGTAGCCCAGCTTTTTTGTCAGGCGCATGATCGTTGAAGTGGAAGTGAAATTTTCCTTTGCAACTCCCCGTACTCCCATTTTCAGCATGGAATCCATGTGATCAATGATGTAGCGGAGAACACTGTCTTCCACTTCTGTTAAGTTCTTTCCTGCTGTCAGTTTGCTTAAATCTACCATTCCTGCCATCTATCTTCCCTCTTTTTGAGTTCTCTTCTATTAGAAAAAATCTTCATACCCCTGGATCATAGGGTAAGGAGCGCAGTTCTTTAAAGGTGCGGTTATGGTCCCTCTCACATACTCGCTGAACCCCTGGCGGCGAAAATCTTCCTTGGTTTTATTTTTGATCAGCCGGCCGCCTCTGCCCACCTCACCTATATAATACCCATTTTGGTCATATATTTCCTTACCAAAAATTTTCCAAGAATTTTCCCGTCGCAGGCAGCCAGATAATCCCTCTGCCTTACACCGATATAGTTTCCCTGCCAATTCCAATATCGTTCCATAGAAATCAATCCTTCCTCTTTTCATTCCATGCAATCATACACCATTTTTCGTTAAAAAGAAACACTTTAGGGAAGCACATTGCCAAATTTTCGATGAATACTGGATTTTTCCTGCATTCTGTTATATAATCAACTGAAAAAAATACAGAATAAGCACATACACAGGAGGATATTATGGGATTTCAATACATTAGCAATCTGCCGAGCCCGGAAGAGATCAAAAAACAATTTCCAATTTCGCCAGCAGCAGAAGTACTCAAAACAGAACGAGACCAGGCAATCAAAAGCGTACTTACCGGGAAAAGCGACAAATTCCTTGTTATCATTGGTCCCTGCTCCGCCGACAATGAAGAGTCTGTTTCTGATTATGTGAGCCGTCTTGTTAAGGTTCAGGAAAAAAACAAAAGACCGTCTGATCATCATTCCCAGAATTTATACCAACAAGCCAAGGACCACCGGCGAAGGATACAAAGGAATGCTTCACCAGCCTGACCCGGAAAAGAAGCCTGATCTTAAGGAAGGCCTGATCGCTATCCGCAAAATGCACATGAAAGTATTCTTAGAAACCGGTTTATCCACAGCCGATGAGATGCTTTATCCGGAAAACCTGGGATACCTTGATGATATTATGTCCTACATTGCCATTGGCGCCCGTTCCGTGGAAAACCAGCAGCACCGGCTGACCTCCAGCGCCTGTGACGTTGCCGTTGGCATGAAAAATCCTACCAGCGGTGATCTTTCCGTTATGCTCAATTCCGTTGTGGCCGCACAGCAGGCCCATGATTTTACCTATAGGGGCTGGGAAGTAAGAAGCAACGGCAATCCACTGGCTCATACCATTTTAAGGGGCGCTGTCAACAAACACGGCCAATGCATCCCCAACTACCACTTTGAAGACTTATTCCGTCTCCATGAGATGTACAGCCGCCGCAATCTGCAGAATCCGGCCTGCATCGTGGATACCAACCACTCCAATTCCAACAAAAAAAATACAGGGAACAGATTCGTATTTCCAAGGAAGTCCTTCACAGCAGAAAGCATTCACCTGAAATACGGGCTCTGGTAAAGGGCTTAATGATTGAAAGCTACATTGAGCCGGGCAGCCAGAAGGTAGGAGAACACTGCTACGGAAAATCCATTACCGATCCTTGTCTGGGCTGGGAAGATTCCGAACGTCTGATCTATGAAATCGCTGAAAATGCATAAAATTTCATATTAATTTAAATTGAGGGTGTTGTAAAATAATTTTTTTATACAGGATATTGGTATTAGCCAAAGGGCCAGAAGCCATGTCTTGATGAAACTTTGCATTTTGCGGCACCCTCTTTATTTTTGCTGATTTTTCCTTTTATCCCCTGCCTGTTATTAGTATTTTTTTCAATTTTCTCTTGTTTTTCTAATAAGAAATGGTAAAATATAATTGCAATCAATAAAATGAATCTTATTCTGTTGGTACCTCTATAAACCTCTATGAAGTTGTTGACACGTTCATGCCGGGCCTATCCGGCTGCTTAGAAAAGGAGGTATGGGTATGCGGACCATTGAAGTCGATATCCAGCTGCGTTACCCCCCTATCCCTCTCGCACTCTTAATCAAAATCGCTAATTCCTTTGACTGTGATATTTATATTGACTACGGTTTAACAAAGGTAAATGTCAAGGACTATGACGAGATGAAAAAAGGGGTTAACACACAGAACCGGAATTTACAGTTTCATTTCGACGGCATTGATGAACAGGCCGCCGAAGGACGGATTGAAATGCTGTTTCAGCCATTATCCGTCAGAAAGGAACCTTTATGAATTATCATCCAGAAGAGAGTTGATATTAGCATAACGCTGATCATCAACTCTCTTTTCATTATTTCCTTAACCAAGGATTGCCGTAATGATAAAATACACAAACACTACTGCGCCCAATACAATTCTGTAATATCCGAAGAATTTAAAATCATGCTGTCTGATATATCCCATCAGGAACTTAATAGAATAAACAGAAACAACAAAAGCTACCACCATGCCTAAAACCAGATAGAATATCTGTGGACCGGTAAAATTCAGTCCATATTTCACAACCTTTAAAAGGCTGGCTCCGAACATCACCGGGATTCCCAGGAAAAAGGAAAACTCTGCAGAAGCTGCCCGGGAACATCCCAGGATCATGCTCCGAGAATGGTAGCGCCGGAACGGGAGGTACCAGGAATCAGGGCTAAAAGCTGAAACAGGCCGATCCAAAGAGCTGTCTGGTACGAAATATCCCCCACCTTCTGTACTTCAAAACTCCGGTACTGGTTCCGGTTCTCTATGATGATAAACAGCACGCCATAAAGGATCAGGGTCGCTGCCACCACATAGCCGTTCATCAGATACTCATCAAGGATATCATCTACCAGGAGCCCGATTACTGCGGCCGGAATACAGGCTAAAATAATCTTTGACCAGAGAATCAGGGTCGCCTGATTCTGCGCCGGTTTCTTCCTGGTTGAAAAGGGGTTGAGCTTATCAAAATACAGAACCAGAACCGCCAGGATCGCCCCCAGCTGGATTACCACCAAAACATGTTTTAAAGCGGTCGGCTGATTTAGGTGTATGATTTCATCCACCAGGATCATATGCCTGTACTGCTTATGGGAAGCCACTCTGTAAATCCCTCCACAATTCCAAGAACAATTACTTTTAAAATCTCAATGATATTCATTCCTTTTCCCCTGTCTTTTTAAATATTTTCAATCTGCCAGTCAATAGGCTCCAGCCCATTTTCCTTTAAATAAGCATTGGTTCTGCTAAAGTGTTTACAGCCGAAGAATCCCCGGTAAGCGGAAAGAGGGCTGGGGTGAGGCGCCTCTAAAATCAGGTGCCTGGGATTTGTGAGCATCACCTTCTTATTCTGAGCCGGACGTCCCCATAAAAGGAATACCATGGGCCGGTCCTGTTCATTTAAAATCTTTATGGCAGCATCCGTAAAGGTCTCCCATCCGATTCCCTGGTGGGAATTGGCCGCATGGGCGCGCACGGTAAGCACCGTATTAAGGAGCATGACCCCCTGGTCAGCCCATTTTTTTAAATATCCGTTATTCGGAATCTCACAGCCTAAATCTTCCCGCAGCTCCTGATAAATATTCACCAGGGACGGGGGAATATCCACATCAGGCTTTACAGAAAAACACAGCCCGTGGGCCTGCCCATTATTATGATAAGGATCCTGCCCTAAAATCACTACCTTTACATTGGAAAGGGGCGTGAACTGAAATGCATTAAAAATGTCGTTTGGGTCCGGAAAGACCTGGGTCATTTCATATTCATGCTTCACCTTCTGATAAAGTTCCCTGTAATATGGCTTTTTAAACTCTCCGCTTAAGGGTTCCAGCCAGTCGTTCTCTATTGCTCCCATTCTTTCTCCTTTGCATTTTCCATGTTTTACTTTTATCTTTAAATCCTCACCGGTACTTCCATTGCCTTTAAATACCGTTTTAATTCCATGATCTCCAGCTCCTTGTAATGGAACAGGGATGCCGCCAGAGCTGCATCTGCCTTTCCGTATGTCAGAGCGTGATGGAAATGCTCCATAGTGCCTGCACCGCCTGAAGCGATCACCGGCACGGAAACATTCTCCCCTATGACACGGTTCAGCTCATCATCGTATCCGGCCTTTGTTCCGTCACAATCCATACTGGTAAGCAGGATCTCCCCTGCTCCAAGGCCATCTGCCTTCATAGCCCATTCCACCGCATCCAGCCCGGTATCGATCCTGCCTCCGTTCTTATATACGTTCCATCCGCTTCCATCGATCCGCCTTCTGGCATCAATGGCAACCACCACGCATTGACGCCCGAACTTGCCTGCTGCCTCGGAGATCAGCTGCGGGGTGTTGATGGCTGAAGAATTAATGGATATCTTATCCGCGCCTTCTCTTAAGAGCATTTTAAAATCCTCCACCGTGCGGATCCCACCGCCAACGGTAAAGGGGATAAATACCTTTTCCGCCACCCGGCGCACCATATCCACCACCGTATTCCGGTTATCAGAGGAGGCGGTGATATCGAGAAATACCAGCTCATCGGCACCGGCCTTATCATAAGCCGCGGCAATCTCCACCGGATCCCCGGCATCCTTTAAATTCACGAAATTAACACCCTTTACCACTCTTCCGTCCATTACATCCAGGCATGGAATGATCCTCTTCGTAAGCATCCGGCACCTCCTTAAGTCAATTCAATGAAATTTTTCAGAATCTTTAACCCAGTATCGCCGCTTTTCTCCGGATGGAACTGGCAGGCAAAAAGATTTTCCCGTTCCACCGATGCCCCAAACCTGATACCATAGACTGCAGATGCGGCCACATCGGATTCCCGTCCCGCCTCTAAATAATATGAATGGACAAAATACACATATGCCCCGGAATCAATTCCTTTAAAAAGTCTTGCATCAGGCTTTATATCCAGACGGTTCCAGCCCATATGAGGAACTTTAAGCCCCGGCGTCTGCGGAAATCTTACAATCTTACCCGGAAGCAGGGAAAGTCCCCTGACCCCTTCGCACTCTGTGCTGCTTTCAAAGAAAAGCTGAAGTCCCAGGCATATCCCCAGTAAAGGCGTTCCTCTTGAAACCACCTGATGAATCACATCCACCAGTCATATTGATGAAGCTTTTCCATGCATCGCCAAAGGAGCCAACACCCGGAAGAATCACCTTGTCCGCAGAAAGGAGGATTTCCTTTTCCCTGCTTACCACCGGCTTTTCTCCCAGCGCGGTCAGGGCTTTCTCCACACTTTTTAAGTTTCCAGCATCGTAGTCGATTATCACAATCATAGCCGTCACCTCTTTACGCCTTTTTCCAACATTTTAACACAGTAACGTGTAATGTACAACGAAAAATAAGGCTACAATTTCCGAAAGAATTCCGTAGAATTCTCTAAAACAGCATCAGCCTTTCCCTTTACAGTTTCCGGCAGCTGGGCAAACTTCCCGTGAATCCGGTACATATGGGCCTTATTGTTTATGGACACGGTTTTCTCAAAGGGCCAGCGGATGACCGTAGGAGTCTTAAAGCCTGCCCCCAGTTCCAAAACCAGCAGCTTTTTATTAAGAGTCCCTGCCAGCCACGTGGTATAGGCCTTCCACTGGGGAAGGTAGCCCTCTTCTATGTAATCCTCTGCCTCTATGGTATTTCCCGTAAGAGGAGCCCCGCAATGAGGACAGACATCCTGGGGAATCTCATCCGGCTCCCATATATCTTTTGTACAGGATTTGGAGCACTGCTTCCATGTCTCGTTCCCGCAGAGCTACCAGCCGGCTCTGTTCCAGGGAGATTTCAGTATCTCTCCATCGGTAACTGTGGTTACAATAAAATAATCCTTGTCCTTTATGAGTCCGTTCATCTTCTCATAAAGACTTTCCATATCCGGTATTCCCTCTGCCTTCCATTCCTCACCGATTCCGATCAAAAGCTTTTCACAAGCTGCTATTTCTTCTAAAATCTGCTCATTCACAGTCATCTATCCACCTTCTTTCCCAAACAATACCCATTTATTATACATCAAAGGGTATTTTAAGAAAAGATGGAAATTCTGTTCTTGCGGCCTGCCATGGATATATGCTATACTAATCCAAGCATTTAGTCAGATTCAGGAATGCTTGCATACCCTCTTGTTTCAATAAGAGGCAAATAATAAAAAAGGAAGTCAGCAGATTATGAATAAGTTTAAGAGGCTTTCTCCCTTTTTGGGAGGCTGCGCCGCCATTGCGGTCCTGGCACTTCTGTTGGTCGTATATACCCTGACAAAACCGGTTCCAATGGCTGGGCCAAAAAGCATTTCCATTGAAGTGGTATATGATAACGGAGTTACGGACCATTACCAGATAACTACAGAAGCGCAGTTTCTCTCAGAGGCGCTAAAATCCATACCAAACCTTCAAATCGATGGAACCACTTCCGAAGAACTTGGCCTGATGGTCACTACAATTAATGGAAAACGGGCAGACTACCAAAAGGACGGCGCTTACTGGGCTCTTCTCTGCGACGGGGAACCTTGCAATTATGGAGTGAGCCAGCAGGCCATCAAGGATGGAGAGCGCTATACCTTTCAATACACCCTGTCCTCTGAGGAAATTAAAAAAATCATGAAAAACCATCCCCTGTTTACCACCAGGGAACTGGTATTAGACGCACTGCTTTCAGCCCTTTTATTTGTCAGCCAGGTAAGTTTGTCCTGGCTTCCCAACATAGAACTGGTATCCCTGCTTCTAATTTTATACACCCTCGTATTCCGCAAACACGTATGGCTCATCCTATACGTGTTTGTTGTATTGGAAGGGTTGGTCTACGGCTTCGGACTCTGGTGGTTTTCCTATCTGTATGTGTGGCCCATTCTCCCGGCCGCCGTATTTTTGATTTACAAAAACAAAACGCCAAAAACTTTTGGCATATCCGTGGTTTCTGGAATCTTTGGAATGTTGTTTGGATTATTCTGCTCCGGGTTCTACTTCATTGCCGGAGGCCCTGGCGCAGCTCTGGCCTGGTGGGCTGCAGGAATTCCATACGATATCATCCACGGAACAGGGAATTTCTTTCTGTCCCTCATTTTGTTCCAGCCGTTATACCGGCTGCTCACCTCGCTGAAACGAGGTCAATCTCATCAATAAAGGAGTGTATGCTTATGGAATCAGCAACCGTAAGATTAAAAAAAGGAGAAGGCCGTTCATTAAAAGCCGGCGGCCTGTGGATCTATGACAATGAAATCGATACCATCACCGGAGATTATACCAACGGTGATCTCGTATCTGTAGAGGACTTTGACGGCTATTTCCTGGGCCATGGCTTCATCAATACCAATTCCAGGTTAACCGTCCGCATCATGTCCCGGAAAAAAGATACAGCAATAAACGAAAGCTTCCTGGAAATGCGGGTCCGCAATGCATGGGAATACCGTAAGGCCACTGTGGACACTTCCAGCTGCCGCCTCATATTCGGAGAAGCCGACTTCCTTCCCGGCATCGTGGTGGACAAGTTCGACGATGTCCTTGTAGTGGAATCCCTGGCCCTTGGCATTGACCGGCTAAAGCCTGTGATCCTGGAAAAGCTGAAAAAGGTTCTGGAAGAAGACGGAATAAAAATCCGCGGTGTTTACGAAAGAAGCGACGCCAAGGTCCGCCTCCAGGAGGGCATGGAGCGCTTTAAGGACTTCATCGGACCTTCCTTTGACACGAAAGTGAAAATCACAGAAAATGGTGTTAAATACCTGGTTGACGTCCAGGAAGGCCAGAAGACCGGATTTTTCCTTGACCAGAAATACAACCGCCTTGCCATTCAGCGCTTATGTAAAGACAAGCGGGTCTTAGACTGCTTTACTCACACCGGTTCCTTTGCTTTAAATGCCGGCATTGCCGGAGCCAGAGAGGTCCTTGGCGTGGATGCCTCTGAGCTTGGCGTCGCCAGGCAAAAGAAAATGCTGCATTAAACGGCTTATCTGACCGGGTGGATTTTCAGTGTGCCGATGTTTTTGAACTTCTTCCCCAGCTGGAGAAAGACGGGGAAACCTTTGATGTGGTGATCCTGGATCCTCCTGCCTTCACCAAATCCAGGAACTCTGTAAAAAAATGCAGTAAAAGGCTACCGTGAAATCAATCTTCGCGGCATGAAGCTGGTCAGGGACGGCGGTTATTTAGCTACCTGCTCCTGCTCCCATTTCATGACCCCTGAACTTTTCACTAAAACCATCCGGGAGGCAGCCGCTAACGTCCATAAACGGCTCCGCCAGGTAGAATACCGGACCCAGGCGGCGGATCATCCATTCTGTGGGCAGGTGACGAAACCTCTTATTACCTGAAATTTTATATTTTTCAGGTTTGTGATGAGAAATAAACGGATTTCATCCTATCTTCTATCATTCTGAATCAAGCGGCCGGGGGTATCCCAAAAGTTATTTTTAAATTTAACTTTTGGGATACCCCCGACCACTCACTTGCATAATACCATCACCTTTTCCCCCAATTTATACCTCTCGTTATCATTGGCTTTTTCTTGCAAATAGCGGGTCAGCTACCTCCATCATTTTTATGACAGGTACCTCTTGCTGTAATTCCTGAATAAAGGGTTTGAATGGATCCAAATCATAAAAAATACCTCACAATTAATTTTTTTAATCAATTGCGAGGCAAGATTTTTAATTGTTGATTTTATACATCCTTTCGCTTAATGTCACTGACTATGCGCACCCTCTTTTGTTGCTTTTATGTTCAGACTTTTTTTTAATTACTCCAGATTGAGGCGCTTGGACAAGATGCGCTCAGTACCGAAAAAGAATATTACAAGCAGAATTACGTTGTAAATAGCCGAACCAATGAAGGTCAGGTGCATGACTAAGGAAATCCCCTCTGCGCCGGGCATCGTATCAATCCTGTTGAAGAACGATTGAAAGGATGGTACATTTGACAGTACGATCATCAAGAAGCCGTTAATAAAGCTAAAAAGCATAGATATAACAATAAAGGCAACAACAGACATCATTACTCGGTACTTGTTTGCCAGATGGCCCAGTGCCATGGAAAAGTACATATGATAAAGCTGTACCAGTCCACTGGTAATAGCCAGAATAATCATCTCAAACACAAGCAGCGGCCAGGACGGAACCTGAGCTAACCCACTGTTGATGGCAGCCCAAACCTGAGGATCGGTAATTGCTGCAAAAACCTTGGAGGTACCTGCTGTGCCCAGCACCAGTATAAAAATGGATACCATAGCCGTCAGGATGCTGGCCATGGACATCACAAATGCTACCGTGCCCTTTGCTGCGATCAGCTGCCAGGCTTCACCGGCAGGGTAAACATCAAATAGCCTTCGTCGCACAGAAGTCCTTTATAAAACCGCTGAATGACAACGATCAGCGTCAGTACACTCATCGCGATCAGAACGCCGAAGTAGGCGATTACGGAGACCGTCTGAATAAGCCCCAAAATGCCGCGGCCAAAGCTTAAGCCAGACATCAGGTTGCTATAATAACCGTTGACCAGCGAGCCTACGCCCATAAACGCATTGAGAATGGATATGGCGATAATCGCCAGATAAATTGGCGCAAGCGTGCGCACAATGGATTTAAATTCGTATTTACAAAGTTTGCCAAACATCTTACTTCCTCCTTTTCTTAGCTTCCGTACGCGAAGATTTCGCGGAACAGCTGATCCACTGACTTGCCTTCCTGCTCGCGGATGTTATCCACAGTGTCGTGGCGCACAACCTTGCCGTTTTGCAGAAAAATGGCCTCATCCAGCACGCGCTCAATATCAGAAATCAGGTGTGTGGACAGCATAACCGTGCCATTTTCGTTATAGTTGGTCAGAATCGTGTTCAGGATGAAGTCACGTGCTGCCGGGTCAACGCCGCCGATGGGTTCGTCAAGGAGGTAAAGCTGTGCCTTACGGCTCATGATAAGTGCAAGCTGCACCTTTTCTTTCGTACCCTTAGACATGGTCTTGAGCCGGTCACTTGGCCGGATGCCAAGAGCCCCAAACATTTCCAATGCCTTTGCACGGTCAAAATCCACATAAAAATCGGCAAAAAAAGTCTGTTAAGTCACAGGCCTTCATCCAGTCGGCAAAATACATGCGGTCTGGCAGGTAAGAAATAACTGACTTGGTTTCCACGCCGGGCGCATTGCCGTTTACCTCCAGCGTACCGGATGTGGGCTGTAAGAGTCCGCATAAAAGCTTGATAAAGGTGGTCTTGCCTGAGCCGTTTGGACCCAGAAGGCCGACAATGCGGCCACGTCCTACCGTCAGATCAATATGGTCCAGCGCGGGCTTTGAGCTGTAAATCTTAGTCAGGCCGCGCGCAGTAATAAGTTCCTGATTCATAAATGTTCCTCCTTTTTATCCCATGCTGCAAGCAGCTGGCGGGTTTGTTCATCGGTATAGCCCAGGGCACGCATGGACGCAAGAAATTCCTCCATCCGCCCATGGGCAAGCTCCTCCCGCACGCTGCGGATGAGTGATAAATCCTCTGTAACCATCCGCCCTGCTGTGCGGCGCGTTTCTACCAAACCCCTGCTTTCTAACTCCGCCAGTGCACGCTGCATCGTATTCGGGTTAACACCCGCCTCGCTGGCCAGTGCACGTACCGTTGGCACAGCCGCGCCGGATGCATATACACCGGACACGATGCGCAAAGTGAGCTGATCCACAAGTTGTATCCAGATCGGCCGGTCATCGGTCAGTTTCCAGATCATGATACCGCCTCCTTTTGTATTATTGTATTGTTGTACTAATCGTTTAATACAATAATACAATCATTTTGCATATTTGTCAATAATTTTTTTTAACCGAATCAAGTAAGCAGGGTCGCGGATTGCGAATATCTGCTTGACTATTGCTTTTCAAACTATTGCCAAAACTTGTTTATCCCATACTCCCTTCATGGCTTAAGCTGATGACTATGTGGGCATCTGAAAAATCAAATTGGTTTTCACGAATAAAAGAATGCTGCTTCATGATTACGCATTCCTTATCAGTAAACTCCGCCTGCCTGGTGTTAATGACATTACTGATGGCAGTCAGTATCTGAACAAAAAAATGTTTGAACACCCACATGGTTGATATGGATGTTCAAACATCTTCAATTCCTTAGTCAAGGGGATATTCGCAATCCGCGCCCCTGCCTGATTCGTTTAAAATCTCTGCAGTTCCTTCATCCTTTATGGATAAAAGTGAAAATAAACTCCGCCTGGGGCAACTCCTCCCCGGAGCGCGGCCATCTCGCTTACCGTGACAAGCTGGTAACCTGCCTCCGTAAGTCTGGGAATGATTTCAAGGGCAGCCGCTCCGCTCTGGGAATAAAGCTCATGCATCAGAACGATATCTCCATCCCGAACCTGGCTCATTACCGCATTTACCGTCTTACTGGCATTTCGCGTCTTCCAGTCCCGTGTATCAATGCTCCACATAATCACAGGAGCGTGTACATTGGCAAGGACCGTACCATTTTTTGCTCCTCCCGGTGTTCTTACCAGGGAAGGCCTGACTCCGGTGGCAGCTTGTACCGCGTCATTGCAAAGGTTGATCTGGCTCTGGATCTGGGCTCCGCTTAATTTGGTCAGGTTTTTGTGCTCGTAAGTGTGATTTCCGATTTCATGCCCTTCTGCAACCATGCGCTGCAGTTCCGTCCCATAAGAGGAAACCCGGCTGCCCACTACAAAAAAACGTGGCCTTTCCGCCGTACTGGGCCAGACAATCCATAATCTGATTTCCCACGGGAGCGAAAGGCCCGTCATCAAAGGTCAGAGCTACCATAGGCCTTGAAGGGTCGATCTGGCGTCCTGTCTCCGTCTGTTCCTGGCTTTCTTCTGAAGCGGCTTCCTGCTGCCCCTCTGCTGCAGCTCCGGCATTTGTGTCCTGGGTTTTTGCGCTGCTCTGGCTCTCACCACCAGACCCGTCTTCCTCCTGCTTTCCCGGCTGCTCTGAAATATTTCCATTTCCATCTACCCACCTGGCTACACCAGGGCCCAGGTTTTCATCTATCCAGCCATTCCGTACTTCCGTTGCCTCCTGGCCAGACTCCGCTTCATCCGCCATGGAAGGAAACGGTGTCGCTGGTACGAACGCTGTCACAAGTGCCACGGCCATCAGGCCGAAGCCCCATTGTAATAATTTTTTTCATGCTGCATCTCTCCTTTCCCCATTTTTGCCCATGCTTTTTGGGCATAAAGGTATATCCGCAGGGTGTTTCACGGATACTAACCACTACTATACAGGAAACAGGAAGAAATTGAAAGAAAATTTCCAAACTTAAATAAAAAAAGTCTAATGGTGCAAAAGCGCCCGAACCACTGCCTCTATGCTTTTTTTCTTCTGCCTGGATTGTCAGCCCTGGCTCATTAATGTCCTTCAAATAATGGGCATCTGAATTGCTGATGATCCGGCAGCCCTCCAGATAAGGGTTGTTTTTCCTAAGCTCATGAAGCTTTTTTTAAGTCTTTTACCTCCGCCGTGGCAAACTGACTGTCAGGAGGCACAAAGCCTAAGTTGGAGATCAGGCTGTTGGCAGATTTGTCAATATGGGCGGGAAACATGACGCCTCCATAAGACCGGGCCAGACCCCATAGCTGGTCAAAAGAGATGTCTACGCTGTTAATAAGAAGATTGGGCACTGTTCCGCATAGGACATCTTCCTTATTATATATCTGCTGCTTTCCAAATATTTCCTCATTATTGGGAAATGCCATCAGCCGTTCATACACGTACTCATCAAACTCCATGGCCTTATCAAGGTGGTCAAACAGACATACCGCATGTACCTCCTCTGATGTACAGACCTCCATGCCCGGCAGGGCAACAATTCCGTATTCCTTTGCAAAATGCAGCACAGCCGGACAATTTTTGCAAGAATTATGATCCGTCACCGCAATCACGTCAAGTCCTTTTAAGGCGGCCATTCCCACAATATTTGCCGGTGTCATATCATCATCCCCGCACGGTGATAAGCAGGAATGAATATGAAGATCATAGGTGAGGTTCATCATGAGGCAGCCTTTGATAAATCACCAGGGCAGCCTCAAAGATGGGCAGCTCTGTTTTTAAAACCGTGATCTCCTGGTCCGCCGCCTTTTTTACAGCCGCTTCGTCAAGAACAGTTCCTTCTGCCATGATCACGCAGGCGGCGTCGGCAAGAGAGGCTACTGCAAGGGTGTTTATGTTTCCCATCACCGTTACCCATGCGCACCCCTCTTCTGCTCTTCCCATTGCAATGCTTAACAAATCACAGCAAAAGGGCTTTTTTATCTCACGGTCAAGCTCTTCTCCTGCATTTATCACTTCAAATAAATTGCTGTCAATCAATTCTCTTACGGTCATTTCGTTTTCTCCCCTCTTTTCTGTCAAGCTGAGTCATCTCATCAGAAATTCTTTCGATGTACTTTGTCATGACCTTGAATTTCTCATAACTGTCCCTGTCGCCTTCCACGATACCGGCCGCCAGTCTGGAAACCTCCTCTGACAGCTTATGCACATTGTCCCTGAGGAAATAGACGCAGTCCGATTCCACTGCCTCTCCCCGCACGATGTCCTCAGCAAGGGCCTTGCAGGTAGGCGCCCCGCAGGAGCCGCAGTCTAAGCCGGGAAGCTTCTTCAAAAGTCTTTCCACCTGGTTAAGCCGTGCAAAGCTTTCCATCATGGTTTCACCTAAATTAAACACCGGTTCATATTGAACCGCCTTGGTCCACTTCACCAGTTCCTCTGCCTCTGCGTGCATATGGTTCCTTGCCACAGGCATGTACTTCCGGAGCCGTTTCAGCTTAACCTCTGCTACATAGGGGTTTTCCACTGTGAGCACGCCGCCCACGCAGCCGCCGTTGCAGGCGCTCAGCTCCACAAATTTCAGATTCGTAAATTTCTGATCCTCCATATCCTCAAGGACCCGGATGACATTTTCAATTCCATCTGCTGCCAGATAATCTTCAGTAAACAGGCCGCTTGCCTCTCCGCCGCTGCGCCCCCAGCTGACTCCGATTTTACCTGAGGTCCCGATCTCCGGCGGATCATCTCCCACCGCCTTCATGCAGGACAAAAGCTGGGGATACAAATCTTTTATGGCAAACACCTTATCCACCTCACTGTGCTCCGTTCCCAGAGGAGACTTTACATAGGTGACCTTGGAAGGACAGGGGGAAATGAAAATGATTCCGATCTTTTCCCTTTCAAGGCCGGTCTTTTCCATGGCTTTCCTGGCCGCAAGAATGGCAGCCACCTCCACCGGAGGAATTAAAGGCAGCAGGTTTGGGATCAGGTTTGGAAACCGGACCCGGATGAGCCGCACCACAGAAGGCAGGCAGTGCTGATGGCCGGAAGCTTGTCCGGATTTTCACTTAAATACTCCCTGGTAGCCTCGCTTACCAGCTCCGCCGCCGCACTTACTTCAAATACATCATCAAATCCCATCATAAGAAGGCATTTAAGACAATATTCACGTCATCCAGATTGTTAAACTGGCTGTACAGGGACGGCGGCGGCAATGCCACCGTATATTCATACTGTTTCATAGCCTCCAGCTTGTCATATGTGGCATGTTTTGCATGATGAGGACATACCCTGATGCACTCCCCGCAGTCAATGCAGAATTTACTGTTGATCTGTGCCTTCCCGTTTCTCACCCTGATGGCCTGGGTAGGGCACCGTTTGATGCAATTGATGCACCCCATGCATAGCTCTTCATCAAGCCTTACCGAATGATAAAATTTATCCACCTTTTTACCTCATTTCCGCATTATCGCCCACGCCCTCTGGGCATAAAGGTATACCCGAAGGGTGTTTCCACATTATCGCCCACGTCCTCTGGGCATAAAGGTATACCCGAAGGGTGTTTCTGCACGCTTTGGCGGCGTTATATATACACCACCATATAAATGGTCGTTCCTTTTCCTATTACCGTATCGATCTCCATCTCATCCGAATACCTTTTCATATTCGGAAGCCCCATTCCGGCTCCAAAGCCAAGGGAACGCACCGCGTCCGGCGCAGTGGAATATCCTGCCTGCATGGCCAAACCGATATCCGGTATTCCGGGGCCCACATCAGCCAGGATCATCTCGATCCGGTCCGGAGTTATGTTAACGGTTATTTCTCCCCCTTGCGCGTGGATTACCATGTTGATCTCCCCTCATACATGGCAATGGCCACCTTGCGCACAGCTTCCGGGGTGACCCCCATCTTTTTCAGCTTGCTCTTTACATCACTGCTGGCTTCTCCCGCCCTTGTAAAATCGTCGGGAGAAATCCTGTAGTGAAACGTTATCATATCCGTCATGAAACCGCACCTCCATGGAGCCCGGCCTCATAAAGCATGCCGCAGGCCGAGAACATGCGGTGCCCGGTGGACAGAATGATGAGACCCCGTTCCTCCGCCATCAAAAGCATGGACTCATCCGGCATCTTGCCTCTGACAAACACGATACAGACAATGTCAAGCATCTCCGCCGTACGGATCACCTGAGGATTGCAAAGTCCTGTAAGAAGAACTGAATGATCCTTGGAAAATGCCAGAACATCGCTCATCATATCAGATCCGCAGGCACTCCGGACCTCCTCATCCAGATGATCCTCTCCTGCCAGCACCCGGGCACCAAGTGTATCTCTCACATCTTTTACTGTCATATTGACGCTCCCCTTTCCTTCATTCACTCAATTCACGCAATTCATATCATTTTTGATCATTATATCATAAATAGCACGTCAGGTATAGAAATATTACACGGAAGGATTGTTATTTTTTTTGTCGAATATTGATTAAACTATAGATTTTTTTCTCAATAACATGATAAAATATCAGATACATTGCATAAGCAACATTTTAAGGAGGTTATCAAATGGCTTGTAAAAAAACAAGGCGTCCAGTTTAATGGGACAAAGGAGCAGGAAGCTGCTTTAAAAGAAGCAATCGCCCTGCTAAGAGACACAAAGGGATCTCTCATGCCTATCATGCAAAAGGCACAGGAGATTTATGGCTATCTTCCAATTGAAGTCCAGACCATAATTTCTGATGAAACGGGCATACCGCTTGAGAAAATTTATGGTGTTGCAACTTTCTATGCCCAGTTCGCACTTCAGCCAAAGGGCAAGTACCAGATATCCGTCTGTCTTGGAACTGCATGTTATGTAAAGGGTTCCGGAGACATCTTCCATAAGATTGAAGAAATCCTTGGAATTACCAACGGTGAATGCACACCGGATGGAAAGTATTCTCTTGATTCCTGCCGCTGCGTAGGTGCCTGCGGCCTGGCTCCCGTCATGATGGTGAACGGGGAAGTTTACGGCAGGCTGACCGCTGACGATGTTCCTGATATTCTTGCTAAGTACGAATAAAAATTACGCTTATGATGACAGAGATTTCTTTAAATATTCTGGATGTGGCGGAAAACTCCACACGGGCAGGGGCTACCCTGGTTACCATTCTTGTATCTGTTGATTCTGGGGCAGATAAGCTGATTGTCACCATTAAGGACAACGGCTGCGGCATGACAAAGGAGCAGGTGCATCAGGTGACTGATCCCTTTTTTACCACCAGAGAAACCAGAAAGGTGGGCCTTGGCGTTCCGTTTTTCAAATATGCGGCGGAAAGCACAGGCGGAAGTTTTTCCATTGAGTCAGAGCTGGGAACCGGAACGGTGGTAACCGCTGTTTTTGGACTATCCCATATCGACCGTATGCCCCTTGGTGATATAAACAGTACCATTGAAACCCTTATCACCTGTCATCCGGACACAGACTTTCTCTATATCTATCGTTACAACCAGGCGTCATTTGAGCTGGATACCAGAAACTTCCGCGAGATTTTAGGAGATATCCCCTTTGATACCCCAGAGGTATCGGCTTACATAAAGGAATATCTCAGTGAAAACAAATTGGAAACAGACGGAGGCGCGGCCATTTAGGCCCGTCGGATCAAAGTTGAATTGGAGGAATAACATGAAGACTCTTGAAGAATTAAAAGCAATCCGAGAAAAGATGCAGGGTCAGGTCAGCATGCGCGGCGAAGACCACGGACGCACACGCATTCTGGTAGGCATGGCTACATGCGGAATTGCCAGCGGTGCAAGACCTGTTCTTAATACATTGTCAAACCTGGTTCAGGAAAACCAGATGACAGACCGTTTTTCCGTTACCCAGACCGGATGCATCGGCTTATGCCAGTATGAACCGATCGTTGAGATTCTGGAACCTGGGAAAGAAAAAGTTACTTATATCAAGATGACCCCTGAAAAAGCAGAAGAAGTTTATAAAGAGCATTTACTTGGTGGCCATATTGTTCAAAACTACACGTTGGCTTCAGCTGACATCAAATAAGGAGGGAACAGGATGTATCGTTCACATGTATTGGTTTGCGGCGGCACAGGATGTACTTCCTCCGGAAGCCAGCAGATTATGGTTAAATTAAGAGATGAGCTAAAGAAACAGGGATTGGATCAGGAAGTATCCGTTGTACAGACCGGCTGCCACGGCCTTTGCGCTTTAGGCCCGATCATGATCATTTATCCGGATGCCACCTTCTATGCAATGGTAAAAGAAGATGATATTACAGAAATCGTATCCGAGCACTTATTAAAAGGCCGTCCGGTGGAAAGACTGCTTTATGATGAGACAGTGACTCCGGCTGGCATTAAGGCTTTAAGTGATACAGACTTCTATAAGAAACAGCACAGAATTGCTCTGCGCAACTGCGGTGTCATCAACCCGGAAGAAATCGAAGAATACATTGGTACCGGCGGATATCAGGCCCTTGGTAAGGTTCTTACGAGATGACTCCAGACGAGGTGATCCAGACTCTTTTAGACAGCGGATTAAGAGGGCGAGGCGGCGCAGGTTTCCCTACCGGCCTCAAATGGAAACTGGCCAGGCAAAACGATGCGGACCAGAAGTATGTCTGTTGTAACGCAGACGAGGGCGATCCAGGCGCATTCATGGACCGTTCCGTATTAGAGGGTGATCCTCATGCCCTTTTGGAGGCTATGACCATTGCCGGCTACGCAATCGGCGCTTCCCAGGGTTATATCTACGTGCGTGCTGAGTATCCGATCGCCGTACAGCGTTTAAAAATCGCCATTGACCAGGCCAGAGAGATGGAGCTTTTAGGCGACGATATCTTTGGATCAGGATTCTCCTTTGACATTGACCTTCGTTTAGGTGCCGGTGCATTCGTATGCGGCGAAGAAACTGCCCTTATGGTTTCCATCGAAGCAACCGCGGAGAGCCAAGGCCGCGTCCTCCGTTCCCGGCACAGAAAGGTTTATTCGGCAAGCCAACCATCTTAAATAATGTTGAAACTTATGCAAATATTCCTCAGATTATCTTAAACGGATCAGAATGGTTTGCTTCCATGGGTACTGAAAAATCCAAGGGAACAAAGGTATTCGCTTTAGGCGGAAAGATCCATAACACCGGACTGGTAGAAGTTCCTATGGGAACTACTCTACGTGAGATCATCGAAGAAATCGGCGGCGGCATTCCAAACGGCAAAAAGTTCAAGGCTGCCCAGACCGGCGGACCATCCGGCGGCTGTATCCCAATGGAACATTACGACATTCCTATCGATTACGACAACCTGATATCAATCGGCTCCATGATGGGCTCCGGTGGTCTGATCGTAATGGATGAAACCGACTGTATGGTTGATATCGCAAAATTCTTCCTGGAATTCACCGTAGAAGAATCCTGCGGAAAATGTACGCCATGCCGCATCGGTACAAAACGTATGCTGGAGATCCTCGAAAAAATCACCAAGGGACAAGCCAAACTGGAAGATTTAGACCGTCTGGAAGAGCTGTGCTACTATGTAAAGGAAAACTCTGCCTGCGGATTAGGCCAGACAGCGCCAAACCCGGTTCTGTCAACCCTTAAGTTCTTCCGCGACGAATATAATGCCCATATTATCGACAAGACATGTCCGGCTGGTGTGTGCAAGGCGCTTCTCTCCTACCATATTGATGCTGAGAAATGTAAGGGCTGTACCCTTTGTGCCAGAAACTGTCCGGCTAACGCTATCTCCGGTTCCGTTAAGAACCCACATGTCATTGATCCTGAGAAGTGCATCAAGTGCGGCGTATGTATGGAGAAATGTAAGTTTGACGCTGTCTACAAGAAATAATGGAGGGAAATTGGATCATGGAGAATATCACAATAAAAATCAATGGCATGGACGTAAGCGCTCCGGCAGGCTCCACCATCCTGGAAGCTGCCAGACTGGCCCATGTTGAGATACCGACTTTATGCTTTTTAAAAGATATGAATGAAATCGCTGCCTGCCGTATCTGTACCGTTGAGATCAATGGCGGCAGACTGGCTGCTTCCTGCGTATACCCAATCAATCCTGGAATGGAAGTATGGACCAATACACCCAAGCTGCGTGATTACAGAAAGAAAACGCTTCAGCTGATCCTTTCCAATCACGACCGTTCCTGTTTATCCTGCGTCCGCAGCGGAAACTGTGAGTTACAGACCTTATGTAAGGAACTGGGCGTTGAAGTTGATGATTATTACGATGGAGCAAAAACTTCTACAACCCCTGATGAAAGTGCAGCCCATATGGTGCGTGACAACAGCAAATGTATCCTGTGCCGCCGCTGTTCCGCTGTCTGTGAAAAGGTTCAGGGAATCGGCGTGATCGGACCTAATGAGCGTGGATTTGCTACCGTTATCGGCTCCCCCTTTGACAAAGGACTTGGTGAAACAAGCTGTGTCTCCTGCGGACAGTGTATTGCAGTATGTCCTACCGGCGCTCTCTATGAAAAGAGCAGCATTGACGAAGTGGCTGCTGCCATTGCAGACCCGTCAAAGCATGTGATCGTCCAGACCGCTCCTGCCGTACGTGCAGGCCTGGGAGAAGAATTCGGTTATCCCATCGGAACCAATGTGGAAGGCAAGATGGCTGCCGCGTTAAGAAGACTGGGCTTTGACAAGGTATTTGATACCAACTTCAGCGCCGATTTAACCATTATGGAAGAAGCGCATGAATTCATTGAACGTGTGCAAAATGGCGGCGTTCTTCCGATGATCACCTCCTGTTCTCCAGGCTGGATCAAATACTGCGAGCACTACTTCCCGGATATGACAGAGAATTTATCCTCCTGCAAATCCCCGCAGCAGATGTTCGGTGCCATCGCCAAATCCTACTATGCGGAAAAGATGGGTCTGAATCCGGAGGATATTGTATCCGTCAGCGTGATGCCATGTACTGCTAAGAAATTCGAGATCGGAAGAGATGACCAGGATGCCAACGGCACTCCTGACGTAGATTATTCCATGACCACCAGAGAACTGGCCAGAATGATCAAACAAGCGGGAATCCGGTTCACAGAGCTTCCGGACGAAGATTTTGATACACCGTTAGGGCTTGGTACCGGTGCAGCCGTTATCTTCGGAGCCACCGGCGGCGTTATGGAAGCAGCCTTAAGAACCGCTGTGGAAAGCCTGACCGGCGAAGAGCTTGAAAGACCTGACTTCACCGATGTCCGGGGAACAGAGGGAATTAAGGAGGCCACCTACCGTGTAGGCGATATGGATGTCAATGTTGCAGTTGCTTCCGGCCTGGGCAATGCAAAAGAACTCCTTAACCGGGTAAAATCCGGAGAAGCAGACTATCACTTCATCGAGATCATGGGCTGTCCCGGCGGATGTGTAAACGGCGGCGGCCAGCCCCAGCAGCCTGGCTATGTGCGCAATACAACCGATATCCGCAGCCTGCGCGCCAAGGTTCTTTATGATGAAGATGCTGCCAAAACCATTCGTAAATCTCACGAAAACCCTGCAATCAAGGAACTTTATGAAACCTACCTTGGAGAGCCGGGAAGTGAAAAGGCTCATCACCTGCTTCACACAACTTACGTAAAGAGGAAAATAAACGAAATTTAACCGAATCAAGCAGGGTCACGGATTGCGAATATCCGCCTGACTAAAAAAACACCCTTTATAATTAGAAATCCTCCAATAAGGATGTTTACGAAAATCATAGTTGTTTAGTGTATGGCCAAACGATTACGGATGAATTGTAAATAATCTTTGTTGGAGGATTTGCTTTATGGCAAAGTTTTAATTTGAATATACAGAGATTGACGGTCTGCTTTATCCAAACATTGAAATTAAGGGGAAAGCCGAGCTTGCAACTTGGGGAAATATGGACTGCTCCGTCTGAGCTTTCTGCATGAACAAAGGCCGTAGATATATCGGGAACTGATTCTGACTGGAAAACTAGCAGAGCACTGTTAGATTATAAGATTTGAAATAAAATAATATTATGTACATAAGAGAAATGAAAGTAATGAAATGAAACTTTATCAATTTTGAACTAAAATTTTTGATTGCTAAGGTGGTAGAAAAATGAATTTTACATCGAAACAGCCAGTCCTTATTTCTATAATTGCAATTCTCATTCTTCAGGCGGCAGGATTATTGTTCCAACTCAGCGGAATGGGCGGTTTTCTCTATTCCGTGATCGGGAGCAGCCTGATTCTGACTGCCGTCTCCGTCCTGTTTAGAAAAAACAGCGGGGAATCCCGTCCCGTCCATCAGGACAACCTGGGGGAACGGCTTTTTCAGATCGCGGAAACCATGGGCTTTGACTCCCAGCAGCTGATCTGGCTTTCCAATGACAACATGAAAACCTTTGAAAAGGTTGCAAAGTTTCTTATGAGATTGAAAAGCTCAGCGAACAGAATGCGGCCAGTTCAGAAGAAATCAATGCAAGCATCAATGAGCTCGTCGGAGCATGTACCAATTTGAATTTCGGGATTATAAAAATCGAGGATCATTCCAAAAACTCCATTGAAATGCTGGACAAAAATGAGCAGACGCTCCGAAGCATCGGGAGTTTCATCCTGGATCTTACAACGGTCATCAAGGCCGCTTCCGACAGCAACCTGGAGCTTAAAAAAATCCTCTGCGAAAATCAATGAAATTGTGGACTCTATCCGAACCATATCCAGCCAGACCAATCTTCTTGCACTGAATGCTTCCATAGAGGCCGCCCGGGCCGGAGAGGCTGGCAAGGGCTTTTCCGTTGTTGCCGGGGAAATCCGGCGGCTCGCGATGCAGACGAACGATGCGATCTCCGTCATTGAAGGCGTGGTCAAAAATATTGTGGATAAAATACAGACCTCCAACGCAGCCATGACCGAAATCGGTGACAAGATGAAAAATGTGGACAACATTGTCACGGAATCCTCTCAGATCATTCAGGAAATCAACTCGATCCTTAAGGATGTTCAGAAGGCGATTTCCGGCCTTACCCAGGAGTCGCTGATTCAGAAGAATACGGCAGCTGAGATTGAAAACGCAGTGGAAAATGTCGCAGAGGCGGTACAAAAGACCCACCATGTTTCCAGCTCCGCCATTGATATGGTAAATGTCCAGCAGAAGAAAAACGAAACCATTCTTTCCTTCTGCAACAAAATCGGCGAAACTGCGGAAATACTGCAGCAGGATGCCATGGTTTTCAAAAAGCCGGATGAAATTATCTTTGGTGTCAATCCCTTTGTCGAGCCCGAACGTATCCGCAAAACCTATGTGCCCATCCTCGAGCAGGTATGCGCAAGCGTGGGACTGAAATGCCGCCCCCTTATTGTCAGAAGCTATGACGCACTCAGTGAAAGTGTGGAAAAGAGCATCATTGACGTTGGCTGGTTTTCTCCGTTTGCGTATGTCAACGCCCATGAAAAATGTGGGGCAAATGTGCTCGTTACTCCCAAGGTCCAGGGCCGCTGCTCCTACCAAGGGTACATTGTGGCCCGCAAGGACGGCAGGGTGCATTCCCTCAATGACTTAAAAGGAAAGACCTTTGCCTACGTCGATAAAAAAAGCGCGTCCGGTTATCTGTACGCCCGGGATATGATGAAGCAAAACCATATGGATCCGGACACCATTTTTGAAAAGGTCGTCTTCTTAGGCAATCACAATAATGTTGTCAACGCCATTCTGGCCGGAGAAGTGGACGCGGGCGCAACCTATGACGAGGTTTACAATCAGGCGCATGCAGACGGACTTTTCACGGATGAACTGATCATTATTGCCCGTACAGAGGAAATTCCCAAGGATGCCCTGGCCGTCAGAAAGGACATGCCCTCCATGCTCATGGAAAAGCTCCGCAGTGCCTTTGTGGATTTCAGCAATAACAGCGGAATCGATACGACCGTTCAGGGCTTTGTCAGGAATGAAGATAAAGCGTATGATATTATCAGGCGCTTAAACAATTAATTTTGAATACATAATATTTCCATTTTTATCCACCAATAAAGAATTAATCCCAGAGTGCATGGATTATGTGAAAAGCTCCATACTAAGACTGGAGGTGATGAGACATGAGCCCAAAAGAATTAAATTATATTGAAGATGCTCTTGGTCATGAAAAATTTTTAAAACCCAGTGTCAGGAAGCGACACAGAATCTGCAGGATCCTGAATTAAAAGCTTGTGCACAGCAGCTTATGCAGAAGCACCAGCAGATTTTCGACAGCTTCTATAACTTAGTGTAAGGAGGAATCACATATGGATGACAAGACTATTATGGAGAATCTGCTCCACACCGCAAAAGGAGTGTGTGACTTATACCTGCATGGAACCATTGAATCCCCTACCATGAACGTGCATCAGACTTTTGACACCGCATTAAACGACAGCCTGTGCATGCAAAGCGATATCTACAAAAAAAATGTCCGCAAAGGGATGGTATACCACAGATCAGGCAGAACAGCAGAAACTTTCCAAAGTTAAGAACCAGTTCGCAGGAATGTAAAATAAAAAGCTATGGGTGTTCCCGTAAATGGGACAGCCATAGCTTTTTATTAATGCCTGTGCATCGGTACTTCCTGAAGGCCCTGGTTTCGTAAGTTCTCATGAACTTCCCTTCCGTCTGCCTGTTTGATCAGCAGATCACGGGCTTTCTTTGCTTCATTCTCGCTCTTATGCCTGCTTGGGCCGCCTACACAGCCTCCCACGCATGCCATTCCTTCTATGAAGTCTCCTGGAAGCCTGCCAATCTTAAGGAGCATTAAAGCTTTCTTGCATTCAGCAGCCCCATTGCATTTAAGGACTTCTATATCCGTGCTTTCTTCCGATTCCTTTAAACATTCCAGAACAGCCGCAGTCACACCGCCGCCATTTCCAAAACGCTTACCAAATACGGATCCGGCCTGATAAGTATTTTCCTCCGGCTCAAGTTCCACGCCCTTTGCTGCCATCATTGCCCCAATCTCTCCCAGGGTCAGGGCATAATCTGCGTTGTCCATAATATTCAAATCCAGAGTTTCGCTCTTCTTTGCAATACACGGCCCAATGAAAACAGTAATCGTCTCCGGGTCCTTTTCCTTCACCATTCTGGATACGGCACACATAGGAGATACGGTGGTGGACATATTCTCAAGGAGCATAGGATAATGCTGTTTAATCATGTTTACAAATGCCGGACAGCAGGAGGTAGTCATCTTCCTGCCTTCCTTATAAGCCTCCGCCCATTCTTCTGCTTCTGCTGCAGCGGTTAAATCGCCGCCCAGGGCAACCTCAATCATATCCTGGAAGCCGATTTTCTTTAAGGCCGTTCTCCAGCTTGCCATGGTGATTTCCGGGCCGTACTGGCCTTCCGTCGCCGGAGCGACCATGGCAACCACCCGTTTCCCTGCATTAATAAGGTTAATGACATCCACAAGAAATGTCTTGGAATCAATGGCTCCGAAGGGACAGCCGTGAATGCAGGCACCGCACTGGATGCATTTGCTCTCGTCAATGACCACAATGCCGTTTTCATCCATGGTGATGGCATCTACAGGGCAGCTCTTTTTACATGGCCGGGTCAGGTCCGCAATGGCATTATAAGGACATGCCTGAGAACATTTTCCGCATTCCTTGCATTTATCAGGATCAATATAGGCACGGTCACGTCCCATGCTGATGGCATCAAAATTACAGGAACCCTGGCACGCCTTGCCCATACACAGCTGGCAGTTATCGGTTACCACATACCGGGTAATGGGACAGTCCTCGCAGGCAGAGCTGATTACCTGAACTACGTTTTTCGTATCCCTTCCGCTGGGACAGAGGCCTTCCGCCAGGCGGATTCTTTCTCTGATGATTTCCCGTTCCCTGTAAATGCAGCAGCGGAACTGGGCCTTGGGGCCTGGAATGATCTTATAAGGAATCTCATTCCTTTCTGCCTCCAGCTTCCCTTCCCATGCAAGCTTCGCCACTTCATTTAAAACCTGATGCTTTATACGAAGTAATGTTGCATCATTTGTTGCCATATTTTTCCTCCTTGTAACTTCCACATTTCGTGGCTGTATCAATGTCTATTCCAATTTAATAATAGGTTACTATAACCCTTTTCCCCATTTCTTCCACTACATGCTTTAACTGCTCCACAAGATTCTGGCGTATCCCCAAATCAAAGGGCAGGCCAGGGTTCTGATAAGCGCTGTTAATGGCCATTCCCACGTATAAATTAAGCTCCGTACAATCCTCAATGATCATCTTCGCTACCATGGAAGCGCCGTTTGGCTTATCCAGTTCCAGGAAAAACTCCTCTGTAACGGATTCATTCTCCACATAACGCTTTAAAAGCTTTAAAACTTTATTTAAAGTCAAAACACCTTCCGTAACCAGTTCAATTCCGTCGATATAAGCAATGGGCGGAATTTCCGGGTCATCATAATCCAGGGAAACTGACAGCTTCTTTTCGGTTACCCTGGAAACAATATTTGCACTGGTCCCTCCGCAGACAACTTTCTTTGCAGTATCGTCTCCTGACATAAAATCATTCACCATACTGCAGTCATCTTCCGGCTTTTTTTGGAGGGCCTGTCATCAAATGCACCGGCTTGCGGTCAATGATCCTCATGACAGCAACCGTAGTATCATCGCCGGGCCGGTACTGATACAGTTCATCACAGGCACGGCTCAAAACAGAAGCAAGACGGGCTGCGGATATGGTCAGGCGGTACTGCTTCACCGCATAGGAAGCAACATCCTCCCACAGCCAGCCAAAGTTCAGAAGTTTCCCAACTCCTGCATGGATGGTCCCGTCGCTCATCAGGATCAGCGCATCGCCTTTTTTTCACCCTAAAACGGTATTCATTGATCCTTTTATCACGGATGACCCTGACGTTTTGGGGTATGGAAACCAGGTTTCCGTCCCTGATAAAGATACAGCCGGGATTATCAAATTCTACCAGATAGGCTTCGCGTCATGAAATACCTGAAGGATGCTGAAGGTCGAATAGGCACCTGGCGCACCTGGCATACCGGAAGAGTTTCTACAATGGTTTCCACACACTCATCAAGGGTCGCGCCATTTAAGAACATGGTTCCAAGAATCTTGGAGGTCATGGTCGCTAAAATGTTGGCCTTTACCCCGCTGCCCATGCCGTCGGCGAGAATCATGATATTGGAATCCTCGGTCTGCAAAAGCTCTACCTTATCACCGCACAATACTTCCTTGAATTTATTCAGGCTCATGTATGCAACATCAACGGTAACTCCCATCACTTGACCTCACTTTCACTTCCCTCATCCAATAAGGATCTGCAAAGCTTTGTTAAGGTAGTTTTGGTCTCCGCAGTGGTTTCCCCTAAAAGACCTGCAATTTCCTGGGCCACCATCATCTGCTTGTGAATGACCTTCTGTGCCAGTTCAATGGTCTCCAGCTTCTTTTCGTATTCCTGCCTTGCCTGTTCTTCCTCTTTGGTGATATCTATGAAGGTGGCTAATACCACATCTTCTTTTTCGATGTATATAATATTCTGAAGAGTGGAAATACGGTATTCCCCGTAAGTCACCTTTTTTCCATGGATCTTCTGATGGGTATTATAAACCCACTGAAAATCAGAAGGATCAATAAACTCATATAAATACATGGTTAAGGCTTCCTGCCTGGTCTTTCCAAAATACTTTTCCCCCACTGCAGAATACTCTAATATCTTCATATCTTTATCCACAATCAGAACAATATTGGGAGAGGTCTGCATCACCAGATTGGATAAGGACTCTGACTTTTCGTGCATAAACGGAATGCACATATTAAGCTCCGCCTTTTTCTGGAAAACTGCTATGGCCTTTTCCCGGCAGGTGGAATATCCGCAGGCACCGCAGTTTAACTCATCCTCAGGCCTGGTCTTTCCGGTCATCTTTAATATCTCCTGGATCTGGACTTCCGTTGGCATGACATCTCTTGGCGCCCGGTCCATAAACAACTTCCTGAAGGAAATACGTTCCAGGACAGGGTTCAGCTCCTCAATCGGCACCGGTTCCTTTTCAATGGCATCCTCCATATCAAGCTTGATCTTGAATCTGGATACGCTCTCATCATCCACGGTGGGCCCTTTTATGCAGCCGCCAGAGCACATATTCATCTCAATAAAGCAGCCTTTAATTCCTCCCCGCATCATGCTTTCGCATAGATCCATGCAGTTAAGGCTGCCATGGACATAAAACTTCCGGTATCCATCCCGTCCCTCTTCCGTGGCAAGAACAGAATTCACCACTCCATTGGTAACCGGATAAAGGCGGTTGACTCTGGGATCTGGTAAACGGGACATCCTCACAGTCTTCAATGGTGATTTCCTCTTCGGAAAGCCATCTGGAAATATCATTGAAATTCAGGACAGCATCAATATACCATCATGGCGGGGGTCTCCTGCTTCCTTTTTCTTTGCTATGCATGGTCCAAGAAAAAACCACCTTTACCTCAGGTCCCAGTTCTTCTTTTATCATCTTTCCATGGGCAATCATAGGAGATACCACAGGAGCCATATATGGAATCAGCTGGGGATAATAAATCTCAATTAAATCGTTGACGCTGGGACAGCAGGTGGTGATGATATTCTCCATCTCCCCCTCTTCTAAAAGCCTTGCATATTCCGCTGTTACAACAGCCGCTCCCTCCGAAGTCTCCCGGACGTCCTCAAATCCCAGCTTCCGAAGCGCCCCGTTTACCTGGCCGATAGTCTTATAGCTTAGCAAGCCCATATAAGACGGGGCCAGGGAGATGACCGTCCGGAGCCTGCGTCAATAAAGCCCTTTACCAGTTCTAAATCACTTACCAGGGTTTTAGCCGACTGGGGACAGACCTGCATGCATTTTCCGCATAAAATGCACTTATCCGGCATAATTTCAGCCCGCTCATCCCGAATCATGACTGCCTTGACTTCGCAGTTACGAATACACTTATAGCAATGCTTGCATTTAGTAGCCTTGAAATCAATGATTCCCATGATTACAGCCTCCCCATGATTTCTTTGTCAAAAAACTCCTTTGTATCTTCTGGTTTTAAAGAGTATAATTGACCCTCCACGGTCACACAAACGCCATTTACGCAGTCACCGCAGCAAAAGGAACCGTTTAAGTCCACCTTATCCTCCAGGCGGTTCTCTTTCACAAGGGTCTGCAGCTGGGCGATGATTTCTCTGGAACCCTTTAAATGGCATGCGCTCCCTATACAAATTGTTACTCTCATGAATATTCTCCCTCCAATTAAATACCTTGCATTTGATTGCCCTTTTTAAATATTATCGCATATCGTTATATTTTTATCAATAATTTTTTTATCGGTTTCCTGTTCTTTTTCAAATACAGGAAATAATTGTCTCTGCAATCTCCTGCTTCTCTGCGTCAATCAGGCCATATGTATGAAACCGCAGCTTTGAAAGCCGCCGGAAGGCCGGCAAAGGCAAGAGTCATGGAAGGATTCATGCTATCCCCGGTTCCAAGACCTCTTGCCTGTGCCTTTCGTTCCTATTTGCCCGCGATCTTTGTAATAGAAGCTGTAATCAGCCGTTTAAACAAAGGTGCAACCCGGTCTGCTGTCTCCTGTACCTCTCCATGGCTTAAAGGCTGATCCGTAATGCCGCAGGCATATTGGTGATGCAGGAAATACCGCAAACCTTCATTCCCATGTGGTTTGCAGCTACCGCTTCACAGGCTGTGCTCATTCCCACAGCATCAGCTCCCAGAATGCGGCACATCTGTACCTCTGCCGGAGACTCATAAGCCGGGCCGGAAAGCTGCATGTAAATACCTTCCCTAAGACTGATCTCTTCTTCTCCTGCTGCCCCTCTGATGATCTGCTGCAGCTCTTTGCTGTAAACATCACTCATGTCCGGAAATCTGGGCCCCAGCTCTTCTAAATTAGCCCCGATTAACGGAGATGGAACAAAGCTTGCAATATGATCCCTTAAGAGCATGAAATCTCCTGGCTTAAACTCCTTATTTACACCGCCGCAGGCATTGGTCAGAAACAGGACCTTTGCTCCCAAAAGGCCCATCAGCCTGGCCGGAAGCACTACATCCGTCATTGGGTACCCCTCATAGAAATGTACCCGCCCCTGCATGATGACAACCGGAACCTCGTTTACATATCCGAATACAAACCTTCCTTTATGTCCTGCCACCGTTGATACCGGAAATCCTTCAATGTCCTTATAATCAATGGATGCCTCCACCTTTATCTCCTCTGCATATTCCCCAAGGCCAGACCCCAGGATCAGAGCTATTTCCGGGACAAAGTCAGTTTTCTCCCGTACACTTTCCAAACAATTCTTAAGCTTTTCATATACTTCATTCATATACCTTTTTCTCCTTTCATTGTTACCGTCCACGTCTTTCGGACATACAGGTATACCCCCAGGGTGTTTCATTGTTACCGTCCACACTTTTGGGGCATTCAGGGATACCCGCAGGGTGTTTCACACTCCTGTCAGACTTGATAGACATAGGTATATACAGTATACCACATCTCCTCATATATCTGTATCTATATTTTGACAAATATGGGGGAATAATGATATACTGAAGGTGTTCGTACTAACCCGGAAGGATCCCTGACGGCGAAGGCGAGGAGAATACGTAAACCGGAAATCCCATGCCTGTTGGTGTGGGATTTTTCGATAATCGTAAAAAAAAGACCATGACAGGTACGGACAGAAAGCGAGGATCATTATGAAAAAAAGTATTATCAGTTTTAACGGCTTTTGCCGTAACGGCTGCCCTTCTCTCCGGCTGTGCAAAGGGCGGCACCGAAAATACCCAGGCAGCCTCTGCCTCAGAAAAGGAAACCGCCTCTGAGACAGCAGAAGAAACGTCTGAAGCCCAAAAACCTGCCGACAGCTATACCTTAAAAATCGGTTCCCTGAAAGGGCCTACCTCCATGGGCCTTGTAAAGCTGATGGACCAGTCTGAAAAAGGCGATGCAAAAGGCTCCTATGATTTTACCATGGTGACTGCTGCCGATGAACTCCTTGGAAAAATTGTAAACAAGGAATTGGATGTCGCACTTGTACCCGCCAATATGGCCTCTATCATTTATAACAAAACCAATCATGAGGTGACCGTCCTGGATATTAACACCCTGGGTGTTCTCTACGGGGTATCTGCCGATGATTCCATCAAAACAGCTGCAGACTTAAAGGGAAAGACCGTTTACTTAACCGGCAAGGGAACCACACCGGACTATGCCCTTCAGCATGTGCTTAAAGCCAACGGCTTAACCACTGACGACGTAACCCTGGAATATAAATCCGAAGCCGCTGAGGTCGCTTCGATCCTGAAGGAAAAGCCTGATGCAGTGGGTCTTCTTCCACAGCCCTTTGTAACAGCAGCCATGCTCAGAATGACGCCCTTAAAATGGTTCTTGACCTGACAAAGGAATGGGATTCCACAGCCGGTGAAAGCGGCGGCAGCCTTGTGACCGGAGTTACCATCTGCCGCAATGACGTGATCAAAGACCACCAGGAATCCATTGCTGCCTTTATGGCGGAGCATAAGGAATCCGCTGAATTTTCCAATGCCAATGTAACCGAAACCGCGGCTCTGGTAGCTGCTGCCGGAATTATTGAGAAAGCCCCTGTTGCTGAAAAAGCCATCCCATACTGCAGCATCACCTATGTGGACGGAGACCAGATGAAGTCCCTGTTAAGCGGTTATTTAAAGGTTCTTTTCGATATGGAGCCGTCTTCCGTGGGCGGAACGCTGCCAGCCGATGATTTCTACTATATGCCGTAATTAAGGCAAAGCTTTATAAGGAGATTCCCATTATGAAACCAACAGCTCTCCCGGTTAAAAAGGCCGGTATCATCTTTCTCTGGCTTCTGGCATGGCAGGCAGCAAGCATGTTCGTGCACAACAGCATCATACTGGTAGGCCCTTTGGAGGTAATCCAGGCTTTATGGATTCAGGCAGCCATGTCCGGCTTCTGGAAAACCATTGCCCTCTCCTTTGGAAAGATAAGCCTTGGATTCCTCCTGGCTTTTGTGACAGGAATCCTGGCCGGGGGAGCTGCATGGCGTTTCCCCCTTTTGAAGGACTTGCTGGAACCGCTTATGTCCCTGATCAAGTCGGTTCCGGTGGCTTCTTTTGTCATACTGGCCTGATCTGGGTAGGTTCTGAGAATTTGTCCGTTTTTATTGCCTTTCTTGTGGTATTCCCCATTATTTACATAAATACCATGGCAGGATTTAAGAGTACTGATCCAAAACTTTTGGAAATGGCCCGGGTTTTCCATATGCAAGGCAAAAAGAAGCTCTTTTATATTTACCGCCCCGCCCTTCTCCCCTACCTTATAAGCGGCTGCAGGGTGGCTTTGGGCATGGGCTGGAAATCCGGAGTCGCTGCAGAGGTGATCGGAGTCCCAAACCATTCCATCGGCGAAAAGCTCTATATGGCAAAAATTTATTTAAGTACTGCAGACCTTTTTGCCTGGACCCTGGTCATTATCGTGATCAGCGCCCTTTTCGAAAAATTCTTTTTATGGCTTTTAAGCCTTGCAGATGCCGGCTTGAAATCCCATAAAAAAACAGGAGGTATGACCCATGGAATTAAAGGTGAATCATCTGTCCAAATCCTTTGGAAGTCTTAAAGTGTTCATGCAGGTAAAGCTTTCCCTTCATTCCGGCCAGATCTGCTGTCTTATGGGGCCCTCAGGATCTGGAAAAACCACATTCTTACGTATCCTTCTGGGACTTGAGCAGGCTGACTCCGGCTCCATTGAAGGGCTTCAAGGCACAAGAGCCTCCGCCGTGTTTCAGGAGAACCGTCTGTGCGAGTCATTTACTCCGGTCGACAACATTACCATGGTAATTCCCGGCCGTTCCTCCCAAAGCAGAAAACAGGCCAGAGAGGAGCTTTAAGGCTTCTTCCGGAAGAAGCCTTATCCCGCCCCGTATCCACCTTAAGCGGCGGAATGAAGCGCCGTGTCGCCATTGTAAGAGCCTTGTCGGTCCCTTGCGGCATGGTCTTAATGGACGAACCCTTTACCGGTCTTGATGAGAACACAAAACGGACCGTAATCCAATATATCAAAGAAAAAAACCCGTGACAAGCTGGTCATCATAAGCACCCACCAGGAGGAGGATGTGGCTCTCCTTAACGGCATCCTTATGAAACTATAAAAACAGGGGCTAAAGCAGACATTTCCGCTTTAGCCCCTGTTTTTTGATATCATATTCCAGCTTTATTTCAGTTTCAAGGTATCCAGAGCTGCCTCAATCTGGCCTTCTACCGCGCTGTCCGGTGATTCAACCGTTCCTGCCGCACTGATATATTTCTTTGTAGCAGCATTGTAGGAACCGGAAATTGCATAGTAGCGGACCCCATCCTGAGAAGTCTTATACCGGATCGCATAACGGAAGGTCTGGCTTCCGTCGCTGCCGTTTTCTACATTATAACGGACAAATTCCATATCCTCACCACGGCTGACTAATTCCTTGTACTCTTCCATGGTATCCGGATAGACCTCTCTGGCTCCGTCAGCCTCATCGCCTTCTACATAAGTAACTTCCAGAATATCGCTGCCATTGGAAGAGGTGAATGCCACTGCGCTTTCATCTCCGTCGTCCTCAATGGTCCAGCCCTGGGGCGGTGTAATCTGATATTTTCCGGATTTGGAAGTAAAGACACCGGAAGACAGGATTCCTGCATCAGAAGCAGTCGTTTCCGTAGTTTCGGCGTTTCCATCTTCCTCACTGTCAGAATCATCCTCACCTAATGTAGTTTCATCTGTACCTGCTGATTCATCTCCTGTTACTTTCGTCTCAGCGGCACTGACTTCTGTAGGATTATCCTGTGAGGACTTCCCATTATCTTTTGATCCACAGGCCGTAGCCGCCATCATGACTGCCATGCGATTGCAATTACTGCCAGCATTTTGTTTTTTTCTCATTTTAATCACTCCTCATCATCAATCTTATTCCTGGTGACGATGAGGATTATAACATTATCTGAATCAAATGTATAGGGGATTAAAGGAACTGAAAGAATCACCAAAAATTCTTAATAATTATATAGAGAAGCAGCCGGGCGTTCCAGCTCCAGCAATTTCACCTTTATGTCCATGCCTCCGCCATATCCCACCAGGCTTCCATTGGCTCCGATCACCCGGTGGCAGGGAATGATGACAGGTATGGGATTTCGGTTATTTGCCATTCCCACAGCACGGCATCCTTTGGGATTATGAATCTGAACTGCAATATCCTTATAGCTTTTCGTTTCTCCATAGGGAATTGTTAAAAGTGCGTCCCATACCTTTTTTTGAAATTCCGTTCCTTCCGGCTTAAGAGGCAGATCAAAGGTCTTTCTCTTTCCAATCATATATTCTTCCAATTGACTGATGGTTTTTTCAATCAGCCCGGTTCGTTTTTTTATGGCTTCCTTAGGCTCTGATCTTCCAAAATCTATACTTAGAAGCGCTTCATCATTACATAATAAGGTAAGAGGTCCTATTTTGCTTTCATAAACTTCCCAGTACTTCATTCTAAATCCTTCTTTCTGTTGTGAGCTGTACCACGTTTTCATCTGGATCCATTATATCATAAGGAAGATAAAGAGACGACCTCTTCTTTTTTTAACCGACACAAGCAGCGATAGCCGCTATTCGGTTATGAGCAAGCAGGGTCGCGGATTGCGAATATCTGCTTGACTATTCCAGAGCTAAAAAAAGCAAACTTTCTGTTTCTTCAAATATTCCTCATAATTCTTTTAGTTTTTTTATGAAATGTTTATGGCTTAGTCAAACTTCCGTCATATTTTCCGCGTATACTAATTATTGAAAAGGAACCCCACCCTTTTAACATTGACTTTTTATTTTTCATACTCAACCGGCAGGAACATGATATGTACCTGCCGGTTCCTCCCATTTCAGGGGTATTTTTCCCTTAAAAACCGCATAAATACAGGCTTTATAACGAATTTGAAATTTTTTTTCTAAAATATTATTGACAAAATGATATCCATCATATATAATAACTCTTGCGTTGCGGAAAAGCAACTAAGAGAAAGACAAAAAAATACTTTCACTATCGGGGTGTGGCTCAGCTTGGCTAGAGTACCTGGTTTGGGACCAGGGGGTCGCAGGTTCGAATCCTGTCACCCCGATTTAAGAGAAAAACCGTCAATGGTAGTTTTAGTTTCTCTTGCCTTTTGCGGGTGTAGTTCAATGGTAGAACACTAGCCTTCCAAGCTAGATACGTGGGTTCGATTCCCATCACCCGCTTTTGAGTCTGTAGCTCAGTTGGATAGAGCAACGGCCTTCTAAGCCGTGGGTCGGGGGTTCGAATCCCTTCAGGCTCGTTTCACATCTCTGACCAAGATGTGAAAATTTTATGGTGGGTATGGCGAAGTTGGTTATCGCGCCAGATTGTGGCTCTGGAGGCCCAGGGTTCGAATCCCTGTACTCACCTTTCCCTTCCTAGGGAATTTTTTTTATCACAAGTTTTATTGGCTATCGCCAAGCGGTAAGGCACAGGACTTTGACTCCTGCACTCGTTGGTTCGAATCCAACTAGCCCAGTATGGGATACTAGCTCAGGTGGTAGAGCACTTGACTTTTAATCAAGTTGTCCGGGGTTCGAGTCCCCGGTGTCTCATGAATGCATCGGAAAAGACCGGGAAATCAGATGATTCTCCCGGTCTTTTGCTTTGTCTGTTTTACCGATATGAGGATCTTTCTCACCAGCCTCACATAAGACCTGTTAGGAAATCTCCCCTCATAACTATCACATAATGAATATTCTATCTCCTATTACTATCTCAGTACGGTTTCTGAATCCAGTTTTCCTTGAATGCTGATGCGGATTCAGGATCCTTTTTTCTCTAATTCCAGATTTATTCAATATTTCCCTTTGCACATACCCCTTTACAATACCCATCGGCTGCTTGCAGTCAATGCTGCCTGCTCCTCTCCCACTCCCCGCTTTATATAACTCAAGCTTATAAGGCCTTATATGCCGCTTCTGCCCTCCAATCCCCTGTCTTCATTACCTTGTAGCCATGCAGCCATATGGACGCTCTAAAAGCGATTAACGGACGTTTCCTTCTATACTTATATAGGTCTAATAATCTTCCTGAACAACTTGGTTTTAGGGTTTAAACAAGAAAGGTTTCCGGAAAAAAAAGGAGTACTTCATAGGCAGCTGTGAAAAAAAGGGATGTACGAACTTTATCCCTCCCCAAGCAGATCACTGGCATTTGGCAGCCTTTAAAGAAATAAACCGGAAGGCAGTACTCAGGGAACATATGAAAGCAACTGTCAAACACAGGATAACGAGACAAGCAACTAACAGGCAGATAAATATATAAAAGTAATATAATGATTGTTTATCTGTTTTTAAATAATTATAATAGAATCCACAGCACTTGTTACACATCTCCTCTCTAATTTGTACATAAAAAGAGAGGACAGGCCAATAGATCACAAATACAATATATGTGAAAGGATTGATTTTATGGAATGGATTGAGGGATTAAATAAGTCAATGAACTATATTGAGGAGCATTTAACGGAAGAGATAGACTATGAACAAGCTGCAAAATTAGCCTGCTGTTCTACTTATCATTTTCAAAGAATGTTCGCATATATGGCAAATCTGCCTTTATCTGAATATATCAGGCGCAGGCGCATGTCCCTGGCCGCGGTTGATCTGCAGAATGGGGATAATAAAATTATTGATGTTGCGCTTAAATACGGTTATAATTCTCCAACCGCTTTTAACCGGGCTTTCCAGAACATACATGGAATCGCACCATCCTTCTAAAAGAAAGCGGTGCATCCATAAAATCATATCCGCCCATTAGTTTTAAAATAACAATAAAAGGAGTGGAGGAATTGAACTATCGGATAGAAAAAAAAGAATCGTTCCGGATTGCAGGTACGGTACAACCCTTACACCGTGAAATTGAAAAGAATTTTGAAATCGTACCTCAAATGTGGTACAAGGCTGCTGTTGACGGAACACTCCCTAAATTAGCCGCTATGATAGATGGATCCCTGCGGGAATATTAGGGGTCAGCGTCTGCAATGACTTGGAAGAATGGCGGTACTTTATCGCCGCTGTCAGTACAAAAGAAATTGATGATACATTGGAGGAATATGTTGTTCCCCCTTTCACATGGGCTATATTTTCCGGAGAAGGCCAATGCCCCCAAGCAATACAAGAACTGGAGAAGCGAATTGTCACCGAATGGCTTCCCACTTCTGGATACGAATATGATAATGGACCGGATATTGAGGTCTATTTAAATCCTGACCCTCAAAATGCAAGATTTGAAGTGTGGATACCCGTTATTAAAAAAAATAATCAGGAGGGCATCTTGGATAGGACAAATGAAAACTTTAATGTTTTTCTTAAAGCAGTAGACGATCGTTATAAAGATTTCGTTATAGAAATAAATGATTACCTTACACAAAATAATTGTAAATGTGAAATCAAGCCTGCAAAAAATGGAGTAATCGCTTCTTATAAACTTGAGACTACAAAAAAAGTCTTAGCAACTTTTGTGTTTCGGAAAACAGGAATGAGATTACGAATATATCCGGAGCACGTAAAAGCTTATGAAACCTTTTTAAATACTTTACCGGAGATAATGAAAAAAAGAAATAAAAAAAGCATCTGTGTGTAAGCGGTTAATAAATCCGGAGGAATGCAACTCTAAATGTCTCATGGGATATGACTTCCTTTTAGATGAGGAACATCATCAAAAATGTCGTTACATGGCGTTCATGCCTGCACTAAGTGAAGAAACCACCCCTTATATCAAAGCATTTCTAGAAAAAGAGCTGAACGCATAATAACTGCATGTAACAGCGGCCAATCATTCAAAGGGCATAACTGCTATGGAGGTATTCCAAAAAGCAGGCTCTGGGCGAAATGGCCGCTGATTTCATGACATTGTGCTGCACTCTCCTTTGTTTTCACCGCTTACCGGAATTTAATATGCTTCCAGATTGTCACACATTTTCATTAACACTTTACAGAATACGGCTATTTCTTCTTCTGGAATATGGTCGCAGATAAGTTCTTCAAACTGCTGAAATACTTTTCTTACCTCTTCGGCTTCAGCAACCCCTTTTTCTGTAAGACTGATCAGAACGGAACGTCTGCAGTCCGGATTATTTTCCCTGAGAAGGAACCCCATATCCTGCAGTTTGTCTATATTTCTTGACATGGTGGCCGCATCGAAAAGGCATCGGTCTGCCAGCTCTTTTTGGGTGACATGGTCCTTTTGTAAAAGATGATATAAGACCCTGGCATGTCCCTGCCCAGGCGTCAATCCGATATTTGACAGAAGCGGGGAAACAATCTGTTTTCTGGCCTTTTCTTCACGAACCAATAGCTCTCTCACATTATGTCGCTTCATATATTTTTCATCCCTTTCCCTTCGCTGAAGGCACAAATAAGTCATAAAACAGGTTGTGCCCTATTCTAATTCAAACTGTCCTGTATGCAGTTGATAATATTTCCCTTTTTCCTGCAGCAATTCGTCATGGCTGCCCCGCTCAATAATCTCTCCTTTTTCAAGAACCAAAATGGCGTCTGAGTTTCTTACGGTGGAAAGCCTGTGGGCAATGACAAATACCGTCCGGTCTTTCATAAGGGCATCCATACCTTTTTCAATGAGTTTTTCCGTTCGTGTGTCAATGGAGCTGGTGGCTTCATCCATGACAAGAACAGGCGGCTGTGATATGGCAGCCCTGGCAATGGCGATCAGCTGCCTCTGTCCCTGTGATAAATTGCTGCCGTCACTTTCTAACATAGTATCATATCCTTTTGGAAGACGCCTTATAAAGGAATCCGCATTTGCGATTTTTGCGGCGGCCAGGATATCTTCATGGGAAGCATTCAGCCTTCCATACCGGATATTATCGGCAATGCTTCCGGTAAATAAGTGGGTTTCCTGAATGACCAGAGAGATGGAACGCCTTAAATCATCCTTTTTTATATTTCGGATATCGATTCCATCATAGGTTATGGTTCCTCCATTTAATTCATAAAATCGGTTGATCAGGTTGATGATGGTCGTCTTGCCCGCGCCGGTAGAACCGACGAATGCGATCTTCTGACCTGGCGTGGCATACAGGCTGATGCCGTTTAAAATAGTGTTTCCGCCTGTATAACCGAAAATCACATCGTGGAATCGGACGTCGCCCTTTAAAGGGACCAGAAGATATCCGCGGTCCCGGTCAGGAACCTTCCAGGCAAACGAACCGGTATAAACATCCGTTTCCTTAAGGCTCCCATCTGCCTCCTGCACCACCCTCTTTAAGGTGACGGTTCCTTCATCGCATTCAGGCTCTTCCTCCATCATATTAAAAATCTTTTCTGCACTGGCCAGCGCCACCATAAGAAAATTGATCTGCATGGTAAACTGGTTCATGGGCATGGCACTCTGCCTGACATAAACCAGATAGGAGGCCAGAGTACCCATATTAATCAGTCCGGAAAGAGCAAACAGTCCGCCCACACAGGCAGAAATGGCATAATTAATGTAAGAAAGAGAAACAATCGTAGGAACGGTAATGCCTGTATAGGTTGCAGCCATTGTAGAGGAAATCCTCAATTTCTCATTCAGTTCACAAAATTTTTTAAGGTCCTGTTTTTCATGGCGGAAAATCTTTTCTACTTTCTGCCCTTCCACCATTTCCTCTACATAACCATTAATATTTCCCAGATTTTTCTGCTGCTCTGCAAAATACTTTTTGCTGAGCTTTCCATTGTGACGAATATATATCAACATAATCAGAAGAAAAAAATACAACGATTAATGACAGCTTCCAGTCCAGGAGAATTAACATGATAATGGTACCTGCGGAAGTGATAAAGCTCTGGATCAGTAATGTGAAGCTGTTGTTGAGCGCTTCCGAGATGGTGTCCACATCATTTGTAAAATGGCTCATCAGATCCCCGTGTGTATGGGTATCAAAAAATTCCAAAGGCAGCTTCTGGGTATGGCGGAATAAGTCTATCCTTATCTCACTGACCACCTGCTGGGAAACGTGGACCATCATTCGGTTATAAAGCAGACAGGAAATGCTCCCGCCAGATAGATCAGCCCCATGATAAAAATCATTCTCACAAGACCGGGTATATTTCCCGGCAGAATATATTCGTTTATGACTGGTTTCAGCAAATAGGTTCCCATGATTCCCGAAAATGCACTGATGATTACCAGAATCGCTATGAACAGCATGGAAAACTTGTAATGGCCGATGTATCTCAAAAGCTTTACCATGGCTTTTTTTGTGTCTTGGGGTTTTACATGTCCGGTATTCTTCATAAGGACTGGCCGCCTCCTTTCTGCTGTGAAAATAAATATCCTGATATATTTCATTATCGGCCAGAAGCTGTTCATGGGTTCCAATGGCATTTATTTTTCCGTCATCAAGAATAATGATCTGGTCGGCATCCATGATAGAGGAGATCCGCTGGCTGATAATGATCTTTGTCATTCCAGGAAGGGATTTTTCCAGGCCCTCTTTTATTTTTGCTTCTGTCTCGGTGTCAAGGGCGCTTGTGGAATCATCCAGAATAAGCACCTTTGGCGCTTTTTAATATGGCTCTTGCAATGCAAAGCCGCTGTTTCTGTCCCCCTGAGACATTAACACCTCCCTGCCCCAGCTCCGTATCATATCCATGGTCCAGGCGGTCAATGAATTCGTCCACACAGGCAATGCTGCATGCTCTTTCTATTTCTTCATCCGTTGCATCCTCTTTTCCCCAGTAAAGATTTTCCTTCACCGAGCCGGAAAAAAAGGGTATTTTTCTGTAACACCATGGCAATGGAATCCCTTAAATGGTCCTGGGTATATTCGTATATGGGATGGCCGTCGATGATAATATTACCGCTTATCACCTCATAGAGTCTTGGAATCAGCTGCACCAGGGTACTTTTTGCAGCACCTGTCTGACCAATGATTCCAACAGTCTCACCAGTGCCAATCTCAAAGGAAATATCGGAAAGCACATATTCCTTTGCATCTTCCTTGTATTTGAAATATACGTTTTCAAACCGGATCCGCCCTTCCTTGATGGAGATATCCTTTGCCCGGTCATCATTGATGGTCGGTTCCTCATCTAAGACTTCTGAAATCCTCTTCCATGAGGTTAAGGACCGGGTAAACAAAAGAAACACATTGGAAAACATCATAAGGGAATTAAGCACCTGCAGCACATAGCTAAGAAAGCTGGTCAGTGCGCCTACCTTCATGTTTCCGATCATAACCAGGTTTCCGCCGAACCACAGGATACTTAATATGGTCCCGTACATGACAAACTGTAAGGCAGGCATATTTAAGGCCGCCAGGGAAAAGGACCTTTCAGAGGAATTCTGTAAATTCATGTTTCCCTCTTTAAATTTACTTATCTCATAATCACCCCGGACATAAGCCTTTACTACACGGATGGCAATCAAATTCTCCTGAATGATCCGGTTCACAAGATCAACGGCTCCCTGCATTTTTGAATACAAGGGTCTTACGTTTTTGATGATTGTGAATAAAATAACGGCCAATACAGGGGCCGCAATTAAAAATACCACAGCCAGTTCGGCATTCAGCCGAAAAGAAACGATCAATGCCGTCATCATCATCACCGGAGAACGGAAACCTGGACGCATTCCGTTTGTAATGGAATTCTGGATTGTGGTAATATCACTTGTAAGCCTTGTTACCAGAGAAGGGGTGCTGAACCGGTCCGTGTTAGCGAAAGAATAAGTCTGCATTTTCTGAAACTCAGCCATTCGGATCTGGGCCCCCACACCATTTCCGCAGATCGCGGTATACCGGGCGCATGCATGGCCCAGAAAAAGAGAGAGAACGGCAAAGAATACCATTTGAAATCCCTTTAGAAATATGTAATTTCTATCACCGTTTGCAACTCCCACATCAATGATATCAGCCATAATCATGGGGATAACTAATTCGAAAATGGTTTCAGCCTCAATAAAGATGATTGCAAGAATAAATTCTTTTTTATATTTTTTTGCATAGTGAAATAAATTTTTCATATCAGGCTCCCGTATTAGTTGCTTTAGTAACTGTTGCATTTACAATAGTTGCGCACATAACTATTATATCCTGATTCATCGAATTGTCAATGGATTATAAAGTATTTGTCCATCATAAGAAAAATGCCTTATCCGGAATATGTGTAATTTGCGGGACAAGGTAAAGAGGTTGATAGACCTAATTCTCTACCAACCTCTTATGCACTGATTTTATTTTGTTCTGTATTATTGAATCTATTCCAGCCAATTGGAAATTCTCAATCCACTTCGCTGCCTGATCAGGTTAAATACTGGAAAACTGCCGAAACAGACTGGCCACATTCACCTGGCCATATCCCCATAAGTTATTTGGATAGGTGTATGAGCTGCCCCGCACCCCACTCCTCATCATCAGCCGGCTGACATTGACTCCGTTCATCGTGCTGTAATTTCCCCTGACAATGGCCCACTCAAAAACCATGGAAATAATGCCGGCTGTATGGGCAGCGGCAGCTCCTGATCCTGTTACAGAACCATATCCGCCTCCGGGAACCGCACAGGTCAGCTGGTAACCGGGAGCTGCAATATCCGGCTTTACGAGGCCCATTCTTGTATAACCTCTGCTTGATTCGCCAAGTATTGAGTTATTAAGCTGATTGAAAGCAGTCACAGTCAGCTGGCGATTGCCGTTTCCAGGTGCTGTGATGGTGGTATCTGGAGAGGAGTTAATAAAATAGGTCTGTTCAGATATAAGCCGTCTGAAGGAAGCCAGGCATGATAGGCTAAGCTCATTTTCAATGCTTCTGATCCGAATACGCCAAATTCCGGGAATAGTGTTCTGAAAACGCACCAGGATCATCTGGTCTCCTGTCTCCTCTTCAAAAATATAATTGTTGACATAAAGGGTAGTAGGAGTAAAAACAAAGTTGAATATTCTGCAATCACCGATTGCAGGATAAACCTGCTGTGTGGATTCCCTGTTAGGTGAGGAAATGTCAATGGAAACCCGTCCTAGAGAATGTGACCAGATTTCCATGCCAAACATTTTATCATTTTCCCCTATTCTCAATTCAAAATCATTGTAATAAGGCTCTGATGTAGTGGAATTAAAATAATGCCTTTGGCTGTTTCCCTCATTACCGGCAGAGACGGATGTACCGATACCCGGCTGCAATACCAAGTCATTTAGGTAACCGCTTAAGGGACTTCTCCCATCATGGCCTCCCTGGCTGCTGCCAACGGCGAAACAGGTAACCACAGGGCGGTTAAACCTTTCCTGAATGGTAAGGGAATAACGAAATCCAAGCATAAGATCAGATTCCTGAAAGCATAAAGCATCATCGGGAACAAAATAAAAACTCTTTAGATTCTGTTTTGCTTCCTTTAGTTTTACAATTACCAGATCAGACTGGGGAGCTACTCCACTAAAGGCCTCCCGTACGTTGGGGGTACCAGCGCTCACGCTTGCAATGGCTGTTCCGTGTCCGTTGGTGTCTGTTGATGGTACAACGGATAGGGGGTCTTCAGAATTCAATGCGGCATTGATTGTCTCCCGGCTGTATTCCGTACCAAAGGTAAACGTATCAGGTGGAGTTCCCTCCTGCTGAGTCTGGTCCCATATGGTGAGGATACGGGTGGAACCGTCGCTGTTGCGGAAGGCAGGATGCTGATAATCAATACCTGTGTCAATGACTACAACGATTACGCCCTGTCCAAACAGGGCTAAGGCAGGATTCCGCTGCACCTCCCCAACACCGGTCTGTTCGAGATTGACCGTAGAATTGAGAGTAAACAAGGACGGAAAGGTGTGAACGGGGTACCTTGCCAATTCACAAATGTCTATGTCAGCAATCGGGATATGCAGCAGGGAATGCCGGTTGTTTAAATAGGTAATGCTATCATTGCTGGGAGTTGAAATTACTGGGTTAGTAAAGATTAAATCAAAATAATTGTTATCCAAAATTTTTTTCACAGTTAAATCTCCTTACGATTACTGACAGCAGCAATCATGCAATAGACAAAATGAAATTGGCTGTCTAAAATTGGAGTATCCCGATATCGATGCCGGGCTGATATGCATATTAAATGTTATGCAGAAAGGGAAAGAATATGAGGCTGGGCCAGAACCATTTACCATCAGAATCCAGATACCAGCTATCCTGTAGCCCAGATTCTGGTAGAGTTTAAACAGGTAGTAATGAAAACCGAAAAACAGAAACCTGTAATTCATTGGTGACATCAAAAAAATCCATTGATGGCATTAAAATGGTAAGATTATAGTGATACTATTTACATTTTTTTTCGTGAAAAGTAAGAGATCAATATTGCCTATGTTAACTCATGGCCTCATGGCAAATATTCTGCAACCTGTATATAGCAGTATACAACTGTCTTCATGTTGACAGGCAAAAAAAATAGCGGAAACCTTGTAAATAAAGGCTTCCGCTACAAATAAAAAAAGCGCGAGACGGGACTCGAACCCGCGACCCCGACCTTGGCAAGGTAACTTCCTTATTATATGTAGTATACCTTAGTTACTTTATTTTCTTTAAGAAAAACTTTAAGCAATTTTATACTTTCCTGCTCGGAAAACCGAGCAGGCTACTTATCATGCAAATGGTAATTGGTACACAATACAAAAGACTATTACGGCGGCTAAATACCGAGGGCTGAGTGTAACACCGGCCCCGTTGCTTAATTTATCTTTGTCTTGTCTTCAACATGCCCTTTAATCAGCTTCACAATAGGCATAAGAAACGAAGGAATATCCACGCCGATATCAATAAGATTTTCAAGAGTTGATATTACCTCATTGCAAATCAACCAGGTTTTACGGGCTGTTCCTTTACAAATATTCGTTACCTGTAGCTTTTTTTTGTGGGCTCTGCCCACACCCGACCTCTAGAATTATTAGGAAAAAATCGGGCATATTATAATTACCGAGGGAATAAGGAAATAAATGGGCCGGTCAGACAGTTTGTCACAACTGTCTGACCGGTTTTCCTTTATAGATATTCATTCAATCGTTCTGGATAAAACAGCATCAACTGGCTGAGTACCAAGTCTCAATTCCGGTACCGCTGCGTCCATTTCTTTTTAGCATTTCATCACTCATAATATGATTTCTTTCTACATGTATCATTTTAATTCCCTTATTTCTCAAATATAGTTAATTATGATAATATTCGACTTGGTGTATATATATTAACTACAGCTACTCCAGTATTAATTAATTGTGGACCTGTATCAAATCCCCTTAATGCAGCAACTGCCTCAGCCATACCCAAATAGCCCATTGTAAATGGATTTTGTACCAATGTAGCTTTTATAGTATTATCTTTTATCATTTCCTGAATTATCTCTGTGATATCAAATCCAATACCGATAATATTTATATCATTTTCTCTCAAAGCATACCCCATCCCTAACGTAGATCCTTCATTCGTTGAAAAAACACCAACAAGATTGGGATTGTCTCTTATATATTTTTCCGTTGCTTGTTTTGCTAACTCTGGGTCACCATTCGTGTATATTGTTTCTAATATTTGATATCTGACAAACGGTTTAAAATAATCGCGAAATCCCATTTCCCGATTTACAGTCGTTCTGCTTTCAGGAGTTACCCCAATGATTCCTATTGAACCATTTGTGACACCAATCTCCTCTAATTCGTAAAACATATTTTCTCCAGCTATCTTACCAGCTGTATAATTATCTGTAGCTAAGGTTATGACTGCTTCTTCCAACGCTGGTGCATCAACATAAATGATTTTTACACCCTTTGCTTTCGCTTCTTCAACTGCCATTGAAATCTTTAAAGGATCACTCGCCGCTAACATTATTGCATCTGCTCCTGCTGCTACGGCATTATTAAATATTTGAATTTGTTTATTTACATCTCTCGTTAAGGGGGCGTCCCATTCATATGTAACACCTAACATAGAAGCCATTTCTCTAGCACCATTATCCATAACCGTCCAAAATTGATCACTTTTATCCATGGTTATTAAATAAATTTTATAGTTCTCATTTACTGTATGGTTCATTTCTACAACATCTCCTATATTAATAATTAATTTTAATGTTGGTCTAATTACATTCACACCTAGTACTGAAATTCAGGCTTTACAACGAGTGTTCTGATACATCACCGACTTCCATAAAGAAGATATACTGTTATTAACATAATTATAGGCTGTAACAGTGGAGTATTTATCCAGGTAAATAAAATATCTGATTCTATTCCCGTATCTAAAATTCCGCTAAAGTTGTAACACTTCTAATTCTTGAAATAAAATTCGAATCTATAGCAGAAGATGCTTTAATACTCATATAACCGGCATAACTTATACACGGATATTCAATTATATGCGAGGGAATTTCTTAATATCACTTCATTAAAATAGCAATTTTAAACGGAATTTATTTCCTTTGGCTTGTCGAACTAACGTTTGTATGATCATTTTATGAGGTTATTAATATGTTAGGACTATGTGGGCTTGCGCCAGACGTAAATAGGTGTCCGCATTACATTAGATAGGAAAACATAAGGGAGCATTTGCGAACACTTTTTTAAGTTATTTTACAGTTTGTCTTAAGTTTAATATTGCCGTATACTGGATATGTAACAAACTTCCAATATAATGCAGGGGCTATAAGAACAGCTTTCAATGCGTCCCAGGTATGCCGGTCACATCGTAATGGCAAATCACCCGATCCAAGGCTTGCGTCAACACATTAAAGTCTAAATATGGGGATTCAAAACTACTCACATTCTTAAAATAATCATAATATAATACAATAGATAATCACTTTTAATATTATCAATTAATGTATTCAATTCCTGAATGACGAGGGTCCCTATATGAACCAGATAAGTAAATTCGATTACGATATAAGTTATTGCGAAAAGAAACAAGCAAAACCAACCCGAACTGAGTTAAAATGCGGAAGCCCCGGTTTTGTTGCGTTTCCTCTTTTGGCCGTTGCAGACACAACCGTAACACTTGCACCATTGTCAATAGATGCTTCTGAATTTGAGCATCCCAGCATCTTACTTTCATTTACTGCAAATGTACATGCAAACATTTTGGAAAATTTTAGATTTCAAATTTTTAGACAGTGTTTAGATCAGCCTACACCAATTCCAGTCGGTGCAATTTATTATCATTCTAAAATTGATGCTATATTAGATACTGATTCCATAAATTTTACTGTATGTGACAATGATTTTTGTAAAAATAGTATTTGTACTTATTTTGTCGTAATTACTGGTATTACTATTGCAGTTTTTACATCGTATATAAGCAATGCCACACTCAGCGCCATTATTAGTGACAATAGCTATGACTGTTAAACTTTTAATTCTGTCAGTCCAGAATACCTCAATGCCCCGTTATCGTCCGGCGTGAGTGTCACCGGCTCCATTGCCATCTTCCCGTCTTGATCAGGATAGTACCACTTGCCGCCGGACTCCTGTAAGCCTTCGCCATGGCCCTATCAGCTCCCAGGTAATACCATTCGCCCTTATACTTGTACCATGTGCTCGTGACCATAATACCGGCTGCATTGAACCAGTACCACTTCCCGTCAGTATCCAAATACCATGCATCACGGATAGGCTCTCCTGTATTACCGAGGTAGAATCTCCACCCGTCCGGCTCCTGATAGCTTTTCTGGTTCAGGAACAGTCTGTGCATCGTCCCGTATGTATCTTCGCACACATACAAAGGCCCTTGCGCCAGCCTCCATGAGCGAATGAAGCGTAACGGCTCTTACAGTATGCCACTATATCCTTGTAGGACGGCCTGCCGCTGCCGTGGCCGCAGATAATTCCGTTACCGCAGTACATTTCCATGTGGCCAATCTTAAGCGGTCTACTGGCATCTGTTCCGGCAAACTCTAACATATCCCCTTTACGCAGGAGTGATATATTCGGGATTCCTGCGGCGATATCAGCATCAATGGTAGTCAGTATATCCCGGCTGTATTAAGGTTCCCGAAGCCATGCTCGGCCTCCTGATAGCTGTAGCATATAGAACTGCTACAATCGCTGTAATAATTACCGTCTGAATACTTCTTGAAACAATAATCTCGTAGTGTCTGGTTATATAAGTTCCTGCCTATGAGTGTGGCGTACTTGTCACATACCCCTGTCTTTTCTGTTCTGCTGTCATGCTGATTCCTCCGATCTATAAGAAAAGGCCCAGGATTATCCCGGGCCCAAAAGTTTTGATGTTACAACTTTGTTGTGACGATCGCAACAGAATCATGTGTTATCCGGCAGCTCGTCCGTGTACTGAGAAAGAAACTTTTTAATAACCTCCCACAGATGCTTCACGGGCAGGCCACACAGAGTCATGTTTTTAAGTATACTTACCAGTTCATAAGCTATGTACAGGAGTCCGAAGAACTCGGCCACACCAATACCAGAGACCGGTAGATATGCTCTGACTGCTTCGTCAATCTGCCGGCATAAACCAGATCAGAGCGGTTCCAGTCCGGTTCCCCAGACAATCCGATTTGTGTAATACTGCCGTTTAATTTTAGGATCGCTTCGATGGAATCAAAAGAAGCGGGTCCTTTCTGAAATTTGATGGTCCCTCCTGTTTCTCTAAGATTTACACCTGCAGCGACCAAATCAAAGACCTGATCGCCAAATTTGATTTTTTTCAATACTCATAAGATTCCTTTCCGCCCGGTTTGGGCATAAAAATAAGCCCCAAAAGGGACTGGTTTACAAGTTTCTTTTCTTCACT
>BBDR01000005.1 GCA_001312405.1 Clostridium sp. NkU-1 | reverse complement strand
TTTTTTTTCCTTTTTTTTATTAAACTATATGCGTTCCATAGAATTCTGTTACCGTTTCCAAAATGGTTTCTTTTACTTCGTTCAGCATCACTTTCATTTTTTTTAAAATATATCTGAAAGGCCCTTGCCTGGTGCTGCAGGTCAGAGGTCAGCATTTCATAATCCATAGCAGACATATCAAATGTATTTTCCTTCATATCAAAAATGAATTCACTGAGATATCCTCCGAAATACCTGGTATTTGCAGCGTTTTCGAATTCGTTTACAATTTTCAGAATATATAGGATGCGCTGCAGATCAATATCCGTTTCCTCCACCTTAAGCAGGGATTTTGTCTGGTTCTCAGAGATTATGATATCGCATAATTCCAGCCCCTGACTGGCCTTTACCCTGTATTCATCGATGAAGCTAAGGAGGGAGTCTATGGTCTTCCTGCTGTCTATATGGATATCCCGTTTTGGAATACAACTGTTTTTTGGCCTACCTGCTGTTTCTTCCTTAAATACATCCGACAGCTCCTTATGAGGGGCGCCTTTTATTTCCGCTCCATAGGAACAATTGATAAAACGGATCCGTTTCTGGTCCTTATAAATGGCGATATAATGTTCCAGCCTCCGCCGGTAATGGTCCAGGGTAATGGTGGTTCTCACTGGTTTTCCGTATACATCCTTTACAATGGCTGTGGCCCCATAGGGAAGGCCCTTATCATAATCAAAAACCGCGCTGTCCGCATGATGCTTATTATAGGTATGGGCAAGATCCTGGCCCAGAAATACAATGGGAGAGCAGCCCATCATGTTTGCGATATCAATACAGGCGTGGGCAACCGAACCTCCGCAGTACACCCCCTGGTACTTTTCAAAGCCCTCTATTGTCTGTGAGAACAGGAGTGATAGAAAGACTTTATCTCCCTTATAATTTCCTACTAAATACCTGTTGCTGTATTCATAAAAGGCAAGGGGCACTTCCAGGTTCAGGCAGTTCTTCATCATATCAAAATTTGCATCAACCGGATCAACGGATACGATCATATCAGGAAGGATCCCGTTTTTAGTCAAAGCCTCAACAGTCCGGCTTCCGGTAATGATAAAATACTGGTCCAGCATATCCTTATGATTGAGCATATCCTTAATATTTGAATCCAGGGAAGGGCCTCCGGATACCACCAGGGCGGGAACATTTAAGTTGGTAAGCTGTAGTGGTGAATGGGAGTGCACTGATCTAAAATCTTCATATTAGCGGTCATATTCTGGATAAAAATTTTCTTAAAGCGCTTTGCCAGCTCCACCTGGGAAGCTGCATTGATGATGGTCCAATCCAGATGCTCAATCAAACGGCCGTATTCTTCCTTATAAACACTGGAATAGTTCCCGAATGCATGAAAGTATATATTGTTGATATTTTTAAAATCAATGGTATAGTCAAAAATTTGTTTTACCTGATTTTCTTCATACAGAACAAGGCTTATATTGTCTGCAATTTTTGGACCGAATTTTTTAAAGATTCCAGGGTTTGGTTCAAAAATAATTACTCTGTTTTTATCACACAGTAATTTTTTCATATCTTGAAGGTATTCTCCCGTATCAATTCCAAATAGAAAAATCAGGGAATCAAATTTTAAATCATCCAGTGTAGCCAATAATTCATTGATCTCTTTTCTGTAATCAAGCCGGTCCGCCAAAAAAAAGAATTTCTTTTCTTTTTTATCTGATAAACATGATATCCATCCAATGTTTTATATTTTTTCATAATAACCTCCGTGTTGATTGGCCTTTTAGTTCCCGTTTATACAGGCGAATAAGCAATCAGTTTGTATTGCTTTTTATCAATCCTGGGAAGCGATATTCCATAAGTACCATCATGAAGCGTAAAGGTAACGCCTAAGCTTTTTTCCTCAGCAGGAATATGGGAACTATCTACAAGAAGTATTTCAACGGCAGCGTTTGGCAGAGGCGTTCCTGTTGGGCTGTATACGGTTCCCGTGATTAATAGAAACGGTGTATTTGATAAGGTGAAATCTGTTGTTACGATTCCGGAGCAAATGATCTGACAGCCTGTTAAAATTATTTTTTGCGGCATTTTCCCCCTCCTTTGTTATAAAATGATGTTACATTGCAAGAAAGGCGCCCCAAAGGTTCCTTCCCAAATCCCATACATGCCAGATATTCTAATATTAGCTTGAATTCGTCTTATTTGGTGAGCGTGATGTTGGATTTTTAACCTTTGAGGCGCTCTTTTTAAAAATTAGTGGGCATAGAACTTAAATATCAATTTTACCCCGGCTCTGCAGGTAATGCCATAAATCGCATTTGCATCAGTAAATGTTTCCCGGTTTGGAGCAGCAGTGGTAGGGTTTGTACTTTCCCATACCGCCACAGCACCGCTTCGTAAGATCGTATTGCTGAATAATGCAGAACCTCTTACTAAAAGTAACCCCCAGCTTGTTGTGGAAAGATTAGCAGGAACCAGTACTCCTGAAATTGCAGAAGCAGCTGAGATTGTTTTTGCTATCGGTTTGTAATTAGCCATAAGGTTGCCCCCTTTTAACAAGTTGTAGAAATACGTATTTCTTATATATAGTATGTCCTCAGATACAGGAAGTGACTGTCAGGGGGACAGGGGAGGAGGAGGGGATCAGTATGTAGATACAATTCCTTGCTTTTGCGTCTAATTTAACAGTTTTATATAACTAATGTGACAATTTTTCCCGATAAAGGTTTTTATTTCAACAAAACTATTGTTTTTTATTTAGAATCGGTTATATTACTTTATATGTTATAAATTATTTTTGTAACAATACAAAGGAGGATTTATGAATTTAAAAGGAATTCGGCGGAAAATCATTTTAAACACATTGAGTGTTACCATAATTATTTCTGTGGTCACAACCATTGTATTGTCAGTATCCGCCATGTCTTTGACCAATGCCACATTGATGGAAACTCTTATACCTTTTGCAAAAACTGCCTCAAAAAGCATTGAAAGCAGTCTGCATATCATGGCAGACCGTATATTTATGATTGGGGAAAATCATGAACTGTCATCAGAGGAAGCGGCCCTTGAGGAAAAGCACCAGGTTCTTGACAGGGCTGCATCTGGCATAGAATTTGTCTGGCTGGCCCTTTACACCCAGGATGGAAGGCTATACACGGGCAAAGGAAACAGTCCTGCCGATATCTCAGGCGGTGATCTGTATCAAATGATGGAGGAAACCCAAAATCTTGTGATCGGGGATACTTCTGTGGGAGAAAATGGGCTTGAAGTATGGGTGGGAATGCCCATAACCACAGATAAGAATAACACCTATTATCTGGTGGGAAGCTATAAGTATGATATGCTTGATGACGTGATCAGCAGCATACATATCGGCTACAGCGGCCACGCTTTTGTTATGAACGGAAACGGGCAGGTGGTGGCTTATCCTGATACGGATTTTATCAGGAGCGGAGAGAATGTATATTCTCTTTATAAGGATAATGCAAAGTTTCTGGAAGTATTTGATGCAATGAAATCAGGGAGGGTCGGATCAGCTTCCGTGTCCTTGGACGGGAAGGACACTCTTGTGGTTTATGCGCCTGTACGGGGCGCTAACTGGTATTTGGCCATCATAACTCCCAAATCAGACTTTACGAATATAGTAAATAGTGCCGTTATGATCAATATAGGCATCACCATGACCCTTACCCTTCTTGCAATCTTGTTTATTGCCCGTTTTGCAGGAAAAATCTCAAAGTCCCTTGGAAGCGTAACAGAGCGGATACAGAAGCTGGCTAAAGGAGATTTGACAAGTCCTGTGGAAGTGATGATGACAAATGACGAGGCCCAGACCCTTTCCAATTCCCTGAAGGATACCATTGAACAGGTGAGCGGATACATTTCCCAGCTTCAAAATGCCCTGGAACATCTTTCCGCCGGAAATCTGGACGTCAGCGTAAACGATCAGTTTGCAGGAGACTTTGTGGTCATGAAGGACTCCATTCATAATATTACAGATTTCTTAAACCAGCTGATCAATGACCTTCAGCATTCGGCGGAAGCCTTAAACCATGCGGCCCAGGATGTATCTCAAAGCGCCCGCTTTATGAATGAGTCTTCCGGCCACCAGTCCATGTCCATTGACAGGCTTGTTGAGGAGACTGATTCCATATCAAAAGACATAGTCGTTGTGGATGAGCATGCAAGAACTGCCCGTGAACTCATGGAGCAGTCCATGGAAAAGCTGTCAATGGGTGATGAACATATGGAAAATACTCTTCAGGCAATGAAGAATATCAGCCACAATGCGGCTGAAATAACAAAAATCACGAAGTTCCTTGAAGAAATAGCCTTCCAGACAAACCTGCTTGCCCTTAATGCAAGCGTTGAAGCTGCCCATGCAGGCGAAGCAGGAAAAGGCTTTGCCGTAGTGGCAAATGAAATCCGTGACCTTGCTGAAAAAAAGCGCGGAATCCTCAAAGCGTACGGCCGAAATGATCATACATTCCCAAAAGGCCATTGAAGAGGGGGCCAGGTATGCCGATCTAACCGCTCATTTCTTAAATGAACTGACGGATATATCCAGGCAGACCTATGAAATAACAGAAGACTTGGCAAGGCTTGTGGGAAATGAGAAATTAAGCCTTGAAAATGCCTCTCTTGACATATCCCGGATATCCCAGCTGGCACGTCAAAATCTTGAATCAAGCAGTTCGGTGGCTTCTCTAAGCGGGGATCTGGCACAGCAGGCCCAAAGCCTTGAAGAAATGTCAGGACGCTTCCGCCTTCGTTCCGGTTCCGAAGGGAGGGATGGAGAATGAGTCAAAGAAAACGCTTTTTAACGGCCTTCCTGGTCCTTATGCTTGTATTTTCCCTAAGCGGCTGTAAAAAGCAGGAGAGCAGGCTGGTGGATGGCTTTTACACGGTAGAAATGTCGGATTACAACAATGGCTGGAAGGAATTTGTTACCATCCGCGTCAGCGGCAATAAGATCGTTACGGTGGAGTACAATGCCAAAAATTCAAGCGGATTCATTAAATCCTGGGACATCCCCTATATGCGCAATATGCTGGATAAAAAAGGGACATACCCCAACCGCTATACACGTACCTATGCAGCGAATTTCCTGGCGGCTCAAAGTGACGTGGGAATAGATGCCGTAAGCGGAGCCTCTGTTTCGGGCGGCAATTTCCAGAAAATGGCCTCCCTTCTCATGGAAAAGGCAAGAAAGGGAGATGATTCTCTCGGTATCGTTGAATCAGACAAATAAATTTGCAGATCCGGGAATGACTAATAGTTTTATTCCCAAAGAAAAAAGGACCGCTGCCTCATAGATGATTACTCACCTATGGGCAGCGGTCCTTTTGTTATATGTGTTATTCAAGCTTTGGAAAAGCAATAACGGCTATTCCGGCCTTTATTTTTAGGTTGAGCCGGCAAAGAAGCCTTTCAGGGCAACTCTGCCGACTTAGAAAAAAACATATATGTAAGCGCTCTGACCGCTTTCTTTTGCCTTTATGTTTATAATATTATCATACAGGATAATTGTGAAGGAAATTTGACCGAGTTCTAAAGAAAGTATGAAAGAAATAAAGAAATTCTGACAAAAATTGGAAAAGTATCCAAGCCGATGCTGCTTATAATAATCATAACAGAGTAATTCCTGTGAAGGAAGCTTCATGGAGCAGGAAAGCAGGCGGAGGTACGGATATGCTTCTGGAAAAAAATCTAATTGAATATTGTTCCCCCACGCTGGCTTCCATTAAGACGGCAAACCTATTCAGCCATCCCTTTTCATCGGAAATGGAGCTGGAAAACCAGCTTTCAGGCCTTAACAGCCAGCTGGAAGGGAAGGGAATATCCCTGCTGTGTTTATGCCGGCGGGGGGACAAAGCTCTGATCTATGTCTACCGGAAAGCCCATTTGCAGGCTGATCTAAGCCGGCCGGAGGTGGGGACGTTTCTACAGGCCTACGGCTATGAGGATATGGAGGTGGAGGCTGCCCTTAAAAGGCTTAAGGAGAGGCTGAACCAGGAAAGAGAGTTTCCCCATGAAATCGGGGTTTTTCTCGGCTATCCGCTGGGAGATGTGGTGGGATTTATCCAAAACGGGGGAAAGAACTGTAAATGCACCGGCTGCTGGAAGGTTTATTCCAATGAGTGTGAGGCCGTTAAACTATTTGCCAGGTATCAGAAATGCAGGACAGTGTATGTGCACCTGTGGCAGAATGGAAGGACCATCTGGCAGCTTACTGTGGCTTCTTCCGGAAAATAAGGAATGTCAAAAAGGCCGTTGCTCAGCAGATTACTCATTTGCTTATGCAACGGCTTTGCTGTTTGCACATTTTTGCATAATAAATACATGACTGATTATTGCTTAAATCTTAATGTTTTATTAATTTTTATTAAAGTACAGATTTCATATTGATTTGGTAAAAAAATGTCTGATATGTTAAGGTTTATAAGGAGGAATTAATATGAAAAAGCTACATCAATCAGTATCTAGTATTACAATGGTTTTAATGTTTTTAATTACTTAAAAAAATGAATCAGGGGGGAAATGTGAAATGAAAAAAAATTTAAAAAAAAGCAACTACCATGTTATTAGTATTTTCTATGGCAATAACAAATTTTTCAATGATTGCAAGAGCAGAGGAACCAAAGGCACAAGAAATACAGAAGGTGGAAGCACCTGCTGTTGAAAAAGAAGTAAAAGGGGAAGATGAGACAATAAAAAATACCTACATTAGACGATTTAGACGATTTAATAGATTCGGCAGAAGAAGTTAAAAGTGAAGAAGATATAAATAAAATGCCTCCATTAAAGTTTCCGGTAGAATTTCCGGAAGTTAGCGCCAGGAGTCTTGTAGGGGGAAATAATTATCCAATTGTTTTAGTTCATGGCTTTATGGGCTTTGGAAGGGATGAATTATTAGGATATAAATATTGGGGCGGAGTAGTTGATCTTCAAGAAAAGTTAAATGCCTCAGGGCATGAGACTTATACAGCAACAGTAGGTCCAGTATCCAGTAACTGGGACCGTGCTTGTGAACTTTACGCTTATATAGTAGGTGGAACAGCAGATTATGGAGAAGCTCATGCAAAAAAGTTTAAACATAATAGATATGGAAGGACATATCCAGGTTTATATAAAGATATAAGCGATGAAAATAAAATACATTTAATAGGTCATAGTATGGGCGGACAAACCATACGTACACTTACACAGTTGTTAAGTGAAGGAAGCGAAGAGGAAATAAATTGCGGACAAGAAAATATTTCATCATTATTTGAAGGTGGAAAGCATTGGATTCATAGCGTCAGCACCATATCTACACCGAATGATGGTACAACTTTATCAGATCTAATGCCATCAAAGGATTTAATAAGTTATACATTTGGTGTATTAGGAACAATAACTGGTAAAAATAATTTATTCAGTGCAGCATATGATTTAAAATTAGATCAATGGGGATTAAAAAAAGCAAAATGGAGAATCTCAGCGTGATTATATTAAACGGGTTTTAGAAAGCAATATCTGGAATAGCACAAAGGATATAGCAACTTATGATTTATCCACAGAAGGTGCGCAAGAGCTTAATACATGGGTAAAAGCTCAGCCAGATGTATATTATTTTTCCTGGACAACGCAAGCAACTAAAGAATCGATACTTACAGGTCATTCTATAGCACAAATTGGACCAATGAATCCTGTATTTTATCCAACAGCAAACTTAATTGGAAAATATTCACGTAATCAAAAAGGTCTTCCTATCATTGATAAAAAATGGTTCCCAAATGATGGGATTGTAAATTGTATTAGTCAAGATGGACCTAAGTTAGGTTCTGATGATGTTATTGAACAATTCAATGGCGGGGCTAAAATAGGACAATGGAATGCAATGCCTAGAATCATAAATACAGACCATATGGACATAGTAGGCACATTTGGTAACGTTAAAGACTGGTATATGGATTATGCAAGATTTTTAAATAATTTGTCAATGTAAATAGATGAATAATAAGATAAACTAGCTTATCCTATTTAAGGTAAGCTAGTTTTTTTATACTAAAATTTACGAAGTTTTTTTCCTTCCGGCAATTCCTGGCTCCGTTATCTAAGGAAATGTTGAAACTCACCGTTAGGATGTCAATGAATTTCTCTCATTCCAATTTTTCTCATTCCAGCAGGTGTTGTCGTTGGTTTATGTGCTAATTTCAATCAAGTGTATTAATATTATAAAAAGGAAAACACCGTATAATCCCAGTAAATACAAGGAAAATACAGTGCTTTAATTATGACCTATCCGGGAATCGAACCCGGGTTTCCGCCGTGAGAGGGCGGCGTCTTGACCGCTTGACCAATAGGCCGTTTTATGCATGTCATCTCTGACAGCTTCATTATAATACCATAGGATTTTCCGTTTGTCTACACTTTTTTTTAATAAAATAAAAAAATTTGTCAAAATCGGATTTTATATGCTATACTTTTCTAAACCCAGAAAAAGCAGGGAGGAAGAGATATGGAGCTTAAAAAGCGGGAAGTGAAGTACGATTACTTAAGGACCCTTGCGGTCTTTGCCATCATCATGGTTCATGCGGTTCCTGCAGAGACGCTGAATTTCAGGCAGTGGCTGTTTTCGGCAGCTATTTTGCCGGTGCTTCTGGCATTTGTAGGGATTTATTTTATGTTAAGCGGCCTGTTCCTTTTAAAATCTGGAACAGAGGATATTCCTGGATTTTACTGGAGCCGGTTTCAGACCATTCTTATCCCCTTTGTATGCTACAGCGGGATTTATTACTGGTATTATAACATTTATCTGGCAGTGGAACCTCTTAGGTGGCAGGAGCATCTGGCGGCTTTTGGCAAAGGCTTTTAACAGGAACCATTCCCATGACCCCCCATCTGTGGTTCATGTATGTGATCATGGCACTGTACCTTTGCGCGCCCTTTTTAGCCCGTATGATGAAGGAAATGAGTGACAGGGATTTAAAGCTTTTCCTGGTGCTTATGGTGATTGTCCAGGGAATCTGCACCTATCTTCCAGCTTTGGGCCTGGATGTGGGAGAGGGCCTTGAGTATATGGTATTTAAAGGCTGGCTTATCTATTTTGTCCTGGGATATGCATTAAAGCGCCTGTACGGCAGCAGCAGTTATCTTCCCTTTGGGATTCTCGGCATTGCCGGCTTTTGCATCACAATGGTTCAAAAATGTGTTACCCCATCCTTTACGCCGGGGCTCCATGACCTGGCTCCCACAATGATGGCAATGGCCGCGGCTGTTTTTCTGTTTTTTGAACATTTCGGGGATATAAAGGCGCCTGTCCTTGCAAAGGCTGTTGGCTGCATAAGCCGGTACAGCTATTCCATATATCTGATCCATTATCTGGTCCTGGGGCAGGCAGCCCGTGGTCTTGTGGAAAAGACGTTCATAAGACATTATTTTGTGCCCAGGATCATTTGCGAGACCATCCTTACGTTTCTGATTTCCCTGGCAGCTGCCTGGGTCATTGACGGAACCGTGGGACGGCTTTTAAAAAAAATACAATGGGTGCGGTTTATTATAGAAGGAAGAAAGGCAAAAGGAGAGATTAACATGGACCGGAAGACGGGGTGTGAATATTGTATACACTATGATTATAACGAGGAATACGAATGCTATGAGTGCGAGATCAATCTGGATGAGGATGAGATGATACGGTTTTTAAGCAATTCTTATAAAAGCTGTCCACATTTTAAATTCGGGGATGAATACTCGGTCGTGAGAAAGCAGATGTAAGAAGACAGAATCAAAAGAAGCCCTAAAAAAAGGGAGGAGCCGGTATCCCATAGAGGAATACCGGCAATTATGAAAAAAAATTTTTATCTCAAAGTATGTTGGCAACATCTTTTTCTGATGTTTTCAGTATATCGGCCAAATATGAAGAAAATTTGACCAGGCTGTAAAAAGATTATGACCAGAGTGTGAACAATGGAAAGGCCGGAATAAATCACTCTCTGAAATGATAGCTTTCCAAAAGCTGGTTCTTCATGTGCCATAGCTCATTGGATAAGTCAACGTGAACCTCGTGAGGATTTACCAGACGGCGGGATTCATCCAAAGGGTATCAAGTTCTTTTTTACAGTAGGACTGGATGTCCATAACGGCAGGGGCCTTATAAATGCATTTCCCGTCTTTGAATATCTGGACCAGAAGATCTCTCATGGTATAGCTGTTGGGTGCCAGGTGAGTTTTCTTCCATGTTTCAATGGGGTCAAAGAGGAGCAGGGAATGGTTTTCTTTAAAGACTTCCCCTTCCAGGCAGATCAGGTCGGCAATGATTTTGCCGGTTTCCCGGCTGTAAATGCGCTTGATGATCTTGTTCCCGGGTTGGTAATCTTTTCCGCATTTTCAGAAAGCTTGATCTTTGGAATAAACTGACCGGTCTTTTTATCCAAAATCGCTGCCAGCTTGTAAACACCGCCAAAGGAAGGGCTGTCCTTGGAGGTGATCAAATTGGTTCCAACACCCCAGGAGTTAATCGTAGCTCCCTGTATCTTTAAGCTGTTGATCAAAGTTTCGTCAAGATCATTGGAGGCGGAGATCACTGCGTCTGTAAATCCGGCTTCATCAAGCATCTTCTTGGCTTTTTTTGGAAAGGTATGCCAGGTCTCCGCTGTCTAAACGGATTCCATAAGTGGTAAGCGTAATTCCGGCCTCCCGCATCTCCTTAAATACCTTGATGGCATTGGGCACACCGGATTTTAACGTATCATAGGTGTCAACCAGAAGAATGCATGCGGTGGGATAAAGCTTTGCATAGTTGCGGAATGCGGTCAGTTCATCGGGGAAGCTCATGATCCAGCTGTGGGCATGGGTTCCTCTTACCGGAACTTTAAACATTTTTCCTGCCAGCACATTGGAGGTGCCGATGCAGCCTGCGATCATGGCAGCCCTGGCGCCGTAAATACCGGCATCCGGTCCCTGGGCGCGGCGCAGTCCGAATTCCATAACCCCGTCTCCGGCGGCAGCGAATACGACACGGGCTGCTTTTGTAGCGATCAGGCTCTGGTGGTTGATGATGTTAAGCAAAGCGGTTTCGATGAGCTGGGCCTCCATAATGGGGGCAATGACTTTTACTAAGGGTTCGCGAGGGAATACGACCGTGCCCTCAGGAATGGCGTAGATGTCGCCGGAAAATTTAAAATGGTGGAGATATTCCAGAAAATCTTCTTCGAACAAGCCGGTGGATCTTAAATAATCCACATCCTCTTTGCTGAAATGGAGCTCATTCACATATTCGATGACCTGTTCCAAGCCTGCGCAGATCGCGTACCCGTTACCTCCCGGATTACTGCGGTAGAAGACATCGAATATAACGGTCTCGTTGGCATCCTTCTCTTTAAAATACCCCTGCATCATGGTCAATTCATAAAGGTCTGTTAATAAAGTTAAATTGCGCTGGCTCATAGCTGTTCTCCTTCTTTTTTTCCATTTACTAAACCTTTTCGCACATTATACCATAAGTTTACAAAAAAACAATGGAATTGACAAAAAAAATAACAATGTAATTTGCGGCACGAATATCAAATAAATATTCACAAATGATTAAATAATCTAAATAAACGGATACAATTTGAATATTAATAATTAATTTGCTGTTTTTATTAAAAAAAGTCTTGCAAAATATAAAGAGATAGTATATAATAAAGCCATGAACAAAAGAAAATAATTTCAAATCCGATTTTTCAATTTGTTTCGGATAATGACAAAGAAAAGGGGGTTGATTCCGCCGAAAACATAAGTTTCGCCTGATTGAGCAAAAGGCTTGTTCAGGCAAAAGGCCAAACCGTTAAACCTTAGCAGAAAACCGTGGCTGAAGCCGAAATGAAAATCTACCAATCTCTTATATGCCTATAATTCGTTATTACTGCAGAGAAATATTCATCCCATGGATAATTTTGATTCGTCCCGATTGAATTTTTATTCGGTAGCTGGATAACAATATAGAAGAATGAAAATAGCGATGCAGAGAAATTTGATTGTAGATGGTTTTAAGCGAAAGGTACGGGGAAAAATTCATATAGAGCATTCAGAGAACGCAATGCAAAAAAACAAAACGTGAGAGGTATTTAGGAACCAATGGATGAAAGCATGTAGAACGGGTATCGAATTTCATGAAAGTGAATCGGTACCCGTTCTCCTTTGTATATTCTCGTCACAGGCGGAAAATCAAAATAGCCTTGACATTTCTTTTTTTTAATCCCTATAATTAAAAAAATACAGTAATATTAGTATAACCACATCATAATAGGAAGAAAAACTTTGATGGAGACAGTAGAACCATGGGAAATCCAAAGAGAGCCGGGGAGGGTGGAAGCCTGGCGAAAGTAGCGTGGGTTCGAATATCACTCCGGAGTTTCCGGCTGAAAGCATTGGCAGTAGGTCAGGACGTATTTTCTGCGTTAAGGGAAAGCATATGCTGGTATGCGGTAATAGGTGGTACAACGGAGATATAGTGAGGCTTTCGTCCTGATTACGGGATGGGGGCTTTTTTTATATATGGAGAAATGGAGGTCGCAAAAGATGTACAAGAAAGTTCCTACAGACTTGAATTTTGTAGCACGAGAAAAAGAGGTAGAAAAGTTCTGGGAAGGCCATGAGATTTTTGAGAAGAGCATGGAAAACCGTAAGGAAGGGGAGACATATACCTTCTATGACGGTCCTCCCACTGCCAATGGGAAACCTCACATCGGTCATGTATTGACCAGAGTTATTAAGGATATGATTCCAAGATACCGGACCATGAAAGGGTATGACGTTCCCCGTAAGGCTGGATGGGATACCCACGGACTTCCGGTTGAGCTGGAAGTGGAAAAGATGCTGGGCCTTGACGGCAAGGAACAGATCGAGGAATACGGCCTGGAGCATTTATCAAGTATTGCAAGGAAAGCGTTTGGAAATATAAGGGCATGTGGGAGGACTTCTCCAAGACCGTAGGCTTTTGGGCCGATATGGATGATCCTTATGTAACGTATGAGAATAATTTTATTGAATCCGAATGGTGGGCGTTAAAGCAGATCTGGGAAAAGGGCCTTTTGTACAAGGGCTTTAAGATCGTCCCCTACTGTCCGCGGTGCGGGACTCCCTTATCCAGCCATGAGGTAGCCCAGGGATATAAGGATGTAAAGGAACGCTCTGCCATTGTCCGCTTTAAGGTAAAGGGAGAAGATGCCTATATTCTGGCGTGGACCACAACCCCGTGGACCCTTCCATCCAACGTAGGCTTATGCGTGAATCCGAATGAGACCTATGTAAAGGTCCGGACAGGAAACTATACCTATTATATGGCAGAGGCCCTGTGTGAAAAGGTCCTGGAAGAGGAGTACACGGTATTAGAAAGGTACACCGGAAAAGATCTGGAATATAAGGAATACGAGCCGTTATTTGATTTTGTAAAACCAAATAAAAAAGCATTTTATGTAACCTGTGATACTTATGTCACTCTGACAGACGGTACCGGTGTGGTTCATATCGCTCCGGCCTTTGGTGAGGATGACTCCAAGGTGGGCAGAAAATACGATCTTCCCTTTGTGCAGCTGGTCAATGCAGCCGGTGAGATGACAGAGGAAACCAAATGGGCAGGCACCTTCTGTAAGAAAGCGGATCCAATGATATTAAAGGACCTGGAAGAGAGAGGACTTTTATTCTCCGCGCCTGTATTCGAGCACAGCTATCCACACTGCTGGAGATGCGATACCCCGTTGATCTATTATGCAAGAGAATCCTGGTTCATTAAGATGACGGATGTAAAGGAAGACTTAATCCGCAACAACAATACGATCAACTGGATTCCGGAAAACATCGGAAAAGGACGTTTCGGCGACTGGCTGGAAAATGTTCAGGACTGGGGAATCAGCAGAAACCGTTATTGGGGTACTCCTCTTAATGTTTGGGAATGTGAGTGCGGACATCAGCATTCCATCGGAAGCATTGAAGAATTAAAGGCAATGTCCCCTGATTGTCCTGAGGACATTGAGCTTCACCGCCCTTACATCGACGAAGTGACCATCACCTGTCCAAAGTGCGGAAAACAGATGAAGAGAGTGCCGGAAGTAATTGACTGCTGGTTTGATTCCGGTTCCATGCCCTTTGCACAGCATCACTATCCTTTTGAAAACAAAGAGCTGTTTGAGAAACAGTTCCCGGCTGACTTTATTTCCGAGGCCGTGGATCAGACAAGAGGCTGGTTCTACTCACTCCTTGCCATCTCCACTCTGATTTTCAACAAGGCGCCATATAAAAATGTAATCGTTCTGGGACATGTCCAGGATGAGAACGGCCAGAAGATGAGCAAGTCCAAGGGAAATGCGGTAGACCCCTTTGATGCTCTGGAAACCTACGGGGCAGATGCAATCCGCTGGTATTTTTATGTGAACAGCGCTCCATGGCTGCCTAACCGTTTCCATGGGAAAGCGGTTATGGAAGGACAGCGCAAATTTATGGGTACTCTTTGGAATACCTATGCATTCTTTGTGCTTTATGCGAATATTGATGAATTTGACCCCACAAAATACAGTCTGGAATACGATAAGCTTCCTGTTATGGATAAATGGCTTCTCTCCAAGCTTAACACTTTGGTGGGGGATGTAGATGCTTTCCTTTCCGGCTATCAGATTCCGGAAGCTGCAAGAGCACTTCAGGATTTTGTTGACGATATGAGCAACTGGTATGTACGCCGGAGCAGAGAGCGCTTCTGGGCAAAGGGAATGGAGCAGGATAAGATCAACGCTTATATGACTCTTTATACAGCTCTTGTTACTGTAAGCAAGACAGCGGCTCCCCTCATCCCGTTCATGACCGAAGAGATTTATCAGAACATGGTCTGCAGCGTGGATAAGACTGCACCGGAGAGCATCCATTTGTGCGATTATCCTGTGGCCAATAAAGCCTATATCGATAAGCAGCTGGAAACTGACATGGATGAAGTATTAAAAATCGTAGTCATGGGCCGGTCTGCCAGAAATACAGCCAATTTAAAGAACCGCCAGCCTATTGGCCAGATGTTCGTGAAAGCACCTCATGTCCTTCCTGTATTCTATCAGGAAATCATTGAAGAGGAGCTGAACGTAAAAAAAGGTGGTATTTACTGATGATGTAAGGGATTTCACATCCTACAGCTTTAAACCCCAGTTAAAAACCGTTGGACCCAAATACGGCAAGCAGCTGGGAGCCATCAAAAAGGCCCTTTTAGAAGTCAATGGCAATGAGGCCATGGACACCTTGAATGAAGCAGGCGCCCTCACCTTTACGTTTGACGGAACAGAGGTTGTGCTTACCAAGGAAGACCTTCTTATTGATACTGCTCAGACAGAGGGTTACGTATCCGAGGGTGACAACACCATCACGGTTGTCCTGGACACTAATTTAACGCCAGAGCTTTTGGCGGAGGGATTTGTGCGCGAGCTGATCAGCAAGATCCAGACCATGCGTAAGGAAGCCGGTTTTGAAGTGACGGATCACATCCTGGTATACAGCAAGGGCAATGAAAAAAATAGCCGGTATCTTAAAGAGCCATGAAGAAGAAGTAAAGAGCGAGGTACTTGCAGAAAATATCAGCCTTGAAACACTGGCTGGTTATATAAAAGAATGGAACATTAACGGTGAAAATGTAACTCTTGGTGTGGAGAAGTTTCAGTAAACGGTTAGGAGGCCTTGTAGAATGAGTATGGGATTTGATAAGGAGATCTTTAAGAAAAGTGTTCTGTTTAATATGAAGAATGTGTTTCGTAAGACAGTTGATGAGGCTACTCCGGAGCAGATGTACCAGGCAGTTGCCTATGCGGTAAAGGATGTTATCATAGACGAATGGATCGCAACCCATAAGGAGTACGAAGAGCAGGATGTAAAGACCCTGTATTATCTGTCAATGGAATTCCTGATGGGCCGCGCTCTGGGCAATAACATCATAAGCATTATGGCCCAGCCGGAGGTAAAGGAAGTTCTTGAAGAACTGGGCTTTGACTTAAACACGATCGAGGACCAGGAGCCGGACCCTGCTCTTGGAAACGGGGGGCTTGGCCGTCTTGCGGCCTGCTTCCTGGATTCCCTGGCAACCCTTGGCTATCCTGCCTATGGCTGCGGCATCCGATACCGCTACGGCATGTTCAAACAGAAAATAGAAGGCGGATATCAGGTAGAAGTACCTGATGACTGGCTGAAGAACGGTTATCCATTTGAGCTTCGCCGCGCGGAATATGCCACTGAGGTTAAATTCGGCGGTTATGTAAATACCATACGGGAAAACGGCAGGGAACGCTTTGTCCAGGAGGGATACCAGTCTGTCCTGGCTGTTCCCTATGATATGCCCATTGTGGGATACGGAAACAATGTGGTCAATACCTTAAGGATCTGGGATGCCCAGGCCATTAACACCTTCAGCCTGGACTCCTTTGACAGGGGCGACTACCAGAAGGCCGTGGAACAGGAAAACCTGGCTAAAACCATCGTCGAGGTCCTTTATCCCAACGACAATCATTATGCAGGTAAGGAACTCCGCCTGAAACAGCAGTATTTCTTCATTTCCGCCAGTGTACAGAGAGCGGTTAAGAAATACATGGAAAAGCATAAAGACATACATAAGTTTTTCGAGAAGACGATTTTCCAGTTAAATGATACCCATCCCACTGTGGCAGTTCCGGAGCTTATGAGAATCCTGCTTGATGATTACAGCTTAAGCTGGGATGAAGCATGGGAGATCACCACAAAGACCTGCGCCTATACAAACCATACCATTATGTCGGAAGCCCTGGAAAAATGGCCGATTGAGCTGTTTTCCAGGCTGCTTCCAAGAATCTATCAGATCGTGGAAGAAATCAACCGAAGATTTCAGCAAAAGATTATGGAGACCTATCCCGGCAACCAGGAAAAGCTTCGGAAAATGTCCATCGTTTATGACGGTCAGGTCCGCATGGCTAATCTGGCCATTGTGGGAGGCTTCTCAGTAAACGGTGTTGCCAGGCTCCATACAGAGATTTTAAAGAATCAGGAGCTGAAAGACTTCTACCAGATGATGCCGGAAAAATTCAATAACAAGACCAACGGCATCACTCAGAGGAGGTTCCTTCTTCATGGAAATCCTCTTTTGTCCGAATGGGTCACAAAAAAGATCGGAAACGACTGGATCACCGATCTGCCTCACATACACCGTCTGGCAATTTATGCCGAAGATCCCAGGTGTCAGCAGGAATTTATGGACATCAAATACCAGAACAAGGTGCGCCTGGCAAAATATATAAAAGAACATAACGGCATTGATGTGGATCCCAGATCCATGTTTGATGTGCAGGTAAAACGCCTCCATGAATATAAGAGGCAGCTTATGAACATCCTACACGTCATGTATTTGTACAATCAGCTAAAGGATAACCCAAACCTTGATATGGTTCCCAGAACCTTTTTGTTCGGTGCAAAGGCGGCGGCAGGCTATAAGCGTGCAAAGTTGACCATTAAGCTGATCAATGCGGTGGCCGATGTCATTAACAACGACAGAAGCATCGGTGGCAAGCTTAAGGTGGTCTTCATTGAGGATTATAAGGTATCCAATGCGGAAATCATCTTTGCTGCGGCAGATGTGAGCGAGCAGATATCCACGGCAAGCAAGGAGGCCTCTGGTACCGGAAATATGAAATTCATGTTAAACGGCGCCCTGACCCTTGGAACCATGGATGGAGCCAATGTGGAAATCGTAGAGGAAGTGGGAGCGGAGAATGCATTTATCTTTGGCATGTCCTCTGATGAGGTGATCCGTTACGAAAATGAGGGCGGATACAATCCCATGGAGATTTTCAACAACAACTATGAGATCCGCAGAGTGCTGATGCAGCTGATCAACGGCTACTATTCTCCCCAGAACCCGGAATTGTTCCGCGATATTTATAACTCCTTATTAAATACCCAGAGCAGTGACCGTGCGGATACGTACTTTATTTTAAAGGATTTCCCATCCTATGCAGAGGCCCAGCGCCGAATCGATCAGGCCTACCGGAATGAAGGCTGGTGGGCCAAGGCTGCTATCTTAAATGTGGCATGCAGCGGCAAGTTTACCTCAGACCGGACCATTGAAGAATATGTAAAGGACATCTGGCATTTAGAGAAGGTAAAGGTGGAGCTGGAAGAAGTATAAGATTGCAAAAACGTCCCGGAAGTGATTCCGGGGCGTTTTTTTGCATATATTGAACAAGGGTTCCGGTCATGGAAGCAGAAAGGACGGCGATTGGGTATGATAAAAAAAATGGTTATGGCGTGTATCTTTGCGCTGTTGTTTCCATATATAATCACTCTGGCATGGACGGGGAAGATTGAGGAGAAGAAGGAGATCCCCATTATCACCAGCGGAAAGAAGATCATTCTGGACAGGAAAAACGGAGAATCCTATATGGATGTAGAAGAATATCTTCCCGGTGTGGTGGCAAAGCAGATGCCGGCTGATTACGGCAGAGAGGCTCTCAGATCCCAGGCGATCATTGCCCGGACATACATCTATGGAAAAATGAACGGTCAGAATGAAGTGAAGGAATCGGAGCTTCACATGGAATATCTGGAAGAACAGCAGATGGAAAAGCTGTGGGGGAGCGAATCCTTTGTAGCCAGCTACCAGGCAGTGGAGAATGCGGTCCGGTCTACTGCAAAAACAGTAATGATGTATGACGGAAAACTGATCGATCCCCTGTTTCACCGGGCCAGCACCGGAAAGACCAGGGCAGGAGATGAAAATCATCCATATTTGCAGGAAGCTGCAAGCCCTAAGGATGTGGAAGCCGAAGGTTTTCTCACTATGATTACATATAAAAAAGAAGATTTCGCGGAAAAAATCAATCAGATCTCCGGCGACGTGCCGGTAAAGGCAGATCAGATTCCGGGAAGCATTCAGATCGTTTTCCGGGATGAGGAAGGATATGTGGGGCAGATCCAGATTGGCACCAGAGTTTATACTGGAGAGGAAATCCAGCGTGTCCTGGGACTTCCTACCTCGGCCTATAGTTTTGAAGAATATGAAGGCGGAATCCGGGTGGTCTGCCAGGGAATCGGGCACGGATATGGCATGAGCCAGTATGGTGCCAGGTGCAAAGCAGAAGAAGGGTGGACGGCAGAACAAATTCTTCCCTATTTTTATAAAAATATTGTTTTAATTTCTGAATAACTCTTTCACTCTTGGTAAGAATATTATCGAGGTGATAAACGTGAAGGAAAAAATAAGTCAATTGTTCAAGGATAAAGTATTCCTTGTCCTGTTGGTTCTAGGCCTGCTGACTATAGTAGCTGCAGCAGGAGTCATTACCGTTCAAAGAGGAAATGGTGGAGGAGAAAGCCTTATCTGCAAGTGCCGGATCAGAGCAATATGATTGTTGAAGAATCAGTCCCCCAGGAAACACAAGTGGCAGTTGCAGGAGACTCCAATGCAACAGCGGAAGAGGAAATGCAGGTGGCTGATTCCAATAAAGCTACTGCAGAACAGGAAACACAAGCACCGGCAGTAAAAGCCGGAACAGACAAAAATGCGGCAAAGTCTCTGGTACTTAATTTTGGTGATGCTACCAGAATGACCTGGCCAATCCGCGGAAATGTGATTTTAGACTACAGCATGGATAACACGATTTATTTTCCAACTCTGGATCAGTATAAATGCAATCCAGGGCTTGTGATCCAGGGAGATGTAAGCACTCCGGTTGTAGCCCCTGCCAATGCAAAGGTGCAGGAAGTCGGCTCCAATGAAGAAATTGGAAGCTATGTTGTCTTAAACTTAGGCAACAATTATACTGCCATCTGCGGCCAGTTAAAAGAATTACAGGTTGTAGAAAATGAATATATCAAAGAAGGGCAGGTCTTAGGCTACGTACAGGAGCCTACCAAGTATTATTCCGTGGAAGGCGCCAACGTATACTTTGAATTAACTCATGATGATAAGGCCATTGATCCGTTGGATCATATGCAGTAATCCAGAAATAGGAAATCTCAGGAAAAAGTTATAAAAAAATAATAAAATGTTCATATGTGATTAAGAGTCATCTGCTATACTATAACCGATCAGTCAAATACCCCACAGTTACTGTGGAGTATTTGGCCCTGTAGGCAGCCGCTAAAGTCAGGTTCACTTGACCTTGGTTTGGTACCTGCAAAGAATCAACGGGGAGTGTGGCTATGAACATACTGTTTTTTTTAACACCTAAGAATGAGGTGGCTTATATTTTTGAGGATGAAACTCTGCGTCAGGCGCTTGAGAAGATGGAGTATCACAAATACTCCGCAGTACCCGTTATAAACAGACGGGGTAAATATGTAGGGACAATCACCGAAGGGATATGCTTTGGGGAATCAAGAACAAATTCAATCTCAGCTTAAAAGAAGCGGAACAGGTAACGGTAGCTGCCCTTGACAGAAGGTCGGATAACCGTCCGGTGTACGCGGATTCCAATATGGAAGATCTGATTGATAAGGCATTAAACCAAAATTTTGTACCGGTTGTGGATGACCAGAAAAATTTTATCGGAATCATTACCCGCAAAGATGTCATCCGTTATTTCTACAACAAATCCCTGGAGGTGCAGCAGCCGACAGCCAACTGCCGGGCTGCAATCATTCAATAAACTAAAAAAGCATTTTCCGCCATATGATTGGCAGGAAGTGCTTTTTTGTTTTAAAAAAACGGCTTACTCATACCAGATTTTTAAAACCTGTGGAAACTCAGCGCATTTCTTGCTATATAAAAATATGAAAAACAAGAGTTTTGAGGACAAAATAAATATAGAAATTTATAAAAATAGAGTTTAATAAATATAAATACACAAAAAAATATATTGTATAAAAAAATACCTCCATAAACTAAAACAATAAGTTATATCACAAAGCAATTTCTGTACATCATAAAGCAAGATTTGTAAAGCAGAAAGACATCTTGTATGATACACTGAATTTACAAATCAATACAGAAAGTATTTTGCTGATTATGATAAGGAGGAGGAATAAACATGAAAAAAACGGTTTATATTGCTGGCAGGTGCATGTGTGCTGGCGGGGGTATTATCGGGGTGCAGTGGAGCAAAGAGCGGATCCGCGGAAACGGGAGTAAAGAACGAATCCACTGAAACAGCAGCAAAGAGCGAATCTGCGGAAAAGGCAGAGACGTCGGAACCTGCTGGCAAAAAAGTGATCAATGTCTGGTCATTTACCGATGAAGTCCCCAAAATGATCGAAAAATACAAGGAATTGCATCCGGACTTTGACTACGAAATCAACCCTACAATTATTGCCACAACGGATGGTGCTTACCAGCCGGCACTGGATCAGGCACTGGCGGCAGGCGGGAACGATGCACCGGACTTATATTGCGCGGAGGCCGCATTTGTCCTTAAATACACGCAGGGAGATGCCAGACAATATGCAGCACCCTATGAGGATCTGGGAATTGACGTGGCTGCAAAGGTAAAGGAAGCGGACATTGCCAAATACACCATGGACATTGGAACCAATCCTGATAACAAACTGGTTGCCTTAGGATACCAGGCCACAGGCGGCGCATTTATCTACCGCCGTTCCATTGCAAAGGATACCTGGGGAACCGATGATCCCAAGGAAATCGGCGCTAAGCTGGGAGCCGGAACCAATAGCTGGGATTTATTTTTCAATGCTGCCAAGGATCTGAAGGCCAAAGGCTACGGTATCATATCCGGAGACGGAGACTTATGGCACGCAGTGGAAAACAGCTCAGATACCGGCTGGATCGTGGATGGGAAGCTGACCATTGACCCCAAGCGGGAAGAATTTTTGGACCTGTCTAAGGAACTGATGGATGATGGACTTCACAATGATACCAGGGACTGGCAGGACGCCTGGTTTGCGGATATGAAGGGCCAGGGCACAAAGCCGGTTTTAGGCTTCTTTGGTCCGGCATGGCTGATCAACTATGTTATGGCTCCTAATTCCGGCGGCGAAAAGATCGGCGAAGGCACCTTTGGGGACTGGGCGGTATGCGAATCTCCGATCGGCTTTTTCTGGGGCGGCACATGGGTGTTGGCAAATAAGGACTCTGAGGTTAAAAAGGCTGTTGGTGACATTATCCAGTGGATCACCCTGGATTCTTCCGAAAACGGTTTGCAGTATATGTGGGCAAACGGCACCATGAATGATGCGGGAACAAAGGATGCCGTGGCTTCCGGTACGGTTATGGCAAAATCTGACGGCTCTATCGACTTCTTAAACGGACAGAATATGTTTGATGTATTTGTTCCGGCAAACCAGTACGCAAAGGGTACGAACCTGACACAGTATGATGAAACCATTAATATGTATTGGAGAGATCAGGTGCGGGAATACACCGCAGGGAATAAGAGCAGGGAACAGGCGATTAAGGATTTCAAACAGCAGGTAGCAGATAATCTGGATATTACTGTTGAATAAATAATCCTGGCGGACAGGAAGGGGTGTGTTTCTTCCTGTCCGCCAGGCTGCGTTGAATGGAGGAACTGATATGAAACGAAAGCATTCTGGATATGCGAAATGGGGATACATATTTTGCCTGCCCTTTACCCTTGCTTTTCTGATTTTTTTCTTTATATCCGATTATTTTTACGGCTGTTATTGGGTTCACGGATTGCAAGGGATTGGGTATGGTAAAGTTTCATTTTCTGGCGGACGACCCTTTTTTTAAATTTTAGGAATATTTTGACAAATCCCTCGTTCCAGAAGTCATTTCGGAACACTTTGGGAATGTGGATATGCAACTTTATCCCTCAGATTGGTCTGGCCCTGCTTTTAACGGCGTGGTTTACGGATAACCGGAACCACATCAAAGGAAAAGGGCTGTTTAAAATATTGTTTTATATGCCAAACATTATTACCGCAGCCACCATCGCCATTCTGTTCAACGCCCTTATCGGCTATCCCATGGGACCGGTCAATGATCTTTTGATGACGTTAGGGATTACGGATCAGCCAATCAATTTTCAGGTCAACAAAACCGTGGCAAGGGGAAGCGTATCATTTATCCAGTTCTGGATGTGGTATGCTACACCATGATTATCCTGATTTCCGGCGTACTGGGAATCAGCCTGAAATCTTTGAATCCGCAGAGGTGGACGGGGCAAACCGGATTCAGACCTTTTTCCATATCACACTCCCTAACTTAAAGACCATCTTGCTGTTCACATTGGTAACCAGTTTGATCGGCGGCTTACAGATGTTCGATATTCCGAAGCTGTTTTTACTTGGCGGACCGGACAATTCCACCTTGACCACCAGCGTATTTATCTACAATCAGGCATTTAGCGGCAGTTACTTATACAACCGGGCTTCCGCCGCCAGTATGATCATGTTTGTGATTATTTGCGCTGCATCTGCAATTCTGTTTTTGCAATGAGAGATAAAGACGAAGCACAGCTGGAGAAGATGGCCAGACAACAGGAACGGGAATATAGGAAAATGCAGAAGGAACGGAGGAAATCACATGAATAAAAGGCGCAGCTCACTGATACTTAAAATCATTATTTACGTGGTATCTGTTTTTCTTGCAGTTTTAAGCATTGCCCCGTTTTATATAATGGTGATCAACGCCACCCGTCTACGACACAGATACAGCAGCATGCGATCTCCCTTCTTCCCTCTACTTATATGATGAAGAATCTGGCCATTTTACTGGGGAAAAGCTTTAATCCTGCCAATGGTTTTTTTGAATTCCCTTATCATTTCCATAGGGGCGACCCTTTGTGCGGTGTATTTTTCCAACATGACCGCATACGGGCTGGTGGTGTACAACTGGAGGTTCCGCAGACCATTTTTCAGTTTTATTATGGCGATTATGATGATTCCGGCACAGATAACCATGATCGGATTTTACCAGATGGTTTACCGGATACATATGACTAACAATTTCCTTATGCTTATATTACCGGCCATTGCCTCACCTTCCATGGTGTTCTTTATGAGGCAGTATATGATGCCGGCTTTGTCAATGGAAATCATTCAGGCTGCCCGCATTGACGGGGGCGGAGAGTTCTTCATTTTTAACCAGATTGCTATGCCGATTATGAAACCGGCCATTGCAACACAGGCCATTTTCTGCTTTGTGTCCAGCTGGAACAACTTGTTTACTCCCCTGGTGCTTTTGACGGATCAGAAGAAATATACCATGCCTATTATGGTGAGCCTGCTTCGGGGGGATATTTATAAGACAGAGTATGGCTCTGTTTACATGGGGCTGGCTTTAACGGTGCTGCCCTTGATTGTGGTTTATTTGCTTCTTTCCCGCTACATTATCGCCGGTGTTGCTCTGGGCGGCGTTAAGGGATAGGCGAAAGGGAAAATTGGCTGCGAAACTCGGTGGGATTGTATTTTGTATACTTCTTAAAGCACCGGCTAAAGGAAGCCGGATTGTTGAAACCGGTCTGGAAGGCGATTGAGGTAATGGATTCACCTGCTAACAACATTTCCTGAGCCGCCTGAATGCGTTTACGGCTTAAATAGTCATAAAAAGTAGAGTTGGTGTGTTCTTTGAACAGGCGTGAAAAATGGAATTTGGAAAAGCCTATGTGGGCGGCCATTTTCTCTAAGGTCAGGTTCTCCCATAATGGGTGTCAATGTAGGATAAAAGGCCTGTGAACTTCTGGTAATACTCATAATGTTTTTCCTGAGAGGTTTGTGAATTGGCGGAGAGGGCATGATAGTACTCTCCGCCGATTGTGGTCAGGATGTTGATTAAAATCGCATAAATAGAATATTCCCAAAAGATAGCGCTTGGAAAATAGATGTCGTTGATCTCCATGAAACCGGAATAAATCCGTTCATAAATCCGGCTATGGTTTTGCTTGTTCATAAGACAAGGTTCTAACAGGACCACATCTAAAAAGGAGGAATCATAGAAACTGGACAGTGGTTCCATATTGAACATGTAAATGAAGCGGGAACCGCTGGCAGCTGGAAGTATCTCGTGGATGGAAAACCGGGGGATAAAGAGAATGTCGCCCGGTTGTAAAGTGAAGGACTTTTTGTTGATGATAACGGTATATTCCTGTTCCACAGGTATGAGAATTTCCAATGCGCTGTGCTGGTGAGGTGCGTAGCCTTCCGTTTGAATGTTATGCCAGATGCGGATATTGGAATTAAGGGAATATTCTACGTTTTCTAACAGGCCCTCCACTTTTCTGCCCTGGAAGGAGCGGTCGTCGGGTCGTTGGTAGTATGCGGATTTTGCCATATGGGGATCCTCCTTCCATAATAAATGACATGGTTCCCGGTAAACAGGCTTTAACGGCTCATTTTTTTCCTTTTCCTCTGCTAAGACTGCTGGGAATCTGTTAAGGATGTGCCGAGGATTTTTAACAGAGTGTCTTTTTCCAGAGTAGGAGAATAATAAAATCCCTGTTGGTAATTGCAGCAGGCTTCTGTCAGGATCTGGACCTGGTTTTCCGTTTCCACGCCTTCGGCAATGATGGTCATATGAAGATCTCTTGCCATCCGGACCAGCCCTTCAATGACGGACCGGGACCTTTTATTGGTCTCAAGCTGCCAAACGAACAGGCGCTCAAGCTTTAAGGTATCCACTGGAAGCTCCAGAATGGATGAGATTCCGGAGTGGCCGGAACCGAATTCGTTAAGGATGATCTCTACGCCCATTTCCTGTAATTGCTGGAGGGTCACGTTGATGTTTAAATAAGCCATGATCAGGGCACTTTCCTGGATTTCCAGAGCAAGTTTTCCCTCTGGTATGTGATAGGCATCCATAATGCGCTTCACTTCGTCAAGGAAATCTTCCTGTAAAAAAAAGAACGGGGGAAATGGGAAGGGCAATGGATTCAAATTCGCATCCAGCTTCAAGGAGCCCCAGGATGCACTGGGCCGCCTTTTCCAGGGCATAGTATTCAATGGCCCGGATCTGCCCGGAATCCTCTGCAACAGGAAGAAATTCGCTGGCTCCGATCAGTCCCAGGCCTTTAATAAAGATGCGCATATAAAGCTCGGCCCGGGTAAAAATGCCTGTATCAATATTAAGGGTAGGGCGGTAACGGACTTCCACCTCTTCCTTTTCCAGGGCTGTCCTTAAATAAAGGGCAATGGCCTGGCGCCGCTGCAGCTGCTTCTGCAAGGTGCTGTCAAAGACAACTGCCTGGTTGGGACCGCCTTCCTCCGCTTTTAAAACAGCTAAGTCCAGGCATTTAAGCATCTGGTCCGGTGAAGAGGCATGTCCGGGATAGGAGCAGATGCCCATCTGTACGGAACATAAGCAGTCGGTTCCGCTGACCTTCCATACGTGGTCAAACTTTCCGGCAATTTCTTCCGCAAGCTCCAAAGCCTGTCCCTGGGTGTATCGGTCCAGTATGATAATATATTCCACGCCAATATAATGATAGACGCTTTTTCCTGTCACTTCTTTTAAATAGGTAAGGATCTGGTCCAGAAGGTTTTCACAGTATTCATAACCAAATACCTGGTTCAGCTGTTTGAAATTCTCAATGTGAAGCTTTAGCACAGTGCCCCGTTCTGCGGAGCCCATTACCTGGCTTAAATGTTTTAAACAGGCGTCCCGTTCCGGCTTGCCCTCCAAAGAAGTATGTTCTATAGCCTGGTCTTCTGTCTCTGCCTGCTGGGGCAGAGGCGTTTTTTTTGCAAAACCAATTCATATGGATTCCCCCTCCTTTTATCGGTTGTTAAATTTTATTGTATTATAAAAGCAGGGTGAAATCAAGAAATAATTGGAAAAGGGAAAAAAAGGCATTAATCTGGAAATAGGGAGAATAATAAAGGTAAGATGAATATTTTTGGTATTTCAGACGTAAAGGCAAGAGGTGGAAAGAATGAAATCAATCTGGACAGAATCAGCCAGAATTCCCGGTCGTAATTCTTTGACAGGGAACAAACGGACAGAAGTAGCGGTGATAGGAGCCGGAATGGCAGGAATACTCACTGCCTTTTATCTGCAAAGACATGGGCTTCATGTGGTGGTGCTGGAAGCAGACCGCATAGGAAGCGGACAGACGGGATTTACAACGGCAAAGATCACATCCCAGCATAATCTGATCTACGAAAAGCTGGCACGCACCATGGGAGAGGAAACGGCAAGGCTGTATGGAAAGGCAAACCAGCTGGCAGTAGATGAGTATGGAAAACTCATCAGACGCTATTCCATACAATGCCATTATGAACAGACGGATGCATACCTGTATTCGGTTCAGGAGTCGGAAGTCCTTTTAAGAGAGGCTGAGCGGGCTGCCAGGCTTGGGCTTCCGGCTTCCTTTGTCAGGGAGACCGGGCTTCCTTTTTCTGTGCATGGAGCAGTTCGTTTTACCGGACAGGCTCAGTTTCATCCTCTGGAATTTCTAAGAGATATATCTGCAGGCCTTACGGTTTTTGAGCGGACAAAGGTCCTTAAGGTTCAGGGACATGAAGTCGTGACGGACAAAGGGGTGGTAAAGGCAGAAAAAGTGGTATTTGCTTCTCATTATCTTTGTCAATGTGCCGGGATTTTATTTTGCAAAAATGTATCAGGAAAAAAAGCTATGTCCTGGAGCTTGAGCCGGTCAATTCTTTAAAAGGAATGTATCTTGGAATTGACGAAAGGGCATATTCCTTCCGGAATGCCGGCGATAAGCTTCTCTTGGGATATGGAAGCCACAGGACAGGAAAAGCGCCAAAGGATAATCCCTTTTCTACCATGAAACGTGCAGGAGAGCATCTGTTTCCGGGGACAGAAGAAATTGGAAGATGGACGGCCCAGGATTGCATGACTTTAGATGGAATTCCCTATATTGGTCCGTTTTCGTCCCTGAGGCCGGACTGGTACGTTGCTACAGGCTTTGGAAAATGGGGTATGAGTTCCTCCATGGTGGCAGCCAAAATATTAAGTACCCAGATAACAGGAAGGAGAACACCCTATGATGAAGTGTTTTCCCCCAGAAGGCATCATTTGAAGGCTGCCGCCGGTACCCTGATTTCCCATGGCATGCAATCGGTAAAGGGACTTTCGGCAGGAACCATGAAGGGAGCCGTAAACTGCCCCCATATGGGCTGCCGCCTGGTATGGAACCGGTATGATAAGCGCTGGGAATGCCCTTGCCACGGATCTTCCTTTGAAATTAATGGAAAAATTTCAGCAGGCCCTGCACAAGAGAGTATTCCTTTCATAGATTGATATTAGAAACTTTCAATAGCGAAAGGAGTCATACATCCTATGGATTCTTATACGAAGCAATGGTGTCCCGGTTATATGACCGGCACCGGCTCGGCCGGCTGGGAATATGCCATGGGGCTTGATATGTCTGCAAGCCCTGGTACGGTAATCCGCCCTGATATGCCCCTTGGCTCAGGTCCTGCAAAATCCGCAGAACCCGGTGCAGAACCCATACTTATGAAGCAACAGGATATGGCCGCAGGTCCCTGCCCGTGGATGCCGCCAAAAAGACCAAGGTGTTCAGACACAAGAGGTGAATCTGAAACCAAGGCAGCACCCATGCCCATGAATTGCCAGCCAGTGCTGTTATGTCCAATGCCCGAAAAAAGCGGGGAGATGCCAGCCCGCCCGATGCCGGAAAGGTGCATGCCGGAAAAAAGCATGGTGATGCCAGCTCGCCCGATGCCGGAAAATGCATGCCAGCAAAATGCAGAGAGATGCCAGCCTGCCCAATGCCGGAAAAATGCAGAGAGATGCCAGCCCGCACGATGCCAGAAAAATGCATGCCGGAAAAATGCAGGGAAATGCCGGCCTGCCCAATGCCGGAAAAATGCAGGGAAAAAGTAAAGGAGGCAATGCCCATGAAATGTCCGAATATGGCAACAAGCCCCGCTTTTATAAAGTGTCCGGAAATGCCGACATGTACCGCTCCGGTCAAGTGCCCCGGTATGCCGGCTCCAGCTCCTTGTCCAGCCGAAAATATCGATCAGTTTCCAGTTGGAATGGCATATGTTCCATGGCAGTGCTGGCAGCAGGTTTATCCGATGGATACGGCCCTGAGCATGGGAACCATCTTCCCGGATCTGAGTAAACCATTTATTATGGGGGGGTGCCAGTGATGATGGGTTATAATGTTGATTGTGATATGCTGTTAAGGCAGGTATATGAAGCCAGCTTTGCAATGGATGATGTGGTTTTGTATCTTGACACTCATCCGGACGATCAGGAGGCATTAAACTATTACTTCTATGTGGCTGATCTGCGGCAGCAGGCAATGCAGGCTTATGAAGAGCAGTGCGGCCCCCTGATGGTTGATGGAGTCATGGATGAGAATTACTGGACCTGGATCAATGATCCATGGCCATGGGAAGGAGTGTGCGGCTAATGTGGAGGTATGAAAAGAGATTACAATATCCGGTAAATATTACGACTCCCAATCCCAAGATTGCCAGTTTTATTATGAGCCAGTATGGAGGACCATACTGCAGTGCCGTATAATCAGGAAGCCTGCAGCATGGTCCTTTTACAAGGTCATAAGGAGATATAATAGAAGAATTTCAGCTTTCCTTCCTGTTTATCATAAACAATTTTTTTTACAACACTTCTTAGGGCATTTCCTTTTATTTCATTACTCACACCTGGATCGGAGATGATGTCACAGGCATTTTGAATCCGGGATGCCAGCTGGATCTTATCAGCGGTCTTGTCACGGCCAGGGCAGCTGTTTAAATCAGTTAAACGGTTCTCAAGCTCTTCCTGCTCCTTTTCAAGGCGCTTTTTTTCCAGCTTTGTATTCTTCCAGCGTATCAATTCCATTTTCATAAGCGTCTTTTATCCGCTGTTTTTTATGAGTGATCCTTAAGATGGCTGCCTGTATATTCTTCTTTTCATCAGATGTTACGGAAACAGGTTCTCTTACATAATTGTATTTCATATCTTCGGAGGAAAGAGCATTGCGTAGAGATTCTATAATAAGCCCCTCCATTTTTTTTGCGGTAATGCTGCAGGATTCCTTATGAAATCCCTTGGCATAACGCCAGCACTGGAAATAGCTGGGATGGCGGTTCGTATCAGGAGCTTTGTTGAACACAAGACTTGCCCCACAGTACCCGCATTTTAAGAGGCCGGAAGCCCAATGCTTGCAATCGGACACTTCCCGGCGTTTCCCGGGCCTGTATTCCCTTTGCAGCCGCATCTGGTTCTCTTTAAAAACCGATGTCACCGTTTCTCTGGTCTCATGCTGTCCATGAAAGGAGATATCTTTCCAGGTGACGATCCCGTCATAAAACTTGTTTCTTAAAATGCGTTCAACCGCCCGGCGGTCAAATCTGTTTCCTCTTTTGGTCAAAAATCCCAGTTCATTGGCACTCCTTGCGATGGCAGACAGATCCATGCCATCATGATAGGACTGGTGGATATATTCCACGATCTTATATTCTTCATCATAAATGAGAAAAGGCTTTCCTTCCCCCACCGCACGGTACCCCAGGCAGGGGGAGGCCTGATAGCCTTCCCTTAAAGCTTTTTCCGTCATGCCCCTGGTGACTTCCCCGGATAAGTTGATGGAATAGTATTCATCAAACCATTCGATGATGCTTTCAATGAGACGGCCGAACATGCCTTCCATAATGGGTTCGGATACGCTTTTAATGGTCACGCCGCACTTTTTCCGGAGAACGCCTTTATAAAACATGCTCTCTTCCTGGTTTCTTGCAAAGCGGGAAAACTTCCAGAGATAGAGATACTGAAAGGGAGAAGGCTGTGATTTGGCAATGGAAATCATTTTCTGGAATTCTTTCCGGTTATCGGCACGGCGTCCGCTGACCCCTTTTTCTTCAATGAAAATAAATTTTTCCGGGATTAAGATCCCATCTGCTTTTGCTGCTTTTTTTTATTTCCCTCAGCTGCGCATCGGGAGAAAGCTCCGTCTGGTCATTGGTGCTGACGCGAATGTAAGCGGCCCCGATTTCCGGTGTATCATTTTTTCAAAATCCATCCCCTCTTTCCGGCTGTACCTGGAAAACATCAGGAAACAAGTACAATCCGTGTCACATACATTTTACCAGGGAGGAGATGGAAATATGAACAAAAAACCAAGGATCGAAAATTACGTGGAAATTGACGGGAAAAATGTTCTTATGGATTCTCTGCCAGAGGAAAAACGCAGGGAAATTGCATTGATGATCCAGGATAAGATGATGGAATCCATGGGATTTAGAAGAATAACCTCTTCAGGCTGATAACGGAGGGAGAGGACAGGCCAAATATGGAGGGAGCCGGCAAGATGGGGGGGGACAACCTGGCCGGAACCTGGGCCGGCCAGGATACAGATCAAGGTCAGGCATTTGGATTGCAGTCCTGAAAAGGAAAGAAAAATTCCGGGATTCCTCTTACATAGGGAGCAATATCGTACTGCTGATAGTAGATGACAATTCCCAATGGTTTGGCAAAAAAATCCATTGATGTTAAAATTGCCCCGCAGGAGCGCCGCATAGTCATCAAAAAAATTGGGAAGGAGATGTTTTCATCTCTTCTTCTATCTGCTGTTGGATACCTTTAAAAATATAATCCGTAAATTGAGGATTGCCAGGGAAGAAATCAATGAGCCCCAGCTGTTTTCCGGTGCAAAAGTCCCATGTTTGGGAGTCCCGGGTTGTGGTTCCATGGGCTCCTCCCAGATAAGAATACTGATCGGTAAAGAGGCTGGTGGTGCAGTCATTATTGTATGTGATCTGATAGACTGATAAAAATTCATGACTGTTAAAGGGAAACTGATTTTTTTGTACGAACATTGCCTGATCAACGGCCTGGGGGTAAAGCACGGTGCGGCAGTAGTTCTCAGTCTGTCTGGACTGGAATTCATAAAACTTATTGATGCTCTGGGCAGAGGTGGAGCTGCATGTGGTGGTAAAATGGGGATAATGGATTGTATAGGTAAAAACGGTGACCCCGTTGTGGCGCATAATATCTGTCAGCGTTTTTTTAGAGATTGTCTGCATGGGAGCCTCATAAAAGGAAGGTTTCTATAATATATGGGTAAATGGGTTTAATTATGAGCTTAAGGAAAGGTATGGAATCTGGTTATCTGTTTCTGACTTAAGGTGGACCTGATGGAGAAATGGGCGCTCCATGCGTTATCTTTCCCAGCGCTATGCCATGCCTTATAAGGAATGTAAAGGACTTTTGACGGATATTGGAACGGAAGAATTAGCACATCTGGAGATCGTAGCGACCATTGTTCACCAGCTGACAAGAAACTTAACGCCGGAGCAGGTGGTGGAATCAGGCTTTGGCCCTTACTACATTGACCACACCACAGGAATTTGGCCGCAGTCTGCAGGCGGAATCCCGTTTAATGCCAACCAATTCCAGTCAAAGGGAGATCCTATTACTGACCTTGTGGAAGATATGGCCGCAGAGCAGAAGGCAAGGAGTACTTACGACAACATTCTTCGTGTTGTAACAGATCCTGAAATCTGTGATCCGATTCGTTATTTAAGAGAACGGGAAATCGTTCATTTCCAGAGGTTTGGGGAAGCTTTAAGAATCACCCAGGATAATTTAGACAGCAGGAATTTCTACGCATTCAATCCAAGCTTTGATATTAGAAATCAGTGCTAATGAAAACAGGCCGCAGCGTAAATCCTTAAGCTGCGGCCTGTTTTTCTGCGGCAGTTTACGTGGTTTTTCCGCAAAAATTTCCTTTATTCGATTGACGGAGGCTGTTTATACTAGTAGAATAATAGACAAATATACAAGAGAATGGGGCATTATTTATGGATAACAGACATAGTATTTTGACAGACACACTTCCGGATCAGGCTGTTTTTGCTCTGGATATTGGAACCCGGAGCATCATCGGCATGGTGGGCATGCCTGATGGGGACAGAATTCATATCGTTGCCATAGAGAGAGCCGAGCACACGAAACGGGCGATGATTGACGGCCAGATCGAGGATATCGACCAGGTGGCAAAGATCGCAGGCCAGGTCAAGGACAGGCTGGAGAAAAAGCTGGGGTGCAGGCTTGATAAGGTCAGTGTAGCTGCTGCCGGAAGAGCGCTGCGGACCGAAAGCGTGACCTATGAGATGGAGCTTCCCAGGCCTCAGAAGATCGATGCGGAATCTGTCAGCCGCTTAGAGGCAGGTGCAATCAGTGAAGCAGAAAAATTATTTATGAATAGAGAAGGCAGGGAATCAGACCGGCAGTTTTATCTGGTCGGATATACGGTAAGCCGCTATTACCTGGACAACTACATGATATCCAATCTGATCGACCATCATGGACGGGTCTTAAAAGCTGACATCATTGCGACCTTTCTTCCCACAGAGGTAGTGGAAAGCCTTTATGCGGCCATGCACAAAATCGATCTGGAGGTGTCAAGCCTTACCTTAGAGCCTATTGCAGCGATCAATGCAGCGATTCCTCAGAATATCCGTCTGTTAAACCTGGCAATGGTGGACATCGGAGCAGGAACCTCTGATATTGCGGTCTGCAGGGATGGCTGCGTGACCGGCTATACCATGCAATTCTTGCCGGAGATGAGATCACAGAGACCATTATGAAGGAGTATCTGGTGGATTTTGATACCGCAGAAAAAAATCAAATCAGAGATTGACGAAAGGGAGGAGCTTCATTTTACGGATATTCTGGGATTTGAACAAATCATCACACGGGAATCCATCTTTGAGTGCATCAAGGAAGCATCTTCCAGGCTTTGCGAGGAGATATCAGCAAAAATCCTGGAGGTAAACGGCGGGGTGCCGTCGCAGTCTTTCTGGCAGGGGGAGGAAGCAGGCTTTCCGGTTTAAAGGAAGGGATCGTAGAGCATTTAAAAATTGACCCGAAACGGGTCGCCATTGCCGGCAACAATTTTAAAATCAATGCCTATTCAGACGAGTATGACCTTGAGAATCCGGAATTTGCCACTCCTCTTGGAATCGTCATATCCGCAGGCTTTAGCATTGTCAATGACAGCTTCCGCATTACTTTAAATGACAGGCCGGCAAAGGTCTTCCGGAGCGGCAGTTTTACCGTAATGGATGTTCTGATGATGAACGGCTACAATTATCAGGATATGATCGGCCATTCCGGCCAGAACCTGGTGGTAAGTGTCAATGGAAAGAGAACGGTTTTTTATGGAGAGAAAGCAGAGCCGTCTGTATTAAAACTCAATGGAGAAGAAACACAGCTTTCTGATCCGGTAAATACAGAGGACTGGATCGTATTTGTGCCCGCCAGCCGTGGAAAGAACGCTTCTGCTATGCTTTCCGATGTGGCAGAGCTTTCAGAAGGGAACAGAGTACTGGTAAACGGCGAAGAGGTGAAGGAGGATGTGCCTCTGAAATCCGGTGACAGCATTATAATAGAAAGCACAGCAGCTGAAACAAAGGAAGAACCGGAAAAGAATGCCGGAGTGGAGAGGCAGGAGGAAGCCAATTTAAGCTTTCTTAATGCGGCTCCAACAGCACAGATTCCCGGGCAGGGAATGGGGAAGCAAAAGAGACCGGTGAAAGCAAGGGAAAGATCACGTTCTTTTTAAATGACAACCCCCTGACCCTTCCCTTAAAGCCGGATCACCAGCCATATTATCTCATGGACATGCTGGAATATTCCGGATTGGATTTTAAAAACGTGACTGGACAGGTAGTATTGGAAGTAAATGGGGAAAACGGATATTTCCAGCAGGAATTACATAGCAGGGACCGTATCATGATCTATCAGGTCAAATAGGATTTGAAGGAGAAGGACTAACATGTTAAAGGTTATAAAAAGGGATGGTGCGGAAGCGGACTTTGATTTGTCAAAGGTCAAAGAAGCTATGAAAAAGGCATTTACTGCAACCGAAAAGTATTATACGGACAGCATTGTGGAATTGCTGGCCTTACGGGTGGCTTCTGATTTTAACGATAAGGTCAGGGAAGACCGGGTCCCCGTGGAGGATATCCAGGACAGTGTGGAAAAGGTGCTGGAGGAGACAGGATATACGGATGTGGCAAAGGCGTATATCCTGTACCGGAAGCAGAGAGAAAAGATCAGGGGTCTGGGAGCCACCACTCTTGACTATAAGGATGTGGTGGATAATTACGTAAAGGTAGAAGACTGGCGTGTAAAGGAAAATTCCACGGTGACCTATTCTGTCGGCGGCCTGATCCTTAACAATTCCGGAGCAGTGACGGAAAACTACTGGCTTTCCGAAATTTACGATAAGGAGATCGCAGATGCTTATAACAGGGGCGATATCCATATCCATGACCTTTCTATGCTGACAGGATACAGCTGCGGGTGGTCTTTAAAAAAAAGCTTCTGCTTGACGGGCTGGGAGGAATTACGGGAAAAATTACAGCCTCTCCTGCAAAGCATCTGGCTACCCTGTGCAATCAGATGGTTAATTTTCTCGGAATCATGCAGAATGAATGGGCTGCTTCCCAGTCCTTCTCATCCTTTGATACATACCTGGCGCCTTTTGTCAGGGCTGATGGCCTTGCCTATGACAAGGTTAAAAAAATGCATGGAGGCTTTTGTGTTTGGAGTGAATACTCCAAGCCGCTGGGGAACCCAGGCGCCATTTTCCCATATTTCCCTGGATTTAACGGTTCCTGAGGATATGAAAGAGGAAAAGGCCATTGTAGGCGGCAAGCGAATGGACTTTACCTATGGGGACTGCCAGACCGAGATGGATATGATAAACCGCGGGTTTTTAGAGACTATGCTGGCCGGAGATGCAGGCGGCATGGGATTTCAGTATCCGATTCCCGTATATGGTGTGTCTGAGGATTTTGACTGGTCAGATACAGAGAATAACCGTCTTTTGTTTACCCTTGCCTCCCACTATGGAACGCCTTATTTTTCCAACTATATCAGGGGCAGCCAGGTACCGGGAGATGTGAGGGTTTCCTATCACGGCGTTGCCCGGATCTTACAAAGCTGCGCAATAAGGCAGGAGGATTCTTCGGATATGGGGAAAATACCGGGTCCATTGGCGTGGTAACCATAAATCTTTCCAGGATCGGTTTTTTTATCTTCCGATGAATCAGATTTTTACAAACGTCTGGACCAGGCGGCGGATATTGCAGCCAGGTCCTTGAAGATTAAACAGGATGTGATAGGCAGGCTTTTAAAGAAAGGGCTTTATCCTTATACGGCCTGTTATCTGGGAAACCTGGAAAACTATTTTTCTTCTATAGGTGTCATTGGAATGAATGAGGCGGGCCTTAATGCTTCCTGGCTAAAATCCGGAATGGAATCCCAAAGGACAAGGGATTTTGCGGCGGATGTGCTGAAGCATTTAAGGGAGAAATTGATTGGTTATCAGCTGGAGTACGGGAATTTGTACTGCTTAGAAGCGACTCCGGCGGAGTCGGCGGCCTACCGGCTGGCCATGATCGATAAGAAGGAATTTCCGGAGATTAAGACAGGAGGAAAGGCGGGAGATATCCCTTATTATACCAACAGCACCAAGCTTTCCTCTGATTTTGGAGGAACACTTAAAGAAGCCCTTGAAAACCAGAATGCAGTCCAGCCCCTTTATACGGCAGGCACCGTATTTTCCGTTTATATGGAAGCGGAGGCAAAGGACTGGAAGAGAATCCGGGATTCTTTGAGGAAGATGGCGGAAAATTATGATATTCCATATATGACCTTTACACCGGTGTATTCTATCTGCCAGACCTGCGGGTATCTTACCGGAAGAGAGGAAATCTGCCCCAAATGCGGGAAGCAGACAGACGTATACAGCCGGATCGCCGGATATTACCGTCCCGTACATGACTGGAATGAGGGAAAAATCCAGGAATTTAAAAACCGGAAAATGATGATTTTGGAAGACTGAAATCAGAAGCCGGATATACATAGTGAGCAGGATCCATGACAAGATCCCGGTTTTCTTTAAGAAAGCCGGGATTTTTGGTTTCTGTGAGCAATGGTCCGGGCAAATATGCTTGCTTATTATTTGGGCGAATGCCCCGGCAGCTAAGAAAACAGGTGAATATTTAAACAGGGAATATTCCTGGAAAAATTATAGATAAATAAAAGTGTTATTGTTTGTTAAATATGTACATTGAAAAAAGAGAAGGGATATGCTAGCATATATACAAGGTGTTAGATTTGTATACAAATTTTATGGTTTGGATACACTTCAAAACACGGAAATAATGAGATAACTGACCCCAAAAAATAAGCAAAGGAGAGATTAATCATGAATTTAGCAAACCAGTTTTCCCTTGATGGAAAAATTGCATTAGTCACAGGCGCTTCCTATGGCATTGGCTTTGCCATTGCAAAAGGTCTTGCAGCAGCAGGCGCAACCATTGTTTTTAATGATATTAAGCAGGAATTAGTAGATAAGGGAATTGATGCATACAAGGAAGAGGGAATTAAAGCCCATGGTTACGTATGTGACGTTACCGATGAAAATGCTGTAAACGCTATGGTAGCTCAGATCGAGAAGGAGGTCGGCGTGATCGACATCCTGGTAAACAATGCTGGTATTATCAAGCGCATTCCTATGTGCGATATGACCGCTGAACAGTTCAGACAGGTAATTGACGTTGATTTGAATGCTCCATTTATTGTTGCCAAGTCAGTTATTCCGTCCATGATCAAAAAAGGCCACGGAAAGATCATCAACATCTGCTCCATGATGTCTGAGCTTGGCCGTGAGACCGTATCCGCATATGCGGCAGCAAAGGGCGGACTTAAGATGCTGACCAAGAACATTGCATCTGAGTACGGTGAATTCAACATTCAGTGCAACGGCATTGGACCTGGCTACATCGCTACCCCGCAGACCGCACCGCTGCGCGAGACTCAGGCAGATGGTTCCAGACATCCATTTGACCAGTTTATTATCTCTAAGACTCCGGCAGGACGCTGGGGAGAAGCAGAGGATCTCTCAGGTCCGGCTGTATTCCTTTCCTCTGACGCTTCCAACTTTGTCAACGGACATATTCTGTACGTGGACGGCGGTATCTTAGCTTACATTGGCAAACAGCCGCAGTAACAGTCAGATTTCAAGATTCAGGTCCGGCCCTTTTTCATGAGCCGGCCCTGATGCTAAAAATATGACCATGATGTCTGCTTTCAGGGCGGAGGTCATGGCATATTTTTAACAGGTCTAATATAGAAGACGGAGAGGGTTCAATGGAAGGAAAGACCAAAACCTATAAAAACCGCGGTGAATTGGTGTTTGAGACGTTAAAGCAGGAGATTCTGGACCTGGAATTAAGGCCCGGGCAGATCATCAGCGAGAATGAAATCTGTGAACGGTTTGGCGTATCCCGGACGCCTGTCAGGGAAGCGGTGAGAAGGCTTCAGGAACAGGGCTTTGTCAATTCGGTGCCATATTCCGGCACACAGGTAACGCTTTTGAACCTGGATACAATTAAACAGATGATATACATGCGTGTTGCGGTGGAAACCATGGTAATGCGGGATTTTATGAATATGGCGACGCCTCTCTGGATGGAGGAAGTCCGGTATTTGATCCGCAAGCAGCAGGCTCTGATTCAGGAAAAAGGATTTGAACCGGAGCAGTTTTACCGTATGGATGCCCAGATGCATGCGATCTGGTATCAGGCTACCGGCAAACAGAAGCTTTGGGATATGATACAGGCCCAACAGTTACATTATACAAGGTTCCGTATGCTTGACTTTGTGACTGAAACGGATTTTACCAGAATCATCAGGGAGCACACAGAGCTTTTTGAACTGCTGGAGAAAAAAAAGACATCGAAGGTCTGGAGCGGTCCCTCAGAGAACATCTGTGTTACAGCATGCAGAGAATGAAGTATCAGATAGAAGTAGAATATAAAGACTATTTTGAGCAGGAAGAGCAGGAGGACTGATCATGGCGAATGTATCAATAGCTGTAAGAAACCAGAATGGCGGGGTAAAGGCCTCCGTATTGGGAGAGGACCAGGCAATCCTCGTGTTTGAAGGAGAATACGAAGAAGGAGATACCATTGTATTCACAACAGACAAGCCAGGCGCTCATTATGTAGTGCGCGTTGATGACTGCATGGATGAATCCTTTGTATATCTGACAAAGACGGAAGTAGTTTATACCATACCATTTGGAGAGAAAAAGATTTCCTATAACCCGCAAGCCTTTACAGGAGAGCGTCATTATCTGACCATACGGGAAGCTTTTGACCATGAAGCAGGCATTTACAGGAACCTGGCAAAGAATGTTATGGACCAGCACGGTGATACGGGCTGTTTCCCTCATGCTTTCGCAACGTGGAAACCAGAGGGGAAGCGGTGTTTGCGGCACGCAATGCCATTGACGGCGTTCTCGCCAACGAATCCCACGGAGCATGGCCCTATGAGTCATGGGGAATCAACCGTCAGGATGATGCGGAAATGACCCTGGACTTTGGCCGTCCTGTAGATTTTGATAAAATTGTTTTATATACACGTGCAGATTTCCCTCATGATAACTGGTGGGTAAAGGCAAAGCTTACGTTTTCCGACGGAACGGAAGAGGCAGTGGAAATGGAAAAGAGCGTGAAGCCTCACCTGTTTTCCCTGGAAAGAAAAAATATCACATGGGTGAAAATAAGTGATCTGATAAAAGCAGACGATCCTTCCCCATTCCCAGCCCTCACCCAGATTGAGGTATACGGAAAAGACTCCCAGTGAGAATAAAAAGAAGAGTGTCAGAATGATCCGGATAACGGACATTCCGGCACTTTTTTTCATTCCTGGGAAACCCCATCGCTGTCTCCATGATTCTTTATTTCTGATTCTGGCATTTCTGAGAAAAAGTAGAAATACCTCTTTTCCTTTTTCGTTTATTCAGGTAAAATATAGGCAGTGGTCATAAATCACTACATAAGGAGGAAGACAGATGGAACTTTTGTTTCTGGAGCCTGTGTTTATGGAGGCCATCTGGGGAGGCACCAGACTCCGGGATGTATTCGGCTATGAGATACCAAGCGATACAACCGGAGAATGCTGGGCGATCAGCGCCCATGAGAACGGGGAATGTAAAGTTGCGGGAGGAATATATGACGGCAGACGGCTTAGCAGCCTGTGGAAAGAAGAGCCTGGGCTGTTCGGGAATTATCCCGGAGACAAGTTCCCTCTTCTGATCAAGATCATTGATGCAAAGAAGGATTTAAGCATTCAGGTCCATCCCGACGACAGCTATGCGAAAATTCACGAAAATGGTTCTCTGGGAAAGACAGAGTGCTGGTATATTCTGGACTGTGAGCCTGGAACTGAAATTGCAATCGGCCATCATGCTAAGGACCGGGAAGAGATGGAAGCATGATACGGGATCACCGGTGGAAGGAATTTGTCAGGACCGTTCCAATCAAAAAAAGGAGACTTTTTCCAGATCGATCCTGGCTGCGTTCATGCCATCAAGGGAGGTACTCTGGTACTGGAGACTCAGCAAAGCAGCGATATTACGTACCGGGTATATGACTATGACCGTTTGTCCAATGGAAAACCAAGCAGCTTCATGTGGAGCAGAGCATTGCCAATATAAGGGCGCCATTTAAGGAAGGACAGACTGATCCGGAAACAGAGAAAGTGCCAGGTACAGTGCACACCCATTTAGTGACCTGCCAGTTTTACTCAGTAGATAAATATGATATTGACGGCGTTTTTACAAAGGAGTCCGGAAAATATTTTACCAATGTAAGCGTTATAAGCGGAAAAGGCTCGGTAAACGGGATTCCCCTGGAGGCAGGGCAGCATTTCATCGTACCGGCAAAAAGCGGAGAGTGCAGATTTGAGGGAAAGATTTCTATCATCTGTTCCAACCCAGAGTAAAAGGAGGCAAATAAATATGAGACTTGGAGCATTAGAGGCAGGCGGAACAAAGATGGTTTGTGCTATAGGCAATGAAAACGGCGAAATTTTGGACCGCGTTTCCATACCTACAGAGACACCGGAAATCACCATGCCAAAGCTGATCGGGTATTTTAAGGATAAGGAAATAGAAGCCCTGGGAATCGGCTGTTTCGGCCCTATTGACTTAAACAGAAGCTCAAAGACCTATGGTTATATTACCACCACGCCAAAGCTTGCCTGGGCCAACTATAACATCGTAGGAGTCTTAAAAGAAGCCCTTAAGGTTCCGGTTGGATTTGATACAGATGTGAACGGGTCTGCTCTGGGAGAAGCCACCTGGGGGATTACAAAGGGCCTTGAAAACAGTATGTATATTACCATCGGCACCGGCGTTGGAGCGGGGATTATTACCAATGGAACGCTGCTTCACGGAATGCTCCATCCGGAAGGAGGGCACTTGCTGCTGTCTAAGCATCCGGATGATAACTATGAAGGAAAATGCCCTTACCACAAGACCTGCCTGGAAGGCCTTGCCTCCGGTCCTGCCATAGAAGCCGGTGGGGAAAGAAGGGTGCAGAGCTGGCAGACCAAAAGGAAGTGTGGGAATTAGAGGCTTATTACATTGCTCAGGCGCTTGTGATTATATTATGGTTCTTTCTCCCCAGCGAATTATTCTGGAGGAGGAGTCATGCATCAGGAACACATGATGCCTTTGGTAAGAGAAGAAGTGAGGCGCCAGCTGGCAGGATATATCAGGACAAAAGAACTTGAGGATATAGAGCATTACATCGTTCTTCCCAGCTTAAATGATAATCAGGGCATCATGGGAGCCTTGAAATTGGCTGTTAATGAATACCAGCTGGAAAATAGAGGATAATTGCCAATTTTCTCCTAGTGATATTCCATTTCCTGTATGTTATGATACATTTTGTAACAGAAATGTAATAATTATGTAACAAATAAGGAGGATATTACCATGAGAAAATTACCAGTATTCGTTTTAGCAGCAGCAACCGTACTTACTGTAGCAGGTGTTCCAATGACCGCTCAGGCAGCAACCTGCCCGGTGTCATCAGGCAATTGCTATACCATTTCAAACTGCTTTGGACAGTCTGGGGATATCAACAGCATTTTAAGCAAGCTTGGCTGCGGTAACGGTAATAGCTGCAGCAACGGTACGACCTGCACCAATAATGGTTCCACCTGCAGCAACGGTTCAACCGGCACAAAGGGTGCTACCTGTTCCGGCAGTAACTGCGGAAGCAGCAAGAACAGCACCTGTTCCAGCGGTAAGAACAACAGCTCCTGCTCCAAAACCAAGGGTGCAACCACAAACAGTGGACGTCAGTGCAAATCCTCTTACGGATGTTGGAGATAATTATTTTTGCATTTTAACTGAATCAAACAGCAAAGCGGATTGCGAATATCCGCTTGACCAGGTCGGACCGTATGGGTCCGGCCTCTTTTCTATTGAAAGATATTTGGATTTTGCATTAAAAAAACAGCCATAAGGCCAATCACGGCTTGTGACTGTTTTTTTAAAGAAATCATTTACCTTCTTCGTTCACAATTTCCTCCAAAACACGGATTAAATCGTAAATGGTGTTAATTTGTACGTTTCGCTCCAGGATTTCATTTTTTTTAAGTCGATGGAAAGCGTCTCGAATTTGGCCTGGACTGCGGGAGCTATATATGACATGTTCATCACCTCATTTTTATGATGCACAGCCGCGGAACGTATTATGCGTGTAAATGCTGTTTTTACATAAATCTTATGTACCCGGAACATACTATTGGTGAGGTGATGGAAATGGAGAAGAACAGCCAGGAAAAGCTTTCCCAGAAAAATAAAAATGAAATGTCTCATGGCACGTCAGAAAAAGGCAAGCCCGAAAACCAGAATCAGACTCATAACTCCCGCCGGGAAGGCATGGGTCCCAATACAAAAAGAAGGTCGGATTAATTCTTAAAAAGGGTGGAAACCAGATGCCTTGGTCTCCACCCCTTTGAGGTTTCATATTTATGATCGGGCAGTTTTACAGGACTTCTTATATGAAGCAGAAGAAAAGAAGACATAACCAAAATGAGTTATCTGTCATTGGTAAGGCGGCGGCTGAGAGTTGTTATTGCTTCTTTCTGCCGCTGCTTCCATAAGCCGTTCTGTAATAATAATATATGTATTTATACAAAATATGTGAACAAGCTGAAAGCATGTGTATTAAGGGATGGGCGGAAGCAGAGCAAAGGAGAACTTCCGCCCGTATGATGTTACATATATAATAACGGGAATAAATAGACTTTGTGACGCGGATTAAGGAATTATTTAAATTTATTTGAAATTATACGTATTAGTGCTTGATTTGCATGGGATTTTTAATGTAATGGGTATAAAAAAATAAAGATGGACCGGTTTTTGATGTTCAACTGAAGATAGTCTTATGAGGATTAAAGCAGTTCTATATGACAACAGATGTGATGAGATAAATCAAAATTTTATAAACCGTGCCCTGGCTTTTTGCAAAGTGGAAGAGTGGTATGTGAGTGGGGCTTTATCTATTGCAGATTTTTGAATTGCAGATTTTTCTATTGTTGATTTATCTATTGTAGATTTACCTATTGAATGATGGCCGTTTTTGGAGGCATATGTGTCAATAAAGGCGGGCGGAGAAAAGTATTGATCTATGTTGTATGTAAAATTTAACGTCTTTGAAAGTAGCCTTTGCTTAACAAAAAGCTTAAAGATATCCCCATTATGAATCCTATTCCCAAATTGTTTATTACAGCCCCGAATATTAGGCTCAGACTGACAGCCAAAGCCATATAGTCATGGAATGCACTGTTCTTGTTATTTGAATTTAGCATCATATGTACCCCTTTTGCATTTATAAATATCTTACATCAGTTATTGGATTAAGTACACTGGTATTTTTTGAGAATGAAAAGATAGAACAACTGGAAAAAGACAGTGAGGGGTAGAATGAAAGGGAAGATTTGAGGAGGTGAAATAGCCGCGGGAGGACTATTTCACCAAATCATTATATTCAGGATGTTTTTCGAACCATTTGACAGCATAGGAGCAAGTCAGAATAGCTTTTTTTTATTTTCAGAACGTAACTGTTTTGCTACAGCTTCCATAAGCTGTCCTGCCACACCCTGGCCTCTTAGAGAATCATCTACAAAGGTGTGATTGATATTTACGGTATTCTGGTCAACTGTTGGAAAAGTGACCTCGGCGAGTAAGTTATTATCGGAATGATAGAGAGCGATTTGGTTTGAGCCATATGTGAAGCCCATAAGCGTTACCTCCTGTATTCGTAATAAAGACATTATATCACTTACTATATGTGGCATCAAGGAGTGATGAAAAATGTTTGGGTCTCTTTTAAAATAATTAAATGCAGATTTGATTGTTCCGTGTAGTTCATGAATAATGTTTCTGGAAGCCTTTCATAACATTCAGATGAGTGGGGCGGGGGAATACTTAAGGAGTAGTTCTGAGGAAGAAGTATACTAAATGTACCGCTTAACCTTGTTCATGTAGTTTATATACTCTGTCCCAAATTTGTTGGCGCACCATCTTTCTTCGGAAAGAATAATCCAGTGTGCAGATATTTGAAAAACAAGCAGTGATATAAGCAGCAACATAGAATGTGTGAACAATACACAGCCTAGGAAATATATGAAATATCCTACATACATAGGGTTTCGGGAAATCTTATATATTCCGTTTGTATTTATTCCGCTTTGCCCAGGTTTTGCAAAGTTAACAGTAGCAATTATAAGAACAGAGATACCTAAGATGTAGATGAATAAGGCGATAAAAAACAAGGGAGGTTTGGTCTGGATTTTCAGAAAAAAACGAATATAAGATCATAAAAGCGTTTGAAAGCTGGTAAAAAAAGGAAGAAAACCTTTTCGCAATCCTCTAATGGGGCAAAGAAAGCGGCACGGCTTAGGGCATCTTGATTAATCATTTTCAGCAAGCCGAACCTTATGAGAAAGATAGGTACTATTAATAAAAATGCATTCATTTTAAGCTCCTCCCCATACCTTTTACTATTACGTAACAATATAAATACTAATTTTTTGCTAAAATTATATCACAGATGCCATGAACGGTCTATTGAGAAAAGTCTTTTTCAAGCAGGCTTGGAGAAAATACATGTAAACGATGGATAGCACTTAAAGACGGTATCCCCAGTATACAAGGTTATCAGTCCTTATATAGGATCGGAAACACCCCAACTACTTTTGAACAGGAATCCAAATAATATCAAGGTTTTTAACATAGATATAGGGCCGAAATCCCAAGCAGTCCAATCAAACTGCTCCAAATTTCGACCCTATATCAGCTGATGGAGACAACAGGACTCGAACCTGCGACCCTCTACACGTCAAGCAGATGCTCTCCCAGCTGAGCTATGTCTCCATGAGAGCATTGTAACTGAAAATCTGAAAAAAAAGGCAAGCGAAATTCTTCCATAAATTTGAAGAATTTACAGCAGCCAATCCATGTTGTCACACCTGCTTTGAAGTTCCATAAAAAACTTGGAAATATGGAATCCATCCATAAGGGCATGATTAACCAGGACCGATACCGGTATTCTTATGTTTCCCTCTGATTTAAAATATTTTCCCCAGGTAATACGGGGATTGCTGTCTGCAGGAATGGGAACCGGCTGAATGATGGAAGTGTAGCTTACCCAGGGAATGCTGGAAAAGAAAAAGAGCTGTTTCTGGTTTCTTCCGTCTGATAGGACCTGGCTCTGCCTGGCCTTTTCCTGCCGCTGTTTCCCATCCTCTAAAAAGGCGTCAAAGGGAAGCCGGTCGTCTGCAGTGCAGTAACAATAATTTTCATTTTCTAACGCCAGGGTATAAGAAGGAATGCAATGATCATATTCGATGATCCCGTCTCCTTGGATACGGCGGCGAAATTCCGGGATAGAGTTGGCTGTTTGGGCTGTCGCGTAAAGGAAAGTTAAATAAAAGGGCAGCTTTTTTTCTTTTATGTAGCTCATGAAACTTGTAATGTCCAAATTTGCGGTCATACCTACATATGGATAAGCGAGATTACGGAAAAGGTCAAACTGATCCTTACGCAGATAATGTTCCATGTCAAGATAATGATAACTCATAAGAAACACCTCCTGATTTCATAAACCAATTATAACATAAATCGTTAGAAAAAGCGCGGGCAGTACGCGCAATTATGATACAAAAAAATACCGGGAACCTTATATTAATAAGGCAAACCGGCATTCTTAAGTATATTGTCAGTCGGAGTAACAGGATTTGAACCTGCGACCTCTCGGCCCCCAGCCGAGCGCGCTACCAAGCTACGCCATACTCCGTTCCCTTGACACTATGACATTATAGCAGAAAATTTCCAATTGGTAAAGTATATTTCTTGAAAAATTTTCAAATTTAATATATTATGATAAAGAGACGATTATTTTAGGAAGAAAAATAGGTGAATATAGATGAAGCCAATTGTAAGCTTTGATGTAGATATGACACTGCTGGACCATAAAGACTGGACAATTCCTGCCAGCGCTTTGGAAACCATAGAAAAGCTGAGAGAAAATTATACCATTGTTCTGGCAACGGGCAGAGATATGGATTCTCTTTTCAGTACTGCCATCCGGGATGAGGTAAGGCCGGAGGCGATCATCCATCTCAATGGAACAAAAGTAACCGTGGGAGATAAGATCATTTATGAGCATACCTTTGATAAGGGTCTGCTGAGACAGATTCTGGCCTATACGGAGAAAACCCCTTACAGCGTCGGAACTACTGTTGGGGAATGGGATTATTATGTTCATCCGGAAGTGGTTGAAAGGCATGATGCAAACCTCTGGGGAGAATGCGGAAGAAGATTTAAGGATCCAGGAATGCTTATGGATCTGGAAGTGAGAACCATGGCATATATTGGAGATGAAGCAGGAGCAAAGGCCATGGAAGAGGAGTTCCCGGAAATTCATGTGCATATGTTTGCTGACAAACGGGGAGCGGACGTGGTGGAAAGGAAAGCGTCTAAAGCCATGGGCTGATAAGGCTCTGCGAATATTATAAGATACCTCTTTCGGAAACAATCGCTTTTGGAGACAGCATGAATGACTATGATATCATAAAAATGGCAGGCAAGGGCATTGCCATGGGCAACGCATGGCTGAACTAAAGAAAGTAGCCGATTACGTTACGGATCCGATTGATCAGGAGGGGATTAAAAATGCCTGCCTGCATTTTGGGTTAATCCGGTAGGGGGACTGAAATGGCAGAACATTATGATATTCTTGTGATCGGCGGAGGGCCGGGCGGTTATACGGCGGCTTTAAAAGCAGCCGGTCTGGGACTTAAGACCGCCATTGTGGAGAAGGACAAGCTGGGAGGAACCTGTATTAACAAAGGCTGTATTCCAACAAAGGCTTTGCTTCATGCCTCCAGTATCTTTGAATCTCTTCAAAACAGCGATGAATTCGGGGTATCCACAGATTTTATTTCTTTTGATTTTAAAAAGATGCAGAATTATAAGAAACGTTCCGTAAAGGCATACCGCAAGGAGGTGGACGAGCTTGTTAAGGCTGCCGGGATAACCGTTATTTGCGGGACAGCTACCATACGCCGGGGGCGGACCATAGAGGTGAACAGCCCGGAAGGCAAGGATTATTATGAGGCAGATCACATCATCATTGCCACCGGGGCAAAACCGGTGATCCTAAAGATTCCGGGGGCAGACCTTCCGGGGTGCTGACCAGTGACCGCCTGTTAGCTTCTGATACGTGGAATTACGACCGTCTTACGATCATTGGAGGAGGGGTGATCGGGGTGGAATTTGCCACCATTTTCAGCGCCCTCTGTTCCCATGTGACCATACTGGAGAGCGAGGCCCATTTATTAGGGCCTATGGATTCTGAGGTCTCCCAGGCCCTGGAAGAAGAGCTTAAAAGGAAAGGAATCGCGATCCATTGCAGGGCAAAAGTTAAGGAAATCCGGGAGGAACCCAATCAAGGGCTGACATGTATCTTTGATGTAAATGGAGAGGAACAAACCATTCGTTCCGGACAGGTCCTCATGGCAGCGGGACGGGCTCCTTGCCTGCATGGCTGATGGGACAGGATGTGAATCTTGAGATGGAGAATGGCCATCTGAAGGTGGATTCAGAATTCAGAACCAGTGAACCGGGAATTTATGCCATCGGCGACGTGGCGGCTAATATCAAGCTTGCTCATGTGGCGGCCGCACAGGGGACCTATGTAGTGGAAAAGATTGCAGGAGTCGGTCATACCATCCGGCTTTCTGTTGTGCCCAACGGCATGTTCGTCAAGCTGCCTGTGGTACCCAGCTGCATTTATACGGAACCGGAAATCGCTTCCGTAGGTCTTACAAGGGAGGCTGCCAGCGCTTGCAGCATGAAGGTGAGCTGTGGCCGCTACTCCATGAGCGGAAATGGAAAATCCATTATAACCAGGGAGCAGAATGGGTTCATTCATCTGGTATTTGAGGAATATTCCGGTACTCTTATAGGAGCCCAGATCGTATGTCCCAGGGCAACCGATATGATCAGCGAGATGGCAACGGCTATTGCAAACGGTCTGACCGCAGAACAGCTTATGCTTGCCATGCGGGCCCATCCTACTTACAGCGAAGGAATTGGGGCAGCCATAGAGAATTATTTTGAAACCAAAGGAGAGATAAAGCGATGATTCAGGAAAGACTGGAACAATTAAGAAAACTGATGGCAGAGCACCATATGGATGCTTATATGATTCCAACCTCAGATTTTCATGAATCCGAGTATGTGGGAGAATATTTTAAATGCAGGGAATTTATGACCGGATTCAGCGGATCAGCTGGTACGGCAGTGATTACAAAGGCTGGAGCCGGTCTGTGGACTGACGGCCGTTATTTCGTGCAGGCGGGAAAGCAGCTTGAGGGAACCGGAATTACCCTGCAGAGAATGGGACAGCCTGATGTTCCTGAAATTGGGGAATATCTGGATCAGGTCCTCCCGGAAGGCGGCTGTCTGGGATTTGACGGACGGGTGGTAAATTGCCAGTTAGGACAGGAACTGGAAAAACTTCTGGCCGATAAAAATGTGACCCTGGCTTATCAGGAGGACCTGGTAGATGTTCTGTGGAAGGAACGTCCCCAGCTGTCTGCAAAACCGGTCTGGATCCTTGATGAAAAGTATAGCGGAAAATCTTCTGCAGAGAAAATAGAAGAATTGAGAAGCCAGATGAAGAAGGAAAAGGCAACCGTTCATATCCTTACTTCTCTGGATGACATTGCATGGCTTTTAAATATCCGGGGAAATGATGTGGAATGCAATCCGGTAGTCCTTTCCTATGCAATGATAACCCTGGATCGTTTCTATCTCTTCATCAATGAAAAGGTGTTAAAGGATGAAGTGAAAGCCTATTTAAAGAACCTATCAGTAACGGTATGCCCTTACAATGACATTTACACGGCAGTTCTTCAGTTAAGAAACCAGAAGGTTCTTTTAGAAACGGGTAAGATCAATTATGCCATTGTAAAAAATCTTGACAGCTCCAACAGCATTGTTGATAAAATGAATCCCACCGCCCTTTCAAAGGCCATGAAAAATCCTGTGGAAGTGGAAAATATGAGAAAAGGCCATATAAAGGATGGAGTGGCCATGGTAAAATTCATCTACTGGCTGAAGAAGAATGTGGGAAAGGAAACAATCACAGAGGTCAGTGCTCAGGAGTATCTGGATCATCTGCGCTCCCAGCAGGAGGGAAATCTGGGACTGAGTTTTGACACGATTTCCGCCTATGGCGCCAATGCAGCTATGTGCCATTATAAGGCTACAGCGGAAAGTGATGTGAATATAGAGCCTAAGGGACTTTATCTGGTGGATTCAGGCGGACAGTATTATGAAGGAACAACTGATGTTACCAGAACCATTGCGGTAGGGCCGTTGACAGAGAAAGAGAGAGAGCATTTTACGCTTACCGTCATCAGCATGCTGCGGCTGGGTGCAGTGAAATTCCTTTACGGATGCCGGGGACTGACCCTGGATTATGTGGCAAGGGAGCCGTTCTGGAGCCGCGGCATTAATTTTGACCATGGGACCGGCCACGGAGTAGGATATCTCCTAAATGTCCATGAGCGTCCCAATGGAATCCGGTGGCGCATGGTACCGGAGCGCAGGACAATGGTATCCTGGAGGAAGGCATGATTACTTCCGATGAGCCTGGAGTATATATAGAGGGCAGCCACGGCGTCCGTACGGAGAACCTGATTGTTTGCAGGAAGGCTGAAAAGAATGAGTATGGGCAATTTATGGAATTTGAATTCCTGACCATGGTTCCCATTGATCTGGAAGCCATTGATAAATCCATTATGACGGAAAATGACGTAAAGCTGTTAAATGATTATCACAAAGTCGTTTATGAAGCCCTTTCCCCGTATTTTACAGGAGAGGAAGCATTATGGCTGAAAGAGAATACAAGAGCTATTTAGCTGATAAAACAAGGCAGAACCGTGAGTCACGGTTCTGTCTGTTTTTGAATGTCCGCATTTGCTTTGAGCCGCAGTAAAATGGGGAAAACTGCTTCCAAATCTTCTTTGCTCAAGTCTTTCATCAAAGCAGCGGCTTCCCTTAGAAGAGGCTGTTCTTTTTTTTCAGTTTTAAAAAAATTCTATGGGAGTAATTTCAAGATAATCGCAGATTTCAAAAAAATTGTTTCATAGATGGCATGGAACGTCCTGAAGAAATTCCCTGGATATAGCTTTTGTTTTTTCCCAGATCCAGGCTCATTTGATATTCGGAGATATCTTTTTTCAGACGAAGCTCCGTGATCCTATTCCTGACAAACTGTTCATCCAACATTATCACCTCTAGGTTAATCATAAAGGATATTGTATGCAAATGCTACGTATTATATGCGTAATAATGGCTTAAAAATTGGTTGCATATACGGATGAAAAGCGTTATCATATACCATATACGAATGGAAAAGAAGCGGAATGAATGATTCCAGCAGGTACAGGGGGAAGGATCATGACAGGAAATTCAGGAAGGCAGTTCGAGAGGTGGAATTCGGTAAACGAGCATGAGTTCTTCCGTTTTAGTGAGACGGAGCAAATGTACAGAAACATAAATCTTTTTAAAGATACGGTTTTATTTGAATATTCTTATATAGATAGGAGGCTCTATCTGTCACCAAACGCCAAAGGACAGATAGATCTGCTGGCTTTTGAACGGATTCTACATAAGCATAGGGACAATGCCCCCCAAGAAGGAGATCCGTTCCTTTGATTTTTGCCTGGGGAAAACGGGAGAACCATATCACTGGTGCAGCTGTAAGCTTACCGCCCAATGGGAAGACCGGACAGAAGATCCTGTCAAGCTTATTGGAAAGCTTCAGGATATTACCGGGCTGAAGGCAAGGGAAGAGCAGCTTTTACTCCAGTCCCTTAAAGACGGACTTACCGGTTTATACAACAAAATGGCCTTTAAATACCGGGTAGAGGAGAAGTTAAAGAGCGGCGGATCGGGCTGGCTCTGCATGATCGATATTGATAATTTCAAGGAAATCAATGACTGCTTCGGCCATCTGGCCGGTGATAGGATTTTAATGCAGGTAGGCGGAATGCTCTGTGATATTTATCCGGAACCGGATCTGGTGGGAAGGGCAGGCGGAGACGAATTTGTTGTTTTTACAACCGAAGAAAATGCCCGGGAAAGGCGGATAATCTGTTGGATAGGGTAGAAAGGATCATACCGGAAGAAAAATGGCATATTTCTGTCAGCATTGGAATTGCTCCCAGCACTGGAGAGCGGGGAGAGGATTATCAAAAGCTATTTTCCAAAGCAGACCGGGCCATGTATAAAGCAAAACATGGCGGAAAGAACCGGATTGCTTTTTTGGTGATGGTTGATGGGATGTGGATTGTGGCCGGGGATTATAGGAGATTGGAATATGTAATGGGGCAGGAGGTGTGTATCCTGTCCCATTTTTTATTCTTTAATATTTTGTTTTTAAAACCTTTTATTTTTAAGACTTTTTATTTTTAAGACCTTATATTTTTAAGACCTTTTATTTTTAAGACCTTTTATCTTTAAGACCTTTTATTTTTAAGATCTTTTATCTTTAAGACCTTTTATTTTTAAGACCATTTATCTTTAAGACCTTTTACCTTTAAAACCTTTCGTCTTTATGATTTTTAATTTTAAGTTTTTTTATTTTTACTATCTGGCAGATGCCTGTGGATAAACAGGGATCATTTCTGTTCGGAGGGTAAATCTACCAGAGTGTATTCACATTGGATTGCAGGGAGAAGCTTGTCCAGTAGGTCCGCGGTTTTAAATTTTAAGCTGGAGGTATTGATACAAGGGTGGCAGGCAAAGAATTCGTGGGTCAGTACATCTTTATCGATCAATAGCCTGACACGGCGGTTTTTATCGTTCATAAGCCCCAGGACCGAAACCGAGCCAGGGGTGATGTCCAGAAATTCCATCATAAATTCCCGGTTCAGCAAAAGAGAGTCTGGCTGAGCCGATTTGCTTGGAAAGGGCAGCGGTACGGAATTTCTTTTCGCCTGGCAGCAGCAGGAGATAGAAATCGGTTTTCTGGGCATTACGGAGAAACAGATTCTTGCAGATTTCTATTTTTAACAGCGCATCAACCTCCTGGCAGGCTTCTATGGTGGGAAGCGGGGAGTGATCCACCCGCTGATAGGATATGTTGAGTTTATCCAGCAATTCATAGGTGCGGATTTCCTTGGGAAGACGCCCTGTTAGATCATTGGGGCACCCGTCATAAAGGGTTTTATCCAGGTAAAAGGTATCGTTTGTATGAATCATTTGTTACACTTCCTTTTGTCTTTTTATGATCTATTATATCTGAGGGGGAAAAAAATTACAAGCATTTTTAAGATGTGGAAGGATTTTAGTGGTCTTGGAGATAGAGATGTATTATAATAGCTGTGGAGAAAAAATAAAGTAAAAAACCCGGCGGAAAGGTAGGAATGAAAGTGTTTTATGGGGTGGCCGGGGTTTTATTATGTAAAGGGATAGGAATAGAAAGAGATTAAAGATTTGAAAGAGACTAATAATAGGAAGAGACTAAATGTAGGAAGGATAGATTGCAGATATGATAGATAACCGGTTGAAAAAGAGAGATTCAGAAAAGATAGAATGGTAAAAGACAGTGATAACGCGAAAGTGGAGGGAAAAAAGGGAAAGGAAGGTGGCAGGAACAGCAGTAAAAGCGATAATAGGAATGGCAGTAAGAACGGCAGCAGCATTGGTAGTAGGAATGGAAACAGGAACGATAGCAGCATTGGTAGTAGGAATGGGAACAGGAACGATAGTAGCATTGGTAGTAGGAATGGGAACAGGAACGATAGCAGCATTGGTAGTAGGAATGGGAACAGGAACGATAGCAGCATTGGTAGTCGGAATGGTGATAGAAACGACAGCAGCATTGGCAGTAAGACTGGCAGCAGGAATACCAGCAAGACCGGCAGCAGGAACGGGCAGAGTGGAAATATGCTTAATAAGGCAAGCAGGGGAGAAAGAAATTCCTCTTCAAAATGTCCAGTATCCCGTAATTGCGGAGGCTGCCAGCTTTTGGACATGCCTTATGAAAAACAGCTGGAACAGAAGCAGAAGTATCTGGAAAAATTGTTGAAGCCATATTGCAGTGTTGCACCGATTATTGGAATGGAGAATCCTTATCATTATCGTAATAAGGTTCATGCAGTATTTGACCATGACAAAAAAAGGCAATCCAATTTCAGGCGTTTATGAGGCTAACTCCCATAGAGTTGTTCCGGTGGAAAACTGTATGATCGAGGATCAGAAGGCGGATGAGATTATCAGGACAATTAGAGGCATGTTGAAGTCTTTTAAGATACGCACTTATGATGAGGATACAGGATATGGATTATTGCGCCATGTATTGATACGGAGGGGATTTGCCACGGGAGAGATTATGGTTGTCCTGGTAACCGCCTCGCCAATTTTTCCTTCTAAAAATAACTTTGTAAAAGCACTGAGGGAAAAGCATCCGGAGATAACTACAATCATACAGAATGTAAATGGCAGGGGGACAAGTATGGTGCTGGGAGATAAGGAACACGTGCTGTATGGGAAAGGATATATTGAGGACATCCTGTGTGGCTGCCGTTTCCGTATTTCTTCCAAATCTTTTTATCAGGTAAATCCGGTGCAAACGGAGATTCTTTACAATAAAGCAATTGAAGCCGCCGGGCTTACAGGTAAGGAGCGGGTGATTGATGCTTATTGCGGGATAGGTACCATAGGGATTGTTGCCAGCAAATACGCTAAGGAAGTTATTGGCGTGGAGTTAAATCGGGATGCAGTACGGGATGCAGTGGAAAATGCCAAAATCAACGGAATTAAGAATGCCAGATTCTTCTGCAATGATGCAGGGAAGTTTATGGTGAATATGGCGGAAAACGGAGAGCAGGTGGATGTGGTGTTTATGGATCCTCCGAGGAGTGGAAGCACGGAGGAATTTATTGATTCTGTGGCGAAAGTGAAACCGGAAAGGGTTGTTTATGTGTCTTGCGGGCCAGAGACGTTGGCAAGGGATTTGGAGTATTTTAGAAAGAAAGGGTATGAGGCGAAGATGGGATGGGGGGTGGATTTGTTTCCGGCAACGGAGCATTGTGAGGTTTGCGTCGAAATATGTCGAGTAAAATAACAATTTGTAATATATATTATATCCACTATATGGTAAAATAAAAGAAGAGGTAATTACTATAAACTAATTTTAAAGGATTGATATTACTTGGGAATTGTGGTTTGAATTTCTGCTTATGCCGATAAAGATTTACATCTTAAACAGATGTTATCAAAGCAAATGCATAGATATATTGAAGAAGTATTGGCTCCCGGAATTTTTGCAGAATGTTCTGGGAGTCTGTTTTTTGAATTTTCATTATAAAAAATATATACTTTTACAAAAGGGGATACTATGGGTATTGATAAATATGATTTTGCGGCTAAAATTTTAAAGTATTGGTATTTGATTGAATTTCTTGATCAGATTAATTTCCCCGTGGAAAGTAAAGAAAATCGAGAAAGTAACAAAAGGGTAGTAGAGGGGAAAATAAATTGGTATAAGAAAATCACGGTATATCATTCTTTTTCCCCAGGAGAGAAAAGTCCAACTATGGCTTTTGAGGAGGATGCTCAAATTTATTCGAACCTTAGGGAAATATCGGATGAAATAGATATCTGCATGGGAAAGGTGCGCCGGGGAGACTGTGATAAATATCTTAAGCAAAAGTTTAGTTTGAAAGATGATACAATTGAGGAGGACCATAGTAAAATTTGTTTGATTGGACTTAAATGTGACTCTCAGGGTATTTATATTGAAAAAAAGTCTCAGTATTTCACCGCTGATTTGGGGAATTGAGCGCTTACAATATCATATGGGTGAGACAAGCAATGAAGACTTGGCGGAGTTGCTTTCATTGAAAGATTACAGCATAGATATGTCTTTAATGGAAGAACAACTGATGTACAGTGACGCGGATGGAAAGCGTAGTGGAAAAGAACTTTCTTTTGAATTATTGCAACAACTGTTTCGCTCCGCTGTAAGTAAATATATCATCTCACTTTTCGGGAGTGATAATTCGGTGATATCGGAAGGTGTTATGATATATAAGAGATACCAAACAGAAGAGGACAAGACCAGAGATTGTGATTCGCTTTATTTTAGTGATTTAAGTAACAGCTTTTTTACGAATGATTTGCAGATGATTCTCAATAGTAATATTTTACGTCGCCCCCGCCATGGTAAAGATACTGAACAAAAGGCATTTATTGATTATATTGTAGGTGCATATGCAGAAGAATTTCCGGAAACTAAATGGATAGACTTCTCTAAACGAGTAGATATTCGTAAAGGCTGGGAGGGAAATAACGAGGCTGGAAGACAAGACTTTTTCAACCGGTATTTTGATATTTCTATGGCACCAATTGGTAAATGGCCTTCTAAATATATGCCGGCATTTATGCAGCAGCTAGCTATTAATTTTGGTATGCATCCAGAGGAAATAGGTGGAACAATTTTTTTCTGTCAACGGACCTCCCGGTACAGGGAAGACTACACTTTTAAAGGAAATTATCGCTGGTAATCTTGTGGATAGGGCCCGGCTTCTGATAGAGTATGATGACCCTGATATGGCATTTGTAGAAAAACGCTTTCAGGATGGTGATAAATCCAAAAATGGATATAGCAATTATCATAATGTATATTATGAATTAAAAAAATAACGAGATCAAAAGATATGGAATGTTAGTTGCTTCTTGCAATAATGCAGCAGTTGAAAATATTACAAAAGAGCTGCCGGACGGAACGGCTCTGTGTAAGGGCCTGCTGTTTGATGGGAAAGATAAACCCGCTGTTGTAAAAGGGCTGGACGAGGTGCGGCGGCTGTTTGATATAAAGGAAGTCATTCATACAGAAGAGCATAAAATCTGGAATGATGAGCAAAACCAATATTGCTTTGAATCATATCCTGACATTTATTTTTCTAAATATGCTAATGATATGTTGGATTTAAAGGAAAAAAACAGAGCGGAGTCGATGGGGAATTATATCTGCACCTTTTGGTAAGGCAAGCAATATAACTCACTATGCTCAAAAAGTTTTACTTCCATATATCCAGGATTTTGGTACAAAAGATAAAATTGCAGAGCGCAAAGGGCAGTATATCGAAACTGTACGGCAGTTCAAGGAGCAACTTGCCATCGTGGAAGAAATACAACGGTGTATTAGGACTGTTAGTTATGCAAGAAAGCAGTTTCAGGAGAAAAAAAATGAACTTGAACAGCAATGTATTCATTTATTGGAAACAATTGCTAAAAATCAGCAGTATATTAAACAGCTTCAAGAGAAGACTGTGGAGTTGGAACAACGACAACAAGAAGTTATAGATTTGAGACAGGGGGCGATTCAAGAGGTCGATTCCTTAGAGATACAAAAAGAACATCAAACAATTCTTGTACGTGGTTTAGAGAGTGAAATTCAAGAAATTCGAAAGGAAATCATGGAGCTTGAAAGTAAGCGGGGCATAAAAGACTGGCTTTTTGAACTAATTGGAAAAGTCAACATGCTTACTAAAACTATTGATGAAAAGTATGCAAAACTTTCACCCATGGAAAATCTGTACAAGGAACATAGTGATTGGTTACACCAAATTCTAGGTCAAATGCAAGAGCAAGAAAAACGTTGTGATGAACTATCCTTACAAGTACAGCAGTTTGATAAAGAACATAAAGAAGTTATCGAGCAAGCTGAGATAGTTAAAAACCGGGAAAAGCAAATGTATCAATCGATAAATGATATAAAGAATGCGATTGAGAGAGCATGTGCAGAGTATCAGAGCTTTTTACGATCTGCCAAAAAGACGGAAGATATTTTACATCAGATGACTGTTTTGGATGAAGTGTTTTGGGAGATGTATGATAGTAAATCAGAAGAGGAGAACACTAAAGCACAGGTGCTGAACCCCTGGTTTACCGTTGAATATAATCGAGAGAGAGAAAAACTATTTTACCTTGCTCTGCAGGTACATAAGAACTTTATCTTGTCTTCCAAATCCTGTTTCTTTAATATCAAAAATCTTGCTCTGATGTGGCGCTTGATTGAAGACAACGAAGGCAAGTTGCCAACCTTTTCTTTGAGAGACCGGGAAAACTGTTTTAGCGCATTGTTGAATACCATCTTATTATTAACGCCAGTTCTTTCCACGACCTTTGCCTCTGTGGGAAGCATGCTTTCGGATATTAAGCAACGAGGGGAGCTTGGTCTGTTAATTATTGATGAAGCAGGCCAGGCACAGCCACAAATGGCATTGGGGGCGTTGTACCGCTGCCAGCGTGCTATTGTTGTGGGTGATCCGAAACAGGTGGAGCCGGTTGTTACTGCAGAGATGGATACAATTAAAAAAATCATTCGCAACGATGAAAATTGTATGTATCAGTCAAAAAAACATTCTATTCAGGAATTTGCAGACCGTATCAATCCTATTGGTACATATTACACAGAACCATCGGGTGATGATAAAACATGGGTCGGATGTCCTCTGGTAGTACACCGAAGATGTATTAGCCCTATGTATGAAATATCAAATGCTATTTCGTATAATAACACCATGAAGCAGCAAACACAGAAGCCAAAACCGGAAATGGAAGCGCGCTTTTGTCTGGAAAGTTCCCGATGGATTAACGTGTGCGGTACTGAAAACAGTAGCAGGGGTAAAGATCACTATGTGGGGCTGCAAGGGCAAAAGGCAATAGAACTAGTTTTACAAGCATTTTCAAAGACTGATGGTATACCGAGTTTGTATGTGATTACTCCCTTTACCACGGTAAAAGATGGTTTCAGAAAAGAATTAAATAATTTACCTGCATGCCGTGATAATAAGCGTATTCAGGATTGGGCGGGAACCCATATTGGTACGGTTCACACTTTTCAGGGCAAGGAGGCCGATGAGGTAATCTTTTTGCTTGGTTGTGATAAAAATGCTCTTCCAGCAGTTCGGTGGGTGAATACAAACATTATAAATGTTGCGGTCACCAGAGCCAAGTACCGCTTGTATATCATTGGAGATTATACTGTTTGGCAACATTCTCATGTGATGCAGCAAGTAAAATGCATCATGGACAGCTATGCTATCCGTGCATTACATGAAATTGCTAAGAATCCAGAGTCGGAGGCGAACCAAACTCAAATAGAATCATTGTTGAAGCAGGTACCATCAAGTGAGTCTTTTCAGGTGGAAGATGAAATTGGCGAAGTTATGGTCAATACCTTTTTGAAGGCAATTTCAGACATATGGGCTGACCAGAATCATTTGTCCGAGGAAGAATTGTGTAAATGGGGACTTTCGTCAATTTATCTGCAGCATATTGAGCCGAAGATAAAGCAGAGTCTGATATGGGGATTGAAACTCTATTCTCTTTTCGCATTGTTCAAAGAACGATATGAGATTAATGATATGGATTACTCCTGCAGTGGAATCTTGTTGTGTAAAACAATGGAACTGCAACTAAAAGATTGCCTTCTGCTCGGTTTTCAGCAACTTTTTCCGAACCTAAATGTTAATAGAACCAGTTTGTCTCAGGTGCGTCCTGAAAAGGCGATGGTGGGAACTTTCACACAGGTTTTAAAGGAAGAAAGTAATCGAGAGCAGTTAGCTCAGAGACAGGTAATGTATAATGATGAGCTATGCGATAAAGAGTGGTGGGATATATATTACAATAATCTATCTGAATTCAAGGATTTAAGAAATACTTGTTGTCATTCGGGATTTTTTTGGATGGGATAAGGTAGAAAAATTGATTTTTATTCTTTTTAAATGTAATGAATTTTTAAAAACTACTGTTGGGAAATGTTTATAGGATCATACTTTTTATAAGTAAAATAAATAAAGTAATTGGAGGTAAAATTACAACTTTCAATTGGAGTGTATGAAGAAATTTCTGTAAAAACAGATCTTGAATGTTGAGACTTATTTCTTTTCTCTCTAAAAAGGTAGAGGGGCTATAAAAAGGTGGATTTTGATGTGAGTTTTTGCCATAGTGTAAACGTAATCTGCCTATGATGAAAGTAAGAAGCATGTATTATAAAAATATGTGCTTAAAGTGTCTGGTTTTTATATTTCATAGGTAAAGAAGAAAACAGGGCTGATATGTATCGACTATTGATTTACCTTGGTTCAGCAGTCAGTTAAAAAAACTGTAATATAAGAGATTTTGAGAAGGGTTTGTAAAAATAGGAGGGATCTCTAAGGGGGTAACAGATACTGTGGCCATCGGAATTACAGCCTCAACGCATTGCGAGGTTTGTGTCGAGTTGCGTCGAGAGTAGATGGGCGTATGAGAGGAAGAGGGAGTGAAGAAAAAATCAGTCTAATTGAAACCTGATTAAATTAAACATGAAATGGGGGAGGATAATAAATATGTCTTTTTGTACTTAGTATTTTAATTAGTTCCACTATAGGTAAAATTTATGAATATAGGATATAATGTAAAAAAATATCAATATGAAAAAAAGAAACAGCATATGTTGCATTTATTAATATATATTATGATGTTTTAGATATATCAAGGAAAAACCTACCTGTTGATGGAGAAGACATGATTTTAGCATTAAATGAATTTTCAAAAAAAGTTAACTCTTTGGGGATCCAATGAAGTAATTAAGAAGTGGCTAAAATTTCGCAAAGGATCTATAACAAAAGATGAAAATCCTCAAAATATATTATTTATAATGGAAGATATTATGTTTAGCATTCGAAAAGATCTAGGCAATAAGCGTGGTGTATTTAACAAGCTCAGAAAGGGGGACTTATTAGCATTTGTAATAGATGACGTTAATATGTTAACGAAAAAAATAGTGTCTCAAGCTACATACTATGGTTTTCAATAAATTTTCAAGAAAACTTATTGAAAACCATAGTATATGTTAAAATAAACGATTGAGATATTTACAATAGGTATTAGATGATTTATATAACATGATGAAAACTAAAACTAAACTGGCAGGAATGGATTCTGTACAAGTATTAATGGGTTAATTATGTGGCTATTGAGTTTGGAAAGACACTGATAGATATGGAATTGAATGATTGGAGGGTGACGTAGTGGACAATCACGGAGAAATTATAATCTACCAGACGGAAGACGGTCTGACGAAGATAAATGTCAATATGCAGAATGAAACAGTGTGGTTGTCATTGGAACAGATGGCTGATTTGTTTCAAAGAGATAAATCCACAATTTCAAGGCATATTAAAAAACATTTTTGATGAGGGTGAATTGGTTAGAAGTTCAGTTGTTGCAAAATTTGCAACAACTGCTTCTGATGGGAAGACATATCAGGTTGAATATTATAATCTTGATGTCATCATCTCTGTCGGGTATCGTGTGAAATCTCAGCGTGGTGTACAGTTCCGTATATGGGCAGCAAGCATATTAAAGGAATATATTAAAAAAAGGCTTTGCGATGGATGATGAGCGTCTGAAAGAACTGGGTGGTGGCGGATATTTCAAGGAACTGCTTGAAAGAATTCGAGATATCCGGGCATCCGAAAAGGTGTTTTACCGTCAGGTGCTCGAAATCTATGCAACCAGTGTTGATTATAATCCCAAGGCAGAAGTATCCATTCAATTTTTCAAAAAAAATACAGAATAAAATTCATTATGCTGTTTCCGGAGGAACTGCAGCTGAGGTAATTTACCATCGTGCGGATGCAGAAAAAGATTTTATGGGACTGATGACATTTTCAGGAGACCAGCCTACACTGCGGGAGGCAAAAATAGCAAAGAATTATTTGAATGAAAAAGAACTGCGAGCTATGGGGCAACTTGTTTCTGGATATTTGGATTTTGCGGAGAGACAGGCAGAAAGAGAAATCCCCATGACAATGGATGATTGGGCAAAACATCTTGATGGGATTTTGACTTCGACGGGAGAGAATCTCCTTACAGGAAATGGAACTGTTAGCCATCTTCAGGCTATGGAAAAGGCACAGACAGAATACAAGAGATATAAGGCAAAAACGATCAGTAACGTAGAGAAAGATTATTTGGATAGCATAAAGATATTAGAACAAAAAGGGAAAAAACAATAATTCTGGAATTCAAGGGGGCGAATTATCCGAAATTTACGGATAGTTGAAACTACTGAAATCAACTAAAAAAAATCTTTATGGATGCCGTTAATCAAAGAACTGTACAATTCCGTGAGCGGACGAAATTTGTTGATGGATGCAGGGTGAATGTCAGCAGAACAGGCAGAAATCAATGCTGAAACACAATTTGAAAATATACCCTAACGACAAGGGAGACCAGATGATGCGGTCATCCGAATTACACACTCAACACATGTTGAAGCGGTGACAATGATGATGCGTTGTAGTTTTGACAAGAAAAACAGGGGATAGACAACAAAATATTGTGGTTTTTGACGGATTAGTGATTTTCTGAAACTTCCTAAAGAACAAAAATAAGATGAAAGATGATGGAGCTGAAAAAATGAGCAAAGGAAAAGCAAAGCATTTGGTAGTGATCTCCTATGATGCATTTTCTGAAGATAACTGGGAAAAAGCAAGTCGGCTTCCCAACCTTTCCCGATTAATAAAAAGCGGAGCGTTCAGTACAAAATTAAAAAGCGTCTATCCGACTCTTACCTATGTAGTGCATACCACTATGGTGACCGGCGTTTATCCGGATAAGCATGGAATCTATCATAATACCCCTCTCCAGCCTTTCATTGATGAAGAAGAACAGGCGTGGTTCTGGTTTAAAAAGGATATCAAGGCACCTGCTGTGTATGATGCTTTGAGAAATTGTGAAATGAAATCAGCCGGAATCCTGTGGCCTGTTACCGGAAAGGCCTCCATTCGCTATAATCTTCCGGAGATAAAGGCAATCGGACGTGAGAATCAATCTCTTAAGATCTTAAAAAAATGGAAGTCCATTTTTTGCATGGGGCTTGAGAAAAAAATATGGAAAATCAAGAAAGGGGATTGAACAGCCTTACCTGGATGACTTTACAGCCATGTGCGGAAAAGACACCATTCTAAGCAAAAAAACCAGAACTTCTGATGATGCACTTCATTGAACTGGACGATGCGAAGCATCATTATGGGACAGACAGTCCTGAGATTGACAAGGTTCTGATCCGGATGGATGAAAGAATCGGTAGGATTATGGAGGCAGTTCGGGAGGCCGGCATTTTTGAGGAAACGGTTTTTCTGGTGTTGGGAGATCATGGGCAGAAAAATGTAAGGTACAAGGTGAAGCTGAATCATTTGTTAAAAGAAGAAGGCCTTATTTATGAAGAAAAAGGGGAAATGCTTTGGAGAGCCTATATACAGTCTACAGGAGGGTCTGCCTATTTGCACCTGAAGGAAAATGACGAGGATGCGAAGCAGCGTGTACTACAGATTCTTCTAAAAGCGGTAGAAGAGAAGAACTTAGGTATTGAGAGGATCTATACCAGAGAAGAACTGGAACGTTTTCATGCGTTCCCAGTTTCGGGGTATATGCTGGAAGCAAAGACTGGATACTGTTTTGATGACAGCCTTACCGGGTCCCTTGTGACTGACTTGGAGAAAGAGAATAGAAAGTATGCAACTCATGGGTATTCACCAGAGAAACCAGAGTATCGATGTGGCTTTGTAGTATCAGGAAATTGTATTAAGAAAGAATACCAGTTGGGAGAAATCCAGATGGTAGATATAGCTCCTACGATTGCAGCAATTCTCGGCATTGATTTCGGTCCTTGTGACGGCAGAGTGTTGGATGAGATATTCAGAATTAATACGAAAGCGTAAAACTGGGAAGAAGTATGGCTTTTCAGCATTATTTTTACTTACCCAAGGCATGTGGAGGTAATAACTCTGTTGCAGAAAGCCTGAGGCAGAAGGACAGAAAAGTTATACCAATCTGACATATGAAAACGGATAAGTAAATAATACAGTAAATAAAGATAGGCATTAGCGTAATTGTACCGTAGGGTAAATATACGTTAATGTCTTGGGGGTAGAATGCTCTGAAATACAACTATCTTGAGAAAATGAAAGAAGGTTTGTAATGATTAGATCAGTAATGAAGGATGTCGTTTTTCTGAATCAGAAGTCAGAACCGGCAACGGAAGCGGACAAGCAGGTGGTTCGGGATTTGCTTGATACTTTAAAAGCGAATGAAGTAGGTTGTGTAGGACTGGCGGCTAACATGATTGGTGTCAAGAAGAGAATAATAGCAGTGAGTATGGGTTTTGCTAATATTGCTATGATTAATCCGGTGATTGTGAAGAAGTCTGGTGCGTACGAGACGGAGGAAGGCTGTCTTTCTTTGATTGGAGTTCGCAAGACCACCAGATATATGGATATCGAGGTAGAGTTTCAGGATATTAATTTCAATAAACAGTGCCAGAAGTATTCCGGATGGATTGCACAGATTATACAACATGAAATCGACCACTGCGATGGCATAGTGATATAGAAGTATAGGCATTGATGGAAGTTGTAATAGTGAAATGAATACTAAAAAGGCGGAATAGAAGGATTTTATGCTTAACATAAGAACCAGGAGGTAAGATCATGGTACAGGTAGGAACAAAAGCACCAGCATTTTCATTGCCGGATCAGAATGGATTGATGCACACGTTGGAGGAGTACAAGGGTAGTAAGGTTATTTTATATTTCTATCCAAAGGACAATACTCCGGGCTGCACCAAGCAGGCTTGCAACTTTGGAGCGTTGTATCCGCAGTTTCAGGAAAAGGGAGCTGTGGTTCTTGGGGTGAGTAAAGACAGTGTTGCATCTCATAAAAAAAATTCGAGGAAAAGTATGGACTACCATTTACATTGCTTTCTGATACGGAACTTACCTGTATTCAGGCATATGATGTCTGGCAGGAAAAAAATGAATTATGGTAAGGTTAGCAAGGGAGTGGTTCGAACCACATATCTCATCGATGAAGATGGAGTAATGGTAAAAGCCTTTGACAAAGTGAAGGCAGAGGAGAATCCGGCACAAATGCTGGCGCAATTTTAGGATATGAAGATAATAATTTCTCCGGCAAAGAAGATGATTGAGGATACGGATTCCATTGAGGTTACCGGAGTGCCCGGATTTATTAATGATGCTATAATATTGATGCATGAAATGAAGTCCTTGTCCTTATCAGAGGGAAAAGCATTATGGAAATGCAATGATAAATTGGCAGAATTAAACTATAAGCGCTACAAAGATATGGATTTGATGCGTAGACTGACACCGGCAGTAATAGCATATGAGGGCTTGCAGTATCAGCATATGGCTCCGAAAGTGCTTACAACTAGGGCACTTTCGTACCTGTCAGATCATTTGCGGATTTTGTCAGGCTTTTATGGAGTACTCAAGCCCTTTGATGGGGTAACGCCATATCGACTAGAAATGCAGGCAAAGCTATCCGTGAATGATTGTAAAGATTTATATGATTTCTGGGGAGACCGGTTGTATCATAGTCTAGTGGACGATGACAGAATTATCCTTAACTTGGCTTCCAAGGAATACTCACAATGCATCGAGAAATATATCACACCGAAGGATCGATTTATTACGATTGAGTTTGGTCAGCTAGTGGAAGGGAAAGTGAAGCAAAAGGGAACAGTATCTAAGATGCTCGCGGTGATATGGTGCGGTTCATGGCGGAGAATAATATTTCTGATCTGAATGGTCTCAAGGATTTTCAGGAGCTAGGATTTACTTATTGCAAGGAGCTTTCCAGCAACTCAAAATACGTATTCATAATGTGAGGCTAGAGGTTGTCATGAGAACATACCTGTTTGGGCTTCATTGGCACCCAATGATAATATACATTTTGGTAAAATGCTTTTGAACAATGGGCTGAGTCATTATTGTGTGACGAGTATTTTATAAATGAAGATATGTTGGCTGACCCTTTGGATACCTATGGTAGTTGTGTGGTTTCTGCTGGTACCAATATGCATTATATTCAAGAATAGCTTAACCGAGCTTTAGGGTATTGCCCTGATATGCAAATTATGATTGAAGGTCTTAAGCAGTCTTTACTTTGAAAGATGTTTTTTTGTTGCGGACTTTTCCGGTGCAAATCTTACAAAAACAGTATTTGATAAATGTAATCTGAAGATATGTGATTTTAGTTATTGCGATCTTAATGATTTGACATTTAAAAATAATTGTCTTGATGCGGCAGAATTCAAGTTTGTGTAATTTAATGATCTTACTTTTAAAGATAACTCAGCTTATGGATGTGATTTCACAAAAGATTTATTGGAAGCTATGCAGTTTACTAATTATCTCGGCCATGATGCTCCTTTTGAACTTCTCAAAGCAGTAAATGACTTGTCCATTGTTAATACAGATGATAAATCAAAAACAAACTGGATATCTTGGGATGATGAGCCCGGTACATATATTTGGAAATTAGAAAGACAAAATGAAACAATAAACATTAACATATACGAATCACAAACAATTCCCAAGGGTAGAAAACATCTTGAGAAAGAAGAAACATATCGTATCGATTTTGAAACAAATGGCGAATTTCTTGAGTTTGTAAAAGAAGTTGCAGCCTCCTTTGAAAAAGCTAAGAAACTGGATGATGAAAGCAAGTATTATGAAAGAGAATGGCGGCACAAGTTTTCAGATGCAGAGTTATATAAAATGAGATTGTTTATTCATACAATCAGGCAGAATAGAAGCTAATTCTATTTTTCTGCTGATTGATCAGTGAAGATTTTTGGAGGTAATATCCTGCCGCAAAGGGGTTAACAGATACATACGGCATCATTATTGCACACTCAAGGCATACAGAAGTTGTAGTCCTACTGCAACGGACGAAGAAATAGAAAAATGAATATCTGATATATAAAAAGCGTGGAGGTTTGAACAGCCTTCATGTTTTTTTATATTTTTATTAGGGAAAGGAAAAGCATATAAAAAATGTCATGTGATTACCAGCTATAGCTTTGAGAATCCTGAATAGCCGATTATTACAGCATATCTTGACGTCATACCAAAACGCCGATATAATAAGGTGATAAAAATGACAATGCAACAACTAAATAATCTTGTTTAATTAATAGTAGGCGGGTTAAAGTGGGATTTTGGCACGAAGTATTAAAAAACGGTTGCATCACATTGTGAAGTTTGTGTCAAATTATATCGTAAATAAATACCATAGGAGGTAATCATGATTAAGGTTCAAAACTTGTCCTACTCATATCCGCAAAAGGATTTATATAAAAAAAGTTTCATTTACAATAGAAGATAATGTACATTGTGCATTGATTGGTACCAACGGTACAGGAAAGAGTACGTTACTCGATTTACTAATGCACTCCGAAGAGTATCTGTACGATGGGAAAATAATAATTGACAATACAGACAGAATCGGATATGTCAGTCAATTTTCGCAATTAGATCCAAAAGAAGATATGACCGTGTTTCAGTATATCAGCGATGAATTTGTAAAGCATGAGCAGAGAATATTTGACTTTTGTAAGGAGATGGAGACTGCTGTAGACCTGGAAAAAATCTTCGAGGAATATCAAAAAGAGTTAGATGAATGGAATGCGATTGATGGAGAGTCTCACGAAATCAATATTAAGAAGCAATTAAAACTAGCTGATCTGCAAAAATTAGAAGAACAGAAAATCAGTAGTCTGAGTGGTGGAGAATTTAAGCTGGTTCAGGTAATCAAAGAGATGATGCTGAGCCTCAGGTTTCTTATTATGGATGAACCGGATGTGTTTTTGGATTTTAATCATCTAAATGCATTAAGAAATCTGATCAATGCCCACAAGGGAACACTTCTTATTATCACACATAACCGGTATTTGTTAAATCATTGCTTTAACAAGATACTTCACATGGAAAATATGGATATTCAGGAATTTGATGGAACCTATACAGAATATAATTATGAACTTCTGGCTACAAAGATTGATTTAGAAGAAGCAGCAGCTGCAGACCAAGCTGAGATTGACCGTCAAAGTAAAATCTTACAAAAATCCAGAGTGAGAGCGACGGAAATGGACAACCCATCCCTTGGAAGAGCCGTACACGCAAGACAGACCTTGGTGGACCGGCTGAAAGCAAGAAAAACAAAGGCACCTTTCGTGGATATCAAACAGCCGGAGATTTATTTTGGACTGGAAGACGAAGTGACAGATGAAAATATTCTGGAATTGACGGATTACAGCGTTGCATTTGATGAGCAGCTTTTAGAACATGTAGATTTTGAAATGAAGTCTGCAGAGCATGTAGCTATTGTGGGGAGTAATGGAACAGGAAAAACAACAATGCTATGTGAAATCTTTGAAAATAAGAAAGACACGATCAGGATTAGTGAAGGAGCAAAGGTTAGCATGTTTTCCCAGATTACCGGCTCATTATATGACGATACGAAAACGTTGCTTGAAATCTTTGAAGAAAAAGGTTTTGGTATAAAAAATGATATAGAGAACTATTTGAACAAATATGGTTTTGAAGGAGAGACGCTTAGCCAGAAAGTGAGTGAATTATCTGGTGGAGAAAAGGATTTGTTTCAATTAGCAGTGCTCTCATTAGAAAAAGCCAACTTTCTGCTGTTAGATGAACCGACGGGGCATTTGGATGTTTATGCGCAGATTGCATTAGAGCAGGCGATTTCAGAGTACAAAGGTGCAATTCTTATGGTGTCTCATGATTATTATACGGTGGCCAATTGTATGGACTATGTACTTTTGGTAGAAAACAACACTGTGCGCAGAATGAGCATCCGCAAATTTCGACAGATGATTTATGCCAATCATTTTGACAAAGACTATCTGCTGCTGGAGCAAAAGAAGAAAGAGACAGAAACCAGAATTCAACAGTTGCTTCGAACAAATGAATTTGAAAAGGCAAAGGTTCTGATGGAGTCATTAGAAGAAATTATTAAAAAAATGAAAATATCAATGACATAATTTCCATAAGTTTCATTATACAGTATAGAACGGTTGTCCCAGCCCATATGGAGATGGTTGTACTTCTTTCCCATAAATAAGCAGACATACATTTATTAAAAAGATAGATATAATAAATATTTAAAATTGTATACAATGGAGAGACACACTTGAAAAAAATAGGCATATATGTTTGCGGAAACATTTCGAAAAAGTGTACGGCAAATGGATGTATGAGAGCACTTAATGAAAATAAAGATTCTTTTAGCATCTATGATGAATCAGATTATAAGCTGGTAGCATTTAACAACTGCGCTGGATGTGATGAGGCACCGATGGAAAGTCTTTTAATTAAAATTGAAAAATTCAAAAAGGCAGATGTTGATACGATTCATCTGTCCTCATGCATTAGAAGTAAATGCGGGCATTATCAAGAGTTTGTGGATGCATTATCCAAAGACTTTGATATTATAGGATATACCCATGGATCTGCTGAAGGAAAAAAGAACAATAATATTAATAAGAAAAAGTTGATCAAAGTAAAACAATAATATTCATGTTGAAGTCCTTGACACTCCCTCATGCTTTCGCTTATGGGAAATCAAGGCATGAAAGCCCCTGTGTGGCTTTCATGCCCCATTCCATCTTGAAAAAGAAAAGCCCCCGGCGGCAACGGCATTTGAAACGGCAATTGCACTTGAAGCAGCAACGCCTACAGAATGTATAACACACTACACTCTGCTTCATAAAGTCGTGTGCCAAAAGGGGCGCTGCCTCCTTTGGATTCCCCCACAACAAAACAGCGGTATGCACTTTATCAGGTGCATACCGCTGTTTGTTGTCAGCAATCCATTTCACGGTCTGCGCCTAGTTCCTTGTAAACGAACCTGAATACAGTATAAATAAACAAAAATTTGGGAATTTGAACAGTATAAATATGAAAATATATTTGGAATTACGGACAAGATAGTTATAAAGGACAAGATGTGATTATATTCGAAGAATTGTTTTCAAGAATGCTTTGAAATTCTTATTGAAGAATATCGGTAACATATGATTCCCGCAGGGAGGGTTTTATATTACCTTACCTGCTGGTCTTTCCAGAAGTGAAATATTTTACACAAATTTTACCTATACTTAACATAGATAATGCTTTAATTATCTTTAATTATTGTATAATTAATAATTGTTGTGAAAAAGAAAATAGAAATTTAAAATATTATAAAGGATAAGAACTTCTTAATTAAAGTTTTAATAAGGAGTCGATTAGCGAGGGTGACGAATGGATGATCAAATGTTAAAATCTGGGCAAAAGCCAAGATAAAGACAGACGCGGTAAACCTTTTTTTATGGCAACTTCCAAGCGCTGAGGAATGTTACAATGGATATAGCGGAATGTGCTATAACAGCCATAATTGGGCCGTCGGGATGCGGTAAATCTTCTCTTCTGCGTCTTTTTAATCGTATGAATGACCCGATACCAGGAGTTAGGGTAGAGGGGGAAATTTTGCTTGATGGTGTTTCTATCTATGATAAAAATATGGATGTTGTTGCACTGAAAAAAAGAGTTGGTATGGTTTTTCAAAAACCTAATCCCTTTCCCATGTCTGTGTATGATAATATGGCTTTTGGCCCAAGGCATCATGGAATAAAGCAAAGAGCTCGTCTTGACGAGATTGTGGAGAGGAACTTGAACCAGGTGGCTTTATGGGACGAAGTTAAGGACAAACTGAAAGAATCTGCTTTTGATCTTTCTCCGGGCCAGCAGCAGCGTCTATGTATTGCCCGTGCACTGGCTGTGGAGCCTGAGGTTTTATTAATGGATGAATCCTGCAGTGCTCTTGATCCGGAATCTACAATGCAGGTTGAGGGGTTAATGGAGGAACTGGCTCAAAAATATACGATCATTATTGTAACTCATAGTATGGAACAAGCGGCAAGGGTTTCTCATATGACTGCGTTTATGATGATGGATCATGATAGAGCGGGGACCTTGGTCGAATACGCTCCAACAGCAGAAATTTTTGCGAATCCTAAGGATAAACGTACCGAGGACTATATTACAGGTCGGTTCGGATAAAAATTTTTAAAATGTGAACTTGCAGTTCGTTAATATATTCTGAGAAATGGAGGAAATCAAGCATTGGAGTTTTATCATAGTTGATGATTTTGGTGTTTGATTTTTGTGAGAGACATGAGGAAAAAGATTGTAACGTGCAAATTATTAAGACGAATAAAAGGTTCTGTCAGCGTAGTGATATTGATCCTTTCTATGGGTGTGCTGACTGGCTGCAGCCAAGCATCTGGCCCAGCCACGATTGTTGCGGCTCAACTTCCGTACAACCCTATGCTGAGATTCTGGCAGAAGAGTACATGGCTTTAAATCCAGACGCTGTAATCGATATCCAGGGTGGAGGATCTTCGGCCGGCATTACGGCAACCAAGACACACAGTGCTGATATTGGAATGTCCTCCCGTTCATTGAACGATGAGGAAAAGAATCTGTGGAATGTAGAAATTGCCAAGGATGGATTGGTATTAATAGTGAACCCTAAGAATCCGATACAAGACCTTACTTCAGATCAGATTCGCGATATTTACGCAGCTACGATTACCGACTGGAGTCAATTGGGAGGCTCAAAGTCAAAAATCAATATCATAGCGCGTGAAGAGGGATCAGGTACAAGAAGTGCTTTTGCGGAGCTGTTGATGGGTGAAAAAGAGATAACCCCGAAAGCTATCGTCCAGGACTCCAATGGGGCGGTACGCCAATTGGTTGCGGATGATCCCAATGCCATAGGATTTATTTCTTTGGGTTTGGTTACGGATGAAGTGAAAGCTTTACATTTAGATGGCATCGAAGCGACACGAGAAAATATAATGAATGGCAGCTACAGACTGTCCAGGCAGTTTTTATTTGTCACCGACGGGGAGCCGACCGGGTTAAATAGAGAATTCATAGATTTTACCCTTTCTTCAGAAGGGCAAAGATTACTGAGCAATGAGGGACTTATTCCATCAGCAGAGGGGGCAGGAAAATGAAAAGTTTTAAAGAAAAATTATCTGAGCGTGTGTTTCTTCTGATTGCTCTTTCGACTTTATCGGTGCTGGCGCTTATCACTGTGTTTATATTTATAAAAGGTATCCCTATTATTGCCAAGGTTGGTATAATAAACTTTGTTTTTGGGATGAAATGGGCTCCCAGCCAAGGTGCCTATGGCATTTTCCCGATGATAGTGGGATCTGTATCGGTCACTTTAGGGGCAGCAATCCTGGGAGTTCCCATTGCCATTTGCTGCAGTATTTTTTTGGCTGAGTTTGCTCCTGCAAAACTTAGAAACATATTCAGACCCGCCATTCAGCTGCTGGCTGCCATACCTTCCGTGGTATATGGGTTCTGGGGAGTATTGTTCGTTGTACCAATGATACGTAATTACCTAGGAGGGCCGGGCTTAAGCATATTGGCCGGTTCCATCATTTTGGGTATTATGATCCTGCCAACGATCATCAGCATCACCGAAGTATCCCTCCTTGCTCTGCCGCGCCATTATAAGGATGGGGCGCTTGCATTAGGGTTGACACAATGGCAGACAATACGTTCCCTGCTGTTACCTGCGGCCAAATCGGGTATTGTTGCTGCCGTAATTTTAGGTTTAGGCAGGGCAATTGGTGAGACTATGGCGGTAATTATGGTTCTGGGTAATGCTGTCGCACTTCCTGAATCGGTTCTTGACCCTGTCAGGACACTGACTACGAATATCGGTATTGAAATGGGATATGCATCTGGCGAACACCAGCAGGCGCTTTTCGCCACTGGTATTGTATTGTTTGTTATTATCATGATTTTAAATGCTTCTGCCCAATACATCACACGAAAGAGGTGAGGTCACTATGAGTATTAACGCAAAAACTTCTGAAAAGATAGCAAAATTTTTAATTTGGACAGCTGCTCTTCTTGTTATTGCAATTCTTTTTTCTATCATTATCCATATATTAGTCAAGGGCATACCTATGCTCAGCTGGCAGTTTTTAACGGATATTCCGCGGGATATGGGCCGTTCTGGGGGTATTTCTTCTTCCATTGTCGGTACTCTGATTGTGACTGCAGTAGCCGTTATTGTAGCAACACCATTTGGAATTGGAACAGCCATATATCTTACGGAGTACACACGTGAGAGCAGAGTCACCCGCATTATCCGCTTCAGTGCCGAGTCTCTGGCAGGGATACCATCCATTGTATATGGACTTTTTGGTTTTATCTTCTTTGTCATATACTTAAAAATGGGCTGGTCAATTTTGTCCGGCGGATTAACCATGGCTATCATGATTCTGCCTACTATCATACGTACATCAGAAGAGGCGATTCGTACTGTGCCACAGCTATACCGGAGGTAGGCTTCTCTTTGGGACTCACAAAGTGGCAGGTAATAACCAGGACAGTACTCCCATCAGCACTCCCTGGTATAGTTAATGGAGTAATTTTGAGCATAGGGAGATGTGTAGCAGAGACAGCGGCTGTTATTTTAACAGCCGGATCAGCATTGCGTATGCCTACATCACTTTTCTCCCCAACTCGAACGATGGCAGTACATTTTTATATACTGGCGAGGGAGGGAATATCCATGGATAACGCTTATGGAACAGCAGCGCTCTTGATTATTCTTATTCTTCTGCTTAATGTTGGTTTCAATATGCTGGTCAATAGATTCATAGCTAAAGGCCGTTAAGAGGTGAAAAATGACACAGAAATCAAAAATAGAAATAAAAGGATTAAACTTCTATTATCAACAAAAGCAGGTTATTAAAGAACTGAACCTGGAGATACCTGAAAATCGGATTATGGCTGTTTTTGGTCCGGCTAACAGTGTATAACAACACTGCTTCGCACATTAAACCGTCTGAGTGACTTGACTGTGGGAGCCCGTCGGGAGGGTGAGATACTTTTAGACGGGAAAAACATCTTTGACCCGGACGTTAATGTGACAGAACTGCGCCGCAGGGTAGGGATGGTCTTTGATGTACCAACACCTCTGCCTATGTCCATCTTTGACAATGTGGCATTAGGCCCCCGTATGGGTGGAGCGAAAACCAAGGCGGATGTGGCAGAGGAAGTAGAAAAGGCTCTGCGTATGTCTGCCCTCTGGGATGATGTCAAAGACAGGCTGGATACTCCTGCAGCCAGATTATCCGGTGGTCAGCAGCAGCGCTTGTGCATTGCCAGGGTTTTGGCTCTTGAACCGGAGGTTATTTTGCTGGACAGACCCTGTTCCGCTCTTGACCCAATATCAACGGCCAAAATTGAGGAATCCTTAATACAGCTTAAGGAGCAATACACCATTATCATTGCACCGCATACGGTTCAGCAGGCTGGGCGTATCGCTGACCGGGTAGCATTCATGTTAATGGGAGATCTAATTGAACAAGGTTACACCCAAGAGGTTTTTTCATTCCCCAAGGATAATCGAACCAACGATTACCTTACCGGAAGATTTGGTTAAAATTCCGTATATTCTATTATTTTTTTGTAAAAGGAGATGAGCATATTGGTTAGAGAACGTTTTACACAGAAGATACTTGAGGTTAAACAAAAGGTATTAAAAATGGGAGCACTGGTTGAGAATATTATTGACACGGCAGTGACTGCTTTAAAGACACAAGATCTTGAGCTTGCAAGGAATGTTCTGAAGAAAGATGACGAAATAGATCAGTTAGAACTTGAAATTGAAAAGGAATGTATGATGCTTCTTGCCCTTCAGCAGCCTCTCGCCAAGGATTTAAGGACAATTGCATCGGTTCTGAAAATCATAACAGATCTTGAAAGAATGGGAGATAATGCAGTAAACATTGCAGAGGTAATACTTGAGATTGGCGAAGAACCTATTATGAATTCCCTAAAAGATATTCCAAGGATGGCAGAAATTGCTCAGAAAATGTTAAAAATGAGTCTTGATGCCTTTGTAAATGAGGATATTGCCCTTGCACAAAAGGCAGCTGAGAGGGACGAAGATGTTGACAGGCTCTATGAAACCGTTATAAATGAAATTCTTAACATTATCACAGAAAAAAAGGGAACTTACAAAACAAGGTACTAAACTTCTGTTCTTAGGACGGTATCTTGAGAGGATCGCCGACCATTCTACCAATATATGTGAAAGAACCATATACATGATTACAGGTGAGTTAAAGGAAATAAATTAGAGGCATGCCTCTAATTTATTTCCTTTTTATATTATGAGAGTCCGGAGTATTATTATGTATGCAGCCGTAATCGAATGATCCTGGTCATCAGAAATGCAGCAACAAGATATGTGTAGGTATGCATTTTATTAACTGGAAAGATATGATATAATTATTTTATTCAATCAGTTTTAGATAAAATAAGTCGGTGGATGTTTCCTATGCACTTTGATACGTGTTTTTAGATACTCTGTGACTCGGTTAATCCAAAGGTGGAGAGTGCCGGCAATATAAATGCAGTTTATAGGTCATATTCATGAAATTGAAACAGAGAAAATAAAATAGGCAGGATATTTCAGGAGAGACTGAAAGCGCTGATTGTTCCTGGCCGTTCTCCGAAAGATTTCTGATTGGAAAGGAACATGCAAATGAATGGAGTGACGGGCATGACCATGTGTATACCAAGGCGGTATACTATAATCCAGATGATCATAAGCGCAAAGGTCGATGAAATCATCAGGCCGAGTCCAAAATTTCGGTCCAGCTGCGGTCATATCGAGCATAGCAATCCGTACATTGGCTGTAACAGAGCTCTATGATGAATTAATATATTTAAAGGTTTAATAAGGAGATTTGTTCCATATGACACAGTTTACTGAGGAAGTTCTTGTAATAATAAGGGGAATACCATATGGGAGAGTTATGAGCTATGGACAGGTTGCAAGACTTGCAGGAAATGCCAGAGGAGCGAGGCAGGTAGTCAGGATACTTCATTCTATGTCTGAGAAGTACAATCTCCCATGGCACCGGATAATTAACTCCAAAGGCAAAATATCAATCACGGATAAAAGACATGCAGCGATTCAAAGAGAACTTCTTAGATCGGAAGGAGTAGAAGTATCTGAGGACGGATGCATAGATTTTTCTACATATGGAATATGAGATCAATGCTGCCGCAGCTCTTGGCGGCACCTAACCCGATGCCATATTCATACCGCTATTAAAAAAAGCAAATTAGCTTTTTAAACTGATCGGTTTATATTGTATTTTAAAGGAAAAGGGTACCTGTTGTGTTAAAAGGTTTCATAACATATTATCCAGATAAACTCGTATAGCTATTGTTTGTTCATGAATAAAATAATAGCCAGTATACTTAATGCTGTTAGCGATTCAAATAATTTGTACTATGAAATAGTTGGATAACTGGACTTGTGTCTACGCTATTGACACAAGTCCAGAAGATGTGGCTTTGCAAAATGGTGAAACAATCGCCTTCACCGAAGAGCAGAAGCTTCTAATCACCCGTGGCATTGCATGGAAGGATTTGTGTAAAAAATTATGTGTGAAAAATAGAGGGAGGAAGCATCATGGGCATTTTGGATAAGTTTAAGAAGAAAGAAAACAATTCTTTGAAACAGGATTTAAGGCAAAAGGAGCAGCCTGGCTCTGTTTTCTCATGCGCCTGCTAATGAAGGATAAATGTAAGATGCCATCCCAAGAAAAGATGACTGCTGTCATAGAAAAGCATCTGGGAGAAGTGGATTGTTTTTGCCACGACACAAAGGTGGCTGGATTTGCGCCAAAGAAATACAAGGTGGAGTTTAAAGACGGGAGTATGCCGCCCCAGCTGATGGTCATGGAATGCATTAAAGCGGAAGGATATCAGATAGATGATATCACAAAAAGCCAGATGTGGGATTGTGAAAACAGCGCCGAGATCCTGTCTGAATGCAATTATCAGGTAGTTGCAACCGATATGCTTGCGGGAGCCATGACGGATTATAAAGACAGGGCGGATATGATGATGGACTTTATGGAGGCACTTGTTGAACTATATCCGGAATGTGTTGCCGTACAGTTTCAGACCTCTGGGAAAATGTTTTCGAGAGAAAAAAATCTTAAACCATCAGATTCCACGGGAAGACCGATTTATCTATTTTGCGGTCAATGTCCGTTTCTTCAACATTGAGAACACGGAGGATATGATGGTGGATACACTTGGCATGAGCACGCTCTACTTGCCCGACTTACAATATCATTTTCACGGAATGGATCCAAACTGGGTGGTCAATCATGCTTATAATCTACTGAGCTATATGTACACGAACTATGCGCCCATCAAAAGTGGTGAAACGGTAGATGGAATAGTAGACGGACACATGGAACGAACTGTGCAGTGGAAATGCCAGTATGAAAGTGCTTTGATCCAGCCGGCCAGAGAGGTACTTGACATATGTATGAATGAATATGCTTCAGGGGGCAGGGAGCAATAGAGACATTTATTTTCTACTTAGCTTTAATTGGGAAACAAACCTCCGTAATCATTTCTTTGGGTTGATTTTCTGTTTTGGGTGAGATGTGGTATATATTAAATATATTCCCCTTTAAAAGTCAAGGAAGCTACTTTTATAGGTTGAATCTCTTTAAAGCGAATGTCTTCAAAATTTTTATGTATTTCTGAAATCCATGTTTCCTCTGCGCTGCTTCTTACTAAATCTTTTAATTCGTTGCGGATTAATTCATAAATTAACCGAATCAAATAAATCCCCCACTTCAAATGCGAAAACAGTAAGTGGGGGACTTGCTTGTGTCAGGGTGGTCTTAAATCGATTTTGAGGCTTAAAAACAGGGGGAAAGGTGCTGTTTTTGAGCCTCAAAAAAATAGCAAAAAATCAGATAACATTAGGATGTTTATTATATTTCTGCATTTCTTTTTATACAAAATTTGTCAGGGATTACTTTTAACATTACATCTTGATAAATATTTTTGGCTTATCTAAATGATATTGGCTCACAACTCCTTCACTGCATGAAATTGATCTGCCTTTTCTATGATAATTTGTTAAAAATAAAATTATGCCTTTGCCTTACGGATTTCTTCTGTGAGCACAGGAAGAACCTCAAATAAATCTCCAACAATGCCATAATCAGCAACGCCAAAGATAGGTGCATCAGGGTCTTTGTTGATGGCAATTACGACATCAGAGCTGCTCATTCCGGCAAGATGCTGAATTGCGCCTGAGATACCACAAGCAATATAAAGTTTGGGACCAACTGTTTTTCCGGTCTGTCCAACCTGATGTGGGTGAGAAATCCAGCCTGCATCAACTGCTGCACGGGAAGAACCAACTGTTGCACCGAGAACTTCGGCAAGCGCTTTAATTGGAGCAAACCCTTCCGGTCCTTTCGCACCGCGTCCGCCGGATACAATAATCTGTGCACCTTCTAAATCGATTGTTTCTGAATCCATTTCTTTGATCAGTTCAAGAATCTGTGTACGGATATCAGATTTGGGGATATGGATATTTTCCCGGATAATTTCGGCATGAGAAATTGCCTCGTCGGGCGTTTTAAACACACCGGGCCGCACTGTGCCAAGCTGAGGACGGTGATCCGGACACATGATCGTGGCCATTAAGTTACCGCCAAATGCCGGACGTGTCCATGCAATGTTTCCGGTTTGTTCATCAATATCCAATGAAGTACAGTCTGCGGTCAGACCGGTTTTTAAACGGCATGCAATACGTGGACCGAGATCACGTCCATTGTTTGTCGCTCCAATCAGCATACTGGTCGGACCATACTTTTTCACTAATTGCTCTATAACAGCGGTGTATGCATCCGTAGAGTAATCCTGATATTCTTCTCCCTCGACCACAATGATTTTATCGGCACCGTGTGAAGATACGGCTTCAATAGCCGGGTTGACATGATTGCCAATAATGATGGCAGTAAGCTGCCGCCCTGTTTTCCGGCCATGTCTTTACCTGGATTTAAGAGTTCAAGACCGACTTTTTTTGCGGAACCATCCTCTTTTGTTTCAATAAATACCCAAAGATCTTTGCTTTTGACTTCCATGAATGTTTCCTCCTTAAATGATACCAGCGTCGCTCATAAGTGAGAACAGCTTTTTTGCTGCATCTGCGCCGGATTCTTCTTCAATTTTGACACCGCCGCTTTTTCTGGGCGGTACGAAAGTTTTCTTGACTTTTGTAGGAGAACCCTTTAAGCCGGTACGCTCCAGATTGATGTCAGGAAGATCTGCTGCTGTGATATTTGGAATCTCAGCTTTGTTTGCCGCCATTTTACGCTTAATGGTAGGATGTCTTGGATCCCAGGAAGGCTTTGTATACGTGACGACGCAGGGAAGGGTAGAAGCAATAATCTGAATGCCTTCCTCGGCTTCCTTTTTAACTTTGATCCGGTCGCCGCTAAGTTCTGCTTCCAGGGCATAAGTAATCTGGGAATAGCCAAGATGCTCCGCGATTTCAGGACCTACCTGCGCAGTATCGCCATCGATTGCCTGCTTGCCGCAGAAGATAAGATCAAAGGTTCCTTCAGTTTCTTCAATTTTTTTAATGGCCTGGGAAAGAATGTAGCTTGTGGCAAGGGTATCGGAACCGCCGAAGACACGGTCGGTTACCAGATAGGCGGAGTCAGCGGCAATGGACAGACATTCTTTCAGTGCATTCTTTGCCTGCTCCGGTCCCATGGAAAGAACGGTGATTTTGGTGTCCGGATTGGCATCTTTTATTCGCGCAGCCGCCTCTAAGGCGTACCCGTCAAATGGGTTAACGATGGATGGCACCCCTTCGCGGATCAGTGTATTTTTTTACGGGATCAATTTTGATCTCGGTAGTATCGGGTACTTGTTTTACGCATACAAGTATATTCATGGTCATTCCTCCTGTTATTGTTTGTCTGCTGTTGGCAGCTCTCTTTTCTTTATTTTACCTGTGGCAGTGCGGGGGAAATCCTTTACGAATGCCACAAATTCGGGGACTTTAAAGCAGGCAAGGCGGCTTTCGCAATAAGCGATGATTTCATTCGCTGTCAATGCGGCGCCATCTGCCAGCTTCACGAACGCTTTTACTGCCTGATTCCGGATGGGATCAGGCACCCCGATCACAGCGGCATCCTCAATCAGAGGGTGTGAGGTGAGTACACATTCAACCTCCGCACAGCTGATATTTTCACCGGAACGTTTAATCATATCTCCGCAGCGGCCAAGGAAGAAGAGCCAGCCATCATTGTCTAAATACCCCCAATCCCCGGAATGAAGCCAGTTGTCTTTATCAATGAGACGCCTGGTAGCCTCTTCATCCTTAAAGTATCCGGGTATGATGGAACGTCCGGGGATGCCATGTACGCAAATTTCACCTTCCGAACCGGCGGGGAGTGTATTGCCGTTCTGGTCTACGATTTTTATTTCATAGGAGATGGCTGGGCGGCCAACGGAGGGCCAACGCTGGTCTCCATACAGTGGAACGCAGGTTACGGCGGAAACTGTTTCTGTCATGCCATAGGAGTTTAGCAGCCGTACATGGAAACGTTCCTCAAAAGCTTCTTTTTCCTCCGTTCTTAAACCCATGGAAAAGTAGATTTCCTTTAGATGATGGTCCTTTTCCCAGGGCTGTACGGGTTGCAGCAGCATAGTCCGGTTCATGATGGACATGGTATCTGTATAGTTTGCTTTATGGTCACAAATCTGACGCCAGAATCGGCGTGCGCTATAATGCTCTACCATAACAAGAGTTGCACCGGCGCAGATAACGGGAGCCGCAGCCATTTCCTGAAAATCCATATGATAACATGGCATAGAAGTTAAAAAGATGTCTCCTGTGCGCATGCCTATTTGTGCACAGTGGAATAGCCCGCCATAAATGACATTGCAGTGGGTGTAAAGTGCGCCTTTCGGATGTTTTGTGGTGCCGGAAGTAAATAGTATGACAGCGGTTTCTTCGGCAGAGACGGAAACTTGCGCATTTAATGAAACCGGCTGAAGTGCCATTTCTTTTTCCAGCAGATGAACGCGGGAATCTTCACTGAAACCATCTGTTAAAATAAGGGTGTCAAGTTTCAGCTCGTTATAGTGCTCTGTGTATATATTCAAACAGCATGGTTCTGTAATCACACGGGAAATATCACCTTTTTGAAGTATGTACCTGCATTCATCAATTTGAAAATGTTCATTAATCGGGACGGATACAGCTCCGATTTGGGCCAGAGCCAGCCAGCAGATCAAATACTCAGGTTTATTGTGAAGATGAAGGGCGACTAATTCCTGCTTATGAATGCCCAAAGCTAAAAAAACATTAGCAGCCTGTTTTACCTTCAAATCAAATTCATGATAGGTAAAGCAGCTTACCTCGTCATTGACAGAAATATACTTTAAAAAAAGTGTTGCCTCCGTAATAAGAAACTGTTTCATTCCATTGGCTTTGTACCGTTTTACTACCTACCATATCTGCGACCATAGTGACACTCCTTGCGTTTGTCAAATGTTATTTAAGAAAGTTTTTCAATTAATGCCGGAACAATTTTGTACATGTCCCCCACAAGTCCAAAATCTGCATTCTTAAAGATCGGTGCAGCCTTGTCCTTGTTGATGGCAATGATGACCTTTGATTTATTGATGCCGCCAATGTGCTGCACCTGTCCGGACAAACCTAAGGTCACGATTAAGTCTGGCTTGACCTGTACACCGGTAATGCCCATGTAGCACGCTTTTGGCATCCATTTATTATTTTCGGCTATAGGACGGGAACAACCAACCTCTGCATCAAGTAATTTAGCCAGCTTGCGGCACATATCCAGATCTTCTTCTGCAGCCAGTCCGCGGCCTATATCAACAATACGTTTTGCAGCTGCCAGATTCACGGCGCCTTCCTTTTTTTTCATTGCGGGAGATACGCCGGATGGAACCTTCCGGTGCACCTTCAATGGCCCTTATATCTGTGGTTTCACCTCCATCAGGCGTCACATCGAAAATACCTCCTGCGATGGTAACGATGCCATAAGGCTTTGTAAATACCTCTTTGCGCTGTGCGGTTCCGCCATATACCATGCGGCTGCAGATGAATTTATCTTCTTCCATGGAAAGATCATTGGCACCGCTGATGACAGCGGTATCTAAATATACGGAAATTTTTCCGGCTAACAGGCGTCCGCGTATGCTGTTGTTTACCATCACAATGGCATTTGGAACTGCCTTTATTTCGGCAGCGATGGCAGATGCGTAATCCTCCGGTGCATCTTCTCCTGCAGCAGGGCAGAAAATGATTTTGTCTGCCGAGCAGTTTGCAGCAGCCTTTGCAGCAGCCTCATCGCCGAAAACAATTGCAGTAACACTGTCAGCCAGAGTTTTTGCTCCGCAGCAGAACTCGGGAAGCACAGAGTAATTATCACTTATAATAAAAATAGATGGAATAGCCATATCAATTATCCTCCTTTACCAGATTAATTTTAGAAACCTTCTTTCTTTAAGAACTGAAATAGTGCGCTGACTGCTTCTTCACCATCTCCCTCAATAATCTCCTGACGGCGGTCCTGCCCGGCAGGAGCCAGCTGTTCTAATGTCTGGGTCGACGCATCTGTTTTTGCTTCAATAATCAACTCATTTACAGGCTTTTTGCCAGCTTTCATAATATCACGCATACTCGGTACGGCCGGGATATTGATTTCTGAAGAAACGGATAATACTGCTGGAAGGGAAATTTCCAATGTCTCCACCTCGTCCTCTAAGGTGCGTTCCGCTTCAAGCATGGTCTCTGATAATACTTTGATACCGGTGACATTGTTCATAACAGGAATACCAAGCAAAGTGCCGGCCTGGATGCCGACTTCCTGGGCATATAGATCACTGGAACCTGCGCCGCATATTACAACATCGTATTCCATGAGTTTTAATGCTCCGGCGATTGTCTTGGCAGTCTGCAGAGAATCAAACGATTCATTGGAGTCATCCTGTACAAGGCTTAATTCGTCTGCACCTCTGGATAAAATATCTTTTCGTATTTTTGAATTTGTTAAAGATGCTGCCGGACCAACGCTGAGTGCAGTCAAAGTTCCCTTTGTTTCTGACGCTAACTGCTTTCCGGTTTCAAGGGCATTCAAATCATACTGGCTGATTTTTAAGGAAGCGCCAGTCATGGACAATTCGCGAGTTGGAAGGATGCTGATTTCTTCTTCATTTGGAACAATTTTACAACATGCAATTATTTTCATAGTAATTACCCATCTGTCCTTTCTTTACATTGTAGTTTATTTTGTCTGTAAGAACAACTACTTTCTCGTGAAAGCAATGTGCTTGTTTTTATATTAACAAAAAGAATTATTTTGTCAACAGGTGAGAAGAAAAAAATGTTAAATTTCTTGAGAAATATTAAAAAAAAGCATTGGGTAAAAATGTGAAAAAAGGGTGGTTTATAACGTAAAAATGTAAAATATGCATGAAAAAGATAGTTAAAAATTAGACGAAATATAGTTTGACTTATTATTTATGTGCATGTTATACTAAAACACACAACTTGAAAAGGAAGTCGATTTTCCTTGATTTCACGTAAAAGTAAAACGGAAAGGGAGTGCAGATCATGAAGCCACTTTGTTCATTGAAAGTTTTGGATATGACAGATGGTAACCCGTACACAGGCAGCATGTTTGCTGATTATGGTGCGGAGGTTCTAAAGATTGAGAAACCGGATGGAGGAGATTCTGTTCGCAGACGCGGTGCAGCAGATGCCGGTGAGGGGATTTACCAGGCTTTTTACAATCGCGGCAAAAAGAGCATGACGCTGGATATCAATAAGGAGGCAGGCCAGGAGATTATAAGGCGTCTGATCCCACAATTTGATATGGTGATTGTCAATAAAAAAAGAAGAGGATATGAAAGCGCTGGGCCTTGGATTTGAATCGTTAAAAGAAAAAAACCCTAAATTGATTTACGGAGTTCTTACTCCTTATGGAGAAAGCGGGCCGTGGAAGGATATGCCGGATTATGATTTGCTTATTAATTCCCGTTCCGGTTTACAGGAAAAGACGGGATTTCCTGCAAAGCCTACGAAATTTGGTTTTCCCCTGGGATATATTTATGCAGGCTGGCATCTAAGTGCCGGAATGATGGCAGCTTATCTGAGCATGCAGAAAACAGGGGAAGGGATAAAGGTTTCTGTCAGCGTGTGGCATACGCTGATGTCACTGGACGATACGTTTGCAGAAGGCCTTCTTGGCATGAACGCACTGCCAAAGAGGATTGGAAATGGTTTCCCGACTACAAACCCTACCGATACATTCCGGTGTAAGGATGGCTGGTTCTCTTTGAGTATCGGCAGTGATGCACAATGGATTTCTTTTGCACAGTGTGCGGGCCGAAAAGACTGGGCAGAAGATCCCCGATATGCACATGATCCTGCTCGTTCCATGGAAAATTATTTCGGAGATTTGGACCAGCAGTTAAAAGATTATTTTGCGACAATTACCATCCAGGAGGCAGACATGATTTGCCGGGAGGCAATGGTACCGGGAGGTCCGTGCAATACTGTGATGGAACTGGTGCATGATGAACAGGTTGCAGACAGAGAGATGCTGCTTCATATTCAGGATAAAAAGCTTGGCGATACGCTGCAGATTGGAAAAGCTGCGAAGTTTTCATGGGATGGAAAAGAGGACCATGTGATTGATTCCGCACCGTTGCTTGGAGAAGATACCGATAATTATCTGGCGGGAATTAATATTGAGCAGGTTGAGATTGCACGTTTGCGGGCAGACGGTGTGATCTGACAGGAATGAAATATATGGAAAGGGGTAGAAAAAAAATGGCCAAATGGGAGTCAAAGGGTGTATTTAAGGGCATGAAAGTTTTGGATTTTACTATAGCATTGGCGGGAGTCTTTACGGCATGGCAGTTTGCTGATTTAGGCGCAGAGGTGTGGAAGGTAGAGAGATACAACGCCGGTGATCAATCCAGAACATGGGATCCATTTGTAAATGGCATGAGTACGCTTTACTGTGCCTATAACAAAAATAAGCAAAGCATTGAACTGGATCTTTCCTCAGCGGAAGGGAAAAACATCATTTATGAGATGGTAAAACAATGCGATGTGGTATTGGAAAATTTCAAGAGCGGTTCCATCGACCGGCTGGGACTTGGGTATGACAAATTAAAGGAAATCAATCCCGGGATTGTGTTTATGTCGCTGAGTGGTTTTGGTGCCAGCGGGCCGCTGATGAAATATCCCTGCTATGATGCAATCGCGGCTGCGCGCGGCGGTTTTGCGGCCACCAATGGTGAGGCAGAGGGGGCTCCGGTAAAGGCGGGAAATGCAAACTGTGATACGCTTACCGGAATTTATGGGTTTAATGCGGTGCTTATGGCACTGATCGAAGCCCGAAGGACTGGAAAGGGATGCAGAATTGACATTGGAATGTCGGATGTTGTGATGGAGGCATGTGCAGAAACGGTAATGGATTACGGTATGGAAGGAAAGGCCCAGGCGCGCTTTGGGAATCACGATCGTTTTACTGCACCCTATGGAATCTTTGAAGCAAGGGATGGCTGGGTATCCATCATTGCTGATACCCAGGAAAAGTGGAAAGCCCTTGCTAATACTTTAAAGCTGACAGACTTGCTTTTAGACTCCCGTTTTGCAACAAATGAAGCACGCATTGCAAACAGGGAAGCACTTACCGAAAAGATAGAAGCGGTGACCCGTACCATGTTCCGCAAAGAAGTGGAAGAAAAGCTTCTGGCGGTGGAAGTCGGGGCATCGGAGGTTCTGCCATTTATTGAAGCTTATACCTCGGACCATGCGAACCAGACAGATGTCACGGCTCTGGCATGGCAGGATAAAATTGGTTTCATCCGCTTTTACAATAATCCCATCCGGTTCAATGACGAGATCTGCCGATTCACAGGGGCTCGCCGCTGCTGGGGCAGGATTCAAGAGATATATTGGAGAAAGCAGGATATTCCAGGGAAGGGATTCAAAAATTAATCGATGATGGTGTTGTCGGTGAGCACATGTTCTAAAGAATAACGAAAGAGAATGCAGGGAGGTGAGTGATGGAAGTACAGAGACTTGTTTTGGGAATGTTTAAGACAAATTGTTATATTATTTCAGGCAAGAGTCTGGGCAAATGTATTTTAATTGATCCGGCAGATGATGCAGAGAACATCAGGAAATGGCTTGTGCAGCAGGATCTGGTTCCGGAGGCCATTCTTCTTACCCATGGACATTATGACCACTTTCTGGCAGTTCCGAAGCTGCAGGCGTTGTGGAAGGAACTTCCTGTGTACTGTCATTTGCTGGACTGCCCGAAGGAAAAAGAGGAACATGACATGGGTATGGTGTTTCCCACCGTAACTGCGTTTTCAAATGTCAAAGGAATCAAAGAAGGTCAGAAGCTTTGGCTGGCGGGTTTTGAAATTACCGTATACCACACACCGGGGCATACAAAAGGGTCTGTACTGTTTTTGGTGGAGGATGGACTATTTACAGGAGATACCTTGTTTTGCAATAGCATTGGACGTACTGACTTTGCAGGAGGTGATGATGCCCAGATGCATTTGTCATTGCGCCGGATTTCAGAAATGAAAGGAGATTATAACGTGTATCCGGGGCATGAGGGGCTTACGACACTTTCGGAAGAAAAAAAAGAAATAATCCGTATTTGCAATGCTTTAGTAAAGATTCAGGCAGATTACATAAATAACAGGAGGTAAAGAAGCATGGAGAAACAAAAGGTACTTACAGAATTAAGGGATGAGGTGTTGATTGTAACAATCAACCGCGACGAGAGGAGGAATGCCATTGATCCGGAAACATCTGCAAGGCTGGAAGAAATTTTAAATAATGCAGAAAATGATTCAAAGATACGCTGCATTATCATAACCGGTGCTGGAGAAAGAAGCTTCTGTGCAGGAGAAGATTTAAGTGCATACGATGAAAATGGCGGTTGTCAGACGATTATGGCCCATGGTTTCGCTGGAATCACAGAAAGGGTGTCCACAAAACCGATTATCTGCGCGGCAAATGGAACAGCAGTTGCAGGAGGACTTGAAATTGCAGTGTCCTGTGATCTGATCGTGGCGGCAGAACATGCAAAATTTGGACTTTCTGAGGTGAAGGTAGGTCTTCTGGCAACCAGTGGCGGACTGATTCGTCTTCCCAAGCTGGTGCCGCCTAAAATTGCGGCGGAGATGTGCCTGACTGGAAAATTAATTTCTGCTTCCCGTGCATATGAGATTGGCCTGGTGAACTATGTGGTGCCTTCGGATCAGGTACTTATAAAGGCTCTGGAACTTGCCCATATAATCGCTGCCAATGCGCCGATTTCCCTGAAGCTGACCAAAGAGATTTTACACATTGCTCCCCAGGTATCTCAGGAGGATGCGCAGCGCTTTTGTAACCGTTGCTGGGATTATATAGAAAAAACAGAAGATTCTGTAGAAGGACCAAGAGCATTTCTGGAGAAACGAAAACCTGACTGGCAGGGAAAATGATTGAAAACCGCTGAATCTCCCGTAGGATAATGATAGACAGAATAATGGAGGAAAGAAATATGGATTTTAGAATTACAGAGGAACAGGAATTAATGGTACAGGCAATTGAAGAGGCATTGACACGTGAGAATTTAGAGAGTTATTTTCAGGAATGCGATAAGAATCACGAGCATCCCCACAAGTTCTGGGATATTTTAAAAGAATTGGGATGCTTTAGCATGTTCTTGCCGGAGGAGGCAGGCGGAGACGGCGAGGGCGCGATTACGATGCTCCTTGTAATGGAAGCGCTGGAAGATGCGGAACACCGGTATACTTATTCTGGGATCATGTGAAAGCAGATGCATTGCTGGAGAATGGAACAAAAGAGCAGATTGAAAAGTTCATGCCATTGTTTTTTGAGGGGCATCCGGCGTATGCACAGGGCTTTTCAGAACCGACTGCAGGTACGGATCTCTCCAGCGGTACGATTTTGACCACCTATACACGCAGAAATGGAAAAGTATATATCAATGGACACAAGCACTTTATCTCCGGTGCACAGGGAAGTGATTACTGCCTGACACTTGCAAAGAACAGTGAAAATCCGGAGCAGCTGACCTTATGGTTTGTTCCTACCAATGGCCACGGCTGTAAGAAGGAGCCTATGGAGACCATGGGTCTGCATATGGAAAATGTAAACGATATCTGGTTTGACGATGTAGAAATCGAAGAAAAGGATATGTTCAGCACAGAAGGAAACGGCCTGCTGGCGACCTCAAAGGGATTTGATTATGAGCGTCTCATTGATGCGTTTAACGCATATGCTCAGGCTTTGTGTGCATACGAAGATGCATGCAGATATGCAAACCAGAGAATCGCTTTTGGCAAAGAAATCGGAAGATTACAGCTGATCCAAAACCATATTATGGAGATGGCGATGAGAATTGAAGCAATGCGCGATATGCTGCTGCGTTATGCCTGGAATAAGGATAATGGCATCCTAAGAAGAGAGGAAGCATCCATTGCAAAACAGTTCTGCTCCGAATCTGCCAATATTGTGGTAGATCATGCCATGCAGGTAATGGCAGGCATTGGATTCTGCGGAAGCCGTGTAAGCCGTATTTACCGTGATCTTAGAATTACACGCATCTCTGGAGGTACTGGTGAGATTCAGACGGTGATTGCAAGCAAGCAGATTTTGAAAAGATATCGATAAGAGATAACAGATATAGGAAACAAAAGGAGAAAATTATGGAATTTAAATTAAATGATGAGCAGGAATTATTGCGTGACACAATTCGGGAATTTGTAGAAGCGGAAATTGCGCCCATTGCAGCAGAACTTGACAGGGAGGAGAGATTTCCGGAAGAGTTGATACCCCAGCTTGGCGAAATTGGCGTAATGGGTATTCCGATTCCAGAGGAGTATGGTGGAGTCGGAATGGGAGACTTAGAATGTGCCATGGCGGTAGAAGAGATTTCAAAAGCATGTGCAAGTACAGGCGTTACCGTATCGATCCATACCTCCTTTTGCTGCTGGCCCATTCTTGCTTTTGGGACAGAAGAGCAGAAACAGAAGTATCTGCCGGATTTGGCTGCAGGCGAAAAGCTTGGTGCATTTGGCCTGACCGAGCCGAATGCCGGTACGGATGCAGCCATGCAGGCAACAACGGCTTCCGATGAGGGTGATCATTATCTGTTAAATGGAAGTAAAATTTTTATTACCAATGGGTCTTACGCTGATGTATATATCATCTTTGCAGTGACAGATAAGAAATTGGGAAAGAAAGGAATCAGCGCATTCATTCTTGAAAAAGGGATGGAAGGATTTACCTTTGGAAGCAAGGAGCACAAAATGGGAATCCGCGGTTCAGCTACCTATGAGCTGGTATTTGACAATGTTAAGGTTCCAAAGGAAAATTTACTTGGTGAAGCTGGAAAAGGATTCAAGATTGCGATGGCGACACTTGATGGGGGCCGTATTGGGATTGCGGCACAGGCACTTGGCATTGCGCAGGGGGCAATTGACGCGGCTACGGCCTATGTAAAAGAACGCATCCAGTTCGGAAAACCAATTTCTGCTTTCCAGAACACACAGTTTACGTTGGCAGATATGCAGACACGTGTCGACGCGGCTCGTTTGCTGGTCTACCGTGCCGCATGTATGAAGACGGCAGGAGAAAAATATACTGCACAAGCATCAATGGCAAAGCTATATGCGTCTGAAACTGCCGGGTATGTGACCAGCAAAGCGGTTCAGCTGTTTGGAGGATACGGCTATACCAGAGAGTATCCGGTGGAAAGAATGATGCGTGATGCAAAGATTACAGAAATCTATGGAGGAACCAGCGAAGTTCAGAAGATGGTTATAGCTGCGGATATGGGAATGAAATAGTCCTGTGAAAGGAGTGCTTGTGTCCGAATCTGCATGCGGCGAAAGGAGCATAATTTTATTATGGGAGAAATCATTTTTTTCAATTTGCGTCGGCGGATGTCTGGTTGTATCAGGTATCATCTTGATTGTTGTTCTGAAAAAGGAAGAGGAACGAAATGATATACGATAAAAATACCGTTTTGTTTTTGCAAAGTGGAGAGAGGTGACCCGGTGAGCATTTATTTTTGGGGTGTTATTATAAGTATTATAATATATATGGTGGTTGGCTTATATGCCGGCCGCCAGGTAAGAGATGCCAATGACTATTATGTCAGTGGACGAAATGCTCCCACTTTTTTGATTACTGGTACATTGATTGCCTCCATGTTGTCTGTAAACGGATTTATGGGGGATCAGGGCTGGTGTTACACTGGAAATATTACTTCTTTGGTGCTTCTGAATTCCATGTGTGCCTGCGGTTATGTGTTTGGTCCTCTCGTGTTTGGAAGATATTTAAGACGCTCTGAATGTACTACGATGCCGGAGTATTTTGGCGTGCGCTATCATGACCGAAAAATCAGACGTGTGGCGGGAATCATTACCATTATTTCCTTGACGGCATATCTGTTGGCATGTATTACGGGTGTAGGTATTCTGATACAGGAACTGACCGGACTTCCTCATGAAGTGACACTGTTTTTGGCATGGCTTTGTTTTACGGTATTCACCTTTTACTCTGGGTCAAAAGGAGTGGTCTTAACAGATACGCTGATGTTTTTAGTATTTCTGTTTGGGGTAATTCTTGCGGGACCGGTTATTTTCAAAGCTCAAGGCGGGATTGGTGAACTGCTGACGAATTTGATGAACAATCCGGCCACCCCCCAGGGACTGTTGGATTATCATGGAAATATTGCCGGCACGGGAGCAAAGGATGTGTTTGGAGCAGTGATGTATGCGGTTACGATGGGGATTATCTGGTTAATCACTGTGGCGGTATCACCGTGGCAGGCGGGACGGAATCTTATGGCTAAGAGTGAACATGTGACATTCCGTTCCGGTGCTGTGGCGGCAATTTGTACGGTCGTATTTCTGCTGTTTCTGAATTTGCAGTCGGTGGCTGTGCTGAACTTAAATGGAGCGCTGGAAGATCCGCAGCGTGTATTGATATGGGCCTCCTTTGAAGTGCTTCCCAAACTGATTGGGACATTAATGCTGGCCGGCATTACAGCAGCAGGCTTATCAAGTGCTTCCACGTTCCTGTCGGTCATCGGGTTTTCGGTAACAGCGGATATTATTGACAAAAAAATTTAATTCGGAAGCAGAAAAGCTTAAGCACAGCCGTATTATGATGCTGACGGTAGGGATCCTGGCACTTGTGCTGGCTTATCTTGGATTAGGCGGCGTGCGTGTGATTTCCTGGTTTGCATCCACAATTATTGCAGCCAGCTGGGTAGTGCCGGGGGTTGGCGGCATTGTATGCAAAAAAATTATCTGCAACCGGCGCCAGATGGGCGATGATTTCCGGCTTTTTTGGATTTGTCATTCCCAAAAGTCTTGTAGGGCTTGGGATCAGTCCCTTTGCAGGTGTTTTTGTGAATTTCCTGGATCCGTTTTTTATCGGAATCTATTTAAGCTTATTCTTTGCGCTGATTGGTACAAAACTGCACCAGGCAGGAGCAGAGGAGATGGAATACCACGAGAAATTAATGATATTGCCGGAAAAAGAAAAAGTGGCGTCCGAATATAAGCAGGATCGCCGCTATGGATATATTCTGATTATTGCAGGCGTCATAACGACGCTGGTGCTGCTGTTTGGATGGGCACTGCCTTATAATGGTATTATATAATAAAAAAAATCTGGATAAATGAAAAACTGGTTATACATATGCGGCGGAAGTTCCAAATGCATTTGTTATTGTTATTCCTGCAAAAAAATAAAACGAAAGAGGTAAAAGTATGGGGAAAGAAAAACAATTCGGAAAAATTACGACCCTTATTTTGATGATGTTGTCGTTGAACACGATCTATGTTTTGCCATATCTGATGTATACATATTATGCACCGCTTCAGGAAGCAATGGGGCTGCTCGGAAGGGATGCAGATTATGGTAAATTGCTGAACGTGTATGGTATTGCCAATATTATTCTTTATATTCCCGGAGGGATGATCGCGGATAAGTTTGATGCAAAGAAGCTTTTGATTTTTTCCATGATAGGAACAGGAGTCCTTGGATTATGGGAAGCAACATGGCCCAGCTACACAATACTGATGATCATCCATGTTGCATGGGCATTTACGACAGTACTGACTTACTGGTCAGCATCGATTAAATGTATCAACGTGATTGCAGGGGCAGATGAGCAGGGGAGTATGTATGGCTCACTGGAAGCAGGACGCGGGATTGTAGGTATTATTCTTACGACCATTTTTGTTGGTATATTTACAAAATATTCAGCCGATAGTTCAAGGGCAATGAGTTATGTGGTTATCACCTGCAGCGTGGTTATGATTCTGGTTGGTATTGCAATGGTTTTCCTGATGCCTGTAACAAATGTTGAGGGCGCTACAAATAAAGGATTGCTTGACAGTGTCAAAGCAATGGGCCAGGCACTTAGCAGGCCGGTTACCTACTTGCTTTCCGGAATGATTTTTGGTGCCTGTATCGCACAGGCAGGAATCTCTTATCTGGCGCCATATCTGGCGAATGTATGTGGGATGGATCAGAATATGACCGTTATTTTTGCGAATTATAACCGGACAATCTGTACGTTAATCGGTGCTTCAATCGCAGCTTATGCCGCGAAAAAGATGGGGCGTTCAAGCAAGTTTATGATTTATGCGGGAGTTGGTTCTATAGTCAGCTACGTATTGCTGGTGCTGATACCAGGATCTGCGGCAATGATGTTTCCGATTCTGGTTATTATGGTTTTCTCTACCTTGTGTTATCCGGTATTCCGTGCATTATACTATGCAGTTGTGGATGAACTCGGAACACAGAAAAATGTGGTGGGAAGTGTTATCGGAATTGCATCTATTTTGGGATTCCTTCCGGATACCTTTTACACTTCCATGTGCGGTGCAAGATTAGAGGCAGACCCGGTTGGCGGGTACAAATTCGTATTTATTACTTGTATGGCGGCTATGGCGCTCGGTTTAATCTGTGCCTTTATCAGTGACCGGAAAATTTTAAAATACAGGGAAACGGATGAGTACAAAGCTTCGATAAAGCAGGCAGATATGTAAAATCCGGAACGGGGAAAGGCGGCACCTTGATAGAAAATAGCGGGCAGTACTTTTGTTTTATATTATAGGGAATTATGCTATTTACATAAGAGGGATAGTTTAGTATAATTCAGACAAATGCAAATTCTTCAGAGAAGAGACCGATACCTACTGCATGATGCAATGATAAGGAGAATATTTTTATGCAAAGAATAACAATTAAAGATATTGCAGCAGAGGTAGGGGTTTCACATACCACAGTATCTTATGTCCTAAATAATAATACAAATCAGAGAATATCAGATAAAACACGTGAAGCGGTGTTAGACGCAGCAAGGCGTTTGAAGTATATACCGAATGAAACTGCACGTTCTCTTCGTAAGGACAGTACGGAATGTATCGCAGTGGCATTGGAAAAATCTGTGGCTCAGAGCCGATTCGGCAGGCTGCTGCAGGGAATACGGGAAGAGCTTGGGGCAGAAGGATATGGTCTTATGCTGATGGATTTCCAGATGAAGAAAGAAAGTAAGTGCCCGGAGTATGTGGAAAGCGTGCTGCAGCGGCGGACGGATGGGGTTATTTTTATTTCATCAGATGGTCTGCCGCCGGTCTGCAGCAGGATGATTGACAACTATAAAATTCCCTTCGTTGCCTGTGACTGCTGTCCTGATGAAGAGGGGCTGGCTTCTGTAAGCTTTGATTATGAAGATGGGGCTTTTGAGGTAGCATGTTGTCTTTTGGGAGAGGGCGCCAAGCGGATTCTGTACTGGCAGCCGGGCGTAGACAGTCTGCAGGAGGAATATCGGTTATGCGGATTGAAAAAAGCCATGGAGCTGTATCCGGATGCTGAGCTTATCGTGTGCAAGGTCCCCGTTATGCAAGGAACATCTTCGGACGACCGGCATATGGCATTTGATGATATGTGCAAACGCTCTCTTACGCAGAATGTTCTGCCAAGACTCAGACTATTTGAACCGAATGATGCTGTGATTTGTGGCTGGGGAGTGATGATAAAGTATTTATGCGCTGCTTTATATCAGAGAAAAGAATTAGAAATTAAGATTGCCGTGCTTTCGGATTCAGATGTTCCGGTGGTTCCTGGGATGAATATCATGGTCAGCAGACCGGAATATAAACGAGGGGGGAAGGAGAGTGCAAGACTGCTTCTTGCCCAGATTCATAAAGAACCGTATGAGAGCAGAATTGTAATTGCACCGACACCGCCTGCTTATGTAAAAATATGAAACCTGAATGCAAATACCAAAAAAGAGTGCCGTACCTGTGATTTATATTCGCAGGTGCGGCACTCTTTATGAATATATTCGGCTGGTGGCCATAGCCGGCGAGTTTTTTTATCCTTCTATGATGGAAGCATAAAATTCGCCGCTATGCTTTAAACAGTCAAGGGCTTCGTCCATCATACGCCCGTAATGCATGAATGCATGCAGTACACCAGGAACCAGCTCAAATTCCGTGTGTACGCCATGGAGAGCTAATATGTTATGTAAGGCCTGAGAATCGCCTAAGAGCGGATCCAAGCTGCCACAGCATAAATAAACAGCAGGTATTCCGTGGGTCAGATCATTGTTTAAGGTAGCAAAATATGGATTTTCTCCATCTAATGAGGGATTTTCCAGATAATAGCTGATGTAAGCAGACATATCACTTTTGCGCATACCGTCTAATGCGGTTCCGTTCAAGCGCCAGGAAGGACCGTCCATCAGACCGTAGGAACCATAATAGAGCAGCAGTGCGCAAATGTAATCGTTATCGCCAAATACGTCACGCAGGTAAAGCGCAGCCCCCAAAGCCAGATTTGCTCCGCCGGAGTCGCCCCCAATTGCCATTTTATCCGGAAGAATACCATATTTAGATCCATGCTCATGGAAATAACGGATGACAGCTGTGCATTCAAACAGCGGAACCGGGAATTTCGTTTCCGGAGCCAGATGATAGTCCACACCGATTACTGCGCATTTGCTGGAAGCCATGACACTTCGCATCATGCGGTCGTGAGTATCAATACTTCCTACGGTAAATCCGCCGCCGTGAATGAATACCAAAGCATGATGCTGAGGTTTATCATCAGGGTAATAAATGCGCACAGGGATCGGACCGATGGGACCTTCGACTGTTAATTCCACTGTTTTGCAGGGATTTGGACCTCCCTCATTCCAAAAACGGCGTTCTTCTACATATTTCGTTCTCAATTCATCCCAAGAGCAATTGGTATCAAAGGCATCGGCAGAGTGTTCTGCCTGATAATCAATGACCTTTTTCATTCCCTCAGAAAGAAGTGGATATGGATCGGGCTTGTTTACTTCGTAGTCGATTTTGTACTCTGGCATGTGAAATTTCATATAGATTACCTCCTAATCTGGGATTAGTTCTCGGTTCGAACTGCGGATTGTACCTGGGAGCGCTTATTATTCGGCTTTACGGCTTCATAACAATAAAATCCTATTTTCAATTCTACATCAAATCCCTATATTTTGAAACGGGAAATTCTATTTTTTCTAATAAAATTTCCAACCCTGACAGGAAATTTTCCACTGACATGATTTAGAGGCTTCAGGGTTCCGAACCAGTCTGTCATTCATATCGATGACAGTGACTGCAAGATTTTAAAATACAGAGAAACGGGTGAGTACAAAGCTTCGTTAAGGCAGGCAGATATGTAAAAAGTCCCGGAACGAGGAAAGGTTCCACTTGATAGAAACTGGTGGGCGGTACTTTTGTTTTATATTATATGAAATTATGCTATTTACATAATGGGAAAAGTCCAGTATAATCAGACGAATGCAAATTTTTCAGAGAAGAGACCGATATCTGCTGCATGAGGCAATGATAAGAAGAGCGTTTTTATGCAAAGAATAACAATGAAAGATATTGCCGCAGAGGTAGGGGGTCATATACCACAGTATCTTATATCCTAAACAATAATACAAATCAGAAATTAAGATTGCCGTGTTTTCGGATATAGAAAGAACTGGTTGACGATAAACTCATAGAGAATACCATGCGGAAACTGATAGACGTAAAGGATGAAGTCTCTTGACAGTTTTACATATATCAATTTCATTCGAAGCAAAATGGTCAAAGATTCTTACGCCAGAAAGGAGATTTAGCCTTGAAGGTCCGGATTTATGATGACAATACTCGAAGCTATTTCAAATCAGAGGTGTATGCAAGAATAAACACTGGATGGTACGAAAAGCAGTAGTGCATGTTCCTTCTGAGAATGGAGGCTATATATGCTTTTTTGATTACCTGGATAAAGCGGAAAACAAGATGCCACCGAAAGTTTTGATAAATACTATACTATGGGGCCGATATTTTAGAAGCTTCAATCATTATAAAGGATTCATCCATATTCTTTTGCAACGATGGAATTCAAGAGTGGAATGAAAATTATGAAGGTACTTGGATAACTGCTTATAGTTTGCGCTGGCGTTTTGTGCGATAGTCTGTGCTTCACAGAAATTCACCCCGCCCCAAGGGGATACCAGAGGGGCGACATTTTTTTTACACATTCAAAGTATACAGAATGTGCCGTTGAAATATGTTGCTCTAAATAGACTGGCCTGGTCAAGTATCAGATAAGAGATAAATTTAAACAATACAGATTAATAGGAGAGTTTATGAAATTTAAAGATTTAGATATTATGCATGATATTATAAAGGCATTGGAAAAGGAAAGTTACGATATTCCTACACCGATACAGGAAGAGGCAATACCTGTTATATTAAGCGGCAGGGATTTACTTGGTTGTGCCCAGACTGGTACCGGAAAAACAGCTGCATTTGCTATACCAACGATTCAGTTACTCAACGAAGAAAAAGTGCCTCATCGGGCAAAACAAAATATAAGGGCTCTAATCGTAACTCCAACTAGAGAGCTCGCTCTACAAATTTATGAAAGTTTTAACACTTATGGGCAATTTACTAATTTAAAATGTTGTGTAGTCTTTGGGGGAGTATCTCAAAAGCCCCAGGAGGAAAATTTAAAGCAAAAGGTAGATATACTTGTGGCAACACCAGGAAGACTACTGGCCTTAATCGATCAAAAAAATTGTAAATATAGAACATATTAAAATATTTATATTGGACGAAGCGGACCGTATGCTGGATATGGGATTTATTCATGATGTTAGAAAGATCATTGCTAAAACTCCTTTAAAAAAAAGCAAACATTACTTTTCTCGCTACGATGCCGCCAGACATCGCCAAGTTGGCGGGTACGATTCTGAAGAATCCTGCGAAAATAGAAATCACTCCGGTATCATCAACAGTGGATACCATAGAGCAGTATCTGTACTTTGTTGATAAAAGTAATAAGAAGGATTTGCTTCTGCACATTCTAAAAGATAAAAACATAGTTTCAGCACTAGTATTTACCCGTACCAAGCACGGGGCGGATCGACTTATTAAGCAATTATCAAAGAATAACGTAATTGCTCAGGCAATCCATGGTGATAAATCACAAGGAGCACGTCAGAGGGCATTAAACAATTTTAAAAACAAAACATTGCGAATATTGCTTGCAACAGATATCGCGGCAAGGGGAATAGACATAGATGAACTGACCCATGTTATTAATTATGACCTGCCAGATACACCAGAGACGTATGTACATCGTATTGGTCGAACAGGCAGGGCAGGACTTGGTGGAACAGCAATATCCTTCTGCGATTTTGATGAAAAGGGACAACTAAACGATATTGAAAAGTTGATTGGGAAGAAATTAATAGAAATAAAAGATCATCCCTACCCATTAAAGAACAACGTTCCGGCGATAAAGCTGTGCAGCCAAGAAGAGATACAGCAAAAACAGCGAAATCTCAAGCCAAACCTCCGAAGAAAGAAATTTTAAGGTCAAAAACATCATCCCAAACTACCTCACAAAAATCGGGTGTATCATCTAAGAGAGAGTCATTGCATACAGCTTCCATAGATGGCGTTTCATCAAAAAAAGAAAAAGTATCGAATGACAGCAGATGGAACATTGAAAGAAAAACGGAGTTTTAATAAAATTTCAATGAAGGACAAAAAAACGGTAAATTTGGATATGTAAATAGAGTAACAAGTTATATGAAAGTGAAGCATGGTAATGTGCTCTTTTGTATTATTCCGGATAACTTCAATGCAGCTTGCAGTTTTTTTTGTCTTTTTGAGTATCAAATATTATATTTTATCAACAGATATGGAAACAGCCGTTAAAGCAGGTAACAGACATGGAAGGCCTGTTGTATATCAGGTTAATGCCGGTGCTATGGCAAAGGCTGGTTATAAATTCTATTGCTCTGAAAATAATGTATGGCTTATAAAAAAGGTGCCTGCAGAATTCCTTAAAAAAGCAGAATAATTTCTTTTTTTACTGGCATAATGAGGAGGAAAAAGTAAATGGAGATTTATGTGGATGCAGATGCCTGTCCGGTAGTTCGTATTGTTGAGAGGGTAGCTGAAGAATATAAGATAAAGGTATGTCTCTTATGTGATACAAATCATGTGTTACAGTCTGATTACAGCGAGATAAAGATTATCGGTGCAGGAGCAGATGCAGTCGATTTTGCACTGGTAAACCTGTGTAGATCTGGAGATATTGTGGTAACACAGGATTATGGTGTGGCAGCAATGGCACTGGGAAAAAAATGCATATGCGATTCATCAATCTGGAAGATGGTATACCAACGACAACATAAATCAGCTTCTCATGGAGCGACACATTGCAAAAGCCGCAAGAAGAGCAAAATCTAAAAATCATCTAAGCGGACCAAGAAAAAGAACACTGGAAGATGACAAGCATTTTGAAGAATCGTTCCGAAAATTAATTACCCATGCTGGAGAAAAATAGTGATCAGCTTTTTGATATGGAAGATAAAACGGACATTACGCCGCCATTTGAATTTAGAGCTTAAAAGAGTTATATAAGCAATTGTTTAAATAAATCGGAAGCATTCTTCAACTTCAGGTGAAAAGAATTTAAAAAGTTTTTGCAACAAATATAGAGGTTACGTTTTTCAGAATTGAAGACGTAGCCTTTTGATGTGTATAGCAGTCCTTTACAAAACACCTGTTATAATTTATACTCACCAAATAAAAAAAATAAAGCTTTGGCAGGTCCCTATCCATACCTAAATATTTTACAGTTTCCCCTAATCCCATAAAGTTTGGAGGGATTTTTTATGTATTGGTCAATGCAGACTACACCGCTGCAAGTTGCCAGATGTATTAAAGTAAACCAATCAACAATCAGACGCAGGCTTTCCCAAATTCTTTCCAAGCTAAAAATCTTAATAAAGATGCAGCTCAGCAGCAAGCAGCGCCCACACTTTTATTATAAAAAAAGTGTGGGCGTCTATTGTTGATATATAAATTTTATTGCGGTAAAGTAGAGTTTACAAAAGAGAACATAAAAAGCGAGGAATAAATTTATTTTAAATAGTATGATTGATACATGGAGGTGAAGAAATGGAGTGGCTAAAGAAGTTAAGCAGCGCTATTGACTATATTGAAAAGAACCTGGATAACGAAATTTCATGTGAGGAAGCGGCAAACATAGCGTGTTGTTCGCCTTATTATTTCGGACGTATGTTCACCTATGTAGCCGGTATTCCCTTATCTGAATATATCCGCCGCCGGAGAATGACACAGGCCGCTTTTGAATTGCAATCCACAGATACAAAGGTATTGGATGTCGCACTGAAATACGGATACAATTCTCCGACCTCTTTTAACCGGGCGTTTCAGAGCGTTCATGGAATTTCTCCCTCAGCTGCCAAATCCGGGGGGAGTATGCTCCATGCGTATCCCCCCATTAAATTTTCCGTTAAAGTTACAGGAGGTGATGCTATGCCATATCGTATGGAAGAAAAAGAGTCTATGAGGATTGTAGGGATCCGCATTCCATTAACAGAGGACATGGAGGAAAACCAAAAGCTGGTTCCGCCTTTTTGGAACAGAGCTTTACAGGATAACCAATTCACAGAAATCTGCGAACTGTCGGATAAAATTCCAGGTGCAGTGCTGGGAGTCACTGTTTATCAAAATCCAGATGATATTTACTATTATATTGCGGCTGCAACGGATCAGCCTGTTCCGGCAGGAATGTTTGAGTATGAAATCCCGGCAGCAACATGGGTGGTATTTGAAAGCGACGGACATTTCAAAGAATCCATACAAAATATTTTCAAACGTTTTCTTACAGAATGGCTTCCGTTCTCAGGGTACACTTATGCAGAATTGCCGGACATAGAGGTATATCCGATCAGTCAGGAAAAGCCACAGGAGGGGCATTCCGAAGTATGGATTGCTGTAAAAATGGAAAAGGGGAATTAAAAAATGGAATACCAAATTGAAATCAGAGATATAGAACCGATTCGGGTTGCTTTTCTGAGATACAAGGGAATCGTAACCGGGGCAAACAAGGTTTTTCCAAGCGTTTTTCAGTCTATTAAGGGAAAGACAAGCGGCGCACCGTTCTTTTGCTATTATGTGATGAACCCGGAAACAAAAATGGGCGAAATGGACTTGTGCGTACCCACAGAGGAAACACCCATAAAAAAATGGAATTGAAATAAAAGAAATTCCACGCATCAAAGCAATCAGCGTCACGCATATTGGCCCTTATGAAACCTTGCATAATGCTTATTCAGCAATTGACCGGTATGCTGCTGAACATCATCTGCAGCTTAGTCCACCATTTAGAGAGGTTTTTATCAAAGGCCCCGGAATGTTCTTAAAAGGGAATCCTGCCGGATATGTTACGGAAGTTCTGTTCCCGGTCAAGGAGGAATAATATGACCGCTATTCGAACCGAAAATTTAATAAAAAAGTATAAGAACGGCGTACAGGCATTAAATGGCCTGAACTTAGAGGTAAAGGAGGGAGAAATTTTCTCCCTCTTAGGACATAATGGTGCGGGGAAATCAACGCTTATTCATATACTGACCACTTATCTGGCTCCTACCTCTGGTCTTGTTACCATGTTCGGAAAAGACATTTACCGGGAAACGTCTGAAATTCGCAGGCAAATATCCTGTGTGGCACAGCAGACATCCATTGATACACACTTGTCTCTTACAGAAAATATGATGTTTCAAAGTAAGCTCTATAAGGCGCCTGAACTGGAAGCGCAAAAACGTATGAAAACACTGATTTCCTGCTTTGGGTTAGAACGGTACTTGAAATATCCTGTTTCATCCTATTCCGGCGGGGTAAAGAGGCGGCTTGATATTGCACTCAATATGATGTCAAATCCTAAAGTATTATTCCTGGATGAACCAACTGTTGGTATGGACATTCAATCCCGCATGGCGATGTGGGACATGATGAAAAAAATCAGAAATGATTTTGGAACCACGATTTTTCTGACAACTCATTATTTAGAGGAAGCTGACCAGTTAAGCGATACCATATGCATTATGAAAAGTGGGAAAGAGATACTTCAAGGTACGCCTCATGCGCTCAGAGAATACTTACGGCAGGATATGCTGAAAATCAGTTTTGCATCAAAAGAACAGGCCCAAAATTGTTTTGAACCGTTAAAAAGTGTTGTTGGACTGAAAGAATCTGACTTGTGCCATGATAAAATCATTACCGACTTAAAAAATGGACATATAGATTTAGAAAAAGCGAATCGCTGGCTTCTGGAACATGAAGTCCCATTCCTGGGGATAGAAATTATGCAGCCTACCTTAGAAGACGTTTTTATCAGACTCACAGAAGAAAATGGAAAGGAGGCGTGCTAATGGAGGTTTTTACTCTGCTTCAGCGTAATATAAAGTGGCGTTTTCATAATGCTTTCACGATTGTAATGACGATTTTGCAGCCTATCCTTTGGCTGGTTTTATATAGTGCCGTTGCCGGACAGCCTATGCAGGGCATTGGGATTGAAAACTATACGGCCTTTATTCTTCCCGGGCTTGTTGTCCTTGTAAGTTTTGGAGCATGCAGCAGCAGCGGTATTATGAATTATCTGATGAAAACTGATGGGAGTTTTTACAGGGTGTTGATTGCCCCGGTTCGAAGAAGCTCAATTGTACTCGGCCAAGTATTAGAAGCAGTACTATGTACTTTTATTGAAGTTACAATCATGTGCATTGTCAGCCTGTTCTTTTCTGTAAAAATTGCGTCCGGATTTATAGGGGGGCTCCTGATTGCTTTGCTGATATTTATGACTGCATTTTTTTATGGCAGGGCTTACTTATGCGATCAGCCTTTGCCTTCCCAATGAGGTCATTTACGAAACCGTGATGAACGCAATTGTCCTGCCGGTATTCTTTCTAAGCACGGCATTATTTCCGGCAGACAGATTATCCGGGGGATTGGCAATTGCAGTTAATCTAAACCCGTTTACTCATGTAATTAACGCCTTACGAGCTTTGATTTTACAGGGAAATATTGCTGCCCGTGATGTTACATTTGTTTTTCTTTTACTAGCGGTTATGTGTTTTATCAGTTTTTTGTGGGCACTGCGCAGATTATAAAAGGAAACAAGCTTATTCACCAAGAGCTGCTTCAGGCATTATGGACAGTTGATCACTTACTGATGAAGCATTTTTCAATGAGAAAAGCTGATCACAAGCCGCCAGAAGTATTGGAGGAAATGAATCTACGGTCAGCCGCAGGCTTTCAAAAATTCTGTCTAAGCAAAAAACTTGATGAAAATTTAGTTTTTAGTGCATAGCCTCCTCACTTTTTCCTTTATAGAAGTGAGGGGGATTTTTCTATTTCTCTTGTGTATCCTGACAACATCGAAATCATTCGTTCATATCCAGCAGCTTAAATACGTTAGCTGTTCCTTATCCTTCCGGTATAACAACAAGTTCACGCAAAGGAGGAATGTAAAATGCGCATTTACAAATCATAAAATCATTTTCAACGCTTTTTATAACTTGACATTCTAAATGGATTCCTGTAAGATAGTTCTTTATAGAACTGTTCTGAAAAAGAACTAAAGAAAGGTGGATGAATTTATGAGTAAACGGGCTGCAATGCTGATTAATGGGCAACGCGTAAAACGGCTTTATGAAAAACAGTTTGAAGAAACTCGTATGAAGTACCAAATCAGTCAGTCTGAACTTGATATTCTTGCATTTCTTGCAAACAATCCAGAGTATGATACGGCAAGTGATATCGTTGAGATCAGAATGATTGCAAAAAGCTATGTCTCAACATCCGTTGAAAGCCTTATCACGAAAGGCCTTCTGGAAAGAGTCCAGGACCAAAATGACAGGCGGGTCATTCATCTTAAGTTGACAGAGAAAACAACTCCTATCATTACAGATATCAGGCTTGGCCAGGCCCAGGTATTGAAATTGCTCTTTGCCGGAATGACAAATGATGAAATCAGAGTATTTGAAAAGCTGCTGGAGAAAATTTTTGATAATGCTGATGCAGCGTTAGAAAGATAGACAAAAGGAGTTTGGATATGGAAAAAGATACTGCCTTTTTAGGTGAAGAAAAAATAGGAAAATTAATTTTTAAACTCTCATTGCCTGCTATTACAGCACAGCTTGTGAATATGTTCTATAATCTTGTTGACCGCATTTATATTGGACATATTCCTGAGGTTGGACCACTGGCGCTGACAGGCGTAGGTGTCTGTATGCCCATTATCATGATTATAACGGCTTTTGCAGCTTTTGTCAGTATGGGTAGTGCGCCTCGTGCCTCCATTTATATGGGAAAAGGCGATAACAAAACTGCTGAAAAAAATACTTGGCAATTCGTTTGTCCTGCTTTTGATCATAAGCGCTATTTTGACTTTTGTTGTTTACATTTGGCAAAAGGATCTCTTAATGCTTTTCGGTGCGAGCGAAAATACGATTGGATATTCAATTAGTTATATGGGTATCTATGTAATAGGTACGATATTTGTTCAGCTTACAGTCGGCCTTAACGCTTTTATTTCAGCACAGGGCTTTGCAAAAACCAGCATGTATTCCGTTTTAATTGGTGCGGTTTGCAATACTATACTTGATCCAATCTTCATTTTCGGATTGAATATGGGGGTTGCCGGTGCGGCATTGGCGACGGTCCTGTCACAGGCTATTTCCGCAGTTTGGGTCATGTATTTCCTTTGCGGCAAAAAAACGATCCTGAAACTGAAAAAAGAAAACTGCCGGATTGAGGTAAAAGTGATATTGCCCTGTATTGCACTTGGGCTTGCTCCGTTTGTCATGTATGCTACGGAAAGCCTGATTGCTGTTTGTTTTAATGCATCGCTTCTGAAATATGGCGGAGATATTGCTGTCGGTGCCATGACAATTCTCACAAGCGTCATGCAATTTTCTATGCTGCCGCTTTTGGGCCTTACCCAGGGGACGCAGCCGATTATCAGTTACAATTTTGGCGCGAAAAATGTTCGGCGCGTTAAGGAAGCCTTTTTTATACTGCTGAAATGCAGCGTGATATTTTCAGCGTCATTATGGCTTTTTATCATGCTTTTCCCGCAATGGTTCGCCGGTATTTTTACGTCCGATGCCTCACTCATTCAGTTTACGTCAGGCGCTATGCGTATTTATTTTTCCGTATCGCTTGTGTTTGGGGTCCAGGTCGCTTGTCAACAGACCTTTATTGCAATTGGAGACGCCAAAACTTCGCTTTTCCTTGCTCTGCTCAGAAAAGTGATCCTTCTGATTCCGTTAATTTACATTCTGCCTTTGATATTTACAAATCAAACAATGGCAATCTATCTGGCTGAACCAATTGCCGATATCATAGCTGTAACCGTAACAGGTACGATGTTTGTTGTTCAATTCAGGAAAACATTGAAAAGCTTGATTGACCCCAAGTCTAACCAGGATTAAGGTGATAAATTCTATAGAGTTAACTTAAAAGTTTATCAACCATTTGAACGACCTATAGAGTTTAATGATTTTTAAAATAATGAAACATCATTAATGAAACAAGCTTATAACCATCGAACTTTTATTCAGTTTAGGACTAGATGGTAATTAATAATAGATAGTACTGGCGTTGTGATTATTTATCCAGGACTTGTAAGAACCGAGTTATTAATGAAGTCAGAAAAATCAGTTAGATAATAATTTCTTTAATGCAATTATCATTTTGTAAAACCTATAGTTGACCATGTAGATGAAATAGAAGAATTCTGATTGTCTGACATCATTCTTGATAATATGGATTTCAGGGCGATAGGAATACTAAAATCAGTTATTTGTTTGTTAGATTTCAATACAATAATTAATATTATCGATAAATTGACAAAGAGTAAGGAGAGGCTTTTTAAAGCGAGAATTCTTTAGAGATTTTTTTCCGAAACATGATGGCAATGAAGGACAAAAAATGCTTATTTTGTCCCATACTTTGGAAGATAATTTATCTTAATTTCAAAAGATTTTCATAAAATTTAGTCCTATTGCATAAAAAAACTGCACAGAACCATTTCCATTAGAATAAACTGAATTGAGAATAAAAATGCGTTGCAATTCAAGCAATTTGCAGGAGTTTATATGGACAATATCAGTTATAGTGAGGAAGCAATGGCAAGTGCAGGATTACCTTATGATGATATTAACTGGTATACGATTGCAGGTCAGCCTTTTGGTGCTGCATCCAGATTCAATGTTATTGTATTTAACGATGCTAATAACATTATAGATGTTGAAGGGCCTGTAGCTATAGGTGGAAGTTTTTACAGTCCAAGGGGGTTGAGTGTTGGCTTTGTTAAAAGAGGTAATGGAGAAGTCGGCTACTCACCGGATTTAGTAGCTTTTTAGTTGGCGGTAATGTATCTATGGCCGGTCCTTTGGTTGTTATCGGCCATGTGGTTGTCGGCGGTGGATTCCGTGCAGCCAAGGGAAGTACTTATTTCATCGGAAAAGATGGGCTGACTGATGGGATACAAGAACTAAAATTTTTGTACCAGGCCAATGGGGGCAGCCAATATTGGACACCATCGGATAAAGGTGATCACTATTTGATTCCCAGTTATGATGTACCAAGATATATACCTGCAAGCAGGATAGGTGCTGACTTACCCAGATTTTTTTAGTGATGCAAGGGAAAGCATTGGATATTACAAAGACTGTATTGAAACCTTAACTCCAAATGGAATTGTAGTGGATAATAATTACGAATGGATTTTAAGGGGAAATGACCCTGTACAGAATGTATTCCTTATCGATGTAAGGCCAAATGGTCTGATCAACAAAGGTATACGTGCAGAAGTTCCGCAAGGAAGTACAGTAATTGTAAGGCTGAGAACGGGAGCCAATGCTCATTTGCAATACGGTGTTTATGGGGAAAGAAGTAAGGCTAATCAGACATTGTATGTGTTTGAGGATGCAACTAATATCTATATGGAAAAGTCTTCCGATATCTGGGGAAGTATTCTGGCGCCACAGGCTATGTACCATGCACATCCTACAGGCGGCCATGTAAGCGGTAATGCGGCCTTGAGAGCTTTTGCTGTAAATGCTGACAGCGGTTTTGAATTTCATTATTTTCCATTTGTTGGAGGAGTGACATGTCAAGCCATAGCGCCAGCCCCAGTGGTTCCAGCACCGGAAGTACCTCAGGTATCACCGGGAATGGAGGAACAGCCTGCTCAGGTGTGCCCGGAATGCCCAACGTGTCCGGCACCGGCACCTTGCCCTCCGCAGGAACCGTGTCCGGCACCAACACCTTGCCCTCCGCAGGAACCGTGTCCGGCACCAACACCTTGCCCTCCCCAGGAACCTTGCCCGGCACCAGCTCCTTGTCCCCCACAGGAACCCTGTCCAACGTGTCCGGAACCAAGACCTTGTCCTCCACAGCAACCCTGTCCGGAACCAAGACCTTGTCCTCCGCAGGAACCATGCCCGGCGTGTCCGCGCCGACACCTTGTCCTCCGCAGAAACCCTGTCCGGCGTGTCCGGAATGCCCAAAACCAGAGCCATGCCCAGCCTGCCCGGAACCGGAAAAAGAGTATATTCCCATTCCAATACCAATTCCTGTAGAATGCCCAAAACCGAAGCCATGCCCGGCCTGCCCAGTGTGCCCGGAATGCCCAGCCTGTCCGGAACCGGAACCCTGCCCTGTTTGCCAGGACTGCCTGATTAAACCCTGTATCATAATGGGCTGTATCTGGGGCTGCCGATGCCAGGATTTCCATGATTGGGATGTAAAATTATACCAGAGATGCAATGACACCGATATTTTTCTGTCCTGTGTACAGATTAACGGTTGTGGCTGCTTTGAATTTACAGTTCCTTATGAAGGCCATTATATCTTAAAAGTAAGGATGTCTGATAGCTGCTGTAAGACATTCTGGTGCAAACCAATCATTACTTTGAATAATATTGGCGTAGCCAGTTTTATGATTGAATAATTTTAGATCGATTTGCCATGTATTAATTTTATCAGGGCTGCTGCAAGTGGGGGAATACCTTAATTGCAGCAGCTTTTTATTAAGATTTTATAGCCCAGCGTAATTTTGCACATCGGGCACGGCCATTGGAATTACATTCGGCTGCTGATGGCCGAATAGCTTCAGGGGCTATTTCTTTGTAGATACCTTCACGATAGAAGCGTTGAAAAGATTTTTTTAACGAGACGATCTTCACCAGAATGAAAGGTAAGGATAGCAACTCGTCCGCCCTCAGCCAGGGCAGCAGGAAGTTTTTCTAAAAATTCATATAGCACTTCAAATTCATTATTTACATCAATTCGCAGCGCCTGAAAGCATCTTTGACAGGACTTTTTAATTTCATTATTTCTATCTTTTTCTGGAATGAATTTCAGTGTATCTTTGATAATTTGCTGGAGCTGACTTGTTGTTGTAATGTCTGTTCCTTTTTTTATTGCAGAAATAATGGCATGAGCGATTTCTGCGGAATGAGGCTCGTCCGCGTTTTCCAGCAACATACCGCGTAACTCCTCCTGCGAAATAGTTTTAAGACGATCAGCTGCAGACATGCCTTTTAGTGGATTCAGCCGTAAGTCTAATGGCCCATCCGCCTTAAAGGAAAATCCTCTTTCAGGATTGTCTATCTGCATGGAAGAAACACCCAGATCCGCCAATATAAAATTCAATGGTCCTGATTCGGAAGTGATTTGATCTATATTGGAAAAATTTGTTTGCCTGATCGTTAAGATTTCTGAGCCATAACCTAAGCGCTCTAAACGTTCCCTTGTCCGAGGTAATTCGATAGAGTCTACATCAGTAGCATACAAGTGCCCCTTTGAATTTAAACATTTAAGCATCTCTAAAGTATGGCCGCCATAACCCAGAGTTGCATCTAATCCAGTTTGTCCAGGGGTAATTTGTAGGAATTCCAATATTTCATTCACGCAAATGGAACGATGCGTACCAGCAGGAGTATTACCCTTTTGAATAACCTTTGCCACAGCATCAGCATATAACTCTGGCTGCAGTTCTTTGTATTTTTCTTTAAAAGCTTTTGGGTGAGTACCTTTATACCTGGGACGACGCTGATGTTTTTGCTCTTGATTATCCATTCTTGCTACCACCTTTTTAAATATCTATTTTTTATATATGATTCAAAGCGTCTGCGAAGCTGACGATTTTGAATATTCTTATATAACATGATATCAAAAGCATGTCATAATAGCAAATGCATAATAAAAGAATCTGTAAGAAAGCTTAAGCTTAAAGTGGCTGGAAGCGAATGAAACCGTTTTTATTGCATTGAACGGTATCCTCATGTAAAATGGGTTAGTACGTAACTTATCAAGAATTATATGATTCTAGTTATAATTATACATTTTTGAATTGAATGAGAGGTTTAGATATGGATATTAAAGATTTTCATAATTATACAATCAGTGAGGATATCGTAAAGGCACTTAATGGTCTGGAGTATGATATACCTACAGAAGTTCAGGCTAAAGTCATTCCAGCTGCTTTAGAAAAAAATGATCTTATCGTCAAAGCGAGGACGGGCAGCGGCAAGACGGCCGCATACGCAATTCCCATATGTGAATTAGTTGAATGGCTTGAAAATAAACCACAAGCCCTTATCTTGACTCCAACAAGGGAACTTGCTGTTCAAGTAAAAGAGGATTTTACCAATATAGGCAGATTTAAACGAATAAAAGCAGCAGCAATCTATGGAAGACACCAGTTTTCTATTGAGAAAGCAGAGTTAAAGCAGAAAACACATGTAGTTGTTGGTACACCGGGGCGTGTCATGGATCACATAGAGAAAGGTACGTTGAGCTTAAATAAAATTAGCTGCTTAGTAATTGATGAGGCAGACAGAATGCTGGATATGGGATTTATTGAACAGGTAGAAGCAATTATAAAAGAACTGCCCGAGGAACGAATGACAATGTTGTTTTCTGCTACCATGTCCGATGAAGTAAAAAGTATAGCATCAAATTATATGAGAGACCCCATCAATATAGATGTCAGCGAGGCCAGTATCATGACAGCTGATATTAATCATTTTCTTTATATTGCAAATGAAGAAGATAAGTTTGGACTGCTTACCGATGTTATGATTATTGAAAAACCGGATAGCTGTATCATCTTTTGCAGTACCAAGGATCGGGTGGATATGGTATGTGACCGCCTGAATGATTTAGGCTATCCCTGTAATAAAATGCATGGCGGCATGGAACAGGCTGATCGATTATCTGCAATGATGCGTTTTAAAAGGGGAGAGTACCGCTATTTAATTGCCACAGATGTAGCGGCAAGAGGTATAGATATAGAGAATATTTCTCTGGTCATTAACTATGACATTCCCCTGGATGAGGAAAACTATGTCCATCGTACCGGAAGAACAGGGCGTGCAGGGCAAAAAGGGAAAGCAATTTCCTTTGTGGTTCCCATACAAACCAGATATTTACTTGACATCGAAGAACTGATCGGGTTTAAAATTCAGGAAATAACAAAACCTGCCAAAGAGGAAGTAGCCAGACTGAAACCTGCTTTTGATGAAAAAAATGCATATGGCTCCTCAGATTAGAAAAATGAAAAGTGATCAATTAAATAAGGATATAATGAAATTACGTTTTAATGGCGGAAAGAAAAAGAAGCTCAGGGCAACCAATTTTGTTGGAGTCATATCCAATCTGGAAGGTGTGGGGGCAGAGGACATCGGAATAATAACCATACAAGATACCCTTACCTATATAGAGATACTAAACGGTAAAGGACCATTGGTACTGGAAGCAATGAAACATACAATGGTTTGCGGTAAGCAATTGAAGGTGACGAAGGCAGTGGGGAGAATTTAAATGTATAGAAATAATTGATTTTATCATAATTGTCCGATTTTACAGGCGGAGGAGAATACAAAACAAGCCAGATTAGTACTTGCAGATTTGGCACAAAGTATGATTTTAGGTACTTGCAGTTTGCTTGGAATGTTGTGCCTGGATAAAATGCAGATGGGAGATCGCCAAATCAGGAGTTCTATGATATAATTTGTGAAATCGGTGTATAGAGATACAAGAGGGAAGATAAAAAGCAGACTTTAGCAACAAAATGTTGTGGTGTTAGAGCGGTTTCGGAGCAAAGACCGGGCTAAGAAATGACGGTTTTTGCCCTCTGAACATAGGCTGAAATCTTTCGTGCAAAGTCTAATCGAGAGGAGTCTTAAGTTGGAATTCAATGAAAAATTACAACAACTTAGAAAACAAAGGAATCTGACTCAGGAACAACTTGCAGAACAATTATACGTTTCAAGAACTGCAATCTCAAAATGGGAAGGTGGGAAGGGTTATCCCAATATTGAGTCACTAAAAGGGATATCAAAGCTTTTTGATGTATCTATTGATGAGCTGCTTTCTGGTGATGAACTCATTAGTATAGCAGTAACTGAAAATCGTTCTAATTTGAGTAAAGTCTTCGGATACATCTATGCGGTGCTGGATATAATGGCAATTGCTTTATCCTTTTACCTCTTTACGGACAACCGGCGGGGACATATATCCAGGCGGTTAATCTGCTTATATACACGAATAATACCCAGGCAATTCTTACATGTTATTGGGTCATTTTTATTACCTTGATAGGGCTTGGTGTCACGCAGTTTATTTTTTTCACATTTAGAAAAAGAAAAATTAAGGGGTATCATCTTAAAGACTTCCTTTGCCATAGATGCAATAGCAATTGTTTTCTTTTTTTGCAACAAGAGAGCCATACGCGGGGGCCTTGCTGTTTTTCTTTTTTTTCATCAAGATACTCACCTTGTTAAAAGAAAAACAAATCAAATAAATACTGAAAAGCTTGAAAACAGGCCTTTGACACGAAACGTGTCAGGGCTTTTTTTCTATTGTGACGACAGGTTTCTTGTTCAACTCATGTCAGATATGGATAATAAAGCTATCATTCATGGAGGACTTGAATGAAAAGAAAGGAAATATGGCGATGGAATATCTTATTGAAACAAGAAATCTGAAAAAAACAGTATGGAAAATCAATTGTGGTAAACGATGTCAGCGTCCATGTACCTAACGGGAAAATCTACGCCTTGCTCGGCAGAAATGGTGCAGGAAAAACAACCTTAATGAAAATGCTTCTTAAACTCATTCGATCAACAAGCGGAGAAATTTATTTGTTTGGCACAAGGTGTGAAAAGACAGATCACAGCATTTACCGGCAAATCGGATCGATCATTGAGACGCCGGGATTTTACGAAAATCTTACCGCCTTTGACAACCTAACCCTTTTGATGCACTTGCGTGGACAGGGAAAAAAGGAGGACATAATGAAGGCTTTGGAAATGGTCGGTCTGCATCATGAATATTTAAAGCCCTTTTCGGATTATTCATTAGGTATGAAACAACGGCTCGGAATTGCCGCGGCGCTGATGCATGAGCCGAAATTGCTCATACTGGATGAGCCAATCAACGGACTTGACCCAATCGGAATCTCAGAAATACGCGCATTGCTGACATCACTTTGCCGGGACAAAGGAACTACTATATTTGTATCCAGCCACGTGCTTAGTGAAATTGAGCAAATTGCGGACGTCATTGGAGTGATGCATGAGGGGCAGTTGATTGAAGAAATCAAAATGGAGGTCCTTCAAAATCGAAGACATGAATATATTGAATTTGAAGTTTCAGATATGAAGAAAGCATTAGAAATTCTGGAAAAAAAGCTATGGGATTACAAACTGCCAGGTAGAGGGAAATACATTGAAAGTATTTGACATTGCTTATAACTGTGGTATGATCAACAAAACGTTTGTAGAAAACGGATTAATGGTAACAAAAATAAAGGAGACAAAAGAGAATTTAGAAGATTATTTTTCAGAATTGATTGGAGGTGGCGGCATTGCTTAATCTGGTTTACTGTGAAATCTTAAAATTGAAACGCTCTAAAATCGTCTTATTCAGTGTCTTAGGCGTTTTGTCTACCCCTTTTATGATGTTAGTCGAAGCATTGCAAACCCATTTTGACCATCCGGAGCAGGTTTTTACCTTAAACGACATATTCGACAGCAGTTTGTTATATGTCATGTTATTGATGAATATGATGGTTTATGTGGCGATTACTTCTTACTTATTCAGCAGGGAATATACGGAAAAGACACTGAAAATGATATTGCCTGCACCTGTTTCACGAATTGACTTTATAACTGGCAAGTTTCTCATGCTGTATCTTTGGACTACCGTACTGACTGTTTTGACCTGGGCAGCAATTTTTGCTTTAATGTCAGCTTATCATGTCATCTTTGGTTTAGATGGGTTTGGTTTTAAAGTTGCAGGCGAATGGCTGATCAAGTTTCTATTGGGCAGTGTATTAATGTTTTTGACCATATCTCCATTTGCATATATAGCCGAAAAAACAAAAGGGTTTGTTATACCCGTGATTGTTTCTGCAGCCGTTGTTATGGGGAGTGCTGCAATTAGTAATCATAAATTTGGTGCTTTATATCCTTGGACAGCTAACTTGTTTTTAGTAAAAGGCAGCATTCAAACTACGGATTATCCAATTCCCGTAGTCATAGGGATCATTGGATTTGTCTCACTCTCAGGTTTTTATTCAACATTTAGATATTTTTATAAGGAGGATTTAAAATAATGTCATTTGATTTCATGGAAATTATAAAAGTTATAATTCTTGGTATTGTAGAGGGCATTACAGAGTGGCTGCCCATCAGCAGCACTGGCCATATGCTCTTGGTCGATGAGTTTTTACAGCTTAATATGAGCGAAGCCTTTAAAGAAATGTTTTTTTGTTGTTATTCAGCTTGGTGCAATCTTAGCGGTGGTAGTGATATTTTGGAACAAAATGATTCCTATTACATTCAAAGAAAACAGGCAGGTTGTTGTCCATAAGGATATTCTTTCACTATGGCTTAAGGTTGTAATTGCCTGTATTCCAGGTGCTGTGGTGACTGTTTTCTTCGATGATTATATTGAAGCACATCTGCATACCCCTGTTGTCATTGCAATTACATTGATTTTTTTATGGTATTGCATTTATTCTAATTGAAAACTGGAATCAAAAGCGGCCTTCTGAGGGAGGTGAAGTGTACGACATCACTTATAAAACAGCATTGATGATAGGTTTCTTTCAGGTGCTGTCTATTATACCTGGAACATCGCGTTCCGGTTCAACGATTATCGGGGCCTTATTGATTGGAGTACCCAGGCTTGTGGCAGCGGAGTTTACATTCTTTCTTGCTGTACCGGTCATGTTCGGATTAAGTGCATTAAAGCTTTTAAAGTTTGGTATTGCTTTTACAGGGATGGAATTATTGACATTAGGGATTGGAATGGTGACAGCATTCCTTGTGTCATTGCTCGTCATTAAATTCTTGATGAGCTATATTAAAAAGCATGACTTTAAAATATTCGGCTGGTATCGCATTGCACTGGGTATCCTTGTGTTACTTTATTTTTTTATATAACCTTTGGGATTAAAGTTTTTTTGCATAAAAGTCCACTGAAATGTCCCGACAAAAAAATCTTTTAAGGGACTTTTTATCTTTTTTATCTCTTTAAATCCTAACCTAGAATAAAGGCGTTTTGCAGAGTTCTCTTCAGCAACCGCTAATGAACAAGAGGTATAGCCCCGATCCAATAATGCCTGTTCGGCGTGCTGAAGCAGCAGCATGCCAATTCCTTTCCCACGCAAAGCTTCATTCTGCGATATGTTCTATATAGGATTCATTTGGCGTGTTAACATCTAACAGCAGCATTTTTAAAAACAGCAGTAAGATGTTAATGACGCCATACCTTTGGCATAAGGAAATAATCGGTATTCTTTTATTTCCTTTTTCTTTTTTACTGCAGCGTATTAAAATTACACCAACTATATTCTGATTATGTTTTGCAACAAAATGGACATAGGCGGGGGCACCGGCTTTCAAATCCCAGGAAACATATAAAATATCTTTTATATCATGAATGCTTAAATTCTGACGATGGTAAAACTTGCTTTTAAAAGAATGAACTAATAAATCAATTACGCTTTCAAAATCTTTGTTTTGATACTCTTCAATAGTAATATGGTCCATGGCAAAGCCCCAATTAGGAAAAGGCGTTATAATTTATTAAAAAAACTTAGTACAAAAAGCAGATATATTATATAATGAACTTGAGGTGATTAGTATGCATAGAATTATTGCAGCAGCCATTGTAAAAGAAGGTAAGACTTTAATAGCGAAGCGTAATTACGGTTCACTAGCAGGTTATTGGGAATTTCCAGGTGGAAAAGTAGAAGATAATGAAACAGATGTGGAGTGCCTAAAAAGAGAAATTATGGAAGAATTATCTGTGAAACTTAAGATAGAAGAGTTTCTTGGAGAACAGCAGTTTTTTTGTCGATAGAAAAGAATATATGATGGTTTTATACAGGGCAGTTTTATTAGATGAAAATTTTCGACTCAATGTGCATAGTGAAACTGCTTGGGTGAAGAAGGAGCAGTTACACAAGTATAAGCTGGCGCCAGTGGATGAATTACTGGTGCAGCAAGGGTGTTTGGAGGGATTAGCATGAATTACTTTTTTTGTGTTCCAGAACAAAACATTTTATGAAGAATATCATGGCGGGTATTTGTGGGCGCCGCAGTATGGAAATACCGGGAGGAAGGAAGCCCATTGGGAAAAAAATGAAAGAGGTTAGACGTGGCGACGTTATCATACATAGCTATAAGAAGAAGGTAATGGCAATCAGCATAGCTAAAAGAGATGTGTATATGCAAAAAGGCCGACAGAATTATCGAATGAATGGCAACAAGAAGGCTGGAGAGTGGATACTACCTATATCCTTTTTACTGAACCGATCATTACATCAGATTATAAAGAAAAGTTATTAAAACTGCAGCCACAGAAATATGCACCGTTTAATAAACTTGGTAGAGGCAATACGGGATATTTGTTTCAGGCAAATAAGACAATGTATGAATTTATTATAAGACAGACAGCGGCAATCCAGAAAAACGAGCAAGAAAAACAAAGAATTTTAGAATTACTGGATCAGGGGGAAAGGCCTCAAATAGCTTTATCAGAACTTGAGATTGTGATGGATTTAGAGGAAGTAAAAGCTAAACAGTTATCACCGGAAAAATTAGCGGTTCAGATTAAAAGTGGCAAATCAAAAAAAGTCACAGAAAACAGAAGCAGTTGTATATTATCGGAGCCCTTACGTGAAAGAGATGGTAAAAAAAGATAGCAGAAGGTAAATGTCAGATGTGTGGTGAAGAAGCGCCCTTTTATGATAAGAACAAGGAGCCATATTTGGAAGAACACCACGTGAAGCGATTAGCGGATGGCGGGAGCGACACGATGGATAATGTGGTGGCAGTCTGCCCAAATTGCCATAGGAAATTGCATGTGTTAAATGATGAGGCGGACACCGTTGTTTTAGAAGGAATTGTAGAACAAAATGAAAAACAGTATCAGAGATTGTTAGCATATGCAGAAAAAAATGGAAAAATGAGTTTCTGCAATTTCTTTAGAGGCAACAAAAATGAGTAAACAGGTTACAAAGGTATATGAAGAAAGAACATTTTTTTAATATCGTTCGGATTATACAACTGAAAAGAAAAAGAATTTAATAAGGAGTGTTTGCATGTGTGGAATAAGAGCCGATGATTAAAACTTAAAATCGGAGGTATTTATGAAATATATTATTAGAGAAATGTATGCACAGGAATATCCGCTTCTCGCTGATTTTCTGTATGAAGCGATTTTTCAGAGAGATGAAAATAATTTATTACCAAGAGCAGTAATTGAAGAACCTTCTTTGCAGATATATATTGAAAACTTTGGAAGAATGGAAGACGATTATTGCCTGTGCGCAGAAGTAAATAAAAAAATTGCAGGTGCTGTCTGGGTAAGAAATATCAATGGATTTGGAACTGTTGGCGATGATACACCAGAGTTTTCAATCTCTCTTTATAAAAAATATCGTGGATATGGTATTGGAACAGAACTGATGAAGCAAATGTTGAGGGTGCTTAAAAGCAAGGGATATAAAAAGGCATTACTTGCTGTTCAAAAGGATAATTATGCGTTACGTATGTATCATAATGTAGGATTCAAAATTATTGATGAAAATGCGGAAGAGTACATAATGGAGTATATTTTCTGAGATGAATTTCAATTTGAAAGGAGATATTTAAGTGGAGTGTAAAATACGGGAATGGCAGATAGAGGATGCTGAAAATTTAGCATTAGCGATAAATAACAAGAAAATCCAGGATAATCTAAGAGATGGGTTACCTTATCCCTATACAGTTGAAGATGCAAAAGAATATATTACCTCTTTGTTGTCGGCGAACAAGGATGTGATATATGCTTTTGCAATTACAGTAGATGATAAAGCCATCGGAAGCATTGGAGTGTTCCGCTGTAACAACATTCATTTCAGAAGTGCTGAAATGGGTTACTATATAGCAGAATCATATTGGGGAAAAGGAATTGGAACAAGTGCAGTGAAACAGACTTGCAGGTATATTTTTGAAAACACGGATATTTTGCGGATTTTTGCAGAACCCTTTGCTTTTAATACGGCATCCTGCCGTATTCTTGAAAAGGCAGGATTTCAGTGTGAAGGTATCTTGAGAAAGAATGCAATAAAAAATGAGGTTATTCTTGATATGAAAATGTATGCACTGATTAAAGAGGATTGAAAAAACAGTACCCATGGATTTGCAATGCAAGCAATCGAAAAAGGTACCCTCCAAAATCTCATATTTGATAACCAGGCGTTTGCAAATCATCGGGCGATGGCATGTTGTCAAATAAAAGTTCTAAAAAGCAATAAAAGTTCTGCAGCCCCGTTAGGTTTTAGCAGCCTCTTTTTGGAAGTTTTAAACCTGACAGGTAATAAACAGGGCAGTATGGTATAGTTAGCTTATACTAACAGTATGCCGAACCATAGTTTTTGATAGTATTAAGACAGGAAAGGAGCTTTTAAATGGAGCATAAATTCTATATAAATTCAAGAAATGGATATGCCGCTATGTTAGAGCAATATAGAGCCATGCATGAGCAAATTGGGAAAGCTCGTTTTTTGCCTAACCACGATAAGAGTAAGGGCATTGTTTATGATATAAAGCCGGAGTATGGCAAAGGAACCATACAAATATATAATTTACTCGGCAATGTTATGCTGATTATCTATAACTTTGTGTTTAATAAGGATATCGTGACAGTATTTGATTTAGCCGGAAACTATTTTGAAATTGAATACTGTATCGATGGTTGCATGTATATAGAAGAAGAAAAAGCCGGCGATACCTGTTTTGAAACAAACAATTTATCCCTTTCTTTATCCCAGGATATGAAAGGCATCATCAGGCGTTGTGCGGGGCAAGAATATCAGGGAGTTTCTATAACAGCTGACAGGCAGGCACTTTCCTCTTATTTTGGAAGTACCGGAGCTGGTTTATGGAATGATACAATAGAAAAGCTGGAAGATCAGTTCCGCTCAGAGTACTATTTAGGCTTAAATGCTCCCCCTGAAATATCAGCTGCTTTTCTGCAAATATTTAATTGCCGCCTTCCTGAAAAAAACCCGTACTTTATTTTACGAGAGTAAGGTTATGGAAACATTATCAATGATTATATCCAACGAAGTATGAAGCGTGAAACATGTGAGCTGACAGCACTCACTCCTTATGAATTGCAAAAAATCAAGGAAATTCCTCAAATTTTGCTTGAAGAACCATTTGAATTGCCAAGTATCCTTTCCCTGTCTAAAAGGTTGGTCATTAATCCTAAAAAAACTGACGAAAGGTTTCAAGCTGGTTTATGGAGATACTATTTTTAGCTATCACAGGAAATTTTCATTACAGCGGGCTGCCTCCATGCTGCTGAACACAGAGAAATCAATTAATGATATTGCCTATGAGATTGGCTATTCAAGCTCCAGCAATTTTTGTGCAGCATTTAAAAAGCAATATGGTATTACCCCATTAAAATATCGGGAATCCTCCTGCTGCGCAATGCAGAATAGGTTCTGCTTATAAAATGTTTTAAGACTTCGTACTTTAACCACAGGCTGATACCTGTGGTTTTTTATTTTTAATATAGGCATTCTCTCAACATAAATCGGCATCGTAAGCAGTATAGTCCATGAGCACTTATGATGTACAATACACTGTGAGTTAGGAGAAACTAACTAATTATAATACAGGAGTGATCTATATGTTAAAAAAATCAACATCTATTTTATTGGCAATCATCTTTTGCTTTACCTCATTGAGTGCTTGCTCACAACCACCAACAAAAGAAAATGGGGCTTCAAACCAAGTAGCAGCCAGCCAGACCATTTCCCCGCAACAGACCAGTTATTATCCTTTAAAATTTACTGTTTATGATAATAAAGGAAAGGAAGTTCAGCAGACCATTTATGAGGAGCCAAAGAGAGTTGTCGTAATTGGGCAGGGCCTTGCAGAGCTGATGATTCATTTTGGAGAAAAAGAAAAGATTGCGGGACTGGCCTATTTAGACAAATCCTATTCCAAATATGAGGAGCAGGTAGGGCAGCTTCCACTTCTTACGGATGCATGGCCTTCTAAAGAGTCTGTTATCGCTTTAAAGCCGGATTTAATTGTTGCTATGTCTTCGGCATTCACCGATGAACGCCTTGGCGATATTTCCTTTTGGAATCAAAGAGGAATTCCTGTACTTCCAGGTATTAACTACACCATGGGACGTACAATTGACAGCTTTTTTGATGACATCAATAATTTGGGATCAGTACTAAATATTAAAGATAAAACAGATGCTTTTGTAGAGGATCAGAAAGCACGAATTAAAGTTATTCAGGACAAAGCTTCTCAGGCAACTGACAAACCAAGGGTATTGCTGTTTGCTGGCGGCCAGAATGATACTTATTATTATTATGGTCCTGGCCTCTGTGTCATTGATGAAATGGTGGAAGGCGCAGGCGGTGAGTACATAGAAGTATCAAAGGACACTTATGTGGAAATGTCAGCCGAATCTATTCTTTCCATTAATCCTGATAAAATGATTGTCACTGAGTTCCAAAAATCCGATAGCGATGCGGCAGAACATTTACTGCTTGGGAATTCAAGTTTAAAAAATGTTACCGCCATTAAAGAAGGGAATGTAATGGTGGTTGATTATACCAATGCAATTCGCGGAAGCCTTGATCTTGCGGATTTATATGAGGATGTTGCCGAGTTTGTTCATCCCGAACTGTTTAAGGAGGAATGAGCATGGTTTCAACACACAAAGAAGAACAAAAGAAAACCTCCCGAATTTTTAAAGGCAGCTTACAAAGTTGGCCTGCTTTCTCAATAATTCTTGTAATTTTACTCGCGGCTGTCGTTGTGTCAGTTGTAATTTCACTATCCATTGGACAGGTAAATATACCCTTTCAACAATCCTGTAAAATATTGATACATCAACTGACTGGGTATCAGATCCGTGATGCAGGTGAGCAGCTAAACGGTATGTATGTGGATATTATCTGGCAGATCCGTTTTCCAAGGGTTTTGCTGGCAATGATTACGGGGGCTGGGCTGGCACTTTGCGGAGTAGTCATGCAGGCTTCCGTACAAAACCCATTGGCAGACCCCTATATATTGGGAATTTCATCTGGAGGTGTCTTAGGAGCAACCTTCTCAATTATGCTTGGATTTGGGGCCGGAGGAGTACTGGGAGAATTGGGGGTTGCATCATGGGCATTCATTGGTGCTCTGATTGCGGCAGCACTTGTTCTGGCCCTTGCCAGTATTGGAGGAAAGACATCTTCTGTCAAGCTGGTTTTAGCGGGAACTGTAATTAATGCCATATGCAGTGCATCTTCAAATTTTATTGTTTATTTTGCTAAAAATTCAGAGGGTATCCGTTCCGTATCCTTTTGGACAATGGGAAGTCTGGCATCAGCAGAGTGGGACACTTTGCCTCCTGTGACTGCGGTGGTAATTATGGCAACAGCCTTTTTCCTGTCCCAATCAAGAGTGATGAACACGATGTTAATGGGAGAAGAAGCCGCAATCACCCTGGGTGTTAATTTAAATTTTTACAGACGGTTATACATGGTGATTTCTTCCGTGGTAACAGGTGTCTTAGTTTCCACTTGTGGGATTATTGGGTTTGTAGGCCTTATTATTCCACATATTGTTCGCGGTGTCGTGGGTGCGGATCATAAACGGCTGGTCCCTGCGGCGATTCTTACCGGATCCTTATTTATGATGTGGACAGATGTTTTTGCAAGGACAGTAATTCCAAATGGAGAACTGCCGATTGGCATCGTTACTTCACTTCTTGGTGCACCTGTGTTTATGTATATGCTGATTAAAAAAAGGCTACGGGTTTGGAGGGAGATAAATTGAATTTGAAAGCAGATCACATATCAGTCACCTTATCGGGGGCAGATATTGTAAAAGATATCAGCATTCAAGTGGATCATAAACAGTTTGTCGGCATCATTGGACCAAATGGATGCGGAAAATCCACTTTGCTGAAAAGTATTTATAAGGTTATCAAACCGCAAGAGGGGACTGTCCTTTTAGGGGATAAGGATGTTTTAAAATCATCTGCGCGTGCCATTTCAAAAGATATGGGTGTGGTAGGCCAATTTAATGAATTGGATTTCGATTTTACTGTCCATGAGATGGTAATGATGGGGAGAACGCCCCATAAACACTTAATGGACTCTGACAATATAGAGGATTATAAAATCGCAGCCGATGCGTTAGAACGAGTTAACTTGACGGAGTATGCGGACAGAAGCTATTTAACATTATCTGGCGGTGAAAAACAACGGGTAATATTGGCAAGAGCAATAGCTCAAAAGCCTGAATTCCTGATTCTTGATGAGCCGACCAACCATTTGGACATTAAATACCAGCTTCAGATTTTATCAGTTGTCAAATCATTAAATATCGGTGTTCTTGCAGCTCTGCATGATCTTTCCATGGCATCTGTTTACTGCGATTTTCTTTATGTAGTGAAAGACGGACGGATCATAGCTTCAGGAAATCCAAAAGCAGTGCTGACAAAGGAGCTTATAAGACAGGTTTATGAAATAGATTGTGAAATTTACTCTAATCCGGTTACCGGAGATTTAGCAATCGCATATCTGTCTCAAAATAACAGGCGTCAGGAGGGGAGAAAAAGATGGAACTTGATATGACCAAAGGAAATCCTTCAAGGATTATTATGAAATTTTTCATTCCATTGTTTATTGGAGACTTGCTTCAACAATTTTATGGGATTATTGATGCAATTGTAATAGGAAAGTTTGTAGGCACAGATGCATTTGCAGCAGTTGGTTCCTCGGGTGCTGTGATTGTGTTTATTACTTCTATTTTAATAGGACTTGCTATGGGGGCTTCGGCAATTTTCTCTCAGCTCTATGGTGGCAGGCAGTACGATGAACTGAAACAAACGATTTCTACTGCCTTAATATTTTTATTTTGTATCAGTGTATTGATTACAATTGTAACATCAGTCTTTTTACCGCAGATCATCAGCCTTTATCAAATGCCAAAGGAAACTGCCGCCTATGCTGCAGACTATTTAAAATATGTTTTTTATGGTTTTATTTTTGTTGGCATGTATAATGCATTTGCTTTTTTTATTACGGGCATTTGGAGACTCGAAAACACCGTTGTACTTTTTGATCATCTCATGCATATCAAATCTTATTTTAGACCTGCTCTTTATTGTGGTGCTGCACATGGGGACTGCCGGTGCAGCCATTGCCACGCTCCTTACACAAGCTTTTGCTGCGATAGGCTGCGGCATTTACACAATAAAACGAATGCAATTTCTGAATTTCCAGCGGAAAGACTTCCGGTTCAGCGCCTCTGTTTTTAATAAAATCGCTGCGTTTTCCGTATTAACAGCGCTGCAACAGTCAATTTCCAGCTTTGGAATGATGCTTATTCAAGGGTTAGTCAATACCTTTGGCTCAACAGTTATGGCTGCATTTGCAGCCTGCTCCAAAATCGACTCGGTTGCCAATGCTCCTTTGCAGGATCTGGGTAATTCTTTTTCTACTTATACTGCGCAGAATGAAGGTGCCGGAGAAACAAAAAGAATCCGGGAGGGATTTCGTACTACTTCAAGGATTATCATAATCCTGTCGGCGGTAATCAGCGTTTCCGCATTTATTTTCGCCCCCAATTTAATAACGCTCTTCGTAAATAAAGATGCAGCAGAGGTAATAGCTGTCGGTGTTGGTTATCTTAGAATTGTTTCCGTATTTTATGTATTGTTGGGCTTTATTGTTATGTTTTATGGTTTTTTCAGGGGTCTTGGAGCCATTAAAATATCAATCCTGCTGACCATAGTGTCACAGGGATTAAGAGTATTGCTGGCCTATTCATTTGCACCTGTTAAAGGATTTTCGGGTATTTGCTGGGCGATTGTAGTGGGATGGTTTTTATCAGACTTATTAGGATTTTACATGTATAAAAAAAGTTATGTCGCAAAAGGCGGCTTAGATTAATCAATAGTATTTTGTATGCATACCAAGCTTCACCAGCATCAAGCGGTATCGTTCAACCAACAGAATCTAAAAAGTTGAAAGCTGCAGCGTATTGTCGAATTAGAACATTAAGTCCTATTCAGAGGTGCAGCCTTGGTAAGCAAATGAAATTTTATACAAAGTGGCTTGAAACCAATAAATATGATTATCAAGACAGATGTTTACGAATTGGAAGTCAATTTTTGAATGATCTGCTGATGCTGAGGATATTTTTCCAACAAATCATTTCTTTTAAATAACTCAAAGTCTCTGAATTCAAATCCTGGCGATACCATGCAGCCAACTAATGCATAGCCTTTATTATTCATAGCGGAGCCAAATATATAATCTTTTGGCACCAATACTTGAGGTTTCTCTCCATTTTCAATATCGAGTCCAAGCTGTTCCGTAATAAATTCCCCTTTTGGGCTAATCATATAAATAGTCAGGGGAGAACCTGAATGATAGTACCACATTTCATCAGATTTTAATCTGTGGAAATTAGAAACTTCTCCGTCCCTAAGTAAAAAGTAGATACTTGTCCAAAGGATTCGGGAGCCTTCAAAGTCAACTTTTAAATCGTTTGAGGTTATAGTTTCTTCAGATGCATAAATTTCCTTATAAAATCCTCCTTCCGGATGAGGGGTCATGTCCAAGTTTTTAATAAAGTAATCTGCTGTATTCATTGTGATACTCCTTTCAATTTTTCCTTAATTTTATTATATCTTATTATTTGGATATGTAAATTTAATTCCACAAATTTCATATAATTTAAAGCATTTTTTTAACCGAATCAAGTAACGAAGCGGATTGAGAATATCCGCTTGACTTTCGCTGCACCAAAATTTAAAAGCTGCTTTATACTTTTTATGAAAAAAACATGGTATAATAAGGATAAATTGTTAATCTGATGACCCGCTTTTATGATGCAGACAGCGGTGAAATTATGATTGCCAAAGTTCCGGTCACCCATGTGAAACGGGACAGCTTGAGAAGATGCTTCTCTGTTGTGATCCAGGATACCAGCCTGTACAGCGGAACGATTATGGATAATATCCGTTACTCAAAGAATGACGCTATAAAGGAAGAGGTGATCAAAGGGGCGGAAATCGCCCATGCCGCCGACTTTATTGATAAACATCCGATAGGTTATGCGGCGAAGGTCTCTGCAGCCACCGACAATGTAAGCCAGGGCCAGAGACAACTTATATCCATTGCAAGGGCAGTTCTTTGTGACAGCCCGATTTTTACTTAGCTACCTTGTCCACAAGCTTTGTTTGAATGTATTCGCTGGGAGTCAGGGTCGTATATTTTTTAAAAAACAGTGGAGAAATAGCTGCTGGTATTAAAATTGAGCTTCATGGCCACCTCTGTTACGGGAATATTCTGAAGAAGCAGTAATTTTGAACATTTCACTTTTTTTCTTGTTGATGTAATTCCGTGGAGAGACGCCTACGATGCGCCTGAATTTCTGCTTAAACTGAGAGACGGACAGATTACAGATTCCGGCCAGGGTATGAAGAGATAATTCTTCTGTGACGTGTTCTTCGATGTACCGGACGGCTGCTTCAATATCATTGGTCAGATAATATCTTTCCTCTTTGGCGGCCGCGATCATCAATTGGAAGAAGATAATCAGATATCCGGCAATCAACAGGCGGTTCCCGTTGGATAAGGCCAGCTCAAAGGCTTTTTCAATCAGAGGACGTGTTTCCTTGATATCTGTTGATACGATATGCCTTTTTATGCTTTTTAAATCTTCAATCAGTTGTTTTGCAGTCTCTTCATTTAAAAATAACAGGTTTTTCGGATCGCTTATGTCGACCTGGAACCAGTACTGTTCATTGAGAGTAATGGGCGCTTCGTTTGTGCTGTGTACCTCGTCAGGAAAAGAGACAAAGATATTCCCTCCGGAAACTTCATATTCCGTTTCCTGCGTATAGAAGGAAATGGTTCCCTTGGATACAAAGGTAAATTCAAACGTATTTTCATGATAATGGGGTATATGAGGAAAGATTGCGTTGTGGATATTATGCGTGGCAAACAGCCGTATGCCCGGTAAGTCCAGTTCCTGTTTTGTCAGGACGATGCGGTCTTCTGAATGGAAATATTCATCATACCAGTTGAGTGGTGAATCCATGGTTATACCTCCCAGGTAATATAAAATTGTACAGTGTATAAATTAAATTGTAATATAAAATTGCAATTGTTACAATACCGATATGGAAGAATAGGGATGGAATGCAATGGAAATCAGAAAGGAGCAATTTATGTTATTTAATCTTTTAAAATCCAGAAGAAGCATTAGAAAGTTTCAAGCCAGAGAAGTTGAAAAAGAGAAGATCGATGTAATTCTTAAAAGTGCCCTGCTATCACCTTCATCAAGGTCCATAAGACCCTGGCAGTTCATTGCCGTCACCGATGGGGAACTGATCCGGCGGCTTTCTCTGTGCCGGGAACCTGCTTCTAAATTTCTAGCAGGTGCCCCTTTCGCAATTGTAGTAATAGCGGATAAAGATTTAAGTGATGTATGGGTTGAGGATGCATCCATAGCGGCGACCATGATTCAATTGGCGGCACAGGATTTAAGTCTTGGGTCGTGCTGGATTCAGGTAAGAGAAAGATTTCATACCGGGCAAGAGACTGCGGGGGAATATATTAGAGAAGTTCTGGAGATACCGGAGCAATATAGTGTTGAATGTATGATTGCCATTGGCTATCCTGCGGAGGAAAAAAAGCCATATGAAGAAGATAAGCTGCTATATCAAAAGCTCCATTACAACAAATTTTGAATTTAACCGAATCAAGTAAGTCCCCTACTTCAAATGTGAAAATAATTAAGTGGTGGTGGCGGGGACTTGCTTGTACCAGGTGGAGTGTCATCATCTTGCCGCAGGCTTAAAATACGGCAGGAGGTTTTATTTATGCCTAAAAGCTATATAACAACTGAACACATACAAAAGACAGCAAGCCTGGCATTTATTTTATTCGATAATATATGCACTTAGAATCTCTCCGTAATAAGCGGTATGATAATCTTTGTTTGCACCGTGGAATGAACTATCAACGTCCTGTGGGTAAAATGTGTTTCTGTTTTCTTCCGTAATTTCATGCTCATCTTGTTTTTGCTTGTATACAACCCTGCACTCAAGGGTTAAAGGAAGTTCCTTAATGGCAGGAACCGAGATATGACCGGGTGCTTCAAGTGTCAGGTTAAGTTCTTTGATTTTATCAATTGTATGGCCAGATTTTGTCCCGCAAATACCCAATATCTTCTTGTCAAAATCGCCATGTGGTATATTTATGGTGAATTCAGGATTTTTTTTCCAGCTGAAGTTTTGTAAAGCGATTTTCTCTGACGAAAACAGTAAATATAGGTTTCGACCATTCAATTCCCAGGGTACCCCAGGAGATTGTCATAGAATTCACTTTATCATCTGCTTTTGTGGTCAGCAAAACGCCTGTTTTCAGCGCTTTTATAATTTCATTCGCATAATCAAATACTTCAATTTCTCTTTTCATCGTGTTATCCTCCTTGTCATTTTATGTTTATTATATTATGATAGAATAATTATATTAACAAGTATGCACTTTTAGGATAGATACTATAAAAAAGGAGAGTTAGAATGGATCATGAAGAAGAAGTCTATTCCAAGCCATTTGAATATACATTGTCCCTGGTAGGCGGAAAGTGGAAAATGCATATTCTTTTCTGGCTATGGCATTGTAAAGTAATGAGGTATAGTGAGATAAAAAGAGCCCTTAAAAGCATCACCCATAAAATGCTCAGTAATCAATTAAAGGAGCTTGAAGCGGATGGGTTAATCATTCGGACAGAATATCCCCAGGTGCCGCCTAAGGTGGAATACCGGCTTACGGATAAAGGAAAGTCCCTTATGCCGGTGTTGGATGCGATGTGTAAATGGGGACATCAGTTTGTGGAATAGCAAGGTAAAGCTTTGCTCCTGTACTTAAAATAATGCCGTCATCTTTTATTATCTGTTAGTATGGCCAGGCAGTTATATTGACTATATTAGGCTCTCAGGGTTCGCTATCCCAGTTATAGGAGTCAATCGGATGAAAGGCAGTTGGTTTCCAATAACGAGAACCGTTTGGCTCACGGCATAATAACCCATTATTAATAAGTTCCCGCCTAAGTATGAAATAATCTCCGAACGTATGCCATTCTTCACAGATGGAGTTTACTTCTTTTTCAGTATAATCCCGGTCAGATGCAAACTTTTCAGCTAGATAGCAGAGTGTCGCAGCCCGGAAGGTTTTCTTTTGAGGTAATTGCGTTATTCTTCCATAATCATCAAGAAAATTATCTATTTTAATTTTACGATTCAAATTCATTTTCTCCTTTTCATACTTTTTCATTTTATATTATCAAAAAGTAATTACATCATCTTAAAATGGATGATATTATGTGCTTTATCGTTTTGCATGCTTTCTCCGCCGCGAAATGATTGTAGCTCTTGCCTGTGGTTTTTTCAATAAACGCTCCGTAGAGTACCCATCTATGATTGAGGAAGCCATTGACAGCAGGGGTGTCTTCAGTCCCTTAAATTCTCCCGAGAGAAGATTACTTTATTGGAAAATAAGCCTGCCTGTTTTAAACACAGGTTGAAATAGAAACAAACATTCAGTATAATATTATTAATGCACCAACGGGTGGGAGGACAGGCAGTGAATAAAGAAGAACAGGTTATAAAGGGTTTTTGGGATTTATTTAACAAGAAGATTTGGCTTGATGGGTTTAAGATGAAAGAAAGCCTTAAGGATTATAAGCCTTCTGAAATACATTGCATTGAATACATCGGAAAAAAATGAAGATTCCAATGTGACAAAGCTTGCAGAGTCTTTTTATATGACTAGAAGTGCCATAAGTAAAATAACTAAAAAAACTCATAGAAAAAGGTCTTATCCATAGCTACCAGAAGCCGGACAACAAGAAAGAAATCTATTTCAGGCTTACGGAACAAGGAAGCTCAATTTACAAAGTCCACGAGGAACTGCATAAAGAGTTCCAGGAGCGGGATAAAGCCGTATTTGATCAGGTAACTGAGAAGCAATTAGACAGTATGATTCGTTTTGCGGAAAAGTATAATAACCATTTGGATGCAGAAATAGAAAAGCTGGGTGTAGATATGAAGTCGGAATGTTATGATAAACTGTAGTTGTACCAGGCCCATTTAAAGCGCGTTATGGAATAGGAGATGATGACCAGGCGCAAGTGTACCAGAATGCTTAATCACAACTAAATAGCCTTGAATAATGAAAAAAACCACAGGCAGCCCAACTCCATAGAGAGCGGGCTGCATTTTTATTGCAATTATTTTGTTGACAAGGACACAAAAAAAGTGATAAAGTATGTTTCCTAGGACACAAAGATGTGTTTCGAAAGGAGAACAAAGGATTATGCAAAATAAAGCGATATTTTCAAAAGATTTTTTTACTTGTGGCAATAGGCCAGATTATTTCCTTATTCGGAAATCAGATTTTAAGGTATGCGCTTCCTCTCTACCTGTTAAACCAAACAGGCTCGTCCGTTTTATTTGGGACAATTCTGGCCTGCTCATTTATTCCTATGATTATCCTGTTTCCCATAGGAGGAATCATCGCTGATCGTGTTAATAAGAGAAACATCATGGTGATTCTGGATTTTGCCACAGCAATGCTTATTTTCCTGTTTTGTCTGCTGGTAGGGAAAATAGATGTTATACCGCTTATGACAATAACAATGATTATTCTGTATGGTATACAGGGGGCATATCAGCCAGCAGTAAAGGCCAGCGTACCTGTTCTGGTAGATGGAGAAAATATCATGCAGGCCAATTCCATTGTTGATTTAATAAGCTCACTGGCCGGTATGGTTGGGCCGGTAATTGGCGGTATATTATTTTCCATTGTTGGGTTAGCGCCGATTCTATATGTAAGTATTGGCTGTTTTTTCGTGGCTGCCGTAATGGAAATCTTTATCCATATTCCATTTGAAAAAAAGGCGGGCAAAAGGAAATATAATCATTACCGGCTTCAACGACTTAAAAGAAAGTTTTGGTTTTATGTTTAAGGAGCAGCCGATTTTGTGGAAGCTGTCATTGATTTTTGCTTCTATCAATCTTTTTTTGACCTCTCTGGTTTTAATAGGAGTTCCGGTTCTAATTACTCAGCATCTGGGATTTTCCCCTAATACTGCCAATCGGTTATACGGATTTGCGCAAGGTATCATCGCTGCCGGATGCATATTAGGAGGTTTGATCGCCGGAGTATTTTCGAAGAAACTAAAATCAAAGACGAGTCCATTTCTCTTAATGGGGTGTTCTCTGATGCTGGTATTGTCAACATTATTCCAAATACAAGTAATGACATATCTTCAGATATTAACGCCCAAAGAATTAACCGGGAAAGTCATTTCTTGTGTTATGTGTGTTTGTATGTGTACGAATCCTCTTGGACAGTTCCTTTATGGTATTGTGTTTGATAAGATAGGAAGCAGTACATACCTTCCTTTTTATATGGCTGCCTTAATAATGATAGGAATTAGTATCTGTACCCGACGCATGTTCTATGGAATGGATCAGCCTGGCCTTAACGAGCATCAATTTCACGGATGAGGTTGACCATTTCAATGGCCCCGACAGCGCAGTCAAAGCCTTTGTTGCCGGCCTTGGTGCCTGCACGTTCAATGGCCTGCTCGATGTTTTCTGTTGTCAGCACGCCAAACATAACTGGAATATCACTGCTAAGGGATATGCTTGCAATGCCTTTGGATACCTCATTGCACACATAATCGTAGTGGGTTGTGCTGCCGCGAATGACTGCGCCAAGGCAGATCACCGCATCGTATTTTCCGCTCTTTGCCATTTTAGAGGCAATCAGCGGAATTTCAAATGCTCCGGGAACCCATGCAGTGTCTATGCAGTCATCGCTGACCTCATGGCGCCTTAGTCCGTCCAGGGCGCCGCTTAACAGTTTGGCAGTTATAAATTCATTGAATCGTGCGGCAACAATGCCGATTTTCATATCCTTTGATACGAGTTTTCCTTCAAATGTTTTCATTGTAAGTTCTCCTTTAGAAATATATTAATAATTCAAAATATGGCCCATTTTTCTCTGCTTTGTTTTTTAAATAAAACAGATCATGTGCAGTAGCATCCATCTGAATGGGAATTCTCTCTGTAATCTCAATACCAAAACCAGAAAGCTGATAGACTTTGTCCGGGTTGTTCGTGAGCAGCTGCAATGTTTTTACCCCAAGGTCACGGAGAATCTGTGCACCGATAAAATACTCCCGCATATCCCCGTCAAAGCCAAGGGCGAGATTAGCCTCCAGAGTATCCATCCCTTTATCTTGAAGGGCATAGGCACGCAGCTTATTGATCAGGCCGATCCCGCGGCCTTCCTGACGCATGTATAGCAGGATCCGCGGCCTTCTTTCTCGATTTGTGTCATTGCTGCCGCAAACTGCTGTCCGCAATCACAGCGCTCTGAGCCGAAAGCGTCTCCGGTAAGGCACTCGGAATGAACCCGGCATAAAAGATTTTGACCATCACCGATCTCACCTTTTACCAACGCCACATGATGCTCCCCGTTTAGCTTGCTGATGTATCCATAAACCTTAAAATTACCGTATTTTGTAGGAAGATCTGTGCAGGTGACCTGTTCAACAAGCTTATCATTTCTTTTGCGGTATTCCTGTAAGTCTTTTATGGTGATTATCTTAAGCCCCCATTTATGCGCAAGTTCCATTAATTCCGGAGTGCGCATCATGGTTCCGTCCTCCCGCATGATCTCACAGCACAGGCCGCATTCCTTTAAGCCGGACAGCCGCATCAGATCCACAGTGCTTCTGTATGTCCGTTACGCTCCAGTACGCCGTTTTTTTCTTGCCAGCAAAGGGAACATATGACCGGGCCGGCGGAAATCCTCTGGCCTTGTTTTCTCCTCCACACATTTCATGGCAGTGAGGCTGCGTTCTGCCGCTGAAATTCCGGTGGTGGTATCCACATGATCAATGGATACAGTAAAGGCTGTTTCGTGGTTATCGCTGTTATCAGAAACCATCTGAGGGAGTTTCAGCTTTTTACAAAACTCTGCGCTCATTGGCATGCAAATGAGACCTTTGCCATGTATTGCCATAAAATTCACATTTTCCGTGGTGGCAAACTCAGCGGCACAAATAAAATCTCCTTCATTTTCCCGGTCTTTATCGTCTGTCACAAGAACAATTCTTCCTTGCCGCAGTTCATTCAGTGCTTCTTCAATGGTGTTGTATTGAAACATTTCGATTCCTCCTAAAAGCCGTATTTCTTAAGAAAGCCGGCTGTGATATTATTTTCAGGCTGCTGAATGCCCATCAGCCGTTCCACGTATTTGCCGATACAGTCGTTTTCAAGATTGACCGTATCACCAATGCGCCTGCCTGGCAAAATGGTCATTGATGCTGTATGGGGGATGACAGAAACGCTGAAGCTATCCCTTTTAACTTTTGCTACAGTAAGGCTGATTCCGTCAATAGCGACAGATCCTTTTTCTATGATGTACCGCAAAATATCAGGTGTGGTTTTAATGGTATACCAAACGGCATTGTCGTCTTTTTGAATGGCAGATACTGTTCCGGTGCCATCGATATGGCCTGAAACAATATGTCCCCCGAATCTTCCGTTTGCCGGCATTGCCCGCTCTAAATTGACAGGGCTTCCCGTTGATAAACTTCCAAGAGAGGAACGGTTAAAGGTCTCGTTCATAACATCGGCAGTAAATCCGCCTTGAGAAAAGGCTGCAACCGTGAGACAAACACCGTTTACTGCGATACTGTCCCCCAGGCGGACATCCTCCATGATTTTCTTTGCCTGAACAGAGAGAAATGAAGATTCTGGGCCTTTGCGGATGGTTTGAATTTTGCCGATTTCTTCTATGATTCCTGTGAACACCGGATCACCTCGCTTTCCAATAGAATATCCTCCTCAATCAATGAAATAGCCGGTTTTCCTAGATGAAACGCCTGATCAGGGCTATCTACGCCAAGGCCCATTACCGGGGTTTTTCCGCTGCCGCCAAATAGCTTAGGGGCAATGTAGGCCTGCACTTTGTGGACGATTCCGCTTTGCAGGGCAGACCAGTTTAAGGTGCCGCCGCCCTCCAGCAAAACGCTGTCAATTTTTCTTTCACCAAGAGCTGTCATAAGGCAGTTTAAATCGATATGCCCTTCTTTTTGAGGAAGTACTAAAATGTCACAGCCTGCTTCCAGATAAGGGCGGTGTTTGTCTTTGTCTGTAACTGCCGTAGCAAGGAGAGTAGAGGCAGTACCAGTGGCAGTAACAATCCTTGCACTTAAGGGCGTTTTAAGATGGGTATCACAGACAATACGGAGCGGGTTTCTGCTGTTTTCCAACCGGCAGGTCAGCAGCGGGTCGTCCGAAAGGACAGTGCCGACCCCTGCCATAATGGCAGAATAGCGGTGCCGGTCCTCATGAACGCGGTGCCGAGCCGCTACACCGGTGATCCATTGGGATTTGCCAGTGTGTGTCGCAATCTTCCCATCCAGAGTCATGGCGTATTTCATGATCACATAGGGTGTTTTGTTTTGGATGTAGTGAAAGAAACTTTGGTTCAGTGAATCACATTCCTCTTTTAAAACTCCTTTTGTCACCTCAATTCCAGAGGAACGTAACAGCTCAATGCCTTTTCCTGCCACCAACGGGTTTGGGTCACAAGAACCGATTACCACATGGCGGATCCCGCTTTCCAGGATCGCCTCAGTGCAGGGGGGTGTCTTGCCGGAATGGCAGCAAGGTTCCAAAGTCACATACATGGCTGCTCCCTCTGGCGATGTGTGACAGCTTGCAAGAGCGTTGCGTTCCGCATGGAGCTCCCCGTATTTCCGGTGATATCCCTGTCCGATAATCTTACCGTCTTTTACGATAACCGCTCCAACCATGGGATTTGGATTTGTCCAACCACAGCCTTTCTTTGCAAGCTGCAAAGCAAATCTCATATATTCTGTGTCAGTCATGCAGCACCTCCTAAAAACAAAATACCTTGAACAAAGTCGTTCAAGGCATTTAAGTTATCACAAGCATAGACAGGTATGTACTGCAATAAAAAAACTCCGGAACAAAAAAATAGTTCCAGAGCAAATTTACATATACAAAGAAATACTGTGATTTATCATCTTCTTTTATCCAGACTATACTGTCGGCTTCGGAATTGCACCGAATCATGCCTTGCGGCTCGTGGGCTTTACCACCGGTAGGGAATTTAACCCTGCCCTGAAGATATTATTCAATTACCTGTCATTATACTCCTTGTTTTGTATTTGTCAACTAAAAATATTCTGTTTACAATAAAAAGGATAATGGCTCCTTGAATGCTTTTGTTGCAATAGAATGTTGACACCAACCGTTATGTCTGCTTTAATTTTATTATAAACTAGTTGTTATTCAGGTAAAGTATGTACATTGTGCATAAATTTAGAGGAGCGGGTTATTTATTTAGGGAAATGAAGGGGTGGAGTGGTGAATATTCAATTAAAAAAAGGAACTGCAGAATATTTAGATTGTTGTAGGAAGGCAATGGAAAATATGGTTTTTAAAACCAGAGATAAAATATTCCTGGTGGATGGAGATTACAATCCGGGTGCAAAGATTTTTGATGAGAAATCAGGATATAAGTACATAGGAACCATTCCAGGTCGTTATCGTAAAGGGATTGATGAATATTTAATGATGAAGGTGTATGATGGGGGAGATTAGCTTAGGCAGAATTGTTAGGAACTAAGGCTTCAAGTCAGGTTTACTGAAAACGGTTAATTGCCTATAATTTCACCATGGAACTTCACCATGAAGTTGGGGAGTAATAAAATGAGTTTAGATTTTAACATAAAGACCCTTATATTCACAATTGTTATAGGGCATCTTTTTTCTGGAATATTAGGTATTGCCTATATGGTTCAACATAAAAAGGATTCTTCTTTATATATTTTTTTATTTGCAAGGCTCTTTGATACCTTTGCATGGGCCCTTCTTGGGTTACGGGGCATCATCAATTCATCTATTTCAATATCGATGGGTGATTCTTTTTTTAATTATTGCTCATACTACGCAGATTATTGCTTTCTTGATTATAAAAAAGCGCTATAACAAATTGATAAGACGGGCTTATTTTATTGCTGCCGCCATTTCCATTGTTATGATCCATCTAGCCTTGTTTCTGAATAATGTGGAGGGGGTGCGGGTCTCAATTATATCCATCACCATGATTATACTGTGGTACTTTCCAATTTATGTATTATTAACGGATAAGAATTCCTCTGTTTTACAGAAAACGGTTGCTTTTATTTATTTAACAGAATTCATTTTGCTTATTATAAGAGCTTTTGTGGGAATGAGTTTAAGAGAATCCATGTCTTTGATGTCCAATAATATATACAATGTTTTGTTTTTTATCTGCCTGTATCTGATCATGTTAATCGGGAATATTGGTTTTATCCTGATGGCAAAGGAAAAGTCGGATTTGGAATTAACTAAGGTTGCTACATATGACGAACTGACTGATATATTCAACCGCAGAGCATTCTTATTGCGGGCTAAAGAGAATCTTTCATTATTTAAAAGAAGAAAGGAGCCTATTTCATTCTTTCTTATTGATCTGGACAACTTTAAAAAGATAAATGATATCCATGGCCATTATGCAGGAGATATGGTACTTAAAGATTTTGCAGTGAATATAAAAAGTCAATTACGGGATTATGATCTGTTTGGCAGAATTGGCGGCGAAGAGTTTACGGTATTGCTTCCGGGAACTAATGAACAAGAGGCTTTAGAAGTTGCAGAAAGATTAAGAAGGATTGCAGAGAATGCTTCTGTTATCGTTGGCAGAGATCATGTTGTAAAATATACCATAAGCATAGGAATCATCACCGTTATTCCAGATGAAAACACTTCCATATATACACTGTATAAAATAAGTGATGATGCGTTGTATGCGGCAAAAAGGAATGGACGAAATCGGATAGAAGTAATTAAATTATGATGTTTGGATAATGAACAATAACTTCACTGACAGCAGTTGTCAGTGAAGTTGTTTTATTATAAAGATAACATCGTTTTTTCTCGCGGCTGATTATTTGATCAACGCTTGAAACATTAAAAAATGGAGGACATATGTATGAATAAAAACGTTGTATATCTTTATGTGTTTGACACAATGGCTGATTGGGAAATAGGTTATCTAACTGCGGAGCTGAACTCCGGAAGATATTATAAGAAAGGCTCAGCCCCAACTAAAATCGTTACGGTGGGAATTAAAAAGACTCCTGTTATTACAATGGGAGGCCTGAAAATATTACCGGATATGGAACTTGATGAATGCACCATGGAAAATGCAGATGCCTTGATTTTGCCTGGCGGAGATACATGGACAGAAACGGTTCATGATCCTATTTTGTCTATGGCAGAGCATTGCTTAAAGGAAGGTATTGTTGTGGCTGCTGTTTGCGGAGCTACAATAGGACTTGCCCGGAAAGGATTGCTGGATTCAAGCTGGCATACAAGCAATGACTTGGAATATCTTAAAATGATCTGCCCAGGCTATGGGGGAGAACAGTATTATAAGCAGGAATCTGCCGTAACTGACGGGAACCTGATAACTGCTTCCGGAATAGCTCCGTTAGAATTTTCCCAGCAAGTCCTTAAAGCTTTGGATGTGTTTTCTGCAAAGACATTAGATGCCTGGTATAATCTTTACAGGACACATAAATCCGAGTATTTTTATGAGTTAATGTGCGAAAGATGAATATCAGTATAAAATAAAAGTATGCCAAGCTATAGTTACAGGCTATCACTCATTTTTAAGATCAACCCCATATTCGGCTACAACTATTTTCAATTCCTCAAGGTACATTGCCGCCTGCCGTGTCAACTGAATATCCTTATGGGAGATCCAGCCAACCTCAATCGAATCGTTAACGCGGAGAGGTACTGCCGTGATATCATCACCGTTTAAGTCTGCGCTCACAATTCCTGTGGAAATTGTATAGCCGTTAAGCCCGATCATAAGGTTAAATATGGTGGCTCTGTCACCGACGTGAATATCTTTTTTTGCGTATTCCGTGCTGAGTATTTCCTCTGAGAAATAGAAGGAGTTGTAGTCCCCCTGTTCAAAGGACAAGCGGGGGTAATCGGCCAGATCTTTAAGTGTCACATATTTTTTTCCTGGCAAGGGGATTGGAGGTACTTATAAAAACATGAGGAACAGCGGTGAAGAGCGGATGAAATGTCAGATTGTTTTCCCGCAGCAGCTTTTCTAACACCTGGCGGTTAAAAGTGTTCATGTAGAGTATGCCGAGTTCGCTGCGCAGGTTTTTAACATCCTGCACAATCTCAAAAGTCCTTGCTTCCCGTAATGTGTACTCATATTCTTCGGCATCGGTTTTTTTTACCATATTAACAAACGCATTCACAGCAAAGGCATAGTGCTGGGTAGATATGGAGCACAGCTGCCGCGATGGTTTCTTGTTCAGCCATCGTTGTTCTAAGAGACTCGCTTGTTCAACCACCTGGCGGGCATAGCCCAAAAACTCCGCACCGTCAGTGGTCAGAGATATGCCTTTCGGGGTCCGGGTGACAAGTTCGTGTCCAATTTCCGTTTCCAAGTCGCGAAGAGCGTTTGAAAGGCTTGGCTGGGCAATGAATAATCGTTCGGCGGCTTTGGTGATGGAGCCGCAGTTTGCAGCTTCGATGAAATATTTTAACTGTTGTAATGTCATCTCATTTTCCTCTCTTACACAACCGGCTGTATCAACGCTCAAAAATATTCTGCGCTGGAACAGTTCTCTTTTCTCACAGGTCAAAAGGATAATCATCGTCCGGCTCATGCTGGCCTTATCAATAATTTCCCAACTGTAATTTGCCAATGACTGTAGTGAACTTATTGTACTGAAAAATGCTGAAAGAATCAAGGGACAATCCTGGTGGGCAGATCATGTGCAAGAAAACAATTGACTTATTTGCCGGGATTGTAATATCCATTTTTGGGGTGGTTTTTATGGGTAGATATTTAGTTCAGGAAAAATTTACCAGTTAAGAACAGGAAATTCATATAAATTTTATAAATCTGACAGGAAATTAATAAAAAGACAGAAAAAGTGCTACAATATAATATTGCGCTATTTTTTTATAGAAAAACAGACAAACTATCTGTAAAAAGATATGGTTATGTCGGAAGGATTTCTTAAATAAGGAGGAGCTTCAATTGCAGAGCTTGTTGGAAAAAAACTAATTTTTATATAAATTCACCTTTTCTTCTGAATATCTTATTGATCCTGGCTGTATTGATCTGTTTTGTACTATCCTTACTGTATTACCGGCGTTATCATTTTAGTAAGAAAGTGCATTTCCCGGCCTGTTTCCAGGGAGAAGAAAATAAACTGGATCCAAGTGAGTGGGAGAAGCAGATGCTTGATCTGGCAGAAAGCCATAGCCAGGTCAAACTGGTGGGACATAGCTTTGTCCTTAATGATTATAATCAGGCCGCCTATAAAAAGCTGAATAAAATAAGAGACAGCATCTCTTCTGTGTCCACCGATATCATTTCCCTGATTCCGGCAGCACGATGGCTCTTTGACAATTTCCAGATGCTGTACCGGGAAATTAAAAAGGTCCGTACCTCGGGAACCAGCTATGCCGTATTGCCGGTCCTGGAGTCAAAAGAATACCGGAACTTTCCACGAATTTATGTTGTGGCAAAAAAAATGGTGGCTCTTTCCGGCGGCCACTTAAGTGAAGAAAATATTTCTGTGATGCTGAATGCTTATCAGCAGAAAATCCCGCTTACGGATAAGGAGATCTGGGTTTTGCCGGAGGTGCTGGGCTTTTGCATTCTTGAAGAAATCATTGTGATCGCGGATGAAATACTTCATATGATTGATGTGAAATCAAAGGCAGAAAGCTTTCTCCGGGATAAGCTGGCAGATAAGAAGGGACCGTCCGCTATATCAGCCTTGCTTTGCAAAACAGAGGATAACTTAAGGCAGAACTACTCCTTCCATGCCCATGTAATATACCTGTTAAGAAACATGTCTTTTGATGAGGCTTCCATTCAAAAATACCTGGAACATCATTTTTCTTCCATGGAAAGGCAGGTGAAGACCTCCGGCATATTTATGGAGGAAGGAAAGATTGAATCATTTCTTGAGACAAATATCAGGACTTTGATTGTCAGCCTGAGAGATATCAATGAAGTTGATGAAGAAAAGTTCTTTGAGGAATATTCATGTCTGGAGCAGATTTTATCACAGGATCCGGATGGGGTATATCCAAAGATGGATCTGGAATCCAGGGGCATGTACCGTGGGGTCATTGTTAAATTATCCCACCGTTATCGTCTGCCGGAGGAAAAGATCGCTCAGGACTGTCTGGAGCTGGCAGTTCAGGGAAGGGCTGACCTTCATTGCTCTCATCATGTGGGAGCCTGGCTTTTGGGTAAGGGTTACCCGGTTTTAAAAGCAAAGGCGTTAGGAAAGCCGGTCCCTCAAAAAAATAAAGAAACGGATGAATGTAAATGGCTTCCTTTATTTCTTTACCCTGTTCCTTATTATTCCGGCACTTTGTGCCTGCCTGCTCTATGCTTTCCGGACCCTTGGCGGACTTAATAATATCAGCCGGCAAGTAATGATCCTTCTGGCAGCAATGCCGCTCTTAATGGGTATTTCCATAGAGATTACAAATTTTATATTTACCAGAAGAATTAAGGTCAGGAAGATTCCTTCCCTGAACTATTTAGAGGAAATACGGCCGGAAGCAAGAACCTTTGTGGTCATGCCGGTTATCGTCTCCTCAAAGGAACAGGGCCTGGGATACATGGACCGTCTTCAAAAGCATTATCTGGCAAACCGGCAGTCCAACCTTTTTTTTGCATTGCTCCTTGATTTTGAGGATTCTAAAGACCAGTTCATGGCAAAGGACCAGGTAATTGAAAGCGCCCTTGTTGCCCGTATGAAGGAACTGAATGAGCTCTATCCGTCGGAGCACCAGCGTTTTTCTCTGTTCTTCCGCTGCCGCAAATGGAATAAAGCGGAGAACTGTTATATGGGCTGGGAGCGTAAAAGAGGAAAGCTGGAAGAGTTTAATAACCTTTTAAATGGAGCGGGAAAGGAGGATACCACCTTTTCCTCCATTTACTGCGATGAAAAGCTTCTTACCACCTTCCAGTATGTGATTACACTGGATGCGGATACAAATCTGCTTCGTGACAATGCCGCAAAGCTGGTGGGACTGATCGATCATCCCTTAAACAAACCGATTCTGGATTCTGCAGGTCAAAAGGTAGAAGAGGGCTATGTCATTATTCAGCCTCCGTAAGAAATCATATTGTGGATAAGAACGGCAGCAGGTTTACGAAAATCTTCGGAGGGGAATCAGGCCTTGCTCATTATGGGACTGTAATATCAGATATTTACCAGGATATTTTTAACAAAGGAATCTATACCGGGAAGGGCATTTATGATAGGAAAGCCTTCCACAAGGTGCTGCAGAACAAGGTGCCGGAAAACAGGATTCTCAGTCATGACCTTTTTGAAAGCTGCTATGCACGGACGGCTTTTTCCAGTACAGTCAAGATTATGGACAATTTTCCGACCAGTGTTTTATCCTTTACCAAAAGGGAACACCGATGGCTGCGCGGGGACTGGCAGCTTTTACCCTGGCTGTTTTTAAAAAAAAGACCCAGGACGGGAAAAACTTATGTGCGCTGTCAAAATGGAAAATCTTTGACAACTTAAGAAGAAGCATGGTTCCTTTAAGTAAGACACTGTTTGTATTGCTAAATCTGGCGTGGATGCCAAAGGCATATTATCTTTGGTTACCCATTGTTTTCTTTAATGATATATTTACCCTGGTGATCCTGTTGCTTGCAGTGATTACCCAGAAGCTGATCCGGCCAAAGCTTGCCCTTGTTTATAAATGCTTCTTTCGGGAGCTTGCTGCGATGCTTTATAGGGCTTTCCTGGAGTTTACAATCACTCCCTACCGTGCCTATGTGGCATGTGATGCAATGATCAGGACTTTGTATCGGATCTTTATCAGCAAGAAAAACCTACTAAGGTGGAATACGGCGGAAGCAGTGGACGCCTCCATTGTCAATACCAGAAAAGGGTATTTTCTTACGATGTGGAGTTCTCTTCTTCCGGCGGCTGCCCTTTTAATAATTTTATTTATGGGATATTTAAACCCGGCAGGAATGGTTTTGACGGCAGCCGTAATTGCCGACTGGTGCTTTGCCTACCAAATCGCTTACCAGATCAGCCAGCCGGAAAAGAAGCATCAGCTGAGTAATAAAGCCCAGGACAAAGAACTGCTTCTGGATACTGCACGCAGAACCTGGCAGTTTTTTTAAGGAGCTTTCCACTAAGAAAAACAACTGGCTCTGTCCGGATAATTACCAGATCGGGGTGGTGGAAAAAATCAGCGATAAAACATCGCCGACCAATATGGGACTTCAGTTTCTGGCAATCCTGTCAGCCAGGGATTTTGGATTTGAGACTTTAAGCTCTACGGTTGAGGCTGTGGAAAACCTGATGGAAACGGTTCAGAAAATGCAGAAGTTTAATGGGCATCTCTATAACTGGTATCACATAAAGACCCTGGAGGTATTAAATCCTGCTTATATATCAACCGTTGACAGCGGCAATTTCCTGGGACATCTGGTTGCTTTGAAAAACGGCCTTTTAGAGCAGATGGACAGGCCGGTTTATCCGGACAACTTTCTGTCCGAACTTAAGATAGCGGTTGAAAACAGCAATGAAGAAATTCAAATGAGAACAGGAATTCCTGCCAGAAATGAACTTAAGTCCAGGTATCAAAGGATAGGGGAAATGATCGATGATATTGCGGTAATCCGGGAAGACTTAAATGAGAGGGACCTTACACCGCTTAAAGATTACCCCTGGACCAGACAGCTGAAGAATCTCATTGACAGTACGATAAGGGAAACCGAGGCATTAAAACTGAAGGAAGAGGCATTTTCTTCCCATCCTTCCCTTCGCAGCATTGGGGTGGGGGACAATAAATTTGCGGATAGCATGATGGAACGGATCGGAGCGGTCAGTAATAAGATAGACAGCATTTTAACAAATGTTGATTTCCGTTTTTTATTTAACGAAAAGAGAATGCTGTTTCATATTGGATATCATGTTTCATCCCACACCCTGGATGAGGGCTGCTATGACCTGATGGCATCAGAATCGGCACTTACAAGCCTTCTTGCCATAGCCATGGGGGAGGTGCCGTTAAAGCACTGGCATAAACTGGGAAGACCGCTGACCATTGTGGGAGGAATTCCCTGCTTTGTGTCCTGGAGCGGTACGATGTTTGAATATCTGATGCCAAATCTTGTATTCAAGGAATACGAAGACTCCGTCTACGCCCAGACCGCCAGGGCAGCAGTGCTCCAGCATATGAAGTATGCAAAGGAATCGGAGATACCCTGGGGAATATCGGAATCCCAGTATTACCGGTTTGACTTAAACTCAAATTACCAGTACAAAGCCTTTGGTGTTCCAAAGATAAGACTCCAGCCGGTCCGTAAAAACTCCCTGGTGGTTGCTCCCTATGCAACGATGCTGGCACTGGATATTGCAGAAGAGGAATGCCTTGATAATTTAAAACGGCTGAAGGAATTAGGTGCTTACGGCATTTACGGTTTCTATGAGTCCGTTGATTTTAATGTACCGAATTCTGTGGAGCTGACCCCTTATTGCATTGTGAAATCCTATATGGCCCATCATCAGGGGATGAATCTGGCTGCAATTAATAATTACCTGAATGAGGGGATTCTTCGGGAGAGGTTCCACGGGGAGATGATGATAAAAGCCACAGAAGTACTGCTGGAGGAAAAACGCCAGTCCTATTTGATTTCCATTGCCAAGCAGGGATATACAATAAAGATCGGAAAGCCGCTTTTTAAAGAAGATAGTTACAGTAACCGGTATGTTAATCATACCGGCGTCAATTCACCGGTTGTGAATTATTTGTCAAATGGAAATTATTCCCTGATGATAACCACCGATGGGGATGGCTTCAGCAAATATGAGGACCGGATGCTTTACCGTTTCCGGTCGGATATTTATGCGAATACAGGTAATTATATCTATATCAAAGACATGAAAAAGGGAAAGGTCTGGAGTGCCGCCTACCATCCGACCAAAAAGCCGCCGGAGGATTACCAGGTGGTTTTCAGTCCTCACCAGGCGGAATTTAAACGAAGAGATGGGAATATTTCTTCACACATGATCGTCAGTTTGAATGCGGACTATAACTATGAGATACGCAAGATCACTTTTACCAATCATGGAAATGAGGAAAAGCAGCTGGAAGTGACCAGCTATTTAGAGGTGGTGGATGATACCCATCTGGCAGAGTTAAGCCATCCGGCATTTAATAAGCTCTTTCTGGAAAGTGAGTACCTGGAAGAGCAGGATATCTTCCTTGCGAAAAGGCGGCGTAAGAAGGAAGATGATAATCCTTATGTGATGCACATGGTAAGGACAGGTACAAAGCTATGCAAAAAAATTAGAATATGAAAATGACAGAAAACGTTTTATCGGAAGAAACAATACCCTGGAGAATCCGGATGCTGTGGTTAACAGCATTGCATTTTTAAATAATTCAGGCTTTTGTAATGATCCATTATGAGCCTGAGGGCGCAGCTTTGCATAGGCGCAGGTGAAACAGCCTGCATTTCTTTCATTACCGGAGTGTGCAGCAGTAAAGAGGAAGCAATAAAAATCGCCGGGGAATTGAATGTAAGCTACCGGATCGATGATATCCTGGAGAAATTCCGGCTTCAAACCAACCTGGAGCTAAAGTATCTGGAGATTACAAGAACCCAGTTAAACGCCTTTCAGGATTTAATCAGCCCGGTCTTCTATTCTTCGAATATTTACCGGGGGCCGGATGAAAATATCAGGCGGAATTTTATGAATCAGAGCTTTTTATGGAAATTCGGAATATCCGGCGATAATCCCATTCTGCTTTTAATGGTCCGGTCCATGAAAGAGGAGAGAATCGTAAAGGATGCATTAAAGGCTTACGAATATATGAGGATCAACCGTGTTATGGTAGATTTAATCATCCTGATTGATTCCAAGCCTGGCTACCTGCAGGAAGTGGATGAACTCATCAATGATATGACAAGCTCTCTTCGGATTTATGATTCCAGAAGTGAGAAGCCAAGCTTTTTTACGCTGCATACCTATGAACTGAAACCGGCGGAGCTTGATTTGCTGTATACGGTAGCACGGGTTGTATTTTCAGAGAAGACGGGGATCTATTTTACCAATGTGAAAGAAAACCAGTATGAATTACTTGAGGAATATTAGGCTTTAAGGAGGAAGGGCTTTGGACACAGCATATGCACCAACAACACAGGAGAAAGAATCAGAGAATTATGAATTTTTTAACGGCTTCGGGGCATTTGCCTGTGAAGGCAGGGAATATGAAATTCTGCTGGAAGGTAATAACAGGCCGCCGGTACCCTGGATTAATGTTGTTTCAAACAAGAACTTTGGATTCCAGATATCAGAGTCGGGCGCCGGTTTTACCTGGAGCATCAACAGCAGGGAAAATAAGCTGACTCCCTGGTCCAATGACCCTGTAAGTGACAGAGCCTCTGAGGCTATCTATGTTCTGGATGAAATGACCGGTGAGGTAATGACTCCCATGTCTTTGGGAAGGTCTGACCGGGGCACTTACCGGGTAAGGCATGGGTTTGGATACAGCAGGTTCCTTCATGAGGAAGCACAGGTTGACCAGGAGCTGACTGTTTTTACTCCTTTAGATGAGTCATTGAAGCTATGGAGCCTTACTCTTACAAACCGTTCAGATAAAGTAAAATATTTAAGCCTGACCTATTATGTGGAATGGGTTCTGGGCACCCAGGGGGAGCAGACCAATCCTTATATCCTGACCACCTATGACAATGAGCATGAGTGCTTATATGCAAAGAACATCTATACCATGAACTTTCAAAACACCTATTCCTATCTGTTTTCCAGTGAAACCATAATCGGTTATACCGGTGACAGGAAGGAGTTTCTGGGGCAGAAGGGCAGCGTCAGGGAGCCCAGGGGAGCGGAGGTCAAGCTATCCTGCAATACGGGGGTATGCTATGATCCTGCGGAGCGGTCCAGGTATCCGTTGCATTACAGCCCGAAGAGAGCAGGACGGTGTTGTTCGGGCTGGGGCAGAGCACCAGCTTGAAGAGATATATAAACTCAGAAACAAATACAGGGAGGCAGCTGCTTCTAATAAGGAGCTTGACAGGGTGAGAGCCTATTGGGATGGATTATTGGGAACGGTACAGGTAAAGACAAAGGACAGGGCCGTGGATATCCTTGTTAACGGCTGGCTGCTCTATCAGACAGTGTCCTGCCGCATTCAGGCAAGAGCAGGCTTTTATCAGTGCGGTGGAGCTTATGGATACCGGGACCAGCTTCAGGATGCTCTTTCCCTTCTCTTTGCAGATTCAAACATTTTGCGAAGGCAAATTATGATTGCCTGCAGCAGGCAGTTTGAAGAAGGAGATGTTCAGCATTGGTGGCATCCGCCCATGGGGATCGGCGTAAGGACCAGAATATCCGATGATTTACTATGGCTGCCTTACTGCACAGCTGCCTACCTAAAAAGCACCGGAGATACCACGATTTTAAAAGAGCAGGTACCTTATATCAAGGGTCCGGTGCTAAAGGCAGACCAGCATGATGTGATGTTTACCCCGGAAATATCCCAGGTCTGCGAAACGGTTTATGAGCATTGCAAAAAAGCCATTGACAGGACCGGCTTCGGAGAACACGGACTTCCCCTTATGGGCGGAGGCGACTGGAATGACGGTATGAATGAGGTAGGAATGATGGGAAAGGGGGAGAGTGTCTGGCTGGCCTGGTTTTTGTATACTGTAATGGGTGACTTCATTCCCTTGTGCCGTCAGGCAGGTGATGAAGCCTACGGCCGGGAGCTGGAGCAGAAACGGGAAAACCTGCTTCAAAGCATCGAAGAGCACGCCTGATGGGGAGTGGTATCTTCGGGCCTTTTACGATGACGGTTCCAAACTGGGATCAAAGGAAAATGATGAATGCAGGATCGATTCCATCAGCCAGTCCTGGAGCGTGATATCAAAGGGGGCGAAAGAGGAGCGGGCAAAAACAGCCATGCAGTCAGCATGGCGTTATCTGGTAAGAGAAGAGGATGCTCTTTCCCTTCTCTTGACGCCTCCCTTTAATAAGACAAGCAAAAACCCAGGTTATATTAAAAATTATATCCCCGGCATGAGGGAAAACGGAGGCCAGTATACCCATGCAGCGGTCTGGCTGGCAATCGCCACATCAATGCTCGGTGACTATCATATGACCCAAACCCTGTTCACCATACTTAACCCGATTCATGTGACGCAAAACAGGAAGGATGTGCTTAAGTACGAAAAGGAGCCCTACGTAATGACAGCGGATATATCCTTAAGCCCGCCCTATACGGGAAGAGGCGGCTGGAGCTGGTATACCGGTTCTGCAGGCTGGATGTATCAGGGACTGTTAAGCTGGTTTCTGGGTATTCGGAAGGAAGGGAATGAGCTGGTCATTGATCCGGCCACACCGGCAAGCTTCGGCGATTTTTCCATTGAATATAAGTATGGGAGGTCCCTCTATGAAATCAGGGTTGAAAGCAGAAGTAAGGGAACCCTGACAACCGATGGGATCACAGTGGATGACAGGTCCATTCAGGGGAATAGGGTTTTACTGGCGGATGATGGAGAAAAGCATCTGGTTATCGTATAGTACCTTGTTTTGCTGTTCAAGGGAAATCGGGTCCTATGGCATAAGAATGGAGAAATCGGACAGCAGTTAACGGTAAAATTCCAATAATAGATTATAAGTTTGATATTAATGGAGGTAAGATGAAAGCTGACAGACGATTGAATAATGCTTATAAAAATGCTGATATTGTATATTTTGATGATAATACAAAATATATATTTTTAGTGATATCCATAGGGGTGATGACAGCATTTCAGATGAATTCACTAGAAATCAGAATCTTTTTTTGCATGCATTAAATTACTATTACAAAGAAGGATATGAATATATAGAAGTCGGGGATGGAGACGAGCTTTGGGAATACAAGAATTTTAGTGTTATTCGTTTAGCCCATAGCGACGTTTTTACAGTAATAAAAAAGTTTTATGATGAAGGCCGCTTTATTATGTTATATGGGAATCATAATATTTATTTAAAATCAAAGCGATTTATCAAAGAGAATTATTATCAATATTATGATGAATACAACCAAATACGAGTGGACTTATATAGGGGATTAAAGCCAAAGGAGGCTGTAATTCTCAAGCATAAGGAAACGAAGCAGAAGATCTTTGTACTGCATGGTCATCAGGGTGACATTATTAATGATCAGTTATGGTTTTTTTTCCATGCTGTTACTTCGATATTTTTGGAGGTATCTGCATATTGTTGGATTCGGCAATCCAACCAGCCCGGCTCGTAATTTATATAAAAGGCATAAAGTAGAGAAAGTTTATGACAGATGGATAGAAAAACATAAAATGATGCTTATCTGTGGACATACTCACAGACCAAAGTTTCCGAAAGCAGATGACCTTCCATACTTTAATACTGGATGCTGTATACGTACTCGTGGGTTAAATGGAATTGAAATTGTTAATGGCAAAATACAAATGGTTGACTGGAGAATTGCCGCCAATGAAAATGGAGATTTACGTGTTCACAGGACAGTAGTCAGAGGACCGATACCGCTTGAAAATTATGATTTTAAGAAAAATCCATATTCGACTCATTATAATAACTAAGATGGAATAAAACTCCTGAACTGTCGTAATGGCTGGAACCTTGCTTGATTACATTTCAGGGGTTTTTCATTTATAGCTCTAATGTTATATTGAAAACCGCAATCCTTTTAAAATGGACTGCGGTTTTCATTTGCGCTTTAATATAAAGTTTATAAATCTGCGGCTAAAGTTACTTCCAATCAGTAAGCCAGGACTTATCATTTGCAATAGCATTTACTATTTCTTCCCCTGATTTGAAATTGTCAAAGGTTCCTCTGTTGATTTCGCTGATGGCTTTGCTTAACAGGTTTTCATAGTATGCTTCCGGTGTTAATTCGGTTGTGGTCTGATGGAAATGCTGTTGGGATTCAGCAGAGGCTATTCGTGCATATTCATTTTTTTACCTGGTCGATGAGCTTGTCACGGTTCATATCATTTGCTCCTTTGCATAAAAAGTGGATTATTTATCATTACCGGGTTTGTGACGGCTGCCTGACTGCTTTTTCGTATTTCGGCTTTCTCCATCTAATGCGCTCTCAGCATGGTAGGACCTCCATTGGCTTTTTTTCTTACGGACCGATTTCGGGTCAAGTTGTGAATCTTTTGCCATAATTATTCTCCTTAATATTAATAGGGTTATTATTTGCAGGTAAAAGGATATTATTCGCCTTTGGATTTTGCATCCGGGCAAAATTCCGGCTGATACAGCGATAGCCTTAAGAAACGTCCCAATGAAACTTGAATGAAAGTTTATTCCGGGAGAGTACAGCAGGGAAATGTGCCGGGCCATATTGATTATTTAAAATATATGAAATCACCATAAAAAACGTTTATTATTTAACAAAATATACAATATGAACTTTATGAGTTCTTTATGTTTATAATATTTTCGTTATAATTCGTTTGTGTTATCCTACGGTTTGTAGACAAAACAACCAAAAGAAGTGTTGAGAGGGAAGGGGATCCATAATGAATTATTTTGAAGAGAGCTTAAAATTACATGAACGTCATGTGGGAAAAATTGAAATCAGAGCTAAGGTTCCTGTAGTAACCAGAGAGGATTTAAGCCTTGCTTATACTCCTGGAGTAGCGGAGCCATGCCGTAAAATTCATGCCAATGAGGAGGAGGTATATAAGTATACCTCAAAAGGAAATCTGGTGGCAGTTGTTACTGACGGAACGGCAGTGCTTGGGCTTGGGGACATCGGGCCAAAGGCAGGTCTTCCTGTTATGGAAGGAAAGTCAATTTTGTTTAAGGAATTTGCAGATGTCAATGCGATTCCGATCTGTCTGGATACCAAGGATACGGATGAAATTGTAACAGCAGTCAAATGGATTGCGCCGGGATTTGGAGGCATCAATCTGGAGGATATCTCAGCACCAAGGTGCTTTGAAGTAGAAGAACGGTTAAAAAAAAGAGCTTGATATTCCCGTATTCCACGATGATCAGCATGGAACCGCCATTGTGGTGCTGGCAGGAATCATCAATGCGTTAAAGGTAGTAGGCAAAGACATCACAGAAATTAAGGTTGTGGTGAACGGTGCAGGAGCGGCAGGAACTGCCATTGCCAGGCTTTTGCTTGCCTGCGGCGTTTCTAACCTGATTGCATGTGATAAAGTCGGCATTTTATATCGGGGAATAGAAGGAGTTGACCATGCCAAGCAGGAACTGGCAGAAATAACAAATCCGGATCAGTTAAAGGGAGATTTAAAGGATGCATTAAAGGGTGCGGATGTCTTTATCGGAGTTTCTGCCCCTGGCATTGTAAGCAAAGAAATGGTAAGCTCCATGAACCAGGATGCCATCCTCTTTGCCATGGCAAACCCAACGCCTGAAATTATGCCGGAGGAGGCCAAAGAAGCAGGTGCCAGAGTCATAGGAACCGGCCGTTCGGATTTCCCTAATCAGGTGAATAATGTTCTGGCTTTTCCGGGTATTTTCAAAGGCGCCTTAGAGGTAAGAGCCAGGGAAATCAATGAGGAAATGAAGCTTGCGGCGGCATATGCCATTGCTCCATGATTTCCGATGAGGAGTTAAATGAGGAATATGTCATTCCTAATGCATTGGATAAAAAGGTTTCAGAGAACGTGGCGGAAGCGTAAAAAAAGGCGGCCAGGGAAAGCGGTGCAGCCAGAATATAGAAGAGCAGACGCAAAACATAGAAGGAAAGGCCTGTATAAAAATAGGAGGTTTGAAATATGCAGATTCCAATCAAAAAAACGCTGGATAAAATACCGGGAGGTATGATGGTGGTTCCCTTATTTTTAGGGGTTCTGGTCAACACCTTTTTCCCCCAGTTCCTTGAAATAGGAGGATTTACTACTGCCTTATTCAGTAAATCCGCGTCAACGCCGATTTTAGCATGTTTTATGTTTCTGATCGGTTCACAAATTCATTTTAAGCTGGCTCCAAAGGCAATAAAAAAAGGCGCCCTGCTGATCACAGGAAAATTTATCGTAGGAGCGGGAATTGGTATTTTTGTCGGAAAGGTCTTTGGCTCCTCCGGAGTACTTGGACTTTCTCCATTAGCCATTCTTGCGGGATTAACCAACTGCAACGGAGGCCTTTATGCTTCCCTTGCCTCACAATATGGGGATGAGACTGATGTGGGAGCATATGCCCTGCTGTCAATTAAGGATGGCCCCTTCTTTACCCTGGTGGCGCTTGGAGCTTCCGGCCTGGCACAGGTTCCTTTTAAGGCTTTAATAGCAGTGCTGGTCCCGATTGTGATCGGAATGATTTTAGGAAATCTGGATTCCGATATGAGAGCCTTTTTAGGTAGCAGTAAATTACTGCTGATTCCGTTCTTTTCCTTCCCTCTGGGAGCCGGAATGAATCTGGAAACAATCGTGAAAGCAGGAGGCCCCGGCATTTTGCTTGGAATCGTGGCGTCATTTACCGGAATCGGGGCATATATACTCCTTAAGCTGTTTAAAGAAGAACCTATCATTGGACTGGCGACCGGTTCTACGGCAGGGAATGCGGTGGCAACACCTGAGGCGGTTGCAGCAGCCGATCCGACCCTTGCCGTGGTTGCAGCGGCAGCAACAGCACAAGTAGCCGCAGCCTGCGTGGTATCGGCGATCGTTTGTCCGTTTATTGTATCCTTTGTATTTAAAAGGCTTGGAAGGAATCAGTTGAGTACAGTTAAAAATAACAGAAGTACTGAGACGGCCGGATAAAAACGGTTTAAGAACCATTCATGAATACGATGCTCCCAGGGAGGCAGACTTTGAATAAAACATGTTTGCAGCCCGTGGGAGTATTCTTTTGTGCAAAAGAAAGGACATTGTGATCCGCCGGATTATTTGGTAAAATAAAGGGAGAAAGGATTAACTGTGTGCTATGGATAGAAAAAAACCGATGAAGCTGCAGAACATGCTGATTTTATTAGTCATTGCAGTTGTTTTTATTTCAATTACCATTATTATCTCTTTTGTTGCGCCCTGGATGACCAGGAACATCGAAAAAGAAGCGAAGACCAATGTCATGAATGTGGCGGAGCTTGTTGCACATTCCAGCGAAGTGATCGATGCACTGGAAAAAAAGGATACCCAGGTGATTGCTGCTTATATTGATATGCAGCTTAAAAATCTGGAGCTTGTAGATTATATTATAGTGGCGGATAACCAGGGAATGCGTTATTCCCATCCCAATCCCGAAATGATCGGAAAAGCGTTTGAGGGAGGAGATGAGTACCGGGTGGTACACATGGGAGAGACTTATGTATCCGAAGCAACCGGAACCCTGGGAAAATCTCTCCGTGCTTTTGCGCCGGTTTATAATGAACACAATGAGGAAATCGGTTTTGTCTCTGTTGGCACGCTGATTGAGCGGATTGAAAAGGCAAAGCACATGGCTGTTTTCTATATCATGTTAATCGGCTTTGGAGGATTGTCGGCGGGAAGCGCAGGAGCCTTTTTACTGGCTAACAATATCAAGAAGATGCTGCTGGGATTGGAGCCGGATGAGATCGCAAAGCTTTATCATGAGAAAATGGGAATGCTGGATGCCATTCATGAAGGGCTGGTAGCCATTGACCGGGAGGGGCGGATCACATTGATGAACGATTCGGCCCTGCAGATTCTTGGATTTGATAAAGATGAAATGAAACATCAGGTAATTGGACGCAGTATTGAAGAGATAATCCCCAATACCCGTATGACAAATATATTAAGTACAAAGAAGGCAGAATTTGATGATGAACAGAGGCTTCATGATACTCTTATTGTTACCAACCGGATCCCTATTATGAACCGGGGACAGGTGATCGGGGTCATAGCCAGTTTCCGGGACAAAACCGAGGTAACAAAACTGGCGGAAGAGCTGACAGGAGTAAAAAAAGCTGGCCTGGTCCCTGCGGGCACAAAATCATGAATTTATGAATAAGCTTCATACCATTGCAGGACTCATACAGCTTGAGGAATATGAAGAAGCCCTGCAGTTTATATCTGATGTTGCCAGGATAAGAACGGAAATGAGTCATATTCTCACTGATCACATCAAGGATTCAGCCGTTTCTGCTCTGCTTTTATCCAAGTATAATAAAGCGGAGGAATGCAGAATAAAGTTAACCATTGATGAAAGCTCCAGACTGAATAAACTGCCTTGTGGCATGAATTCACAAGACCTGGCTCTGTTATCGGAAATCTGATTGAAAATTCACTGGATGAGGTGAAAAATGACGGGACGGGCCGTATATACATCAGGATTGCTGAGGAGAAACAGTTCCTTACGATCCGGGTAAAGGATAATGGGAATGGAATCATTCTGCAGCTGCGGGAAAAAAATATTTGATCAGGGCTTTTCCACCAAGGAAGGGCAGCGGGGCTGGGGATTATCCATAGTGAAAAAGATCGTTGAGGAATGCGGGGGAGCAATCCATTTAACGTCAGAAGAAGGGGTGCAATGGGATATTACAATTCCAATGGAAAGGAGGAACCGACTTGATTGGAGTCATGATTGTGGAAGATGATCCAATGGTTATGGAAATCAACTCGAAATTTTTAAGAAGAGTGGAAGGGTTTTCCCTGTACAAAGCGGCATCAAATCTGGAGGAAGCAAAAAAAAGCGATGCTTTCTAAAAAGCCGGATCTGATTCTGCTTGATGTGTATCTTCCCAATGAAAATGGAATGGATTTTTTTAAAATGGATCCGAAACCAGGGGCTTAATGCGGATATTATTTTAATTACAGCGGATAAATCCATAGAACGAATCCAGGAGGCATTCCGGTATGGAGTGGTGGATTATCTGATTAAGCCTTTTCGCTTTGAGCGTTTTAAGGAAGCCTTACTGCAGTTCAAGGACAGGTATGACAGCTTTAAAAACAGCGAAGTGATCGAGCAGAAGGATTTAGACCGGTATTTATCAGGCCAGATCGCCGCCCAGAATGAAGCGGATTTTACCAAGGGATTTAATAAATATACCTATCATGCTATATGGGAAAAAATAGAGCAGGGCGGGGAAGAGTATTATACTGCGGAAAATCTTGCAGAAATGCTGCAGATAGCCAGAGTCACTGTAAGAAGATATCTGGAGCTGATGGAAAAGGAAGAGAAGATATATAAATTAGTTGAATATGGAAAGGTTGGAAGACCGCAGCACAAATACAGAAAGATATAAGAAACAGACTCAGGCTAAAGCAAAGGCGATGTCATAGAATGAATAACAAGAATTTTACGGATTTTTTTGATCCGGAGGTACAAAAGACAGCAAGTGAGGATGGCTGTTCCATATACAAGAGGCAAAATGGAACTGGAGAGGGTGTTATTACCCGATATCAAATCTTACCTGGCATCGAACTGTTTTATAATGATTTTCATATGCGGGATAGACAAAATAAGAATAAGCTTCCCCATCCTGATATATTTGAGATCAATCGGCTTACCAATGAAACCACATCCACAACTTTCCCCTTATCCCACTATCATGGAATTTCTATTACCATTGCTTCTTTAAAAATCAGCTTGTAACGGCTGGAATTGACCCTCAAATTGCAGATAAAGAGGCATGCCAAATGGAACATATCATAAGCGATGAGACTTTTCAAAAAAATTAAAAAGCATTTATGCCAAAAAGACAGAGAATAGTCATCAGCGGCCGCAAGTTTAGATTCTAAGGTGCTTATATACGATGCCGATCCGTCCTTCAGACTGCAAGAGCCTGTCCCGTATAAATAGGGGCAGGCCCTTATTATAAAAATGCCATGGTTATTGCTTAGATCCGCCATGGTTGTATTCATTATACTGCTTTGTATAATAGTCGATTTTATGGGATACCTTTTCAAGATGCTTATTCATTTCCTGAATCTGGGCTTCCACATTCTTCTTATGTTCAATTAAAATATGGCACCGCTGTTTGAGTGTGTCTCTGCCTTCTGCACTTAGCTCCACAAATTCCTTGATTTGTTTTAAGGACATGCCTGTGTTCTTAAGACAGCAGATAAGTCCCAGCCATTCCAGATCATCTTCCGTATAACAGCGGATGCCGCTTTTGCTTCTGTTGATGTTGAATAAAAGACCTTCTTTTTCATAATAACGCAGTACATGTGCGCTTAGATTTGTGCGTTCCGATACCTGCTTGATTGTGTAACCCATGTAGATTTCCTCTCCTTATTTTGAAATTCCTGTTGTTGTTTGAAATAGTGAAATTATTGCATTTTCATATTGACTTAGAGTTAAGGTTAAGGTTTATGATACCAATATACTATCAAAGCAGCAGTTTGTCAAATTGCAGATTGGGGGAGAATATAGTGAAAACATTAACAGATTATTATGAACTTTCAGACGGCGTTAAAATTCCATGTATTGGCTTTGGAACATGGCAGATACATAACGGGGATATGCTGTTGCATCGGTGAAGGAAGCTCTGAAATGCGGTTATCGTCATATTGATACCGCCGCAGGTTATGGCAATGAAGAAAGCGTTGGCATGGCAGTAAAGGAAAGCGGTATTGCCCGGGAGGATATCTTTATTACCAGCAAGCTGCAAAATGATATGCATGGATATGAAAATACCATGGAAGCTTTTAAACAGACGATGAAAATCTTGATATGGACTATTTGGATCTTTATCTGATTCACTGGCCTAATCCAATCAAGTACCGCAGTCAGTGGCAGGAAGCCAATGCCGGCACCTGGAAAGCATTTGAAGAGCTGCACAAAGCCGGGCTTATTCGTGGAATAGGTGTGAGTAATTTCCATCCTCATCATCTTGAAGCGCTTATGCAGACTGCAGCCATCCAGCCAATGGTCAATCAGATCCGGCTTTGCCCCGGCGATACACAGGATAAGGTGGTAGATTATTGCAGGGCACATTCCATTCTTCTGGAAGCATATAGCCCCCTTGGCGTAGGCAGGATTTTTGAAGTTCCGCAAATGCAGTCACTGGCGCAAAAGTACAAAAAGTCCATCGCCCAGATTTGCGTGCGGTGGAGCTTAGAACGGGGATATCTGCCCCTTCCCAAATCCATTACGCCTGAACGCATCCGGGAAAATGCCGATGTGTTTGATTTCCAGTTATCTCCTGAGGATGTACAGGTAATTGCAGACTTAAAAGGCTGCTGTGGATATTCTGCTGATCCTGATACGATCACATGGTAAAGCAAAAAAACGAAATTAAAATAAACCCAATAGAAAGGAAGAAAACAAATGCTCAATTTTGACTTTTATTCACCGGCACGTATACGCTTTGGAAAAGGTATGGAAAATCGGATTGGTGCGCTTTTAAAACCCTATGCAGGCAAGGTTCTGCTGCATTACGGCGGGGGAAGCATCAAAAAGAGCGGGCTATATGACACAGTGATCACTTCTCTGAAGGAGAGCGGGATCTCTTATGCAGAGCTTGGGGGCGTGGTGCCAAATCCCCGTCTTTCACTGGTTCATGAAGGAATTGCCCTGTGCAAAGAAGAAAAGGTGGATTTAATCCTGGCTGTGGGCGGAGGAAGCGTTATTGATTCTGCCAAGGCCATTGCAATGGTGTATATTATGATGGTGATGTCTGGGAGATTTATGAACAGGGCAAGGCGATCAAAAAGGCGCTGCCGGTAGCACGATTCTTACCATTCCTGCAGCAGGAAGCGAAGCAAGCGGCGATACTGTGATCACCAATGAGGAAAAACAATTGAAATACGGCTATGGCAGCCCTCATCTTCGGCCTTTGCTCAGCGTTATGAATCCGGAATTGTTCTATACTCTGCCAAAGAATCAGATCGCCAATGGTGTGGCTGACATGATGAGCCATGTTTTTGAACGCTATTTTACCAATACGACTCATACTGATTTAACGGATGGCTTATGCGAAACAGTATTAAGAACCATCATAAAGAACGCCCCTCTTGTCCTTGAAAATCCACAAAACTACAATGCCTGGTGCGAGGTGGGTTTTGGAGGTACAGTTGCCCATAACGGTTTAGTGGGTATGGGCCGTGAACAGGACTGGGCCTGCATGGCATGGAGCATGAACTCAGTGCCATCTACGACGTGGCCCACGGAGCCGGTCTGGCCGTGCTGACACCTGCGTGGATGCAGTATGTTTATAAGGACAATGTTAACATGTTCGTGCAGTTTGCAGTCAATGTCATGGGTGTGAAGGGCAGCTACCGCGATCCGGATGCAATGATTCAGGAAGCTATTTTGCGCCTGAGGGAATTTTTCAACAAGATGGGGCTTCCGGCAACCCTTGGAGAGCTTGGCATCGATGCCGGCCAGCTTGAATTAATGGCCAAAAAGGCCACAGGGGCTGCATTTGGAAATGAGCAGCCAATTGGGGGCTTGAAAAAGCTCTACTGGCAGGATGTGCTGGAGATTTATAAGCTGGCGCAATAGAAAAAAAGTCTGAAATTATATGCCGGGAACCTGGAAGAGAGGTTATGCCCGGTGAAGCGGGGCACGCTGTGAGCAAGTAGCGGAGCGGGTTGCGAATATCCGCTTGACATCTGATAAGGAGGTTCAATGTCATGAGAACAGTTAAGTTAGGGAATTTGCAGGTACCGGCGATTGCAGTCGGCTGTATGCGCATCAATAAACTGGATAAGTCCGAAGCGGAGCGTTTCGTACAGGCAGCACTGGATATAGGTACTAATTTTTTTTGATCATGCGGACATATATGGCGGCGGCGTATGTGAGGAGATATTTGCAGATGCGGTACAAATGAACGCTGGCGTGCGTGAAAAGATGTTCCTGCAATCCAAATGCGGCATCCGTCCAGGTATTGCTTTCGATTTCTCCAAAAAGCATATTTTAGAATCAGTGGATGGCAGCTTAAAAAGGCTTAAAACGGATTATCTGGATGCATTATTGCTCCATCGTCCGGATGCGCTGATGGAGCCGGAAGAGGTTGCCGAGGCCTTTGACATCCTGCAAAGCACAGGTAAGGTGCGTAATTTTGGCGTTTCCAACCAAAACCCCATGCAGATACAGCTGCTGAAGAAGTTTGTTAAACAGCCGATTGTCGCGAATCAGCTTCAGTTAAGCATTACAAACGCCAGTATGATCTCCCAGGGGCTTCATGTCAATATGCTTGATGATCTGGCAGTGAACCGGGATGGCAGCGTAATTGATTTCTGCCGTATCAATGATATCACCATTCAGCCCTGGTCTCCGTTCCAGTACGGATTTTTTTGAGGGTGTATTCCTGGGCAATGAAAAGTTTCCAAAACTTAATGCTAAGATTGATGAAATCGCCGCTAAATATGAGGTCAGCAACACGACCATTGCAATGGCGTGGCTGCTGCGCCATCCAGCCCATATGCAGCCTGTGACCGGGACCATGAATGTGGAGCGTTTAAAAGATTGTGCCAAGGCTGTTGATATTCAGTTGACACGGGAAGAATGGTACGAGATTTATCTTAGTGCCGGGAACATTTTACCGTAAGAAAATAGATGCACATATATGGCGGTTATCTTCAAACCGCCATTCATAAACTACCCTGCCGAATCACAGTTTTTTTATTCGGCAGGGTGCCGCTTAAGAAATGATGGGATAGGATATTATTTTTCTAGCAGTATAGAAATAGTTGTGTTATCTGTATGATAAGTGCTGCCTGCAACATCTCCAAACACTTCACATACTTTAAAACCTGCATTAATTGCTTCTTTAATCAGCGCTTTCTTGGTAAAGTAGGTATTCCATAAATAGTAAGAGGTAGCCCCTGTATCATAAACAATAGAAGTTTGTTCTAATGTTACATTATCCGGATACTTATAGCATCCGTTAAATGCTATATATTTTTCTTTGTGCCAAAATCCACCATTTTGACAAATCTCCCATGTTTGTTTTTCATCAAAATCGTTATACTTAACCATTGAAAAAACATCCAACAAGAACCTTCCCCCAGATTTTAGATGATGATATACCGTAGTCATTAAAATTTGCCTGTCTGCTGTTGACAGCGCACCGTAGTCACAATAAATCATTGTCGAAAAATCATATTTACTATTTAAATTCATATTTAAATAATTCTGATATAAGTAGCGAATATCTAAGCTTCTTTTTTTGGCAGACTCCATGGCGTAATTTATAGATCGTTTGGAAAAATCAATTCCTGTCACCTGATAGCCCATTTTTGTAAATTTTTCAGCATATATTCCAGGACCACAGCCAAGGTCAAGAAGCTGCCTGTACCTTGACGGTGGTGCAATCTCTTTTATCCAAACAGCAGATTTATCTATGAATGCTAACTTCCTGCTTGCACCTTCAAAGATAGGATCTAGATGGGCTTTGAGCATTTGCTTTGATATATGTTCATCATCCCAAAAAGGAACTTTTGTTTTAGTGTATAGTGGCGGCCTTTCTAAAATTGAAATTAAGCTTTTGAACATAATGTTTTCTCCTTTCGAAATTGAGCAAAAGAAATAGCCGTGGATTTTACTCTACGACTAATCTTCCTAAGATAAAAGAGAAGTATAGAGTAAAATAAAATCAAAAATCAGGTACAAAAACAAAACTGCGAGGACAGCTTGTTCTTAAACCTATTAAATTGATTTTATTTACTCTTTTCCAGTTATATCCATACCACCGATTATGTGGCATCAGATATGCCGGACTTCCATCACCTTTTCTGTTAAATTTTATGTTATCATTTTATAGTACATAGTCTATTTTGTCAACAATGTCTGTCAGACGCATAGGCTTTCAAACTTGTATGTGAGTTTGCCTAAAGAATGTAAAATTTGCCGGTAATTATATGCCGGTAGCAATGGCGGTATAATTTATGCCAGTACACAGGTTTGTTGTTTACGATTGAAAGGTCTTTGAATGAGGCGGGTAAAGAAAGTTTTAACATCAGCCTGAATTTTTTTACATAAATCTTTTTATAAAACGGTTGACATTAACGCGGCGTAATAGTTTATAGTGGTTTTTGCAAGGGGGTGAAAAGATGGAATACACCATCAACAAGCTGGCGAAATTGGCGGGTGTCAGTACAAGAACTCTGCGGTACTATGATGAGTTGGGATTGCTTTCGCCCGCCCGGATCAGTTCCAATGGATACCGGATTTACGGACAAAAGGAGATCGATCGGCTGCAGCAAATCCTTTTTTACCGTGAACTGGGCGTGTCGCTGGAAGAAATCCGAAATATTCTTGCTTCAAAGGATTTTGACGGGCTTTTGGCGCTGGAGAGCCATTTATCTGCCCTCCTTGCCAGGCGGGAGCAATTGAATTTGCTGGTCGCCAATGTCGAGAAGACCATCAAGACCATGAAAGGAGAAATGATAATGAGTGATCAGGAAAAGTTTGAAGGCTTTCTTCAAAAACTGGTAGACAATAACGAGCGTCAATATGGAGAGGAGGCCCGGGCAAAATACGGGGATGAACCCATCGACCGCTCCAACACCAAGGTTTTAAACATGAGCAAGGAACAGTATATTGAATTGGAAGAGCTGACAGAAGATTTGAATAAGACATTAAAGGCAGCTTTTGAGCAAGGCGACCCTGCCGGCGAATTGGCGCAGAAAGCCTGTGAGCTGCATAAAAAAATGGCTCTGCTTTTATTGGAACGATTACAGCAAAGAAGCCCATAAAGGCGTAACCCAGATGTATGTGGATGATCCGCGCTTTACTGCGTATTACGATAAGATCGCACCCGGCTGCGCAGTGTTTCTGCGGGATGCGGTAGAGATATACTGCAAATAATTCTATGTGATATCTGAAGGATAAAAAGCTCACTTGCTTTTCTGCAAGTGGGCTTTTTCCGTTGACTGGAGGCCGATTCGAGAACAGCAATGTATTTTTACAATCAAAAAGTCTTGACATAATATATCATAATGATATATTATTATGATATATAAAACGAACAGAAGGTGTACAGATGAAAGAAAATACAGGAAAATCAAAATATGTAATGCTGGGCATGCTTGCCCGAATGCCTCAGACCGGTTATACCATTAAAAAAATGGATAGAGAACGAATACAGCCATTTCTGGCAGGAGAGTTACGGCCAGATCTATCCGACTCTCAAAAAAACTGGTGGCTGAGGGGCTCGCCGTCACCTCTAAGAATACGCAGACTGGTAATGGGCGTGGACAGATCGTATACAGCATTACTGACGCAGGCAGGAAAGAGCTTTCCGATTGGCTGCGGGAGGAGCCGGAGATCGAGAAGATAAGATACGAATTATTGCTCAAGGTTTCCTTTGGTGAGAACACAGAACCAGAGGTGCTGCTTGGCCATCTGGACAATTTTATCAGAAGGAATGATAAGCTGGTCAAAGAAATGAACGGCTATATGGAGCTTTGCGGGCAATTAAAGGAGCAGGATATTGACTGCTCCTACAGCCGTCTGACCGCACTTTGCGGCGTTTATATTTATTCTGCAATGAGGGATTGGGCCGTTGAGGCAAAGAAAATTATAAATGAGAAAGAAGATGATAAATAACAGGACAATTATATTTGATATGTAACTATTAACCCCATAGATGAGATAAGGGAGAGAGTGAAACCCCATGAAGCTGCCCATTCATCTATATCACAAAAAAGAATAAGCTTATAACCAATATTTCTTGGCTATAAACTTATGATATGAGGAGATTAGCTATGAGCACTCTGGTTGTATATTTTTCGTTTACCGGGAGCACGAAATTCATTGCAGAAAAGATTGCAGAAACAACAGGCGCCGACATTACGGAGTTAAAAATAAGCAAGAACTATCCGGCAGAAGGGTTTGGAAAGTACTTCTGGGGAGGAAAGAGCGTTATTTTTGGCGAGAAGCCAAAGCTGATAAATAAACCCATTGATTTAAACAAGTATGATACGATTATAATCGGTACCCCCATCTGGCCGGGTCGTTTACGCCGCCCATAAAAAGCCTGCTCAGCCAATATAAAATCCAGGGCAAACGGATCGCCCTGTTTGCCAGCCATGGAGGGGGCGGAGCCCAAAAGTGTTTTACAAAACTAAAGAAAGAGCTTTCCGGGAATGAATTCCTCAGTGAAATAGATTTTGTAGAACCCAAGAAAAGCTTAGAGGAAAACTTGTCTAAAGCGGTGAAATGGTCCCAAAACCTGGCCATCTGATAAACCATGCTCTGCTGCCTGCCATAGAGCTGGCGGATCCTGTGGTAAAAGTAGTGTCATAAATATGGCTGTTTTAAGTTCAGTGCATGCTTAATCAATCGCATAAAACAATAGAAAAACAGCACAGCACAAAAAACATCTTGCAAAGTTTAGAAAAATTCGTTATGATGATCTTAATTATACAAAGGGAGGTGGCTTGATGTCGTCTATTCGCTAAGATAATGAACAATAAAATTTAACTCTCATTTCACGAGGGGGTTTTTGTTGTACTTATTTTGCGGATATATGAAGCTCAGGCTGCCTTTAATTTGATTGAAAAAAATTATAGGTTTTATTTACGCAGGCAATGAGTCAGATGAATATAAATCCATGTTCACCTGGTGACTGCCGCAATAACGAGAGAAACCAGCAAGGCTTGTTTCTTTGTGTTAGTGTATAATAAGTAAGCAGATATCTCTAAGTGACAGAGTTACCTGCTTTTTTTATTGTTCAGAATAGTATACTGTTAAAATAAATTATTTTGATCAAAAGGAGAAAGCATATTTTATTATGATCAGAGATGTTAAAGAAACCGATATCGGACAAATTATGAAGATATGGCTTAATACCAATATCAAAGCCCATTATTTTATTGACAGCAGCTATTGGATAAACAGCTATGCCGCAGTAGGGAAGATTCTGCCTCAGGCAACCGTTTATGTCTATGATTCCAATGACCAGATCCAGGGGTTTCTTGGGCTGAATGGAGATTACATTGAGGGGATTTTTGTTGATGACCAATACCAATCCAAAGGAATCGGCAGTGAACTGCTTGGTTATGCCAAAGAAAGACATAACAAACTTCTTTTAAATGTTTATAAAAGAAATGAGAGGGCAGTCAGATTCTATTTGAGAGAGGGATTCGCGGTCCTGAGGGAACAGATTGAGGAAGAAACAAAAGAAAGTGAGCTTACGATGGCATGGCAGCCGCTCAAAGCATAGTTTCGTGCCGCTGACAATTAACCTTTGCGAGGGGAGGAATTATGGAGCAGGTCAGTGTCTGGGTGCGTAAGAACGGCGAATGGGCAATTATCCACAGATGCCGGTTGTGCGGCACCTTGAGTTCAAATCGGATTGCAGCAGATGATAATCCGGCCATGCTCATGTCCATAGCAGTTAAGCCCCTTGCTATGACACCATTTCCACTGAATAAATTGGATGAAATGTTTGAACAGTGATTTTCATAACAATGTCATGCTGAAATGAAACGTAAAAATGGTAATCTATTCACCCTTACGAAAGCGAAAGAACGTTGACTTACTGGGAAAACGAGTATATAATCAAGCTTAGTTTGAAAGTGCATGATCTTATTAAAAAGTAAATAATAATGTTATCTGGGGTTCCGCAGTTTAACTGGTTTGTGACCGGGAGAGAGCTCACAGTTTCACAGCTGTGTCACGGAAGGATAAAAGCCTGGGAGATATCAAGATGATATCATTCAGGCTTAAATTTTATTCTGGAGGTGAGAACATGGTTTGGGCATATGGTCACACTATGCTTTTCGCATTTGAAGCGGAGGACTTACTTGATTCGGTTAAATAATATCAATTTGCATCAATACATATAAGGAAGGGGAAAATACCAAATGTTTAGAGAAATGAGAAGAAACAAACAATTATTATCGCCTGAAGATACAATTGCGGTAATGGACAGATGCACCAATGGTGTCCTGGCATGCTTAGGGGATGAAGATTATCCGTACGCTGTTCCGTTGAGCTACGTATATTTCAATGACAAGATTTATTTCCATTCTGCAAAGGCCGGGCATAAAGTTGATGCGATCACAAAATATCCAAAGGTATCTTTTTCGGTAATTGATGAAGATACGATTGTAAGTAAGGAATATACTTCTTACTTCCGCAGTGTTATCGCTTTTGGAAAGGCCAGAATTGTGGAAGGCTATGAAAGCCTGGAAGCATTTAAGGCCTGGTAAGTAAGTATTCAGGCGATCAGCCTGAAGATGCCAGGAATAAGGAAATAGCTGGATGCACACATGCTTATATTATTGCTATTGACATTGAACACATAACCGGCAAGGAAGCAATGGAGTATGCCAAAGCAAAACAACATTGATGAAACGGCCCTTCAGATGACAGATGAATTTGTTACAGACCAATTAATTTATAGCTAAACAAGGAGAACGCCAGGCACAGTCAAGTGTCTGGCGTTCTCCTTGTTTAGTCGGGACTGCCCGCAGGGTAATTTTGCAGCCAGACTATCCTGATTATTTTGATTGCATTAAGTAAGGAATGTCCTTTGTACATGCTGCGATTGATTCACGCATTACGGGACATTTGCCTCCCCCGCAGCTTGTTCATGCGAAAAAAAGGTTTGCAAAAGTATAACCGCCTCATGATCCATGGTCCGGTGCCATAGCACCTTGCCATTCTCAATAAACAACAAATAGGTACAACATTTATAAATGAGTTCCGGATCATGGGTAATCAAAAACAGACTTTTCCCCATTTCTTTCAAGCGATTCAGATTTTCGGAAACCTCAACCATGTGCCGGTAATCAAGGCCGCTAGTAGCTCATCAAACACCATAACTTCTTTATTGGAGGCGATGGCACTGCCAATAGCTACCCGCTGTTTTTCGCCGCCAGACAAAGACATAGGATGCAACTTCTTTTATCCAGCAAATCAAGACTGGACAAAATCTTATTGGCTTGTGCAGTGTCCATTTCCTCATCTTTACCAGCCATGCTCAGCAACAGTTCATCCAGCACATCCTCTGTGAACAGCTGGTGGTTCACATCCTGCATGACCATATAAGAAGCGCGGAGGCGCTTTTTCCTGTCATACACAGCGCCGTTCAATTCCAGAGTTCCTTTCGCCTTTTTATCCAGGCCGCATAAGCACCGGGCAAAGGTTGACTTGCCCGCACCGTTGTTCCAATGATGCCGATAATCTCGCCTTGGGGCAGTATTAAAGCCGGAATATCCACATTGGCAGGGCCATGTTTTTCATAAGTAAAAAAGAAATTCTTGATGTGCAGAGCTGGTGCATCTGGTTTTGCAGCAGCTTCAGGCTGAAGGTGAAATGGATCAAGCGCCCGCAACCCCATTGCCTGCAATTCCTCTGGCCTTAATGCCTGGAGTTCCTGCCGGGTGAACTGCCGGCAGATGGTCCCATGTTTCATGTAAATAATGCGGTCAGCATATGGGACAAGGTAATATAGGCGGTGTTCTGCCACGATGATCGTCTTTTTTTTAGCTTGCCAATGCTGAATAACACCAATTAAATCCTCTATGGCAGCAATATCCAAATTGGAAGATGGTTCATCTAAAACAAAAATCTCAGGGCGGATTGTGTCTGCTGATGCGCAGGCGATTTTTTTGCTTTTCGCCACCGGAAAGGGCAAACAGGCTCCGATCCAATAGTTTCTCCAGCTTGAGGTTTCTCGTAGTTTCTTCCAGCCGCTTTAGCATATCCGGAACTGGCAAAGCCATGTTTTCGCAGCCGAATACGATTTCATTGGTAGTCTCCACATTGTAAAACTGCGTCCGGGGATTTTGAAATACCGACCCCACCCGCTTGGCAATTTCATACAGCGGATATTCTTTTAATTCCTGTCCATCCAGCAGCACTTCGCCCATTAGGTTTCCCTGATAATAATGCGGAATCAACCCGTTTACCAGCCGGGTCAGGGTTGTTTTGCCGCAGCCGGATTCCCCGCAGAGCAGGATTGTTTCCCCGTCCTTGATCGTCAAGTCGATATTTTGGAGGCTGTTTTCAGATTCTCCATTTTCGTATGTAAAAGAAATATTCTTTAGTTCTATCATTTTCCGGCCTCCTTACCATCTGATTACAAAAAAATGTGAGAAACAACATAACTGCAGCGATCAATACGGTAAGTACATCCCAGAGTGTAAATCCGATTTTTGTGATGTTTGTCCGTTTTACTGGATTGTCCAGCCCACGCGTCAATGCTGCTGCTGAAAGATCTTCTCCGATTTTAACTACTGAAATCATCAGTGGGATGAAGCGGTACTCGATTAGGGCAGTTGGGTTATTCCAGAATTTTTGAGTGCCAAACTGTACCTCTCGCATTTGCATGGCATCCTTGATGGCCGCAGATTCTTCCTGCATGGTGGGGATAAAACGAAACAGAACAGACAGTGGAATGGTAATCTGCCGTCCGATGTGCATCCGGCCCAGCGATGCAACGCATTCGCTTGCAGTGGTGGATTTTATGAAATACGCCCCCATCATAAAGGCAGGAAATAGCCGCAGAACCAGTCCAACCAAAAGCACAATGATCATATTGATGACCATAGGAAATTGGATGTTATTTTGAACCGACTGTACCACCAGTCCCATAGTGAACAGGACAAAAAAAGGTAATGGCGGTCTTATACTGCCGGTTGGTAAGCAAAAGCACAAAAGGAATTAGTGCCACCGCAATCATAAAGGCGGTATGATTATACAAAAATTCAGCGGTAGCAACGACGGCCATCAGCAGCAACTTTGTCCGAGGATCGAGGTAAAGGCCTTTTTTTGTGCCTGCAACTGCTTGAAGCTGTTCCATCAGATAATTCCAGCTCTCTCAAAATGCTTCTTCAGCATTTGCGTCCAAGCAATGCGCCCAAGATACCGCCTGCAAACAACAGCGCAAAACCTGCATACAACATCCAGGATGGCATCAGTGACTGTAAAGTATTTGCATACTGATCACCCATGGAGCTGTGAATGTTCTCCCAATATGACTCACCGGCAAACCAGAGGTTAGCAGGGCAGCCCATGATACCAAGGCAAAAGCACGCATAGCTCAGTGCGGTAACCTTAAAGCTCTGATAATGACCAGCTTTCAGAACAAGATCGCTTAGAATGCCGCCCAAAATCCAGCCAAGCAAGCCAATCCAACCGTAGCCAATAAGGTAAAAGAAAATTCCGCTTATGATTCCGGTGATGGTCAACATACCAATTTTTTTTGATTTTAGTATAGTACAGCATCATTGGAATACCGCAAACAACCGGCCAAATGATAAACAGGAACGGGTACACTACCGGTAGCGCTGTCAGTAGTCCAATAATAAAGAATATTACAAGGGTCATTGCGGTATAAATACCGACGTTGATTAAATCCTTACCTGTAAGTTTGTTGCTTTTTTTCCATTTCAATTTTTTTCCTCTCTTTTGAAAAATTTGTATATCCCTGGCAAGGAGAATCGTGCCGATATTACTTCTGTCACATTACATAGTTAGGCTAAACTAACTTGCGGCCAAAAATTTTGGGGATTAAATCCCCAAAACGGTTTGCCAGCCGGAACTGAAAAATGCAGCTAAGGTATGAGCATATTTAAGGGCTGCTGGCATTGGGTAGTTGTGCATAACGACTTCAGCGATGGAAGCATAGTAAGAGTGAACCAGCATATGCCACTCACCTTCCTCTAAGTCACGGATTGGAACACCTCTTGCTTTTAGCTCGTCAACCAATTTCCTTGTCTCCTGCACTTCAGAACCCACCACATTGTCCAGAAAATCCGCATATTTCGTGCCATCAGAGCGCATCAGCAACAGCTGAAAGACATCAAAGTGAGTATAGATGTACTCAATAATTTCCAGAATCGTTTCTTCTGATAATTTCCACAGTTGTTTCAGCTCGTCAGTTCTTGCCATCTCAAAATGCTTTTCTACAGAATCGGAATAGATTTTGGAAACGGCCAGGACGACCGGGTCTACCAGAGCGCCGAACAACGCCTCCTTATCGGCGAAGTGGTTGTAGAAAGCCCCGTTGGTCACATGAGCATCTTTGCAAATTTCTCGGATGCTGGCTCGCTCAAAGCCAAACTCTAAGAAGTGTTTCTTTGCACAAACCAACAGATTTTCGTGAGTTTGCTGAAAGTCCCTTGACATGTTCTATCACCTCGCTTATGTATAAATTACAGTGTAATATTACGGTGTAATTTAAATATTATCATGACACGAACCAAAATGCAATACCATGTCTGCATTTTTTTTAGTATGGTAAGGAGGCTCATTATGAAAGTAAAAAAAATCAGGAACCAGCCGGCGGTTTTATGGCGATTGTGGACAGGGTTTATGGCAAGAGAAAAGCCGTAGGACTTAAAATCCTACGGCTTTTCTCAAAAACTGAAAACATCTATATTGGACGCAGGCGTTTAGCCATTGCCTTTTGAGTTATTTGGTGTAATTATCGAAGTAGCCCTGTACTAATACGATAGGTGTTCCTTTGTCACCGCTTCCGGAAGTAAGGTCACAGAGGGAGCCGATTAAGTCGGTTAAGCGGCGGGGGGTAGTTCCCTGAGATACCATGCTGCCCACTAAATTGTTGTCCTTGCTCTGAATATAATTTGAAATGGCAGCCTTTAATTCCGCTCCGCTTAAATCTGCAAAATCGTTATCAGCAAGATATTTTAATTTCACTTCATTGGGCTGGCCTTCCAGACCTTCCGTATATGCCGGAGAAACCACCGGATCAGCCAATTCCCAAATTTTGCCCATAGGATCTTTGAAAGCGCCGTCACCATAAATCATAACTTCAATATGCTTTCCAGTTCTTTCAAGGAGGCCATCCTGAATCTTCTTAACGATTGGGTCGCAATTGCGGGGGAATAGCTTAACAGTGTCTTCAGTCGCTTTATTGCTGCCAAGCAAGCCATAATTTTCATTATATCCACTGCCATCAACTGATGCGGTTAAGATATCATCAAGACCAAACACAGTCTCTGCATTGGCAGCCTTTAATAAACGTTTTGTTCTAAAACGGGTATGAATATCGCAGCTAAGAACATGCTTTGTATAATTTAAGATTGTCCGGCAGTCATTTGCAAGAATAACTTCTACCTCGCAGCCTTCCTTTTGGATAAGCTCCTTGTAGTATTCAATATAATCAACTCCGGTAAAGGTGTGCTTACGGTAGCCAAAAAGTTCACGGTATTGTGCCTCTGTCAAAATATCAGTCCAGGGATTAATGCCCTTTTCATCCAAAGCATCAAGATCGATCAGGTGATTGCCTACTTCATCGGAAGGATAGCTTAACATGATCACGATCTTTTTAGCACCTCTTGCAATGCCCTTAAGGCAAATGGAAAAACGGTTACGGCTTAAAATAGGAAATACAATACCGATGGTTTCATTACCGAATTTATTTTTAATATCAGCAGCTATTTGGTCCACAGTAGCATAGTTTCCCTGAGCACGGGCAACAATGGCCTCGGTAGCAGCGACAACATCTCTGTCACGCAATTCAAAATTTTCACTTTTTGCTGCATCAATTACACTTGAAATAACTATTTCAGCAATGTCGTCTCCCTGTCGGATAATGGGAGCACGTACACCTCTTGAAACAGTTCCTATTAATCTCTCCATATGCATGATTCTCCTTTAAAACCCATGATAAAACTGATGGGATGTATTTAATTCACTTTATTATAACATGATAATTGGTATTGGTAAACTTAATGCTTTTTATATATAACATAACTTCTGCTTATATCAAATGTGATTATTAATAGAATCGATCTTGATATTCCGCAATGCAGGAACATCTTTTTAAAAAAAATTAATGCTATAATTAAATCATTATTAAATAAATGTCAGGTGGGGGTAAGCATTGAATTACAGAGAACATATAGAAAAAAAAGTATTCAGTTCATGGAAGACCATATCAAAGAAAATATTACGATAGAAGAAATTGCGAATCAATCCGGCTACTCTCTTTTTCACTTTTGCAGGGTTTTCAATCTGTGCATGGGTGCATCTGTCATGGAATACATACGGGAGCGCAGGTTGTCCTTAGCAGCCACGGAACTATCTAAGGGAAGGAAAGTCGTTGACATTGCTGTGGATTACGGGTTTGAGACATCCAGCGGCTTTACCAAAGCCTTCCGTAAAGCCTTTGGCTATACTCCCACACAGTATGTGGAACGGCTGTCCGGATATTCTGATGCAAAAAGCGGGCGTCCTGTTATTGTAAAAAGACCTGCATTTAAGGTTGCCGGCTATGGAATTAAAACCGATATTACCGGAGCAGCTTATACAAAGGATATTGCTTCTTTCTGGAGCAACTATAACGGTGAAAATTTAGAAAGTAAAATGTACAAAATTTTAAATCCTGCAAAGCACGGGGAAGTGGGGGTGTATGTTCCTTTATCAGAAGATGGCAAAGCAATCTATCTATTGGGTGTGATTGTAGAAGATTTTTCAAATACCGGAGAAGATATGCTGACAGTAGAAATTCCAGATGCCGAGTACGCTGTTTTTACGACCAATCCTGTGGATACCACCGGTGATTGGGAGCAGAAAGAGTTTGCAAAGGTCATTGCAGGAACGTGGAAATATATTTTTGAAGATTGGTTTAAAGACAGCGGTTATGTTTACGACGAAAGGAAACTTGATTTTGAATTCTACGATGAACGCTGTCATCATAGGCAGGATACGGTCATGGATATTTATATCCCTGTTAAAAGTGCAATAACGGAATAATCAGGAAGGAAAGGTGATAACAAATGTTAAGCTATTATGGCAGATTGTCTTCAGAAGTGTATGATATGGATAAGCCTGTGGGCCGATCTTTTGGAGATATAGAATTTTATGCGGATCGGTTAAAGTCGTGTAAGGGTCCGGTTCTTGAACCTGCAACCGGAACCGGACGTATATTGATTCCTCTTTTGGAAAAAGGCTTCCATGTCGAAGGCTTTGACAGTTCAACGGATATGCTGCGTATCTGTCATGAAAACTGTAAAAAAAGGGGCCTGAATCCTAAACTTTTTGAGGCAAAGATGGAATCTTTTTCACTGGATACAAAATATGGGGCTATTATCGTGCCGACGGGAACATTTCTGTTACTATATAAAAGGGAAGACTCCATAAAAGCGTTACAAAACTTTTATGAGCATCTATCCGACGGCGGCCGCTTAATCGTTGATATATTTTTGCAAAAGGATATTTCCACAGAGCGAGTTTCCACAAGAACCTGGGAGTGCCCCAGTGGAGATATCATTACATTAGAAAATAAAATTGTAGAGGTTGATTATATCAATCAATATACAATTTCCCATGGACGATATGAAAAGTGGCGTGAAGGTACGCTCGTGCAGACGGAATTAGAGTGTTTTCCGTTACGGTGGTACGGAGTAGAAGAGTTTCGATTAGTGCTTGAAAGCATCGGATTTAAAGATATCGTGATATCTTCCGACTATAAATCAGGAAGATATCCATCAGCTTCCGAAGAAATCATCACCTTTGAAGCTGCAGCTGCTAAATAAAAATTAACTGATTATAAATAAAGGCTGTGTTTGAAACAAAGAAGAATATGCCTATAAAAAGGGTGTTTGCCAGAACCGCATACAAAGAATATTGACGAATAACCTAAGAAAATATATAATAATAACCAGATTAAAATGTTGACCGGTCTGTAGCCAGGGGAAAGCTCATAGTTTTATAATTGGGGTGCGGAAGGATGAAAGCCTGGGAGATATCAAGATGATATCTTTCAGGCTTTATTGTCACTTGCTGTTTAATCACTGGCGTTGGGAGCGGATTTGAAAAAAAATAAATCCTGGCTTATATCACTGGCAGTTTTGAATTAAAAAACATTTATATTAGGAGCGAGTAAAATGAAGAAAAAGTTTGCATTTTTGCTGATGGGAAGTCACTATAGTCCGGAAAAGCATCAGGCTTGTTTTGAAACAGAAAAACAAATCAGCTATGTTTTTACAGTTAGAAATTTTAAAGAGGCATGCGATAAAATCATTTTCTTAGAAAGTGAAGGTGTTGGAGCAGTTGAATTATGCGGAGCCTTTGGTGAAGAAGGCGCACAAAAATTAATAGAACTGACAAACAATAAAATTGCCATAGGCTATGTTGCCCATAAGCCTGAGCAGGATCAGTTGTTTTCTGATTTCTTTTCAAGCTTTGGTTGATGAAACGGAGGTGTAAGACTCTATGAATGTTATCATCAGACCAATTGAGGCAAAGGACGCAGAATCCCTTTGGCAGATGATGGCCGCACTTGATGCTGAGACGAAATTTATGATGTACGAGCCAAATGAACGAACGAAAAATATAGATAGAATAAAATCTGCCATCAATGATGCTGCCATAGGAGATAACCTGTTTTTAGCTGCCGAAGCAGATCATGGAATTGTTGGATATATATCTGCGCAAAAAGGCAATTTAAGAAGGGTAAAACATTCTGCTTATATCGTTGTGGGGATTCGTGCATCCTATCAGCGGCAAGGCATCGGCACCTCATTTTTCAAGGAACTTGATAAGTGGGCCCATGATAAAGGGGTTACCAGACTTGAATTAACGGTAATGTGTATCAATGATGCTGCGAAACACCTTTACGAAAAAAATGGATTTGCAGTTGAAGGAATAAAGAAAAATTCCATGATTGTGGATGGAACATATGCAGACGAATATTATATGGCTAAACTATTATAAGCAATGGGTATAATACCAATAAGATAAAAGGGAATTTGGGAGGTAAATTCAATTTGAAGCTGTTTATCATAGAAGACGATATCGTTCTGAGAACAGAATTAATTTCGCTGCTTGAAAGCTATAATTATTCATGTGAAACAAGTGATAACTTTAAAGATATTATTTCGGAAGCAACGGGTTCAAATGCAGATTTAATTCTGCTTGATATCAACCTTCCATATTATGATGGGTATCACGTGTGCCGGGAGATCCGCAAGATATCAGACGTGCCAATCATGGTCGTGACAAGCCGCAACAATGATATGGATGAACTGATGAGCATGAACCTGGGGGCAGATGATTTTATAACAAAACCCTATAACATTCAGATTTTGCTTGCCAGGATCGGAGCAATATTAAAGCGCACCAACCGGATAAATAATTTATCAGAAATAGAATATAAGGGCTTCACATTGTCAATGGCAAAAAGCACAGTTTATTATGAAAGCAAAGAGGCCGAGCTTACGAAAAATGAATTGCGTATTCTCTCTGTTTTAATGCAAAACGCTAACAGCATCATTTCACGGGATGAATTGATGGATGAGCTTTGGCAGTCGGATGAATTCGTTGATGACAATACACTGACGGTCAATGTCAACCGTCTGCGTAAGAAACTGGAAGAAATAGGCGCTGCAGATTTAATAAAGACCAAACGCGGCCAAGGGTATATGATATGAAGTTATCAGGCTTTTTAAAAGATAAGATTTTGTTTTTATTGGCGCAAGGCTTTATCATTGTTTTTTTAGTGCTGCTGCTAGATATCTACCATATCAGCCATTATGCCATTATTCTTATCAGCATGAACGTTGTCATAATTTCCATCGGTGCGCTGGCATACGAATACCTGGTCCGCAGCAGATATTACAATAGACTGAATAAAACACTGGAGTCAATGGATCAAAAGCAGTATATTGCCTCCCTGTTAGAAGTACCAAATTTTGCTGAGGCAGAAGTACTCTGTGAGGTTCTTAAGCAGGTTACAAAAGCCATGAACGACGAACTTGCTTCCTATAAGATATCCCAGGATGAATACCGGGAATATATTGAAACATGGATCCACGAGATAAAGATCCCAATTTCCTGCATTGATCTTATCTGTAAAAATAACCGTAATGACATAACAAAGAGAATATCCGAGGAAACAGTACGGGTGGATTCTTATATCGAACAGGCACTTTATTATGCCCGAAGCAAAAATGTAGCGTCTGACTACAACATTAAAAGGCTTTCTCTTGACAGCTTAGTGAAGTCTGCTGTAAAGAAACATTCAAAACAACTGATAGGGTGCGGTGCACAGGTCAAACTGGACAATCTTGATCATATGGTTTATGCCGATGAAAAGTGGCTTGATTTCATTATTGGACAGATTATTGCAAACAGCATCAAATATAAAAAGGATGCTTTGACTCTATGGTTTTTTGCTTCAGAAAACCAGGAAAACATGATTCTTTTTATCCGGGATAACGGAATTGGCATTTCTGAAAGCGACCTTTTAAGAGTGTTTGAAAAGGGATTTACGGGAGAAAACGGAAGAGCATTTGCAAAGTCCACGGGGATCGGGCTATATCTGTGCAAGGAACTCTGTAAAAAGATGTATCTGGGATTAGAAGCCCACTCATCCGTGGGCCACGGTACAACAATTAAAATAACATTTCCAAAAGACAGACAGTCTTTCCTGCAGTAAGGGGTTCCGCTCTTTTTTGAAGCGGAGCCCTTTTATCTTACAAATTTGTTCGTTTACTGTAAGTAAAATCTATGGTTCCATACTCCTTTCCCTGATATACTGAGGAAGCAAACCAGGAAAGGAGTAATTTTGATGAAAAATAAAATAATCATGATCAGTGTATTGTTACTTGCTGTCATCAGCTTCCTTATGGGTATTGTAAAAATATCTCCTATGGTTTCTGCCGGATATGAAATGTATCAGGCTGCAACAGAAACCATAAGTGTGCCGGATAGAATTGAGGAGCTTAAACAGCAGGATGGTTATATCACATTTGATGAGATACCGGAAGAATACAAAGCGCAGGTGTTACAATCGGAAGACAAACGTTTTTATTATCATTTTGGCTTTGACCCCATTGCCACGCAAGGGCCATGGCAAATAATATCATTGCGGGAAGCTTTGTGCAAGGGGGGAGCACGATTACCCAGCAGCTTGCAAAAAAATATGTACTTTTCTTTTGAGAAGAAATATGAGCGGAAGGTGGCAGAGTTATTTGTTGCTGTTCAGCTTGAAAGAGAACTTACAAAAGATGAAATCCTGGAACTCTATTGTAACATTGCTTACTATGGAGAAGGCTGTTATGGACTGAAACAGGCGGCCAGGCATTATTACGGTGTTGAGCCTTTGGAACTGACAAATGACCAGATCAAAGCACTTGTATGGACGATTAAAAGTCCGAATAATTACAACCCTAATGCTTATAAAGGGATCCCGGTATAATAGGCGCAAGGATCCATGATCCTGCTGCATTCGCCAAATGCCGCTTTGCGGCGCTATGCTCATTGCTTATACGGAATAATGAAAAGTGACAAAAATGTTCGTTTCCTGTAAGCGAAATCAATGGCGCTGCAGGGGCGGATGAAATTATAATAAATATAAGTTAAATAAAGAAAAGGAGATCATAAATGTTACAAAAAGGATTAAATAGTTTTCAGATTAAAATAATAGCTTTGGTGCTGATGGTGTTTGACCATATTCACTATACTTTTACAGGTGTTTTACCCATTCCCTTATGGTTTACAATACTGGGCAGACTATCAGCACCTTTATTTATTTTTGCTACGGCCAATGGTATGAGATACACAAGAAATCCGGTAAAATATTTAATACGCTTATGGATTGGATTTATATTTATGGACTTTGGCAATAATCTGGTCAACACATACTTCCAATTGCCTAATGGAGGTATTCTTATAAATAATATATTTTCCACATTATTTATAATATGTCTGATCATATTCAGTATGCAGAGGATTTCCATGTGTAAGAAAGAGAATCGTCCGTTTCTAAAATATATATTTTTAATGCTTATTCCTGTTTTCAGCAGTATCATAGTTTTTATGACCATGTCCAACCCTGACTTATTCTTTATAACAAGATGGATCATGCGCTTCGTTCCATCCCTCATATTCTGCGAAGGCGGTATTATGATGGTCGTTTTGGGCGTCGGATTATATTTATGCAACCAGGATAAAAAGAAAATAGGTATCTTTTATTTCCTGCTCAGTTTGTTGGTCTTTGCAGCGGCTTATAACCCTGAGATCGGTGTGACAAGCCTGTTCTTGGATAATATTCAGTGGTACATGGTATTTGCTTTGCCGTTTATGCTGCTCTACAATAAACAGAAGGGCCGTGGAATGAAATATTTCTTTTACGCTTTTTATCCGGCCCATATCTATATTTTAACGATTTTAGCCAATATAATTTCTAAATACTAGAGGAGAGGATGGACACTATGAATACAATCTTAAAGGTTGAAAATCTTCAGAAATATTACGGTAATAAAGGGAATGTTACAAAGGCTGTTGACAATATCAGCTTTACTATTACAGAAGGGGAATATATCGGGATCATGGGGCGTCGGGAAGCGGAAAAACCACCATTCTTAATTGTGTTTCCACCATTGATGATGCGACTTCCGGTCATATTTATATTGACGGAACAGATGTGACTGAGATGAAAGCGGAGGCATTGTCAAAGTTCAGACGTGAAAAGCTTGGCTTTATCTTTCAGGACTTTAATCTTCTGGATACCCTGACTGCCCATGAAAATATTGCCCTGGCCCTGGCAATTATGAAAGCTCCGGCAGAAGATATGGATGAGCGGATCCACCAGGCCGCCTCCCTTTTAAACATCACAGAGGTATTGCATAAGTATCCGTATCAGATGTCAGGAGGCCAAAAGCAGCGTGTAGCCGCAGCAAGGGCTATCATTACCAATCCAAGCCTGATTCTTGCTGATGAACCTACCGGGGCTCTGGATTCTAAATCTGCAAAGATGCTCCTGGAAAGCTTCAAAAATCTCAATGAACAGATCAATGCCGCCATTTTGATGGTGACCCATGATGCTTTTACCGCCAGCTATTGCAAGCGCATTTTGTTCATCAAAGACGGTAAGCTGTTTAATGAGCTGATCCGGGGAAAGGAATCACGTAAGGAATTTTTTTGACCGGATTATGGAGGTTATGGCCCTTCTTGGAGGTGATTTAAGTGCTGAGTAAGCTTGTTTTTAAAAATGTCGGAAAAAGCATGCAGGATTACACGGTATACTTTTTTTTACGCTTGTGTTTGGCGTTTCTATTTTTTATATGTTTAACTCCATCTATGCACAGCAGGAAATTATGGCAGTGACAGAAGAAGTGAACGCTTCCATGATTGCACTTAAAAAGATATTATCCTTTATTTCCGTATTCGTTGCAGTGATCCTGGGCTTTTTGATTGTGTATGCAAATAGTTTTTTTCATCAGGCGCCGTAAAAAGGAAATGGGTATTTACATGACCCTGGGCATGAGCAAAGGCAAGATATCTTCCATTTTTGTATTTGAAACATTTCTCATGGGACTCCTTGCTTTAATTGCCGGCCTGGTAATCGGTGTTTTCGGCTCCCAGTTCATGTCTGTGTTTACTGCAAAAATATTTGAGGCGGATATGACCGCCTATAAATTCATATTTTCACCAGATGCAGCGGTGAAAAGCATCCTTTATTTCGCAGTTATTTTTTTAACGGTAATTATTTTTAATACAATTGCAGTCAGCAAATATAAACTGATTGACTTGATTTATGGCGGACGGAAAAATGAAAGCTTTAAAATCAGAAGTACCAGAGTAGCTGTACTGGTTTTCCTGGTATCCATTGTTTTCTTAGGAACCGCATATGCATTGATTTTGACAAATGGAATTATCAATATTAATCATATTTTCCTTTGCTCTATTATTTTAGGAACGGTTGGCTCCCTGCTGTTTTTCTTTTCTCTTTCGGGAATCCTTACAAAGCTGGTACAATCAAATAAGAAACTGTATTATAAAGGCCTGACCATGTTTGTGACCCGTCAGCTCACCAGTAAGATCAACACAAATTTTATATCCATATCAGTGGTCAGCATTGTATTGCTTTTGGTAATCGGTATTTTTTTCAACCGGTTACAGCATGAAAAATATTTTGTCAGCCGATTTAAAAAATACTGCACCTTATGATGTCAGCTTTTATGGCAGCAAGGAGGAAGGAAATCATAGTACCATATATGAGAGCTTGCCTTTGTCAATAAAAAATATTGATGCCATTCGTCATGAATATAGTGTTTTACGCGGTGACCTTTGTTTCAAGGATCTTCCGGTAGAGGAGTCTTCCCTGTCTTTTGATATGGGAACACGAGCTCTTGATTTTGTTATGTTTTCTGATTACCAGAAGTTTTTAGAAATGCAGGGAAAGGAAAAAGCCGATTTTCTTGAAAATGAGTATTTCATCATTGCTTCCGGCGACGTCTACCAGCAAATTGCACAGCAGTTCCTTGACAGGAATGTAACAATTTCCCTTGGAGATAATACTCTCATGCCAAAGGGGGAAGTGCAAAACATAAAACTTTCCAACAGTGATTCAGGTATCATATTTGTTGTAAACGATACCTTTTCTGAAATTTTCCATAAGTCATCGGATCATGTGCTTAACATTACATGCAAAACAGAAGAAGGATCAAAGGAACTTCAGGAAAAGCTAAAGCAATATAGTAACAGCGAGGATTATCAGGAGAAAGGTTTTTGGTACTATTCAAGCAGAGAAGAGATCTATGCCTCGTCCATTGCCGCGAAAGCCATTATATCCTTTTTAGCCATTTATCTTGGCATTGTGTTTATGGTTGCCTGCGCTGCAATTCTTGCAATCCAGCAGCTTGCCCAGGCAGCGGATAACAAGGAACGTTATGCACTGTTAAGGAAGTTGGGGGCCGAAAAGAAAATGCTGGACAGAGCATTGTTTGTACAAATACTATCTTACTTTTTACTGCCTCTTATGCTTGGCATAGCTCACTCCATTGTTGGGCTTACTGCTGTAAATGATTTGATGAAGGCCTTCAAACGTGTGACTATGATGGACAGTATCCTTATTCCGGCATTATTTATCCTTGTTATTTATGGCATTTATTTTGGACTGACTTATATCGGGTGTAAACATATTTTAAGAAGGGATCATTATTAAATGCGTTTTACCTTTCATAAACTGGCTGAAAGTAAACCTTGGCAGACAGCAGCAGAATGGCGGCAGGCTTAAAGCCAAAAAACAGGTCCGTGTTTTTCGTATATTGAAAAACATGGACTTTTTATATTGCCTGGAAGATCACCTGCATGTCCCATGGGTGTTATAATGCTGCTATGTCCGCAGTCTGAGCAGTCATTTGTTTATAAAACATTGTTTTTCTTTACGAAACATAATACTGGTACTATAATTCTTCTATAATATAAATGAAGTGAGGAGAAAAGATGAAAAAAGAATTGCCCTATTTTAGAGTCGGAAATTCCTTTGGCGGAAATCAGGATTGGTTCCGGGACCCAATGATGCATCTGGGAGGCTGTGGGGCTGCGGCAGCATGCGATGCCTGCATCAATATGGCGCTCCATGACAATAAAGCCCATCTGTATCCCTATGATATACAAAAACTTGATAAAAAAAGATTATATAAATTTTTCTAAGATAATGAAGCCCTATCTAAAGCCCCGCTTTCAGGGAATCAATACGCTGGAATTGTTTATGGACGGCTTTTATAAATATTTAAAAGATGTGGGAGATCAGGATATACGGCTGACAGGCTGTCCGGGAGAGGTTCCCGGAAAGGAGGCAGCCATGGAAATCATAAGCCGGATTGACAAGGGAATCCCAATCCCTTTCTTGCTGCTGCGGCATAAAAATATTAATTTTAAGGATCTGGTCTGGCATTGGTTTATGCTTGTGGGGTATGAAGAATTCGAAGAAGAATTTTATGTAAAAATTGCAACCTATGGAGGATTTCGCTGGCTGTCTTTTTATGAGCTGTGGGAGACTGGTTTTGGGCAAAAAGGTGGGATGGTACTGATGGCAGTCACCACGACAAAAAGTCAGATTTAATGTATGACAACTGTTTTAAGAAGAGCATAGAAGGAGGAAATTGCCTTGAATGAGAGTTTGATTTTTATAATAGGGCTTATGGGGCTCGCATGGGTTCTTGTATTAACGGCTACTGCCTTTACCCCATATTTTATGCGAAAAAATATCTGCTTTGGTATTTCCATTCCTGAAAGCGAGTATGATGATCCAAAGATCAAATTATTGCGGCGCAATTACAGCATAAGCAGTCTTGCGGCTGGTTTGCTTTTGGGAATTGGAAGTACTGCTTTTTATATCTGGATGCCGGCAGAAAGGGCAGTGTGGATTCAGCTTGGCAGCGTATTTCTGTATATTGCTGTCAGTTATTTCATATATTTTTTTTCATGCGTTCAGAGGTCAAGGCTATGAAACAGGCAAGTGATTGGGAGCTGGATGCCGGGACAGCTGCAGAGATCAGTGAAGGGTCTGATAAAACCATTGGCACTGCGTGGTATCTTTTATATCTTGTTCCTATTGCCATTGCCGTTTTTGCGGCAGTAGTGAAATATCCTTCTTTGCCTGGGCAAATCCCCATGCATTACAACATTGCCGGAGAAGTGGACCGCTACGCTGCAAAATCCATCGGGACGTTTGCTGTTATGCCATTGATCCAGCTTTTAATGGGCCTGCTGTTTGCAGGAATCAACTTTGGCATCGGCAGGTCCAGGCATCAGCGGAATTACCAAAGAACTCAGGCATTTCAGGGCATAATGAGCATTTACCTATATGCTATCGGATTTCTGGTAATGCTTTTATTTACCTGTATTCAGCTTACCATGGTGTCTATAATAAGTGAGAAGCTGATGATGGTTCTGCCTGTTGTTTTTTTAATTGTTATTTTTGCGGTTTGTATTTATCTTGAAGTAAAGGTTGGTCAGGGAGGAAGCCGATTGAAAATAAGGGACGGTGGACTAATAAACAAGGTGAACGTGATCCATTGGAAAGTAAAACAACCCTGCTTGTTCTGACTGAGCGGTGCACTGTGATGGGTTTAGAAAAGGAGTGAAATCTATAGTGAGATATATTGCAGCAGCAACCCTGGTTTCTCTTGTAATACTTGTTATAGCACGGACGTTCCAATTAAAAAGGCTTGGAATTAAAGCCATTCAATTTGGCGGGAAGGATAAGAAGGATTTTCTGATCCTGCCATTTGCATTTCTGCTATTCTACATGGTATTTGCAAGCGCTTTTGGTCTGCCTGAAACAGGGGGTGAATTGTTTAATCATGAAGTTACCGGCTGGATAGGCGTGGCTGTATGCATAATAGGCATTTTACTGTTTATCTATGCTCTGATTTCATTTGGAAAAAGCTTTCGTGTGGGCCTTGATGAAGACCATCCGGGAGAGCTTGTTACCACAGGTGCCTTTTCCATAAGCCGCAATCCCATTTACACGGCATTTGGATTGGTTCTGATAGGAATATTTTTAATTATTCCCAATTGGATAATCTTGATTTATGTTTTTACAGGAATATGGCTTTTCAACCGGCAAATCCTTCTTGAGGAACAGTCGTTAAAAGAAATATACGGTGAAAAATACGCGGCATACTGTAAAAAAAGTCAGGCGGTTTTTATAGCTGGGAGAGGGCAGAGGAAGTATACCCGCTTCCGATAAAATACACATTTTTTATATCCCTGAAACATAGCAAATACATGTTTTTTGTTGAAATATAGGAAAGGAGGGTTACTTTTGATAGGAAATAAAAGAATAGGACAACATGAATACAATATCCGTTTACTGACGGGAAAGGCTGAGCCTGATGTACAAGATCTTTGCGAAAGATGTTCGGATTTTTTTGAACTAACGGAAGGCAGGCCGCCTGGAAAAGATGCAGGAAACAGCATCTTGTTTGATTTGCCGCCGGGAAAAACACGGAAGGATAAGTATGTTTTTGGAGTTTATAAAAAGAATGGTGTTTTAATTGCGGTAATTGATATGGTTAAAGATTATAAAGCAGCCGGGGAATGATCATAGGTTTACTTATGCTCGACCCAAATGTAAGAGGAAGCGGTTTGGGAAGAAGATTGCATGACTTTATAAAAGACTGGGTTTTGGAAGAACATGGCAGAGCATTACGGATTGGGGTGGTAGAAGAGAACCACAAAGGGCATAAATTTTGGTGTGAGATGGGGTATATTGAAGTGGACAGGGTGAAAATGACCTATGGAAATAAAGAACAAACGGTAAAAGTTATGAATCTGTTTCTTAAGTGATAACTTAGTCACCCGATGAGGCAGGGAAAGGCTGTGCTGCAAAACCAACTCACCCTGGTTTTGAAGCACAGCCTCTGCCATTTCATAATATTATGAAAGCTGGCTGTGAAACCAATTTGCCAGCTGATTAGCGGCTTCCTTACCGGTATACAATGCCCCTTGCATCCACCCATGTTTTGTGGACAGGTGTTCACCGGCAAAGTAGATCCTTTGATTGAATTCAGGTTTCAGCATCTCATAGGCAAATAATTTTTTTCTGGCCTGGGAGCGTCGCGGCAAAACCGCCCCGGTTGTAGGGCTGATTATCCCACACCACTGTCTTGTGGTCTTCCACAATGGAATCTAAGAATCCCCTTGGCAATCCGTGAACTTCTTCCACATTCTCCTTTATGAGTTCATACCGGAGTAATTCTTCCATGTTACCTACTCTTGTTGCATTTAAATGATAATTATATGAAGCTACCAGCACCCCGGGTTCATATGGGGAGCAGGAGGAAACATCGGGGCAAAGAATATGATCTCCCGGATAGAAGATGTACTGAATCGGCAGATCTGTCTGGGAAAAACCACCCACCATTCGTCCGTAATCCGTATCCTGTTCCCAAAAACGTTTATTGCACATAAAAAGTGTTTTTTTGCGAATTAATATAGTTGAGCTCTAAAATGGCCTGCATCTTAGGATTACTGAAAAATGGTTTGATTTCAACCTCTCTCAGCGTGGAGTAGGGAATCGTACATACAACGTAATCAAAAGCATCGGCAGTTCTCTTAAGACTCTTCACATTGCGTTGTACCAGGAGTATTTGACTACTGTTCTGCGGCTGATAAATGCCTGTAACCGTCTGGCCGGGACGATAAGTAACCGTACCAAGCTGGGAAGCTGGAATATCTTGATACTGGGGCGGATTGTCTGACAGAAAGGATTGGAGAAAGGCATATGGCAGGTTTACGATTCCGCCTTCAATGGTATAGGTGTTGCGGTAATCAAGGGTATATTCCTCCTGGGTGATTTCATCATAACTGATGTTGAGCAGGGCACCGGTACCTGGACTGACCCCTGAGATCAGGCTGATGGCTCCCTGGCTTAATCCCAGATTTTCTAAAGTCTGCCGGACAGTATAGTTTGTGAGAGTCAGATATTCCGGAGAATATTCCGGTAAAATTTGTATTAGCTCTGACCTGATATCAGGCGGGAGCTGCATCATCAGATACAAAAAGGCATAATCATCAAGCTCTGCCCAGGGAGTGCTTCTTTCCTGAGGAGTCAAATCATATAAGGGATAAAGCATCTGCTGGATGGAGTCTGATGTTCTTAAACGGGTATTATGTACGTATAAAAAATTGTTGCGCTGCCTTACTGACAGAGGCAAGGTGTTAAGTCCAAACAAATTCATATAGTGCCAGGTTGTTTCATGAGTTGCCGGAATTCTGTGAGCTCCGAATTCATTGTAGTATTTTCCTTCCGGATCAAAATAATAGGTATAAACTCTTCCTCCGATTCTGTTGTCATTGGCTTCCAGAATTGTAATATCGGCTCCCAGCTTACGAAGCTCGAAAGCAGCGGATAAGCCGGCCAGGCCTCCGCCGATGACGCCAATTCTTACTCCTTTCAGTTCTCCCGGTGATGCATAGCTTGTGATATCCGGGGGAGGACTCAGTAAATTAACAATATATTCGTAATCTTCCGGCCGGCCAGCCGATTCTAATGAATTTCTGATCATTTCGTGCCGTTGTTCATTTGTAGGATTTACTACTTGATTTAATGGAACAGCCATTGATTATACCTCATGATATCATTACAGTAGTAATATATTGGAAACCTTTCCTTAATATAACAAAATGGGGCGGCCAAGAGCAGTAAGCCGGCGCAGCATAACGCTTTTGGGTGTGGGGCTAAGAAGATTGCTGCACAAGGATAGGGCCAGTGGCTGCGTAGTATGCTCAGGCGTGTAAATATATATCATGATCATTAGTTTTTATTTGTAATTTTAATACTTATTGTGTAAATTAATTACAGAGGGAAAAAAACGGGGCTGTGATTCTAATGATAAATTATAAAAAGGGAGTAAATGAGGTTAGGCTATGTCTAAAAAACGATAATATGCTGGCGATTCTCTGGATGCTGAATTCAGGAGCCAAAATTACTGCAAAACAAATAGCGGAAAGGCTGGAGATCAATATACGGACTGTTTACCGTTACATTGACTCTCTTTGTGCCAGCGGGGTGCCGATTGTATCCGATGCAGGTCAGAATGGCGGGTATAGCCTGCTCAATGATTTTATCAATGCGCCTTTATTTTTTGATGTTGAGGAACAAAAGGCCATTCTCCATGCCGCCGTATTTGCAAAAGAAGCAGGATGCCCTTTTAGTGAGGCATTAAAAAGGGCAACCGAAAAAACTGAAAAAGTATTCAAACCAGGAACAGGAAACCATTCTCAAGCGGCATTTAACCGGTTTTGAAGTAATAAGCCGTGATATTGATTCGTCTGTCAAGCTGAAATTGGTAGAATTGGAGAGGGCTGTTGCAAACGAGTATTCCGTGGAAATTGAATATCGTACAGGCCGTGAGGAAGAATCCAGACAAAGGGTGATTGATCCTTATGGTATAATCTATTGGAACAATAAATGGTATACCATCGGATTTTGCCACTTGAGGAATAAAATCCGCAGCTTCCGGGCTGAACGGATTTTACAGATAAAGCGGACAGAAATGACTTTTAAACGGCCGGAAGCTTTTTCTGCCAGGGAATTCTTTTTACAGAATCTACTGCCTGATTTGGTGGATAAGGACAAGATGGTTTCAGTCGTGATCAAGGGCAGGTCAGAGGCCTTGGACGACTTGTGCATTCACTGGTTTTTAGGCCATTACCTAAAAGAGAGGACTTTAAACCAGGCTGTTTTTTTACTTGATGACAGAGTTATGAATGGATATGTGCCATATTTTCTTTTATCCTATGGAAAAGCCATTCAGATTATAGAACCTGAGAGCCTGAAAAAAAGGCTGGCGGCCATTGCGTCGGAGCTAATGGAATATTATCAAAGTTAACGATAATACTGACAGCGGTTGTTTCTTACGGACTTATTTTAGGATTCCAGCGCAAAAAAAATTATGAAAGTATGGGTTTTCAACTTGTACGAAAAAGGATTAATCCTGATAATCCTGAAGTTGCAGGAGAACATATGGATTATGAACTTTTAGTCTGGCTATGAATTAAATTCCACTTTATCGGTTAGATACGCGCATTCATTCTTGTAATAAAAACAAAATAAAGGCATAAAAAGGTTATATATTAAGAAAGAAAGCCGATATTTGTTTAGAGGTATTAAATTATGGGATTATTTGATGGATTTAAACAGAAAAAGAAAGTAAAACCAGATTTTTCAGAAATTGATTCTATTGAAAAAGCCATAGAATTAACAAACCAGGGAGTATTACGGCCACTGTATTTAATGCCATTGCGTTTTAATGGAGAAGAATCTGCGAGAAACAGACTTTTTGTGCCGCCTGTTGTAGTAGAGATAAAAGATAGATACGACAATATGGTTGAGGATTTATTAAGACAAGATAAGATAAATGAATATGCCTGTACTCCTGAATATAAAGGAAAAAGTTTTGTTCCATCAAAGCTAAGGATTGTAGCGGAAAAAGATGGAAAAGATGTTTTTACAGAAAACATAAACATTTGGTAAACCATTATAAGCCTTCGGTTACGTGCCGGAATGGAAATAAAGATTTGGATATAAGCCAAATTGCCTTAAAGAATTCCCTGTTTACAATATCTCTGCATGATAAAGAAAAGCTGATCGGTTCATGCAGAGCAGTCAGGGCTGAAGGTTTACAAGCTGGCAGGGATCAATTAATAAGCAGTATTTACAAAAGAATTTATAGGGGGATTTTGTCATGACAATTACAAACATTACATCAGGTCATTCGGCCAGTTATGGTCAGGTGCAGAATATCAATAGCGGAAATCAGGACAGCAGACTGAAGTCGATTCAGGACCAAATTGAAGATGTGCAAAAGCAGTTGCAAAGCCTGGCCAATAATGAAAAAAAATATCTTTGGAAGAGAAAATGAACAGGCAAAAGGAATTGCAGCAGCAGCTTCAGGATTTAAATAAACAGCTGTCCCAAAGAAAAGTGGAAATTCAACAGGAAAAGCGGGAAAAGGCAGCTGCTAAAGTTAATGGTCCTGAAATGCTTCTCCCGATAGGGATAAGCAGGATTTCCATACGATGGGAACTGATTTCATGCAAACGATGGTTCGTGCTGATACCTCAATAAAGCAGGCAAACGTAACTCAATCCGTGAAAACAGGTATGGAAGGCAGAGCCGGTGTATTGGAAAGAGAAATAAAAACGGATCAAGGAAGAGGCTCTACAGAAAGAAAGGAAGCTGAACTTGCAAAGGTGAATGAACGCATAAAAGATGCCTCTTATGATATGATGAAGCGTACTTCTGACATTAAAACAACATTGGAAAAAGCAGAAGAAGAAAAGGTAACAAAGGAAACAAAGGCCGAAGATAATAAACAGGGGACGGAAGAAGTAAACATGGAGTTCCATAGAGGATGCAGATGGTGAAAAACCCTTGGATAATATAAACTCAATGTATTTACAACCGTCTGAATATCAGGCGAAAGGCCAGCACGTAGATATAAGAGTTTAATAGTCAGGAGGATTTTTGTGGAATTTAGACAGCTGACAGATCGTGTTTTTTTACAGCATGTTTGATAAAGAGGCCGACAGGCCGGTTCTTGGATATATAAATGGACAGAAATATTCTTTCATGATAGACGCAGGTAATTCCCAAAAACATGTTGAATTATTTTATGAAGCGCTGTGCAGGGAAGGATTAAGAAAACCAGGCATTACGGCGGTTACCCATTGGCATTGGATCATACATTTGGTATGCATGCGGTGGAAGGGATTACGATTGCTCATAAAAACACAAATGTTAAATTAGAGGAAATGGCGAAGTGGGAATGGACGGATACTGAAATGAAAAAAAGGCTGGAAGCAAAGGTTGAGATTGAATTTGCCGATACCTGTATCCGCAAGGAATATCCGCTGCTTTCAGAGATACGTGTGGAAACCTCCGATCTTTCATTTGGTGAATCGATGGAAATAGATCTGGGAGATATAACTGCAGAGCTTCATCATGTGGTATCTCCCCATAGTGAGGATTGTGTATGCATATTGATACCTCAGGAAAGAGTATTATTTATTGGAGATGCGGTTGGGGTGGATTATTACAATAACTCCTGCTTAGATAAAGAAAAACTGCGTTCCTTAATTACGTCGATGGAAGGATTTGATTTTGATATCTGCGTGATGGGACATGCGGAACCAATGAGTAAGCAGAATATTCTTAATATCATGCATTCTCTTATGGAACGCTAAAACAAATGATCATGGAACCCGGCATATGAACAGCATATGCTGGGTTTTTTTGTATTAAGGGAAAACCGGTCGGGAAATCTTTTACTATGCGGGAGTCTGCTTTCATGGTATATTTAAAGCGGAAAAGTAAAAAAATAACAAGGATCAAAGTCACATGATGCAGATAAAGATCTGGTTCGTCCTCAAAAAGGACGATTTTTATTTAAGGGAAATAGAATCCAGCGGGAAATGGAGTTTTTGGGGACTTACTCCATCTGACAAGCAGCAATAGCTGCTATTGGGTTATACCCGGCGGAGCGGGGCACGTTGTGAGCAAGCAGGGTCGTGGATTGCGAATATCCGCTTGACTATTAAATAAAGGAGAAAAATATGAAGATGAGAATTAAAATATCAGCGATTTTTATTTTAGCGGCCATGCTTATGGTCTTAGTCACCGGCTGCAGGAAGGCAGAGGGAGGCGGCAAAGAGCCGGAAGCCTGAAAGGAGATTTGACCTCAGTCATTGGAACGATTTACGAAAAAGCAAAGGTTGATCTGAATGTGGAAAATACATCCATTGATTTAGCAAACAAGGATATGGTGAAATACAACATGGGCCTGGAGGATGCGTCTAAAGTAAAGGAAGCCGTTGTATCCGAAGCGCTTATCAGTTCACAGGCATATTCCCTGGTGCTCGCCCGTGTAAATGATGCTGCCGATGCGGAAGCCGTTGCAAAGGGAATGCGGGATGGAATTGATCAGAGAAAGTGGATTTGTGTCATGGCAGATGATCTTCAGATTGTTACCCACAATGATCTGGTAATGCTTGTTATGGTTGCTTCCACCATGAAGGATACTGTAACCTCCCAGCAGATTGTGGATGCCTTTAAGGAAATGTGCGGTACGGATTTTGATCTTACCTTATCAAAATAATATCAGATAAAACAAAACAGTGTGATCAGCAGTATGATCAGCCGCAGAAGAAGTATTGAAACACGAAAGAAATCAGAAGGGCCGCCGGGTGAGAGCATGGTATTTTCAAGTATAACATTTTTATATTATTTTTTTGCCTTTGGTCATAGGTGTGTACTTTGTTTGTCCGAAGAAAATGAAAAACGGTGTGCTGCTTTTTTTCTTCCCTCATATTTTACGGCTGGGGAGAGCCTAAATACATCATATTTATGGTCATATCCATACTGGTGAATTACATTCTTGGTTTGCTTATAGAGCGGTGCTCCGGTTCGGTTTGGGGAAGGAGATGGCTGCTTGTTTCGGTGGTCTTTTCTCTGGGAATGCTGGGGTATTTTAAATATGCCGATTTTTTTATTGCAAACGTCAATTCCCTGACCGGATTTTCAGTCCCAATGTTAAAAGTTGTTCTTCCTATTGGCATCAGCTTTTATACCTTTCAAATTCTTAGCTATACCATAGATGTTTACCGTAAAAACACAAAAGCACAGAAGAACTTATTATCATTGGCCACCTATGTGGCATTTTTTCCTCAGCTGATCGCAGGCCCTATTGTAAGATATACCGATATTGCACAGGCTCTTGACCGTAGGGAACATAGCTTTATAAAAGCCCGCATAGGAATTCGCAGGTTTTTATTTGGAATTTCAAAAAAAGGTCCTGATCGCCAATTCCCTTGGGGAATTGTGCAAAATCTTTGCAGATTCCCAGGAGCGAAACGTATTATTTTACTGGCTTTATGCAGGAGCCTTTACTTTACAGATTTATTTTGATTTTTCCGGATACAGTGATATGGCAATTGGCTTAGGCAAGTTGTTTGGCTTTGATTTTCAGGAAAATTTCAATTATCCGTTTATTTCCAAAAGTATTACTGAATTCTGGCGCAGGTGGCATATGTCTCTGGGAACCTGGTTTAGGGATTATCTGTATATTCCCTTAGGAGGAAACCGTGTTGGCAGGATGCGCTGGCTCTTTAATATCTTTCTGGTATGGATGCTGACCGGCTTATGGCACGGTGCCGCATGGAATTTTATCATATGGGGATTGTTCTTTGCCTTTCTCCTGATGATTGAGAAGCTGTGGTTTGGCAGTTTCCTTAAGAAAATGCCGGAAAGCATTTCCCACCTTTATGTCATGCTTCTTGTAATTATAAGCTTTGTCATATTTGACGCTCCTGATCTGGGTACATCAGCGGAACGGCTTCGTTCCATGTTCGGGATGAGCGGACTGCCGTTAACAGGAATCCAGTCAGCCTATTACTTAAGAAGCTATTTTATCATATTTGCAATAGCTGTAACAGGAAGCACTGATTTGCCAAAAAGGGTTATAGGCCGCATTCGTGAAACGCCATGCGGAGGGATTTTCCTTACCGGGGCAGAGCCTTTTGTATGCGTGCTGCTGCTTTTACTGACAACGGCATACTTAATCGATGCTTCTTTTAATCCATTTCTGTATTTTCGCTTTTAAGGAGGGCAGGAATGAAAGATAAAAAAATCAATCGGATTATAGTGATTCTGACAGGAACCCTATGGTTTCTTCTGGCGCTTTCTTCATGGCTTTCACCAACCCATGACATATCAGCCAGTGAAAGAAGAAAGCTGGCAGGTTTTCCGGAATTTACACTTAAAAGCCTGGTTACGGTAGATTTTATGGAGGATTTTGAGCAATACGCCAAAGACCAGTTTCCCTGCCGGTTTTTATTTCGTACCATAAAGGCGTATGTCAGGTTTTATCCATTGGGACAGAAGGATAATAACGGCATCTATATTCAGGATGGGTACGCCGTAAAAATGGAATACCCTTTGAATGAAGCCTCCATTGAAAGAGCAGCGGATAAATTCCGGTATCTTTATGAAAAATACATGGAGGGCAGGAATGTAAACGTTTATCTTACCATTGTTCCTGATAAGGGATATTTTCTTTCAAAGGCAAATGGCTATCCCTCTATGGACTATTCGAAACTATTTGAAATGATGAAAGCAGATACAGACTTTGCGGAGTATATCGATATATCAGATCTTCTGGAAATTGATGATTATTATAAGACGGATATTCACTGGAAGCAGGAGCGGCTTACCAGGGTGACGGATAAAATAAAGAGTACTTTAGGAGAAGAGAAAGAAAAATCAGGAGAATATGCGGAAATAGAAACGGAACGGCCTTTTTACGGAGTATATTATGGGCACTCCGCCCTGCCGATGAAACCGGATAAGCTGAAATACCTTACCAGTGATCTTATAGATGACTGTACCGTATATAATTGGGAGACAGGAAAAACCACGGCAGTGTATGATGTTGAAAAGCTTTCGGGAAATGATCCGTATGATGTGTATTTATCCGGTGCGGCGGCCCTTTTGGAAATCAGCAATCCCTCCGTAAAAAACGGGAAAGAGCTGGTGATATTCCGGGATTCCTTTGGCAGCAGCCTGGCGCCCCTTTTGCTTGACGGGTATTCAAAAGTGACCATGATCGATATACGATATATTTCCAGTGACCTGATCAGTGATTATATAACCTTTGACGATCAGGACGTGCTTTTTGTATACAGTACTTCAGTATTAAATTCCAGCGCAATGTTCAAATAGGAGGATCATAACCTGCTTTCAAAATTCATCATCACTAACATTCGAAAGGAAGGCCAATGGGATGAAAAAAACTAGACAGAGAATTCTATAACAGGGATTCAATCCTGGTCGCCAGGGAAATATTGGGAAAGGTACTTGTCCACGAATGGGAAGGCCAGAGAATCGCTGCCAAGATCGTGGAGGCAGAGGCATATATGGGCATTGAAGATAAGGCTGCCCATTCTTACGGAGGAAAGAGGACGCAAGGGTGGAAGTAATGTATGGAGATCCCGGTTTTGTCTATATGTTTCTTATCTATGGGATGTACAGCTGCTTCAATGTGGTGACAAGGGAGAAGGGAATTCCGCAGGCAGTTTTAATAAGGGCTGCCGAGCCAGTAGAGGGAATCCAGCTGATGGCCCAAAAGAGATTTGGAAAAGAGTATGAACAGCTTTCTAAAAGCCAGCGAAAGGGTCTCATAAACGGGCCGGGAAAACTGTGCATTGCATTATCATTGGATAGAAGCTTTAATGGCATAGACTTATGCGGCGATCAGGTATATTTTGAGGAAGGTACAGACGAAAATTTCAATATCATAGCAACAAAACGTGTGGGAGTTGACTATGCAGAGGAAGCCAGAGACTACCTTTGGCGGTTTTGCATAAAAGGGAGCGAATAGGAACAAATTCCTGTCCTGTATCATGGCAATGATAGGTTTGTTCTGCATTAGGTTACCGGCCAATGATATGAAAAAAAAGGATGATTATATAGTGTATAAGTAGGAATAACTATTGTTATTATATAAAAATTAGTGTAAAATTTATTTAGCTTTTATTACATGATTTTTGGATTAATCCATGCCTGGACCAATCTGCAAACGGAGGGAGGCCATTATTTTGGAGAAAGAACAATTTTCAATCCGGCGTCCTGGAATGATCGGAGAAGAAAAATTCAGAAAGTATGCGGTGCTGATTCCCCTGATCCGCATTTCAGGGGTCACTTATTTATTATTTGAAAAAAAGGTCCAATGAGTTAAAACGCCAGCCAGGAGAGGTTTGTTTTCCAGGTGGAAAGCTTGAAGCCGGGGAAACCCTTAAAGAATGTGCGGTGCGTGAGACCGTTGAAGAGCTGAACATATTGCCCCGGCAGATTGAGGTGATGGGTCCGGGAGATATTTATCTGTCACCCTTTAACCTGATGATCCATCCTTTTATTGGCGTTATAAGCGATTATCAGGATACATTCAGCAGGGATGAAGTAGATGAGATCATAAAAATCCCGCTGGATTTTTCCGCAGTCAGAAACCGGAGAGATTTGTGAGCAAACTGATCTCAGAGCCACCGGAGGATTTTCCGTATGAGTGGATACCGGGAGGGGTAAAATACCCTTGGGTAAAAGGAACTTATGACGTCTTATTTTACAAATATGAAAATTGGATTATATGGGGCATGACGGCGCAGATCCTTAGGTCGGCGGTGAATCTGATGGAGCAATATCATATCAGATGATTCCACGACAGAGTAACTGGCGGTTATTTATATTTTCAAGAGAGGTGATTCCTATGAAGAAAGAAATTTATCTGGCAGGCGGCTGCTTTTGGGGAACAGAAAAGTACCTGGAAAATATTCCGGGCATCCTGTTTACTGAGGTGGGATATGCCAATGGAAATACTGAAAATCCAACTTATAAGGAAGTGTGCAGCCATGATACCGGGCATGCGGAAACCGTGAAGGTGGAATATGACGACAGCGTAATAGGACTGCCCTATCTGCTGCAGCTTTATTATGATGTGATCAATCCAGTAAGCGTGAACCGCCAGGGCGGCGATGTTGGTTCACAGTACCGGACAGGAATCTATTTCACAGATGGCAGAGATGAGCCGGTGATCCGGGATTCCATAAATGAGCTTCAGAGAAATTATAAAGAGAAAATAGCGATTGAAGTTAAGCCGCTTACCTCCTACTACAGGGCTGAGGAATACCACCAGAAATATCTGGATAAAAACCCGGGCGGATACTGCCATATTGGTGCGGATAAATTTGAAAAGGCAAAGAAGGCAGAGGATAAAAGCAAAAAAATACGAAATAAAAACCAAGGGTGAATTGAGAGAAAGCCTGACTGACCTGCAGTTTGAAGTCACGCAGAACAGCGCTACAGAGTCTCCCTTTAAAAATGAATACTTTGATAAATTCGAAGATGGAATTTATGTGGATATTACAACAGGGGAACCGCTTTTTATGTCAACCGATAAGTTTGAATCAGGCTGCGGCTGGCCAAGCTTTTCCAAGCCAATTGATTCAGAGTCCATAAAGGACATTGAGGACCGGAGATATGGAATGCTCCGTACAGAGGTGAGAAGCAAGCTGGGAGATGCCCATTTGGGCCATGTATTTGAAGATGGTCCCATAGACCGGGGAGGACTGCGCTATTGCATTAACAGCGCTTCTTTAAGATTCATTCCCAAAGAAAATATGGAGAAAGAAGGATACGGAGAATATCTGAAGCTGTTTTAATGCCAGGACGGAATAAATAATACGGAAGAAGAGTGAAGGATAAAAGATGATTAATGAAATACTGCAATATAATAAAGAATTTGTTGAAAACAAAGGCTATGAAAAATATATTACCGACAAATTCCCCCATAAAAAGATCGCGATCGTATCCTGTATGGACACAAGATTAACGGAATTATTGCCCTTAGCCCTGGGGATTAAAAACGGGGATGCAAAAATCATTAAAAATGCCGGGGGAATTATTTCCCACCCATTTGGAAGTGCCATGAGAAGCCTGCTGATTGGAATTTATGAACTGGATGTCAAGGAAATCCTTGTAATCGGACATACTGATTGCGGAGCCAGACATACGGACAGCAAGAAAATCATAGAAAAAAATGAAACATCGGGGAATCGTACAAAAGGATATTGACATGGTAAAATACTATGGCATTGATTTTGATTCATGGCTGGGAGGATTTAAAGATTTGGATTTATCCATCAAAAAGTCCGTAGAGCTGATACGCAGCCATCCCTTTGTCCCGGAGGAGATCATGGTATACGGATTGGTAATAGATTCTGTAACAGGAGAATTAAGAAGGGTCATTTAAGCCGCCTCTGGCTGTTCCCATATGTGTCCGGCGGGCATTGGACAGGGCAAGGCAAAAGGGGATGAAAGAAACTTTAGATTGTACTTGAGAGGTGTTAAGCATGAAATTAGGTATCGTTGGATCAGGAATGATTGTGAAGGAGTTTCTGCCAATCGTTCATTATTTAGCTAAGGTGGAGCTGACGGCCATTTGCTGTACGAAAAGAAGTGAGGATGTGGGAAGGGAGCTTGGAGAAAAATATGATATAAAGCATATTTTTACGGATTATCAGGACTTCCTAAACAGCGGTGTGGATACGGTTTATGTGGCTCTGCCCAATCATTTGCACTTCCAGTATACGAAAGAGGCACTGGAGGCAGGTAAGCATGTGATTGTTGAAAAACCCTTTACATCAACCTTTGAGGAGGCCCTGATATTAAGCGGGCTGGCAAGAGAGAAGAGGCTGTTTTTATTTGAAGCGGTCACAACTCTTTTTCTGCCAAATTATAAAAAAAGTAAAAGAACTGCTGCCGTCCCTGGGAAATATAAAAATCGTGCAGTTAAACTATTCCCAGTATTCCAGAAGATATGACAGCTTTAAAGAAGGCCTTATTTTGCCTGCCTTTGATCCCGCGCGTTCCGGCGGCGCGCTCATGGATATTAATATTTATAACATCCATTACGCTGCAGGATTATTCGGCAGGCCGCTTAAGGTGGAATATTTCCCAAATGTGGAGAGAGGGATCGATACTTCCGGGATACTGATATTGGACTACGGCACATTTAAATGCACCTGCGTCGGCGCCAAGGACTGCAAGGCTCCTGTTGCAAATTATATCCAGGGGGAGAAAGGGGTCATCCATCAGGATACGCCTGCCAGCATCTGCAGAAGCTTTGAAATCATCATGAATGATGATACAAAATCCTTTGTAAATGAAGACAGCTTTGACCACCGCATGATAAATGAATTCATGGAATTTCAGGATATGATCAGCGGCAATGATCTGGAAAAATGCTATCAGCTTCTGGACCACACCCTGCTTGTAAGCGAGATCCAGACAACTGCAAGACGCAGGGGAGGAATCCGGTTTCCTGCAGATGGGGAAATTTGAGACAGGGTCAGTCTATGGTGATGCTAAAATATTTTAGTAATTGACAATTCCTTCTGCCTGTGTTATTATTGCGGAAATAGTGAAAAGGCAATGAAGAGAAATAGTACATATACAATGAATTTCAGAGAGAAGATGGTTGGTGCGAATCTTTATTTTAGTATATCGAAGCAGTCTCGGAGCTTTGGACCGAATAACGATGTTCCCTGATTCCAGGAAGATGGTTTAGTAGGCTTCAACGTATTCCCACGTTACAGGGACACGATATGATGGTATCGTAGAGAGTGCAGAGATTTCTCTGAATTTAGGTGGTAACACGGATTGTATATTCGCCTAAACGTTTTGACGTTTAGGGCGTTTTTTTATTACCTTCATCTATTAAATTACTTAGAAAGAGGAGAGCAGTGATGAGGAATTTTGAAAAATCCAGTAAGTTAGATCATGTGTGTTATGATATCAGAGGTCCGGTCATGGATGAAGCGAACCGGATGATTGACCAGGGAATTGATATATTAAAGTTAAATATCGGGAATCCGGCCCCCTTTGGTTTTCGTGCGCCGGAGGAGCTGCTTAAACGAATGAACGAAAATTTGTCCCATACAGAAGGGTACTCGGATTCCAAGGGGCTTCTTTCTGCCAGAAGGGCAATCGTCAAATACTGTAAGAAAAAAAAGGGATTGACCAGGTCACTGTGGATGATGTATACACGGGAAACGGCGTAAGCGAGCTGATCACCTTAAGCATGCAGGGGCTGTTAAACTGCGGGGATGAGATTTTGGTCCCTTCTCCCGACTATCCGTTATGGACTGCATCCGTAACTCTTTCAGGCGGAACTGCCATCCATTATACGTGCGATGAAAAGGCAGACTGGTACCCGGATATCAACGATATAAAAAACAAAATCACAAGCAGGACCAAGGGCATCGTCATCATTAACCCCAACAATCCTACGGGTACTCTGTATCCAAAGGAAATCCTGGAGGAGATCGTGGAAATAAGCCGGAAACATGGGCTGATCATTTTTGCAGATGAAATTTATGACAGGCTTGTCTTTGACGGTTTAGAGCATGTATCCATTGCCTCCCTGGCACCGGACCTTTTGACCATTACGTTCAATGGCCTTTCTAAATCCCATTTGATCGCAGGATACCGCTGCGGCTGGATGAGCCTTTGCGGCGATAAATCCTTTGCAAAAGGCTATGTGGAAGGGATAAACCTGTTATCCTCCATGCGGCTTTGCTCCAATGTCCCGGCCCAGTCCGTGATCGAGGATGCGCTGGAGATGGAAGAAGAAACTGAAAAACTGATGGTACCGGGCGGGAGAATATACGAACAGAGAGAATACACGTATCAGGCGCTAAATGAGATTCCGGGAATTTCGGTGGTAAAGCCCAAAGCAGCCTTTTACATGTTCCCGAAGATCGATACCGGTAAATTTAACATTTATGATGATGAAAGGTTTGTATTAGACTTTTTAAAGGATAAGAAGATCCTGCTGACTCATGGAGGCGGGTTCCACTGGGAAAAACCGGATCATTTCCGGGTCGTTTACCTCCCGGAATTAAAACAGCTGAAAATGGCATGCAACAAGCTGGCGGATTTCATGTCCTGCTACATACAGAAATAGTGACAAAAGAGCATTGGAAACAGCCTGTTTTCCGGCTGCCCAATGCTCTTTAAGAGTTAATTCTGTTCCGTAAGCTTAAGATAATTGTTCAGCTCTTTGTTCCAGCCTGCAAACCGTTCTTCTTTCCGGTGATCAGTCAGGTCCGTGTGGTCTGACAAGAATTTACCCATATAGTCCGACACTTTTTTTGCTCCAAAGTAGTTTAGGTGATCCCCGTCATCACGGGAGTCTTTTGCCCAGTCAATGCCCAGGGTATCGATATCTAAATTTAAGTCAATGTAAGTCAGCTGTTTTTCGTTTGCAAAGTCTGCGGCTGCATTGTGCTTGGCGTAGGACCAGCACTTTGGCGACGGTGCGCTGTAGAGGATCAGTTGGATATCTTTATCCCTGCACAGGTTTACGATTTTATTTAAGTATAACAAAGGCTGTTCGTCGATCACATAAACATCCTCTGTTTCCGTAACATATGGCCCGCTTTTGTAAGGATTTACGATTGCACTGTATTGATATCCCTTATAAACAGTGGCAGAATCCAGCTTTACCTTATGGCCTATGGTTTTCAGCATGTAAAAGTGAAAATATTTCCAGTTGTCATGGTATTTATAAATGGGAAATATTTTTTTCACGGTTTCTTCAATGGAAGTTTCAAGGGTGTTGATATATTTAAAATCCCGGTAAAATGCATTGGTTTCCAGGAAAACAACTTTTGGCTGCTGGTTTTTAAGCAGCCGTTCCAGCAAGTAGTAAGTATCCTGTAATTGCTGGCTTGGAACACCGCAGTTATATCCGGAATAGCCGTAAGCATTCCAGACCTCCATGGGAGAAATGCTGGCGCTGCATTCACTGTCTCCGACCGCCACATAATCTATGGTGTCTTTTGGCTCCTTTAGAATGCCGTTTGCCTTTTTATAAAGGCTATCTCCCATGTTATTGTAGGGGAGGAGCAGGTAGGAGGTAATGTACAATAAAATAAAAAAGTCCGGTTAAAAATAAAATTGATTTGATTCTGTTTTTGCTTTTCATTTCATCACCCCTTAAAATCCGGCATAAATAAGTTTTGCAGGTAAGTATCCGTCGCCGTAAGCTCCCAAAACAATGATAAGAAGGATAGCAGCGTAAAGAAAGCTCCAGCGGGCAAACATATTCCAGCCGGAAATCCTGTCACGGATGGAGATCCCCTGTTCATGGATCAATCCCACTGTGTATACCGCAATAAAACCTAAAAATACGGCAATAAAATCAGGAAGGGACAGTCCAAGCTTAAGCAAGGAGCCGTCTGTGACCGCTGACCAGTGAAAGCCGGCGAAAATGGACCGAAACATATTCATTCCGGCTGTCAGGCCATTTGCACGGAAGAAAAGTTCTCCCGTAAACACGATTACAAGCAGCTTTACTGTTTGAAAGCTTCTGTACAAGGCAGAGTTCCGGTTGATCCTTAAAGCATTAGTCAACCTTTGAATGGCCGGTTCCAGCAGATTCCCCAATAGAATGAGAACAAAATAATACATTCCGAAGAAAATATAATTCCACCCGGTTCCGTGCCACAGCCCGTTTAAGATCCACACGCCAAACAGGGCGGCAGAAGAGGAAATGATCTGCCTAAATGCTTTCCGAATTTAGCCCGGGATTTCTTTCCCAGGTTCTTGACGAACTTAGTTAAGGATATGGGATAAAAAATATAATCCTTTAACCAGGCACCAAGGGTGATATGCCAGCGTCTCCAGAATTCCGATGCAGTTTTGGAGAAAAAAAGGCTGGCGGAAATTTTCGGGTATGGTGATCCCAAACATTTCTCCGGTACCGATGGTCATGTCAATACAGCCTGAAAAATCCGCATATAGCTGAAAGGTATATAAAATGGCTCCGGCAATGGCGATGATCCCGCCGTAATGATTGGGAGTATCAAAGATCGTTTCCACAAGCAGATTAAGACGGTCTGCAATTACCAGTTTTTTAAATAATCCCCACATCAGCCGCTGAAGGCCGTAGGTAACGTTCTTGTATTCCAATGGCTTCCCCTGGCAGAGGACTTTGGCAGTCTGAGAATAGCGGCAGACCGGGCCTTCCAAAAGGGTTGGAAAAAAGGAGAGGTACAAGGCCAGTCTGCCTAAATTGTCATCAGCCTCTATTTTTTCATAATAAACATCGATCAGATACGAAACCGCCTGCAGGGTGTAAAAAGAAATCCCAATGGGCAGGGCGAATTTCATGGAAGGCAGAAGCCTTGGAAAGGATATTGCTTTTAATACCAGGTTGAGGTTTTCAAAAAAAGAAACCAGAGTATTTTAAAATCAATAAAATGCTAAGCTGCAATCCGATTCCAAGCCATAAGACCCTGCGGCGTTTGGCCTCATAGGCAGCTTTTTTTGCCTTTTTATCTTCCGGGGCGTAAGCTGCGGACATATAGTCTTTTTTTGCAGGAAGCAAGCCATAGGCCCATGTGGTGAATGGAAAGGGTAGAAAAAAGCAGATATGCCAGCAGTTTTCCGCTAAAGGAAAGGAAGAAAACATAACTGGCAATCAGCAGTACTTTATAACGGAAGCTTTGGGGCGCAAGCTGGTAGGCCAGCAATACAACCGGCAAAAAGATGAAGAGGTACAGGAGTGAATTGTAAGCCATCCTTTATTCCTCTTTTAATCGATGGATCATATCCACATTGCCTTTGCAGAGTTAAAATTAGCGGGTACCATATCTATGGGAGTGATCTCGATGCAAAATGCATCTTCAAGCTCCGGGATGAGGGAGAGAATGGAAAATGAGTCTAAAAGCCCACCGTCAATGAGCCTTGTTTCTGTTTCGTAGTCAATACTTGGGTTGATGTCATTTAAGATTTCTAATAATTGTTCCATAATTTCGTCTCCTTAGGTTTAAAATAATTTAAAACATCCGTTTGAACGTATGGTCTTGCAACACGGAAATTTTCTTTTGCAGAATAGAGAAGGATCTGAGGCAAATCCCGGCTTAAAAATAAGGACATGCCTTCTGTTACCGAATAAGCGCCGGTCTTTTGGAAAATGAGCTGGTCTCCTGTGTGAAGGTTTTGAAAGGAGCATTGCTTTACAAGCACATCATTTACCGTGCAAAGAGAGCCGCAGACCGTCCATTCCCTTCTTTCTCCTTCCCGTTGATTAAAATGAAGGATGGATGGCTTTTTCATGGCAAGCATTTGCCCATAATAATTTAGCTGGTGGATACCGCCATCAACGATACAGTAAGGCTCTCCTTTGTTTATCTTCATATCTACCACGCTGGTCACGTAAGAACCACAGGGAGCAGTGAGGAATCTGCCCATCTCCAATGCGACCCTGCCGCCGAAGGTAAGCTTTTTGATGACCCCGGCGAGGCCGTTTAACATCTGCTCCTCTTCATTTTTCTCTTCTTCAAAGTAGCAGATGGGAAGTCCGGGCCCATACTCCAGTCTTTTGACGGTAAAGCCGTGATCCTGGTTTAATTCCCGGCAAAAGTGGTCCAGCATTTGAAGCTCGTTTTCCAGTTTCGTTATGGATTTCTTTTGTGTACCGGAAAAGTACTGGATCCCCTCAATTGTTATAAATTCATGGGTGCCGCCTGCAATGATTTGCCGGATCAGGCTTTCATCCATGCCGAACTGGTTTCCAGAGGTCAGGCGGAGGAGGACCCGTATGGGGATACGAAGGTTTTCTGAATAAGCAGTAAGAATCTGCCAGTGGGAGAGAGATTCAGCAGTATAAATGATCTTATCTCCATAGTGTTTTAAGGCATATTCCACGTCCTCAGGCCTCTTATGTACGCCAGACATAACGACTTTCCCCATGTTAATACCGGCTCTTTCGCAGATGGCGAATTCACCGGGAGAGCAGACCTCAAAGGAATCCACCATTTCTTCTAAATCCTTGATGACAAATGGATTGGCCTTCATGGCATAGCATAATTCTACGTCCTCTCCAAGAACATCTCTGATTTTTCTCACCTGCATGGCCAGGATATCTGTATCAAAAATGTAGAAGGGAGTTTTATATTCATGAATGGCGTGTTCAAACTTTTTCTCGTTCATGGCCGTTTTCCTTTACATAGTTCCAATAATTTTTTTTCTGTCCATTTTTCCGTTTGCAGTAACCGGTAATTCCGGAAGGGAATAAAATGCAGATGGAATCATATAAATTGGCAGGGATTCCCTCAGCCCCACTGAAATTTCCCTTCCTTCCATATCGCCCACGTAAAATGCAATGACCCTGTTTTTTTCTTCATCAAAGACGCAGCAGGCCCGCTGAATAAGAGGATAGCTGTTTATGACGGTTTCGATTTCTTCCAATTCAATGCGGTGTCCCATATGCTTGATCTGGAAGTCCTTACGCCCGGCAAAGCAAAGCTCCCCGTTTTCATGATAGAAAGCCAGATCCCCTGTCCGGTAAATCGTTTCCAGGCAATGCGTGTTAAGGGGATTCTGGACAAATGCCCGTTTGGTCTGTTCCGGATTGTTATAATACCCCAACGCCAGAGCTGTTCCAGATACGCAAAGCTCTCCAATCCGGTCTTTTTCTGTGACCAGTTTGTCATCCTGATCCAGAAGGAAGACCTTTTCATTGGGAAATGCCTTTCCTATGGGAAGGGTTTCATGAGCTTCAAATATCCGGTCCACAGGGTAGTAGGTACAGTTGCATGTGATTTCCGTAGGTCCGTACAGGTTTACATAACGTGAATCAGGAAGGTATTTCTGCCAGATCGTTAAATGCTTCACAGGCATTGCCTCGCCGCTGAATAAGACCTTATTGATTCTGGAGGGAACCTTATAGGTGAAGCCCTTTAATTGGGTGATCAGGCACAGAGCGGAAACCGCCCAGATCAGGGTTGTTACCTGGCGTTCCCACAGGAAGTCAAGAAGCTCCGTGGGAATGGAGAATAATTTCTTTGGGATGATGACCATGGTGGCTCCCACTTTAAGAGTGGAATAAATATCCTTAACAGACACATCAAAGTCAAAGGGGGCCTGGTTTCCGATAATATCCTCCCCGGTTATGCCAAACATGGAAGGAAAATATTCCATAAAATCAATGACTGACCGGTGGCTGACCAATACGCCCTTTGGAACGCCGGTGGAACCGGAAGTAAAGTTGCAGTACAGCGGATCTATATCCAGGGACAGGCTGCGGATCAGCTTCAAGTTTTCTTCTTTTATTTCGCTTTTTACAATCTCATGGTAATCAAACAGATTGCTGGAAAAATCCACGCCTTCCGGCAGGACCCCGTTATTCCTCATGGTAATGATGGAACCTGTATTCAGCACATGAAGAATTTGCCGGATTCGGGGAGCCGGCTGTGCCGGACTGATCAGGACATAGAAACACCCGGCATATACAATTCCCATGAAAGCGGTCAATGCTTCTACGCTTTTATCCATAAAAACCACAACAGGGCTTCCCGGCGATTCAAAACCGGAAAGAAAGCTGCCGATCCGTTTGGCGTTTAATAACAGTTCCTTATAGGAGCAGCTTTTTTCCAGGTCTTGTGCAGCAATCTTTTCCGGATAGATGTTTGCTGAGTGTTCAAGATACTCCAGTACGTTTCTCATAGGTTTTACTCCTCTCAGACTGGTTCCATTGGAAACGATATACGGACTTTGAAATTTGTCCGGTTTTTTTGTATCTCAAAGGTACCGTTCATTTGTTCTGCTATTTTCTGGCAGGTTTTCAGTCCAATGTTGGTGCTTTCCAAAAACACGCTGTCCTTGCGGATCTCATTGGAAATGGTGATGATCAGGTCATTGCCGTCTATATAGCTTTTAACAATGACCGGCCCATCCCCGCCGGCATATTTTTTTGACATTGGAAAACAGGTTATCAAACAACCGCCTTAAATATTGGATATCAGCAGTTATGCTGCAGGGCTGTTCTGCAAATTCAGTTTTTACATCAAATCCAAGATTGCCAAGGTCAAACACGTGCTCCATAAATAGCTGCTGGAGCAGGATCTTTGCATCAAATGTCTCCATCTGCATGAAGATCCGTTCCTTGCCGAAGACAAGAAAATACTGGAACAGCCGGTCGGATAAGTCTTTTAACTGAATGGATTTTTCCCTGCAGCTTTTTATGTATTTATCAAGCTGTTCTTCCGAATGGTAGCTTTTTGAGTCCAGTATTTCCAGGTAGCCGATCAGGGATGTAAGAGGCGTTCGTATGTCATGGGATATGGAAGTGATCAGTTCACTGTTTGCCTCCCAGGCTTCCTTTTCGCTTTTATATCTTGTAATAATGGAATTTCTCATGTTATCCGCGTTTCTTGCCAGAAGGGAAATCTCATCATTTCCTTTATAATAAATCGGCTGCTCCAAATCCCCTTTTTCAATCAGGGATACTTCTTTTGACAGAAGCATGATTCTTGCGATGATCCGGTGGTTATAGATGATCAGGATTACAAACAGAAACAGGAAAAAAAACTCCCCATGAAACATAGAATACCAGGTTATACCATTTTATTTCCGAAGAATCGATGATGGATACAGAATAAATGCCGTCGCTGAATCTGATATCCCGCGTGGCCTCCCTGATGTTTTCCTCAATGGAACCGGTGGCTCATAGGACGTGTAGGCATCATTCCAGAAGCCGGATTCGTAGATGATCTCATCGCCGTTAAAAATGGTCACGTAAACGTATTTATGGTTCTTCACCCATTTGGAAATGGACCTTACGTTTTTCACGGATACATGGTATTTATTAATGTAATTTTCAAAAGAGTTTTGATAATTGGTCAGCCGTTTCCAGGCGGCATCTTCATTCATATGGTTCCTGGACACCAGATAATCGCCAAAGGCCAGGGCGGCAAAGTACATCCCAAAGCTGATGACCGCTCCGAAGATCAATACAAATATTTGTTTATACCGCAAAGATGAGATCCATTTATGCTTCATCGATCTGATAGCCCTTTCCCCAAACGGTTCGTATGATGGCAGGATTATTAAAATCCAGTTCCAGTTTTTTCCTGAGCTTTAAAATGTGTACCATGACCGTATTGGTGGAAGAAGGGAGGAACTTATCGTTCCATACGCCCTCGTAGATCGCCTGTGCGTCTTTGGCTTTTCCCCTGTTCCGGACCAGATACATCAAAACCTGGAATTCTGTGTCCGTAAGCTCAATTTTTTGATTTTCCCGGTAAACAAAATGGCCTGCTGTGTCGATCAGGATATCCTGCAGGCGGATTTCAGAAATGCCGGAGAGGGGGGCTCCTTTCCCTTTATAGACAACATATCTTCTTAAAAGAGACCGGACCTTCATGAGCAGCTCCGCCTGTGAAAATGGTTTTACAAGATAATCGTCGCCCCCGTTTTCATAAGCCAGCCTTTTATCGCTTTCCTTTGATTTTGCGGTCAAAAACAACACGGGAGCAGAAGATATCCGGCGGATCTGGGTACAGGCATCGATTCCTGATAAGCCGGGCATCATGATGTCTAAAATAATAAGATCAATATCAGGATTGCCTGTGACGGCTGCGACCGCATCATTTCCATTTGCTGCTGGCCATACGGAATAGCCATTGTTTTCCAAATGAATGCGAAGGACCTCCCGGATGTCTGCATCGTCATCCACTACCAGTATCTGCTGTGATATATTCATGGAACTGCAGCCTCCTTTTCTATTATTTTAATATGAAGAATTATATCATTTATGGATAGAATAACAATGAAATTCAGGGGAATTAAGAATTATTAAGAAATGGTCCGAGAATTAAAAAAGACCGGTCAGGAAGAGCCGGTCTTTGTACTTTTTTTAGGAGAATAAGCCATGCCCATATAGGCATCACCGGAACGCAGTTCATCAAGCCTCGTAAGCCTCAGTTAAATTTTCTTTCTGAAGCTCTGCCATTACATCATCAGGCATGGGATGGCGGGGCCGCAATGTTTTTTCCTTTGTTTTTCCCGCTTTTTTTCTCTTCTAATAGAGCTGCCTGTTCGGCTGTCCGAAATCGGACCATTCTTTCTATGAGTAAAAGGGGAAGGGGCTTGTCATAGGGAAACTGAACCGTGCCCTTTGAGTAACGGTATTCCTTCAGATCTTCTTGAAAGGCAATAATGGCGGACGGTGCCGGATGAAACCCAATATGCTTTTTCTCTGCGGAGAAATGTACCAGATTTCCGTGATAGAAAAATGTGGCCATTCCCCAGCTTATTTTTTTCCGTTGCCTCCGGTGCGGCATCTTTTATGGTCTGGTACAGCTTTCCCAGAATGGGCTGTATTTCCGGGCGTTGGCCAGCGATGTATTCATCAATGGTGGCTGGGAGTTTCTGTTCCATATCCTGCCTCCTTCTGTCGTTTATTTTATTTTACCACAAAAATTTCGTTTTAAAATAAAAAAATAAAATTCTTGCTCCTCTTTTTTACCGAATCAAGGAAGATCCCCCATTTCTTATTAGCTATTGGTTTAATAAGCGTTTAAATTAGTGACATTACCGGTTTTACGGCTGGCCTTCATTAATTTAACAGTTTCTTCACATCATGATTCCCTGTAAAGAAATGAAAGCCTCGTTAAGATGTTGTGTATCTTTCCTGTAAACTTGTTAAGAAACTGTATATATTTGCAAAATACATGGTATGTTCCTGTGTTTTCCCGTTTCATCCTGTTTTATGGGGAGTTCTCTCTTTTTTTATGAATTGATTTTTTTATGTTCTGCTTTTTGATGTAAAAATTGTGTAAATTGTACACAAAACAAAACATTGACAACCACTTTTAGTGTGATATAATGAGCACGAATTAATCAATGATGCAAAAAAGGTCATTCAATTAGAGAATTTTGACGGTGTTGTTGATTTTTTTGTTCTTGATTATGACAGATATAATAAAACAAAAACAGGGTGATGAATGTATGGGTGCGATTACAGTATTAATTTTATTTCCACTAGCTGCGGCGTTAGGAATCTTTCTGGTTAGAATGATGGAGTAAGGGATATGATTGTCAGGGTAAGTGCCGCAGGTACGGCTGTTTTGACTTTGGCAGTTGTAGGGTTATATTTTAAGAGTGGAATCGCTTTGTCCTTCCGCCTGGAAAAAGCGATTGAAGTAATCATGGCAATTACAGAGACAGCAGTGGCAGTGTATGTGATTTCCCTTGGTATCCGGTATAAAAAGTATGTTGTTTCAGTTTTATCGTTTGTACAGACGGCAGCAATGCTCTGCTTTGAATTTACGGTAAAAAAATAAAATTGAAGTAGAACATGCCATGATTTTCGACAAACTGACAGCGATCATGGTATTGGTTATTGGACTGGTAGGAAGCCTGATTTGTATTTATGCGGTGGGATATATGAAGACTTATCATATCCACCACAAGGAATATAAAGAAAGGAAAAGCTTCTTCTTCGCAGTTCTATTTTTATTCCTTTCTGCCATGTTTGGAATCGTATTGAGCAATGATCTCACATGGATGTATTTTTGCTGGGAGCTGACGACGCTTTGCTCCTTCCTGCTGATCGGCTATACCAGGACAAAGGAAGCCAGAAATAATGCCTTCCGCGCCCTGGTGATCAATCTGGGAGGCGGAGTTGCTTTTGCGGCTGGGATCATTTTCATCGGCATTTATTACAATACCCTGGAATTGTCGGTGGTTACTTCCATGAAGCAGGAAGCAGCTATGATGATCCCCGTATTTTTCCTGTCCCTGGCCGCGCTGACCAAATCGGCCCAGCTGCCGTTTTCCTCCTGGCTTCTTGGAGCGATGGTGGCGCCCACTCCTTCTTCCGCATTGCTGCATTCCGCTACCATGGTTAAAGCCGGTGTGTATTTAATCCTTCGTCTTGCCCCCCTGTTGGGAGCGAATCCTGTGGGAAGAACCGTAACCTTTGTGGGAGGAATAACCTTTCTGGCCTGTTCCCTGATGGCTATTTCACAAAGCGATGCCAAGAAGATTTTAGCCTATTCCACCCTGGCGAACCTTGGCCTCATTGTAATATGCGCCAGCATCGGAACCCAGGAATCCTTATGGGCTGCCATCCTTTTGATCATATTCCATGCAGTGTCCAAATCCCTGCTTTTTATATCAGTTGGTTCCATCGAGCATCAGATCGGGAACCGGGATGTAGAAAATATGGATGTCCTTCTTGGGATTTCAAAAAAACTTGCGCTTTACATGATGATCGGTATTGCAGGCATGTTTCTTGCCCCATTTGGAATGCTGATATCAAAATGGGTCGCTATGAAGGCGTTCATTGATTCCAATAACATTATCATTGTTATTATTCTGGCTTATGGCAGTGCTGCCACATTGTTTTATTGGACAAAGTGGATGGGAAAACTGGTTTCTAGGGCAAATATGAAACAGCAGAGTGAGAGCAAATTTCATCTGGATGAGGAGATTCCCATTACAATACTTGCGGCAATGGTAGTGGTGTCCTGCTTTACCTTTCCGCTGATATCGAAATATGCCCTGATTCCTTATCTGACGGAGGTCTTTGGCAGACAGGCTTTGATCCCCATTGGAGCAAGTGACATCAAGCTGATGCTGTGCATGCTGAGCATGCTCATCCTTCTGCCTATCAGTTTTATTCCGATTTATAAAAATGATAAAAGGAGAAGAGTTCCGGTTTATATGGCAGGAGAAAACACCGGGGATAACGAAACGTTCTATGGAGCCATGGAAGAAAAGCAAAAGATGGAACTGCGCAACTGGTATATGGATGATTATTTTGGACCTAAGAGATTATCCATGTGGAGTGATGTCATAGCTGCTGCAATGTTAGTCGGCGGTGTCATACTGATAATAGGAGGGATGGCTTAATATGAATGCTGCAATCATGATAGGGATCGCTGTGCTTGCTCCTGTTGCGGGCGGCCTGCTGACCGGAATCGACCGTATTATATCCGCCAGGCTTCAGGGAAGGCAGGGGCCGCCCTTGTTTCAGCCATTTTACGATGTATTGAAACTGTGTCATAAGGAATCCATTGAGGTTAATTCCATGCATCGTTTCTTTGTGTACATCTCCCTTGCTTTCGTAGTATTTACCACAGTGATTCTGCTCTCAGGCGGAGATATCCTGTTAGCCATATTTGCCCTGACTCTTGGTTCCGTATTTTTCGTATTAGGCGGCTATGCATCAAACTCTCCTTATAACACCATTGGTTCAGAACGGGAATTGCTGCAGATCATGGCCTATGAGCCGATGGTACTGCTTACCTGCATTGGCTTATATTATGCTGAGAACAGCTTTTTCGTAAAGGATATTGTAATGGCACAAACCCCTTCCATCGTTTACCTTCCGGGAGTGTTTGTGGGACTATTATTTATCCTGACATTTAAGCTTAGAAAATCTCCCTTTGATTTAAGCATGTCCCACCATGGACATCAGGAAATCGTAAAAGGCATTACAACGGAATATTCCGGCAAGGATCTGGCTGTGATTGAGGTAACACACTGGTATGAGGTCATTATTTCTCTGGCATTGGTTTATGTCTTTTTTTGCAACTGCCGCGCCAATGAGCCGTGTTTTTGCGGTCATCGTCTGCCTGTTAGTATACTTACTTGAGATCATGATAGACAATGGGACTGCAAGGCTGAAATGGCAGCAGGCACTTAAATCAGCGTGGATCGTAACCGGCATTATGGGGACTGTAAATCTGATTATCCTGTCATTTTTCAGATGAATTTCTGGCAGGTCATAAAAGCTGCCCAAAGGCGGAACGGAGGATACTTATGAGTGTTGTAAAAAAATCTCCCTGGATTCTGCATTATGACGGTACAAGCTGCAACGGCTGTGACATAGAGGTGCTGGCATGTCTTACGCCCCTTTACGATGTGGAGCGTTTTGGAATAATCAATACAGGCAATCCAAAGCACGCGGATATTTTACTCATTACCGGAAGCGTAAATGAGCAGAATATACCGGTCGTAAAGCAGCTTTATGAACAGATGCCTGATCCAAAGGCAGTGGTGGCAGTTGGGATCTGCGCCACTTCAGGAGGCATTTTTGCAGAATGCTATAACGTGGTCGGCGGAGTGGGGAAGGTGATTCCGGTGGATGTTTACGTGCCGGGCTGTGCGGCCCGCCCGGAGTCGATCATAGATGGTGTTGTGAAAGCACTTGATATTTTGGATGAAAAGAGAAAGAAAACCGGCAGAAAGAAATCATAAGGAGGCAAATTATGGCTGAACAGATTTTAAAGGAGATCTCCGCAAATGATCTGCTGACGGAGACGCTGAAAATAAAAAATGACGGTTACCGGCTTGTTGCCGTTACCTGTACCAATCGTGATGGCATGGAATTGACCTATTCCTTTGATAAGGACCATGAGCTTTTAAACCTGCGGATCATAACAGATACAGAGACAGAACTGCCAAGCATCAGTATTATTTACCCTTATTCCTTCCTGTATGAAAATGAGATAAAGGAGCTGTTCGGAGTAAAGATCACTGGAATAACGCCGGATTTTAATGATACCCTGTATAAAATTCCGGTTAAAACACCGTTTCATAGGAACGATTAAACAAATGATGCCATTTGACATCAGAATGGAGGCTACTTATGGGAAATAGGACAATTGTTCCTTTTGGTCCTCAGCATCCGGTGCTTCCTGAGCCGATCCATCTGGATCTGGTTCTGGAGGATGAAAGGGTTGTTGAGGCGATCCCCAGAATCGGATACATTCACAGAGGACTGGAAAAGCTGGTAGAAAAGAAAGATTATCAGCAGTATGTCTATGTTGCGGAGCGGATCTGCGGCATCTGTTCCTTTATGCATGGCATGGGATACTGTATGTCCATAGAAAGCATTATGGAGGCAGAGATTCCTGAGCGGGCAAAATTCCTGCGGACCATATGGGCCGAGCTGTCCCGTCTGCACAGCCATCTTTTATGGCTGGGCCTTCTGGCAGATGCCTTTGGATTTGAAAGCCTGTTCATGCAGTCCTGGAAATTAAGGGAGCAGGTTCTGGATATTTTTGAAGAGACCACCGGAGGCAGAGTCATATTTTCCGTGTGCGATATCGGCGGCGTGAAAAAGGATATCTCTCCTGAGACTTTAAGGAAGATTCAGGATGTGTTGACCGGTATGGAGATGGATTTAAAGGAGTCTGCCGCTGTATTCTTAAACGATTCCACAGTAAAACTCCGTACAAAAGGCGTTGGCGTGCTGTCAAAGCAGGCGGCTTTTGATCTGGGAGCAGTAGGCCCATGGCAAGGGCCAGCGGGATCGAAATGGATTTAAGGACCCAGGGATATGGGGCTTATGATAAACTGGATTTTAAGCCGGTTACCAATGGGAGAGGGGACTGTTATGCCAGAACCAAAGTCAGGATCGGGGAAATGTTCCAGTCCATTGATATCATCAGGCAGTGCATTGCATCATACCCGATGGAGAGATAAAAATAAAAGTGACGGGAAATCCCAAGGGAGAGCATTTCACCCGTTTGGAGCAGCGAGAGGCGAGGTCCTTTATTATGCAAAAGCAAACGGTACAAAATTCCTGGACAGGGTCAGGGTCCGTACCCCTACTTTTGCCAATATCCCGGCCTTACTGGAGACTTTAAAGAACTGTTCCCTTGCCGATGTGCCGATTCTGATCCTTACCATTGATCCATGCATCAGCTGTACCGAGCGGTGATAAGCTCCGGTCTATAGAAATGCCATTGCTGGGAAGAACAGCGGAATTGAGGATAGTATGTCTATATTAAGGATGTCAAAGACGCTTATAAAGAACCTGTTACATGGTCCCTATACGGTTCCATATCCGGTTAAGCGAAAAGAAACGTATGAACGAACCAGAGGAAGCATCGAAATATCGGTGGAAGAATGTATCTTTTGCGGGATGTGTGAAAGAAAATGTCCCACAGGAGCCATTCAAACAGATAAATCCAAAACCCTGTGGAGTATAGAAAGGCTTAAGTGTATCCAATGCGGTTATTGCAGTGAAGTATGTCCGAAGAAATGTCTGAGGATGGAAAATCAGTATACCCAGCCATCATTCGGAAATGTAAGGGATGAATATGTAAAATGCATGAATACCCAATCACCCGGCGAATCATAGAAATTGCCGGAGAATATGCTGAAAAAAACCAAGCAAAAGAAGTGAAGGCCATTAACCTGGTGGTGGGGGATACCTGCGGTTATGTGGCCAGTTCCATTGAACTTTATTTTGATTTGATCGCGGAGGGAACCCCGTGTGAAAAAGCGAAGCTTCATATGAAACGGGTAGCGCCTGAGCTTCAGTGCAGCGCCTGCGAAAAATTCTTTGTCCGAAAGCCCTTTACCTTTGAATGTCCTTTCTGTAAAGGAGAAGGCCGTCCTACAAGCATTGGGCAGGAGTTCTATATCAAGTCGATTGAAATTTAGATATGGAGGAAACGATGTCTGAGAATAAGGAAATAGAAATCATGCAGTCTGTCTATGACAGGAATGACCAGGCTGCAGCACAGATCAATGCGTCGTTAACAAATAACGGCATTTATGCCATTAATGTGATGGGAGCACCGGGAGCGGGAAAAACCACTTCCTTAATACAGATTATCAAACGTCTTACGGATGTGACCTCTTATGTTATCGAAGGGGACATTGAGGCTGATTTTGATACGAAAGCCCTTCTGTCCCTTGGCGTAAAGGCCATTCAGATCAATACGGGAGGAGCCTGCCATCTGGATTCTCCCTTAATCGGAAATGCAGTGAATGAACTGAAAATCAGCGACGGGATTTTGTTTATTGAGAATATCGGAAATCTGGTATGCCCTGCTGAATTCATGATCGGTGAACATGCGAAGATGTTGATATCAACCGTAACAGAGGGCAGTGATAAGCCATATAAATATCCTCTGGCATTTAAGAAAGCCGATTTGATTTTATTGAATAAATGTGATCTTTTGCCATATATTGATTTTGACGAGGATTTTTTTATGAAGGGAGTCCGGGCTTTGAATCAAAAAGCTCCGGTGATTAAGGTATCCGGAAAGACGGGAGAAGGTTACGAAAAGGTAGCGGAATGGATCGTGGAAAAAGCAAGGTCATTACAAAAAAAATAAAGGTTTACGGCATTGTACAAGGGGTTGGATTCCGGCCCCTTGTTTATCGTGCAGCCAGACAATATGAAATAAAAGGGACTGTCCGAAATATAGGCGGTTACGTTGAGATTGTGGCACAGTCTGAAAGAAAGGTCCTTGACCGTTTTCTCGCTGACCTTAAAGAAAACAAAAGGGGCGGTTATGAAATCATAAAGATGGAAGCCGAAGAACTTCCTTTCATGGAGCTTAAAGATTTTTCCATTGTAAAGAGCGGGTCAAGTGGGGAAATATTAGTGATTTTGCCTGATCTGCCGGTCTGTCCGGAATGCTTGAGAGAGCTTTCCCATGCATCGGACAGAAGATACCGGAATCCCTTTACAAGCTGCATGTCCTGTGGTCCCAGATATACCATTATTGAAGATCTGCCTTATGACAGAAGCCGTACCTCCATGGAGGACTTTTCCATGTGCAGCGCTTGCCGGGAAGAATATACCTCGCCCGAAAGCAGGCGTTTTCACGCCCAGACCATATCGTGCAATGACTGCGGTCCTTACCTGATATACCGGGATCAGGAAGATGGCCCCGGTGAACTGCTGGAAAAAGAAGCGTTTGAAAAGGCGGTAAAGGTGCTGTCACAGGGAGGGATCGTTGCGGTTAAGGGTATCGGGGGCTATCATCTGGTTTGTTCCCCTTTTATGGAAGATACTGTAATCCTGCTTCGTAAATTAAAGGGCAGGGAGGAAAAGCCTTTTGCGGTCATGTTTCCGAAGATTTCGGAGATAAGAAAGCACTGTCTGGTTTCAGAAGAAGAGACAATACTGCTGGAATCAAAAGCAAGGCCAATCGTGCTGCTTTCCATGAAACAGGATTCTATGGCGCCTTCTACGGGGAACGGGAGTATTTATTGCGGCGCTTTTCTGCCTTACACTCCCCTTCAATATATGCTGACTGAAAAGCTTGGGCCTCTTATCATGACAAGCGCCAATATTTCCGGACAACCTATCATTCGGGAGGATGGCCCCATGCTGGCACTCTCATCTCCTTATTTAAACGGGGTGCTATATAATAAAAGAAGGATCGTCCGTTCCGTAGATGATTCGGTTGCCAGGATCATAGAGGGAAAACCCCAGATGATCCGAAGAAGCAGGGGCTATGTCCCTTATCCTGTTTTCCTTTCTACGGAAGAGAGAAGAGGCGAGAAAGGGACAGACTGGACAAACACCGGAATCTTTGGGGCGGGAGGAGATTTAAAGGCCGCCTTCTGTCTCTGCAAAAAGGGAAGCGCAGTGGTATCCCAGTATTTCGGGGATCTGGAAGAAGCTGCTGTTATGGAGGAATTTCAAAGATCCTATGAAGATCTTACCAGGCTGTTTCAAATGGCCCCGGGGCTGGCAGTCTGTGATCTTCATCCAAACTACCATTCCGCGCATTTTGCAGAAGCTTTAGGGCTTCCTGTCCTTAAGGTACAGCACCACCATGCTCATATTGCGTCGGTCCTGGCTGAGCACGATTTAAAGGGGCCTGTGATCGGCGCAGCCTTTGACGGGACCGGTTATGGCACAGACGGGAATATATGGGGCGGAGAATTTCTTGTCTGTGAAGGAAGTGATTTCATACGGGCAGCCCATGTAAGCATGTTTCCCATTCTGGGAGGAGACAATTCCATGAGGGATGCCAGGAAAACGGCGTCCTGCTATTTGCTTTTTGCAGGCCTTGAAGCTTACGTTCAGGATGAAAGAATGGGTGTGATAAAGGCCGCGCTGGAGCATAACGTCAACACGGTCTTAACCTCCAGCATGGGGCGGCTGTTTGATGCGGCGGCATCTGTTTTAAACATCGGGCATGAGAACCATTATGAAGGGGAATGCGCCATATTGCTGGAAAAAGAGGCAGTGCTTGCCAAAAGAAAGGCCGTAAAGCCGGCTGACCTGTGTTTTGGAATAAAGGAAAGGGGAGGGATCCTGGAGTTAGATCCCCGGCCGGTCTTTGAGGCCCTTTGCGGCATGAGAAATAAGGCGGAAACAGGTTCCCTGGCACTTGGCTTTCATCTTGCCCTGGCACAAGCGGTTGCAGCGATCTGTGAAAGGCTGGGGAGCAAATACTTAAGCAATGCCGCGCCTTAAGCGGCGGCGTATTTCAGAATGCCCTGCTGACAGGGCATACAGTCAGGCTTTTAAGGGAAAAAGGATTTAACGTCTATTTGAATCAGGCGGTTCCCCCCAATGATGGAGGCGTAAGCCTGGGCCAGGCTTACCTGGGAAATAAATATTTAAAATCCGGGATTAAGGATTTGGAAAGGACAGGATGCCATGTGTGTTGCAGTACCGGGAAAAATAATTCAGATAAAGGGTGATTATGCAAAGGTCAACATTATGGACAATATCACCGATGCCAATATAAAGCTGGTGGATGCCAAAATCGGAGATTATGTTCTCATACATGCCGGTTGTGTCATTGATGTCTTAAAGGAAGACGTAGCTGAGGAGATTCTCACTATATTTTCCCAGCTTCAGGAGGACCAGTAGCATATGATTGACCAGGTGATCAGTGAACTGAAACATTATGACGGCAGGCCGGTAAAGATCATGGAGGTATGCGGGACCCACACATCCAGCATCTTTAAAAACGGAATCCGCACCATGATCTCTCCTAAGATCCAGTTGATTTCAGGTCCGGGCTGTCCGGTCTGCGTTACCTCTCCCGCCTATATTGATAAGCTGACGGAATATTCCCTAAAGGAGAACCATTGCGTCCTCACCTTTGGAGATATGATGAAGGTCAAAGGAAGCAGAATGACCCTGACAGAGGCAAGAGCGGCCGGAGGAAGGGTAAAGATCCTGTATTCTCCCCTTATGGCAGTGGCGGAAGCAGAGAAAAACAGAGAGATCCAGTATATCTTTGCGGCAGTGGGGTTTGAAACCACGGCTCCTGTTTATGCCCTGCTTCTTGAGGAAATCCGGCAGAAGAAGCTTGAAAATCTGAAATTACTTACTTCCCTAAAGACCATTATGCCGGCTCTTTCCTTTCTCTGTGAAAAAGAGAAGAGTATTGACGGGTTTTTAAGTCCCGGACATGTCAGCGTGATCACCGGAAGCGGAGCATACCGGGGGCTGGCCGCCAGATACCAGAAGCCTTTTGTTATAGCAGGCTTTGAGGGGGAGCATATCCTGGCTGCCATATATGAGATCATGAATCAGCTAAAGAAGCAGCGTTTTGAAGTGAAAAATATGTATGCCAGCGCTGTGACCGAGGAAGGAAACCAGAAGGCGGCCGCTCTTATTAAGGAGTATTTTGAAGCAGGAGATGGCTTTTGGCGGGGAATCGGGACCATAGAAAAATCGGCTTTAAGGCTTAAGAAAGAATTCAGTGCCTACGATGCCGGAAGCGGGGAAGAAGAGGTTGAGGAGGATATGCCAAGTGGCTGCAAGTGTACGGACGTGATACTTGGGCGGATCAATCCAACCGGTTGCCCGCTGTTTAAGACAGTCTGTACCCCGTTTCACGCAATCGGTCCCTGTATGGTGTCCCAGGAAGGATCCTGCGGCATCTGGTATCAGAATTCATGATCCTATTTAACTTTGAAAAAGAGTATGACAAGAGGAGGCGCAGCCATGAAAATCGATATGTCCTACGGCAGCGGAGGAAAGCAGACCGGAAATCTCATTAATGAGGTGTTTTTAAAGCATTTTAATAATAAAACCTTAAATAAACTGGAAGATTCCGCAGTACTGAATATAAAGGGGAAAATTGCCTATACCACGGATTCCTTTGTAGTCACTCCCCTGTTTTTTTAAAGGCGGGAATATTGGAAAGCTTGCCGTATGCGGGACCGTGAACGACCTTTCCATGATGGGGGCTGTCCCTAAGTTTCTGACTGCAGGCTTTATTATAGAAGAAGGCGCGGAGCTTGAGACCATCGAACAGATCGCCGCTTCCATGGCCCTGGCAGCAAAAGAGGCGGCCGTAAGGATTGTAGCCGGTGATACAAAAGTGGTGGAAGGAAACGGCGGAATTTATATTAATACCTCTGGAATCGGAGAAATCCGGAAGGAAGGGATCAGTATCTCAAACTGCAGGCCAAAGGATGCCATCATTCTTTCCGGTAATCTGGGAGAGCATCATGCGGCCATCCTGTCTCACCGGATGGGAATTGAAAATCAGATCGCAAGTGATTGCGCCCCCCTTACCTCCATCGTAAAAAATCTTCTTGATGAAAACATCCGGGTCCATTGCATGAGGGATGTTACCAGGGGAGGGCTTGCTACGGTCCTTAATGAAGCAGCGGATCAGTCCTCCTGCAGGGTGGAGATATGGGAGGAGACTCTTCCGGTCAGCCCCCAGGTCCGGGGGTTTAGCGATATTCTGGGACTTGACCCTCTTTACATGGCAAATGAAGGAAAGATGATAGCGGTGGTTCCGGAAAACCAGGCGCAAAAAGCTTTGCAGGCAGTTCAGAAAAGCAAATACGGGAAAAACGCCAGAATTATCGGAACTGTTCTGGAGGGCAGGGGCGTGACCATGAAAACCAGGCTGCAGGGAAGCAGAACCATTGATGTATTGTATGGGGAGGGATTGCCAAGGATCTGCTAGGGAAAATTCGTGTTTTTGTATGTAAAAATAACCAAAAAGTTGAATAGAAAGTGGCATTTGCAGGATCAGGTCATATATTTATTATAGTTAAGTATGAAAGGAAATGCTGATATGGCTATTAAAATATTTATTGACCAAGGACATAATCCCAGCGGATTTTTTAACAGCGGGGCAGAGGCCAATGGTTTAAGTGAGTCAGAGATCAACTTTCAGGTTGGAATTTATCTGCAAAATCTGTTAAACAGCGACCCAAGGTTTGAGGCACGTGTCTCCAGACCGGAACCTGATACCGTATTAGGAACCAATAATACTACCAGTCTGGCACAAAGAGTTGCCATGGCGAATGAATGGCCGGCGACTATTTTATCAGCATACATTGTAATCTGAATCCGAATCCGGCAATTCGTGGCACGGAGGTATACATTTATCAATTTTACAGCCAGGCACAGTGGCTGGCAGAACAGATCATGGAAGGAATAAACCAGGTAGCAGGAACGATAAACAACGGAATCAGGGAGAACCCATCCCTGTATGTATTAAGGAATGCCAATATGCCGGCCAACCTTGTTGAACTAGCTACTTAAGCAACTTATCGGATGCTGAGAAGCTGCGCGATGACCAGTATGGATTTGCCTATGGCATTTTTTTAGGTATTATGAGATATTTTGGTTTTGCATGATGATTTATAGACAAAAAAACAATGATATGCTCCCTTTGTGGTAAATCGGATGGAGAATCCATCTATTTGCTGCAAGGAGGGCATTTTTATGTGTGGAAATATAGTAAATAAGAGGAAATAGGAAGAATCTATAAAACTGTCTGAAATTATCTGAAAATTAGCATACTGATATGGCATCAGAGGTTGCAAGGCACAGGTTTTGTAGATCTGAACCCAGTGTTTTAGAGTAAATCCGGGAGAAACGTTAAAAAGGGATGGTGTAGATTGTTAAGGATATTTTATGACTAATATCTAACCATAGATCAAGTTATATAACTTTATGTCATATTTTTCCAATTCATCAACTGATATCATTATTGATGTCTAAAAATTTTTCAGGAGGAGGGAATTTATGAAACAATTAAGTTTGTTTCAACGTGGTGTGGTCGCTTTTTTTTAGCTATGCCTATGTCTTTGTCGGGGATGCCGTTTCCGACTGCCGCACAGACAGTACCTGCATTGTCTTCCAGTTTTATAGGGGAAATTGCACTGGATCCGCAGGTACATTACCAGACATTAGAGGGTTGGGGAACCTCTCTTTGCTGGTGGGGGAATATTATTGGTTCTGCCGGAGACCGGGATACCAACGGTAATGGCAGGTCCGACCGCGAGGAAATCGCGGAATTGGTGTTTTCCCCGGAATATTTAAATTTGAATATTGTCCGCTATAACGTGGGAGGGGGTGACAAGCCGGATACGACCATTAAACGGGTAGAAGGGCTTGTGCCAGGCTGGAGCAGGGACATGTTCGGCACGGATGATGGAACGGGAACATTTAAGGAAGAGGAATTCTACAGTAAGGAATCAGGAGAAATGAATGATGCCGGCCAGATCTGGATGCTGGAGCAGGCCAATCAATGGCGGGCATCAGAAGGCGATATCATTAATAAAGTATTTTCCAATTCTCCACCTTACTACATGACGAAATCAGGCAGCTCCACAGGTGGTTATGAATGGGATAAAGAGAATTTAAGAGATGACTGCTACGACGATTTTGCATCGTATCTGGCGCGCGCAACAAAATGGCTGAACCAGGACTTAAAAGGCAAGTACGGTACTGGTGTGGATTATGTGGAGCCTTTAAATGAGCCGGATACGAATTTCTGGTTCAACGGCAGCACCAAGCAGGAAGGCTGTATCTTCCGGCCGGGCACCAATCAGATCAAGGCTTACCAGGAAGTGAAAAAGGCGCTGGAGCAGGAACAATTAAGTGATGTCAAGCTGACCGGTACAGATGAGACTGCACTTTGGAATGCCATCAATTCTTTTGAAAAACTGGATGCACAGACCAGGAAGGATATGGCTGTCATAAGCGCTCATACCTATGGCGGCAGTGACAGTGAACGGGAACAGCTTAGAAAGCTGGCTGCATCCTACGACAAAGGGCTTTGGATGTCCGAGGTCACAAAGGGTGGAGGCACCCACGGCGAGGCACCCACGATTCCATGTGGGCGGTCAATACAAAGGACCAGAGTGAAGGGATCATGGCCGATATCAAGAAGATGAAAGTATCTGCCTGGATTATGTGGCTGGCTGCTGACAGTGAGTATGAATGTATCCAGACCAACAGCAGCTGGGGACCGATTCATTATGTATTTGAAGATCATGGGCCGGTAAAAGGATATCATACCAATTTATTTGACGGAAATGGAATTGTGAAGGCAGATGTCCCGGGAGCAGGATATTTCGCTTTGACAAAACAGTTTTACACCATGATGCAGTACAGCAAATTCTTAAAGTCCGGATATACCATGGTGGAAATAGGGGATGGCAATATGTGTGCGGCCATTTCACCGGATAAACAGGTTCTGGTCATTGTTGCACAGAATTTTACTACAGGCACACGGGAAACTAGTGTGGATTTAAATATGCTTCCCAATGGATCCGATGTGAAGCTTTACCGAACCAGCGACTCTGAAAACTGCCGGCTGATACAGGAGGAGACGCTGGAGAGAAGAGTTCTTCCTGTTTCATTACCCGGGAATTCGGTGTCCACTTATGTGATTACGGCAAAGGATGGCAAGGCGCTCCTGGACAGCGATGGTTATAAGAAAATCGTGGAATGTGATATACAGACCACCGTTGATACGGCTTTATCAGGTGCCTCGGATCTTAATAAATTTACATATTCCGGAGATTGGAGGGATGGCTGGAATATCCAGGAGAAATACACGACCCAAAAAGGTTCCTCCGCCAGTTTCCACTTTACAGGTACACAGGCGGCAATCTATGGAAAGAAGTCTCCCAATGGTGCAAATCTCATGGTTACGGTTGATGAAGGAAATCCCATCAGTATCAGCACCAATTCCTCATCAGAAGTGAGGGGAAGCCTGCTCTATATGACGCCTGCCCTGGGCGAAGGGGATCACACGGTCGCCATAACCATGGCAGACAGCCAGACAGCGGAAGCACCGGAAATTGTGCTGGAATATGCGGAAATCATAAACGGAGAATTAGCCGTGAAGACCCCGCGGATTACGAATATTGCAGCTCACGATGGGAAATTAATTGTGGAATTTCAAGGCATGGATGGGGTTACGGATTATACCGTGGAATGCGGTACTTCTCTGGAGAATATAACGGTGAGTGAACCTGCACAGAATGGGGCGGCAGTTCTTGGCGGCCTTATAAACGGCACGGATTATCTGGTCCAGGTTAGAGGAAATGATGGATCTGTTTCTCTCGCGGAAAGCGGACGTCCTTCTGCAGTGGAGGAAGGTCTGTGTTACTTTGTAAATGCCGGTACGGGACGGCCCCGTGTACTTAAGGCCGGGCAGTCTTTTGGGCGTGATAACGGCATTCTGGACCAGGCTTACGGCATGGACATAGTAACCGGTAAGATCTGGGGATATACGGATGACATGGCATATGGCCATACCGGTGAGGATCGGTCAGAGTGGGACAGCTTACGGTATGACGGAAGAGATGCGGCAGAGAAAGGCTTGGAATACCGTTTCCAGTTAGATGAGGGGGCCTATACCGTTGAAATAGGGATGGATGATCCATGGAATAACAGTAAACGCAGTCAGGATATTATTTTACAGGGAGAGAAGATGGAAACACTTGTGCCATACGACAAGACCGTGAAAAAAATATAATGCTGTGGTCAGGGAAGATGGACTTCTCACCATAAAAGCAGTGCGTTCCAAAGGCAATACGGATTCTCAGTGCGATCCTATTATGAACTGGATCAAGATCAGGAAAATAACAAATGATAATCTGGTGGACATAGAAAAACTTCAAGGATATGTCACAGTCAGGGGGGTGATTCCCAATCTGCCACGTACGGTGAAAGGAACCACGCCTGAAGGAGATACTGTAGAGAGGGAGGTAGAATGGAAGGTATCTGCCGATGCCTTGGATGTCAAAGAGTATACCGGGGTGACCATAAAGGGTGACGTGGATGGATATGCCTTGGGAGTCAGTGCAGAGGTCCTGGTGGTGCCTCAGAATCTTCAGTATTTTATTGACTGCAACAATCAGGAATCTGATATTTACAAAAAAACTGAAGAACCATCTTCCGCTCTTCAACGAATCTGCGGATCAAAAATATTCGGACGGAAGCTGGGGGTATGCAGAAGATTATGGCTCTCATCAATCCGGCACAAAGGATAAGTACGAGAATGGATGGTATGCCTATAAGGATCAGGACATTGTTTATAAAATGCCTCTGGCGGCAGGCAGCTATACGGTGGACTTCGGTTTCCAGGAATGGTGGCGACAGAGCCGTCCCATGAAGATAAGCGCCTCTTATACCAAGGCAGATGGAAACACAGTTACCAGGGAGCTGGGAACAGTAACGGTGACAGGAGGGAATCCGGAGGCATTGGTTTCTGCATCACTGGATTTGCCTGAGAAGACCGAGGTGGCATTTAAGGTATCAAAATACAATGGTGTGGATCCGGTGTTAAGTTTCTTTGACGTTCATCAGAAGATAGACCATGCACCTCTGATTTCCGCCCTTGGTCAGGCCCGTACCTTAAACCGGACGGGGTGTGAAGCCTCTTTGCTGGAAGCACTTGATGTTGCTGTTTTAGCAGGCTATAAACAACTGACCGCCCCGGAGACTACAAAGGCCGATTCCAACAGAGCTGCAAAGGCTGTTACCGACGCTTTGACTGCCTTAGTAAATGGAAAAGAATTTACAGAAGAAGAACTGGCTGCAAATGATTATATCCTCTATCTGGTCAACTGCGGAACACCGGATCCGTCGGTTGTGCCGACAGGGTATAAGCTGGGACTCATGCAGTCCGTTGTGGATCAAATGTATGGGAAGGATTCGGTGAAAAAGAATTTATGGGGATATGCGGAAGCTGATGCATACAGCGCTATGGACAGAAACGGCTCTGATGCTGCCGACATCACCGGCACTTGCGTAAGCATGAGCTGATGTGGTATTTGACCGGGAAAAAAGCGGGCTGAGATACAGTTTTGCCCTTCCAGCCGGAGATTACCAGGTAACAGCAGGCTTTATGAACCCATGGAGTGCCCGGGATGTTGATGTGAGGCTGGAGGGAAGAACAGCAGGAGCGTCTGTCAATCTGCAGCAGGAGACCTTGATTGAAAAACAATATGTGGCGGAAGTAACGGATGGGGAGCTGAATGTAATGGTGCACAGTCCCAAACGAACCAGCCAGTATGGAGATCCGATTTTAAGTTACCTCATTGTTAAGGCTGTGCCGGAATATACCTTACATATGCTTCGGAATACACTTACAAAGATGGAGGAAACTGTGGATCAGGCAGAAGAAGACAGAAACTGGACTGATAAGAGCCTTTCCGCTTTCCAGATAGCCAGAGAGAAGGCGGAAATTCTGATAGAGAAAGGCACAGAGGATAGGGAAGAAATCCGGAACATGTATTTTACATTGTATGAAGCGTTTGCCGGACTGGTCAGCCGCAGAGAGTACGATTCCATCACAGGAGTGGAGGGTGCGCCTTATTATGATACCAACGGTGTACAGATTCAGGCACACGGCGGACAGATTCAGCAGCTTACTGTAGATGGAGAGACGAAATATTACTGGATCGGCGAAGATAAAACATATGATTACCGTCCGGTAGGGGGCATTCATCTTTATACCTCGGAAGATCTTTATAACTGGAAGGATGAGGGTGTGGTGCTAAGGACGATGGAAAGCATGGATGAGTTTGAAACGGACCCGTATTTTAATGAAGTGTATGGGGACTACAGCCAGGAAAAGAAGCAGGAAGTATTCATTGACCTGGATAAGAATAACTGTGTGATCGAGCGTCCGAAGATGATTTATAACGAAAAGATGGACAAATACGTAATATGGTTCCATGCGGATGGCAGAACACCATGGAATGATGCGGATTATGGAAAGGCAAAAGCAGGTGTGGCCATCGCCGACAGGCCCGAGGGACCATATAAGCTGTTAGGCTCCTATGACCTGAACTACGTAAGAAGCGATAACCAGGGATTTGATGGAAATCATTTGGGCGCCGTGCGTGACATAAACCTGTTTGTGGATGACGATAAAGATAAGACTGCATATGTGATCTATTCCTCCCAGGGAAACCAGACATTGTTCATTTCCAGGCTGAACGAGGAGTATACAGGCCTGGTGGTTCCCAAAGACGATGGGGTGCAAGGAGTGCATTTTACCACCAACTTTAAAGCTGGTCCAGAGAAGCCCCGGCCATGTTTAAATACAACAAGAAATATTACATGATCAACTCCGGCTGCACCGGCTGGTCGGCGAATGAGGCAAAGTACGCGGTAGCTGAGCACCCACTGGGTCCGTGGACGGACATGGGTGACCCCTGTGACGGAGCCAATTCCAATAAAACCTTTTACACCCAGAGTACCTGTGTATTTCCTGTGGATGCAGAGGCTGGAAAGTATATCTACATGGGTGACCGGTGGAATGCCGATGATCTGAGCGAATCCCGCTACGTATGGCTGCCGGTGGAATTCCATGATGGAAACCGCCTGGTATTACGGCCTTACAGCAACTGGACTCTGGATGAACTGGACAACAAGGGACTTGCCTATATCACTTCGGAGATTCCGGAGCAGTTCGCCTCACTGGCAGAACTGGAAGAAGCCCTGCCAGGTACGGTTGACGTAAAATCTGGTAACGAAACATGGAATGACGCGCCGGTCAAATGGGATGACATTGATGAAAGCCGTCCGTTCGTTGGAGAATATACTGTATACGGAAGACTGGAAGAACAGGGAAACCGGATAAGCCATACTGCCACAATCCTTAACCGGAATACCATATGGTTCTTTGACTGCGGTGCGGATTCTTCGGAATATTTTGATTTAATGAAGGATCAGGCCCCAGAACTGAAGAACATGGAACCGGATCAGGCATATACGGAAGAAAACCATGCCGGATATATGGGTACGGAAGGCACTGTGTTTGGACGATACTCCGGCCATGATTTATATGGAAACGGCTGGTGGGCGGAAAAAGACCAATCTATTGAATATGCATTTGAATTAGCACCGGGAGAGTATACCGTTTATACCGGATATCAGGAGTGGTGGAATACGAAGCGTGGAATCAGGATTTCGGCAGGAAAGAAAAATGAGGCCGGAACGGAAGAAAAACTGGCTTCCAAAGATTTTACCCTGGAACAGTACGACAGGAATCTGGTACAGGAACTGAAATTCACGGTACCTGAAGGTAATGATACGAGCCATGTGGTTGTCCGTGTGGAGAAAACAGGATCAGATGACCCGGTATTAAGCTTCATCAGTCTGGTGCCGGAAAAGATAGCGGAGACATATTACACAATATCCGGTATTGTAACTGACAAGGAAAACGGTGTTGCAGATTTGGATGTCAATCTCTATAAAGGAGGAGATATAACTATTGCAAGTCCTTCGGAGGCTGCGAAAACCGGAGGAGACGGGGTCTATGCATTTAAAAATCTAAAGGATGGGACCTACAGCATTGAGGTGCCGGAACAGGAAGGATATAAGCAGGCAGTAAAAGTCATCAAAGTAAATGGAAAAAAATGTTAACTGACGCTGATCTGGAGTTAACCAGGAAGGAAGAACCGGAGAACGCGGAGGAAATCAGAATCAAGGCCCTTCCGGTACGGAGAAATTACCTGATGGGAGAGCAGCTTGACCCTGAGGGGCTCCAAGTGGCTTTGTACCGTGCAGGAGAGGAAGAACGTATTCTGGAGAAAGAGGAGTATACCTTAAGCGAGTTGGATTCTTCTACTTCCGGTAAAAAGAAAATTACGGTTACATATGTGGAAGAGGAAGGAAACGAACAGAAAACATTAAAGACATTCTTTGAAGTCATCGTCTATAAAGCCGACTCAGCTCCGGAAATCAAAGTCGTAAAGAAACCGGACAAGCTGTTTTATTTCTCCGGAGAGGATCTGGATCTGTCTGGTATGGAAGTACGCGGACGGAACCTTTTGGAAGCAGGTGTGACCATACTGGAGGCTGGGGATTATGAGGCAGAATATGACTTCACGGAGCCGGGAATTTCAGCAGTCGCTATTACCTATACCCTTGAAAAGGACGGAGAACCGGCCGCAGTTTTAAAAGATTCTTTCCAAGTTACGGTGTTTGAAGAGGAAGAATCGGAACGCTATGTTGATCATATTCAGATCATTCAAAAGCCTTACCGGCTGATTTACCGTCCGGGTGATGATTTTGACGTAGAAGGAATAACTGTGGAGAAAACCGTAAAAATAGTGGCTTCCTCAAGCAATGCCACTTATAAAGAAACGGTGCTTCCAGAGGAGTTGGTAGTGGAGCCGTATGATTTTTCAAAGACCGGTAAGAAAAAGGTCCGCATCTTTTATTACGCTGACGGAGAAAATGGGGAGGAAAAGGAATTCTCAGACACGCTGAACGTGGTTGTCACCAGAAATGAAACGGCAGTCACGGAGGGAAATTTAGAGGCACTTGAGAGAATACTGGAGGATAGGCTCCTCTATGGAGACTACCTAACAGAGGCTGAGAAAAATCGGCCTTTACAGAGGCATTGGATGGCGCAGCGGAAATAATGGAAAAGGTGGAAGAAAGGGAAAAATTAAGTGATAAGACGTTAAAACTGCTGAAGGATCTGGAAGAAAAGCTACTGAAACAATTTACTCACATTACAACCTCCCTGCAGGCGGATAGCTTCTTTAAAAAATGTCCGTGCCGACGGTCTGGGACTCAATGCCGGTTTAGAGACGGAAGGAACTCAGATGATACGGCTGCGGATACGCAGGGCAGTGGAAGAAGTGCCGGAGGAGATTTTGGATAAGGCAAAGAAATATGCAGCAATGGACATTGTCCTTTCCGGTGCAGAGGGTGAAATGCAGCCCAGGCTTCCAATCAGAATCAGTATGGATATTCCGGAAGGCCTTGGAAGAGAAAAACTGGTTATTTACCATTGCCATGACGGAGAAATCCATGTGATCCACCCAGTTGTAAAAGGAAACCGAATGAGCTTTGACGTATGGGAGCTTTCCATGTTCGTGGCGGCCAACACAAAGGATGATGTAATTCTGCCCGTACCTGGCAAAGACGGCGGAGAGGATGGAGATGCTGACCAGGGTCCGGGCTTCACTGTTCCTGGAGAATGGAAGAAAAATGATACCGGCTGGTGGTATGAGAAAAAGGCCGGAGGATATATTAGCGGGGCCTGGGCAAGAATTAATGGATTGTGGTATTATTTTGATGAACAGGGATATATAAGGACCGGCTGGATCCTTGATAAGGGAATCTGGTATTATTTAAACGAAGACGGAAGCATGGCAGCGGGTAAATGGATTCTCTGTAAAGAAAAGTGGTATTACCTGACATGGAGTGGCGCCATGGCTGTGAACACGCTGACTCCCGATGGTTATGCGGTTGGAAGTGACGGTGCATGGGTGGTGCCTGGTGTGATACAGGCGGTGAAATAAGATGACCAGGAGCTGACGGGAAGGAAACGGTCCCGTCGGCCTCCTGGATTTATTTAGGATGAGCCATAATAAATTCCCTCTTTATTATCAGCAGCTTTTTTATCTGCTTTAAAATATAAAACAGAATGGCCCTGGCTTCAAATTCCTCCCGGCCAGAAGGGAGCTCATGGCTTTTTAAATCCTGAAATAGAAGGTCTAAGTCCTTTAAAAGCCCTTCTGCTGTATTTTCCCTGTGATATCCCTGTTCAATTCCCTTAAGAAGCAGGGCCACCTGCTTTGCCTGTCTTGGAAGGCAGGTGATGCTTTTGATATTTTCATAGATTTCCTGAAGCACCATGCTTTGCTGCTGGCGCATCTGTATATAATCCACTTCATAGGAAGCTTTTTTCCAAAGTGCATTGTTATAATTATTAAGCGCGCATATTCTTGCCAGGTCCAGGCTTTCCTTTAGCTGTATGAGACAATCAGGACCATATCCGCTTTTATCCTCCTCCACCAGCCAAAGAGACATGCGGCTTAAGATCCCCTTTATCTGGGAATCCACATCATCTGCCAGTTTCTTAAATACTTTTTCTTTCCTTCGGAGATGCATATTGACCAGAACCCCAACGGTGGTGCCGATCAAGAACAAAGAGATCTCATTCCCTATGAGAGGTGCGGACATGGACTTCTCGGACAGGAAATGAGTGATCAATACGGAATCCATGGCAATTGCCTCTCCCCAGTCCGCATAAAGGCATAGCAGGGCAAATAACAGAAGGTACCAGGCAAATGCAAAAAGAGTAAAGCCCAAAAGCCGGAAGGAAGCGGCAGCCAGTATTAATGCGCATAGAAAGGCCAGCGTCCGGTTTCTGGCGCTTTTAATGGTTTCTCTCTTGGTGTTTTGTATGCTGAGCACCGTGATGATGCCGGCTGTAGCAGAATACTTTAAACCAAGCTCAGCGGCAATGGTAATCGCCAGCACTGCGGCAGCGGCAATTTTAATGCTTTTAATTATCTTTTCTTTATTCATGTGTATTACCTCTTAAAAAGCAGTTTATATTTACAGTATACCATATTTTTTTACAAACATCCCATCAGAAAGATTGCTATTTCCTTCACAAATTAGTATAATTTTTTTATTACAGTTTTCATTTAGAAAATGTATTTCCTAAGGAGGAACAGAGTGGATAACAACGATATATTAATAAGACTGCGGTATGCCATGGATATCAAGGATTCTGATATGGTAGAAATATTTAAACTGGGCGGAATCAAGACTACAAAGGAAGGGATCCGAAGGCTTCTGACAAAGCCTCAAACCGATACAGGCGTTTCCGGGGAAGAAAAGGCCATTGCTGATAAAAACAGGGATATCTGCAATGATTTTATGCTGGAGTCTTTTTTTAAACGGTTATATTATTTTTAAACGGGGAAAGCAGGAATCAAAGCCGGGAGAGCCGGAAAAGCCGCTGTTCATGGTGAAAGACCACAGATCAGTCAATAATGTCCTGCTTAAGAAAGTTAAAATTGCCCTGTCCCTTACCGGTGATGATATGCTTGCTATTTTTAAGTCTGTTGGAATCAATCTGTCCAACGGTGAATTAAGTGCACTTTTGCGAAGGGAAGGGCAGCGCAATTATAAGGAGTGCCAGGACAGGTATATCAGAAATTTCTTAAAGGGCCTGGCAATCAAATACAGATCAGACCAATGATAAAAGGCGGGTAAAACCGTCTAAAGATCCAGGGAGAGGGGTCTTGCTTATTATTTTTTTTGTGGTATAATATAATTAGACGTTATATCCTAGTGTGTTGAGGGATTTGATGTTTCATGAACAATCTTATAATTGACATGTAAAGAACCGTCTTTTTAAGAAGGGCTTTTAGTATTGTGCCAATGGCATGGATATGAAAAGCCCTTCTTTTTTTTGAAAGGAGGAACATTATGCATTTGGAAGGAATGGAAGTCAGCCATATGAAGTTTGGAGAGGGGAAGGTTAAAGAGCTTGAGGAAAAATATATCACCATACTTTTCCCGCAGGGTGAAAAAAAAGTTCTTATATCCCAATTCCTTTAAGAAATTTCTTACACTCAAGGATAAAAAGGTACAAACAGAAATGAACAATATGCTGAAGCATATCATGGAGGAAGAGGAAATCAGACGGGCGGAGGAGATCAGCGAGCAGGAACGTATGGAGGAAATACAAAACCTAAAGATCCGTCCCGATTCCCAGGCAGCCTTTGGATTTGTGGAGAATGACAGGGAAAGTGTTTTTTTCCAATTGGGCAGTCTATGCAGGTTCCTATCAGAGCGGAGCTTCCAAAGGAAAACCCAAGATTCCGGTAAGGCTCAAGCTGAATTCAGCCTGTCTCCTTACGATATGCCCGAAGGGGGTAGCAGAAAAGAGGAGGCGAATCATAGGGGCCTTTATGCTGCAGGACAATTTTGAAAGCTCTGCCTGCAAGGATGGTATGATTCAAAGCCACGAAAAATACAGGATTCAGCTAAACGACAAAGAAACTCTGTTTTACTGGGATTATTTTTCCGATGGAGCGGAGATTACAAAATGGGGAAATGTGGAGCTTAAATATTTTTCCAATACAATCATGCAAAAGATCCTTTATGATATGAAAAGCGGGCTCGTTGATGAGGAGCGGCGGAATGAAGCAGAGGAATTTTACCAGTACTTCTGCCTGGTAAACAGGTTAAAGCCCTTGGGCCAGTAAAGAAATGGAGAAAGAAGAGGAGTGATGCGTATGGAATATGAGAGGAACAGAAGAAAAGAATATGAAAAACGGAGGCTGCATAGATTTTAATATGCGGCTCATTGTGTTAGGATTATGAGATATCGCCTCCGTTTTTCGGAAAACGGAGGTGATTTTCATGCAAAAAAAGAAAACTGAACGCAGCATTTGTCTGTCAAAATTGTAAAAGACAGGTACTGCCCATACCAAACGGCAGCTACAGAAACCATTGTCCCTTTTGCCTGTTTTCTCTCCATGTAGATGATGAAGTTCCGGGCGACAGAAAAAACAGCTGCAGGGGCTTATGGAGCCAATAGGAATTCGATATCATACGAGAAAAGGATTTCAACTGATTCACCGGTGTACCAGGTGTGGAACATACAGGCACAATGTCATTTGTGAAGGTAATTGCCAGCCAGATAATAGAGAATTGATTCGGGAACTTATGTATCTGATTACATAGAGCGGGAGAGGTGATTGATTCATTATATGTTATCACAGGTAAATATGGCCTCTATTGCATTCCGGCTTATTCTGTCCATTATTTTATGCGGGGCAATCGGAATGGAAAGGGGTTTGAGAAACCGACCGGCAGGTTTTATGACTTACCTTCTGGTAGGGTGCGGCTCAGCACTTATTATGATTACCAATCAGTATATTGCAACAATCTATACCAATGTGGATCCTACCCGGATGGCATCCCAGGTGGTAAGCGGAATTGGCTTTTTAGGAGCAGGGACCATTATCACCACTTCTAAAAACGAGATCAGGGGCCTGACAACTGCGGCAGGCCTCTGGGCCGCTGCAGCGGTTGGGCTGGCAGTTGGAATCGGTTTTTACGGCGGAGCTATTTTGGGAAGTATTTTTATTATTTTTTTCCCTGATGTATTTAAAGAAGATTGACCTTTACATAAAAACTCATGCAAAAACCATGGAAATATATCTGGAATACAACGAAGAATTTTCCATGCAGAATTTATCCCTGTACACGGAGCAGTCCTGTTACGAAATTTTTGATATGGAAGCCGGCAAAATAAAGACCTTAAACGGGGAATTTGGCACTTTGACCTTTGATGTCAATTTCCGTCATAAGGTAAACCATGCAAAGATTATAGAAGAAATCAGGCAATTGCCCGGTATTCTTTATGTAAGAGAGGTGGCATAGACCGGCAAAGAATTGAAAAGCTGGCCTTACACAATGTCTTGCAAAATGGAAGGAATCTGTTATACTGTTTTTCATAGGAAAAACATGAAGGTTTTGGAAGACTAGTTGTTTCAGGGAGGAAGAACGACCGTGATAGGGACCATTGTAAATACAGCTGCGATTCTGACCGGCAGTGTAATAGGAACTTGTGTTAAAAAGGGGATCAAAGACAAATATCAGGACGCATTATATCATGCCATGGGACTTTCCGCCTGCGGACTTGGCATCAATGCAGTCGTGCAGAATATGCCAAAAAGCAGCTTTCCTGTGCTGTTTATCATCAGCCTTGCAACAGGCAGCCTCCTTGGCGCCAGATTGGATCTGGTGGAAAGGTTTGATAAGATTGTAGCCCGCTTTTCAAAAGGAGATTTGGGCCAGGGGCTGTCTACGGCTATATTGCTGTTTTGTATCGGAACGCTTTCGATTTTAGGTCCCATGGAAAGCGCTCTTTATGGAAATAATACCTATCTGTTTACAAATGCAACTCTGGACTTTGTTACATCCATGGTCCTGGCCTCGACCTATGGGATCGGGATTGCATTGTCTGCAGTGATTCTATTTTTGTGGCAGGGAAGCATTTATCTTTTTTTCCGGCCGCTTGTCTGTTTTTTTTAACTTCCGAGCTATTAACCGAGATTTCACTTGTAGGCGGTTTTTTGATTTTCAGTTCCGGCCTTTCCATATTAAAAATTAAAGACTGTAAGGCGTTAAACATGCTTCCATCTTTATTGGTGCCTGTCTTATGGTTCATAATAAAAGCCATCCTCTGATTGGAAGGAAATTGACAGAAAATAGAAGGGCTGGCTCCTGGCCTGCCGAAAGGAAAATGTTGACAAGCCGGTGAAAGAAGTGTATCTTATCGGTAATACAGGCATGCCTTTACACCCGGCAAAGCGGGGTGGATCCTGCCCGGAAAAGATGGGCAATTGTGTGAGAAGGAGAAAAAACGATGGAAAAAAGAATTTCGGGAAAAACAGGTTTATTAGGTCTGATTGGCTCGCCGGTAGGACATTCCGGTTCACCGGCCATGTATAATTACTGCTTTGAGAAGCTGGGACTGGATTACGCATATCTTGCTTTTGATATCAAGGTGGATGAGGTTGAAAAGGCAATCGATGCCATAAAAACACTCCGCATGAGGGGCTGCAACGTGACCATGCCCTGTAAAAATGAAGCCGTGAAATACATGGATGAGCTGTCACCCGCCGCCCGCATCATCGGTGCGGTCAATACCATAGTAAATGAAGATGGAAAGCTGATCGGTCATATTACGGATGGCCAGGGCTTTGTAGATAATCTGCGGGACCACGGAGTAGAAATTAACGGTAAGAAGATCATTGTCTGCGGCGGAGGCGGAGCAGCTGCCGCAATCCAGGTGCAGTGCGCGCTGGAGGGGGCCAGGGAAATTTCCATCTTTAACATAAAGGATGCATTCTTTGAAAGAACCCTTCAAACCGCCGAAAAGATCAGGCAGGAAAAGCCGGAATGCATTGTAAATGTATATGACATTGCGGATATTGAAAAGATGAGGGAAGAGATAGCTGCCAGTGATATTCTGGCTAATGCTACAATTGTAGGCATGAAGCCAATGGATCAAGAGAGTGTTGTGAAGGATGCTGCCATGTTCCGTCCTGGCTTAGTTGTGGTTGATGCGGTTTATAATCCAAAGGAAACGAAGATGCTTCGAGAGGCAAAGGCTGCCGGCTGCACATGCATTGATGGACAGGGAATGCTTGTATGGCAGGGAGCTGAGGCATTTAAGCTTTATACAGGACAGGAAATGCCTGTAGAGGAAGTGAAGGAATTGTTTTTCAGTTAATAAGAATAAAATTACAGGCTAAGTCCTGGGTGGCGGAAACGACCTCCGGGCTTAGCCTGTTTTAAACCCAGCTGCAAAGCCGGTCACAAGACCAGGGAAGGCGGACCCGGCGGATTCGTCTATAAAAATTATAAAAATCCGTGACAAACCTTGGAAAATCAGATAAAATAAGTTTAAGAAAGGGCTTTCAAGGGTGATAACTGATGAATATTTATGATATTGCGGCAGAAGCAAAGACCTCCATATTTACGGTTTCCCGTGTCTTGAACAATAAGGGAAATGTGAATCCGGAGATACGCAGGCGGGTGGAAGAAGTGCTTAAGAAATATGATTATAAACAGCGCCATTGCAAGGGGACTGGTCTCAAAGACCATGAAAAGCATTGCCATCCTGACCGTGGATGTAAGAGTGACCCATTATGCCCGCATGATTTATGTGATCGAGCAGGAATTCAGCAACAGAGGGTATAACGTAACGGTGTGCAACACAGGAGGTTCCATAGAAGAATGTGAAAAATACATGGAAATCCTGTCAGAAAAGCAGGTTGACGGGATCGTGCTCATTGGTTCCGTTTTCAATGAACTGATCAACTATCCTGACATAACCTCCAAAATAAAGGATATTCCGGTGGTTATGGCCAACGGCAAAGTAAACCTGCCTAATTTTTATTCTGTCCTGGTGGATGATACAAAGGGGATCAGGACTGCAGTGGACTATTTATATGAAAAGGGACACCGGGAGCTGGTTTACGTTTATGACATGGAAACCGACAGCGGCTGGGCGAAGCGTCAGGGATTTTTGGAAGCCATGAAGCTTCATGACCTTCTTGAGGCGGAAAAAAAGGGTGATACCCAGCAAATTCGGCCTGGAAGGCGGCCTGAAAGCAGCGGAGACACTGTGTTCCTCTGGCATCAGTTTTACCGGTGTGGTGTGCGGGGAAGACAGTACTGCCATTGGCATGATGAAGGGCTTAAAAAAGCAGGGCTTTTCCATTCCGGATCAGGTGGTGATCATCGGATACAATAATTCTCCGGACTCCCTGATCTGCGAGCCAGAGCTTACGACTATTGACAATAAACCGGAATTGCTGGGCGGGCTGTGTGCCCAGCTTTTGCAGGAGGTTTTAGAAGGAAAGGCGTCAGCTCCCAACCTGGCAATCCAGCCGGAACTGGTTGCGCGGGCAACCACATGACAGGATCAGAATTTTAGACAGGACAAGCGGAATAGTAAAAACGCTTTTTGTTATACGGCAGCTTATTTTCTGAGAATATATGAAGATAAGCGCCGTTTTTTTATCTCGTAAGAAAACGCTTTTTTGACATAAAAGTTTATATGACTTTTTTACAAAAATAAGTTCAAAAATATGTCTAAAACTCACTAATTTAAGCTGTTTAATCATGTTTATATTGACATATAAGTCAAGAATGCTATAATAATACTCAAGAAAGCGCTTTCTCAAAAGAGAAAGATCAAAATCTGGAACCTGGTGTACAGGAAGGAAAAGGAGAATAAAGAGCATGAGAGTGCAGTATGAGGATTTATTAAAGAAATTTCAAAGGATTTTGGAGAGCAGAGGATTTTCGGCGGATCATGCAGAGGGAGCAGCCACTGTATTTGCAAAGAACAGCCTGGATGGTGTTTACTCCCACGGCGTAAACCGTTTTCCAAGAGTGGTCAGCTACCTGGACAAGGGGGAGATCAATCCGGCAGCCATTGCCACCTGTGAATCTTCCATGGGGAACATAGAGCGCTGGAATGGGCATCGGGGATTTGGTCCCTTAAATGCAAAGCTTGCCATGGACCGGGCATGCGAACTGGCAAAGGAGCAAGGTGTAGGCGTTGTAGCTCTGGGCAATAATAACCACTGGATGCGGGGCGGCAGCTATGGATGGCAGGCTGCTGATGCAGGCTGTATCGGAATCTGCTGGTCCAACACCATGCCCAACATGCCTGCGTGGGGCGGCAAGGACAGAAAGATTGGAAATAACCCCTTCATCATGGCAATTCCCAGAAGCAATGGAAAGCATGCAGTTATTGACTGTGCGGTATCCCAGTTCTCCTATGGAAAGATCGAAGAGGCCAGGTTAAAGGGACAGAAGCTTCCGGTTCCGGGCGGCTATGATACAAACGGAAATATTACCACGGATCCGGCTGAGATTGAAAAAACCTGGAGAGTCCTTCCCATGGGCTACTGGAAGGGAAGCGGGATCTCCATTGCCCTTGACTTAATTGCAACCGTACTGACCAATGGAAATTCCGTGAGAAAGATCGGCACCTTTGGAGACGAAGTGGGGCTGTCCCAGGTGATGATCGCCATTGATCCGGGAAAATTCAATTCCGTGGAAGAGACAGATTCCATCGTTGATGAAATCTTAAAGGACATCAAGTCCTCTGAACCGGCTGCAGAAGGCGGGGAAGTATTCTATCCGGGCGAACTGGAATTAAAGACAAGAGAAGACAACTTAAAGAACGGTATCCCGGTGATTGAAGAAGTTTGGGAAACCTTAAATTCCCTGGAGAGATAAGGAACTGTTCACCGTATGAGAAAAAGAGTATAAAGAGGGAGAGGTAAATCAATGGAATATATCATAGGGATTCTGATTTTGGTTTCATTCTTTGGCCTGGCATTTTATGCCGCAAGGGGCGGCAACTTAATGATGGGAATGCTGGTCATGGCAATTCTCTGGACAATACTTCCCATGCTTGGCAATACATTTGCAACAAATCCGGAGTTTATAGCAGCCAATGCAGACAGGATTCAGATCACCTGGATCCAGGCATTTGCAAAAGTATTTCAAAGCGGCCCTGAAGGCTGGGGCAATGTTCTTGTCAACGTAGTGTTTGGTGCATGGTTTGGGCGTGTCCTTTTGGAAACAGGCATTGCCGCCACCCTGATCCGCAAGACAACAGAGCTTGGAGGCGATAAGCCGGCTGTGACCTGCATCCTGTTATGCATCGTTACCACTGCTATCTTCTCTTCCCTGTTTGGAGCCGGCGCGGTGGTTGCGATCGGCGTTATCGTTCTTCCTATCCTCATGTCCCTTGGCATTCCCAAGGTGCTTTCCGTGGTTTCTTTCATGCTGAGCATTGGCGCGGGAATGTTCTTAAATCCGGTATTATTCGGACAGTATACGGCATTTTTCCTGGATGCAGAGGGAAAGACGGTTTACCCTTACGACCAGTATGTGCGGTGGGGCGGAATTGCTCTGACTGTCCAGCTTGTTTTCACCATCTGCCTTGTGCTGTTCTTCATGAGAAAAAAGAAAACAGTCCATCCATGGGCTGCCAGAAGACCTATGAGGCAAAAGATCGATTTTGCGCCGGGCAGATCCCTGCTGACGCCGTTTATCCCTGTTTTCCTGCTGATCGCATTCAAGGTTCCCATTATTATGGGCTTTTTGATCGGCGGCTTTTATGCCCTGTTCGTATGCGGAAAGCTTAAGGATTTCAGGACCGCATGCCGTACCTTTAATAAGGATTTCTTTGACGGTGTTGTGGATACTGCTCCTTTGGTTGGCTTTTTGCTGATGGTACCAATGTTTAATAAGGCTGCGGAGCTTTGCATTCCATATTTTAATGCGCTGTTAGGAAATATTATTCCACACAGCACCTTGTTCATCACCATCATTTTCTGTGTGCTTGCGCCTCTTGGCCTGTTCCGCGGACCTTTTACCCTGTATGGCTGCGGCGCTGCGACTCTGGGGATATTAAAAGGAATCGGATTTTCCGCAACCTTCCTGGCTCCTCTTATGATCGCTTCCACAACAGTCATGAACGTTTCCTGCTGTATCACCCAGTCCTGGATTGTGTGGGGAATCAGCTATGCCAAGGTTTCCACAAAGGATTTCTTAAAAGTAAGCATTGTCTGCGGCTGGATCATCTGTATTATCCTGCAGATCATTACATTTGTCATGTTCGGTTAATGGAGGGAGAAAACACATGGGAAAAAGATTGGTAAGAATGGGAATCGATGTAGGAGGTACCCATACAAAAGCGGTTGCTATTGATAATGCAACCCATGAAATTATCGGAAAATCCTCCGTCAAGACAACTCATGATGACTGCAGCGGCGTTGCGGCAGGTGTTGTGGCTGCGTTCCAGAACTGTTTAAGGGAAAATGGCATTGATCCTGAGGACGTGATCTTTGTGGCCCACAGTACGACTCAGGCGACCAATGCCTGATCGAAGGGGATGTTGCAACGGTTGGAGTGATTGGAATGGGGCCAAAGGGAGTGGAAGGATTTTTATCCAGATGCCAGACAAAGTTAAAGGACATTGACTTAGGTTCAGGAAGAAACATTGCCATAAAGAACCGCTATATCAGGGATATGGATGTGGATGAGAATACGGTGAGAAAAGCGGTGGAGGAGTTAAAGGCAGAAGGGGCGCAGGTGCTGGTGGCTTCGGATACGTACGGTGTGGATGACATTGGGGGAGAGCAGTTTGTCTTTGAAATCGCCCATGATGAGATGGGGCTGGAGACTACCCTGGCTTCCGACATCACCAAGCTGTATGGACTAACCAGAAGAACCAGGACAGCAGCCATCAACGCAAGTATTTTGCCTAAAATGCTAAATACGGCAAACTCCACGGAGCAAAGTGTCCGGAGAGCAGGCGTAGAGGTACCGCTTATGATCATGCGCGGGGACGGCGGCGTTATGGAAATCAATGAGATGAAGAAACGGCCGGTCCTGACCATGCTGTCCGGCCCGGCAGCCAGTGTCATGGGCTCCCTCATGTACTTAAGGGCTTCCAATGGTGTCTACTTTGAGGTGGGCGGAACCACTACCAACATAGGAGTCATTAAAAACGGCCGTCCGGCCATTGATTATTCCATCGTAGGAGGACACAGGACTTACATCAGTTCACTTGATGTACGGGTCCTGGGGGTTGCCGGAGGAAGCATGATCCGGGCAAATAAAAATGGAATTCATGATGTAGGACCTCGTTCCGCCCATATTGCGGGCCTGGACTATGCGGTATTTACTGATGAAGCGGAGATCGTTGATCCTAAGCTGGAATTTTTCTCTCCAAAGGAAGGAGATCCGGCTGACTATGTAGCCATCCGCCTTGCAAGCGGAAAGAGAATTACTCTCACAAACAGCTGTGCGGCCAATGTACTGGGCCTGGTTACTCCAAAGGATTTCTCCTACGGAAACGTCAATGCGGCAAGAAAAGCCATGCAGCCGGTTGCGGATTATCTGGGAGTGACGGTGGAAGAGGTAGCAAAGCAGATCCTGACAAGGGCTTATGAGAAGATCCAGCCCATCATTATGGAGCTGGCTGAGAAATACCGTCTGGAGCATGACCAGATATGCCTGGTTGGCGTAGGCGGAGGAGCCACCTCCCTGATCGGGTTCTGTGCGGAAAAGATGAACATCAAATACAGTGTACCTGAGAATGCAGAGGTAATCTCCTCCATTGGCGTGGCGCTTGCCATGGTTCGCGATGTGGTAGAGCGGGTGATTCCTAATCCAACGCCTGAGGATATTAAAAGCATTAAAAGAGAAGCCATCGATAAGGCGGTGGAAAGCGGCGCTTCTCCTGACACGGTAGAGGTCCATATTGAGATTGATCCTCAGACCTCCAAGCTGACAGCCATTGCATTAGGCTCCACAGAGGTTAAGACCACTGATCTGTTAAAGGAATGTAGGGAAGAAGAGGCAAGAGCTTTGGCAGCAGAGGATATGCGGGCCAAACCGGCCGACATCACTCTTGTGGGCCAGACACCGAATTTCTATGTATATAACATGGAGGCAAAAGGAAAGCAGCCTCTCCGCATTTTGGATAAAAAGGGCTTTATCAAGGTTCAGAGAACTGACGGAAAGGTGGTGCTTGCAAAAGCATCCTCCTACCGGAGCGTTGTGTCTAAGATGTGGGAGGAGCTGGCCTTATTTAAAGCCGATGCCATCCTGCGGCCTGATTATTATCTCTGTGTGGGTGCCCGGGTCATGGATTTTAACGGGACCGGGGAGCTGGAACAGATCCTTATGCTGATGGATGTGGAGATGCAGATGATCGATACAGCAGATGACATCATCATTGTTGGTGCAAAGAACCAGCTATAGGCAATAGCGGAGGCAGATCATAAAACAGGAATGGGAAAGGAGAGCAATGCCAATGAACAGGGAAGATGCAAAAAGGCTGGTTCAGGGATTCATTGGAAAGCAGCAGATACCTGATTTTGGGCTGGAGGAAACAGGAAGAATACTCCCTCTCCGTCCCATGATCGAAAAACTGGTAAAGCTGTCTGAGACGGAATTTGGCATGTACGCATGGTCCAGAGAGCCTTTGGAGAGGAAATTTGACCGGGAGGAAAAACTCCGCTATATCCTGGAAGCCGGCAGGTGCGGAAGGGAAGAGGCTGCACTTTTAAAAGAGGAGTATCAAACGGGAGATCCGGACATCATAGCCCGTAATATGGGACTTAAGGTATTTACCCCTGATATTCCCATAGGAGGCGGCCATGTGATCTTTGCCCAGTATGTGGAGCCGGATGAAGTGACCATCTTCATGGATGGAGTGGAAAGGGCTGAAAAGCTGATTGCAGATCATTCCCTTGGCGGACTTTTGGAACATGTGGATGTCCGCAGCCTTCTTCTTGCCCATGAGATTTTTCACGGAGTAGAATACCGCAAGGAGGATTCCATTTATACAAAGACGGAGAAGGTGGAGCTTTGGAAGCGCCCCTTTTCCAACAAGTCCAGGCTGGTGTGTTTAGGGGAGATGGCAGGCATGGAATTTGCCAGGGAAATGCTGGGGATATCTTTCTCTCCCTATGTGCTTGACGTACTTTTGATGTATGGATACCAGGAGGATGCGGCAACAGCCCTGTATGAGGAGATTATGGATATCACTCAAATAACGGCAGATTAGAAAGAGGTATGGGGAAAGGTTCAAAGGATCGGAGACGGTTCTTTGGGCCTTTTTTGCTAAGGCGGAATGTGATTGAAAGACTCTGCTGCGTGATTTTCAACTATGATACAGAGCCGGTGCAGACACTGACGGCTTTTGCCTGCAGATTGCCGCATAAGCAGGAACAGACGGACTGTCTGAAAATGGCAGAAAGGGTATTGCTAATTATGTTTTTGTGCTATAATAGGCGCAAGCGTCTAGCATTGTGCTGCATTCGCCAAATGCCGCTTTGCGGCGCCTGGCTCATTGCTTTCATGGTATCATGTGATTGGAAATCAGTTCCAGATATTGGGGGGGATTTGATATGAGTTGGGAGGATTGGAAGACAGCCATATGAAAAAGGGATTTCAGCTCATTTGGGAGGAGGACAGCATGGCAGCTGAGGAATCAATTAGAGACAGATACAAACGATAAAAATGCATTTTAAAATACGGCAGCTTATTTTCTGTGGATATTGAAGATAAGGCTGTTTTTTTGTGCAAACCAGAAAATGCTTTTTATTCTGAGAAAATCATGTACAAGCCTGTAAAAACAGGTGCAGTAAAATGTATTAGTTTCAGTGGAAGTTCAGCAGAGCATACAGGTTTTTTTTGCCGCCTATAAACAGAAAGATGATGAAATTGTAAAAATCGTAAAATTCTATATGAAAAGAATTGGGAAAAGATGAAGATATTGCTATAAACCTTAAGATGATTTATTTTTACGCCGGTCCATAAATGCTATACTTTTTATATAAGCAGACGCTTTTGTTCCGCTCTTTTTGAAAAAAATGCCGCTGTTTTCAAAAGGAACGGATAAGGGCGTAATAAAAAGTAAGGGGGATCTTTTCTTATGCTTAAAAGCAGTAGGCTTTTCAAAAGAAAAGCGGCTGGCATGATGGCAGCAGTCATGATGATCGGCATTTTGCCCGTGAACATGATCGGATTTGCTGATGTCTTTGAAATGCCGCCGGACAGCTATGATAACATGGATGAACATACGGCGACAAGGTCCAATGCCAGTCTAGCCACTGCATCCGATGCACAGAAAGCACAGGAGCTGCAAGAGGAGGGGACTGTGTATTATGTGGATGCCAAAAACGGCAATGACAGTGGGGACGGAAAAACAGAAGAGACTGCGTGGAAGACCTTTGACAGGGTCAATTCCAAAACCTTTCTGCCCGGAGACAAGTTACTGCTGAAAGCAGACTGTATCTGGAACCAGGCACTGAATCCCAAAGGAAGCGGCCGGGAGGGCGCACCCATCACCATTGATACATATGGAGAAGGCAGCCGCCCTGTGATTAATGGCAATGGAACCTCTGGCCCTTCCATTACCGGCGCGGTGACGATCTATAACGAAGAGTACTGGGAAATTTACAATCTGGAAGTGACGAATCTGGAAAATACGGATAAAATGGGGGAAGCATGGACAGCGGTACCAGTGAACGGGCCGGGATCCTGATCTATTCCTCCAACCAGAAAAAAATATACAAACACATTACCGTGAAGAATTGCTATGTACACGATGTCAACTCCAACTTTAAAGGCGGAAAAACATCCGGCGGCATCATCGTTATGGGCCATTATCTGGACAAAGACGGAAAACGGGTCACCATCGATGATAACGGAAATCTGACCGCAAAGGCCATGGGGCGGGCAGCCTTTGAGGATGTACTTATTGAAGGGAATTATGTAAAGAACGTGGCGATTGAAGGAATCCGGAATAAATGCAATACGGATATTTCCGGTTCCGGCTGGGGGAAAAACGAATTCCTTAAAAACTATTCCAATGTGACCATCCGCAATAATTATCTGGAAAATGTTGTGGGTGACGGCATCGTTTTGACAGAAACAAAAGGCGGACTGATCGAGGGGAATATGGTGAATTCTTCCTGCGGCTTTGACAGGGGCGCAGTAAACTATGCCCAGTGCTGGACCATGTTTGCCGATGATGTTACCGTGCAGTATAATGAAGTTTACGGAAACCGGTACGGATACGATGACGGCGAGGCCTTTGACTCCGATATGATGAATGTGGACAATATTTTCCAGTACAATTTAAGCCATGACTGCGGCGGCGGCGTCATGCTGTTCATGGCAAGCCAGAAAAATACCATATTCCGTTATAATTTAAGCATTAATGACGGTACAGGCACCTATCCCGGTGAAAGCAGGATGCAGCAGCAGACCTTCCATTATGACAATACAACTTCTGCAGGACCCGGTGTAGGAAAGATTTATAACAACACCATTGTTCTCTTTGGAGACGGTAAAAAAACCTCTCTGTTTGGCGGAAAGAGCAAAAGAACCTGCTTTGTGGATTTCAAAAATAATATTGTTCTGGCTAAAGACGGGGCAGTCATAGACTTTGCGGTCTTGGAGCAGGGATCCACCATTCACAGTGACAGCTTAATAGAAAACAACTGTTTCTATCCGGATACCATTGCCAACACCAGTGCGGGTTCTGTTTTAAATAAGGAGAGCCTGCAGGCCAAAGGAAATATATTTAAGGACCCCATGCTGATCGATTATAAGGCGGGAAAGGATTATTCCAAATATAAATATCCTTTGGAGGAGCTGGAAGATCTTATGGATTCCGATTTTACAAAAGACAGAATCCAGAAGCTGGCAGAGCCGTATCAGCTGACAGAAGGGTCCCCTTGTATCCGTGCCGGACAGAGGATCGATGGCATGCCTACGGAAGATATCATGGGCAATACCATTGCCGGGCGTGTGGATATGGGCGCTTTGGAATATTCCAGTGAGGATGAGCTGGCAGAGGAAGTGGAGGAGGTTCATATTGTAACGACTCCCGGAGTTGTGCCGAAGCTGCCGGCAACCTTAAAAATCGTTCTGGATGGGAAATCCTTTGATTATCCGGTTAACTGGGATGAACTGACAAAGGAAGACTGTATGCAGGCGGGAGTAATCGAACTGTCAGGAGTCCTGCCGGGATTGTCCAATCAGGTTGTGGCTTCCATAATTATAGCCGACGCACCGGAACGCTTTGAACCGGTTGAGGTTTCCACCTTTGCAGGAATTTACCCGGTACTCCCTGATAAAATTACAGCGGAATTTGCCGGTGGGCTGACCCTGGAGCTTGGAGTGACATGGGAAACGCTAACCCTGGAACAGTATTCCCACGAAGGTGAGATTACGGTAGGAGGGACTGTTACGGGCCTGAAGGAAAAATGCCAGGCAAAGGTAACAGTCATCGGTGAACTGGGGGATGGAACAAGTGTAAAGGAAAAGGTGGCTTCAAAGGATGCCTATACCCAGCAAAGCGACGGAAATAAGGCTTATGGAAGCTCTGACCCCAATGTCATTAAGGTCAAAACGGCCAATAATTCGCCTGCCTATACAAGAAATGGGCTGATTGGCTTTGACTTAAGCGGTGATGAGCAGATGTTAAGATCTGCTTCCAGCATTACCATAAAGCTGCAAATGACAAGACCGGTTACGGAATCAGATTATAAAACCATTAACAATCATTTTTACCTCAAGGTTTATGAGGTAAATGACAACTGGAAAGAAGGAACGGTAACATGGAATTCCTCTCCAGATGTTTCCGGTGATAACCTGGTGATCCGTGATAAAAAAATAGTCTATACCAATATCCGGGATGCCCATGAGAATATTGTGGAACTGGATGTAACTGATTGGGTGAAAAATGCCTATGCAAAAAAAAGGACAGACAAAGTTTTCCTTCTTAATGACAACGGATTATTTCGGTGAGTATGCAAATGGCGACAACGGCGGCATTGATTTCGCTTCCAAAGAGGCAGGGGGAAAGATGGCTCCTGCTTTGGTATTAAGCAATGTCTATGAAACAGAGGTGGAAAGTGTTTCCGTATCAACACCGGCAGGGAAGATGCCGGTTCTGCCGGAGACGGTATCAGTCAGTTATTCCAACGGAGAGCAAAAGAATGTGACTGTGGAGTGGAATGGCATTGATTCTGCAAATTACCAGGGCGAGGGGAACTTTGTGGTGTATGGGAAGGCAGATGGGTGAAGCTTCCCATCAGGTGTACCGTATATGTCATGGAAGCGCTGCATAAAGTTGTCTCGGTCAGGGATATTCCTCCCATTATCCAGCTGGTTGGAACAGCCTGGGAGGAACTGGGGCTTCCAAAGACAGCAGCAGCGCTGTTAGATAATGGGAAGGAAGCACAAGTGCCCATTGAATACTGGTTCCCTGATAATGCCTATGACCCGGAAAAAGTATTTTTCTATACCTGCATCGGATATCTGGAGCTTACAGGCCATGAGACGATTGAAAACCCCAATCAGAAGTTTGCTACGGTAACGGTAAACATGATTGAACCGGAAGACAAGAATGCCCTTCTTGTTCTTTATACAGAAGCAGCGGATTTAATTAATCAAGGTGCATTGGAACGGCTGACTGATGGAGCAAAAGGCCGTTTTATGAAGGCATTCAACCAGGCCGCTTCTGTACTGATCAATACAAAGGCATCCGAATCAGAAGTACATAATGCTTATGTTAATTTGATGGAAGCAATCTGGAGCCTGGATTCAGAAGAAAATTTAAAGCCTGATACTTCAGCCCTTAAGGATCTGGTGCTCATAGGGGAATCCAAGAACAAGAAGGATTATACCGAGGAGTCCTATGAGGTGTTAAAGGATGCTCTTTCAGAAGCCAGGTCTGTTTTAAAGGATAAGACTCTTACAAAGGGGGACCAGTACCGGGTAGACCAGGCATACGATTCTTTGAAGGAGGCCATTGACGGCCTGGAGTTTGATGGAAACCCGGGAACGGAAAACAAGATTGTCACGGGAATAAAAATCATTGCACTGCCAAATCAAACAGAATACAAAACAGGAGAACGAATCAGCCATTCCGGCTTAAGCGTGGCTGCCGTATACAGCGATGGCTCATTAAAGCTTATAAAGGGCTATGAAATATCAGATGTGAACACTTCCGTGCCGGGTGTAAAGGATGTGGTCATTACTTACCGGACAGCGGTAAATAACGCCGTTAAAGTGTTCACGGCTGTATTCCAGATAACGGTTAAAAAAAAGAGACTTCTCAGGGAAGTGGTTCCGGCAGTTCAGGAGGAGACGGTATAAGTGGCCAATGGCAGAAGGCAAGCGGAACGGCATGGAGATTCTTAAAGCCAGACAAAACCTATGCTGCCAATGAATGGGCAAAGATAAGCGGAAAATGGTACCGGTTCAACGAAGACGGAATGATGCAGACCGGATGGATCGTGGATCAGGGCATGTGGTATAGGCTTGGTACGGAAGGTTCCATGGAGTCGGGCTGGGTAAAAGAAGAATCAGACGGGTACTGGTATTTCCTTGATGGATCCGGTGCCATGAGAACCGGCTGGGTCCTTATTCATGGTATCTGGTATTACTTTAATCCTGTTACTCAGGGAAATACGGGCTGGCAGAAAACAGAAGACGGCAAATGGGGGCATCAGACTGGAGAAAGCGGAAGCAGGCCAGTGGGAGCCTTTGTACCAATACCACAACGGCAGACGGGTATCGGGTGGATGAAAACGGCGCCTGGATCCGGTGATCAATTTAGCCTGAAAGAGGGATTGAAAGAGGGGTTTCCCTCTTTCGGGGACCATTTGGGGGAAGCGGTCTTATGAAGGTAAAATGGAAAAAAATATGCGGGGCGGTGCTGATTTGTTCTATGGTTATGGGAAACCTTGCTTACGCAGCTCCTTTGCCCGGGAGCCCTGGATCTGATACGGATCAAAACGCCCTGGAAACGATTTTAAATGACGGGCTGGTCATGCATTCTTCTTTTGACGAAAGCAGTATCTCCGGGAATAAGGTAAAGGACCAGACCGGAAGAGGAAATGATGGGACAATTTACGGTCAGCCGGCTTTTGTAAAGGGGATCCGGGGCAATGGTGTTTTAATGGATAACGGAAGCAAAGCCGGTCAGCCCGACACGAAAGCCGATCAATATATTACCTATGGCCAGACCGCTGATTTAAAGTTTGGAACGGAAGATTTTTCCTTGTCCTTCTGGATGAAAACGGAAAATCATGGTCAGAATAACGGTACCATCCTTTCCAATAAAAATTATATCAGCGGCAGCAATACGGGCTGGGCCTTTGGTAATTTCAATAATGTCAGCAACGTGGATATGAGAATGAATTTTTCCGGGACAGGAAACAGCCGGGTAGAATTAAAAGGAATACCTGCCAACGATGACAAATGGCATCATGTGCCGGCAGCTTTGACAGGGATGGAGATATGACGGTTTATCTGGATGGAGAGAAATATTCGTCTATTTCTATGACAGGACACAAAGGAAAATCTGTTGATACGGGACTGGATTTCATTTTAGGCGGCGATGGCAGAGGGTGTTATGGCATGAGCGGCTGTATGATTGATGAACTCCGGGTGTATAAGAAGGCGGTTAATGCCTTGACCGTAAAAACAATTTATGAAACGGAAGGAGTAATGGAAGCTTTGGAACAGATGAAAAATCAGCTGGCTTCAATAAAGCCGGGGGCAGAGTATCCCATGGACCGGATCGAGGCTATGGGACTGGAAATTGAACATGTAAAGAATGGGCTGGAGGCATGACAGCAGCCGAAGCTGTGGCAGCGTCAGAAGCCTCAAAGAACGGTTTAATGAATTTCTGGAAGGCAGCGAACCGCTTTGCAGCTTCCAGGTGGTTGCTGATATCCATATTAAGTCCGACAACTTATCGGATACCAATGCAGTGAATTTCATAGCTGGGTTAAAGGACATGAAAACCATTGCCCCTGATTCTCTGGGGGTGCTGAATTTAGGTGATTTTACACAGAGCGGCACAGAAGCCCAGTATAACGGGATCTATAACATTATGGACCAGTATTCTCCGGTTTCTGATGATAAGGTTATCATGGCTCTTGGAAATCATGATGTCAGGGGATACAATTCTGCTGACTGGAACAAGGATGAAACCGTTATCAGTGCATACTGGCCTACGGCAAAAGCCCTTTATCTGAAAAAGAACAAAAGATATATGCCAAACAACGGGGAAGCGCTCTACTTTGACCGGTGGCTGGGTGGGTATCATTTTATCGTAATCAATACGGAAAACGGCTTAAAGGATACCATGTATCTTTCCGGAGAACAGTTAAACTGGCTGGAAGAGACTCTGGCTGAAAATGCCAGCCCGGATAAGCCGATTTTTGTCATGGGACACAATGCATTAAAGGATACCCACTGGAGAAGCAATATCCTGCTGGATTTCGGGAACCAGGATTTAAGAGTAAAGGAGATATTTTCCAAATACCCTCAGGTGATTTACATGTCCGGCCACATTCACAACGGATTTGGCGTGGCGGAGGCCATTGACAGGGAATACGGCACCTTGATTGATGTTCCCTCCTATAATGAGTCTGAAAACGGTGTAAAGGAAACCGGAATAGGCTACCATGTAAAGATTTATAAAGACAGTGTGGTATTTAAGGCAAGAAACTTTAAAACCTCTGCCTGGCTGCCGGAGTACGATATAACAGTGGCTATTCCCGGCCTTCCTTCTGTATACAAAAAGGCAAGGAGCTTAAGTTCCGGCGCTTACACATCCGGGCCTTATGAGAAAGTACTGCAGCTTATGGAAGAGGGAAAAGGAATTTTTCAGAAGAAATATGATCAGAGCAACCTGACCTATGAAAAAGTGGATCCTCCTGCAATCAGCCTGTTTACCAGGGAGGTGAGGGAACGGATCAATGACCTTGCATCAAGACTTACCGCTGCCATGGAAGAACTTGAATCCAACGAAAAGATCACGGCTCCCACTGAGGAGGTTTACCTCCAGGGAGGGACTGATGCCGGTAAAACAAACAGCCAGTACAGCAATTACGATGCTTCCAAACTCAGAGTCAAATTCTCTGACGGCCAGCAGAATTATACCAGAAGAACGGTTATGACATTTAATTTATCGGGAGTGGAAAGGGCAGCCAGAGAGGCTGATCTTGTACTTGAACTGACCGGAGGAATCAGCAATACCAATCCTGCGAAAGATTTTGTTTCTGCGGAAATTTATGAAGTGAAAAGCGGCTGGAATTCCGGTACATTGACCTGGAATACAAAGCCGGAAAGAATAAGAGACAAGGCGGCTGGAATGATTTCAAAGGACAATATATCCGGTGGGATCGTAACTGCAGATGTTAGTGAAAGCGTAAGAAATGCGCTGAATGAAGGGAAAACGGAAATTTCCTTTGAAATCAGCTGTCCTGTGGCGGCCAATGACAATATGATTGACTTTTATTCCACAAGGCAGAAGGAAAAGGAGGGCCAAGGCTTATCACCCGCACAACCGGGACGATAAAACCGGTTGATCCCCAGTTTCAGGAATTAAGGGAAAAGTGGATGGGCACGCTGTTAGGCGGAGAACTGGATACCGGCAATGAAGCAGTCCGCACCTACATCAAAGGGCTTAATGAAAAGTCCGGGAAATACTGGAATACCATGATAAAGGGAAGGGATGAGTCCAGGACAAATCTCTGGAACGATCTTGATATGAGCTACATCAAAGGGACCGGCGCAGAGGCTAAGGTCCATTCCGGAAATGTGGCCCAGACCTTTTATCGGTTAAAGGACATAGCAATCGCATGGGCAACAAAGGGATGCCAGCTGTACCAGAACGAAGATGTGAAAAATGAGCTGATCCTGGCGCTGGATTTTATGAATGAACATCACTATAGCAGCAGTGATGAAAAGACCCCGGTGTTCGGAAACTGGTGGCACTGGGAAATCGGTGGCCCCATTGCATTTCTGGATACCGCCCTGATTCTTTATGAGGATCTGACACCGGATCAAATCGCCCGTTATGGGGCGGCAGTCAACCGGTTCACAAACGTATGCGACCGTCCCTCCGGCTATCCGGGTTCTCCGGCCATGACAGGGGCAAACCTGATCGACAAAGGCATGGTAGTAGTCCAGACCGGTCTTTTGACCGACAGCAGGGATAAGCTGGATCATGTGAAAAAAGCATATAAAACCGTGTTTGAATATGTGACCACTGGAGACGGATTCTATGAGGACGGGTCCTTTATCCAGCACCAGGCCCTTGCCTATATGGGCGGATACGGTTCCCAGCTCTATGAGAAACTGAGCATTCTGTTTTCCGTATTTTCCGGCACTGATTTTGAGCTGACCTATGAGGATCACGCAGAGCAGCTGATCTTTGATATGGTATTTGAAGGAATCGAGCCGTTTATCTATAACGGCCTGTGCATGGATATGGTAGCAGGCAGGGACATTACAAGAAAAACCTCAAATGACAAGGCAAGGGGCGCAGGAATCATGGATGCCATGATGCTGATGGGGGATGCCATGCCTGCAGACCAGCAGGAACGGTTTAACCGCATGATGAAATATTTCATTGGGCTTGATGAGAATTATTATTACAGCCGCAGCACTCATATTGCTTCCTTAATGAAGGCAAATCAGATCATGAACGATGCTTCTATTGAACCGAGAAGTGAGTATGTGCTTCACAAGCTGTTTGCAGGCATGGATAAGCTGGTACATATTATGCCGGAATTCGGATTCGCTTTATCCATGCATTCCAGCCGTACCTACGGGCATGAACTGATCAACGATGAAGGCAAGCACACCTGGAATGTTTCCGATGGCATGACATACCTCTATAACCGTGACAGAGACCAGTACGGGGAAGGCTACTGGGCCACCGTAGATCCAAAGCGCCTGGCAGGAACAACTACGGAATATGTGACCCGTCCCAACGGCGCCGGTGACCGCACAAAGAATATTTACAGCTGGGTGGGCGGTTCCAGCTTGGCAATTACGGCGGAGCAGGAATGCATTATAAGACCCTGGGCAACAGCGGCAGCACCAGATCAGGCACGGACGCCAAAAAATCCTGGTTCATGTTTGACGACGAGATCGCAGCACTGGGAAGCGGGATCACCTCTTCCACAGGCAATTACGTGGAGACCATTATTGACAACCGGAAGCTGAATAAGGATGGAAGCAATGAAGTGCTGATCAATGGGGAAGCAAAGGATATCAGGACGATGGTAAGGAAGGTGCATTAAAAGGAACAAAAATAGCCAATGCATCCTGGATCCATCTGGAGGGAAATACGGCCGGCTCTGATATCGGATATTATTTTCCTGGAAAAGCGGATGTCATGGCCCTGAAAGAAAAGCGGACCGGCAATTGGAATGCCCAGGGAACCACCGAGGGCGAGGAGACAAATCTTTTTGCCACCTTTTGGCTGGAGCATGGGAAAAAGCCGTCTAATGCAGATTATTCCTATGTGATTCTTCCTGGAAAAACTGCAGAAGAAACGGCACAGTACTGCGAAAATTCGGACATTGAAGTCCTGGAGTGCAGCGAAGATGCTCATGGAGTAAGAGAAAAGAACCTGGGAATAACGGCAGTAAATTTCTGGAATAACAAGATAAAGACTGTGGCAGGAATCACATCAAATAAAGCCGCATCCATAACCATGGAGATAAATGGGGATGAGGCAACCCTGGGGGTATCGGATCCGACCCAGGAGAATAATGGCACCATTGAGATTTCCCTTCCATATAAAGGGGGAGATATGAAAGAATCTGACGCCAATGTGGAAGTGCTTCAGAAAACTCCGTTTATCAAGCTGGCTGTAAGGACGGCAGGGCTGGCAGGCCGGACCAGCAGGATCACGCTAAAAGTGCTGGAGCCTGAAACATGTGAAATCATTGGGCTTTCCGGAGAGTTTGGCCAGATCAAGGCAGACCCTGGAACAAAGTTCACGGATTTGCAGCTTCCTAAGACAGTGGAAGTCTATGACAATGCCGGAGGCACCCACACACTGGATATTTTGTGGGAGAGAGGGGATTATCAGAAGGATGTATTGGGGACCTATGATTTAACCGGGCAGCTAATATTGCCTGAGGGACTTTACAATACGGCAGGGTTTTCTGCGTTAATCCAGGTTCAGGTCGGCAATGAATGCACTCCAGTTATGGATGATGTTTATGTGCAGGGCGGATCGGACAGTGACAAAAATTTCAACGGTTCTCCTTACCTGATTGTAAAAAATGATGCAGGAGCGCAGAATTACACCAGAAAGTCCCTTATGAAGTTCAGCCTGGAACAGGTGCCGGAATCCGCTCAGGCAATTTATCTGACCTTTGAGCTGACAGGTACGCCAAGCGCGGATTTTACCAGTGCAGATATTTATCAGGTGGAAAATGATTGGGAAGGGACAACAGTAACCTTCAACCGTTTTCCGGCCCGCATTGGGGAAGAACCGGTATCTTCCTTTACAAAAGCCATGACATCGGAGAGCCTGCTACAGAAGCTTCATGTGACGGAAGCTGTCTGCAGGGCCAAAAAGAACGGGGAGACTGAAATTTCTTTTGAGATCAGTATACCAACGGCAGCAAAAAAACAACTACCTGGATATTCACTCTTCCAGAACTGCCAAAGAAGGAGCTTTAAAGCCAGCCCTGGTGTGGAAATCCGATTATACAGCAGAAAAGGTAATAAAAAAGAATTTAAGCTTTATTATTGATCTGGCTTCTAATATCAACGCAGAGGATTACAGCAATGTGGATGAGGCAGGTCTGGCACAGCTGGTTAAAGAAGCAAAACGCATTCTCCAGGATCCGAATGCAGAAATGGAAGAAATTCATGAAATGGAGAAACGTCTGACTCAGGAACTGGCAAAATATAGAAGAAAGCTGTAAGGAGCAGGAGGAAACGATGAAACAGAAAGCGCGCAGATGGATGGGGATAATGGGAGCGGCTGCAATCTTAACTTTATTCATGATGGGAATCTGGTGGCTGAAAAGTCCTTCCAATGGAGTGATGAAGATTGGAAGCCACACCATCACTCAGGACCATCTGGCGCTTTATGAAAATGACTGCCGGGCCGAAGTTACATCCTATTTTTACAATAAATATCAGCTGGACCCAAATGAAGACGGATTCTGGGAGACTAAAATCCAGGGAGAGATTCCAAGGGAGGTACTAAGGCAAAAAGCCATGGACCATCTTGTCCGGGATACTGTGGAGCGGATAAAGGCTTCCCAATATGGGATGCCTGCGGATATAACTCTGAAAGACATAAAAAGGTCCCTGGAGGTAGAAAACAAAAAACGGCAGTCCTCTAACGGTGTTTCTTACGGTCCGGGTCAGTATGGACTGATGGAATATATCTCCAGGACACAGATGGAAGTGAGAGACGAACTAAAGGGAAAACTCCTGGAGGAACGGCTGAAACCTTCTGAAGAGCAGTTAAAGGAGCTTTACGCCAGTGCAGATCCCTCCCTGTTTGATAAGGGGTGCAGAGCCAGGATCGGAATCTATATGTATTACGGCATGAAGGCGGGAGAGTATCCGGAGGAACTGAAAAAGGTCTGGGGCCTTGTGGAGAAAGGACTTGCCGAAGAAAAGGAGCCTGCGGATATTGTCAATGGGATCAATGAAGGGGCAGGGGTTAAAATCGAATACGAGGAAGCGGAATATGATACGGCTGATTTTCCAAGAGACAACCAGGAAATGACCTGGCTGGCAGAACAGACCCGGTTTATGGAACCGGGGCAAAGCAGCGGAGTGTTGGACTATGGAGCCTCCCAGGGAATCTTAAAGGTACTGGATAAGCACGACTACGGTAAGGCAGGTTATGAGGAATCTGAAACACTTTTAAGGAATCTGTGGCTGGAGGGAGCTTATCAGGAGTACATAAAACAGTGTATGGAAGAGTATGGTTATTTCCTGAAACAATAAAAAAAGCTGTTTTAAATGGCAATAAGCCGGAAGGAAGCAGCAGGACGAAAGAGCGGAACGATTGAGAGATACGCATTTATTTGATAAATATCTGCTTATTACGATGCAGGATAATGGAACCGGAATACCAGAAGAGAAAATACCTCTGCCCATAATCAAAGGGAAAAGCTGAAAGAAAACCGGGGCAGGGTATATACAGGTAACCGTAAAAAGTCCTTTGGAGTATTAAATATGTATCGGATCATGATCGTAGACGACGAACCGCTGATTCTGGCTGGGGTCACATCTCTTCTTAACTGGGAAGAGCATCAATGTAAAATAGTGAGAAAGGTCTCCAGCGGCCGCCAGGCTCTGGCCCAAATGGAGCCCTTCGGCCGGATATTGTGATAACGGATATTGAGATGCCTGCCATGGATGGGATCAGTTTTATGAAGGCATGTGTAGAGAGCGGATATGGGGCCTCCTTTATTTTCCTGACCAATCTTGAGGAATATTCTCTGGTGAAAGAAGCGCTGCGTCTGGGAGCCGTTGATTATCTTGTGAAGCTGGAGCTTGATAAGGAGGCTTTAATCGCAGCACTTAAAAGGGCCAAGGAAAGATGCAATCTAACCCGTCCCAGGATACGGGCGATGGAAGACGGAGAGGTGACCCCAGATGAGCATATACAGAATTATTTCAGGCGTATTTTGCTTTGCGATACGGATACGCATCCGGATGAAAGGCTGACTTTGATGATCCGGGAACGTTATCCGGTGCTTCTTTTGATGTTATTTCATTTTAACTGCAAATTTGACGGATCTTCCGGGAAATTCACCAGGGCAGACCAGAAGAAAATCATGAATTATGGGGAAAATATCATTCATGAAATGGTAAAAGGTTTTTTTTGACAGAAGCTGTCTTCTGAGAAAGGATCAAAATGGTTTTATCCTTGTTCTTTCACTGGAGGGCATGAATGCGTATAAAGAACAGGCCAAAGCATGAGTATCAAGTTCTGTAAGGCGATGAAGGATCATTTTGAGATTCCCGTGTCCGTTGCTGTCAGCCAGCCGGTAAGGCAGGCAGAAGGGGTTCAGGAGCTTCTTTACCAGGCCATGAGTGCTATGGATGATACCTATTATGACAGCTCCAGTGCGATTGTTTTTTTATCCGGAAAATTGTAAAGAAAATTTCAGCCACAGCAGAAGCTTTAATATTAATTTTTTAAAGAAGGAATTAACAGGCATTATCCGTCAAAACGACCGGAAGGGCTTTTCCAATATCATGAATCAGATCATTCAACTGTTTGTCCAGTGTAAGCCATCCCGTTCACAGGCGGTAAATGCGTGCTGCAACCTTTATTGCTTTATCACATTCCTTTTGGAAGAGAGAGAGGACCAGGACTTTCCCTATATTTTGGATGTGGCAGGGCAGTTAAACCGGCTGTTTGACTTAAACTCTGTGATCGCCTGGCTGGAGCGGTTCCGGGACCAGGTGGCAGAAGCCCTGGAGAGTTATAAGGAAAGCAGGAAGGACAAGTATATTGAACTGGTTCTGGAATATATTCGGAAGCATTACCGGGAAAAAATAACCTTAAATCAGATGTCCGCCTTATTAAATATCAGCCAGGGACATTTAAGCTGTATTTTTAAAAAACAGACTGGAAAAAACTTTTCAGATTACGTAACTGAGGTTAAGATTGAAAAGGCAAAGGAGCTGATAGAAACGTATCAATATATGATGTATGAAATTTCGGATATGCTTGGTTTTGATACGCAGTACTATTTCAGTGCCGTATTTAAAAAGATTACGGGTTATACTCCAAAAGAATATGAGAGTATGACAATAAAAAAGAACTGCTCCTGATTCAAGTGTGCCTTTTTGGCTGAAACCAGCTGATACCCGGGGGTATTTGCAACGAACGGAAGAATAGAAAGAGGAGGGCTATCCGCTTAAAGCGGCAGCCCTTTTTTTGTTTTCCCATATAGACGGACTCTTATGAGTGCAGGCATTTGGCACACCCAGGCGGGAGGCCGGTCTGATCAGGATTCGTCTCAATAAAATATTCGTCAGGAAAAGATATAACTGCATTGAACCGGTCACTTCTGTAAGGGTCATAAAAACCATCGCTGATATCCCAGCCGCGAAATTCCTCCTTAGAAAACAATAAGTGTTCATTCCGGTGAGAACGCATGGGGATTTCTCCGATCAGCACGCCTTTTTTTGGCAACCCGGAGAAGCTCTTTTGTTGCTCTCTCTGCATACTCCTTATTATCAAAATAAAGGTAAACGCCGTAACAGATCACTTTGTCAAAGGATTTATCCTTAAACGGCAGGTCTGCGGCTTCACCGGTCAGGACCGAATTCTGCAGAAGTTCGATATGCTTTTGAACCAGGGTAGGGGAGTAGTCAATGCCAACGTAATCACAGTCCAGATACTGGGCCAGAGCACCTGCGCCGCAGCCGACTTCAAGGACCCTGTCATTTTTATGTATATCCAGCCGCTTGATTATCTGACGGGCCACCTCTTCCATATCCACCTTGGTGGCCTCATAGCCGTCGTATGCCAGCAGGTCCGTCACGGAGCCGTCTGCCCGGCCTTTCCGGGTCCAGATCTGCTGCCAGGTTTCTCTTGATGCATTTTGTGTATTCATAATGATTACCTCCTTTTATTTTTGCGAAGGCATCGAGCCAAAGACAAGCTCACTTGACCTGGCAGCTGCCTGCGGGATATTTGACTAGCGTAATATATGTTTCAGCCCATCTGCCAGCCGTTCATTGTCTGCCTCTGTTCTGACTGCAATGCGGATGAATTCCCTGCCTTCCATTCCCGGCTTATGGGATAGATCCTTTACCAGAATGTTGTAACGGTTTAACAACAGTTCCGCAATCTGGGAAGCGGAACAGCCATCAATGATTTCACACATAATAAAGTTGGCCTGTGAGGGGTAAAGCTTCAACTGCCTGATGGACTCAAGGGACTGGTATAATTTTTCTCTGGTCCTTTTAAAATGCTCCAGGGCTTCCTGGTAGTCTGATTTGTATTTCTCAAAGATCTGAAGAAAATACTCTGCCAGAGAGTTAATATTCCAAATGGGCAGTTCTTTCCTCACCTGGTTTATAATTTCCGGGTCACTGCAGGTAAGAAGCCCTAGCCGCAGTCCGGGAACCCCGTATGACTTTGAAATGCTTTTGATCAGGACCAGGTTTCTATACTCATCCAATATTTCCTGACACATAAGCGACGGCGATTCCTCCGCAGAGGAGAAGTCAATAAAGGATTCATCCAGAATGAAAATAATGTTCCTGGCCTTGCAGTATTGTACAAGGGAAAGGACTTCCTGCTTTGGGATATAATTCCCCGTGGGATTATCAGGGTTAACTAAAACCAGTGCATCCAGCTCCTTATCCTTGTAAAACTCCATGATATCCTGGGCGGTATATGTATAATCCGGAGTTGAGACGTTGAAATAAACGGCATTTTGCGAACAGATTCCATATTCTTCAAAGGAAGGGCGCAGAACGCCCACGGCATTTTTAAAGCTGCGGATCAAAGGCTTGATTAATTCTGCCGCTCCGTTTCCGGTGAGAATCTGGTTTCTGTCTAAGCCCAGGGATTTTGCAGCCAGCAGGTTATTGATATCAAGGCCGGAGGGATAGCTGGTGGTAAGGATTTCAAAGCTGGCCTTGATCTCTCCCATAAAACGGCTGTTTGGAAAATAGGGATTGACCAGGTAACAGAAATCCAGAAGACCAGGATACCGCCAGTAACCGCCGAAGCGCTTGGATAGCCGGGACAGCCTGCTTTGGGAATCTGTAAAAATGGATTCCGCAATGTCCAGATCCTGCTCATCATCAATTTCATACCAGAAGCCGTTTTCCAGCCTGGTGGCTTTTAAATCGTGGTCATCTAAAAGTGAAATGACCTTTAATACCTGTTCATAATATTCATTGTTTCCCAAGGCCCTGCTGTAGGCTTCCAGAAAGGGAACATAGTGGGTTGTGGAAAAATTACGGCTGAATTTATAGATGTTGACAGTTTTGTAGTAGGAATGAATATCCTCAAAACGGAAATCCTTCCGTGTAAGGAATTTCATTATATTGTCCTGTTTATCCAGCAAAACCACTGTCCCATCCATCCAGCTTTCAAAATGGGCCACAAGAGCCAGATTGGGATAAGGGTCATTTATGATCTGGTTCAGGACTTCCTGTTCGAAAATCAGGTCTGATTCCAGCAAAATGGTATCATCCATGAGAAGCTGGTCCTTTGCAAGATAAAGGGAGTAAATATTGTTTGTTGTTTTGTAGACCGGATTGTCTATGTACGTGACCGGAGTGGAAAGAGGGAGAGAGGATACAAAGGATTGCAGCTCTTCGCCCTTATGGCCGGTTACAATGATGATTCGGTTCAAATGGCAGTGATCCAGCTGTTTCAGCATGCGCTCGATCATAGGAATTCCATTTACGGTAATCATGCATTTCGGCTGGTTTTCAGTTAGCTTTTTTTAAACGCCGTCCCATTCCGGCGGCCAGGATTATTGCCTGCATAATACACTCCTTTGTTCAAAAATGTAATATATTATAAATTAATGAACATAATACCAGTTTGATAATGATCTGTCAATAGATTTAAAATAAAAATATAATAAACTCTGATACAAGGCAAAAAAAATAATGGATCCACCTTTTTAGCTGCAGCAGTTGATATCCGGTGGCTCTTGGTTTATCATTGTAATATCTGTTTCGATCATAATGAAAGATGGAAGGGTGGAAGGGTCATGAACCAAAAGGAAAGAATGCTGGCTGGCCTGCCTTATAAGGCATGGCTGGATGGGCTGAATGAGGAACGAATGGCGAACAAGCTTAAGATTTACCAGTATAATCAGCTGCGCCCGGATGAAGAAGAAAAAATGGAAGAGCTGATCCGCAGTATCCTTGGAAAGGCGGGAAAGGATGTTCATATTGAAGCGCCGTTCCACTGTGATTATGGGACCAATATTGAGGTGGGGGATTATTTTTTTGCAAATTATAATTGCGTGATCCTTGATGTGGGAAAAGTGATAATCGGGGACAATGTAATGTTTGCACCCAATGTTTCTATTTATACCGCAGGCCATCCCATTCATCCGGATTCCAGAAATTCAGGATATGAATATGGGATTCCTGTAACAATAGGAAATAACGTATGGATCGGGGGCAATGTCATCATCAACCCGGGAGTTACCATAGGAAACGATGTGGTGATCGGCGCAGGAAGCGTTGTGACAAAGGATATCCCTGACAGGGTGGTGGCCCTGGGAAATCCCTGCAGAGTGGTCCGGCAGATTGCAGAGGAAGACAGGAAATATTACTATAAAAATAAGGAATTTGATGTGCAGGATTACAAATGATCCTGCTTGAGCCATGCCGTCAAAATTTATACAGGGATTTTCTTTCAGAATATAATAATATTTTTCCAAAAGCGTATACTAACCTGAAAGGAACCAGGGAAGAAAATTCATGAAAGGAGACGGTGTGGATGAAAGGGATATGTGATTGCGCCGATGCATTTGTCCAGAAATGCAGCATAAAGGATTTCGCACTATTAAAGATATGTCTGTGTGCAGTAGGATCATGGTTGGATTATTGATCCCGGAAAAGAAGAGAAAAATGCCTCTTATGGCAGCAGGTTTAGTTTTCGTATTCAGCTATATTTTATTAATGGCGAAATTTGTGAAGGTTTGTATGGAAGAACGTTAGGGCAGTTCATAAAGGCTGCCCGGATAAAATCAGTGTTCCGGGATATGACCGGCTGCATCAGCATTTTAGGTAGGACTAAATGCTGATGCAGCCATTTTTTTGTCTCAATTTCAGTGAAAAAATGTACCCGGAAATAATCATACCTTGCTTTAACTGCTGATGATCCATGATCTCCTTTTAATAAAAAATAAAAAAATTAAACTATGTTGTAATAACAACGGACATAAATTCTTTCCAATGGTATCCTTTTAAAAGAAAGCAGGAGCGCTGAAAGAATGGTGCCATGCATAGATAATATACAATAGGAGGTAATGGAATATGAGCATGTTTTGCTATCAGTGTCAGGAGACAGCAAAAAACACAGGCTGTACCATCAAAGGTGTCTGTGGTAAGAATGAGGAGGGTGCAAAGCTTCAGGACCTGCTCGTTTATGCGGTAAAGGGGATTTCTGAAATTGTTGTAAAGACAAAAACCAATGCTGCAGAGATTCATACAATCAATCATGAGGTACTTACCAGTCTCTTTATCACCATCACAAACGCAAACTTTGATGCGGATGCAATTGAAAACCAGATCGTAAAGGTTCTTGGATTAAGAGACCAGCTTGCAAAGGATACAGGATACAACGGAAACCAGGATGCAGCAGTGTTTACTGTGGACTCCAGGGAGTCCATGCTTTCCAAGGCTTCTTCAGTAGGAGTTCTTGCTACGGAAAATGAAGATATCCGTTCCTTAAGGGAGCTGATCATCTACGGAATCAAGGGTCTGGCTGCTTACACAGAGCATGCGTTCAACATCGGGAAAGAGGAGGTATCCATTTATTCCTTTATTTACGAAGGACTTGCTGCAACTCTTGATGACAGCCTTACAGCTGATGATCTGGTTGCCCTGACCTTAAAGACCGGTGAATACGGAGTAAAGGGAATGGCACTTCTTGATGAGGCCAATACAACACGCTATGGAAATCCGGAAATCACTTCTGTTAATATCGGTGTCAGAAAGAACCCGGCGATTCTTATCTCCGGCCATGATCTGACAGATATGGAACAGCTTTTAGAGCAGACAAAGGGAACAGGAGTGGATGTTTATACCCATGGAGAAATGCTTCCTGCTCACTATTATCCGGCATTTAAGAAATATGATAACTTTGTAGGCAACTACGGAAACTCCTGGTGGATGCAGGTTGGCGAGTTTGAATCCTTCCACGGACCGATTCTCTTTACCACAAACTGTATTGTTCCTCCAAAAACTCCTGAAGTTGCAGACAGGATCTTTACAACAGGCGCTGCAGGCTTCCCAGGATGTCCTCACATTCCTGCGAATAAAAACGGAAAGAAGGATTTTTCTGCTGTCATTGAGATGGCAAAGAAGCTTCCTGCTCCGGCTGAAATTGAAACAGGCAGTATTGTAGGCGGTTTCGCCCATAATCAGGTACTGGCACTTGCGGATCAGGTGGTTGATGCCGTGAAGTCCGGAGCCATTAAAAAGTTCTTTGTTATGGCAGGATGCGACGGCAGAATGAAATCCAGAGAGTATTACACAGAGTTTGCAAAGCAGCTTCCAAGCGATACCATCATTCTTACGGCTGGATGTGCAAAATACAGATATAACAAGCTGGAACTGGGCGATATCGGCGGAATTCCAAGAGTTCTTGATGCGGGACAGTGTAATGACTCCTATTCCCTGGCAGTCATTGCCCTGAAATTAAAAGAAGTATTTGGCCTTGATGATGTCAATGAGCTTCCTATCGCTTATAACATTGCCTGGTATGAGCAGAAAGCGGTTATCGTACTTCTTGCGCTGCTTTACTTAGGAGTGAAGAATATTCACTTAGGACCGACATTGCCTGGATTCTTATCTCCAAATGTTGCCAAGGTTCTTGTTGATACATTTGGAATCGCAGGAATTGGTACCGTAGAAGATGACATTGAATTATTCATGAATGCATAATAGCCGGATACCAGCATAATAAAAGGGGGGCTGCATCACTAACGAAAGTTGGTCTTGCAGTTTCCCTGCTTTTTATTTCTCATAAGGAAAATAATGTTCTGCCTTTGATTGAAATTCTTTTAATACTCTGATCTTTTTATTATCATCAAAATCAATCATTGAAATTCCATCAAATCCGTCTATTGCGTTGTTATAATTGCATTTAAAATACCATTCCACAACAGTTGTATTTCCTTCCGAAACGAATCGCTTGATCGACCACTCTAAAACGGTTCTGACTTTGTTCCAGTCAGCAAACCATTTTAAAACCTGTTCGATTCCATGATATTCCGGCCCAAAGCACTCGCTGTATATAATTTTTTCTGAAAAGACCGTCTTAAGCACTTCTGCATCTTTTTTGATCCATGCCTGAAAATAGTTTTCTACCAATATTTTATTCCACATTTTTTTCCATACTTCCATACAACGATAGAAACTTACCCAACATTTTACAGCCCATTGCCAATAAAAAATGGAAAATGTTGTAACTACAACAGACATGCAGCCAAGGCAATGGTATCCTGAAAAAAAATAAAACATATTTTTGGAAAATGGATAATTTGTAAAGAAATTACCAACAATAAAGATATCTTTGGGAAAGGAGTTATTGATATGAAAGCAACGGTAGATAGAGAGGGTTGTATTGAATGCGGACTGTGTGCATCAGTTTGTCCTGAAGTGTTCCGAATGGGAGATGACGGGCCTGCAGAAGCATATGTTGATGAAGTTCCGGAGTCTGCGGAGCAATCAGCAGTTGAAGCGCAGGAAGGCTGTCCTGTTTCAGTAATAACAGTAGAATAATCAGGAAGAGCGCCTCCTTCTGAGGGGAATGATCCAATCAGACGGGGGCGTTTTTTATATAGTGGGGAGAAGATACAGTCCGATGAAAACAGGCGGGGTTCTATGAGCGCGTGCAGGGAAGAAAAGTGATTTGACAGGGAAAAAAGTTTTCTGTTCCATAAGGAGGAATTCTATGAGTGAATATATTAACAATCGTGAAATGAGGCAAAATGCAATAAAAGAGATCATTAAAAAGCTTCATGAAGGAAAATCTGTGGAAGATGTAAAGCAGCAGTTTGACGAGGCTTTTCATGGCGTGTCTGCTTCTGAAATTTCTGCGGCTGAGACTGCTCTGATCGCAGACGGCCTGCCGGTGGAGGAGGTACAAAAGCTTTGTGATGTTCATGCCGCAGTTTTTAAAGGTCTATTGAGGAAATCCACCAGCCGGACGATCCAACCTTAATTCCCGGACATCCTTTGAATGTGCTGGTCAGAGAAAATAAGAAAATTGCTCATATTATTGAAAATGAAATCCGCCCGTATCTGGTTCTGGCAAAAAAGGCTGATAAGGAGGAAGTTTCAAAGCTTAAGGAAGGCATAAACCAACTAAAAGACTTATCCCTTCATTACGGAAAAAAAGGAGAATCTGCTGTTTCCATATATGGAGAAATACGGAATCACGGCGCCTCCAAAGGTCATGTGGGGAGTGGATGATGAGATCAGAAGTCAAGTAAAAGAAATAATGGAAATTCTTAAAAAGAATGTGAAAATCGATGAACCCCTGGTGCAGAAGATAGAGAAATTACTGGATAAGATCACGGAAATGATATTTAAAGAGGAAAATATCATGGTTCCCATGCTTTTGGAGCAGCTGACCCAGGAAGAGTGGAAAACAATTGCTGATGGAAGCGGAGAAATAGGTTTTATGATCGACCATGTGCCCCAATGGAATCCTGCCGCAGCTGATAAGGAAAAGGAGAAGACGGAGGCAAAGAAGGAACCAGGTCTTATAAAACTTCCTTCCGGAGAATTTAAGGTGGAAGAGCTGACCGCCATGTTAAATACGCTTCCCTTTGACATTACCTTTGTAAATAAGGAGGATGTGGTAAGGTACTTTTCAGAAGGAAAGGAGCGGGCTTTCCCCAGAACAAGAGCCATAATCGGCAGAAATGTCTCCAACTGCCATCCGCCGGCCAGTGTCCACATTGTTGAAAAGATTGTTGAGGATTTCAAAGCCGGAAGAAAAGACCAGGAAGATTTTTGGATCAAAATGGCCGGAAAATATATTTTGATCCGCTATTATGCGGTGAGAAGCAATGAAGGAGAGTACCTTGGGGTTCTGGAAGTGACCCAGGACATAGGCCCCATACAGGAGATCACCGGAGAAAAGAGACTGCTGTCAGAATAGAAAATTCATATGTATAGCCGTCCGGCCAGAGGGATTTACGCTCTGGCCTTTTTTAGTCCAGACTGTGGTCGGATTTGAAAAATATTTTTTCAGAATATATCAAAATATGTACAAAGAATCAGACGAAAACCATAAAGAAATTGTTTGATTTGTATGATAAATAAAATAAAAAGA
>BBDR01000004.1 GCA_001312405.1 Clostridium sp. NkU-1 | reverse complement strand
GCTCCGGTTATTCCGATCGGACCCGTTGGCCCGGTAGGTCCGGTTGCTCCAATTGACCCTGTTGGTCCAGTTGGGCCTGTTGCACCAATCGGGCCTGTTGGCCCTGTTGCTCCGGCAGGTCCTATAGGTCCAGTTGCACCAATTGGTCCTGTTGGCCCTGTTGCTCCGGTGGGTCCTGTTGGCCCTGTCGGTCCTGTTGCGCCACAACAACAACGACGGCAACAACAACAACGCTTATCATTAGACTCTATATTGTTATTCATATAGAATTTCCCCTCTATAATTATTTGCTTATATATGGAAACAGTATAAAGAATTTTAATTCTTTATACTCATAGAATATGTCTAATTGTACAGGTCTGTTAATTATATGCCGGCTAGTACATTATTCCGGATTTGCTAATAAAAATTCGAAGGAATTCATTATCCTAAGTCGGTATTATGGGTAGGTTCATTATTAATAAAAAGATGAAAAATGAGAAAAAATATCCCATAGATAAAAGAGAAAAATCAAATTAGCTGCCTATTCATATAAATTACTTTTTCCTGGTTCTCATAAACGAAAACCCAGCATTGAGTGCACAGCATATTAGAAAGATAAATCCAGCATATTTCAACTATAAATAAATGTGTTAATATAAACAAAAGCAAGAATAGGATATTGGTTAAATAATAGACAGGTGAAATTTAGTTTCGCATCTTTATTTTAGTTGCTTATTAATTGTGGACAAAAATTTCTTTTACAATCAAAAAAATCTCTCTACTGATACTTGTTACTCACTAAGCATTACCTCCAAATATTAATAATTAGATATTACTTATAAAACATCAATTGGAATGTTCGTATCTACAAAATTTTAATTTCCGAGCTAGTCAGCCATATAAGATGTGAAATTTCTAATTCCGCCGCTTCTTAACAACATTCGGTAAACAAAAATAAAATATTATTAAAATTCTTCTGCCCGATGATTAAAGGGTGATTTTATTGGAGCAAAGCAGAATTATAGAAAAACATTAGAAATAAATAATAAATGTGACGTAAAGGGATTTCCTATTGATTGTATTAAGATTATAAATGGTTTAGGAATTCATTACAAATATGTACACATCCATAATGGTGGTTTTTCAAAATTAATAAAAGATGAGTATGATATTCTTTACCTGGAAAATAATTATGGTGACAAAATTAAAATATATACAAACTATCATTTATAATTGTAGACCATAAACAGTTATCAAAAAGATATCATAATCAAATAAAAAGCCTCAAGAAATATGTTAATACACCATTCTTGGGGCTTAGTTTCCTATTTAAAATCCATATTTTTAGTAAAAATCCAAACTATTCAATGCCTTTTTATGTATATTGAATATCTGCCTGACACTGTATCCCATTTTATCAGCAATATCCTCCCAACGGCACCATCGTATGTACTGGTATTTCAACAGGCGCTTTTCCTGCTCATCTTCCAAAAGTTCTATTTTATCGTACAACTCTACTCAGATTTTCACCTTATGGTATCGATAATAGATAACCTTATGCTTCAGCTCATTTAAAGCAGAGGCATATTTCTTATCATATTCAATTTTATTAGCTCCGCATTATGCTCATAACAGTGGGTTATGAGTATTTATGTAATAACTCTTTAGGAATATGACAATAGTCATTAGGGCACCTATCTAATCTATCTTGATGTTCATCTGCACTTTTAACGTAATTCATAAGTGGCAGGACTTCCACTACAATTTTGTCCCTATCTGCTCTTTCTGTTATATAATTCTTGGCATCTTCCAAATGTCGAGGCACTTTACTATATACGCCTGTGCGGTATTTTTTTTCCCACATCATTACCTTGTTTATTCATACTGTAAGGATCTATAATCTCAAAAAAATAATCCATTAGTTGAGAAACAGTTACAATTTCAGAGTCAAATTCTGTTTTTACGCATTCAGCATAACCATCATACTCGCCTTCCAGAGTATTTGAATAACCATTTGCTCGTCCTGCTTGAGTATTAATAACACCTTTTAGTGTTTTGATAAATGCTTGTACACCCCATAGACAGCCACCTGCAAAATATATTGTTTCAATCATAATATTCACCTATTTTCTTTCATCAAATATAAATAACATTCTTGAATATAATACTACCATACTTACTAACTATCAATATTAATTTTCCAATGTGCAGCAATACTTTAAGTCCTAATTTTCATTATCTTTTTCCAGGTAATCAGAAAGCTTCATCTGTCCTGGTATCTGCAACTTGTCTTCTGGGATTCCATTCCAATTATCCTCCCAGGCAACTCCAAAATTAAAAACCTCGCCCCAGCCCAACTTTTCGTCGGTTTCCTTGTCAATACAACACCGGTACATCCAAAACTCCCATTCCTTTGGATTCCGTTCTCTTAGTTTATCAAATCTATGCGCCCGCTTTTCCATGTGTATTCCGAACCCGCACATACTGCCGCCAGTGCGCTGGGCTCCTGTTGTGCGTAGCATTCCGCTTTCGTCTGGTTCGCTTTGATAGCCCCGACACAAGTTTCCAAAGAAGCATGCCCCTGGAGTTTATGCTCATAGTTTGGGAGGTCCTTATCAATGAACTGCTCCTGGTCAATTTGCTTCAATTAAAAAGTGCTGTATTTGCTGCTTATTGAAATTGTATGGTATGTACTCATAGTCTGTAACAAACAGCATTCTTCCCAGAAAGGAATAACCTTGAATCCTCCTATTTGAGCCGCTTTAAATTCTGGTATTTTGGATTCCAGTTACGGTAATGGTATTCAGCATATATTGTATCTGCATTACCTGTTCCTCAGTGAATGTAATTACTTTTTTCAAGGTATCTCCCTCCCCGGACATAGAAAAAGAACGTCCGATTAAAGACGTTCCTTTTAATTTTATTTAGTACATTATGACTCAAGCGAATTTTCGCTTTAGCATATATACTCATCAGAATATTGTCTCTTTTCAAATGAATTCTTAAATCTTAGGTTTTTCAAATTCAAGTTGCTTTTGTTTGATTTGATACCAGATTTCTTCACCTATATCTTTCAAATCCTTAACATTTAATTTTGAACTTCCATTATATACAAATTGCAAAGCTCTATAATCTTCACCTTGAAGAATCAGAAAACTCACATTAAAAGCAGATTCTGAAAAATCATATCGATAATCATCAGACATAAATAATGACTGCGAAAATACATAATATCGATATCCCCCATTATCAATCTCACAAATTTTTTGACAATTCTTTACCATTAGATATTTTTCCATAAACATATAAATCTTCATCTAACAAATGCAATGTTTCATCATCAATTCCATCTATTTTAATTTTGGCAACTAAATAAGGCGTATAAGAATAATTTACTTCTGACTTCTCCTGATACAGTTCACATGATGAAAATTCAAGAATATGCCCTTTATATTCCATATCATAAGGCAAAACTCTTAAATTAAATATGACTCTCTTGTCTCCTTCGTGAATTACAACACCGCCTCTAGTATCAGCGATAGTTTGCACTTCCCAACCTTCTTTTGAACAGCCCGCTATCCAAATAATTCCAAGAGCCAAAGTCATTGTTAAAAGAAACTTTTTCATAGCACATCCCCCATTCATACATATATGAAACATAGCATACTTTTTAGTAATATTCAAGAAAAGAGCGGGGAATCAATCTTCGCTCTCTGGCTTATTATTCTGTATTATTGTCGGACATACGTTTCTTGTTTCCAATCACCATAAGGGTTAACCGAAACTATGATTTTGTTTTCCATAAGAGTATATACATCTTTCTCTTTAGTTTGTTCATCTTCAAAAAAACGCCTTTGTTTTATCTTGATTATCGAATATCAGGTTTCGTAAATAACCCCATTTCAATATTACTATATTCATTTTTTGCTATTTTACCGTAATTAACATCAAATAAATTTTCATGTTCAATTTTCTCGTTTTTTTATTTACTGTTTATTACCATAATATTTTTATAGATTATGCTCATAATAATATTGTGTTCATCAAAGAGCACATCATTATAGACGGAGGTGTCAAGCTATGGATGGCAATGCGGAAATAACAATAGGTTGTTAATGAAGTATTGTTGACTGCTTTAACCTTAGTTAGAAAAATGTCCTCATATTAATCTTGAGGGCATTTTTCTTTGTAGCCCCGTGATTCAACATTGTAATATTTTAGAAAACAATAAAATATCAGTTTAATTAACGAATTTCTCGGAATAAGTATCTTCTGGAAATAATATCTTTTATTAATAAAACAATTCTCAATGAGGTAAAGTCATGAAAAATCGGAAGATTTTAATTATATACTTGGTTTTAGTATGTTTTTTTTGTTACTATCAATATCTGCCAATTTTATTAATAAATATAAAACTCAAAGCACATTTGTTGTTGATGTCACTTCCCCTGCTGAGATAAAGGATGAATTGATAATAGCACTATTTATAGAGGATATTACATCCGCCTCTGACAGCTTTTACGACGAATATTTTACAATGACCCCAGCTATTTATAATTATAAAATAAAAGTTCAAAAGATCTCAAAAGAACTTGGAAAAATAAATATCACTTTTGGTATCAATCCAATGATAGGGGCACATGATCCGGTCGGATATGACGAAGCATCATATCAGATAGATTCATCTGGGAATAAAACATTTATTAGCTTTGTACATTTAAAAACATATGATATTCCCGATCATCTAAAGGATATGATAAAGAAAGCGTTACCTTAAATGACCTTATCTAACCTACTTCGGCAAATACTAATTTTTGTAAATAATCTTTAATGTTTAACCTACTATTATTTTAAATTATTTATAATATAATTTAATTAAAAAATAAAATGAGGTGTTACATGTTGAGAAATTTTTCCAATTTACTTTATACAATTTTTGCCATTGCTTGTTTATACATCTGAAGTTTTAAAATTCATTGCCTATATTTTGGTAATTTTATGCTGCATCAAATATTTAAAGAAATAGTGATCTCCTCCCGCCCCGGTTCTGCCAGTCAGGCCGGAAGGTTATGTAATGCCGGATGCATTACTATTTCACAAATTTCAAATACTTTCTGATTTCCGGCTGTATGCATTCTGTAAATATTCTACAAAAGGTTTTTGCGGATTGTGGATAGTCATGTTCAAGGCATTCCCATAAATCCTGAAAATCCTCCATGCCATCGATTTCCTCTACCTCTCTTATAAAACGCTCTTCTGAACTGGCATTTATCCCCTTAATTTCTTTGGCAAGCCTTTCTGAATCCAATTCAGACGAAACCCAATCAATCAAGTTCTTTTTGCTTGATTACTCATCAAATCGCCTCCGATCAGATACCTTTCCAAGAAGGTATTCTCCGTCAATCCGCTGCATCAGTTGTAAAAATGTTCTATCTTTTTCCGGTACCCAGGAATAAGAATCATCTCCACAATCTGACTGAGCCATCATAGACCAGTTTTTATTGTCAAATGTGATCCTTGCCCACATGCAGCTTGTATATAATTCATCTTCTTTTTCCGGGCTAATGCAAAACTGTATTATATCTGGTTTATTTACTTCTACCTTCATATCATTTCCTCCGTCAAACTTTGGTTTTCAATAACTATAAAATGTGCTATTATAAAATAAAAACTATATAATAAGGAGACACTATGACACACTATATCATTGTAAAATTTCTAGATACTGTTTCTAATAAAGAAGAATTAATCAGCCAAATTAATGATCTGTTTTCACATGCAACTGAGATACCTGGAATCCAACAGGTTCAGACATTTTCATCTTGTATTGACAGGGAAAACCGTCATGATTTAATGATAAAAATGGTTTTTGAGCCGGACATTCTGACTGTATGGGATTCATCAGAGATTCACCAAAAATGGAAGGATGATTTCGGGAAATATCTTGCAGCCAAGACTATTTTTGATTGCAAATAAAAAGTGTTAATTCGTTTTTTAATAGATGCCCATCCACCCCGGTGAATCATTGACGCAGTATACAATGCCCTCTTTTTTTATCTCGGACACACGGCCTTGACTTCTACTTGAATAACCGTAAGTCTTGCATACACAGCTTCGATTAAATTTTTCTTTGGCATCTGTTCTTCTCTTTTAAGGACTTCCGTTATCGCATGACGGATTTCTTCTTTCTGCTTCATCTGATGCTCCTATTTCCGGTTTAGCAATATTTAATCTTCTTTCTACAATTCAGACAGAATTTTAAATTGTACACCTCCAGAAGCTCCGAATTAAATTCATAACCGCAATCTGGGCATTTACCGAATGCACCGCCATTTACAGGCTGAACCGGAATCTGTTTTTCCAAAGCACTTATAGCCATTTTCAGTGCCATCTTTTCATTCACTGCGTTTATTCCCGCCCTTGTCATAGACAAACCAGATCTCATGTTCGTAAGTGTTCTCTCTGCTAAATATTCTGACATACTTTTACTCCTCTCTGCCCTGGTTCGTTTGGATCCTGACTAATATCCAGCTACAACCTTCCCGCTATTATCTAAATAAACCAATTTATAATGTGGATGACAATTTTCTTTATGGCTGGTTCCATCAAAGCAGATATCCAAGTTCATACTGTCATTTGAACCACCAATGGTTCCTTTAATATTTCCTCTGCTTCCTGATTTTAAAATCACCTTCATTCCCATGAAAGCAAATGGGATATTACGGTATTCTTTCATTCAAAAGATCTAACAGATAGAGTTTACACTCACATGGACATTGAATGGTTTAGAACGGAAATAGAGAAGATTTTATAGTGTTGTATAGTTTGTTGTGTAGTATGTTACTACCAGTGCGATTTTATAACGCTCTAACTTCATAATTATTCATTTATAATCGGCTATCAATACATAAATCAGCAGTAATCACTATAATAAGCTAATATTATTCATTCACAATTTCTTCACAAGACGTACAAAGTTTATTTACAGCTTCTACAAACTTTTTTTCACATCTATGCTCTATACTTAAGACAGTAACAAGGAGAACTCCAATACTTGTTAAAATTAAAACTTTTTTTTCATAACTGGCCGGTGGAAGTCACATTCCACCGGCTCCTCCCTTTTTATGGGCCATTTATTTCCCGAAATTACCGTTGCAAAGAAACTCTTTCTATTATAGAATAGGGAAGGTGCCAGTGGCATATGCAAACTTGGAGGATATTATACATGAAGAAAAATGCAATCGTAGGACAATCCGGCGGACCGACCGCTGTGATCAATGCAAGCCTTTACGGCGTCATCAAAGAAGGAATGGCTCATGAAGAAATCGGCCGGGTTTACGGGATGATCAATGGCATAGAAGGCTTCATGTCTGGCAATTATATGGATTTAACAGGTGACTTGACGGAAAAAGAACTGGAGCTTCTTAAATTAACACCTGCGGCTTATTTAGCTCCTGCCGCTACAAACTCCCTGACGATCTGTCTTCTCCCTTTTATCCGGCTCTGTTCGAAAAATTCCGGGCTATGGATATCGGATATTTCTTTTATATTGGCGGTAATGATTCCATGGATACAGTAAGCAAGCTTTCCCGCTATGCAGACCATCATGGAAGCACTATCCGTTTCATTGGAATTCCAAAAACCATTGATAATGACTTAATCTTAACAGATCATACTCCCGGATACGGCAGTGCTGCCAAATACGTGGCCGATACTGTCCGTGAAATCGTTCTGGATGCTTCTGTCTACCAGCAAAAATCCGTCACCATCATAGAGTTGATGGGCCGCCATGCAGGCTGGCTCACCGCTGCCAGTGCGCTGGCCAGAAAATATGAGGGCGATAATCCCCTGCTTATCTACCTTCCAGAAACGGATTTTAATTTTGAATGTTTCGCTTCAGATGTCAAAGCTGCCCTTAATAAACACAACTCCGTTATTATCTGTATCTCAGAAGGGCTCTCCGATGCCCAGGGCAAATTCATATGTGAATATGCGGATGAAGTCCGTTTGGACACCTTTGGTCATAAAATGCTGACCGGAAGCGGTAAAATGCTGGAGAATTTTGTGCGTGACCGTTTCGGTGTAAAGGTCCGTTCCATTGAATTGAATGTAAGCCAGCGCTGCAGCGGCATGCTTGCTTCTGCAACCGACATAGAGGAATCCGTGCAGGCAGGCTCCGAAGGGGTGAAAACTGCTTTAAAAGGCATTACAGGCAGAATGATCGCCTTTTGCCGTACAGGAAATTCCCCCTATTCCATGGAATGCATCACCGTTGATGTCAATGAAGTATGCAATCAGGAAAAACGGTTCCCTGCCCAATGGATCTGCAGCAATGGCACGGATGTCACCCCGGATTTTCTGGAATATGCCATACCGCTGATCCAGGGTGAGCCTCAAAGAAAGATGGAAAGCGGCAGACCCGTCTATTTGTACCGTAAATGATCACGATCCGCTTTTCCGAATTTTAAAATCTGTTCATTTATACGGATCAGGAAAGGCGCCATGATCCTTTAAAAGATTCTGAAGCTGTGCTGTGCCGATTGCGGCAACACCAATTCCCTGTTTTGCCGCAATCGCTGCCGCAGTACCGGCCCCTTCACTGATTGCCGTATCCGTACCGGAATGCGGTACGGCGTACAGCAGATTGACGCTTGCATTGTTGATGAAGTGAATGGTCTGTTCCCGCCCAGAGTGAGCCTTCCACCTTGCCTTTCCTGATTTTAATTATAAATATAAAGCCGCCGATTTCAATAGGTTCACTACCAAGATGCAAATAAAGGCTGCCAGATGCAATCAAGAGCCTATATACCAAATTTCCGGAAGGTTTATCTGCGTCAAAAATCGAACATCAAATTGCCTAAGGGAATAGTAAAAATCCAGGCACACCCACCAATTATCATACCCTCGTAAATGCGACCGCACAGGGTTTTCCACTCAATGTCTTTATCTAATTCGTTTCCACCGTCAACAAACCGGGCTGGGAACTGCCATAACAGCCAATCCTATTCTGACTGTCGAAATGAGCTCTGATTAAAAACATTTCCTTTGTAACAAATATTCAATCGAATCTTATTTCTTCTTATTAAGCAATCTGTATAATTTTATATCTCTGAATTGTCAAAATCCCCCAATCCATCGCGTCCGTTTCTGCTGGTATCCATCTATATCCAAATGTTTACTATATTTATATCTTTTTGTGCATTTTTTTGACAACATGCTTCATATATTCTTAATAAAGCCAATTTCTATTTTCATAGCACTTATGGGAGAAAGTGAAAATGAACGGAGAACCTTTTTTTAGATCGCATTCCTTGCGGCATACTGAAGCTTAGAACCGACGAAAACTTTACCATTCTTTACTCTAATCAGGCTGTTAAAACATTGTTTCAATCGCCTGCTTCTCTTAAGGACATGGTATGTGAATCAGAATATGCGGAGCTCCTGACGGAAATGCGCAGCCAGCTGACAGGCCAGGCAGCCAGCTTTGAGTTGGAAATCAAAGCAAAAATACAAACAAGCTGCATCTGGTGTTCCTTACAACTGAATTATGTCCCTGAGGAGGAAATATTGTACTGTGCGATCTCCGATATCACATGTATGAAAAAGTTCCAGGAAGACTTACGGATCCGTGAAGAACAATACCGGCTGGCCAGCCAGCATTCCGGATGCCTTGTAAGCATATATGACATCCCTTCCAGAACCCTTTCCCCCTCGCCTGAATTTTCCAGAACTTTCCCCTTCCCCTACACCCTGCCGCTCTCTCCCGAATTCCTTATTGAAAATGGAATTGTACACAGGGAAAGTGTAACAGACTTTCTGGCTTTTTATAACAACATGGAAAAGGGGATACCCGAGGGAAAATGTATCACACGGCTTAAAACAGGTTCAGGTGATTATCACTGGTTTTCCACTCATTACTCACTGGTGTGCACGGAGGAACAAAAGCCTCTCAGGGGAATCATATCCTACCAGGATATTACAGATCAGTATGAAAAAGAGCTGGCTTATCAAAAGTGGATGGAATACATGCGTGAGCAGAAAAGGGACTGCATCGGATATTATGAATATAATTTAAAATTCGACTTATTTGAAGAAATCATTGGGGAAATGACACAGACCATGCCGGAATATGTCTCCAATTCCTTTTCCAGCATTATGACCTACATTGCAGAGAATCAAATTTTTGAGGAAGACCGGGAGATGTTTCTCAAATTCTTCAATAAAAATCAATTGCTCTACCACTTCTATCGGGGGAACCGGTCTTTACGTCTGGAGCACCGTCGTTTACGGCCCGACGGCAGTGTGTACTGGGGGCTTGGAATGGTGCAGATTGTTTCCGATCCCTATACCGATACGATTAAGGCATTTATCCTGATTAAGGATATTGACGCCTCGAAACGGGAGGCCCTGACGCTTCAGGAGCTTTCCAAACAGGATTCTCTGACCGGACTGCTAAACAGGGCAACTGCCATACATGCAATACGCAGCACATTAAAAAACAGCCAGGGGCATCACATCCTTATTATGCTGGATATTGACCGCTTCAAGCAGCTTAATGATAATTACGGCCATCAGTTTGGGGATAAGGCCCTCCACCGCGCTGCCTCAAGGCTTAAATCCGCTTTAAGGCGTGATGACATCTTTGGACGGCTGGGAGGCGATGAATTTATCATATTGCTAAAAGATGTGGCTTACAGCATGGATTTATACGCACGGCTGGAAAATTTATGCAGCCTTATAGGCAGCGCTCTGGAACCGGAAGCACATATTTCAGGCAGTCTGGGAACAGCTGCCTATCCGGAAGATGGGACTGTATTTGAGGAATTATATGAAAAGGCCGACATTGCTCTTTATCATGCAAAAAAACACGGCCGCAGCCAATATGCGGTTTATGAACCTGGCATGAGCATGGCAAATTTATAAAAATACAGGGTGCTGCTGAAAATCACTGATTTTGATGTGTTATTTCGCGGCACCCTGTATTTGTGATTTTAACAATAAAAATATCCTGCGGTATTTTCCACAGGACATTTAAGCATCACTATGCAGAAGAAGGGACTTGAACCCTCAAGGTATTGCTACCACACGGACCTGAACCGTGCGCGTCTGCCAATTCCGCCACTTCTGCTTTTTAATTGTGCAAATTGGTAAATCAATTCGCTCAATTATAGTACTATACTTTTTGAAAATAATCAAGTACTTTTTTTTCTTTTTTTATACTTTTTCTTCTTTCAAGCAGTAATTGGCACAGATAATGGCTCCATAATTTCAACAATATAATATCGTAAGTATAACATTGGCAATGCTTTTCCGGCATTTCTTATTTCTGCACATGCACAGCAGTGCACGTCATACCCCAACGATCAATGCACCAAAGATAAAAATCCAAGTCCCTATTGACTCTCACATTGTGGTATACTCTATACTATAGTTGAGCTCAAAAACACATATATGTGAGGTAATAAAAATGCTGAAAATAGGTGATTTTTCAAAACTGTCAAGGATCAGTATACGGATGCTGCGGCATTACGATGAAATCGGCCTGCTAGTGCCGAAAACCACAGATAGCTTTACCGGCTACCGTTACTATGGGGAGGATCAACTGCCGGTTGCAGGCAGAATCACCTCCCTCAAGGATATGGGATTTGGCCTGGCCGCAATTGGAGAAATCCTAAAAGGCTACGATAATCCCCAGGCGCTGGCTGATTTTCTGGCCGTGAAGCAGGCTGAGGTTATTGCGGAAGCCGAAGAAACAGGCCGCCGTTTGCTGCTCCTTGACACAGCCATCAAACGGCTGAGAAAGGATGATACTGCTATGAATTATAATGTTACTTTAAAGAATCTGCCAGAGCGCTATGTTGCCAGTCTACGACAGGTGATTCCCGCCTACAATCAGGAAGGGACCTTGTGGAACCTAATGATGACAGAAACGGCTCCACTGCAGCTGCAGCCCGCCGACAATTGCTGCAGCCTTACAATCTTCCATGACGAGGGATATAAGGACAGCGATGTGGATGTGGAAATCCAGTTCACGGTAAAAGGAAGTTATCAGGATACAGAACACGTTGTATTTAAAATAATGCCTGTGGTAGAGATTGCCTCGGCAACTTACAAAGGCAGCTACGAACAGCTCACCGCTGTGAACCGTGCGGTGGCAAATTGGGTAAACGATAATGGCTATGAATTTAACGGAGCTATGTTCTGCATCTATCATGTCAGCCCGGCTCAAACCCAGAACCCTGACGAACTAGTGACCGAGGTTTGCTATCCTGTTAAAAAGAAATAATGATTATAACAGCAAGAAACCGTTTGCAACCTGCAAGCGGTTTTCTGCTATACCGGCTTTCCATAATTAATTAGTTTTCTTTCTAAGTACCAGGCTCTTTTTCGCTTTAATTGAAGCCGCTTTGGCTTCCTACTCTTCATAACTGATAAAGGGAGTTCCTTCCCCGATTTGCTCAAAAATTATTTTTGCCAAATAATATGGGGCGTTTACGCAGCCATGGCTTCCATTCCTTTTATAGATCTCACCTCCGAAGGAATTCCTCCACCTGGCATCATGAACCCCTATATTCCCATAAAAGGGCATCCAGTATGTCACCGGGGCCATATAACCGGGGCCTGATAAAACCGCATCTTTTTGTTTATAATTAAGCATATTCGTCCCGGTCACAGTTGAATTTCCAGTATTGGGATTTCCGGTTACCACCGGACCATGGATAATCAATTTTCCATCTTTATAAAACCATAAATGCTGTCTGGTTATATTAATTTCCACGTAGGTATTGCCTATTTCATTTCCAGACCGGAACAACGCCCTTTGTGCATATACTGGTTCCCGGATAAGTATCTGACCATTTTTTATGTTTTCCAGCAGTGCTTCCGTTTCAGCCTTCTGATCAATTTTCCAGCCATAAAGCCCGCCCTTTACCTCTACAATTTTCCCTGTGGAAGTCTTAAAATTTCTTGCAATTCCGACCGTATCGTATTTTTCCCCTAATTCTTTCACATATTTCTTTACCTCAGACCGGTCTAACTTCACATCCAGATCATCATCTACGCTGAGCCATTTGTGTATCATATTTCCGTCTAATTGTTCCTTTAAGCTGTCGAAGCTATAGGTAACGCTGGTAGTTACATACTTATCCAGGAGTTTCTTGGTTTCAAACGTTTTATCAGAAATTAAGGTGTATTGGGGATTTTCGTAACAATGTTTTTCATTCAAATCCAAGGTAGTCTCTCCCATCAAAATTCCTGACCGGATGGCTATGTATAACCGGTCTTTCCGGACAATATTCCCATATACTTCTTCTACCAGTTCATATGAGCCGCCAGAATACTTAAAATCCACATTTCTTGGTTCGATCCTGGGGTTATTAATGCAATGTAAATTATTTATTTTATCTTCCAGATCTATTTCTTTATAAAAAAATAACCCCCCGATATATTCTTCATGATTTCTAAATAATAAAATGATCCATTTGAGGGAATCTTGCTGGCGGAGAATTTCTGAAATATTGTTTTTGTCATTGTATTCCAGGCCAATCTCCTTCCCCCATATCTCTTCGATTTCCCCATTTCTTTCTACCAATTGCAGCTTATAGTTTCTTATGTGATCTTGCAAACTCTGGTCTACATCTTTCAGAGACTTTAAGGAAACATTTACTCCGTTAATTACAGTGTTAGTGAAGAAATGATTCGTAAAGTATAAGGAAATAAGTAAGTAAACCAGCATCATTGAAGCGATAACAATAATCGCCTTTTCTGCTGCTCCTCTTTTCGACTTCCCATCCTTCATGCTGTTTTATCCCTCTCAACGAATTACACCATATTTTAGGGTAATGATTAATTCATTTTATGTACACATTCCTGACTTTAAGACTTTATCAGCTTTCTATCCGTACAGGAAAAAGAGCGTTCACTAAAGAAACCAGGTTTAAAGTGCCTGAACAAGCTGAAATGGGCAAAAGAAACGGAGAGCATAAAGCCTCTCCTCCGAAAATAACAGCCATAAAATCATTTTTTCTTTTTTAAAAAGCAAAAGCGCTTTAAAACCCCTGAAATACTAAATGTCCTGTGGTTTTCCACAGGACATTCTAATCACGTTTAAATAATAATGCGGGAGATGGGACTTGAACCCACACGATCATACAACCACAAGATCCTTAGTCTTGCCTGTCTGCCAATTCCAGCACTCCCGCATGTCATATATAAAATGAAAACCACACAGCTATGACTATCTGTATAGCTTCATGCAGAAGAAGGGACTTGAACCCTCAAGGTATTGCTACCACACGGACCTGAACCGTGCGCGTCTGCCAATTCCGCCACTTCTGCATTTCGTTGTTATCTCTCGTAACAACAATAGTTATTATAGTATACAAGCTCCCATCTGTCAACAACATTTCTCCAAATATTTCAAATATTTTTTTTGTATATATTTTTCAAAAAAACATTGACAATTTTGATATTAGGTGCTAAGATAGAGTTCGTTGTGCGGGAGTGCTGGAATTGGCAGACAGGCAAGACTAAGGATCTTGTGGGTGTATGCTCGTGTGGGTTCAAGTCCCATCTCCCGCACTTTTTTTAATATTTACATTTTTCCTATTGACATATTTATCTTTTCGGGTATAATAAATCATGTATTCCTCGATAGCTCAGTCGGTAGAGCAAACGGCTGTTAACCGTTGGGTCGTAGGTTCAAGTCCTACTCGGGGAGTTTTTTATTGCCAGAAGATATTCGGCACATGTGATTACAGATAACGAAACGCAGGCATTTTTGCCTGCGTTTTTCGTTATCCATTGGAATATAGCTCTACTCCATCACCTCAGCCGGTTTTTCAATTTCCATTTTTTTCCGGAAGTATGAGATTCAGCGCCAATGCCAGTACAAACACCACAGCCACACAGTTTTCCGCAAATACATCCTGAATGATTTCCGGGAATATGTGAAAAATTTCAGGAACCAGAGTAAATCCGATTCCCACGCTGAGCGATAAGGAACTGATAATGGAATTTCTCTGGCTGAATCCGGCCCTGGCCAGCATCTGCACTCCGCTTATGATGATAGATCCAAACATCATAATGGTACAGCCTCCCAACACAGCCTCAGGAAGGGATGCAAAAAAAAGAACCGATGGGCGGAAATAAGCCTGCCAGTATCATACAGGCGGCCCCTGTCATGATGGTAAAACGGTTAACAACCTTTGTCATTGCTATAAGTCCCACATTCTGGCTGAAAGAAGTAACCGGCAGGCAGCCGAACAGGGAGGAAATGCTGCTTGCAAAACCATCGCAGGCAAGAGAACCGGATATCTCCTTTTCCGTTATTTCACGGTCAAGACCCGAAACCACCATGGCCGTAGTATCTCCGATCGTCTCGGTTGCAGAAACCAGGAATATCACCACAACTGATAAAATCGCTCCTAAATGGAATTCCGGAATAAAGGGCAAAATCCTGGGCAGGGATATAATCCCTCCGGCAAATAACCCGGACAAGTCCACAATACCGATTATAGCAGAAAGTATGTACCCCACCATCAGCCAAATAGTATGGAAAGCTGTTTCCAGAAGGATTTGGCGAAGATGTTAAACAAAATGCTGCTGAGCAGTGTTACAAATCCTATCAAAAGATTGGTTGATGACCCAAAGGAATCACTGTAACCACCGCCAAAGGATCTGGCGCCAACAGTTAAAAGAGAAAAACCAATGGAAGTTACCACGCACGCTGAAACAATGGGAGAAATCAGTTTTCTCCAATATTTCGCGAAAAGCCCCAAAGTTCCTTCAACCGCACCTCCAACAAGTATGGCTCCCAATATGCCCGGATAACCGTACTTAACGCCAACCGAGCTTAAGATCGTAACAAACGTAAAGCTAACCCCCATGACGATAGGAAGCTTCGCCCCGATCTTCCATATCGGATACAGCTGAATCAAGGTGGCTATCCCAGCGACAAACATGGCATTCTGGATGAGCATAGCCGTTTCCCCCTCACTTAGTCCGGCCGCTGCCGTAACAATGACAATCGGGGTTAAATTGGCTACAAACATAGCCAGTACATGCTGCAGGCCAAATGGTATTGCCTTTTCCAGGGGCACGCGCCCATCCAGCCTGTAAATATTGTTCATGCTGATTTCTGAGTTGCTTTTCATATTTCTTCTCCTTTTCATGGTATTTCAGTTTTTTTGCAAAAACCAGCCCCGGAGACAAACGTTCCGGGGCTGGTTTATTGTTAAAACTTTTATTATTTTATCATATTTTCCTGTAGGCAGTCACATGATTAAGCGACATACCGGTCCGTTAAGATGGTATACAAACGCCTGTTGCGGCACACATTCCAAAGCAGAAACTCTCAGCCTCCTGCAGTACTTCACTTATTCTGCATTATTTTCAGCAGCAATCATCATCGTTGCGCCAGCGGGAAGCGCTGTTACAGCCATCACGAAAACCTGCGCAGTAAGCTTCTCTTCTTTCCTTCTCACATCTATCTTTCTCTTCTTCGCAATTAAATCTATTATCACATCCGCAGTTATTGTTACAGCCACGCCTGCAGTTATTATTACAGCCGCCCCAAAAACAGCCCATATTTACACCTCTTTTATTATTTTATATTTTATTATATGGGACCAGTAGAAAAGTTGTGAATGCTGCAGAAGGCGGTATTGACCACCAGTTTATAGACTCTGTTAAGCTATTTTAAATTTATATTTGTATGTATCTTTTTTTATCTGTTTTGTAATAGGAAAGAATAAATTCATTTAACTTCTTTTTCATCGTTAACAGTATATTATATGGGACAGGTAGACAAGGTGTGCAAACGCAGTACCACCCATCTCTTTACTCTGCTTCCCCTGGATATTCAGGAACCAGCCGGGCTTAAAACAGCACTTATGACCGATGGTAATCTGCCGGCCGCCTTTTGATTTGTGGATAATAAAAGGCCGAAAACCTGTAATAATTTGCAGATTAGTGTCGTATTTTCAGACATTAACAATCAATCCACAATTATTTCCACATTATTGTGGATAAGTGTCGTTTTGGTTGTCAAAAAAAGAGGTGAATAAACACCTCTCTTGAATGTTTTAGAAAAGAGACAGCCCAGGACATCGGGCGCTAAACTTTTCGTTTATGGCAGTATGTCCATGAACTCATGTTGCATGCAATGCGGGATTTTAGTTTATGAGAACAGGGATTCAGAACCTGTGGCGCCATTTCCCGATTATTTTATCCATTAACCAGCCCCCCTCTCAGACAATGACTTTGTCCCAGAGGGATTTTTCAGATATTTTCATTTTTCATTGGTATATTTTCAACTTGGAACATATAATTATACTGGCAGGTACAAACTGCTGGCAATCGTGTATAGGGTGGTAGGCCTCGATTCTACATAGAGTGGAGGTGTTGCTCATGAAGAGTTATGACTTTAAGGACTTAATGTCTTTTGGTATGTTCCTTCTGGCACTGCTGACATTCGTCTTTATGACATGTCGCTAACTGCAAAAAGCCTTCCCTGTACTTTGGCCGGTCGGGAAGGTTTTTGCCTTTCTAATTAGCCAACCACCCTGTGGCGATTGCCCTTCTTTATTATATTATACCTACTGATTAAAATATTACAAGTACAGGCAATTATTTAAAATTTTTTTTCAGAAATTATTAATTAACTCTTAATTAAAAATCAGATTAGGCAATCAGGGTGTGCCAGATTACGTTAAAGATAAGAGTGATTACGGGATAAATAATACAATCTGTTGTTTTAATACAAAAAAACCCCGTAAACACGAGGTCTCCGAGGTTTGAATATACGATTAAGCCACTTTGGATTTAGCCAGTTCTGCTAATTTAGCAAAGCCTTCTGCATCATTTACTGCCATGTCAGCCAGAACTTTTCTGTTTAAATCAACTCCAGCTAACTTTAAGCCGTGCATAAATACGCTGTAAGATACACCGTTAATACGTGCTGCAGCATTGATACGGGCAATCCATAACTGTCTGAACTGTCTCTTTCTCTCTTTTCTGCCTGCATAGGAGCTTGTTAATGCTCTCATAACTGACTGCTTTGCTACTCTATACTGTTTGGAACGAGCGCCTCTGTAGCCTTTAGCCATCTTTAACACTCTGTTATGTTTTTTCTTAGCGTTCATACCGCCTTTAATTCTTGCCATCGGTTTTTCCTCCTTCTTAACTTAAGATCCTATAGATATGGTAAAATCTTCTTCATTACTTTTGCGTTGGTTGCATCAGTAACGATATCTTTTCTAAGATTTCTTTTTCTCTTAGTAGACTTCTTAGTTAAGATGTGGGATTTGTAAGCTTTATTTCTTACAAGCTTTCCTGTTCCTGTAACTTTGAAGCGCTTTGCGGCTGATTTGCTTGTTTTTAATTTAGGCATTGTATTTTCCTCCTTGATAATGTTCTATTAACGTTTTGCAGTTAAAAACATAACCATGCTTCTTCCTTCCACTTTGGACGCTTGTCAATAGACGCGATATCGGCTAACTTCTCAGCGAAATCATCCAGAATATACTTTGACTTTGACATATGCGCCATCTCACGACCTCTGAAACGTAAGGTTACCTTAACTTTATCTCCCTTTTCGAGGAACTTCCTTGCGGCGCTCATCTTTGTGTTTAAATCGTTTGTGTCAATGTTAGGAGATAAACGAACTTCTTTTACTTCGATTACCTTCTGTTTCTTTTTAGCTTCTTTTTCTTTTCTCGCCAGTTCATAACGATATTTACCATAATCAATAATCTTACAAACCGGGGGTTTTGCAGTCGGAGCAATTTTAACCAGATCCAGTTCTGCTTCCTTTGCCATCTGCAAAGCATCTCTGGTAGACATGATCCCCAATTTTTCTCCGTTTTCACCAATCAACAGAACTTCTTTATCTCTGATCTGTTCATTAATCATTAAATCGCTAATTGTCGTGCACCTCCATCATATAGTGTGTGTTGGCTGGAATCCACATTGCTTGCCCATAGGCATAAAAAAAAGTAGATAGACAAACGCTATCCACCACCAAAGTCTCTACACAGTACACCTATGTACCAAAGGCTATGAACCAGGGACACTTACTCGTGCCGTGGTGAGGCGGATACCTACTTTCCTGTTTGCTGTTTTCACAACGTATATAATGATACTATAGTTTTATCTTTCTGTCAACATATTTTTTTCAGGATACTGTTATTCTCTCCTTCTAAGGTTTATCTTGCAACTTTCCAGCCACAAGGCTACAATGATAGTATGTAATAAAATAAATGAATCAGGAGGCGCTTTTTATGTGGTTTGTTTTCGCTCTTCTTTCCTCCGTTTTTGCCGCATTCACTTCCATTCTGGCTAAAATGGGAATCGAGGGAGTCAATTCCAATCTGGCTACGGCCATTCGGACAGTTGTCGTGGTACTCATGGCCTGGCTCATCGTTTTTCTCACAGGAGCACAATCCGGTTTTTCAGAAATCAGCAAAAAAAGCTGGCTTTTTCTCATCCTGTCCGGTATGGCCACCGGCCTCTCCTGGATTTGCTATTACAAAGCCCTTCAAATGGGGGAAGCTTCCAAGGTAGTGCCCGTGGATAAGCTAAGTATTGTCCTAACTGTGATCCTGGCATTTCTTATTCTCCACGAACAATTTACCATGAAAAAGCTCATAGGTATCCTTTTGTTTACGGCGGGAACCTTTGTGATGATCTTGTAAACCTTTTATCTGTCTGAAACAAAATGCGTCAGGAACTCCTGGCGCATCTTGTTTTTGAATTATTATCTTGTTTTAAAGGTTGAGCATTCAGTATGCTCTGCTGCACTCGCACCATCCCCTGCAATTCCGATATGCTCTGCAGAACAGTGGCGGCCTTCATTATAAACGCAGTTGACAGCTTCGCAGTCCACCTCCAGACGGCTTTCCGGGGTCTTGAATAAGTTATGGAAGGAACCATCCTTATTCTCGTCAAAGCTTCCGCAGCAGGTATCATAGTTGTCCTTTGCCTGGGACCCTTCTACTATGATGGCAGACTTGCAGCAATAATTATCGGAATTGTGAAGACAGCTTGTAACATTACAATCCAATTTTGTCATGGTTTATTTCCTCCTGGCATTCTTACCTAAGATAATGTTTCAGGAGTAGTATGCACGCAGCGGAAGGAAAATATTCTCACGAATATTCCGTCCGCCCCATGCCATGCTTTGAGAATTGTACCCGTTTTTTTCTTAAGCCGTGACAAATTTTATTTTGCTTCTTCTGTTACATTTACCTTTTTGATTTCCTTTGTACGGATCTCACGGCAGATATCATCAATGAAATCAGAAAGGGGACGCTGGCCTTCATCACCGTTAAAACGGCTGCGGACAGACACGACTCCCTCTTCTTCCTCTTTCTGTCCTACCACCAGCATATATGGAAGCTTTGACAGACGTGCCTCACGGATCTTATATCCGATCTTTTCTGCACGCTCATCAACTGTTGCAAGAATGCCGTTTTCCTTTAACTGGGCCGCAACTTTTCCGGCATAATCATGGTATTTTTCAGAGATAGGAAGTACGCGCACCTGCTCCGGACATAACCATGTCGGGAATGCTCCTTCGTATTTTTCAATCAGCCATGCAAGGGTTCTTTCATAACAGCCCATGGAAGTTCTGTGGATGATATAAGGACGTTTCTTTGTTCCATCCTTATCCACGAAGCTCATATCAAAGCGGTCTGCCAGGAACATGTCAAGCTGAATGGTGATCATTGTATCTTCCTTGCCATATACGTTCTTTGCCTGAATATCCAGCTTAGGTCCGTAAAATGCCGCTTCTCCGGAGGCTTCCGTATATTCGATTCCGATGTGGTCAAGAATCTTGCGCATCATGCCTTCCACTTCATCCCACATCTCCGGTGTTCCAAGATAGTGATCCGCATTGTTTGAATCCCACTTGGACATCCGGTAGGTCACATCGCCTCCCAGGCCAAGTGTTGTGAGACAGTATTTTGCCAGATCCACACAGCCCTTAAATTCCTCTTCAATCTGATCAGGACGCACGATTAGGTGGCCTTCGGAAATGGTAAACTGGCGGACACGGGTTAATCCGTGCATTTCGCCGGAGTCCTCGTTACGGAACAGAGTAGAGGTTTCGCCGTATCTGCATGGCAGGTCACGATAGGATTTCTGGCTCTGTTTATAAACATAGTACTGGAAGGGGCAGGTCATTGGGCGGAGGGCAAATACCTCATCATCTGTTTCCTCATCTCCAAGAACAAACATTCCTTCCTTATAGTGATCCCAGTGATCGGAAATGATGTATAAGTCTTTTTTTTGCCATGAGAGGGGTTTTTGTTCTCATATAGCCCCGTTTCTCTTCCTCATCCTCGATCCATCTCTGCAGGGTCTGGACAATCTTTGCGCCCTTTGGCATTAATAAAGGAAGCCCCTGGCCGATTACATCAACCGTAGCAAAGATCTCCATGTCACGGCCCAGCTTGTTATGATCCTGTTCTTGATGTTTGCCAGATATTCCAGGTATTCATTCATTTCTTCTTTCTTGGCAAAAGCAGTGCCGTATACGCGGGTCAGCATGGCATTTTTCTCGCTGCCTCTCCAGTATGCTCCGGAGGAAGAGATGAGTTTAAATGCCTTGATGGACTTTGTGCTCATAAGATGGGGTCCTGCACAAAGGTCTGTAAAATCTCCCTGGCGGTAGAAGGAAATTTCCTCTCCCTCGGGAAGGTCCTGGATCAGCTCTACCTTATAAGGTTCGCCCTTTTCCTCCATGAATTTAATTGCTTCTTCTCTTGGAAGGGTGAAGCGTTCGATTTTTACCCCTTCCTTTATGATTTTCTTCATCTCACCTTCGATTTGATCCAGATCTTCTCTTGAAAAGGAAGGGATATCAAAATCATAATAAAAACCATTTTCAATGGAAGGCCCTATCGCAAGCTTCGCCTGGGGGTACAGCCTTTTTACTGCCTGTGCCAGGATATGGCTTGCAGTATGGCGGTAAGCAGAAAGGCCTGCCGGATCGCTGACTGTGAGAATGCTTAAACTGCAGTCTCCATCAATAACGGTCCTTAAATCCACAACCTTTCCATCTACCTCGCCTGCGCAGGCATTTCTAGCCAGGCCTTCGCTTATATCGGAAGCGATGTCAATCACTGACATTGCTTGTTCATATTCCTTGACTGAACCATCTTTTAATGTAATCTTCATTTGCCATAATCTCCTTTACATATTATTGTGAAATGTTTTTTTGCCAAACCCGCACAAATAAAAAAAGTCCCTTTCCGTATGCTTCCATACAGAAAGGGACGATTCTACTAAAAGAAATCGCGGTTCCACCCTACTTGAGTGAACAAATTAAACGTTCAAACCACTTCTTATGATGATAACGGAATCACCGTTCCCCATTATGGGACGCTCCAAGCTGGTTTTCTCATATCATTCCCGTAAGACGCTTTCACCAAACACGCCTCTCTCTGGCCTTTCCTGATATGATACTGGTCTTGTCAACGCTTTTTCTATATTGCATTGCTTTATAGTTTTAGATTATAACACGCTTAAACCGTTTGTCAAGCGTCATAAAAATATTTTTTACAAAAGAATGATCAAAGCTGCCGTAATCGCAGCTATGCTGATCACAATTGACAGGGAATTGATTGCGCTTGCCGTCTCGATATCACCGTTTAAAGCACCGGTAAAAGCAGGCGCCACCGAGGATACAGGGCCAAGGGACACGATCGCCAGCGCCCGGCGCACATCTAAATCAAAGGGAGTCAGGAAATAAAATCCTGCTGCCATCAAAACCGCAATGATATACCGTACCCCTAATATTCTGAGAATATGGCTCATTTTTTCCTTTTCCATATGGATCTCAAAACCAATGCCAAGCATTAAAAGGGCTAAAAACGCATTGGCTCCTCCTGCCGTATCCGCAATGGTAATCAGAACAGAAGGCAGTTCTATATTTAATATGCTTAAAAGAGTCATAATGACATACGCATCAAAAGGAGCCGAGGAAAACAGCTTAAACACCGCTTTTTTTATAGAAGGTTTTTCTTCCTCTCCGATCACCATGCTGGCCAGGGTATAAGTCATTCCGGTACACATCAGGGCATTTCCTGCATCAAACAGGCTTGTTGCCGCAAATCCAACCGGACTTAAAAAGCTTTGTACAAATGGCATGGTAAAATTCCCCACATTATATCCGGACATGTTGATCATTGCAAAAGCCTTTGCTTCCTTTGATCTTCGGACATTCATGACATATCCGGCGGCAACCGTCACACAATTGCATAAAAATCCGATTATACATACAAAAAGAATGGAGTAATCCATGGTGATCCTGCTGAAATTAGAAACAATGGCTGCCGGAAGAGTGATCTTGATCACAATCCTGGAAACCAGGTAAAAATCCTTTGCCTGAAAAAAACCTGCCCGTTTGAGCAGGTATCCCAAAATAATAATTGATACAAATGCAACTGCCTTTATCAGTACCGCTGTCATATCCGGCTCCCTTTTTTTCTTCTGTCGTTCCTCAAAGCTTTTGGCGGCGCTTTTTTAAAGCCCCGCCAGGTAAACTCTTGTAAATATTTATTTTACTTCCACAGTCCAGCCTTCCGGTCCTTCTATCTTTCCCAGCTGGATGCCGGTAATGGCATCATAAAGCTTCTGGGTCAGTTCTCCGATCCTTCCGCCTCCCACAGCCATTCTCTCTTCCTCGAACCGCAGCTCACCAACCGGGGATATAACGGCCGCCGTTCCTGTGCCAAAGCATTCTTCCATTGCTCCGGATCTTGCCGCCGCGACCACTTCATCGACCGAAACCTTCCGTTCTTCAACAGCCACTCCCCATTTTTTACACATGGCAATAACAGAATCCCTGGTAACACCTGGAAGGATGCTTCCGTTTAACTCCGGTGTAATGACCACGCCGTTGATCTTAAAGAAGATGTTCATTGCCCCTACCTCTTCGATATATTTCCGGTGAACGCCGTCAAGCCATAACACCTGGGAATATCCCTCGTCATGGGCCTTTACCTGGGAAGCCAGGGAAGCAACATAATTCCCCCCGGTCTTTGCCTCGCCGATGCCGCCCTTTACTGCTCTCACATATTCATCCTCGATCCATATCTTGACCGGATCAAGGCCGCTGGCATAATAAGCCCCAACAGGAGATAAAATGATCATGAATTTGTAGGTATTGGAAGGCCTGACCCCAAGGAAGGGATCGGTGGCAATCACAAAAGGCCTGATATAAAGGGAGGTTCCCGGTTTTGTGGGGATCCAGTCCTGATCCACGCTTACAACTGTTTTTAATCCTTCTAAAAACAAATCTTCCGGGATTTCCGGGATACAAAGCCTGCGGTTGCTTCTGTTGGCACGTTCAATATTCTTATCCGGACGGAACAATAAAACCCGGCCTTCCTCTGTCTTGTATGCCTTTAAGCCCTCAAACATCTCCTGTCCGTAATGGAATACCATGGAAGAAGGGTCCAGTTCCAGCTTATGATATGGTACGACCCTGGGATCATACCAGCCTTTTCCCTCTTCATAGTCCACCTCGAACATGTGATCCGTAAATATGGTTCCAAATGTCAACGGATTATCTTTGCCTGGTTTTTCTTTCGGGCAAGTTGTTTTTTCGATTCTGATTGTCTGCATGTGATACTCTTCCTTTCCCTTACCGGCATATCTGTCAGTTTTTATAATTTATCTATCATTATCTTCCAAAAAGGGGTGACTGTCAAGAAATTTCAGCCTTCTTTACTCTACCGAAATGGAATCAAAACCATAACTTTGGGTTATATGGCGGGGAAGTTCCATTCTTACCGTCTTCATGGGGTTTACTGTCTGGCAGATTGCAAGGTCCCCGGTCATGGTAAGCAGCATGCCTGCCTCTTCATAATCCATGCCCACCTTCTCCTTCATGAATTCATACATCTGTCTGGCAGCCGCCCGCCAGGCCTCCTCCACCTGTTCCCTGGATGCAATGGTAATAAGCTTATCCTCTGTTTCGATCATTGGATAGGGAACACAGTTTTTATTCCTTACAACGTTCACCCGTACTGCAGCCCGTCCTTCTATTTCCAGACCGCAATCCTCCACTTCTCCGTCTCCCATAACAGTGTGAAAATCTCCCATGGACAAAAGAGCTCCCTCCACAAATACAGGAAGATAAAGGGTTGCTCCCTTTTTAATCTGGGTACAATCCATATTTCCGCCGTGATCCATGGGGGTAATGGTGGAAACGCCCTCGCCTGCCGGTGCCACCCCGATGACGCCGATCATGGGCTTTACCGGAATTTTGACCTTTTCATTGAAATAGGCATATCCTCCCCTTACAGGCACCCGCTTTAATACTTTCCTGGGGAATTCCTCCTTTTCGCTTCCGCTTCCAGGCCCAAGCATGACAATTCCCACAGGGCCCATCTCAATATCCAGAATATCGATTTTCAGCATATCTCCCGGCATCGCCCCTTCAATATAGAGGGGCCCTGTTGCCGGATTCCCCGGCTTCCTTATCACATTTTCAAAGGTCGCCTCTTCCGGAAGAAACTGGTTCGTGAAACAGTCATAGGTCTCAAACGTCACGATCTCTCCTGCCCTGACCTTGCCGCAGGGCGGATTCTCCTTTGAAAGTACCGTTGTAATATAATCTCTGGTTATGGTTTTCATACTCTTCTCCTTTTATCTTGGCTCAAAGCAAATCTTAAATCTTTAAAACTGAATTTTTCATTTAGTTCTTCCAGCAATAATTTTTGAAGCGGCGAAAGAACTGCAATATCAAATATAATATAATTATACATTATGCTCCTCCGCTATTAAGACAAGCTTATTCCTTTACTGGATAATCATCTACATGTGCATACCAAATTGCAGATTTGTAATACGCTAATTATACCATTAATTTCTATATAATGTATATTCAAATAAATATCCGTTTTCTTTCCTTGAAATCAAAGGTTTTTGTATAAAAAGGGCTGCATTCCATTGAACCATAAAATTCAGCATCGATTTATATGCCGTCTGACTTTTCTCTTTTTTCACTTAGCTCCGGTCATATGGCAGCTAACAATTCTGTCAAGATCCTTGTTACAAGAACTTGCCCGGCTTCTGGCTGCATGCTATGATTGAAACAGATATTTACTTAAGGAGGAGGACCCCATATGAAAATCAGCCGGATTGGCGGTATCATTGCAGCCGCCAGCAAAAAAAGATGCAGAACCGTTACTGCAGATCGGGACAATCCCCATAATAAAACGCATTGTTATATCCTTTCAGCAGGCAGGCATTTTTCCCATTGTAGTCGTAACCGGAGCCGAGGAGGATGAAGTAAAATACCAGTTGTCCAGTTATGGTGTGATCTTTATCCGCAACGAGAACTGTGAGCAGCCGGAGCTTATTGACTCCGTAAAAATAGGCCTGAAATATTTACTGGGAAAATGTGACCGGATGGTTTTTACACCGGTGAATGTTCCCATGTTCACACCTGTTACTTTAAACAGCCTGCTGGCCGCCCAGGGGGATATTATAACGCCTTCCTGCAATGGCAAAGGCGGGCACCCCATTGTTCTTTCTGAGGCAGTTGTTCCCGAGATCATTGCCTACTCAGGAATCGGAGGCTTAAAGGCGGCCATTTCTTCCATGCTGACCGCCGCATCTTTCTTCCGGTCAATGACCCCGGCATCTTTATCAGCGTGCGGGACTGCCGGCAGTTAGAGGCCCACCTGGCAGAACACAACCGGGCACTTCTCCATCCAACGGTTCAGCTAAACCTCCAAAGGGAATCTGTTTTCTTTAATACAAGAATCAAGCTTCTTCTGTATCTGATCCTTGACACCCATTCCGTCCGCATGGCCTGTGACCGCATGGCCTTGTCCTACGGCAAGGCCTGGGATATGTTAAACAAACTGGAGGCAGAAACAGGATATCCCATTGCAGAGCGGAAGCACGGAGGCAAACGGGGCGGAAACACCACTCTGACCCCCCAGGGCCTCCAATTCTTAAGGACCTGGCAGAAACTGGAAGATAACATATTTCAGTTTACGCAAAAGGAATTTTCCGCCATGTTCCGTGACAGCGGATTATTCCGGTAAAGCAAGTGCTTCCCAGGAAGCATTTGAAACATTCATACCCCCCTTTTATAATGACATTATAAAACATAGTGTTGTTATAAAGGGGGTGATTTTTTATGCTTGGAGCCAGTTCTGCCTGCGGCCTTATACTGGCCGCAGGGTTATCCAGCCGCATGGGGGATTTTAAGCCGCTGATGCCCTTTAAGGGAAAGACCCTGATTGAAAGCACCATTGACAGCATGCTGGCAGCCGGAGTGAAACAGATCGTAATCGTTCTTGGTTACCGGGGAAATGATATTGAGTCAGTTCTTCGCCTTCGTTATGGGAAAGAAATCATTTATGCCCGCAATCCTCACTTTGAAACTACCGATATGCTGGTCTCCATAAAATGTGGTCTTCGCTCCATGCCGCATTGCAAAGCTTTTTTTTCTGCTTCCAGGTGACATGCCGGTTGTTAAAAAAAATACATTCCTCAAACTCTTAAAAGCCCGGCCGGACGACCGGCCTTCTGTCCTCTTTCCCACTCTGGGGGCTACCGGAAACACCCTCCCCTGATCGATTACAGATTCCGTGATATGATACTGGAATTTGAAGGAGATGGTGGTCTGAGACAGATATGGAAACAGCAGGAGGAATCCATCATCCACGTACCCGTGGATGATGACGGCGTATGGATGGATCTGGATACCATGGAAGATTATGAAGTCTGCATCAGCCGGTTTTGTCCGGCCAAAATTTAAAAGGAGGTAATGAAACAATGGAAAACATCAGTCAGCCAGTAATTAAAAAAAGATCATGAATCAAAGATGACGGGCCGCTCTGTTTATGTAGGAGACTATGAAAATGATGGGGTTTTAGTAGGAAAAATGCTTCGTTCCAAGGTTGCCCGCGCAAGGCTTTCCCATGTAAATGTGCCACCGCTTCCCGATGGCTATTTTTACGTCGATAAGTCTGATGTCCCTGGTGACAACAATGTGAACATCGTCATGGATGATACGCCTGTTTATGCCCGGGAAACGGTAGAATACATCGGAGAACCCATCGCTATGGTAGTGGGGCCGGAAGAAGCGGTGGTGGACCGCATTCTGTCTGAGATCCAGGTTTCCTATGAAGAACTGGAACCTGTCCTGGATCTTGGCAATGCGGATACCGTTTTCTTTGACTACGAATATGGCAAAGGAGATATGGAGAAGGCCTTTGCTGAAGCTGATAAGGTCTATGAAGAAGAATTCACCACCGGTTATCAGGACCAGACCTATCTGGAAACCCAGGGAATGATGGCGGAACCTGAGGAAAACGGAAAAATGTTCATCCACGGCTCTCTCCAATGTGCCTATTACGTGCACGGAGCCATAATGCGGGCCCTTGGCTGCGGACCGGATCAGGTACATATCAAACAGGATGTGACCGGCGGAGGTTTCGGCGGAAAAGAGGCATTTCCGTCAATCCTCGGTTGTCAGGTAGCCGTAGCTGCCAGAAAGGCCGGTGCTCCCGTCCGCTGCATCTTTGACCGCCGGGAGGATTTGGAGTTTACCTCCAAGCGCCACCCTTCCCTCTGCAGATACAAGGTCGCCTTAAAGGATGGCAAAGTGACCGCCATGGATATTGATGTAAAATTCAACAGCGGCGCTTACACCACCCTTTCTGCCGTGGTGCTTCAGCGGGGTATTATCTGCTCAAATGGAATCTATAACATTGAGAACCTCCACGTAAGAGGAAGGGCCTTAAAAACCAATACCACTCCTACAGGGGCTTATCGGGGCTTCGGAGCTCCCCAGACATTTTTTGCAATTGAAATGATGATGGACCACATTGCAATGGATCTCGGAATCGACAGCCTGGAATTTAAGGAAAAGCACATGGTTAAACAGGGGGACTCCACTTCCACCTCCGGAAAATACCATTTTCCTGTACCCATTCCTTCCATGATCGAAGAGATCGACCAGGCATGTGATTTCCGCAGAAAACACCGGGAATATGCAAAGCCGCAGTCAGGGCGGTACCGCAGAGGGATAGGCATTTCCATGCATTTTCATGGCGCAGGATTTACCGGTTCCGGAGAACGGGACATCATTAAGGCCGTATGCAGGCTTCACAAATATCCTGATGGCACGGTGGAAATTCTGGCTCCAATGGAGAGATCGGCCAGGGACTGCGTACAACCTTTCCCAAAATTGTTGCAAGGGAATTAAATCTTCCTCTTGATAAGGTCTATTACGATCATCCGGATACTGCCCGTGTACCGGACTCAGGCCCTACCGTTGCCTCCCGCTCCCTCATGGTGGTAGGGGAACTGCTTCGCCGCTGCGCGATCAAGCTGCGCACCCAGTGGAAGGACGGAGAAGATCAGATCGTAGAGGAACGGTTTAAAGAACCTGATTTTGTCATTCCCTTCTACCTGGATAAATTCCAGGGCGATGCTTATCCAACCTATGCCTGGGGTGTCAATGCTGTGGAAGTGGAGGTGGATACCTATACAGGGCTGACTAAGATCCTTGGGGCTTACGGCAATTTTGATGTAGGAACTCCCATTGACTATAACATTGTCATGGGACAGATGGAAGGCGGATTCCTTCAGGGGATCGGTTATGCTTCTACCGAATTTATGGATTACGATCAAAAAGGAAGAATTCGGAACAATTCCTTCTCTGATTATTTAATACCCACTTCCGCCGATGTGACAAACCTGACATGTATGCTCCATGTGGAAAAATATCCTGACGGACCGTACGGAGCCAAAGGGGCCGGAGAACTGCCTCTGGTAGGGGTTCCTGCCGCTTATGTTGAGGCTGTGGAGCAGGCCCTGGGGCATGGAGTCAAGCTGAATCACGCCCCATTTACCGCAGAGGATACCATGAAAGTAATTATGAAGGAGGGGTTATAATGGAAGCAATTAATTTTCTGTTAAACGGAAAGGAAACTGCCTATGACGGCAGTGCCGCTGACCGTCTTCTGGATGTGTTAAGAGATGACTTCCGTATGACCAGTGTCAAATGCGGATGCAAGGAAGGAGAATGCGGTGCCTGTTCCGTCCTGATGAACGGAATACTGGTCAACTCCTGCTGTGTCGCTATGGGAGCTGTGGAAGGTGCCAGTATTGTCACTTTGGAAGGATTACGGGAAACCGAACGGTTCGCCGTATTAAATAAAGCCTTTGCCGGTACATCGGCGGTACAGTGCGGCTTCTGTATTCCAGGAATGGTCATGGCGGCTGAGGCCCTTTTAAGTAAGATTCCTCATCCCACGGACAGCCAGATACGGGAAGGCCTGTCCGGAAACCTGTGCCGCTGCACCGGATACAATGCCATCGTAAATGCAATTCATATGGCTGCAAAGGAGGGAAATGGATTATGGTAAATGGTTACAGACCGGCTTCCTTACAGGAAGCACTGGAAATAAAGAAAACTACAGATGCCGTTCCCTATGCAGGCGGCACAGACCTTATGGTAGAAAACAGAAAAGAAGTCTCCTATCTTTTCTTAAACGGATTGGATGAATTAAGGCACATCCGAAGATGAGGACTATATTTCCATCGGTTCCTGTGTCACATTTACAGAGGCACTGGAATCTGACCTTATCCCCCCGCTTATGAAAGAAGCTGTAGCAAAAATTGCTGCCCCCGCGATCCGGAATACAGGAACCTTTGGCGGTAACATCGGAAACGGATCTGCCAAAGCAGACTCCGTGCTGATTCTATTTGTCTGCAGTGCAAAAATACGTCTTGCCTCCGTCTGCGGACAGCGGACCGTAAACGTTGAAGACTTTTATCAGGGAAGAAAAAAAGCTGGATTTAAAGCCAGAGGAGCTGATCGTGGAGATACTCCTCCCCAAACGTGGCCTGGATCATTATTATTATAAAAAAAGTCGGCGGGCGAAACGCTCTTGCCATCTCCCGCGTTTCATTTGCAGGACTTATGACTTTAGAGAATGGACGGATCAAGCAAATGGCTGCCGCATTCGGCGCAGTATCCGATACGGTTCTCCGTTTTCAGGATTTAGAAGCCAGACTTTCCGGAAAAACCCTGAAAGAAGCCAGCGCTTTAAAAGAAGAACTGCTGTCTGCTTACGGGGAGCGCCTTGTATTGACCAGAGGCCGTGTATCTGCAGAATACCGAAAAGCAGTCTGTATGAACCTGCTTAAGGATTTCTTAGAAGAAAAAGGCATTTAGCCGAAAGGAGTTTACACATGTACATATTACACATCAATGGGCGGAACTACGAAACGCCCCACGACAAAAAGCTGCTTCGCTTTTTACGTGATGACCTTCATCTGACCGCTACAAAGGATGGCTGCAGCGAAGGCGCCTGCGGAACCTGTACGGTTCTTATTGACGGAAAAAAAGGTCAAGGCCTGTGTCCCTAAAATCAGCACATTGGAGGGAAAAAACATTCTTACCGTAGAAGGAATTGACCCGGAAGAAATGAAGATTTATGAACACTGCTTTGCAGAGGCCGGTGCGGTTCAATGCGGTTTCTGTATTCCAGGAATGGTCATTTCCGCCAAAAGCCTTCTTGATACCAATCTCACTCCTACAAGAGCTGGAGTTAAAAAGGCAATCAAGGGCAATTTATGCCGCTGTACCGGTTATAAAAAGATTGAAGATGCCATTCTTCTTGCTGCCGACTTTTTCAGAGAAAAACTGGAGATCCCCCTTCCGCCTGCTGCCCTTCACATGAACGAGCACTTTAAGCGCATTGATGCTGCAGAAAAAGTAAATGGAACCGGAATCTTTGCCGATGATATGTATCTGCCTGGCATGCTGTATTCCAAGTGCCTGTATTCCAAGTATCCAAGAGCCATGATCAACCGGATCGATGTGTCAAAAGCGCTGGAGCACCCGGACTGTGTGGAAATCCTGACGAAAAAGGATGTGCCATGTAATAAGATCGGCCACATTAAGCAGGACTGGGATGTTCTCATGGGTGAAGGAGATATCACCCGCTACGTTGGAAATGCCCTGGCAGTCATTGCGTCGACCCGTGCAGAAGCCCTGGAAGAAATCCTGGCTCTCATTGACGTTGATTATACCGAGCTTCCTGCCATCACCAGCCTTATGAGGCTTTAAAGGGAGATGCTCCTCTCATTCATGAAGACGGCAACATCATGAGCCGTGCAAACCTTATACGGGGTAATGCAGATGAAGCCATTAAGAATTCAAAATATGTGGTAACAAGAAAATACAAAACCTCCTGGCAGGAGCACGGTTTCATGGAGCCGGAGTGCTGCGTGGCACTTCCTGAAGGGGAAGACGGCCTTCTGATTTATACTACCAGCCAGTCTATTTATGACGTCCAGAGAGAATGTGCCCAGATGCTGGGCCTTCCAAAAGAAAAGGTTCATTGCCATGCACCTTTAGTAGGCGGCGGCTTCGGCGGCAAGGAGGATATGTCGGTACAGCAGTATGCTGCCTTAATGGCCTGGTATACCAAAAAACCTATTAAGATCAAATACAGCCGTCAGGAATCCTTAAATTACCATGTAAAGCGCCATCCCATGGAAATGGAATTCACCACAGCCTGTGACGAAAACGGACGCCTGACTGCATGAAGGGTGTAATCATTGCCGATACGGGAGCCTATGCTTCTTTAGGAGGCCCAGTGCTCCACCGCGCCTGCACCCACGCAGCCGGCCCTTATAACTATCAGAACATTGATATCTTTGGTATGTCAGTTTATACCAACAACGTAGTTTCCGGCGCTTTCCGCGGTTTTGGCGTAACCCAGAGCTGCTTTGCAACGGAAATGAATATCAACCTGCTGGCAGAAATGGCCGGTCTGGATCCCTGGGAAATCCGAAGACGGAATGCCATCAAGCCAGGTGATATCCTTCCAAACGGACAGACTGCTGACCCCAATACCAATATGGAAGCCTGTCTTGATGCTGTAAAGGATATTTATTATTCCAATCCATATGCCGGAATTGCCTGCGGCTTTAAAAATGCCGGAACCGGAATGGGTAAAATGGATGTAGGCCGTGTCCTTCTTTCCATTGAGCAGGGAAAGGTTCACATCCGTACCTCTGCCTCCTGTATGGGCCAGGGAATCGGCCAAATGGCTTTAACCGAAATCTGTCATGCATCCGGACTTGATCCTGCCCTTTTTATCTTTGAAGCGGCAGATACCATACGGACACCTAACTCCGGAACCTCCACTGCTTCCCGCCAGACGGTTGTCACAGGGGAAGCAGCCCGCAGAGCCGGCGAAAAGCTGAAATGCGCCTTAAACAGCGGAAACAGCCTGGCTGACCTGGAAGGACAGGAATTCTTCGGAGAATATTCTGCACAAACAGATCCTCTGGGAGCCATCAAGGATAATCCTGTGAGCCACGTATCTTATTCCTATGGAACTCAGGTAATTATTTTAAATGAAGAAGGAAAAATCACCAAGGCAGTATCTGCCTTTGATGTGGGAACTCCAGTAAACATTCAATCGGTAGAAGGCCAGATTGAAGGCGGTATGATCATGGGAATCGGTTACGGTGTTACAGAAGAGTTTAAATGTGAAAACGGTTATCCTGTCAGTAAATTCGGAACCATAGGATTTATGAGAGCAGACGAGGCACCTGAACTGGAAGTTATTCTCTGCCAGCCAACGGAAGAGGATAAACTGCCTTATTCCTTTGGTGCCAAAGGATGCGGGGAATTGTGCATGATCCCCACCTCTCCCGCCTGTGCTCACGCTTACTACAGGCTGGATGGAGTATTCAGACAGAGCCTGCCGTTAAAGGGCACGTATTACAGAAAGAAATAATTGGATCTTTGAAAAACCTCCCCGCTATGAGAGTCGGATACAGATTCTCGCAGCGGGGAGGTTTTTCTATTATTGCGTTTTTTACTATTGAAGCAGCAGTTTCGCATAAAAAGCGGTCTGATTCTGGTTGACCATGATCTTAGCAGCGGTCTGAAGCTTTTCCAACGCTTCCTGGCCTGATTTCATGGTTTGAACAGCAGGTTCCATGGAATTGCCTGCATTTATATAGGACATGCCGCAGGGTATGGTTGTGGTAACCAGTTTGGCGGTTTCATAGCAGTCCCTCAAATATCGTCCAAGACTTTCTCCGGACAGTCCTTTTGTATTTCCCTGGATGAAGCAGCCACGTATGGATAGGAATCGCAATTTTCTGGCTTCTGCGGATAATTGGGATAATTCCTCTACCGGGAACCCCGGCAGTTTTCCATTGTCATATGCTTCTGGAATCACGGCAATTCCTACCACTTCCAGATGTCCCGGAGCCAGATATCCGGCTGCCGCTTCATTGATAAGCTCCATTTCTTTTAAACTGGAGACAACGAACCTGCATGTTCCAATGGCCGCTTTTATGGCCTCCGGCTCTTTATTAGGAGCCGGGAAATAAATGTCGTTCTTATCCATTCCGGCCAGAGAGGCCAGACGGACCGTTCCGCAGTCTTCCGCCTCCAATGCCCAGCCCTTCTTTATCAGATACTTTACAGTGTCTGTATTCACTTCCCCTTTATAGAGATACTGAAATCCGGGAAGCAGTTCTAAAACGGATTCAGCCTTTTCCATTCGATCATTCATATGAGTCTTCTCCTTATCCATTCCTATTACTTTCAGGATAACCGATCTGAGTCATATTTCAAGTTCTTTTTCCATAGATATCGATGCATAGAAGAATCCTCTGGAGCGCAGGCATCTGCTGCCGCGGATTCTGCCAGGAACTGCACATCCTAAGAGCGCCCCATTAAACTGTCTGTTAAAGCTTTGTGATATCCATGGTGTATACCGCTCCCCCATAAGTATAATAGCTTTTCAGATCCACTTCATGAAGAACTCCGTCAATCTTCACCTCAGCCGGAATATCCCGTTTTATATACTCCAGACACATACGGTTCCTGATGCAGTAATCTTCCAGGTGAGAGAAAAACTCTTCTTTTGTGCGGGGCTTTTCATTTAAGTCAATGACCAGGGTACGCCCTCCCTTTGTCATATTCAACTGGTTGGCAGTGAGCTTTGCGTAAAGGTAATTAAGCGCCCACCTTCCAAAAAGAACAGCAGCATCCGATAAAATCATGTATCTTAAATAATCCGGAAGAAATTGAGCAAGGACCAATAAGAGGATCATCAAAATTTCATACCAGTATACAAAAGCCATTCCCCTAAGCCAGCTTAAATCCATTTCCGGAAGCCGTTTAAAGAGCTGCAGCAGGCAGCCTGCTGCAAGATAGATAAGAAATATAAGGCCCAGGCGGTCCATGACGATCTCCAGCCCTTGTTTTCCGGAACAGAGCCAAAGTCCCACTAATGCACCGGCAAACAAGATCGTTCCCAGATCGGCCCCGGAAATCAGAATTTCCCAAAAAGCTTCTCGTTTCCCCTCATTTTTATTCATAATGCCTCACCTCCAAAATCCTGTCTTTTACCTCTTTTAAATATTTCCTGGAAATATAAGTTACCTGGGAATTTAACAGGGAAACCTTCATAAGCCATTCAGCATGGGGGTATAGTTCCTTACCTTATCTATGTTCATGATCACAGACTTGGATATCCGGATAAAATTAGACGGAAGAAGCCGTTCCAGCTCATAAAGCCTCTTATTCAGCTCATAAGTTTCCTGTTCTGTATGAACCACCTGCTTTTCATTTACCGTTTCAATTAAATAAATTTCAAGACTTGGAACCCGGCAGATCTTTTCTCCCTTCTGACACATGAGCATTACCGACCGGAATAAATCCTGTTCCAGATATTCCACAAGACGGTCCACTGTATCATCCCGCTCATGAATGTACAGATCCGCAGATTCTTCCGACTCACGGATGATTGTTTTAATATTGACTTTCATACTGTTTCCTCCTGTCTGCAAATTCATCATATCACATTTAAATCCGTATTCACAGGGTTTATGGGTAAGCGGCCGGTTTTAAACGGTAAGAAGCATTGGGCTTGATTCATAGGACGCAATTTCCCTTGAATCAAAAAACAGGGTATTTTGCTTCCGCCCTTGCGGCATGCAGCAAAATACCCTGTTTTTCTATTCCCAAAGCACAACCTCACCCAAAGCAAGGGATTCCTGTACTTTAATGATTCTCTGATTGGCTGACCCTCTAAAACGCAGCTTTAAATCCTTTTTTTCCACTTCAAACTTACCGTCTACCAGAACATCCAGACAGTCTAAAATCCGCCTTGTCTCTGAAAGCTTTCCAGCCATGTCAGCCAGGATATCCTTTTCAAAATCGTAACCGGTGTAGCACCAGATTGTCTTTTCCGGAAAACGTTCCTTTACCTTCTCCACCAAAGACAGGATGCCCCTCTGATTTTTCGGATCCATGGGCTCTCCGCCCAGAAGACTTAAGCCGGCAATGTAGGCATGGTCTAAATATTCCAATATCTTTGATTGGGTTTCCGGCCCATATTCCTGGCCGTAATGAAAATCCCAGGCCTCGAAATTAAAGCACTCCCTGCAGCGGTGGGTGCATCCGCTGACAAACAAAGATACCCTGACTCCCGGGCCATTGGCTACATCCGTAGGTTTTATGGTCGCATAATTCATGGCACACCTCCTACAGATGAAGGACCCTGGATTTTATCTCTTTTGTCTTTCCGGTATTCCAGAAATTCTCTCCCAGATAGCCGCAGGTTCTTCTGGTCACATTCATCCGCCTCTTATCCTTGTTATGACACTGAGGGCATTCCCATTCCATGTCGTCATTGATGATGATCTCACCGTCAAAACCACATTCCTGGCAATAGTCTGATTTGGTATTAAACTCCGCATACTGGATGTTATCGTAAATAAATCTCACCACTTCTTCCATTGCCTCCAGATTGTTCTGCATGTTTGGAACCTCTACATAAGATATGGATCCGCCGGAGGATATTTTCTGGAACTGGCTTTCAAAGGAAAATTTGCTGAACGCATCAATGGACTCCCGTACATCAACGTGATAAGAGTTGGTGTAATATCCCTTGTCCGTCACATCAGGTATGTTTCCGAATCGCTCCCTGTCAATTTTGGCAAACCGGTAGCAGAGAGATTCTGCCGGTGTTCCGTATAAGCCAAAGCCAAGGCCGGTCTGCTTTTTCCACTGATCCACAACCTCCCGCATGTGATTCATGACACGAAGAGCAAACTCCTCTCCTTCCGGAGTTGTCTGGCTTACCCCCTTCATGAGCTTTGTCATCTCATAAAGGCCGATGTATCCCAGGGATATGGTAGAATAGCCGTTGTGAAGCAGCGGGTCGATCTTTTCTCCCTTTTTAAGCCTTGCAATGGCGCCATACTGCCAGTGAATCGGGCTTACATCAGAAAGGGTGCCTTCCAGGGACTTATGCCTGCACATCAGGGCCTCATAGCACAGATTCAGACGTTCTTCCAAAATCTTCCAGAAGGTATCTTCATCTCCCTTTGCAAGGATACCGATCTGCGGCAGGTTAAGACTTACCACTCCCTGATTAAATCTTCCCTCAAACTTGTAGTTGCCATTCTCATCCTTCCATGTAGACAGGAAGCTCCGGCAGCCCATGCAGCTGAATACATTCCCTTCGTAATTTTCCCTCATTTTCTTAGCAGAAATATAATCCGGATACATGCGTTTTGAAGAGCATTTCACTGCCAGCTTTGTTATGTAATCATATCTTCCGCCCTTTAAGCAGTTATTCTCATCTAAAACATAAATCAGTTTAGGAAATGCAGGAGTAACATAGACACCAGCTTCGTTCTTGATCCCCTCAAGCCTCTGGCGGAGGACTTCCTCCACGATCAGGGCATTTTCCTTTAAGTATTCGTCGTTATCATCAAGGCATAAGAACAGGGTCACAAATGGGGCCTGGCCGTTGGTCGTCATTAAGGTGTTGATCTGATACTGAATGGTCTGCACCCCGGATTTCAGCTCATCCCTCAGACGGACGGCAGCCATTTTTTCCACCATCTCAGGAGTAACCGTATCCCCGAATTCTTCACGGATCTGTTTGTGGAATTTATCATTGCTTTTTCTTAAATATTTTCCCAAATGCCGGATATCTACGGACTGGCCGCCATACTGATTGCTGGCAACAGCAGCGATGATCTGGGTCATGACAGTACATGCCACCTGAAAGCTCTTAGGACTCTCAATCATCTTTTCGTTCATTACGGTGCCGTTATCCAGCATATCACCGATATTGATCAGACAGCAGTTGAAAATCGGCTGAACGAAATAATCCGCATCATGGAAATGAATGGATCCCTGGTCATGGGCAAGAGAAATCCGTTCCGGAAGCAGCATCCTTCTGGTTAAGTCTCTGGACACCTCTCCTGCGATGTAATCTCTCTGAGTAGATGCCAGAATGGTATTCTTGTTGGAGTTTTCCTCTGCCAGCTCCTTGTTCTCATTCTTAATCAGCTTTAAGATGGACTCATCAGTTGTGTTTGCCTTCCGAAGCAAGGCCCTCTGGTAACGGTAAATGATGTATTTTTTTGGAAAGCGTATATTTGTTCTTATTTACCAGACTGCTTTCGATCATGTCCTGAATGGCTTCCACACTGATCACGCCATCGTATTCTCTCTCCACATGATCCAGGATTGCATCAATCATTTCCTCCCCGGCCCGTTCAGAAACTTCCACCTCTGCATTGGCTTTCCGAATGGCTGTAATGATTTTTTTCCCTGTCATACTCCACAACTCTGCCATCACGTTTTTGAACTTTAATCATCCCTGTCACCTTAACCTCTTCTATATTTTGTACCTTTGAAATTTGAATCACTATATATAGTGCCTATCTCATTATACACTACAAATAAAAAAAGTAAAGGGGATTTTTTTCCACCTTAGCGGATAAAATTTGTCCTGGGAATTTCTTCCCGGGCAGGAAGGCTGATTCCTGCGGCTTTTCCCACTTCCAGACATTTTAAAAGCCATGCCATATTTTTTCCGAGAGTTCTCATGGTGTGAAGTCCCTCCAAATCCTGCTCCACATCCTGAGGCGTAAATCCGTGAACCATGTTCCAGTAAGAGGATGAAACCACCGGCATCTGGGCAATGGTAAAATATTTGTTCAAAACATCGAGAGAAGCTGTGGTTCCTGCCCTGCGGGCGGAAACAACCGCCGCACCCGGCTTATAAGCAAAGTTTCTTCCCGCGTAAAATAAGCGGTCCAGGAAGGAAAGCACTGTGCCGTTGGGGGAAGCATAGTGAACCGGGGAACCTACAACCAGCCCTGACGCTGTTTCCATCTTCTCCAGCACCTGATTAACCATGTCATAAGTAAATACGCACCTTCCAGTTTCCGAGCATTTCTGGCAGGCAATACAGCCATGGACAGACTGGCTCCCGACATGAAGAATTTCTGTTTCTATGCCTTCCTCATTCAAAGCCCATTCCACCTCAAGAAGGGCGCGGTTGGTACAGCCTCTCTCATGAGGGCTTCCATTTAACATTAATACTTTCATCACTCATCCATCCTTTCATTTAAATTCTCTAAATATCCAAAAGCCCCAACAGATCCTCTTTGGTCAGATTGCTTAAGGACACGGTTCCCTCTGTAATAATCTGTTCTGCCAAATCCTTCTTGGATTCCTGAAGCTTTAAAATATTTTCCTCAATCGTACCTTTTGTGATCAGCTTGAATACGCTTACCTGCTTTTCCTGGCCGATCCGGTGGGCCCGGTCCGTAGCCTGGTTCTGAGCTGCCACATTCCACCATGGATCAAAGTGTATGACCACGTCTGCCGCAGTCAGGTTAAGTCCTGTTCCGCCTGCCTTTAAGGAAATAAGGAACAGGGGGATCCCATCATCTTTAAAAGAATTTACCATATGGAGCCTATCCTCTTTGGGAGTTGCTCCGGTCAGCATGTAGTAAGGAACCGCTTCTTTTTTTCAGCCTTTTTGCAATTACATCCAGCATGGAAGTAAATTGGGAAAAGAGCAGGATTTTATGTCCTCCCTCTACTCCGTTCCGGATCAGGTCAATGCAGGTTTCCAGCTTTGCCGATCCACCTTTGTAATTTTCATAACATAACTGAGGATCGCAGCAGATCTGCCGGAGTCTGGTAAGGGCCGCAAGAATCTGGATGTTATCCCTTCCAGACTTGTCTCCCAGACTTTCAAGCTCCTGCTTTAAGCGGAATGCGTTTGCCGTATACAACTCCCTCTGTTCCTTATCAAAAGCGGAATAAACAATCGTTTCCAGCTTATCAGGCAGTTCTTTTAAAACGTCTTTCTTAAGCCGCCTTAAAAGGAAGGGGCCGATCAGGCGTTGAAGTCCCTCCAGCGCCATTTTTTCCTGGTCCCTGACAATGGGCAGTTCATACTCCTTTTTAAACTTCCGGTAGGTGAAGAGAAATCCCGGCATCAGAAAATCGAAAATGCTCCACAGCTCTGACAGACGGTTTTCAATAGGAGTACCGGTTAAGGCAAACCGGTTCCCTGCATCAATGCTCTTTACCGCTCTTGCACTCTGGGTGGACGCATTTTTGATGTACTGGGCCTCATCAATGATCTGAAAGCGGAAAGACTTGTCCTTATAAAAATCTATATCCCGTTTTAATAAATCATAGGAAGTAATCAGCACATCTTTTTCATCCGTATGCATTAACAGCTCTTCCCGTTCTCCTGCCTGGCCAGTGATTGTCATGACTTTAAGAGAAGGGGCAAAGATATGAAATTCATTCTCCCAGTTGTATACAAGGGATGCCGGGCAAACCACAAGGGAGGTGGTATGTTCCTTTTTTTCCTGCTTCGTCAAGGAGCAGGGTTATGACCTGAAGGGTCTTTCCAAGACCCATATCGTCGGCCAGGATTCCACCAAAGCCGTAGCTGTCCAAGGTCTTAAGCCAGCGGTATCCTGTCTTTTGATATCCTCTCAGCACGTGGCGGAGAGACTGGGGAATCTCAAAATCACTGTCCTCTACAGACTTCATCCCCCGGACCACCGCTTTATAAAGCTGGTCCCGGTAAAGGGTTATGCCATTTCCCTCTTTCAGGATGCTGTCCAGATAAAGAGCCCTGTATTTGGGAAGGCGGAAAGACTTGTTTAACATATCAGGGTCAGCGGACAACCCTTCTATCAGCTTTGCAACGGTCATAAGACCGTTGTCATCAAGACTTATAAATTCTCCGCTTTTTAAACGGTAATATTTCTTTTTCTGGCTGTACACCTCCAAAAGCCTGCTTAAGTCCTCTCCTGACAGCCCGTCCGTATCCACGTCCAGTTCCAGCCAGTTCCCCACGCTCCTGACCCCAATGGATACCTTGGGGGAGGAAGAATTTTTATCTTTTTAAAGGATTCAGAAAAATAAACCTCGCCCAATGCCATGAACTCACTCATCCCTGACGTAAGTAACCGGTATACCGCTTCCTCGTCATCCCGAATGGCCGGATATTCTGATTCATATTCCTTATATTTAAAATACCGGGTGATCAGGCGGCTGATTCGGAACTCTCCCGGTATATCCCGGCACACGGTACGGGGCAGGCGCTCGTCCTCTACGGGCTGAAAAGAATAATCCCCATAGGAAAGGGTCGGTTTTAAAATCAGCCCGCCCTGGCCGTCAGAATCAAAATCAAACCTTGCCTTCAGCTCTTCCGGCTTATAAGATTCCAGATCCACTTCTTTGGAATCAATGGTGCAGTAAGCTGCAATCCTCTTTAAAACCCGTTCATAAAAAAGAGGCATATCCTTGTTATTGATTTCCGTTTCATAGGAGTTTAAACCTTCCATCATCTGCCCCAGAAATACGGAAAGAGCCTCGCTGCAGGACTGGTCACAGCAGTATAAGTGTTTCGTGTCTGCAAGATATAAACGGTGTTCCCCTTCAAAGGCCAAAAGCTCCTGGTCAATGGACACCAATACTCCATCCCGGCCCTGGCGCTTTACCGTAACCTTTAAGTCCGGGTTGCGGTCCACGATCGCAAGCTGCCGCTTTTTGCCCTTGTAATCCTCAAATTCCAGGGTTTCTCCCATCATGATTCCAAAAAAACGGTCCCGGTTTGCACGGCTTAAATTTAAAAACCGCAGAACTGGCTTTGTGGAAAAGGAACTTTTCTGGAACTGTTCATAATGCTCACAATACGCATTCACAATCTCCTGTACAAATTCCAGAAGGGGACGGCTTTCTTTGGCAAAGGCAGAAGGTGTGTGATGGAATGCCAGATTTTTGCCGTATTCCACATAGGTGCCATTTTCCACCGCATTTGCAAAAGCAGCCAGATCCTTCACCATGTAAAGCCGGTCCCTTCCCAGCTTAAACTCCAGCTTCACTTCCCTTCGGCTGACCAGGAGGGATACCGAAAGCTTTACCTGCTCCTCTTCTCCCTCGCTCATGATCCGGGACACCTCCCGATTGGTATATTCCCGGATCATGGCTCTTGCCTGCTGGGAAGTGGTCACCGGCCTTCCATGGTTTGATTCCTGTTCTTTATACGCATCAAACAGAACTTTACAATGAGGACATATGCCAAGGTAGGAATTTCCCTGGGCACAGGAACAAGAGTAGTCAAAGACCTGACTACCCTTGATATGCAGATTTGCCTTATATTCCTTTCCCTGATCCTCCACCAGGCACTGACACCTGATTCGCCTTTCCAGAAGGTATTTGTCGTCAAGTGTGATACTTTCATAGTTTCTCACATCCGTTCACCATTTACATTCGTTCCGGCGCCTCAATTCCAAGTACGCCAATGCATGCATTTAATACATCCTTGGTAAGCCTGATTAAGCGGATCCAGGATGCCTGCCGTTTTTTTATCCTCTTCGGATATGATCTTGGTATCATGGTAAAAGCGGTTAAATGCATTGGCAAGTTCATAAATGTACTGGCATATTTTATGGGGTGCAAGCTCCGTAAAGCCTGTTTCCATGATTTCATTGTATCTGGAAAGCTGGAGCATCAGATCTTTTTCCGCCTCTGATGCGGCTGCAAGAATCCGTTCCTCACCCTGATATTTGTCCTCAAGGCCCTGATATTTTGCAAGAATGGACTTAATTCTTACGATGGTATAAAGGATGTAAGGGCCGGTATTTCCTTCAAAGGATACGAAACGGTCCATGTCAAACACATAGTCCTTGGATGCCTGATTGGAAAGATCCCCATACTTTAAGGCTGCCATTCCTACGATCTTAGATGTTTCTTCCGCCTCTTTCTCAGAAACGGTACGGTTCTCCATGATCTTTTCGTAAGCTGCCTGGCTGATATCCGATATCAGGGTCTCCAGACGCATGACTCCCCCATCCCTTGTCTTAAAAGGCTTTCCGTCTTTTCCGTTCATGGTTCCGAAGCAAAGATGGGACATTTTCTTATCCAGTGATACAAAGCCGGCCTTTTTTGCCACACGGAACACCTGGATAAAGTGCAGTTCCTGACGTTTATCCGTAATATAGATATACCAGTCAGGTTTTATCTCTTTCTCACGCTCAATGATGGTTCCAAGATCGGAAGTGGAATAAAGGGCCGCACCGTCCGACTTTCTTACAATACAGGGAGGAAGCTCTTTGGTATCCCCCTCTTCCCCTATATCCACAACAAGAGCTCCCTGGCTTTCATAAGCAAGGCCCTTGTCTTCCAGTTCCTTAATCAAACCGGCAATATAAGGTTCTGCATCGCTTTCTCCTTTCCATAAATCAAAGGAAACATTGAGATTTCCGTAATTTTTCTTTAAATCGGAAACAGAAACTTCTATTATATGCTGCCAGATGGCACGGTAAGGCCGGAAACCATTTTGCAGCTTTAAAGTGGCGTCATGCGCTCTTGCGCTGAATTCTTCATTTGATTTGGCTTTTGAACTGGCCGCCGGGTATATCTCTTCCAGCTCACTGATGGTAAAAGGTGCTTCCTTTGGATACTCCCCTTTATAGGATTGGTCAAAATAAGGAAGCTCCGGCTTTCTGTCCTTAAGCTCCTCAATAATCAGCCCCATCTGAAGGCCCCAGTCTCCCAGGTGAACATCTCCAATGACCTGATGGCCAAGAAAACGGCCCATTCTCTTAATGCTTTCCCCGATAATGGCGGAACGGAGATGGCCCACGTGCAAAGGCTTTGCCACATTGGCTCCGCCGTAATCCACCACAATTGTCATGGGATTTTCTGCTCTTTCACAGCCGCACTGTTCTTCGTCAGACATGCCGTTCATATATTCTGCCAGATAATCGGAGTCAAGCTTTAAATTGATAAATCCCGGCATCACTGCATCCACTGCAGAAAATACCTGACTTCCCGTAAGCTTTGCCACCACTTCGGCTGCAATGTCAAAAGGTTTCTTTTTATAAGCCTTAGCTGCTGCCATGGCTCCGTTACACTGGTATTCGCAAAGGTCCGGACGATTGGATAAGGTTACCTTTGCATAAGCCTCATCATATCCGCAGTCCGCAAATGCTGCCTTCATCTCTGCTGTAATCAAATCAAGAATCTTCTTCATCAGTTCCTGGTCTCCTTTTTTTATTCCAGATATTTCTACGCTAAATATTAATTATATTACAAGTAATCTTAAAAATCAAATTCTTTTCCCTTTTCTTTTCCAAAACTGTACTGCTCCATGATCTTTAGCCACCTGGCCAGGAAAGGGGGATCCGGTAATAAAATAAGCGCCTTTTTAAGTTAAGAGGATCGCACAATCCTTATCTTTTCCCAAAAAGGTGCTTTCTTTTTACTATTTTATAATATTTACCTTTTACGCTTGCAATATTCTCTTATTGCATTCCCCGCAGCATTTCTGGCAATGGCGGGCCAGAGCTTCCCATCTCACATATATTCCAGCTCCTCCAGATATTTCACCCCTTTTATTCCGCTCATTTTCTGAATCGCTTCTATATGATTCACCGGCATATCCATCTTCACCCAAAAGGTGGCGCCCACATAGTCCGTATAGCCTTCTCTGGAGTTAACTTCCAGATCATCCAGCTGGCAGCCCATTTCCCGGAGCTGCTGGATAAAATTCCCCATGGACTCCATAGTTTTAAACTCTGCAAAGAAATGGATGTGGTTGGAGCGCAGGCATAAGTAACGGTCGATTTTTTGCATCAGGGACATGATGAGCAGCAGGAATATACCGGTCAGCACAGAACCCATATAAAAGCCGGCCCCTACTGCAAGGCCAAGGCAGGCTGACGCCCAAAGTCCTGCAGCGGTGGTCAGTCCCTTGACCTGCTTGGAGGTAATGATGATGGTGCCTGCACCCAGAAAGCCGATCCCGCTGATCACCTGGGCGCCCAGACGAGCCGGATCGCCGGTCTGGTAGCGCTCCACCAGGTACTCTCCCGTGATCATCACCAGGCCGATGCCAGGCAGACGATCATATAGGTACGCAGGCCTGCGGGCCTGCGCTTTCTTCCCCGCTCAAATCCAAGAATTCCTCCCAGCATTACCGCAAGGGTCAGACGCGTCAGCACAGATACCAGATTTATGCTTTCAAATATATCCCCGTTAGGCATCAATATTCCCCCTTCCTATATATGAAATCATATATTTACGATTATTCCCATTTAAGCTCCATCCCGTCCCAGGCCGCCCGGATTCCCGCTTCCCCAAGCCTTTGTTCCAGCTCCTGATGGCTCATATTGCAGTTATGGGAAAAATGGGTTGCAGCGATCACGGTGGAGGGGGCCAGACAGCCTGCTTCCTCCAAAGATTTTACAACAGCAAGATTTTCTTCTATTCCCATATGAAAACCGCCGTGATATTTGCTGTCACCGAAGGTACAATCCAGGCTGACAAGAGAAAGCCTCTTTCCTTTCAGGAAATCATAAGCTTCTGGTCCCAAAAGACCTGTGTCATTGGCATAGAGGATCCTGGTTTCTCCCTCTTCTATCAGATAAATAAAGCACATTTCCCTGGGATCATGGTTTGCCGGAATGGGAATGACCGTCAGTTCCTCAACCCTGATTTCCGTAAACGGCTGGGCAGGAAGAAATACCACGGACGGATCCTCCTCCTTTCCGAATTCCTCCTTAAAGCTTTCCCTGCCCATGCGGCGGACCTTGGAGTTTCCATAGACTGCCAATGGTTTCTCATCACGGATGCAGCAGTAATTGGCGCTGCTGCGGCGTGTCAGTTCTTCGCCGTCAAAATGGTCGCTGTGGGAGTGAGTGACGCAGACTGCTTTTACCTTCCACAAATCCAGCTCATAACGAAGCTTGTGGAAATACAGGTCAGGAGAAATATCCAGGAGAAGCTTGCCATTAATAAGGGCGCTGGACCTGGTACGGATGTCCTTCCCTTTCTGCTTTGATGCCCTCCTGCAGGTTTCGCACTGGCAGAAAACGGCGGGAATCCCTTCCGCCGCTCCTGTACCTAAATACCGGATCTCCATCAGGAATCTCCCCCCGTTCTTTTTTTCCACATCTGCGTCCTGGCGGTTCCATCCACCGGATCAGTTTTCATATCCAGCCATTGGCAGACCGAAGGCAGAATATCAATGATTCCCATGGTCTCCACCCGGACAGGTGCCACGTCTTCTCCCCATGCAAACATCATGGTCTGGTAATCGGCTCCATCGGGAAGATACCCGTGTACCCCCTGGTAATGGCTGTCCACGATCCCTTCCTCATCCGCAGCTTCTTCATATCCGGACTCAAAGTAATAGCCATCCTTTGCTTCAAGAACCAGATCCGCTTCTTTGCCGCAGCCCAGATTCTCAAAATCCTTTTTCTCCATTACCCGGCTTACCCCCCTGTTTGCGGCAAAGGCTTCCTTTATCCTGGCGGTTACAGCCTCTCTGTCGCCGCCCTTTATGTAGATATAAGCCATTCCGTCGCCGGAGTCTAAGTAAGCCCTGTAGCTGGTAAGTCTTTGATTTTCATAAGTGCAGCAGCCCAGACGTTCCAGAACCATGTTACCGTGAATGGCATAGGACACCTGCTTTTGGGAATGGTCACCTGTGAACAGGAGCGTCACATCCTCATCACTGCACTGCTTTGCATAATCCATGAGCTGCCCCACAAATCTGTCGTACTCCTTCAGATAATACTGGCATTTTCTGGAATAGATCCCGTAGGTATGCTTGGCATCGTCCAGGCCATAAATATGAAGCATGGCAATATCAAAATCATACCGGTTCACAGCGTCCAGGAATCGGTCCATCATGGACATATCCAGATTGGGCTGTTTTCCAAGAAACCATGCCTTGGGAAGTTCCCTGTCTGACAAAAGCGTCCTCATGGCAAAGCGTGGAGTCCCGTACTTGCAGAGCACTTTCATCTGGCTCATAAAGCTGTCCATATTCCAGACCTTGGGCTTGACCGGAGACATTTCCGGCATGGAATAGGACATTTTCGCTCCTGCACTGACCGGCCAGGACATGCTCATCACCCGTTTTCCGTTCTCTGCAGCATAGTCCCATATGGCCCTGCGCTTTAAGCTGGAGGCGTAAAAATTCCATTTATGAATCCGGGCAAAAGGCTCCAGCACATAATTGTTCACGATTCCGTGGGAGGAAGGACGGCAGCCTGTGGCAATGCTGGCATGGCTGGGAAACGTAAGGGATGGGTACACGGAATGCACATGAGTGCAATAAGCTCCCTCTTTCATGATCCTGGAAAAATGAGGCAAGGTTTTACATATTCTAAATCCGTACAGGACAAGGCATCAAAGGATACCAAAATCAGCTTCTTTTTTTTCATCGCAACTCCTTTTTTATCCTTTCACAGCCCCTGCTGTCAAGCCTCCGATAATCTGCTTCTGCATCAGAATATAGAATATCATGATTGGCAGCATGGAGATCAGGAATGAGGCAAAAATCAAACCAAAATCCGTCTGATATGCTGTTTTAAAGTTATATACATAAAGGATCAGCGTCCAAAACCTGGACGATTTATTGAGCACCAGCAGGGGTAACTGGAAATCATTCCATACCCACAGCGCATTCTGGATTGCCACCGTGGCAAGGATTGGCTTCATAAGGGGCAGAATTACCTTGCTGTAGGTTCCGAAAAAGCCTGCTCCGTCTATATAGGCAGCTTCCTCCATGTCCGGCGGGATAGACTGAAGATAACCGGCGCACAGGAATACGCCCTCACAGGTAGAACCGGCGATGTACAGCACGATAATTCCCGGCACGTTCATCATTCCCAGCTTGCTGGCGATCATGATTAAAGGAATCATTTTCGCCTGGAAGGGGACAAAGAGACCGATAATCAAAAAGTAGTAAAAAAACCGGAGAAAACGGTTATTAGCCATGGTCCGGGATACACCGTAGGCTGTCAGCGGCAATGTTACCGTACTGATAAACAGGAAAACGCCTGCAATCACAACAGAGTTTAAGAACGCATATTTCAGCTCATTTTTTGCAAACAGGGTTTTAAAATTATCCAGGTACAGCGGAACCGGAATGGAAAACCAGCTTTCCGCGATCTGAAGATTTGACTTAAAAGCAGTCATTACCACCAGGATCATCGGAAGGAAAATCAGGACAGAGCCTGACACCAGGATCCCGTACTTCACTGCATTTAGTATTTTACGTTGGTTCATGCCATACCCTCCTAATAGATGCGCTTCCTGTTGGACCAGACAATCTGGATAAATGAAACGGTGCAGACGATCACTGCCAGTATCAGGGCCTCTGCCATGGCCACACTAAGGCGGCGTTCCACAAAGCCATGGTTATAGATCAGCATTGCCATGCTTTCCGTGGATCCTGCCGGCCCCCCCTGGGTCATGGACATAATCAGGTCAAATACCATGAGCCCCTGCTTTAAGGTCAGCACAAATACCATGGTAATGGTTGGAACCAGAAACGGCAGGGTGATAAACCGGAATTTATTCCATGCTGTAGCCCCATCCAGGCTTGCAGATTCCTCCAACTCCCTGGGAACGGTCTGAAGCCCTGCAAGAAACAGTACCGTGGGAATGGCCAGGCCCTGCCATATGGCTACGAACAGGATGGCATACATGGCGGTATCCGGCTTTGACAAAAGGCTGATCTCCCAGCTTTCAAAGCCAAGGTTTGCACCAAGCTGGGGCAGGCCCTTTGTGATAATGCTGTTAAACACCAGTCCCATGGTAAGCAGCGGAAGCACTGCCGGAAAGAAGAACACAGAACGGAACACGGTCTTGCCCTGTAGGCTGCTGTTTAAGATAATTGCAAGTATCAGGCTTAAAGACACGATGAATATAACCAGGAGAGCGCTGTACTTTACATTGAACATTACGGTTTTCAAGAAACGGGAATTACTGAATACTGCCCGGTAGTTCTCAAGCCCCACAAAGTTCAGCTTTTTGTTGATTCCGTTATAATCAGTGAAGCTGTAAATGATTCCGCCAATGATCGGGGCAATAAAAAAGATCACATAGACAATTGCCTGCGGAATTGCAAATAGGCTCAAAATAATGGACTGTTTTTTTATAAAACGTCATCCTTTTGTTTTGGCTGTTCATTTTCTGTCTCCCTCTATCAGAGTGCGGCCACCGTTAATAGGAGTTACCGGGAAACGGCAGCCGCATCACATAGCACATACCGGCACCAATACAGATTACGGCTGCTTATTGTTCATTTGCAAAATACTCGATACTGATAGAATCACTGTCCTTTAAAAACGCATCCACATCCTTGGAAAGGATCATCTGCTGCAGGGGAGCTTCCCAGCTCTTGCGAAAGCCTGCCGGCCAATATACGGATGGGCTGAAGAACATATCTCCTGCTTTCAGCTTCTCGCTCATGGTCTGAAGCTGCGGGCGCTTGTAATCTACGGTCTTGATAACAGATGGATTCTTCTCCGTGTCTGCATAATACTGTGCGGTCTCTTTGGAGCCCATGAATTCCAGGAACTTAAGGGCTGCCTCCTTGTTCTTGCAGCTTTCTGTAATGGAAAGCGCCGTATCAATGCTGGCAGGAATCTTGCTGGCTTCTCCCGTAGGATTGGGGATGGTTATCATTTCAATATCCAGATTCGGATTTAAGTTAAGGATCGTCTGAATGCCCCAGCTTCCATAAAAGATCATGGCTGCCTTTTCTGTGGCGATATCGTTGAACGCATCCTCATAGCCTGCTCCCAGGGTATCCTTCTGTCCGTATTGGCGAAGCTTTAGCATGGCATCGGCCAGTACCTTCATCTCCTTTTCATTTTCCCAGGTTGTCTCTTTTTTTCCCACTTTCTCAAATTGAGAAGTAATGTCGTTGTTGATCACGCCAATAAGCCTCTCTGCCATCTGTCCCAGCTGCTCTGTGGATTTGTCGTAAAATGCAAAAGGCTGGATCCCTTTTGCCTGGAATGCTTCGGCTGCTGCAATCAGCTCTTCCCAGGTCTGCGGCTTCTCGATGCCGTTATCCTCAAACAGCTTATTATTAACAATGAGGCCGTAAGCGCTCATTGTCATGGAAAGTGCGTAATCCTTGCCGTCATATTTGGCAATCTCTCTTGTTTCGTCTGCCACATCGTTTAAGAACGCCTGGTCGGAAATATCCATCAGGGCTCCGTCTCTCATCAGATCCCGGTAAAATTTTTCCGCCGGCCAGATGGTCACAATGTCCGGGTAATCATTAGAAGCAATTCTTGTAACAAGAGCTGTCTCCGGATCCGGTACACTTGTCAGCTCAATCTTGATTCCAGGGTTCTGCTCTTCGAAACGGGTAGTCAATTCCTGAAAAACATCCACTACGTTTGTTTTCTGCAGATATAACTCCAGGGTGACCTGGTCCCCCTCTGCTTTGGTTTCCTTTGCCTTAGCAGTCTCCCCTGTTGAAGTGGCTGTCTCCTCAGTTGATTTGTCAGGTGCTGGTTCGCTTTTACCGCAGCCGGCCAAAAGTGAACAGACCAGGCCTAAAGATAACGCGAAAACTCCAATTCTTTTCTTCATGATTGATTCTCCTCCTTTTTGGTGATAGGTTTTCATGGACTTTATGTAGATGGCATCATCTTAGCAAGTTTTCCTTATCAAGTCAATAGGAAATTTGAAGTTTTTTTGTAAATTTTGTATCTTTTCCATTCTGATTATTGATTTTATTCGTACCATTTCACCACTATACTATCAAAGCTTTAAAAATATATTTACATTTATTTCATAATGGCGTATAATACCTTTATGAAATTAGTAATTATTCCTTACTTTCTTTTTCCATGGAATGTACTAAATAAGATTTCATTTTCAGGAGGAGCTTATGAAACAGCCGAATATTGTTCTAATTATGTGCGACCAGATGCGAGGGGACTGTATGGGAGTTGCAGGACACCCGGATGTTCAGACGCCGTATCTGGATTCCCTGGCCGCAGAGGGCACCTATTTCCCCAATGCCTACGCTTCCTGTCCAAGCTGCATCCCTTCCAGAGCCGCCCTGTTTACAGGAATGAGCCAGGAGCGCCACGGCCGGGTGGGCTATCAGGACGGAATTGATTGGGATTATCCCCACATGCTTCCCCAGGTTTTATCCCGCCACGGCTATCATACGGAAGCGGTGGGAAAACTTCACGTTCATCCGCCCCTTCGCCGCTGCGGCTTCCATAACCTGACCCTTCACGACGGATATATCGGCTTTTACCGCAGGCCCAGTCTTCCCACCCGGCAAAACCAGCTTTATGGTGACAGCTATTTAAAATGGCTGAAAGACCGGTACGGGAATGCAGCGGATGTCAATGATACCGGCCTGGAATGCAATTCCTTCATTGCTTCGCCCTGGGTATATGACAGCATGTCCCATCCCACCAACTGGACGGTTACAGAAAGTATCCGTTTCCTGGAAAAGCGGGATCCTGACTTGCCCTTTTTCCTCATGACCTCCTTCGTAAGGCCCCATCCCCCTTAGACGCTCCCTCGGAATATTTTGACATCTACCGGAGCAGGGAGCTGGCGCCTCCTGCAATGGGGACCTGGGAGGATTTTTCCCATAAAGCAAAAGATTATGAAGGGCTTTACGACTCTCCTTACGGAACAAAAAAATGATAAGCTTAAGCAGGATGCCATGATCGGCTACTATGCCTGCATTACTCATATGGATCACCAGATTGGGCGGCTTTTGCAGGCTCTTTACAGGGAAGAACTTTTAGAGGACAGCATTCTGATCTTCCTCTCCGATCATGGAGAGCTGCTGTTTGATCACGGCCTGTTCCGGAAAGTACAGCCTTACCAGGGCAGCATCCGGATTCCCATGATCGTTCGTGTGGGAAAGAACCTGTTTCCAGACAGGACCCAGATTCCGGTTTCCAGGGACCTGGTGGAATTAAGGGACATCATGCCAACCATCCTGGATTCCCTGAACCTTCCTGTTCCGGATGAGGCCGATGGGCAAAGCTTTTTCTCCTCTTTGTTTGGAGAAAACGGCTTTGACAGGGAATACTTACACGGCGAACACAGCGGCGGGGAAATATCAAACCACTTTATCGTCACCCCCACGGACAAATATATCTGGTACAGCCAGACCGGTGAAGAGCATTATTTCCGGCTGGATCAGGACCCAAAGGAGCTTTGCGACCTGATCCATGATCCCGGCTGCCGGGAACGGATCGACTGCCTGAGAAGCCGTCTCATCGAAGCCTTAAAGGACCGGGAGGAAGGCTATTCCGACGGCATTTCCCTGATCCCGGGGAAAAAGCCGGTGTTTAAGCTGACAAACATATCTCATAAATAGGAGCGCATATGAAAAAAACAGTAAATCTCAGCCATGTCCGCACAATTAATCAAAGGGCTATCCTGGACGCCATTTTTCAGAAAGGTGACACTTCCAAGGCCCAATTGGCCCGCATGCTGAACATGAGCAAGCCATCCATGGCCGACAATGTGGCAGCTCTTTTACAAATCGGCATTATTAAAGAGATCGGCGAAGGAGCTTGTTCCAGCGGAGGCGGCAGAAAACCGACACTTCTTCGTTTCTGCGATAATTTTAAATATATTATTGTGATGGATTTTCAATATCAGCATTCATATTTCTGCTTAAGCGACTTAAGAGGTGCCATCATCAACCAGTTTACCATCCAGCAGACCCCCACCGCTGATTTGAGTTCCTGGATCACCATGTGCATCAATGCAGTATCCATGCTGTTGGCCTCCCAGTGCATTACCCACCAGGACCTGGCAGCTATTGCCGTATCCGCTCCCGGTATCCTCAATGACAATGATAAAAATTATATTGTCAGTTCCAAATACGGGGATTTTAACGTGGGGCTGATAGAGGAACGCCTTACAGAGGCTTTTCCTGTCCCTGTCCTGATAAAAACAGCGCCAACGCTTCCGTTCTGGGGGAATGGTGCTGCGGCGGAGGCCAGGACTGCAGTCATTTAGCTTTATAAGCTGCGGCCAGGGCGTGGGTGCGGGTATCCTGTTAAACGGGAGGCTGCACGAGGGAAACCATCTGGCGGCAGGTGAAATCGGTTTTTGCATCACCCCGGAAAGCCTTACCTCAAATAACACTTCCCTGGAAAACAGAATCTGCATTGACTCCATACTCAGGCAGCTTAACAGTGACAGCCAAAGCGAGTCCGTCACCTTCCCTGATATGATCAAAGGCTACCAGGTCCAGGATCCCCAGGTGACCGCCCTGGTAGACCGTATCAGCACGGAGTTAGGCTGCGCAGTCTGCAACCTTTTGTCCGTCATTGACTGCGAACTGGTGATCATCGGCGGCGACTACCTGGCTTTTGAGGAACAGCTGATCCCAAGGATACAAAAAATCGTTGACGATCACGCTGCTATCCCAGTTCCTGTCATCCCGTCAAGGCTGGGAGAAAAGGCATCTGTGCTGGGTCTGATTGCCACCAGCCGGGAATTTTATTTTAAGCAGATTTGTACCAGGACCGCCGGGGAGGAGCAATGAAAAAGCATCGTATCCTATTCCTTTTATGCTGGATCGCTTATTTTTCCACCTATATCGGACGGCAGAACTACACTGCCTCCATGTCGGAAATCATTGCTGCAGAGGGCTATTTAAACCGCACCTGCGGACTGGTGGGCACCGGCTTTTTCATCACTTATGGGCTGGGGCAGATTATCAGCGGGTTTCTGGGGGACCGTTTTTCTCCCAAATGGATGATTTTCACAGGGATCTTTCTTTCCTCCCTGTCCAACCTTTCCATGTGCTTTCTTACCTCGCCGGAAGCTATGACAGCGGTCTGGTGCGTCAACGGGGCCGCCCAGTCCATGACCTGGTCCCCCCTGCTGCGCATCTTCTCGGAATACCTTCCGGAAGAGGAACAGAAAACGGCCTGTGTCAATATTGCCACCACTTATCCGGCAGCCGTATTCCTCATCTATCCCCTATGTTCCTTTCTGATCTATGTTTCCGGGTGGAGGATGGTATTTCTGGTATCCGGCGGCTTTATGCTGGCAGTATCCCTTCTCTGGGTATTAGGATTTACCAGGCTGGAAGGATTATATCAAAAAAAGGCACGCAGCTTAAACCTGAAGTCTCTGGACCAGTACGGCACCAATACACAGGCCTTCCGGGTTACAGGGAGCCTGATCCTGCTCCTGTCTCTGGCCGGCTTTCTTCTGACCATCCAGGGAGCCCTGCGGGACGGGGTGACCGGCTGGGTTCCCTCCTACCTTTCCAATACCTATGAGGTAGGAACCTTTATTGCCATCTTTGCCACCGCCTTTCTCCCGTTTATCAACCTGTTTGGCGTATACTTTGCCAATCTGATTTACCGGAAAGGGAAGAAAAATGAATTGGAAACTACGGCGATCCTGTTTGTGATCTCATTCTTTTCAATTCTCTTTTTGATAATTTTTGAAGGGGTATCCCTGGTTTTATCCCTGGTTTTCTTTGCTGTGACAACCTCCTGTATGATGGGCATCAACGTGATGCTGGTCAGCTTTATCCCTTCCTATTTTATCCGTTTCGGCAAGGTATCCACCATCTCCGGCCTGCTCAATTCCACGGTCTATATAGGAAGCAGCCTGGCCGTCTATGGGCTGGAAGCTCTGGCGGATTCCGCGGGCTGGTCCTTTATCCTGAAGTTTTTATGCATGGTAGCGGTCGTGGGAATCCTGGGAAGCTTGATATGTGTTCCACGATGGAGGAAATTTCTGGCAGAGAACAGATAGCCGAATTTTGTATAATTGAAATTGATGATATACAGGTTTCTGTGCAATATGCAAACCAAAGCTGGATAATCTCAGCAAAAATAACTAAAAAGCAACCACATTCACAGTGGTTGCTTTTTTGAACATTATCCCCACAATCATAAGGTTCTCCTGCTAAGATTTTGAACGCGTCTGGCAAATGCCTTTATAACACAAAAACAACGTAGGAATATGAGAATCATCTCTTCTACGTTGTTTTCACGATATCACAAATAATTAAAAGGACCTGCGGTTTGCCCGGTCCTTTTCTTTTTAAACTCTGGACAGATATTCACCTGTACGTGTATCAATCTTGATCTTGTCACCCTGATCTACAAATAAGGGAACATATACTACTGCACCAGTCTCAACCGTAGCTGGCTTTGTAGCTCCCTGAGCGGTATCACCCTTGAATCCCGGCTCTGTATCTGTAATAACTAACTCCACGAATAATGGAGGCTCTATAGAGTATACCTTACCATTATAAGAACATACCTTAACCGTCTCATTCTCTTTCACAAACTTTAACGCATCACCGATCACATCTGGAGATAACGCTATCTGCTCATAGGTGTTCGTATCCATAAAGTTATGAAGATCTCCATCAGCATACAGATACTGCATGTCAAATCTATCGATTCTTGCCTGTGGGAACTTCTCTGTCGGGCGGAATGTGCGCTCGTTAATGCCGCCGTTTAACACATCTTTAATCTTAGTTCTTACGAATGCAGCACCCTTTCCAGGTTTTACATGCTGGAACTCCATAATCTGATAAACAGTACCCTCGATCTCCAATGTGATACCGTTTCTAAAATCACCCGCTGATATCATAAATGATATTCCTCCTTGAATTTCTCTTCTTAACCTTTTATATTCTATACTATAACAAATACATTTTCAACCGTTTTTTACAAATATCTCCCTTTTCTTTGAATCAGAGCGGTTATTTTCCTGTTAAAAAAATCCATTGCCAGGGCATATCCTTTAAGCCCCAGACCAACCACCTGACCGGTACAAACAGGAGCAGTCACCGATGTATGGCGGAACTCCTCCCTTTTATGGACATTGGATATATGGACTTCAACCTTAAGCATCTCCACAGAACCCAGGGCATCTCTTATGGCATAGCTGTAATGGGTAAATGCTCCGGGATTGATGATAATCTTCTGTTCCATTGTGATACGCCTCCTGAATCTTGTCAATGATTCCGCCTTCATAATTGCTCTGATAGACTTCCAGCTCATGACCTTCTCTCTGGGCTTTCTCTTCCAGCATGGATACCAGTGCATGATAATCCTCTGTTCCGTATATCCCTTTTTCACGAATTCCCAAAAAATTCAGATTCGGTCCGTTTAATACAAGAATTTTCATATTCCTTCTACCACCTTTCAATCCATGCTTTATGGGCATAAAAATACCAAAGGTGTTTCTTCCTGTCAGCAAGTCATGGATCTCTTATTGTAATTTCCTGTATGCCCGGATCAGCCGGCTTGTCCGGACCGTCTCATCCGTATTATAACCTGCCAGGTTGTCTTTTACCCGCCAGGAATTTTATTTTACCTGTATGCTGTTCACTTTTTTTTCTTTTCTTATCCCTGCGGTAAAAATATAGTACAACTGCTTCTAAATATCTCTTTAAAACGATTTGGATTTCTTCCTTCGGATGAATCGGCTTAACCAGAATGCTGCGGATCCCGGCTCTCTTGGCCCCATAAACATCGGTAAAAAGCTGATCTCCCACAAAAACCGTATGTTTCGCATCCGTTCCCATGAGTTTCATCGCTCTTTGATATCCTTTTCTTCCGGGCTTGTTTCCATTATAAATGTAGCGGGAACCACCCGCAGCCCTGGCAAAGGTAGCCACTCTCGGCTCTTTGTTATTAGAAAGAAGGCAGGTTTCCATCCCAAGCTCATGCAGACGTAAAAACAGCTTCTTTGCCCTTTCATCTGCAGGCGCATCATGGGGCACCAGAGTATTGTCAATATCAAAAATCACGCCTCTGATCCCGTTCTTATATAATTTTTCAAAGGATATGTCATATGCAGAAGCTGCATCTTCATCCGGATAAAATACCTTAAACATAAATCTCCTACTTTTTTAACAATTTTCCTATTTCTTCCATAAAGGTACTCACGTCTTTAAATTCCCTGTATACGGAAGCAAAGCGCACATAGGCCACCTCATCAACTTCCTGCAGCTTTTTCATGACAAGCTCTCCGATCACCGTGCTTTCTACTTCCCTTTCCTCACGGTTAAAAACCTGGGTCTCTATCTCATCTACCATGGAATCAATCTGCTGGGATGATACCGGCCGCTTATGGCAGGAATGAAGAATTCCTGATTCTATTTTGGAACGGTCATAAACTTCTCTGGAATTATCCTTTTTAATTACCATGAGAGGCATGGTCTCCAGCTTCTCATAGGTGGTAAACCGCTTTCCGCATTTCTCACACTGTCTGCGGCGTCTGATTGAGCTGTTGTCGTCTGCCGGCCGGGAATCAATGACCTTTGTATCTGCTTCATTGCAAAATGGGCATTTCACGTTTCTGGTCCTCCTGTCTTACGGACTGTATTATTATTGGCATAATTTACTTAATAAATGCAAAGGCAATTGAAATTGAACTTAGTAAATCAGCCGTTCGATGAGCCAAAGGCGAATCGAATTACCTGTATATATCATAACTTACAATCCAAAGTTCTGCAAGCCCATCCTCCCTATATCCCGCATCTTTCCGTTGCTTTCTCCAAATCCACGTTTACAAGGATGATGTCTGGCCCTACCTGCCTTATGTCGCAGAAGGGAATCACATATTCTCTCTCCCTGACTAAAAAGCCGCAAAAGCACCCTGGTCCTGGTACGATAATGGCTATAAGGCAGCCTGTTTCCATGTCAAAATCCACATCACCAACATAACCGAGGCGTCTGCAGTCACAGATATTAATTACTTCCTTTTGTTTGAGATCGCAAATTCGCATAGATACACCTCCTTAGTATATTCTATGCGTACCCCCTTTGTATGACACGGTTCTACCACTGATTTTCCTGGTTCCACATGGACTCATAGGAGACTTCTTCGCCTGTTTTAGGGGAATTATAGGAAAGCCGCTCCTTAAGATCCAGATAATACTCTGTCAGGGTGGCGTGAATATAGGGCTGATCCAGAGGAAGCCGACTCCCATGGAAAAGTATCCCAGGACTATCATCCCAATGAAGCTTATAGAAAGGTAAAAAAAGACCTCCCTTATTGCCCTTCATCATGGCCGCGCTTTCCTTAAGACTCCCAAATACCCTCTGATCCGGAGACTCGATTAAAAGAAACATGGACTGGGATAAATACAGCATTGTAATAAAACTTCCAATGAGCAGAAGCAGGTACGTAAGTACCAGCAATACCACCATGACCGGTATATAATCAGTGATGAATGCTACAAAGAGTACTACAAAGTAGGGAATCCCCCATGCAAATCCTATCAAAAGATTTATAAAATAAAGTCCTATAAACCTATGAGGCTTGTTCTGAAAAGCAAAGAGCAGATCAGACAGTCTGGCGGTTTGGCCAGTGCTCATATTCAGATAAAACTTAAGTACACCCGGCTTTAAAAGACCGTATACAGAGAGAATTACCAGGAAGGATAAATAAACTCCTGCCTTCATGACCACATATCCTGCTGATATGCCGCGTACGCCGTCATTAAAAGGATCTCTCACCAAGCCCAAAGAAAATGACGTTAAAATATACACCAGAGATATTGCCAGAAGAATGGCAAATTCAATAAACTGGATACCAATGCACAGGCCGTATCTGCCTTTCAAGGTCCGCTTTGCACGCATTTTAAGTTCTGATGATGAAGTTTTCACGAAAGCGCACCTCCTAATCCCAAGTCACTTATTGCCACAGCTCCAATAAATATGATAACAACTAATACAACCAGCACAAATGCAATGGAGGAAGTAATAAGGCCTGCCTTTGCATAGCCTTCAAACCTGTCTTCCGTCTTAGAAAGCAGGGCAAACAATATCCCAAGGCTTCCAAAAATCAAGCCTCCGTAACAGCAGCAGGAGGTAATAATCCCAAGAATCCCCATGACCAGAGAAGCAAGTGCCATATTGTTCTGGGCTGGCCTCTCAGGCTGCTTATATCCTGCATCGCGATCCAAATCCTGGGGTTCCTGCCAGGAACCATCTTGATTATCCTGATCCATTTCTATCATCTCCTTTTTTGTCATAATATGGGCTTATCAGAAGATGCAACGCAGCTTCTGATAAAAGGCAGCATTCTCTGCTGCCGTCCATCCGATTATGGTCACGTCCTTGCGACCACAATATGACAATTATACAATAATTTCCATTATCTGTAAAATTAATATTTTCTGCCATCAACCTTTTGCCTCAAAAAGCCGCTATGGAAGCGGCACAAAGCTGTCTCCATAACGGCTATTTATCATTGCTGCAAAAATCTCTTATTTAGAAAGAAGGAACTACTGCACCATCGTAGGTATCTTCAAGAAACTTTTTTAATGGTATCGCTTGTCAAAGCCTCAACAAGGGCTTTTGTCTTCTCACTGCTTTCCTCTCCCGCACGTACTGCAATAATATTACTGTAACGGGTTGCTGCCACAGACTTGGCATCCTCAACAGCCAGAGCATCAGATACCTTTAAGCCTGCCTCAATGGCGTAGTTTCCATTGATAACAGCCACATCCACATCACCTAAGGAACGGGGAAGCTGAGCTGCTTCTACTTCAACGATTTTAAAATTCTTTTCATTCTTTACAATATCATTCTTGGTTGCATCAAGCTCTACGCCTTCCTTTAATTCAATCAGGCCCTGGTCTGCCAGTAAAAGAAGAGCTCTTGCTTCGTTGGAAACGTCATTTGGAACTGCGATCTGGGCTCCGTCAGCAAGCTTATCAATGGAATCGGTCTTTCCTGCATAAATGCCGAAGGGCTCATAATGAATGGCTGCCGCACTTACAAGATCGGTTCCTTTTTCCTCATTAAACTGATCCATATATGGCTTGTGCTGGAAATAGTTCGCATCTAAGTCTCCGGATTCAAGAGCCAGGTTTGGCTGCACATAATCCGTATACTCCTTGACAACCAGCTCAAAGCCTTTTTCTTTCAGGATATCTTTTGCAGCATTTAAAATCTCTGCATGAGGAGAAGGAGTTGCGCCGGCAACGATTTTCTCCAGTTCACCGGATGCTTCTGCTGCCGTTGTTTCTTCTGCATTTGTTTCCTCAGATGATGCAGCCTGTGTTGCCCCAGTTGTTTCCGGTGCTCCCTTACTTCCTGAGCATGCGGTCAGCGCTCCTGCTACTAACAGTGCTGCCGTAAGTACATAAAGTGATTTTTTTCATAATTTTTCCTCCTTAAATTTTTTTATGGTAACGCCTTAGGCAGTTACTATTTAATTCTCTTGTCGCTCACTCTGGAAAATTTCATTCCCGCTTCCTGGATAACCTGTACAATGATGACAAGAATTGCTACGGTAATGAACATCATCTCCGTCTGATAGCGATAATATCCGTATTTAATTGCAATATCTCCAAGTCCGCCTCCGCCTACAAAGCCTGACATGGCGGAATAGGCCAGTATGGTGGTAATACAAAGGGCTGCTCCCACTAAAAGTGAAGGCTTTGCCTCCGGAAGAAGGACCTTCCAAATGATTTGAAAGGTGGAGGAACCCATGGATTTTGCCGCTTCGATCACACCTGGATCCACTTCCTTAAAGGAGGCTTCCACGACTCTTGCTACATAGGGTGCGGAAGCTATTACCAAAGGCGGGATCACAGCCGTTGCTCCCAGGGTAGTACCCACAATAGCCTTTGTAATAGGAAGCACCATAATAAGTAAGATGATAAACGGCACGGAACGGAGCAGGTTTATAACAAGCCCCAGTATCCGCTGAAACCAGGGGATAGGGTAAATCCCGTCTTTATCCGTAACGACCAGTATAATGCCTAAGGGGATTCCAATCAGGTATGAAAAAAAGGATGAGGTAAATGTCATGTACAAGCTTTCCCATATGCCTGTTTTAAGCATCTGCAAAACGGTTGCATCAAAGATCATAATCCTTCACCTCCTCATGTGTGATTCCCGCTGTCTTCAAATAATTAAGAATCCTGGTTTGATCCACTTCCTCCTCCGGAAGCTGGATGACCATCTGTCCCATAGCGGTTCCGTTAATATCCCTGGTCTCTGCATGCATAATGTTTACCGGGACCTTACAGGCCAATATCATATTGGCAAGTACCGGTTCAAAGGAAGACCGTCCGTCAAAGGAAATCCGGACCCTTCTGGAGCCGCCGAAGCAGCTGACCCGTTCCGCTGCATCCCCTAAAATAAGCTGTCTGCCGATCTTCGACTTTGGCTCAGAGAATATTTCCGTAACGCTTCCCACCTCTGCGATATGGCTCTGGTCAATGATCGCGACCCGGTCACAAATGGCTTCTATTACCGACATCTCATGGGTGATAACAACTACGGTAACCCCCATGGACTTATTAATATCCTTTAAAAGTCCAAGTATGGATTTTGTGGTATTCGGATCCAAAGCGCTTGTAGCCTCATCGCAAAGGAGAACCTTGGGATTGGTTGCCAGGGCTCTTGCAATGGCGACTCTTTGCTTCTGTCCTCCTGACAGCTGGGCCGGATAAGCCTTGGCCCGGTCCTTTAACCCAACGATTTCCAAAAGCTCCATAGCTCTTTTTAATCCTTCCTTTTTCGGGACCTTGGCGATTTCCAGAGGAAAACAGACATTTTGTAAGATGTTTCTTTGGGCCAGCAGGTTGAACTGCTGAAAAATCATTCCCATGGACTGTCTGGCCAGTCTCTGCTCCTTCGGCCGCATAGCGGTCAGGCTCTTGTTTTCAAAAAGTACATCTCCGGATGTTGGTATTTCAAGATAATTGATACAGCGGACCAAAGTACTTTTTCCGGCTCCGCTTAAACCGATAATTCCAAATATCTCCCCCTGTTCAATAGACAGGTTGATATCGTCCAGGGCCTTAATCGGGCCGTTAGCGGTACGAAACTCTTTTCCAAGTCCCACCAGCTGGATAATAGGTTCTGCTGACTGCATATATCCATTTCCTTTCTTCATTCCTGCCCATCTTTCTGGGCATAAAGGGTTGTTTCTTTAAGGTACAAAAAGGCCGCAAGCCCTGCACAGACTTGCGACCTTTAAAATTTCCGCGTTTTGCTGCTCTCAGCGAATTCCAATCACAATCCATACAAATGAAATGATTATCGTATTTTTATGCACTCTGATACACGACACATCATCATACACATGCCGCTCATCTGGTTCATATTCATCTGCATGGTTTTCCACTGGTTCATGGCAGCTACTCCTCCCACTGATTCCTATAGGCAAACTAGGAATTCCTTTATGAGGCGTATTTTACGCTCTCTTCCTGTTTTTGTCAATACTAATTTATAAATTTAAAATAAAAAACACGATTTTTATGAACACAAGTCAACAATCACCTGCGCAAATATTTTCGCACTTACGGTCAGTTCCTCAATGACTGCGTACTCATCGGCCCCATGCATCCGGTTATCAGTCCCCGGCATGGAAGCGCCAAAAGCAACGCCGTTCTTTAATGCATGAACATAGGTACCGCCACCCATGGATACACACTCACCTTTCCGGCCTGTATAGCTTTCATAAGCACTCAGCAGGGTCTTTACAAATTCGGAATTTCCATCCACATGATGAGGCGGCTTCATGGAATCATTATGAAGGGTAAAGCCCTTTTCCGCCATGTTCCTTCTTACTACCGCCAGAACATTTTCCTCTGTGGCACAGACCGGGCACCGGCTGTCAAAGGTTCCCTCCAGACCGGATTCTGTCACCTTTAAAAGGCTGAATGCCAGAGTCAGGCTGCCGGAAAGCTCATCTTCCATTGCAATTCCCAAAGCCTCTCCTGAAGTATCCCCGTGAGGAATCAGCTCTAAAAGGCGGCGGATCATGGTCATCTGCTCACACTCTGCCAGAGGAAGCTCTGTTAAGTATAAAAGAAGTCCGGTCAGGGCGTTATTTCCTTCCTCAGGGAGAGAAGCATGAGCGCTTTCACCGATAGCAGTAATGGTTGCTGTATCCTCATCCATTTTCAGCTCAAAACGGATTCCCGTCCTTTTTTTCACATTCTGCTGCGGCATGTTCAAGAGCTTCTGCATCAATGCCTGCCACAACTGCACTGGCCTTCCCTGGTACCACGTTTACCTTGGCTCCTGCCTCCAAGCCCACCAGCTTCGGAAGCTGGCCAGAGACAGTCCATTCTGCGGTAAAATGGCCGTTTAAGCCGCCTTTTTCCGTATTCACAACAGGGAAGGAGCCGTCAGGAGAAAAGGTCATTGGAGCTTCCTTTTCTATGGCATAATAGTGCTCGATGTCCGAGCTTCCGCACTCCTCGTCAGTTCCAAGGATCAGCCGCACATTTTTCTTAAGGGGAATATTCAGTTCTTTTACTGCTCTCATGGCATAAAGCGCCGCAACAGCCGGGCCCTTATCATCTGCTGTTCCCCTGCCAAATAATTTATCTCCCTTTACTACCGGCTCAAAAGGCTCCGTCTCCTTCCAGCCTTCTCCAGCCGGCACCACATCAAGATGGGCCAGGATATCAAGCTGGTGCTCCTTATGGTTTAAGTCTGCCGTTCCAACATAATTATCATAATTGGTAATGGAAAAACCATAGGATTCCGCCATGGCCAGAGCTTCATTCAACGCATCAAACGCTCCCGGCCCATAGGGCATCCCTTCCCTGTAGGGCATCTTTTCGCTGTTAATGCGGCATAGCGTACAGATGTCTTCTATCATTTCCTGCTTATGTGACTCTATATATTCTTCTATTTCTTTCCTATACATGATCCACACCTCTTTTTTCTTAATTTCCGCCCGTCTTTTTGGATATACAGGAACACCCGCAGGGTGTTTCTTATTTCATCATAGATGCCAGTGCTTCATTTACCGCCTTGCCGTCCGCTTTTCCTTTCACCTTGGGCATCAGGACCTTCATGATCCTTCCCTTATCCGCTCCAGTGGGAGCTTCAATTCCAAGTTCCGCAAGGACAGAACGGATGATCTCCTTAATCTGCTCCTCTCCCATATCCTCCGGAGCAAATTCCTTATAAACGGAAATACGAAACGCAGCTTCTTCCCTGATGTCTGTCCTGTCTTCAGGCGCCAGATCATGAGTTTCCTGAGTCTGCTTGATTTCCTTCTTTACTACCGCATTGGCCTCGTCCTCTGTAATAGGGGTGTGATCCTTTTTATCGATTTCAAAATTCTTAAGCGCAGAAAGAAGCATGGATAAGGAATCTTTTCTCTGCTTGTCCTTTGCCTTCATCGCCTCTACCATGGCTGCCCTTACTTCATCAATTTTACTCATTGTCTGCTGCCTCCTTATATTTTATTCTTATTAAACCGTCACCTGCTTCCCGGCATCTTAGTTGTGGCCGAATTCAGAAAGCTTTAGTCCCGGATTGCGATCCAATACCATGCCAACGCTCCAGCTGTTGACAAATAAAAGAAGTGGATTGTCTTTTAAATCCTTGATCCGTTTCATATCAGACGTGCCCTGAATCTTAGCCACATCAATTTCATCCCTGTTCTCGATCCATCGGATATATTCATATGGAAGCTTCTCAAGTCTTACTTCCACATTGTACTCATTTTCCAGACGATAGGTCAATACCTCAAACTGCAGTTCTCCCACGACTCCCACAATGATCTCTTCCATTCCTGTATTAAACTCCTGGAAGATCTGAATGGCACCTTCCTGTGCGATCTGGTTTACGCCTTTGATAAACTGCTTTCTTTTCATGGTGTCCATCTGCCGCACTCTTGCGAAATGCTCCGGCGCAAAGGTAGGGATTCCCTCATATTCAAATTTTTCATTTGATTTGCAAAGAGTGTCTCCAATGGAGAAAATGCCCGGATCAAAAACTCCGATAATATCACCTGCATAGGCCTCTTCCACGATCTTCCTGTCCTGGGCCATGATCTGCTGCGGCTGTGACAGGCGCAGTTTTTTTCCGCCCTGCACGTGATTGACCTCCATGCCTGCATGAAACTTGCCGGATACGATCCGCATGAATGCAATACGGTCTCTGTGGGCCTTATTCATGTTGGCCTGTATTTTGAATACAAAAGCAGAAAAATCTTCTTCAAAGGGGTCCACAACTCCTGTTGTTGTCAGTCTTGGCAGAGGAGAGGTCGTCATCTGAAGAAAATGCTGTAAAAATGTCTCCACCCCAAAGTTTGTAAGAGCTGAACCGAAAAATACGGGAGATAAATCTCCCCTTCCGACCCGTTCCATATCCAACTCATCACTGGCACCGTCAAGAAGCTCGATATCCTCCATAAGCTGCTGGTGATAGCTTTCTCCGATCAGCCATCCACCTGGGCATCTCCCAGCTGGACTTCTGTTGCCTCTACTTCCTTCTGGCCGTTTGATGTGGCCCGGAATGTGGTTATGGTTTCTTTAAAGCGGTCATAAACCCTTTAAATTCCTTTCCGCAGCCAATGGGCCAGTTGACCGGACAGGTTCTGATCCCAAGGACTTCCTCGATCTCATCCATCAGTTCAAAGGGATCCCTTGCTTCCCGGTCCATCTTATTCACAAATGTAAAAATGGGGATATGACGCATAACGCAGACTTTAAACAGCTTGATGGTCTGAGCCTCCACACCTTTGGAACCGTCAATGACCATGACAGCGGAATCGGCCGCCATAAGGGTACGGTAGGTATCCTCAGAGAAATCCTGGTGGCCTGGTGTATCCAGAATGTTGATGCAGAACCCGTCGTAATTAAACTGCAAAACAGAGGAGGTGACGGAAATTCCTCTCTCCTTTTCTATCTCCATCCAGTCGGAAACAGCATGCTTGGCGCCTTTTCTTCCTTTTACGGTTCCGGCCAGATTAATGGCACCTCCATAAAGCAGAAATTTCTCGGTCAAAGTAGTTTTTCCCGCATCCGGATGGGAAATAATGGCAAATGTTCTTCTCTTTTTAATTTCTTCCGCTATATTCACAAAAATAGTTCCTCCAAAATTTACGTCTAGATCTTGTCTATTGTAGTATGATTCTAATCACAAGTCAAGATTCTTTCTTTCATATTAGAAATTAGAAATCCAGGTTTTTGCAAGGGAAATCCAGCTCTGGCAGGAGGGTTCTATAAGGGACTCATTGGAGCCTGCCGTTTCCTCGTTGGCAAGAGATAAGCCGTGGCCTCCTGCAGGATAAACATGAAGTTCAAAATTTACGTTATGCCTTCTCATGGCAGCAGCCAGGAGCAGGCTGTTTTCAAGAGGAACCGCATTATCGGTATACGTATGCCATAGGAAGGTTTTCGGGGTCTTCTCCGTTACAAAGTTTTCTAAAGATACTGCCGCTGTCTCTTCTGTTGTCGCATGTTCTCCCAGAAGGCTTAAAATAGAACCGGCATGCTTAAATTCTCCGCTTGTGATCACAGGATAATTTAAAATCAGTCCATCCGGACGGATTTCCCCTGGAGTCCGTTTTATGGCTTCCCAAACAAAATCCTTTTCCCAGAAAACCCCAAGGCTGCAGGCCAAATGCCCTGCGGCAGAAAAACCGCATACAATGATTTTATTGGTATCAACCTTCCACTCTGCCCCGTGTTCCCGGATGAAAGCCACCGCCTCCCCAAGCTCCCTTAGTGAAGTTGGAAAGCGGTTGGGGTCCACGCTGTAATCCAGAATAAAACTGTGGCAGCCCATGGACATAAACTGCAGGGCTATTGGTTCGCTCTCCCGGTCCGACTTACGGCTGTATCCGCCTCCGGGAAGCACGATAACAGCAGGGCGGAGCATATCCGGATTTACGCTTATGCTGTCCAATAAATAACCGGTCAGGCAAACTGGGCCGGTCAACTGCCCTGGTACAATCATTTGTCTTTTCTCAATTCTCATAATGCCCTACTCCTTCTTTCCCTCATTCTGACGGGTAAATATCTCATCCAGAATGCGGTGCGCTACTTCATCCTTTGTCATGGTCTCAAGCGGCAGCTCTTTTTCCTTTGTTATGATGGTGACTACATTAGTATCTGTTCCAAAACCGGCTCCGGCCACTTTTAAGTTATTGGCAACAATCATATCGATTTTCTTTTTATCAAGCTTTACCCTTGAATTTTCCAGCATGTTCTGGGTTTCCATGGAAAAGCCGCAAAGAAACTGTCCCTTTTTCCGATGCTCTCCCAGCCATTTAAGGATATCGTCCGTCCGTTCCAGTTCTATAACCATTTCTCCCTCTTTTTTTCTTTGTTTTTTTCCGTTCCTACGTGTTTTGGACGGTAATCCGCCACAGCGGCGGCCTTAATGACAGCATCCTGTTCTCCTGCTTTCGCCGTAACCGCATTAAACATTTCCTTTGCGCTGTCAACTTCTATGAGGTGTACAAACCGAGGCTTTGGCACAGCCGTTCTTCCGCTCACAAGCGTCACTTCCGCCCCCCGGAGAGAAGCCGCCTTTGCCACAGCATAGCCCATTTTTCCTGTGGAATGGTTGGTGATAAACCGGACCGGATCAATGGCTTCCCTGGTGGGACCGGCGGTAACCAGAATTTTCTTTCCTGCCAGGTCCTTTTCAAAGCAGACTTCTCTTTCAATGAAATCAAAAAGCACCTCAGGATCCGGCATCTTTCCTGCCCCGATATCTCCACAGGCCAGATATCCGAAATCAGGGCGTATCACTTCCATTCCATAGGATTCACAAATCCTTAGATTATCCTGAACGATTGGATTTTCATACATATTGGTATTCATGGCAGGAGAAATGATTTTCCTGCATCTGCATGCCAGAACAGTGGTTGTCAGCATATCATCCGCTATCCCATGGGCAAGTTTTGCGATCACATTGGCACTGGCCGGAGCGATCATTACAACATCGGCAAGCTTTGCCAGGGATACATGCTCCACGTTAAAGGAAAAATTCCGGTCAAAGGTATCCACCAGACATTTATTGCCTGTCAATGTTTCAAACGTAATGGGATTAATAAAATTTGTGGCATTTTGGGTCATTAATACATGTACCTTGCAGCCCTTTTTAACCAGCATGCTGGCAAGCCCGGCTATCTTATAAGCCGCTATGCTTCCTGTTACTCCCAAAATGATATTTTTTTCCTTTCAGCATAAGTGCCTCCCGTTGTTTTTCGTCTTAAAATATGATACTCTACAGTATAGCACAAGAAAAAAAGTTGGAAAGGAGTTCCCTTTATGATTTTGGCCATTGATATGGGAAACAGTAATATTGTCATAGGCGGCATCGACAATACAGGAATCTACTTTGTAGAACGAGTTACCACCAACCAGGGGAAAACCGAGCTGGAGTATGCGGTTAATATAAAAGATATTATGGAAATTCACAACCTGCCTCTCTCTTCTATCGAAGGGGCGATCCTGTCTTCTGTTGTTCCTCCTCTTACGGAAGTGGTCCTGTGTGCCGTTAAAAAAATAACAGGAAAAACACCTATGGTAGTCGGCTCCGGAATGAAAACCGGATTGAATATTAAAATGGACAACCCTAAGGCTGTTGGAAGCGACTTAATCGTTGATGCAGTTGCTGCTTTAAAGGAATATCCTGCTCCCATCATCGTTATTGATATGGGAACTGCCACCACCATGTCCGTCATTGACCGGGAGGGAAACTACTCCGGCGGCATAATATTTCCAGGCTTAAGAGTATCCCTGGATTCTTTAAGCAGCCGGGCAGCACAGCTTCCATACATCGGATTAAACAAGCCTACCAGGGTAATCGGCAAAAATACCATTGACTGTATGAAAAACGGAATCCTTTACGGCAACGCTGCCATGATCGATGGTGTCATCGACCGAATGGAGGAAGAACTTGGAACTTCTGCCAGTCTCGTGGCAACCGGAGGCCTGGCTTCCTCCGTCGTCCCGCTGTGCCGTCATAAAATTCATTACGACGACGTTCTGCTATTAAAGGGACTGCTGATTCTGTATGAAAAAAATAAGCAGGATTAATAATGCCCTAAAAACTGGAAATTAATTTTGATCCGGCTATCGTATAAAAGCCCTCGATTGAGTACATCATTTCTTTATGAGAATAATGAATGATGCGGAGGGAAAGATATGTCTGGATACAAAGTAGAGATTTGTGGTGTCAATACTTCCAAGCTTCCTCTTCTTAGCAACGAAGAGAAGGAAGTTCTGTTCAAACGGATTCTTGACGGAGATAAAAAGGCCAGAGAAGATTACATTAAGGGAAACTTAAGACTGGTTCTCAGTGTCATACAACGTTTTTCCGGCAGCAATGAAAACGTAGACGATTTATTTCAGATTGGCTGCATCGGTTTAATCAAAGCCATTGATAATTTCGATATTACGCAGAACGTCCGGTTCTCCACCTATGCGGTGCCCATGATTCTGGGCGAAGTACGGCGTTATCTTCGGGATAATAATTCCATCCGCGTCAGCCGGTCCCTGCGTGATACCGCTTATAAGGCAATTTATGCCAAAGAAAATTTAATGAAGAAGAACTTAAAGGAACCGACCCTTATGGAGATCGCCGATGAGATTGGAGTCAGCAAAGAGGACATCACCTATGCCCTGGATGCCATTCAAAGCCCGGTCAGCCTTTATGAGCCGGTCTATTCCGACGGAGGTGATCCCCTCTTTGTCATGGACCAGATCAGTGACAAAAAAATCTGGAGGAAAACTGGGTGGAGGACATCTCCTTAAACGAGGCCATGAGACGCCTTCCGGAAAGGGAACGCCACATCATTGACATGCGTTTTTTTGAAGGAAAGACCCAGACCGAAGTAGCGGAAGAAATCCATATCAGCCAGGCACAGGTAAGCCGTCTGGAAAAAAATGCGTTAAAGACCATGAAAAATTACCTTTCTTAGACACCGGCAAGCCATCAGGCGAAACGGACTTTCTTATAAAATACAAGCCCACCTTTCCGTCCAGGAAGGCAGGCTTTTACATAATAACACCATATCAAAAAGACAATTCATCTCATAAGCCCCGTCAGGTCTTAACATCCCTAATGTTTCTTACTCCCCAAATACCTTACGGTAATCCTCCTGGAATTTTTCAATCCCCTGGTCTGTTAAAGGGTGTTTTGTCATCTGCAGGATAACGTTATAGGGAACCGTTGCAATGTCTGCCCCTGCTTTTGCGCAGTCAATGACATGAATGGGATTGCGCACACTGGCTGCAATAATCTGGGCCTTAATATCGTGCATCTGAAAGATATCCATAATTTCTTCGATCAAATGAATTCCCGGCATGGAAATATCATCAAGACGCCCTAAAAACGGAGAAACATAAGAAGCTCCTGCCCTGGCTGCCAAAAGAGCCTGGGCGGCTGAAAATACAAGAGTTACATTTGTCTTAATCCCCTCAGAAGACAGCACCTTTGTGGCTTTCAGCCCTTCCACAGTCATAGGTATCTTAACCACCATGTTGGGATGAATGGCAGCAATTTCCCTGCCTTCCTTTATCATGCCTTCTGCATCGGTGGTGGTTGCCTTTACTTCACCGCTGACCGGCCCGTCCACAATCCCGGTGATCTCTTTGATCACTTCATGAAAGTCTCTTCCTTCTTTTGCAATCAGGGAAGGATTGGTGGTCACTCCGCAGATCACTCCCATGTCATTGGCTTTCCTGATATCTGTGACATTGGCTGTGTCTAAAAAAAATCTCATCTCTCATTCCTCCTAAAATTTTCACAACGCTCATCCATGCGATTCATTCTTTTGACCATAATAAGCATTGGCTCCATGCTTTCTTAAATAATGCTTATCCTGCAGCTCCTGAGGTGCAGGAGCAACATCCGTATTGATCTGTTCACACCGGAGAGCCATCTTGGCTACCTCTTCCAGAACCACTGCGTTATGCACTGCCTCCTTAGCATCTTTTCCCCAGGTAAAAGGACCATGGTTTTTGCAGAGGCAGGCTGGTACCGCCATATATTCTTTCTCCTTAAAATAGTCCGCGATCAGAAGTCCTGTATTTTTCTCATACCCTTCCTCAATCTCTTCCTTTGTCAGGCAGCGCAGGCAGGGAATTTCTCCGTACATGTAATCCGCATGGGTAGTTCCATAGCAGGGAATCCCCCGTCCGGACTGGGCCCAGCTGGTTGCCCAGGAAGAATGGGTGTGCACGATCGCCGATCTTTGGGAATGCCTTATAAAGTTCCAGATGGGTGGGGGTATCAGAAGAAGGGTTATACCTTCCTTCCACCTTTCTGCCTTCCATATCCATAACCACCATATCTTCCGGCTTAAGCCCGCTATAATCCACGCCGCTGGGCTTAATGACAAACAAGCCCTTTTCACGGTCAATGGCGCTGACATTGCCCCAGGTAAAGGTGACAAGCCCGTACCTGGGAAGTTCCATATTGGCTTCGTAAACAAGCTGCTTTAAGGCTTCTAACACGTTTTACCTCCTATGGTATCATGTGCAATAAAGCACATGATCAACATTCGTTGTTCACTATAAGTGCAAGCTCTTAAGCTCACTTGCACTTATGGTGTAAGTGTATACATGGCAATTTCATCAATCCCATGGTTGGTGGATATGATGATATCTTTCCCGTCTTTTGTATACTTGTATACGTTGGCAGGACCGCAATCCCGGTCAATGATCTGCACCTCATAGGAATCCTGTTCCGGATTATAGGTAAAGGCTAAAAGATTGCGTCCTCCCTTCCGGTGCCCGATTACCAGGGCCGGTCTGCCGCAAAGCATTCCACCGAAAATGGCATGGTTGAACTCAGCCGTCTTATCATTCACATAGACCTCTTTGTATTCCCCGTCTGTTTTTTTCCAAATACTGATTTTATCTCCGTGAAATGGGGAAATGATAGCTAATTCCTTTTCTCCATCCTCATCAAAATCCACCAGCACCGCATCACTGGCCGCCTCTTTGATCAGCCGGCAAATCTCCCAATCTCCGGCTGGGGCTTCCGGCGGGATAAATTGGTATACACCGCTGTCAGAGGATATGATACTGGTCTGGAGACCACCCTCTTCCACTTTATAATAGCCATGGTTTTTCAGCATGTCATCCTTAATCACTTTCAGCTGGATCTGATGCTCTTCGTTAAATCCGCTTAAATCCTCAGGCAGAACCGCTCCGTACACCTTTCCCGGGGAAGACCAGTCATCTTTAAACTCATGGCCTGATTTTAAGGTACATGCGATCAAATAGTTGATGCCGTTCCGTTCCACAATATGAAACCTGTGGACAAAGGGTAAGTCCACCAAAGTCCTTACCTCCCAGCCCTTCTCTTCATTAGGAGTTACTATGACAATTTTTGCTTCTTTGGAATCATTGGGAGAATAGAATTTTTGAGTTGCCAGAAATTGTCCGTCACTACCTGGAACCTGAACCATGGTCATCACTCCGCCAGGCTCTGTCCAAATGGTGTCTTCTAAATTGCCTTCTGTATCAAATAACAGGCAGCGGTCAACTTTTTCCGCCGCAACCAGGATGTGATCGGTTCCCTTGTAACGAAGCGGGGCTATGGAATAGCACTTCGTCAGATTCCCCATCACCTTTTTTTCAATCTTCATTATGATTTACCCCTTTCATTCCTGTTCCCTCAATATTTCCGACATTTTAAGATTTGCCGTAACCAGATCTTCCTTCCAGGAGGGGTTTCCAGTATACCAGAATTCCGCCACATATTTCCTTACTCCAAGCTTCCAGGCTGTCTCAATGGCTTTTTTTTAAAGTCCACATGGCCCTCTCCATAAGGAACCTCACGGAATATGCCTGGTTTCGTTTCTTTTAAATGCATGGCGGCCAGCGCCCGCTTCCAAGCTTTAAGTCCTCCAATACGTCGGTTCCATAGGTAAACGCAGCATTTGTTATGTTCCCTATATCAGGATAAACATTTAAGTAGACAGAAGAAACCTGTTTCACGTATTCCATGGCTTTTTCCACTGTATTCATGAATCCGGTCTCCATGGTTTCAAATCCAAGTACCACACCGGCTGATGCGGCCATTTCAGCAGCCTTTTTTTAAGTTGTCGATAAAATACCGCCTGGTTTCTTCATCGGATTCTTCATAGTACACATCATATCCGGCCAGCTGGATGATCCGGATCCCCAGATCCGACGCCAGTTCTATGGCCTTGCTCATGATTTCCATGCTTTTTTCCTTGATTGCCGGGTCATGGCTTCCCAGGGGATACTTCCGGTGTCCGCTTAAACACATGGTACCTATAGGAATGCCGGCGGCCTTTGTCAGTTCCAGCAGCTCCAGCCGTTCCTGTGAAGTCATTTCAAGACGTCCCAGCTTTTCCTCTGTTTCATCTATACTCATTTCCAGGAAATCAAAACCGGCGCTCTTTGCAGCTTCCAGCTTTTCTTTCCAGCTTAATTCAGCCGGCATTGACTTTTCATACAACCCAAGGGTATAGGTTTTCATTTAAAAACCTCCTTTTTTCACCTGGTGGATCTGCACTCCAGCTTTCCTGAATTCTTTTAAAATCTCTTCAGGCGCCTTTTCATCAGTAATCAAATGCTGAACTTTACCTATGCTGCAGCTTGAAAAGCTGCTGTTCTTTCCTATTTTTGTATGGTCGGCCAGGATATACAGCTCGGACCTTGTGTGTTCGATCATTAATTCGTTTAAGCATACCTCGTTCATGATCTCAGTGGTCATTCCGGACATAACGGAAATGCCGGAACACCCCATAAATGCCTTTTTGGCATATATGTTCTGAAGATTCCTTACCGTAAGATCCCCCACCATAGCTTCTTTGGGATAGCGAAGCTCGCCGCCGGTGAGAATGATATTTACTCCGGGCCCATGTTCACTGCTAATCGCTTTTCCATTGTTGGTTATGACTGTGACGTTCCTGCTCTTGATATATTCCAGTATCTGCAGGGCAGTGCTGCTGGTGTTAATAAACAGCGTATCATTGTCTTCTACCAACGTTGCAGCATAGGTGGCAATCAGCCGTCTGTAAAGTAATATTTCATTTGCCTCCGCAGGGCCTTTTTCAATGGGAATGGCACCGCCATGACAGCGCTTTAAAAGCTTCCTGTCTTCCAGATACTGCAAATCTCTTCGAACTGTTATGACAGAAATCCCGCATTGCTCTGCCAAGCTGTTCACAGACACCTTGGGACTGTTTCTTACAATATCCAATATACGCTCTCTTCTTTCCTCCACAAGGGCATATTCTCTTTTCATCGGCTCACCTGCACTTTTATCAATATTTGATCACTGCCTGGATCCACAGTTTATTAGATACTGTCTGCCGGATAAAAACCTCCGGCAGACGAAAATTACTTATTAGCCTTCCTGAATGATTCCCTGCTCTTTTAACTTGGTTTCAATCTCAGGAGCAGACATCACATTCTTAAGCCCAACGACCTTAATGCCTTTTTTTCTCGGCATCTGCAAACATATCCTTAAAGTTCTGTGCGCAAAGCACCACATCATACTGGGGTGCTGACCCTTTTCCTTCTGAAAGGGCGCAATGATGAACCTTTGACGGTTTGATATTAAATTTCTTCAGCACCTTTTCTAAAGTCATCTGTGCCATCAGGCTTGAGCCTGCCCCATTTGCGCAACATACCAAAAAGCTTAAATTTTTACCAGCCATGACAATAACCCTCCTTAATCACATTTATTCCTTGTCTGCTTTTAATTCTTTATACGCTTCATAATCCTCTGTCATAAGGAAATAACCCTTTTTATCTTTCCAATACTGGATCTGCGGAATAGCAAGCAGTGCAACCAGTACGATTCCAATACCAATGTAGCTTAAATATTTCATGATAACGGTAAATACCGGCCATATGACCGCCCAGTCCCACATTCCTAAGTATCCGCCATAGGCTGCCATGCCTACCCAGCCTGCAATTAAGGCAGAACCGAATACCTGGCATAAGCCGGATACGAAGGGAAGGATCAGAGCAGCTTTAAATCCGCCCTTTTCATTTGCAAAAACACCGATGGTAGCATTATCAAAGAATACGGGAACGAATCCGCATATTACGAGCACCGGACTCTTTAACAGAATCAGGGCCACAATGGCCAGAATCTGTCCGGCAAAACCAGCTAAGAATCCCAGAGTCACGGCATTGGCCGCACCAAAGCCAAAGATTACGGCACAGTCCACTCCCGGGACAGAGCAGGAAGAATTCTGTCTGCAATTCCCTGGAAAGAAGCTGTCAGCTCCGCCACAAAGGTACGTACACCTAACTGCAGAATTGCCAGGTACACTGCAAAATATAAGCAGGTTTGAAGGACATAGAAAAACATGCTGGCTCCCTCTTTCATAAACTGTCCTTCAATCAGGTAATCCCTGCCAAGGATACAGAGGATCGCTCCGAAAAAGATAACCATTAAGATGGAAGTACATACCATATTGTCGTTAAAGATGGACATAAAGCCCGGCAGTTCAATATCTTCAATCTTTTTAATTTCTTTCCCACTGTTTTTCTTGTTTTCTTTTCCAAACAGCCTGCCTGCAAGATAGTAGCTGATTGCAACGCCGAACATCTGCTGATGAGCCAGACAAAAACCAGCTCCATCCGTAACCTCCTGGCATGGCTTGATTGTCAGGTTAGAACCTACTGCCCAGTAAGCTCCTAAAAGAAGAGCCATTACCACAAGCATGGCAACTCTTGCATTTAACAGGAAGGGACAGGCAAACATGATCAGCCAGTATGCTGTGGCAGCCTGCTGGACCTGAACATTACCGGTGGTAAACAGCGCCCGAAGCTTGGTGTATTTTGAAAAACGGACAAGAAGAATGTTGACGATAAATGCAATGAACAACAGGATCATTGCATCGCCAAAGCCTTTTCCAAACACTTCCCCAACGCCTGCTGTTACAGCATTCTGGCCAAAATAAGGGTCAATTACCATGGCATCCATCTGGAACCTGTCCTTTAAGCCTACCAATACCGGCCGGAAATTGTTGACCAGTCCGCCGGAACCAACCATTAAGATCAAATAGCCCACGATCGCTTTTAAAGTTCCTGCAAGTATATCATACCACGGTTTTCTCAGTAAGATGTAGCCAATCATAACGATGAGACCAATCATAAACGCCGGCTGCTGTAATACATTCGTGGCAAAAAAAAGTCCATACCTTCATTAAAATATCCATTGTATTCTCCCCTTTTCCTTAATCCAAATATCGTTCCTGAATCCGCAGCAAATCCTCTGAATCTTTGGCTTTTTTCAGTTCAGCAAGTACTTCCTCATTGCTAAGCAGCTCCGATAACCGGGTCATATTATCCAGATGCTGATCCGGATTGCAGGAGGCCAGCGTAAAGAACAGCTGTGCATCCTTTTCCGGGTCGTCTGCGTCAAAGCTGACTGGCTTATCCAGCTTCATAAAGGCGATACTGGTCTTGTGTACGCCTTCTGCTCCTTCCTGGGAATGGGGCATGGCTATGTCCGGTAAAATAATGATATAAGGGCCGTATTTTTTAATACAGGCAATGATTTCTTCTTTATAATTTCCTTCTACCGTCCCATCCTCCTCCAGGCATTCACAGCTCATCCGGACTGCATCCTCCCAATCCTTTGCTTCCCTGGCAAATTTATAATGTTTCTTCTCCACAAAATCTCTCAGCATGTTTTCTCCCCTTTCCTGATTACAAAAGTGAGCGGAACGGAATATTCTGAGGCGCTTCAAAGCAATCTTCGAAACCTCTTTCATGATGATAAGCCAGCTTGTCCTTGTCCCTGGGATAAACGTATTTTCCTCCTACTTCCCAGAAAAATGGGTGGAATTTATAACCCAACCGGTCCTTCTTCATGTTATAGAGCACTTTGATTTCATTTACATCCGCCATAAAATTGGTCCATACATCATAGTGGATAGGGATCACTACTTTACATCTTAAAGCCTCAGCATGCGGAGGATATCGCAGGAAGTCATCTTATCAGCCATTCCCACCGGATTTTCTCCATAAGAACCAAAAGCTACATCAATGTCATGATCCTTTCCATGCTTTGCAAAATAAATGGAGTAATGGGAATCGCCGCTGTGGTAAATATTTCCGCCAGGAGTTTTGATCAGATAATTTACCGCCTTTTCATCCATATCCATAGGACACGTTCCTGTCAGTTCCTCCCGGTCCGCCGGTGGAATCCGTTGTTACAAGACAGGTCCTGTCAAAGGAATCCAGTGCCACAATTTCAATGTCCTTTATCCTGATGCTGTCTCCAGGCACTACCGTAATGCAGCGGTCTGCCGGAACACCCCATTTCTGCCACAGCTCAACGGATTTCTTAGGACCAATAAAAGGAACCGGTATTTCTTTTCCATTCTCATCCACTGTTGTTATGTTGCTTTGGATCACATGGGCTGCATATTCCGCACTCATATGATCCTGGTGGTAATGGGTTGCAAGTACTGCGTCTACATGTTTAACGGCAAACGGATCGAGTACAAAAGGAACTGCCCTTAAATTAGGCTGCATCTTTCTTCCGCCGCACATATTTGCCATCTGATGGCCCACAGCCATTTTTCCGTTGCCATGAGTACGCTTTCCGTTGCCGCACCACAAATCCACAGTAATATTGCAGCCACCCGGTGTCTTAAACCACATGCCTGTACAGCCCAGCCACCACATAGCCACTGTTCCAGGTTCCACTGTCTCATTTTCAATCTCTTCATTCAGCCAGGTTCCCCATTCAGGAAACGTACTCATGATCCAGCTTTCCCTTGTGATTTCTTCCACTTTGCTCATCCAAACATCCTCCCTTGCTTTTTATGATCGTTTTATGATCGATTATGTTCGTTTTCTCTTTACAACTAGATAATATCATTACATTACAAGTTTTTCAAGAGCGTTAAATGACCGTTTTGATATTATATGTTCGTTTTAATTTTTTTGTATATTTTATATACTTTTAATCTCGTTATTTGTGCATATTTTCCATTTCAATATGCTTTACCATTTTTCTAAACACACTTTTTATAATATCATCTGTCTTACAATCCCCTTGTAGTCATTTTTGTGCTGTTCCATCATTTTATATGATCGGAAGCAAAAGCCCTTCCGATCATCGGATGGACGGGGCACAGAACGACCCTTTTATCTTCACTTACGTTGTAAGCTCTGATAAGCTGTATTATGATTATATAATCAAACCCATATTCAAAGCTTTATAAAAATCTGTTACAAAAACCAATGAAAAAAAGACTTCATATAAGCAGCCGGATTTAATTATTAAAATCTCACCAACTGTTTACAAAAAGTCTTTTCAATGCAATATAAAAATGATTCTCAGAAACCTCCCGGTTAATCCACGTCTTCCTTCCAGGACATTCCTAAAGGAATAAGCCCGCCTTTCCACATAAAAGGCGGGCTTATTTCACATGATAGGCAAGCGGATATTCGCAATGACCAATGGGTCAGACCCTCTGCGTTTCTGCTTGATTCGGTTAAAATCCAGTTACGGCTTTTGGTATGGTGAACTCCACTGCGCCCATATATCCCGGCGCCACTGCATATTCATCAAATACAATTACGATTTCTCCATTCTCATTAAAGTAATAGCTTTCATCCCCGGTGATCTGCTTGAATTCATCCACGTAATCATCACCCGTATTATAGAAGTATATCTTGGAGTCATCCGCGGCCATCTGTTCTTCCATCTGTTTTTTTGATGTTATCACTGATCGCAGTAATATAGTCGGCCTTATCCTTCATCAGTTCCTTTAAAGACACCACATTTCCCGTTTCCTTATCAATGGTAAAAATCTTCACATACTCCGCTCCGCTGGCCATCACAACCGTTGTATTGATCCGCAGGGAAAGGTATTTATCGTTGTCTGTCACAACATCATAGCTGGAGGTTACGGAATAGTGGCCGTCTCCTGCCTGGTCTTCTGCCACCTGTTTTTCATATTGTGCAATCAGCTGATTGGCATAATCTTCAATGGAACGGTTCACTTTGTAGTTATCCTTTTCATTGATGGAAACCTTTGGAATATCTATTTTAGCCTCATAATTGTTATTGGCATCCTCAAAGGTACGGAATGTGACAACCTTTGCGATTGCACCTAAAACCGGGATTTCTTCCATTGCATTTGCAGTAACCGGGCTGGCATTTGCCATAATTACAATTGCTGCCATTGCAGCTGCCGCTGTTATTCCTGTTCTTTTTGTCATCTTCATCATCTTCGTTCTCCTCTTTTCTGTTTTTGCTCTCTCAATTCCTGCCGCCACACCTGCACGGGCAGCCTCCGGCACAGGAATATTATGGTATCTGTCTTTCATCCTTATCAGTTTTTCCTTATCATCGTGTTCCATATTAACTGCTCCTTTCTATCCTAAGTAACCTCCGGTTCCAGCACAATCTTCAGCTTCTTTAATGCCCGGTAGAGCCTTGCCTTGACAGTGCTCACATTCATTTGCAGAATTTCAGCAATTTCTTCCAGTTTCCATTCCTCCATATATTTTAAAATCACGATTGTACGGTCCTTTTCCTCTAAGGAACTTAAAAGCTCCAGGGGATCATCCTCCTTATAGCTGTCTTCATGGGGAATCTCCACCTCATCAAAGCTCACGCTTTCCTTTTTCTGTTTCCTTAAAAAGTCAATGGAGGCATTTATGACAATCCGGTGGATCCAGGTCGAGAGATAGATTTCTTCTCTCATTTTCCTGCATTCCTTTATTACCCGGTATGCGCTCTCCTGAACGATATCCAAAGCATCCTGCTCATTTTTTACATAACTGTACGCAAGCCGGTAATAGGATTCATAATTTTTAAGAAGGATCCGTTCTGCTTCTTCTTCAATCTTTTGTTTCATTTCTTCCTCCTCTCTGGGGTTCTATCTATTAGACGTATTATAACTCAAAAAAAGTTTCATTTTTTACAAAAAAGGAAAGACTCTCTGGAGCCTTCCCTTTTTTCAGCCATAAACATTACTCAAACCGTACAATTTCTTTTTTTAACCTCTTCATAATCTTTTTTTCCAGCCTGGATATATAGGACTGGGAGATGCCCAATAAATCCGCCACTTCCTTCTGGGTCATTTCCTCTCCTTCCTCATCCGTTAATCCAAACCGCAGTTCCACGATTTTTCTCTCCCTTGGGCTTAAACGGCTGATAGCGGTATTAAGCAGGTTCCGTTCCACCTCGGTTTCCAAATCCTTATAAATGACATCTTCCTCTGTTCCGAGAATATCTGATAAAAGGAGTTCGTTGCCATCCCAGTCCACATTTAAAGGCTCATCAATAGAGACCTCCATTTTGGTCTTGTTGTTCCGGCGCAGGTACATAAGTATTTCATTTTCAATGCAGCGGGAGGCATAGGTGGCCAGCTTGATGTTTTTATTGGGATTAAAGGTATTGATGGCCTTAATGAGCCCAATGGTACCTATGGAAATTAAATCCTCCACCCCAACACTGGTGTTATCAAACTTCTTCGCTATGTATACTACAAGACGGAGATTATGTTCAATCAATTCTGATTTTGCCCTCTGATCATCATCACTGCCAAGGAGTGCAATAATCTGCGCCTCTTTTTCATTGTCCAAGGGCGGAGGAAGGATGTCTGCTCCTCCTATGTAATGGATCTCCCCCTGTGACGGCATCATCAACGCTTTAAATGTTGGAATTGCCTTAAACTGAAAACGGTTTGGTACGGATACTTTTATAATCATGCGATACTCTCTCCTTTACATCATTCACTCACTCTTCATGCAAAAGCATCTGATATTCTCCACTTCTGGATAATGCTTTTTGCACACGGCCACTAACGGCCTCTCAATCACCTTCACTTCATCCCCTTGACGTACCTCCATCTCGTCTAAAAAGATTCCGGGCAGCACGCCGTCACTTTTCCCTACGCTTCCATAAGGAATGTAGATGACTTCCGACACGCTTTCGCAAAGCTCCCGGACAGCCTCATAGGTCACAACATGGACGGCCCGGCGGCTCACCGGTTCATACAGCCTGTTTCCTGTATCAAGCAGGGCCGTTACTACCTTTTTCTTTCCTCTGTAATGCATGGTAACTTCATAAAAATTGTTCTTTCCCTTTAGCATGGCGGAAATCTGTCGCAGAAGGCAGCGGATTCCAAAGTAAGTACCCGCTGCTAAAAAAATCAACCGGTAAAAGGGCATGGCTTCCTGACCATTTCCTCTAAGAATCTGTTCTATATAATAGCCGGCCTTCGTATGTTGATATAGGGCATCCATAATGCCTGCCGTTGTAACTGCAGCCAGATAAAGTGCGCCTACTGCTTTCCCTATTTCCTTTGGTCTTTTTACGTCGAAAGCCGTCATCACCATCAGGGTACTCACCACCAGATAGGTAATTACCATCTCAAGCCACAGGGGTAAAAATGGAAAGGCGGCAGCAAACACAGCCCAGGCTGCCCCCAAAATAGCCCCAAGAATCATTCTCCACCATATGAGACGATATTTCATCCCCCGTCTTACAATGGATAATACCAGAAAATCCATGGCAAAATTAGTTAAGAACAACACATCAATATACAGGTTTATTTCCGTCGCCGCTTTCACCTCCCGCCCTGTACGAACATTATAGCCAGTAAGCCATTCGGAATTTGTCAAAACCATGGGGATAATTCCAATTTTTTTATCGCCTTTTTCCATCCTGACACGGCATTTGCCGACAGATTCTTACAGACCACATGTTCCCCTTTTGTCCCTTCCTCCTCTCTTCCTGACAAATGGACAAAAATAGAAAAGGAGGCGTTCCCCGTGCTGTGCAACAAAAACAGCCTGACACAGCATATTCTGCCATGTTCGACTGTTTTTCACATTCTATTTAAGATTGTCGATTTTTCATGATGGGGGATTTAAGAGAGCTGGGAAAGCCTTTCCTTTACCTGATCCATCATCTGAGCATATTTCTCAAGCTTTGCCTTTTCCTCTTCGATTTTGGCCGCCGGAGCCTTGCTTACGAACTTTTCGTTGCTAAGCATGCCCCGGACACGGGCCAGCTCCTTGCTTAAGCGCTCTTCTTCCTTCTTTAACCGTTCTATTTCTTTTTCAATATCCACCAGTTCAGCAAACGGCATGCAGATGACAGCCTGATGAATGACCGCTGATACTGCATCGTCAGCTATGCCACTTTTATCCTTTTGTAAATATACTTCACCTGCATAACCCAGAGTAGCAAAAAAATACCTTGCTGCGTTCAAAGATATCAAGAATCTCCTGATTCTCAGAAACAACATAAACCTTGGCTTTCCTGCTTGGCGGAACGTTCATGGAAGTCCGTACGTTCCGGATTCCTCTTACAGCCTCCTTAATGGTCTCCACCGCATGCTCCTCAGTTTCAAAGTTCCAGTCTTTCTGATACTCCGGCCAGTTAGAAATCATGATGGACTCCTCTTCCTCCTGAAGGTTGCAGAAGATTTCCTCGGTGAGGAACGGCATATAAGGATGAAGAAGCTTTAAGGAGTTAATAAGCACGGTTTTAAGGGTCCAGATGGCCGCTGCCTTTGTCTTATCCTGGGTCTCCCAAAGCCTTGGCTTTACCATTTCAATATACCAGTCGCAGAATTCCTCCCAGATAAAGTCATAAACCTTTTGAAGTGCAATTCCCAGTTCATACTTATCCAGGTTTTCTGTTACATCCTTTGCAAGAGAGTTAACCTTGGACAGGATCCATTTATCCGCAAGGGTAAGCTCTGAAAGCTCTGCCTTTGCCTCCGGCGCTTTCTCTATATTCATCATAATGAAACGGGAAGCGTTCCATACCTTATTGGCAAAGTTCCTGCTGGCTTCCACACGCTCCCAGTAGAAACGCATGTCATTGCCAGGGGCATTGCCGGTGATCAGGGTCATACGCAGGGCATCGGCACCGTACTTTTCGATGACCTCCAGAGGATCGATTCCGTTTCCTAAGGATTTACTCATTTTACGGCCTTCGGAATCCCTTACCAGGCCGTGCATCAGTACCGTGTGGAAGGGAAGCTTTCCGGTATGCTCGATACCGGAAAATACCATGCGGATTACCCAGAAGAAAATAATGTCGTAGCCTGTAACCAGCACATCGGTTGGGTAGAAGTATTTTAAGTCCTCTGTTTCCTCCGGCCAGCCTAAGGTAGAGAAAGGCCAGAGAGCAGAGGAAAACCAGGTGTCGAGGGTATCCTCATCCTGAGTCAGATGGGCTCCGCCGCATTTGGGACATACTGTGGGAGCTTCTTTTGACACGATAATCTCCCCACACTGGTCACAATAATATGCCGGAATGCGGTGTCCCCACCAAAGCTGTCGGGAAATACACCAGTCACGGATATTTTCAAGCCAGTGAAGATATGTCTTATCAAATCTTTCCGGAACGAATTTCAGTTCTCCTGTTTTTAACGCCCGGATTGCCGGCTTTGCCATCTCTTCCATCTTGACAAACCACTGCTGCTTTACCATAGGCTCTACGGTGGCTTTACAGCGGTCATGGGTTCCTACCGCATGGGTATGGGGAGCCACCTTTACCAAAAGGCCCAGCTCTTCAAGGTCTTTTACAATGGCTTTTCTGGCCTCATAACGCTCCATGCCATGGTATTTGCTGCCGGGAAGGTTGATGGTGGCATCGTCATTCATGACGTTGATTTCAGGAAGGCTGTGTCTCTTTCCCACCTCAAAGTCATTGGGGTCGTGGGCCGGGGTGATCTTCACACAGCCGGTACCGAATTCCTTGTCTACGTAGGAATCTGCTACTACCGGTATTTCACGTCCTGTAAGGGGAAGCTCTAACATCTTGCCCATAAGGTCCTGATAGCGCTCATCTTCCGGATTGACTGCCACCGCGGTATCTCCAAGAAGGGTTTCAGGCCTGGTGGTTGCAATCTCCACAAACCTGCCTTCCTCTCCTACGATGGGATAATTGATGTGCCAGAAGAAACCATTCTGGTCCTCATGCTCCACTTCCGCATCAGAAATGGAAGTCTGGCATACCGGACACCAGTTTACGATACGGGAACCTTTATAAATATAACCTTTTTCATAGAGCCGGATAAAAACTTCCTGTACTGCCGCTGAACAGCCTTCATCCATGGTAAAACGCTCTCTGTCCCAGTCGGCAGAGGATCCCATCTTATGAAGCTGGTTGATGATCCTGTCGCCATAATCCTTTCTCCAGTCCCAGCATTTTTCCAGGAAGCCTTCCCTGCCCAGTTCTTCTTTGTCAATTCCCTGCTTCTTTAAGCTCTCAATGACCTTTACTTCCGTCGCAATGGCTGCATGGTCCGTGCCCGGCTGCCACAGGGCCTCGTAGCCCTGCATCCTCTTATAGCGGATCAGAATATCCTGCATGGTGTTGTCTAAGGCATGCCCCATGTGAAGCTGTCCCGTAATATTGGGAGGCGGCATTACAATGGTAAAGGGCTTTTTATCCTTGTTTGGTTCTGCATGAAAATACTTCTTATCCAGCCATTTCTCATAAAGCTTGCCTTCAATCCCTGCCGGATTATAAGTCTTCTCTAATTCTTTCATCATATTCTCCTTCCTGTGACATAAAAAAGCCCTCTGCATCCTTGGGATGCAAAGGGCGAATCAACGCGGTACCACCTTTATTCATATGGCAGGTTCTGCCATATCTCATATAGCCTGTAACGCAGCCACGCGTGAAAGCCTACTGAATCCTTAATTTTCAGCCTTCCGGTTCTGAAGCTACCTTCCGCATACACTTCCTTAACCGTCTTTCAGCCGGTGAACGGTTTTCTCTTTCAGGGTTATAAGCGTACTCCTCTTCTTCTCTACCTTTTCCTTATTATTGCCCATGCTCTTTGGGCATTGAGGTATACCCGCAGGGTGTTTCCTTATTATTGCCCATGCTCTTTGGGCATAAAGCTATACCCGCAGGGTGTTTTCTTATACCATGTAATGATAGTGGCTTTTTACAGATTTGTCAAGACATAATATTCCGGTATTCCTGTTTCCATCTCTGGATAAGCTCCCCGGCTCCCTGTAAACGCTTGATCGGGTCCTTTTGAAACAGCTGTTCAAGCTCTTTTAAGCTGTCTGCCTCAGCTGCCAGCGCTTCTGCCTTTTCCTTTTCTTCTTCGCATTCCTGCCTCATTTCATCTGTAATGAGAGCCTGGAACCGTTCATTTAACACCAGACCCGGATTCCACTGGGCCAGATGACATATTCTTTTTAAGACCTCAGCATTTTTCACCAGATCAAAGGATTTCTGGTAGGCCTGGCAGGCTTTGTCAGTCATAAACAGTCTGGCATAGGCTGCTCCCAGATTATTATAAATTTTAGCCCGAAAGGCGTCATCCCCCCGGTTCCCTTTTGGAAGATCCAGGATCTGACCGTATTCTGCGATTGCTTTTCCATATTGCTTTCTGGCGAACAGGTAATCCGCCTTTGTCTTTAAAAAACTCCTGGGCAGGCATCCGGCGGTATGCAGTCAGACTCTGCCGGAACCGGCTGACCTCAGAAGCAGTATAGTAATCACATTCGTGAAGGATCGTCACAAGAAGCTCATCCGGTTCCTCTCCGCTTTCCCGCCATTTTTCCAGCTTGGCAGCCAGAAAGGCCATATCCAGATCCTCTCTGATAAACTGGATCAGGCTATTATACAAATTGGTCCATGACCAAAAGGGGATTATTATAAATCACATAGCACAGCTCCTGGGAGGAAAACAGGCGGATTCCCAGGCCTTCAAAATAGAAGGGGTGTTTGACCGGCTCCTGCCGGCAAAGAATCAGACTCATAGCATAACCTCTTGCCTTATCACGCATCCGTGGCCGGGAATATTTCACCAAAGCCCTTGTCCTTTAGTACTACTGCCATGGTTTTTTTCATCCAGAAACCCAAAGCTGATCCCTATCCTCAGGTTTTTGTCCTTCCGGTCCGGAAATCCTTCCAGCGGGATCTTTACCAGCCGTTTCTGCTTTGGATCCATGGGAGTTACCATAAATTCCACATAATCCTGATGATCTACAATTAAATCCACGCTGCTCTTTGCCTCATACCAGCTGTCCCCGGCAGCAGCTACAACCAGCTGGCTTTCCCGTTCCTTATGAAGTACCTTCATGGAAATGGTGGAATGAAGCCGCCCTTCGCAGATGCAGGTAAAGGGATAGGAGGTCTTTTCCTGAAGGTAATCCATTCCCTTAAAAGCCGCGCCCCTGGCAAACAGCTCCGGCTCCATATATACCTTCCTCCGGGAGCAGAGTATCTTCATGGAATCTCCCGCCCAGTCGTGGCGCTCAAAGCCTTTCCCGTCAGAAATACAGATGAAAATAATTTCTTCTGGAGAAGCCTGTCCGCGCAGGAGCTTAAAATCTTATCCGCCAGCTTTCCTCCGGAAGGCGTATCTAAAATATCCAGATTAAAGCTTTCCTCCAAAGCCTCATCCTCCGCGATCACCACCATCTTCCGAAGGCCTCTCTGTACCTTGAGCTCATGATAGTGAAAAGAGTCTTCCGATAAGTCAAATGCACCTACCTGATTGCTCCAAACCTCTTTTTTTCTGGCTGAGGACATAGTATACAAAGCTTTCCGTATGGCTTATGATATGCACCCGTTCCCTGGGAATCTCCAGGTAATCCGCGCAATACATAAGGGCATCCATCAGCTTTGCGTCCACCTTCTGCAAGGTGATCACCAGCTGTTTCACCTCATCGCAGAAAAATTCTTCCATAGGAAGCTTTAATATTTTCTTTAAAAACATTTTCAAAAGGTCAAGACCTTCATATTTGGTTCCGCCCAGGGTAGCGGTTCCTTCTTTCCTAACCATTTTTATCAGCTTGTCTACAATGATGCCCTCGCCTACAAGAGTATAAGCATAAGCCTCTTCTCCTACAAACCAGGCATCTTCATCCTTTTTCCTGCAGATCACTGTAGGAAAACACCATGATTTTTCCCTGTCATGGCAGCATATGCGGGTATAGGCATCGCAAAGGTCAAGCCCTATTATCAGTCCGTCCATTGACAGCCCCCTTATCTTACATCAGTGGAAATAATTCTTCCGCAGCAGCATTTTTCTTTAAATACTCCTGCATCCGATTTTTGAGCCCGTTTTCATCCTTTAAGCTTAAGGACAGACTCATTTCATTTAAGCAGGCAAACCTGCTGTCCGAAGCCTCCCGGGAGACCCCTGTGTCGCAGCTGACGCTGCCTTCTTTTTTTTAAGACCCATGCTTCTTCTATCAGCTCTCTCACCTGATATTCCATGATCTCGCCTTCAAACAATATCTTCTGCTTGACGAAAATCCCCTGGTACATCCGGGGAATATCCTCACTGTGGAATTCTTCTTCATCAGGAAGAATCCTGACCTGCAATTCCACCTTGGAATCCCGGTCACCGCAGTACTGGACCATGGCTTTATCCATAATATCCTCCGGCATGGGAACATATTTTGACAGGGCCTTAAAATACGGGAACACAAGACCTTCTTCCAAAAGGAAGGAAACCGTATTCCGGCACAGCTTCTGCTGCTCTTCATCAAGCGCAGGAAGTTCAGAATAATACTTTGTTATGGCCAGCAAATAAATGGTGGGCAGACGGCCTTTTACAGAAGCTGCCTGGACCGTTCCTTCCAGATATGCAAAAACCTTTTCCTCCGGCTCCTTATCCTCCATAAAGTATTCTGTACATTTTATGGTAAAATAAGCCTTTACGATCATATCACCGGTTTCCTTGCGGTTCCGGTAAAGGCCAAACACCTTGTCAAGCTTTGAGCTGCATCCGGAAAACATCATCTGTGCAGTCAGACGCTCTTCCAGGTCATATGTCTCCACATGCTCGGAAACGCCCTTCATAAGCACCTGATACATCTGATCCGTTAATCCGTTAAAATGCTCGCACAAGTAGTCAAGGATCACGCCGTCACTTTTTCCTTCTTTGAAAACATCGTAAGCCAGATGCAAAAGCAAAGGATCCTCGTCAAACAGGTTCTTAAGTATCATTTTCGTGCACAGCTCGTAAAGCCGCTCCGTCCGGGTTCCTTCGCTGCCGAATTCCCGGATCATTAAAAACGCCTCTTCCATGTGGTTGTTATGGATGAGCGTATCGCAGACGCTTATCCGCTCTTCCATGGAAAGAACCTTTTTATCCAGCTTAAGCAGATACCCGGCTCCTTCCTCTCCCTCCTGACCGTCAGAAGCCTGCCTGCTGTAAAACTCAATGACCTTGGAAAGAAGCAGCTTTTGATAAAGAGGCCGCAGCTTCTTATCATCCAATGTGCCTTCCAGGATCTTTACTTCTTCCAAATCCGAGGCTCCGTCAGCCAGAATCCTTTCACATGCCCGAAGCCGGAGCATGGAATGCTCCGGATACACTTCAAAGCAGCGCTCTTCCAGCTCCGGGCGGTCCATGACCGGCTCCTTTTTATAGGGAATGGTAGCATACCGGTTGCCAAAAGCATCCTGGAAAAGCAATATGCTGTGTTCCGAAAACAAGGGCACATAGGCAACGCCATTATCAAGAAGGAATGCATCCTCCTCTGTCATTTCCTCATAGCAGACAACGACATACTTCATCTTTTTATTGCTGCATTCCACCCGGTAGGACCGGAGAATAGAGGGCAGCACCTTTGCCATGGGAAGGTCGATCACATCCTTTAGTATCATCCGCTCATAAATCCCGGCCAGCTGCTTATCGATCCTTGATTCAAACAGCTGCTCCGTAGCAAACTTCTCGATGGTCCGCTCATAGGCCTGATACAGCGGGTCGATGGGTTCTAAATAAACCAGGACATTCTTATAAAGGACAGCCCTGCTGTGGAGATCCAGCTCATTTCCTCCATAGGAAAAATAAAGAAGCACTTCCTTTGGAAGGAGATAACAGTAATTTCCCGGCAGAGCATACAAATAATATTCATACAGACGGGTCAGGCTGATTCCTGCCTTTACCCCTTTCTCGTACCAGGCAAAGGCCTCTGCCATGCGGCATTCCCCTTTGATTAACAGGGCGCAGATCGCCTCAAGCACCTCTTTTATGGGATACTCCTCATAAAGCTTAACCAGCATCCGGTATTGAAGCCTGTTAAAATGCTTTTCCGCCAGGGTAAGCCTGGATACGGCAACAGCCAGCTTTTGATCCACAATCCCTTTTCCGGCGCAGTGGGAAAGGATCTGAAGCTCCATAGGACCTATGGCCCTTATGATCTCCGGTGAACGGTTCAGCACCCTGCAGCCCCATACATAGAAAAACGGGCTTCTGACGCCATATGAAACTGCTTTTTCATCATGGACAGCAAGGCCGGAAGATTCTCAAAAAGCTTGTCATCCAGTTTCATAAGCAGCAAAAAAAGCCAGAAAAGCCGTCTGTCTTCTTCCAGATATTTTTTCATGAGGCGGATCAGGGATTCCTTTTGATACTCATCCGGCTGTACCTTTAAACGCAGGTACTGGTAATAACAGTAAATCTCCCTTTTTTCCTGACGTTCCCTAAGGATTTCATCCCTGCACTCGTCAAGGAGCAGCGCCGCCTTGGAAGGATTTCCCTGTCCAAGGAATATCTCCGTACGGAGCAGCTTAAGAAGACTGCTTTCACCCTTCATCAGTTCTATCTCATCAAGGGCCTTTCCCATCTCATCATATAAAATATTTATGTCCTTCTGCCCGTATTCTTCTTCCAGGCGAAGCCGCAAAAACCGGCTGAAGGCTTCTTTTGCAAAAGCGTTTTCTGCGGATACCCCTCCTCCAGGGTTATTGACCGCCATAACGGGGATAACAAAGCGTTCTTCGATTCCGGTAATGAGAATTCTTCCGGAATTCTCTCCCTGATGCATGCGTTCCGGATTGACCAGAAAGGCTGCCCTGCATTCCTCTCCTTCAAAATCCTGTTCTCCGATGTTTTTCTTTGGCAGCTCTATAAAATCACAATCCGTTGTAACTTCCAGGTTCACATAGCCCCAGCCGCTTCGCTTTATGACCACCCAGTCTGTTACAACTTCCTCCAGTTCTCCAAATCTCCGCTCCCCGGTTTCCGCCCATAGCTGGACAGGCTTTTTTTACCTTTAAAGCGGTCAGAAACTCTTCCAGTTCCTTTCTTCTGTCAGGCCTTCCTTTTAATCCGTCGTAGACGCCCTTACATGCAGGTCCTGCATAAATGGAGCCGTGGCAAAATCCCGGTACTCAAACAAACGAAGAGCTGTGTCCATATCCTTTTTTTTGCAGTATCTGCAAAATCTTCTGCTGTCTTTAAATCACTCAGCGCTTTCCCTGACGTGCTCAGTTCCACGCAAAAAGAATAAGGGACTTCTCTCTCGCCGCCATTGGTAACCAGATAAAAAGAGCCCTTAATCACATCTCCATCTTCCAGGTAACTACTGTTTATCTCATAGACCAGATGGTTATATGTTCCGCCAAACGCTCCGCTTATGAGTCTGACACGGAAGTTAGACGAATATGCAAGTCCTTTTATATGTAAATTATTCTCACTGGTAACGACAAGTTCCCGCCTGGTGGCTCCGCCTGAACGGACCACATCATCAATTTCCCACGGCGTCACCTTAATCTTTGGAATCTCTGAATCAATGATGCCCTTTGCCAGCCTGTTGATCCGTTCTCTCATAGTACCACCTGTATCGTTAATTTCCTTATCTTATTAGCTTGTTTTAATTCAATTTTATCTTCACTTGCATTGCAAGTCCAGATAAACTGTATTCTAACATATTTTCTATTGATTTAAAACCCTAAAATTGGTATGATAAAATAAAAAACTGTGAAAAAGGGATGAACGATCATGACAAACAATGAAAAAGCGTTATCACTGCACGAAAAATGGAAGGGAAAACTGGAAATAACTTCCAAAGCAAAGGTAAAAAGCAGGGAAGATCTGGCTCTTGCTTACACTCCAGGCGTAGCGGAACCCTGCAAGGTTATTGCCGAAAATCCAGAGGCTGCCTACAAATATACCATCAAGTCAAACACCATTGCTGTTGTTTCTGATGGAAGCGCAGTTCTTGGACTTGGCAACATCGGTCCCCTGGCCGCCATGCCGGTCATGGAAGGAAAAGCAGTGCTGTTTAAGGAGTTCGGGGGAATCAATGCCATCCCGATCTGTCTGGATACCCAGGACACCGAGGAGATCATAAGGACCGTGGTAAATATTGCGCCTGCTTTCGGCGGGATCAATCTGGAGGACATCTCCGCTCCCCGCTGTTTTGAAATCGAAGAACGGTTAAAAGAGCTTCTTGATATCCCTGTATTCCATGACGACCAGCACGGAACGGCCATAGTAGTTCTTGCAGGCATTATAAACGCCTTAAAGGTAACCGGAAAGGTAAAAGAGGAATGCAAGGTCGTTGTAAACGGCGCAGGCTCTGCAGGAATCGCCATTACAAAACTTCTTCTGACCTATGGCTTTACCCATGTCACCATGTGTGACCGCGTGGGAATCCTGGCAAAGGGCATGGAAGGCTTGAACTGGATGCAGGAAAAGATGATGGATGTGACGAATCTGGAAGGAACACGCGGTTCTTTGGCAGATGCATGAAGGGCAGTGATATTTTCGTAGGAGTATCCGCCCCTGGAATCGTTACGGAAGAAATGGTCGCTTCCATGAATCCTGACGCTATCCTGTTTGCCATGGCAAACCCGGTTCCTGAGATCATGCCTGATCTTGCAAAAGCGGCCGGAGCAAAAGTGGTGGGAACCGGAAGATCAGATTTTCCAAACCAGGTCAATAATGTAGTTGTGTTCCCAGGCATCTTTAAAGGTGCATTGGAAGGAAGAGCTGCCGCTATTACAGAAGAAATGAAGCTTGCTGCCGCATCTGCTATTGCTGGCCTTGTAGCGCCTTCAGAACTGAACGAAGACAATATCCTGCCTGAAGCCTTTGACCCACGTGTTGCATCTGTCGTGAGCCAGGCAGTCAAAAATCATATCCGTCAGTAAAAACATGGTGGATTCAGTGAACAGTTGCTTTCACTATCCTTGAATTTACGACGCAGCAAGCGCATCACTTGAGGTATCCCCTTACAGGGATACCTCAATGCCCAGAAAGCGTGGGCAAGAAAGAGGTAACACTGCGGGTATACCTTTATGCCCAAACAACATGGGCAGGAAAGAGGTAACTATGCTGTCAGAACCTATGACCCTGTACAAACTTATGATTTTATACATGCTTAAACAGGTTAATTTCCCCCTGACAAGCGCACAACTGTCTAACTTTTTTTCTGGAGCACGAATATACCACATATTTTACGCTCAATCAGGCATTGAATGAACTGCTGGAGGCCAGACTACTTAATGTGGAAACTAACCACAACAGCAGCCGGTACGAAATTACCAAGGAAGGGGAAGAAACCCTTTCCTTTTTCGGTAGCAAAATTTCACCGGCAATCATTAATGATATGGATGAATATTTAAAGGAGAACAAGTTCCGGCTCCGCAACGAGGTAGGCGTAACTGCTGATTTCTACAAGTCCACAAGCCATGATTACATTGTCCACTGCCAGGTCCGGGAAGGGAAAAGCTGCCTGATAAACTTAGAACTGTCTGTACCGGACAAGGATCAGGCGGAAATCATGTGTGATCACTGGAAATCAAAGAGTCAGGAAATTTATGCATTTGCCATGAAGGCATTGATGAGCGGCTCTTAATATTTCATCCAGCAGAAACATAAGGGGGATTCATCTTGAATAAAATTCAGACAAAGAAAACATTGTTTCCAAAAATAAACGACCAATGTCAGCTTCATATAAAACAATTTAAGAAAAAAAAGTTCCGTTTTAAGGTAAGGCTGTTTTTAACCATTATTCTTCCAATTATTATTTTTGCGGTTTCCATCAAAGCAGCAAAAACCTTTATCCGGATCAAAGTACGAAATCTTTTTGCTAAACCGGTTCATGACAGTGTATCTGATAAGCCGGAAGTGCCGGTTCCCGTACAGGGAGTGCCGGTTGAAGAGGAAATCATTCATCCTCAGCGGGTTTCTGATGCTCCCAAATAAAATTTATACCAGCGCCCATTTCCCATATCAAAAAGAGGAGTAATAAAAAAATGATTGTAGTTGATTTTACCAGGGAACATATTAACAAGGCAAACGAACTGGCACTTACCAGCTACAAAGAAGAACTTTGTCAGGTGCCAGCTTTGCCAAATGTTGATGCATTCCCTGACTTGACCTATTTTGCCGATAACGGTCTGGGTGTTGCAGCATTTGAAAATGGTGAAATGGTTGGATTTCTGTGCAGCATTATGCCATTTGACAATGCGTTTCAATCTACTGGCGTGAGGGGTGTGTTTTCTCCCATGTGGGCCAATGCGGCAACGTTTAAGAACAGGGCAGATATTTATGCTGCCATGTATCAGGCTGCTGCCCGCAAGTGGGTGGGTGCAGGCGCAGTCAGTCATGGGATCTGCCTATATGCACATGACGAAATTGCACAACAGCAATTTTTCAAATACGGCTTTGGCCTGCGCTGCGTCGATTCAATCCGCCCTATGGAACCATTTAATTGCAGGATTTGTGAAGAATACAAGTTTTCAGAACTTGCATCAAGTGAGTATCCCTTAGCATATTCACTTGATTTATTGTTAAACAAACATTGTAATAACAGCCCTTTTTTTATGAACCGCAAACAAGAAACATGTGAAACATTTTGCGAAACATGTGTGAGAGATCATGAACGATGTTTTGTTTCTCAATACCAGGGCAAAATATGCGCTTATTTAAAAATATCGGAATCTGGTGAAACCTTTATTACTGAGAATCCTAATTACCGCCACATCACTGGCGCCTTTTGTCTTGAAGAGCATCGAGGCAAAGGAGTATATCAGAGTCTTCTGAATTATGTAATAAAAACTTTGAAAGCAGAGGGTTACACCCACCTTGGCGTAGACTTTGAGAGCATCAATCCAGCAGCATATGGTTTTTGGTCAAAATATTTTGCAGCTTATACCCATGGCGTTGTGCGCCGTATTGATGAAAGGATTTTGTCAGAGGGTTCTCACTTTAATTAACGTGAAAAAACCATATAAAATGGTATTCATATGGAATTGCAAAAAGCTGATTCAGTGTCATAATCCTGAATCAGCTTTTTCTTATCCATGCATAAACCGGTTTAAAAATTCTTTTGTTGAATTTTTCTTTGGATTGCCAAATATATCGGCCGGAGCGCCTTCCTCTTCAATGACGCCGCCTGCCATATAGACCACGCGGCTAGACACGTCCCTGGCAAATGCCATTTCATGAGTCACGATGATCATGGTAAGGCCTTCCTTTGCCAGAGTCCTCATGACCGCAAGCACTTCTCCTACCATCTGTGGATCCAGCGCGGAAGTCGGCTCATCAAACAAGAGGATCTCCGGTTCCATTGCCAGAGCTCTTGCAATGGCCACCCTCTGCTTCTGTCCGCCGGAAAGCTGCTTTGGCTTTGCATTGATGTATGGAGCCATGCCTACCTTCTCCAGATACATCATCGCTTTCTTCCTGGCTTCTTCCTTATCTTTTTTTCAGCACCTTGACCTGGCCTACCAGACAATTTTCCAAAACAGTCATATTATTAAACAGATTAAAGCTCTGGAACACCATGCCTACTTTGGTACGGTAGGAAGGAACGTTCATTTTCCGGTCTGTAATGTCTACATCGTGGTATAGGATCTCGCCTGTGGTGGGAGTCTCCAGCAGGTTGATACAGCGCAGCAGCGTTGACTTTCCGGAACCTGAGGCTCCGATGATGCAGGTCACATCTCCAGCATTGACAGAAAAATCAATGTCCCGTAGCACCACATTGGTCCCAAAGGTCTTGCTTAAATGATGAATCTCTAAAACTTTTCCGCCTGTCATTTATTTATCCTCCTTCTCTTTGGGATCTGGGAATTTTACCAGGCCGCTGGTATAAGCCAGAGTATCCGTGGTCGCCAGATCGTAGCTGTCAGGACCATCCATCCTCTTCTCCCAGTAACGGAGGATTCTGGAGCAGGTAAAGGTCAGGATAAAATAAATGACCATGGTAATGCCAAATGCTTCAAAATAGGTATAATACGCGCCAGCAACACCTTTTGTGGCATAGAACAGCTCCACCACGCCGATGACAGAAAGCACGCAGGTATCTTTAATGTTGATAATCAGGTTATTGCCGATCTGAGGCATGATATTGCGCAGCGCCTGAGGCATGATAACGTTGATCATGGTCTGAAAGTGGGTCATACCAATGGCCTTTGCGCCCTCGGTCTGTCCCGGATCAATGGAAAGGATTCCGCCTCTCACGGTCTCAGCCATATAGGCTCCTGTATTAATGGATACAATGAAATAGGCAGCAAAAACAATGGACATGTTAATGCCAAACAGCACGGAAGAGCCGTAGAATATAAACATGGCCTGAACCATCATGGGAGTTCCGCGGAATACCTCTACATAAATATTTAAAATTATTTTTACTAGCTTTAATAAAAACCCTTTTATGGGATTGTCACTTTTTAATACCGGAATTGTCTGGATAATTCCTACGGCAAAACCAATGATGCAGCCGATGAATGTACCGACAATGGCGATTGCCATTGTCTTTCCTGCCCCGCTTAAAAAGGAAGGGCCATAATGCTGCAGTATAAATACAATTCTTCCAAAAAAATCTGATGGCAAAGACATATACTACCTTCTCCTTCTCGTACTTCGTGGAAACAGAACAAGCGGCACGAAATAAGAACACTCTTGTTCCGTGCCTGCAAGTCCTGATTCTATTCTTTATTCCCGTGAAGGCAGTAAGCCAAGGTCAAACCTGATTGCCCTTGGCGGCTGCCTATGGGTATTTTACCTGAATTACTTTGATAATGGCTGAACGGATATTGCTTCTTCCATCATCTTATCAAAGTCATCCTTGCCCATTTTGGCAAGTACTCCGTTCATGGCATCCTTTAATTCCGTATTTCCCTTCTTCAATGAGATGCCAATGTTGACATCTTCATCAGAAACCTTAAACTCGCCCTCTGTTCCGGTGAAATCAAGGAGCTTGAAGTCAGGATAAGCAACCAGCGCTGCCTGGCCGGTAGGCTTGTCTGTTACCACCAGGTCGCATCTGCCGGAGCTTAAGGATACCAGCATGGCCGGTGCGGATTCCTGGGCAGGCTGAATATCTGCATTCGGAACCTGAGGCAGGCAGTTGTCATACCAGATGGTATTTAACTGGGAAGTAGCAGTTGCCCCGGAAAAATCGGCAACACTCTTTGCATTCTCATACTTGCCTCCGGCTTTCACCAGGGCAACAATGGTTGCATAGTAGTAAGGATCTGTAAAATCAACGGACTGCATACGTTCTGCTGTAACGGACTGACCGGCAATGACACAATCAACCTTTCCGGACTGAACTGCAGGAACAAGAGAATCCCAGTCCAGCTTAACAATCTCCAGTCCATAGCCCAGCTCATCGGCAATCTTCTTAGCATCATGACGTCATAGCCATAAGCGTAATCAGAGCTTCCGGAAATAGGAACGGCTCCGTTAGCATCTGTGGGCTGAGTCCAGTTGTACGGTGCGTAGCTGCACTCCATGGCAACCTTTAACACCTTTTTATCTCCTGCTTCCTTGCCGGCTGACGTGCCTGTGGCAGTATTTCCGTCTCCGCAGGCAGTCAGAAAGGACGCTGCCAGGGTTGCTGCCATAAGAGTTGATACGATTTTTCTTATTGTCTTTTTCATAACTGTTTTCTCCTCTTCCTACCAGAATGAACTCTATGTAATAAATAGGTTCATTATAAAAAGATTTTTACTCATTGTCAAGACTATTTACGGATTCTGAAATTATCTCCCATATTTCTTCCCTGCCCTGCTTGGTTTCAGCGGAAAATGGAATGACAATCACATCACTTCCGATTCCGAGCCCTGTGCGGAGGGTTTTTAACGATTTCTGCACCTGGCTCCTCTTGATCTTGTCCAGCTTGGTGGCAATGATGATAGGCTGGTAGCCGTTGTATACGACCCAGTCGTACATGGTCTTATCATTCTCAGAAGGCTCGTGGCGGATATCAATCAGCAAAAACACACACCGGAGCATGGGGGACTTATGAAGATAGTTTTCTATCATTTTCCCCCATTTTGCCTTTACTTCCACAGATACCTTGGCATAGCCGTAGCCCGGAAGATCCACATAGTATAAAGCATCGTTGATGTTGTAGAAATTAATGGTCTGGGTCTTCCCCGGCTGGGACGAGGTTCTTGCAAAGGATTTGCGGTTCATCAGGGCGTTTATGAGAGAAGATTTTCCCACATTGGACTTGCCTGCAAAGGCAAACTCCGGTTTTGTATTCTCCGGAAGCTTGCTGGTTATTCCGCACACAGTCTCCAGCTCTACTGTTTTAATGATCATATGGTTTCCTCTTTCCTGCCCACGTTCTTTGGGCATAAAGGTATACCCGAAGGGTGTTTCCTCTTTCCTGCCCATGCTTTTTGGGCATAAAGGCCGCTTTTGGGGCATAATGACATACCTGTAAAGGCATTTTCTATTTCTGGATGAAAGCTTCTTTTAAAACCTCAGACATGTTCTTCACATATATGATTTCAAGGTCTCCGATGATCTCCTCTGACAGTTCTGCAATATCCGGGCGTTCCTGTCCGGAACCAGAACCTTCTCTATGTGGGCCATACGGGCAGCCAGGATCTTTTCCTTAAGGCCTCCGATAGGCAGAACACGGCCGCGAAGTGTAATCTCTCCGGTCATGGCCACCCTGGCATTTACCTTCTTATTGGTAACTGCGGACAGCATGGCCGTTGCCATGGTGATTCCTGCCGACGGGCCATCCTTTGGTACGGCTCCTTCCGGAATGTGAAGGTGGATATCATGTTTTTCAAAATAATCATCCTTTACCTTAAATTCCGGGCAAACCGACCTGACATAGCTTAAAGCCGTCTGGGCGGATTCTTTCATGACATCGCCCATCTGTCCGGTCATCTGAAGGGTTCCCTTTCCCGGCATGACATTGACCTCGATCTGAAGAGTATTTCCTCCGACGCTGGTCCACGCAAGGCCTCTTACGATTCCCACCTGGTCTTCCTCGTTTGCATCTTCAAACTGTACCTTTTCCTTGCCTAAATATTTCTCCAGATTATTTTCCGAAATCTCTATGGTAATTTTTTCATCTTCCAGAAATTCTCTTGCAGCTTTTCTGAAAACAGCCCCGATCCGCCTTTCCAAATTCCTGACGCCGGCCTCTCTGGTATAGTGATGAATGATCTTTTCAAGAGCCTTGTCCGATATGGACACCTGCTTTTCGGTAAGTCCATTCTTTTCCCGCTGCTTTCTTACTAAGTAATTCTTTGCAATATGGAATTTTTCATTCTCCGTATAGCTATTTACTTCAATTACTTCCATACGGTCCAGAAGCGGCCCAGGTATGGTGGTCGTGGTATTTGCCGTTGCAAGGAACAGCACATTGGATAAATCAATGGGAATCTCTACATAATGGTCCCTGAATTTCACATTCTGTTCGCTGTCAAGCACCTCCAGAAGGGCGGAAGAAGTATCACCCTTATAATCGCTGCTGACCTTGTCGATTTCATCAAGAAGCATTAATGGATTGCTGACTCCAGCCTGCCTTAAGGCCTCCACAATCCTGCCTGGCATGGCGCCCACATAGGTTTTCCGGTGTCCGCGTATCTCCGCTTCATCCCGGATTCCTCCCAGGCTGATTCTTACATACTCCTTATTTAATGCCTTTGCCACTGATCTGGCAATGGAAGTTTTTCCTGTTCCAGGAGGTCCTACCAGGCAGATGATGGGACTGGAGCCTTTTTTGGTCAGCACACGGACTGCCAGATACTCCAGAATCCGCTCCTTTACCTTTTCAAGGCCGTAATGATCCTCATTTAAGATATCCTCTGCATGAGTGATGCTGTTATTATCCTTAGAAAGCTTTTTCCATGGAAGCTCCATGACTGTCTCAAGGTACATGCGGACCACATTGGCTTCCTGGCTTCCTCCAGGCATGGCCTTAAAGCGGTCAATTTCCTTCTGGATCTTATCCTTAGTCTCTTTATCTGCCTTTAAGGCCTTAAGCTTTTTCAAGTAATCATCTGCATCAGACAGAGGGTTGTCTTCTCCCAGTTCCTCACGGATCACCTTAAGCTGCTCCCTTAAGATATAATCCTTTTGGTTCTTGTCGATCCGTTCCTTTACATGGGACTGTAATTCCCGCTTTACCCTTGTGACCTCGATCTCCGTTATCAGCTGCTTCATGACCAGCGCATACCGGTCCTCCAAAAGAGCGCTTTCAAGCACCTGCTGGCGTACCCGGTAATCCCAGGAAAGCTGTACGGCAATCTGATCCAAAAGCTCGCCAAGGTCTGTCAGTACCATAAGATTGGGAAGTACTTCCTTTGCAATCCTGGGATTTTCCTTGCCGTATTCCTCCAGCTTTTCCTGAATGATCTGGATCATAGCCTGTTTGGTGATATATTCAATGGAATCATCTGCTTCCAGGGTCTTTATCACCTCTCCCACCAGCATGGGTTCCTCACTGTCAAGAGTTAAGAGCTCCACCCGTTCCACGCCTTCCACCATAACGCGGATCACATTACTAGGCAGCTTTACAAGCTGCTTGATGAGAGCCACTGTGCCGACCTGATACAAATCCTCGATTCCAGGGTCAGCTTCCTCAGAATTCTTCTGGGTAACCAGACATACCTTCTGGTCTCCTACCATCGCCTTCTCCACAGCCGCAATGGATTTTGTCCGGCTGATGTCAAAATGCAGCATCATTTTGGGAAGAACAGTCATGCCTCGCAGGGCGATAACTGGCATTGTGATTGTCTTATCCACCATTGTGTTCTCTCCTTTGCATTCAAAAAGGTGTTCCAGCAGATTTTTCTCGCTGTAACACCTTCCCGACTCATGCAGGGACCTATGCGATCTCGCCTGTCTTATCTTTTCTTAACTTCTGAGCCAGTGATTTTCTGGGAACTGCCGTGTCCCGATAAATCAGCTCCGGCTCACCCTTTTTATCTACAACATCCCTGGTAATCGTGCAGATTCCAATGCTGCTGTCAGATGGAATTTCGTACATCAAATCCATCATTACGCTTTCCATAATGGAACGCAAGCCTCTGGCGCCTGTTTTCCTCTCCACTGCCAGCTCAGCGATCCGCTCAACCGCTTCTTTTGTCAGCTCAAGTTTCACATCATCCAGTTCAAACAGCTTTTGATACTGTTTGACCAGGGCATTCTTCGGTGCTGTCAAAATCTTCACAAGTGCTTCCCGGTCCAGGAGCTCCAGGGATACGGTAATCGGCACCCGGCCGATAAACTCCGGTATCAGTCCGAATTTCACCAGATCCTGGGGAAGGGTCTTTTTCAGAAGATCATCAATATCCGTCTTATTCTTATCTACGATTTCCGCATTAAAGCCGATGGAGCCAGCGCTTAACCGGCGTTCAATGATTTTTTCCAATCCATCAAAGGCGCCGCCGCAGATGAACAGAATGTTGGTCGTATTAATTTGTAAAAGTTCCTGGTGGGGATGCTTTCTTCCACCCTGGGGCGGAACACTTGCGACCGTGCCTTCCAGGATCTTTAAAAGAGCCTGCTGTACGCCTTCACCGGAAACGTCCCTGGTAATGGACACATTTTCCGACTTCTTTGTTATTTTATCAATCTCATCAATATAGATAATTCCATATTCAGCCCTGCTGATGTCATAATCAGCCGCCTGAATGAGTTTTAAAAGGATGTTCTCCACGTCCTCGCCCACATAACCGGCTTCTGTAAGAGCGGTGGCATCTGCAATGGCAAACGGAACATTTAAGACCTTTGCCAACGTCTGCGCAAGATAGGTTTTACCGGAGCCGGTAGGACCTAACATCAGAATATTGCTCTTTTGCACATCCACATCCATTTTCTTTCTGGAAGTGATTCTTTTGTAGTGGTTATAGACTGCTACAGACAATACCTTTTTTTGCGTTATCCTGACCAATGACATAATCATCTAAAAAAGCCTTGATTTCTTTTGGCTTCATCAGGTTAATATCACCAAAATCAGGTCCTTCATCCTCATGGCTGTCAAATTCTTCCTCTAATATCTCTGCGCACAAATCAATGCATTCGTCACAGATGTAGACATTATTGGAACCGGCAATGAGTTTCTTTACCTGATCCTGAGTCTTCCCGCAAAAAGAGCATCGGATCTTGTCGTCTGTTCTGACCGGCATATACACACCTCATTCTTTCCTAATTCTTGCCCACGCCCTCTGGGCAGTGCCCACCCCGCTTGATCGGGCTAAAGGGATGCCCGCAGGGTGTTTCCTATCAATTGTCCTGGCTGCTTAGGCGTAAAGGTTTATCGGTCATGGCTGTAGATGATATCATCGATCAAGCCATATGCCTTCGCCTCTTCCGCACTCATATAATTGTCACGTTCCGTATCACGTTCAATGACCTCATAAGGCTGACCAGTATTTGCGGACAGGATTTCATTTAAACGCTTCTTTATCTTCAGTATATTCTCAGCTACGATCCGGATCTCAGTGGCCTGGCCCTTTGCTCCGCCGGATGGCTGATGAATCATAACCTCCGCATTTGGAAGAGCGAACCGTTTTCCCTTTGCTCCGCCGGCCAGCAGAAATGCTCCCATGCTGGCTGCCATGCCCATACAAACAGTAGAAACATCACATTTAATATAGTTCATGGTATCATAAATTGCCATGCCTGCGGTAACGGAACCACCGGGGCTGTTGATATAGAGGTTGATATCCTTATTCGGATCCTCTGCCTCTAAAAACAACAGCTGGGCCACAACAAGGCTTGCTGATACATCGGATACCTCTTCCCCAAGGAAAATGATCCTCTCCTTAAGAAGTCTGGAATAAATATCGTAAGAACGTTCGCCCTTACTGGTTGATTCAATGACATAAGGTACTAAACTCATCTGTCTTCCTCCTGTCTGTTCTTTCCTATATTCGCCCTGTTTTGCCGGGCGTAAAGGGATACCCCCAGGATATCTCTTATCAAAGCGGAATAGACTCCGGACAAAAATGCCAGGAATCTATTCAGGTAATACTTCTTAAACTAATTTTGCTTCTGCAACAAGAAAATCTACTGCTTCCTGAACTGCCAGATCTTCCTTCATCTGCTGGATGCCGTTCTCTCCAAGAGATTCCTTCACCAGAGAGACCTCCATCTTATAAGCTTCTGCCATGCTTGCGATTTCTTTCTCAACCGCTTCATCAGAAGCTGTAATGTTCTCTGCCTTTACAACTGCTTCCAGTACCAGTCTTGTCTGGATTCTCTTAAGAGCCTGTGGCTTCATCTGCTCTTTTAAGGACTGAAGAGTCATGCCTGTAAATTTCATATACTGGTCAAGAGACAGGCCCTGGCTCTGCATTCTTCTTGCATAGTCATTGACCATGTTGTTCACCTGGCTGTCGATCATCGGCTCAGGAATCTCCATGGCAGCATTCTCAACAACCTTCTCTACCACACGGTCTTCGTTCTCTGTTGCCGCTTCTTTCTCTTTTCTTGAAGCAACCTTTTCCCTGATGTCGTTCTTGTACTCTTCCAATGTCTCAAATTCAGAAACTTCGCTTGCAAACTCGTCGTTTAACTCAGGAAGTTCTTTTTTTCTTAATTTCCTTTACAGTCACCTTAAATAATGCAGGCTTTCCTGCCAGTTCTGTTGCATGGTACTCATTTGGGAAGGTTACGTTGACATCACACTCTTCGCCGATGTTCTTGCCGATTAACTGCTCTTCAAAGGTATCAATGAAGGAATGGGAACCAATGGTAAGAGGATAATCCTCACCCTTTCCGCCTTCAAATGGCTTTCCGTCTACAAAACCTTCAAAATTGATAACAGTCTGGTCGCCATCCTCTACGGCTCTGTCCTCTACGGTGATCAGTCTGGAATTCTGTTCCTGAACTCTCTTTAATTCAGCATCAATATCTTCCTCGGTCACTTCAGCAGTTGACTTGGTCACTTCTAATCCCTTATACTCGCCAAGAGTCACTTCCGGCTTAACTGCAACTGTTGCAGTATAGATCAGGGTCTTTCCCTTTTCTACCTGTACAATGTCAATTTCAGGTCTGGAAACAATGTCCAGTCCGCTTTCTTCTGCTGCGTCGCCATAGGTTGCGTCAAGAGCCTCATTTACTGCATCTTCATATAAAATACCTGCTCCATACATCTTCTCAACCATGGCCTGAGGAGCTTTCCCTTTTCTGAAACCAGGGATATTGAATCTGCCCTTATTCTTATTGTAAGCTGCGGTAAGAGCCTTGTCAAACTCTTCCGCCGACACTTCTACCGTTAATTTTGCCATGTTCTTTTCTAATTTTTCTACTTGTAAACTCATTAAAGGGTTCCTCCTTGAAATATATGTGAACCGCCAAATCAACAGGGCGTTACACTTCAATTTAGCATTATAACATACTCGTCCCGCAAATTCCAGTATTATTTATGATTAAATCAGGTTTTTCCTGAAAACTCCTGCAATCGCTTCACGATGTAGGGGTCAAGGGGCCTGATCTCCATCTGCGGTCTGGCAATATAATATCCCTGGAACAGAGAAACCCCGCAATTCATGAGAAATTCCAGCTCTTCCGGAGTCTCCACTCCCTCTGCCAGAACAGTGATGTTGTTTTGCATTGCAAAATTCAAAAGGTTCCTTAAAATGATCTGGCGGTTCGGGTCTTCATGGATCCGTTTTACCAGATTTGTATCCACCTTAATGATATCAGGCCTCATGCGCAGGAGAATGGCCTCACTGTTATATCCTGTTCCGAAATCATCAACTGCGATCTGCCCCTTCCACTGTCTTGCCATATCGATTTTGCGGTGCATGAAGTCATGGCTTGCCGGTTCTCCTTCTGTCATTTCAATGACGATCCGGTGGAGCAGCTCTCCATAGTTTTCTTCCAGTTCCCTCTGCTCTGCGTCTGTTAAGCATACGCTGGCAATGGAATTGACAAACAGCTTTTCATCCGGTCCCAGCTGCCCGGCCAAAGCCTGTTCCATAACTGCCTTAAGGCTGAAAACCAGGTGAGAGCCTCCATCTGGGGAAGCTTTGCCTGAGCTCTTGCCAGATTTAAGACCTCACTGATCCCCTTCATATTGGCAAAGTCCGGACGCATCAGCAGCTCATAGCCATAGATAGATCCTTCCCTTGTTGCAATGGGCTGAAACGCAAAACGAACCTCTTTTTTGTCCAGCATCCGGTTAAATTCTTCACTGCCAGCAAGCATATAAGAATTATGGGTATATTCGTTGAAATCAAATTCTTTAACAATCCCTTTTACGCTGTGCTTCACCATATACATTGCAAAATCCGCATGATTAAACAGGGTGTCAAAGTCTTTTGCATCATCAGGACACCAGGAAAGCCCTCCTGACACACGGATGGGGAACTGGTATCCCTCTCCCGTATTCAGTGAAAACTTCTGAATATGCTTCATGAATTCCTGGATCTTGTTTCTGATCTCTTCTTTTTCATCTGCTTCCAGAAAGGTAACAAATTCATCTCCGGAATATCGGGCTACAATTCCTCCCTTTTCTGAAAATATTTTTAAGCAGCTGGCAAAAAGGACAATGTAGCGGTCTCCTTCGTCATGCCCGTAGGTATCATTGATATATTTTAAATTATCCAGATCCCACATGACCAGTGCAGAAACCTTCCCTTTCTGCCTCTTCATGGCAGCTGTAACCTGTTCTCTAAATGCCCTCCGGTTGTAAATATCCGTCAGCAGGTCATAATTTCTCTCCCGCTCCAGCTTTTCCTTTTCCTCTACATCAGCAGTCACATCCGAGCACACGCCCAGTATGGTCCCTTTTTTTTGATCCGTCCAGAATAAATTCCACCCACCGCGTTCCCTGAGGGCCTTCCAGGGACTGTAAAATACGGTCTCCTTTTATTTTAATTCCAATAAAAGTCTTCTCCATGTATTTCTTGAATTCTGCCGTTTTTATATAGCAGTAGGGTTCCTCCATATGCCTCCAGCCCAGCATCTCAAACAAAGACCGGCTGCAGAACACACGGTCAGCCTCTTCCTCGTATTCAAATACGCCGATCAGGACATTGGCATGTTCCAGAATGCTTGAAATCTTTGACGACGCCCGTTCCACGTCCCGGTTTAATTGTTCAATGGTTTCTGACAGCTCATCGATTTCTCTGATATGTACTCTGTTAAGGGAAAGTCCACTTCTTCCTGATTGCCCCCTTAACTCCGTGACCAGCCTGCGGATAGGCTCTGTCATGATCTTTCCTATGACAAATGCTCCCAGCAGGCTGAATATAAGCGGGACTGCCATGGAACCGAGAAGCATGCGCCGGATTGCATTATAAAAAGACAGCAGATCCTCCTGACGTGCAATACCGGCCAATACCCACTCTTCCCCCTCAAAGGGCCCGTTGGTTCCATAGACATCAAGGCTTTTTATGCTGGCATACCACCTGGTTCCTTCCGAGGACCTCAGCTCACTGATGTTTTCTTCCTCATTATCCACATAACTGATTCGTTGGCTCTCGTTAAAATACTGGTTATACAGATACCCGGAATACGCGACTGGAACAATGGTTTTTGTCCTCTTGTTCCGGATGCCTAAAAGCCAGCATTCTTCATAGCTGCCGCTTGTCTGGTCTTCTCCCAGAATCTGCTCAAGCTGGTTTAAGGTTAGTTCCAGCCCGCAAACTCCCACAACGGTCCCGTCATTAAGGATGATTGGGATGGAGTAGGTCACCACCTGCATATCCCTGGGGCTTAAACGGAAGGGAGGGCTTAAATAAGCATATTTCATGACATCATCATGGGCCGCCTGATTTTGAACTGCCATAAGATATGGCTTTTTATAAAAAGAGAAAGCTTTGTTATCCTCGCCTTCCTGAAAGCCAAGCTCCCAGAAGGAATCCAAAGGGATGTCATACTTTTCCGCTATGGATGGCAATCCTCTCTCCATAAGAAGAGACGAATTATCCTTTAAATACCCTCCTGAATTGGAATTCCGCACGTAAAAACCTGCCTTCATATCAACCGGACTGTTCTTGGCCGCAGGGCCGTTTAAGACCATAAAGACGCCTGTCGCATGGCTTAGGTGGAGCATTTCTATGGACTTTTCCATAACCTCTTCAACGATTTTTTTATTTAGAACATAATCCGTAGAGATATCCTTTGGCCGGCGTTTCTCATGATCCAGCACCTGCTGGATTCCGGCAGTTATAAAGTCGGAATTGTTAAACATAACGATCCAGTGGTGAATGGTTTCCTTTTCAAGGCCCAGCTTTGTACTTTCCGTATTTTCACTTAATATATGTATCTCATTATTCTTTAGCTTAATGGAAACTCCGCCAAACAGTACCAGCCCTGCAATGACAACAGCCTGTAAGACCAGCAGGATAAGCAATGGTCCCAGAAGCTGGGTGCGAATGGATTCACTTCTCTTGTTCTTCATAAATCACTCTCCAACAATCGCTTCCAACTGCTCCATTGTATCCTTGTACCAGTTATTAAAGTTTTCCTCTGTTACAAAATTTGCAACTGCATTTTCCCGTTTGACTCCCTGGCCATAAGGGCACATATCTCTTCATAATCTTCCTTTGCCTTTAAAGCCATTGTAGAATTCAGCACGCTTCTGGCACGGTCCCCGCCTTTAAATGGTTTAGAAGTATATAGTCTGTATTGATTCGCTGTGTCAAGCCCTATTAAAAGGTTCTGTGATACTCCGCTGTTTTCACTGGTTTCCTCCAGGAAGGGCTTTAGCATTTCCTGATTTCCGGCAGCCTTCTTTACCGGAAGATAACCGGAGCCAATGGCAAATTCCATGTTCTGCTCCACGCTTGTAAACCATTTTAAGAAAAGAGCAGCAGCATACTCCCTTTTTTCCTCAGATTTAAACACCATCATACCGGCTCCCTGCTGAACAGCACATGGAACGGTCCCCTGAAAATTGGGAAGAGGGTAAAGCTTGCTCTCTATGGCATAATTGGTCCCATCCTCAAGAGTCACTGAATTCGGAAAGTAAGCAATTCCGCTGGTCGCTCCCACAAAGGCCGCCAGCCGTCCTGTTTTACATCATCACTCCGGAATTTCCCGTAGGAACCAAAATACCCGTTTACATAGGGTACGTAATAGTTATCCCACAGCTTCCTCATAACCTGCTTATCAAAATCCAGGACAATATTTCCATCCTCTATCTTAAAAATTTCATGACCAAGCTGAAGGCTGCCAATGATCATATAATTAGCAAAAGCATCTCTTCCAAAAAAAGCCTTTCCATCATCCGGTGTCTCTGTCAAGCTGTCCGTCCATTTATAATAGGACTCCGCCACCCGGGTGATCCCTTCCCAGGTGGAAAAAGCCTCCTCTGTCACTCCCGTTGCCTGGGCAAACTTGTCCCAGTCCGTCTTGTTCACCGTAAGGATCTCCGTAGACTTGGCAATGGGAAATACCTTGATCGCCCCAGTGCTGTCAAACCTGCCTTCTTCTATATAGCATCCACATATTCCGAAATTTCGTCCGAAGTCAGATAGCCGCTTAAATCTGCCGCCAATCCCATCTGGTCCACTTCGTAAACCTTATCCACGTAAGCGGGAAAATATGTCAGGCAAAGGCTCTGATCCAATCTTTTTTTCAATGCTTTCATTGACCAGAGTGCTTAATTCATCAATGTTCCCCTTATTAAATGCCTTGACGATGATCCCTTTTCCTCGTCCTTCATTTTCATTGAACTCCTGCACAAGGCGGTCAAATTCCTCCTTCTGGACGCCATTGTAATAATGCCAGATGGTAATGGTGACCGGATTCTTTTCCGACAATCCGTATGGATCTTTCTTCTCACATCCGGTAAGAAGGCTGATGAAAACAACCGCAAGAACCGATAATACCCATCTCTTTTTCATACAATCACCTGCCCCATTACACGGAAATATGATCGTACTGGATGGCCTCCTTTACCTGGCGGGCATGATTCTCATCCGTCAGAAGACCCAAAAGTTCAATCCCCAAATCCAGTGCATAGCCAAGACCTCTGGCCGTCGTTATATTCCCATCCGTAACAACCCCCTGTTTTGTATACAAGGCTCCCTTAAGCTCCGGTTCAAAGCCTGGAAAACAGGTTGCTTTTCTCCCTTCCAGCATACCGAGTTTTCCTAAAATGCTTGGCGCCGCACAGATTGCCGCTATTCTCCTGTTCTCTCCATGGGCTTCCTTTAAAGAATTTAACAGCCCCCCGTGAGCTCCTAAATTCCTGGTCCCCGGCATCCCGCAGGAAGAAACAGAACATCGGCATTTTTACAGTCAACCTCTGAAAATTCAAAATCCGCCTGGATTTTTATCTGATGGGCACCTACCACGTCTTTTTTTCCTGTAACGGAAACAAGGGTCACCTCCTGTCCACCCCTTTTTAAAATATCCACAACAGCCAATAACTCCACTTCCTCTGATCCGTCAGCTAAAAACGCAAATACTTTTCCCATTTTAATCCTCTCCTTTTAACGTATGAAAGGTACTGATTGCAGTGACCTTGATATAATCCACCAGATACCTTGTGTCCACATCTTCCCCGTCAATCATTTTTGTCAAAGTATCGGCAGCTGTCTGGGATTGTCCCTCATGATCATTTAAAACAGTCCCGGCTATTTTTCCCTCTTTTATATATTTTACCGTATCCTGAAGGGCATCTACCCCTACAAGATAAATATCCTTTCCAGGCACACGGCCTGCCTCCTCCACAGCTTCCAAAGCACCGTTTGCCATGGAATCATTGTTGCAGAAGATCACCTCAATTCTGCTGCCATAGGCAGCCAGTACCTCTTCGGCAAGCTTTTTCCCTTTGTCCTTATTCCAGTCCCCATTGCCGGAAAAAAAGTTTTTCCGTCTTCATTCCCCCTTCTTCCAGGCTTTTATGGAATATTCCGTCCGGTAACGGCTGTCCTCATTGCCTTCTTCTCCCATGAGCATAGCGTAAGACACTACCCCATCGCCGTTTATATCCCCTTTATCAGGCAGTTCCAGTATAATCTCTCCCTGATAAGTCCCGGCCTGCCTGGAATCCGTCCCAACACACGACACTGCCATATGATTCTCATGCCACCGCTTCTGTTCCTCTTCCTTTGGTTCCCGGTTAATGAAAACCAAAGGAATCCCCGCCTGACCGCAGGTATTAACAAGCCCGGCCGCAGCAGATACCTTGACTGGATTTACAATGATCCCTTCACACCCATCTGAAATAAACTGGCTGATCTGCCGGTTCTGCTCTTCCTGATCTCCCCCGGCATTGCGCATGATCACCTCCGCATGGTAAGTTTCTTCCAGGTATTGCTTTAGTTGGGAACGATACAGCTTCATGAATGTATCGTCATAGCGGTATATGCTTACCCCGATCTTAGGGCCTGTCTCCTCACGGACCCTTCCGTGCCAGCTTCTGATTTGGAGCTTTCCCTGGTATCCTCTGCCTCCTCCCGGGGAGCACAGCCATGAACCAGGAAAACAGTCCAAAGAATCAGAAAAAAACACAAACATCCGTTTACTAAACCGTTTCATGTCCTTAATCTCCTGAATTTTCACTGTTTTCCCCATATTACCACGTTTTCTCTTTTTTGTATACTAATGAATCAACCGGATCTGTCTTCCTGTCCCATTGATTCACAAACAGGAAAGGTGAGCCTTCTATTTTTGCTCCCATGTGATATACTTATACACGAAAGCAATGAGCAGTGCGAAACAGGGCGAATGCCCGTGGTATACCAGCACATACAGCAATACAAAATATTAAAGCAGGAGGATTTTTTTCATGGAAATAGAACGTAAATATCTCATATCCCAGCCGCCGGCTGATTACACCGCATACCCCTATCACTTGATAGAACAGGGGTACCTGTCAACAGAACCTGTCGTCCGCATCCGCAGGGAGGATGAATCCTTTTACCTTACCTACAAATCAAAGGGCTTTTAGAGCGGGAAGAATATAATCTCCCATTGACGCCAGAGTCTTATGAACACCTGATCAAAAAAGCAGACGGCCATATCCTTACGAAAAAGCGGTATCTGATTCCCCTGGAAGGCTCTGATCATCTGACCATAGAACTGGATGTTTTTGAAGGACGTTTTAAAGGGCTTTTATTGGCTGAAGTGGAATTTCCAAAAAGAGAAGAAGCAGAACGCTTCACCCCTCCTTCCTGGTTTGGAGAAGATGTGACCTTTTCAGGAGAATATCAAAACAGCAGGCTGAGCCAGCTTCCATAATATCCGAATAAGGCCAGCCGCAGGAGTCCAAAAGGATACCCTTTTTTTCCAGACTCTTACGGCTCGCCTTTTCATTTTTCCTTTTAAAGAATGAATATGGACATCAATCTAAAAGGAATTACTTCTTTGCAATATACTTTCTGATATCCAGTGCAATGGCAACTACGATAACAACTCCCTGTGCAATATACTGATAGTTGGTGTCAACACCAAGATACTGCAGGCAGGTCTTTAAGATCTCAAATACCAGTACACCAATCAGAACACCGGATACCTTACCAATACCGCCGTTAACAGATACGCCTCCGATGGTACAGGCTGCAATGGCTTCCAGCTCCCAGCCCATTCCCATATTAACGGAGGAACCGCCGGACTTTGCGCCTACAAGGAAACCTCCCAATGCATAAAGCGCTGCTGCTGTTACATAAATAATGATTTTCGTTTTCTTCGTATTAACGCCGGAAACTTCCGCTGCCTGCTCATTTCCGCCGATGGCGTACATATATTTGCCGTGAGGTGTTTTGTTATAAACAAACCAGATCACAAGCCCGACTGCAAGGGCAATTAAGAACAGGTAAGGGATGGCTCCTAAAAGCCTGCCCTTTGCCACCTCTGTATAAGCAGCGCGGTAACCGCCGATAGGGGTTGCATTGGTATAAACAAGGCAGACACCGTAAACGATCAGCTGCATGCCCAAAGTTCCGATAAAGGCCGGAACCTGAAGAAAAGAAACGACCATACCATTGATCAGACCGAAAATTGCACAGACAGCGATACAGATCAACAGCACGACAAATACCCACCAGATTCCGAAATCAGGAAGATTGGGGAAAAACTTTCCGCTGTACCCAGGCTTCTGAAGCAAAGTACCTGCAAGGCAGGCAGAAAGTCCTACCATACGTCCGGCAGAAAGGTCCGTACCTCTGGTGATCAGACACCCGGATACGCCGCAGGCAATGATAAAACGGGGGGCTACGTTTAAAGCAATGTTTTTCAGGTTATCAAAGGAACCAAAGGCCGGCTGCTTAATTACAGTAAAAATCGCCAGCATGATGAGAACAACGATGATTCCATTATTAATAAGAAAATCCTTTAAATTAACTTTTTTTGTTTGCATAGGTAAATCTTTGGCGTTAGCCTTCTTCGCTGTCATGATTTAACCTCCTGTGTGAAATTTTCTGTTACCTTATCGTTTAAATCAAATTTAGTGGCAAATGCCATGATCTTCTCCTGAGTTGCCTCTTCATCTTCCAGCTCTCCGGTAATATGGCCGTTACACATAACGATAATCCGGTTTGACATACCGATCAGTTCCGGCATTTCGGAAGAAATCATGATAATCGATTTCCCCTGTTTTACCAGATCAATCATAATCTGGTAAATCTCATATTTTGCACCAACGTCAATTCCTCTGGTAGGTTCATCCATGATCAGAATATCCGGGTTATTAGCCAGCCATCTGGCGATGATCACCTTTTGCTGGTTTCCTCCTGATAAAGATTGTATCAGGGTCCTGTCATTTGGCGTCTTGATGCTCAGCTTTGCGATGCTGTCCTTTACTACCTGATCCACCTTTTTGCTGTTAATGGTTCCGACTTTGGTATAATTCCGGTAAGAGGCAATGGCCGTGTTATCCGCAATGCTCAAGCAGCCAATAATTCCGGTTCCCCGTCTGTCCTCTGTGATCATTCCTACGGAATCACCTATGGCATCCTGGGGACGTTTGATCGTTACCTTTTTACCCAGGATCTCAATCTCTCCGCTTGCAATGTGGCGCATTCCAAAAATTGCTTCCATTAATTCTGTTCTCTGAGCGCCTACCAGGCCTCCAAATCCCAGAATCTCTCCTCTCTTTAATTCAAAAGAACAATCCCGGAAGGAGCGTGCGTGGATACTGCTTACATGGCTTACTTTTAAGACAGTCTCATCTGTCCGGTAATCTTCCTTGGGCGGATAAACGTTGCTTAATTCCCGGCCGACCATCTGCTTTACGATTTCATCATCCGAAATGTCCTTTACTTCCCAGGAACCCACATACGTTCCGTCACGCATGATTGTTATATCATCGGCGATCTGCCGGATCTCTGCCATCTTATGGCTGATATATATCATAGAAACGCCACGGGCTTTCAAATCCCTGATAATCCGAAACAGCGCTTCCACTTCATTATCAGTCAGTGATGAGGTCGGTTCATCCAAAATTACCAGCTTCGCATTCTGGCTCACTGCCTTTGCAATTTCCACTGACTGCATTTGTCCGATTGATAGTGTCCCAAGCTTTGCCCTGGGATTAAAATTCATTTTTACATCCTTTAACCACTTTTCTGCTTCCTGGTGCATGGTCTTATGGTCAACCATTTTTAAAGGACCTATTTTTATTAATGGATACCTTCCAAGGTACATGTTTTCCGCAATGGAACGCGCCGGAACCGGCTGCAGCTCCTGATGCACCATGGCAAGCCCTTTGTGAAGGGCATCATCGGGATTTGCGATGTTCTCATCTTTCCCGTCAATAAGAACCTTTCCTTCATCCATTTTATAAATGCCGAAAAGGCATTTCATAAGGGTCGATTTACCTGCTCCGTTCTCACCCATTAAGGCGTGAACGGTACCGGGACGTACTTTTAAGTTGATTTTATCAAGCGCTTTAACACCAGGGAAGGATTTGCTGACCCCTATCATTTCCAGTCTGTATTCCTCTGCCATCCCGTTTCTCCTTTCCTATTTATTGCCCATGTTTTCTGGCATATAGGTATACCTGTAAGGTGTTTCCTATTTATTGCCCATGTCTGTAGATACCTTTAAAAAAATGGGTGTGCCTTACCGACACACCCGTTTTTGCGCGAGCAATGAGCAGAGCGAATATGCCTGCATATCCACTCGGCGAATGCCGCGGCAACTAAGAAAATACGCATTTCGAATTTTTCTTAGTTTACCGGCTGCTGGAAATTATTTTAATTTGTCAAGAATTTCCTGAGCATTATCCTTAGTTACCTTAATATAGTCTACCATATTTACATTATCAACAGATTCACCCTTGATAAACTTAACAGCCATATCGCCTGCTGTACGAGCCTGTGAGAAGTGGTCGTTGAATACAGTACCTGTCTGCTTTTCGTCGATAACGTTCTGAACAGCCTCTGTCAGAGCATCAACACCTACTAAATAGATGTCTTTGTTTACGGTACGTCCTGCTGCCTCGATTGCCTGAAGAGCACCAAGTGCCATAGCATCGTTGTTGCAGAAGATTACTTCAATCTGATCATTATACTGTGTTAAAGCATCCTGAGCGATCTGCTGAGCTTTTGCCTGATCCCAGTCACCACGCTGCTTTAACAGTTCTTTTACCTGCATGCCGGAATCAGTAAGAGCCTTAACAGAGAATTCTGTTCTGTACTGAGCATCTACGTTCTCCGGGTCACCCTGGATCATAATATAAGAAACAACGCCATCGCCGTTAATATCGCCCTTGTTGGAAGTTTCAATAATTTCTTCTCCCTGATAGGTACCGGACTGTCTTGCGTCACAACCTACATAAGTAGCGTTAATCTTGTCATCTTTCCATCTCTGCTCTTCCTGGGTATCTGGCTCACGGTTAATGAAAACAACCGGGATTCCTGCTTCCTTACACATATCTGTGATTTCCGGAGCAGAAGAAGCCTGAACAAGATTTAAAATCAATACATCGTATTTCTGGGTAATGAAGTTCTGGATCTGATTGGTCTGTTCAGCCTGATCACCTTTGCCATCCTGGATTACAACATTTTCTTTCTTAAAGCCTAAGTCCTCTGTTAAATAGCGCTGAAGCTCTGTACGGTAAAGTGTCATAAAGTTATCATCAAATTTGTAAATTGAGATACCGATTTTCTTGTCCGCTACATCTCCGCCAACAGCATCTTTTACTGCTTCTGCGGTGGTCTCTGCCCCTGCCTCCTCCTTAGTCTCTGCTGCCGTAGAAGCCTCTGTTGGTGCAGCTGTTGTTCCCTTGGAACCTGCTCCACAGCCTGCCATGGAAAATACCATTGCTGACGCAAGGCCTACTGCTAATGCTTTTTTTGAGTAATCTCATGATAAATCCTCCCTTATCATTATATTGTTATCGATTGGTGTTTTTACCTTACCGACATGCACATTATAGCTTTCTTTTGTGCAGTTTTCCATATAATTTTTTTTGGTATATGTATCGAATTTTTTAGATTCTTCCTTTTTCCATTAAAAAAACTTCGATATTTTTACTCACAATGCACAACTGACCGCCCATTACTGGGCGGTCAGTGCCTTCTGTCTGCATTCATAATACTTATCCCGGTCCAATTTTACAATTTCCTGTACATTTTGACCAAGAGATTCCGCTGCAGCGATTTCAAAAATAACATTTGCATATTCCTGACAGTCACATTGAACTGTTCCAAACAGCTTTCCCGTGCGCAGCCCTTCAAGCCCCTGAGGCGTGCCGTCAATCCCTACTATTTTAACCGGCCTCATGTCCCTTTTCGTTCCAGCGCATCGGCCGCTCCCAAAGCCATGTCATCATTATTGCAGATCACTACTTCCACCTCATCCGGGTACTCCAAAAGCCACTGCTCCATCCAGGCGGAGGCCTGGCTTCTGTCCCAATTGGCAATTCCTCCGGTGATCTTTTCTAAGGGCACTCCGCCATCCTTTAAGGTCTGAATGGACCATTCCGTGCGGATCAAGGAGTCCTGATGGCTGTTTTCTCCTTCCAGGAGAACATAGCTGACCTTTCCATCTCCATTTAGGTCAAGGGAAGAAGGATCTGTTTTATAAGCGTCCACCAGAATGTTTCCCTGTAGGATTGCAGACTCTTTTGCATTTTCTCCCACATAGTAAAGCTTTTCCCAGCGGCGCATATCCTCCTCCACCGGTTCCCGGTTAAAGAACACCACCGGCAGGCTGGCATCCATGGCCTTGCTGATGATGTTGGAGGCCACGGAGCGGTCCACAATATTCACGCAGATGGCATCATAGCCCAGGGAGATGAAACGGTCTACCTGGCTGTTCTGGGTATTTTGGTTCCCCTTGGCATCTACAATTTCCATGACAACCTTAATGCCTGTTTCCTTTTCATATTCCTTGGCCTGTTCCTCAATATTTCCCCTGAGCGTATTGATAAAGGAATCATCCCCGCGGTATAAGGTCACTCCAATGCGTATGGACTTTTTTTCTTCCTTTCCACCTTCCTTACGACTCTGATAAAACACTCCCCAAAGTGCCAGCAGCAGGATGACCGCCGCTGCCAGAATACCATATCGTTTCTTCATATTCCATCCCCCATCTCAATCAATTGGATACAAAATCCTTTCAAATTTGCTTTCCCGCAGATTGGCCTTCTGAATATAGTAAGAATCTAAAACTATCTGTGTTCTTTGAAGTCCCCCATGGACCGCTTCCACGGACTTTTCGATGCTCATATAGCCGGCATCAAACTGGTCGCTTACAACCAGCCCCTTAATGATTCCATTGTCCAGTTCCTTTAAAAGTTTGGTCGTGCTGCCAATTCCGTAAAGACCTTTAACCGCATTGCCATATACCGTGGTGCCGGAAATGATATCAGCGGCTTCATCAAGGCTTCTGACATCAATCGCTGCAATGACCGCTTTTCCGCTTCCGGGATAAACCATGCCCTGGATTGCCTCCCGGAAGGTTCCCTCTGCCTTCTTCTCATAAAGCTTCATGGAAATCCGGATTTTGAAAGAGCAGATACCAGCCCGTCATATGCCTCCCTGTTATACCCGTACTCCAGCCCGTCTGTAAAGATCCATACAGGAATATCCGGGGAATTCTCCGCTGCAATTGCCTGCCCCAGTAACCTTCCTTCCTCTTCATAATCCGGTGATATGCCGCTTTTTACCTGGTCATTGGGAGGTAAGCTTCCCAGGATGACGGCAGGGCTGTTCAAAACCATATCATCCATCTTTTTTTACACACTCCACCGGCTTTACGGGAATCAGGACCACTACTGATGCGCCGTCATTGATCTCCCTTTGAACCAGTTCTATCTGCTGATCGGCATCTCCCTTCTCATAGAGTGTAATAAAGCTGACATCTACATTGTATTCTTCAGCCGCCTTATCCACACCCTTTCTGAAATTTACATAATAGTCATCGGAAGTATCCCCGATGATGACGGAAACCGGATATATTTCTGTTTTCTTCTCCTTGATGATCAAATCTGTGGAGGATAAAAGAAACAGGAACACAAGCACTCCCGCCAGCAGAGTCCACAATAATTTTTCCTGTTTTGTCATGATCTACTTTCCTTTTCATTGCCCATGCTTCCTGGGCATAGAGGTATACCCGAAGGGTGTTTCCTTTTCATTGCCCACGCTTTTCGGGTAGAGCCTGTCCCGTTTCACCGGGCACAGAGGCAGAGCTATAGGGAACCGCAGGAAGCCGGATGGTGATCACCGTTCCTTCGTCAGGCTCTGACTCAATGGTCAGTCCGTACTTTTCCCCAAAATACAGCCTGATCCTTTCATTGACATTTTTTTACGCCGATCCCTGAGCCCTTTTTTTGAAGTAACATGGACCTGATCAGAAAATAAGCCTGAAACCTGGTCTTCTGTCATTCCAAGTCCATTGTCCTTTACCATATAGCACAGGTCATCTCCTTCTTTCCAGACCTTTAAAATAATTTCTCCGTCCCCATCCATGAATTCCATTCCATGATAAATGGCATTTTCCACAAGGGGCTGCAATACCAGCTTTAAGCTTGCAAGCTCCATGCATTCCTCAGACGCATCGATCACATAGGAGAACTTATTCTTAAAACGCATGTGCTGGATCATCAGATAATTCCGCACGTGCTCCAATTCATCCCTGACCGTGATAATGCTCTTTCCCTTGCTTAAGCTGATCCGGAAAAACCGGGCCAGGGCCGTCACCGCTTTGACAGCCTCTGCCTTTTGCTCGTTTTCAATCATCCACACAATGATGTCAAGGGTGTTATAAAGGAAATGAGGATTGATCTGTGACTGCAAGGTATCAAATTCCTGTTTTCTCTTTGCTTCATGCTCTGCCACGATATCATCCATCAGAACCCGGATCTGTTTTGCCATATTTTTAATGGAATTCCCCAGATGCTGGATTTCGTAGGAACCTCCGATGGAAACAGGCGTTTCCAAATTTCCTTCTTCCAGAATCCCCACGGATTTTTCCAGTTCCTTAATGGGATTGGTGATACGGGAGGAAATATAGGAGTTGATCAGGGCAAGTATGAACAGGATCAGGGTTATAAGGAACACGATAAAAAGCCTGGTTTTAATGGAATTTAAGGAAACCACATTTTTAGGTGTCACTCCAACGATCTTCCAGCCTGTATAACCAATGGATTTTACCGTAATGATCCGGGTCTCCCCCTGAAATTCCTCCCGGTGGTTTCCGTCCTTATAGCCGGCTGCCACCATATTGTTCTCCTGCATCCGCCCGGAGTCGATGAGCTGGATCTTGGATGGTACAGGATCTGCCCGTCGCTGCTGATTAAATAGACATAGCCGCCCTTTCCTGTGGTCACCCCGTCAAAAAGATGTTCCAGGCTGGAGTAGCTTAAATCCACTAATAGCACGCCCTGGGTGGTAGAGGTGCCCTCTGTCAGCTCCACAGCTCTTGATAAGGATACCACCCACCGGTACTGGTTTTCATTGCTGTCAAAAATATACTGGACATGGGGATAGGAAAATGCTGGTTTTCCGTCTTCTCCAAAGCATTTAAAAACCAGTTCTCCCTGGTCACATCAAGGCCGCTTTTAAGCCTTGCAGCAGGAACCGCTTCCACCATGGTACCTGATTGGGTAAAGAGGGCGATGTTGTCCACATTATCCTTGTTGTTATCATACAGGAGCGTGATCTCGTTATTAATGGATTCCGAGGATAAATCGGCATTTTTTACGGCTCCGTAATACAGGGAATCCGACAGCTTCATGACCGTAAGCAGATAGGACTCCACGGACCTGGCTACCTGGTGAATGAGGCTCTGGTTTTCCTCCTGCACCATCTCCCCCACCTGGGTGGAAAGACGCTGGTATAAGGAAAAAGTAATCAAAAGACTGGCTGCCAAGGCAGTCACGGTAAAATATACAAAAATAGTATAACGAATGCTGATATTCTTTCTTTCCATATTATCGTCCATCCTTTTGGACAGGGCCACCCCGCTTTACCGGGTGTAAAGGGATACCCGGAGGGTGTTTCCATTACCTGGCTCCTCGGAATTTAGTCGGTGATACTCCAAATTTTTTTTCTTGAATACGTAGCTGAAATAGTTCTGTTCCTGATATCCTACCTTCGCTGCCACCACATAGGTCTTATCATCGGTTTTGTTAAGCAGCTCCACCGCCTTATTAAGACGGACATCCGTTAAATATGCGATGTAGGCCTGTCCTGTTTCTTTTTTTTAAATATGGTGGAGAAATATGCAGGGCTCATATGAAGGTGGCGGCATATCATTTCCACAGACAAATCCGGATTCTGATAGTTGTCCATAATATACTGCTTTGCTTCCTGGATCACCTGGCGTGTGGTGAAATCACGCTCCTGATTAATTAACTGGTTCATTTTCTCTGCAATTTTAAAAATCCACTGACCGAATTCCTCTTTCTTCTTAATCCTGTCAAAAATCTCCATGCTTTTAAGCTCCCCGCCCATAATGTCCGTGGGGGCCAGGTCATACTGCTGCATCATCTGAAGGACACTGTTTAAAACGCCGAACATATAAACCTGCTGCTGGCGGTAATGTACTTTTGCTGATTCCATCTTTTCAATGATCCTGGCAACTGCTGCTTCGATCTTTTCACTGGGACCGAATTTTATGGCTGAGATCAAGTCCGCTTCTGTCACACTGTCAAATTCCAGTTTTCCTACTCCCACTGGCTCCATATCATTGATGTAAATGGTAGTGCCCCTGCCGGCTATGGCTTTATAGCCCAGGGCATCAATGGAGGATTGGTAGGCTTCCCGGAAACGGACAGCTCCCGGAAGCTTTTGCCGATGCCCATTGTGACCGGAACCTCCAGGATCCGCTTTGTTTCTCTGCAGATATCTCCAAGAACATCGATCAGCCCTGTGGTGGAGTTGTCATCATCAAGGGCCACGATCACCACCATTTCCGCCTCTGAAACAGACTGGAAAAGGGCAAACCTGCAATAGCCCTCTAATTTTTCCCTTACGATCTGCATAACGGAAATAGGGATCAGTTCCTCCTCATGGTGAAGGGAAAGAGTTTCCCTGACCTCCCCTTTCTCCACATCAATGGCAACGATGATCCATTTCCTTGCCCCCATGACCGGCACGCCATATTCCTTAAGTTTCTGTTCTACCAGGTCCTCTGAAAGATCTTTGTGCACCAGATCATTAAAAAAACTGCTCCCTGATGATGGGGAGGCTTTTCCGGTAATTTTCCCGAAGGCGGCTTAAATTCCTTTTTTTCCTCTATTTCCTGATCCAGATTCCCCTTGATCCTTTTTAATATGGAGGTCAGCTCTTCCACATTGACCGGCTTTAAAATGTACTCCGTTACATTCAGCTTGATCGCTCTCTGGGCATATTCAAAATCATCGTAGCCGGAAAAGATCACCACCTTCATGGAAGGATACCGCTGCCTCACTTTTTCCGCAAGAGCCAGGCCATCCATGTATGGCATCCGGATATCCGTCAAAACCACATCCGGTTCCAAAACCTCGATCTTTTCCATGGCATCTTCCCCATTTTCCGCATCCCCCACCACCCGGAATCCGGCTGCCTGCCATTCAATTTTCTTAATAATGCTCTTACGCACTTCTTCTTCGTCATCTACTAAAATTATGCTATATAATTCCATGCTGTTCTTCCCCTCTAAAAATCCTGCCGGGTATGTCTTTATGTCCAAAACTATGGGCAATCAACCAGGTTACTGCTGCTATATCTGATAAAGCAGGGCATTTACGATTGCCGCTGCCACATTGCTTCCGCCCTTTCTTCCCCTGGCCACAATAAAGTATATCAGAAAGGGACATGATCATTTCCTTTGACTGGACCACATTGACAAAGCCCACCGGAACTCCGATGATAAGCCTGGGATGGATTTTCCCTTCTTTTATCAATTCATAAAGACGTACCAGGGCAGTGGGAGCATTTCCCACTGCAAAAATACAATCCTCCGAAAGCCCTGCCGCCTTATCCATGCTGGCACAGGCACGGGTGGTGTGGTGAAGCTTTGCATGCTCTGCTACATCCTCATCCGACATAAAGCAGGTAACGGTACATTTATTATGTTTTAAGGCGTTTTTGTTAATGCCGGCCATTCCCATGTTGGTATCCGTAATGATCCGGACGCCTTCTTTTAATGCCCTGATTCCTTCCCCTACGGCATGGGGGGAAAACACAAGATTATCCGCATATTCAAAATCAGCGGTGGTATGAATTACCCGTTTGATGACCAGTTCATTTTCCGGATCAAGGACTTTTTCCCCAAGCTCCATGGTTATCAGTTCAAAACTTCTTTTTTTCTATTTCCTCGGGCAGCACCCGCTCCAGTTTTCGTTCATTGCCTTTCATTGAATTCTCCTCATAAGTCTGCAGTGGAGCTGGCAAAACCTGCGGTTTTGCCAGCTCACGGGCATTCGTCCTATGAAATAGGTCATGACAAGATTTTCTTTTGTGCAAGCACAACGAAAATCTTCTCCTGCCCTATTTCACACTGCTCATTGCTTTCGTGAACATTATCCCATAGATCCTTTCCATGTCAAGGCTGTTCCTTAATTGAGCGGCCAGCCGTTCATATTGCTCTTCCTTGTATTCCTGGTAGTTAAAACCGCCATCCGGCTCCATGGCCAGGCCTTTCTTTTTTTGCCAAAGCTTCTGTAATGGTCATTGCAATCCCTTCTTTATCAAAGAAGCCATGGATATAGGTGCCGTACACATTTCCCCTCTGGCATCCGTCCATTTTTGCCAAATGGGAGCCTGACTGGGATTCCATGACATAGGAAAGAGGCGGCACGGATCTGGTGGTTTCTCCCATGTGGATTTCATAACCTTCCACCTCCATGCCTGACAGTTCCTCAAAAATTCCGCCTACGCTGGTGCAGGAGCCTGCCACTCTTGTTCTGGTCTTTTCCTTTCCAAACACGGTGCGGACCGGTAAAAGTCCCATGCCACGCACCGGCATGGCAGCTGCTTCCGATTCCACCTGGAAGGGATCGGAGATACTTTCTCCAAGCATCTGAAAACCCCCGCAGATTCCAAATACAGGGACTTCCCTTGCCTGAAGCTTAAGGATTGCCGCCTCCAGGCCGCTTTCCCGCATCCAAAGCAGATCTCCAATCGTATTTTTACTGCCAGGCAGAATGACAAGGTCCGGATTTCCCAGATCAGAAACACGGTCCACATAGCGCAGGCATACCCAGGGTATGGTAGAGAAAACCTGAAAATCCGTGAAATTGGAAATTCTGGGCATCCGGATCACGGCGATTTCCACTGCGGTCCGGTCCGTTCTAACCGTTCCTGCCAAGTGGTTTCCAAGGCTGTCCTCCTCTTCCAGCTCCACATCCATATATGGGACCACACCGGCAACCGGGATGGAAAGCTGTTTTTCAATCATGTCCAGCCCTGGTTCCAGAATGGATTTATCCCCACGGAATTTATTGACGATCAGGCCTTTGATCAAGGCTCTTTCATCTGGTTCCAAAAGCATTACGGTTCCGTAAAGCTGTGCAAACACACCTCCCCGGTCAATATCTCCCACCAGAAGCACCGGGGCCTCCGCCATTTTTGCCATTCCCATATTTACGATATCATCCTGCTTTAAATTAATCTCCGCCGGACTTCCGGCTCCTTCTATGACGATGATATCGTATTCCTCTGAAAGCTTATGAAATGCCCGTTCAACTTCCGGCACCAGCTTTTTTTTGTATGCAAAATACTCCCTTGCAGGCATATTTCCAATGGATATGCCGTTTACAATTACCTGGGATCCGATGTCATTGGTCGGCTTTAACAGGATTGGGTTCATGGCTGCCTCCGGCTTTACTCCTGCCGCCTCCGCCTGGACCGCCTGGGCCCTTCCCATTTCCAGCCCCTCTTCTGTAATATAGGAATTTAAGGCCATGTTCTGGGATTTAAAAGGTGCCACCCGGTAGCCATCCTGTTTGAATATCCGGCATAAGCGGCTGCAATCAGACTTTTTCCTGCATTGGACATGGTTCCCTGTATCATGATCGTCTTTGCCATTTGGTTATTTCCCTTCTGTCACTATGGATTTCAATATGGAAAGAAATTCTTCATTTTCCTCCCGCTGCTTGACACAGATCCGGTAATAGGCATCATCAAGCCCTCTGTAATTGGAGCAGGAACGTATCAGGACTTTCCGGTCCAGAAGCTGCTTATAAAGCAGCTTTTCCCGGGTAAGGGCCTCTGGCCTCAAATCCCTGAAAAAAATATAATTAGCCATGGAATCAAAAACCTGAAAACCAAGGGAAGAAAGGGCTGTTTTTAAATACTCCCGTTCGCAGGCAATCATCTGCCTTGTTTCCTCTACGTATTCTGTCTCCATAAGGGCCGCCTCTCCTGCCGCCTGGGCAAGGCTTGAAACGCTCCAGGGCTGCCGAATGAGATTCATCTGTTCCAGAACCTCTTTTCCTGTGCATATCCCATAGCCCAATCGCAGCCCGGCCATGGCATACAGTTTTGTAAATGCCTTTAAAAGGAATACGTTTTCATAGCCGCTGCGGCCTATTAAATCAAGGACTGAATACCGGTCCGGCTCCTTCAGGAATTCATTAAAGCATTCATCTACCATGCAAAAGATTCCCCGGTCCCTGGAATATTTAAGAATTGCCGCCATAGCTTCCTTTTCCGCCGCAAAGCCGGTGGGATTATTGGGATTGCATAAAAACATCATTTGGACATTGGTCCTGCTTTTTTTCCAGCCAGCCTATCAGTTCCTTTTCATGTAGCCGAAACCCGTTTTCCTCCTTTAAGCTAAAATACAAAATATTGCAGGAAGATGCCTTAAGGGCCTGTTCATATTCCAGAAATGAGGGGGCGATCAGCAAAGCATTTTTCGGCTTTAATGCCTGTACAATCTGAAAGATCAAATCCGCAGCCCCGTTTCCGCAGATGATGTTCTCTGCCGAAACGCCGTGAAACCTTGCAAGTTCCTTACGAAGCCTCATGGACCTGCTGTCCGGGTAACAGGAACAGCTGTCGGCTGCTTTATAAAGAGCCTCTTTTACCCCACGGGGAAGTCCCAGGGGATTTATGTTGGCTGAATAGTCTATTGTAACATTATTGGTATAAATATCTCCGCCATGCTGGTATTCCATATTATTTTTCTCCAGTTAAAATATGATTGTCTTAAAAAGTCAAAAGGAACAGCAAACATACAGGAATCAGCCCCAACACATAAGTTACCGTCATAAGATGATTGGCCCTGGGGATATCCTTGTATTCCACCGGTCTTACAGGATCTCCAATGGTGGGCTTTTCATACAGCTTTCCAAAATAATAGGCATCTCCTGCCAGCTGGATCTGCAGCGCCCCTGCGCAAACTGCTTCCGTCTGGGCTGAATTAGGGCTTTTGTGATTAAAGCGGTCCCTTTTAAATATTATGAGGCCATTCCTGCCGCTGTATGGGTTTTCTTTCTTTCTCATACCGTAAATAAACTGGCACACATATCCTGCTCCTATCATAAGCGCCGCAGACAGGCGGGCCGGTATGAAATTACAGATATCATCAAGCCTGGCCGCTGCCCGTCCGAACCAGAGATACCGTTCATTTTTATAGCCCACCATGGAATCCATGGTGTTTACTGCTTTGTATAAAAACACTCCCACTCCTCCAAAAAGAGCCATGAAAAGCAGAGGAGCCACGATTCCATCGGAGGTATTTTCCGCCACGGTTTCCACTGCCGCCTTTGTAATTCCTTCTTCAGACAAGCCTTTTGTATCCCGGCCCACGATCATGGATACGGCCTGCCTGGCTCCTTCCACATCCCCACCGGAAAAAGCCTTATAAACCTTCATGCTTTCTTCCCTCAGGGAACGCCATGCCATCATCTGACCGCACATCACGCTTTCTATGAAAAATCCCGCATAAGGGGAAAGGAAGTAAGCAGTCCAAAGAATTGCCGCAGACATGGTGCCTGTGATAAAAAGCACAAGGATCACCAGCCATAAACCAGCTCTTCTTTCCCCCATTTCATCCTTGGGGAACCTTTCCCTGAGCTTTTTTTCCAGCCAGCTTATGAGAGAGCCAATCCCGCAGACCGGATGCCAAAGCCAGCGGGGATCGCCAAAGCACAGATCCAAAAAGCATCCTGTCAGCACTGCTGCTAAATGTAGTCGTATCATTATTTCATTCCCTGACCTTTTGTCTATTTAATCCGGGTCCCAATTCCGCATACCATACGGTAAACTTCCTTGGAATTCCTGGCTAATCTTACGGATGCCCTTCCTGACACTTCCCTCCATTCCCTGTCTTCCGGGTCAAGAGGCACAATGCCGCAGCCCAGTTCATTGGAGGTAATAATGACATGGGGATTTTGCTGCTGGACCGCCTCAAGAAAAGCATCAACGCTTTTTCCTTCTTTTAAAAGCCGTCTTATATACTCGTGAAGGCCATGGATGAGCCGGCATGTCATGGCTGCTTCAAAGCTGTCCCTGCTGCCTTCTGCGATCTCATACTCTTCACTTTTCTCACTTTTGCCTACTGATGAATCAAGCGGATATTCCTGCATATCCAATTGATGCCCTGTGAAGCGGGGCACGCTGCTCACAGGCAGGGGATTAAAAGACGTTTTCCCTTCGGTTTCCGCCATTTTTCCGGCACTCTTTGCCAGCTCCATGGCAAAGGCCAGCTTTCCCTGCCATGCTCCGCCTATAATCAATATCATGCTATCCTCTTTCCCGCCCACGCTTTTTAGGCATAAAGGCATACCCGCAGGGTATTTCCTCTTTCCTTCCCAGCTTTTGGGCATAAAGTTTACTCATAGGGTGCTCCCTCTCCGCTCTTTTATAATGATACCAGATGAGAAACAACAGCCAGTCCTGCCACAAGTGCCAGTTCACATATCTGCAGAAAATATCCTGCCAGATCGCCGGTGATGCCTCCGAATTCCCGCTTTGCCATGGCATAATAATACCAATAAACAAGAAGAGAAATGGAAAGGCCCACTGCAGCAGACAGCATTCCTCCCAGATGCCAGATTCCCCAGCCCGCCGCTGCCAGGTACATAACCATGGTAATGGCCACTGCCCTCTTCTGGGCAGCTCCGGAAAAGGAGGCTGCCAGCCCGCTTTCCTTAGCCATGGGAAATGTCACAACAGACAGTCCGCTTAAGGCCCTTGTAACCACAAATGTCAGGCAATAAGCCGGTATCATGACCGGACGCATTTCCAAAAAGGCGGCCAGATAGAGAACCAGGTAAACACCGCAGCCAATGATGGCAAACGCGCCTGTATGGGGATCCTTTAATATCTCAAGTTTTTTCTTCCTGTCTCCGTGAGAAGATCTGGCATCCACCACATCCAGAAATCCGTCCATATGTATGCCTCCTGTAACCAGGATGGGAATCACTACCGGAAGTATCTGCCCGAAATAGCGAAAGCCCAGGGCATTGCAGCCGAGAACGGCTGCAAATTCCAGCAGGCCGATGACCACTCCGATAAATGGAAAAAAGCACATGACATATTTCATCCGCTCCTTTGTCCATTCCATCTGGGGCATTGGGATACGGGAGTACATGGAAAACGCAATAACTAAGCTGCCAAAAAGATTCATATTACTCCTCCTCATAATACTGAAACCAGGCGGCACACCCGGCATATAAAATTATCATATCACAGAATAAGAAAAATGTCATTTCCATTCAAACGTACTGTCTTTGTTTTCCTATGATATGAAAATTTCCATTACACCCCCATAGTCCAAACAGTTCCAATCTTAATGAAACAAATTATATCCATATCATCGCCTTAACAATGTTTGTAAACTTATTGCAGTGAACTTATTTTGACTGTGAAAATCACTGATGACTCCAGTATCTGGGGTTACCGGCTTGTGTAATCTGCTTTGCTATGCACTTAAAACATAAAGAGAAACGCTGCGCAACAAACAAAACAGCGTTTCTCTCAGTTATATTCCGATTATAATACTCACCTTTTGCGCCCCGCTTCATACCGGCAATCTAATCTCCGGCTCATATGCTTTCTTCAGGGACCCATCAAATATCTGCATTACGAATGGAGAAGATCACTCCCCTTTTTCCAAAACACTAATATCATGCCAAGAACACTTACCAAACCTTCCGTCATAACAAATGCCATCCATACCCCTGTCATTCCCCAAATGCGGCTCAGCATAAGCACCATGGGAACAAGGACAACACAGCCCCGTGCCACCGAAATAATAAAGGCATTCATCCCCCGCTCGGCAGCACTTAAATACATGCATACAATAATATTGATTCCTGCAAAGAAAAATCCGGCAAAGTAGATCCTAAGCCCCTCCCTGGCAAGACGTGTAATTGCAGCATTCTGCTCACTGTTGAATACATTGATCATTTGATCCGAACAGAAAAATACCAGGAAATAAATTGCTGATGCAATTGCCAGGGAGGTGACAACCGCATATTGAAGCAGTTTTTTTATGATAATACCGTTCCCTGATCCATAAGCCTTGCTGACCAGCGGCTGTATTCCCTGTGCAATTCCTGTAAAAGCCGAGATTCCTACAAGTGCTATATTGGCCACGATCCCGTAGGAGGCAACACCCAGGTTTCCCTCCAGTTCCAGGATGATTAAATTAAAAGTGATCAAGACAATAGCCGAAGACACCTCCGTAATAAATGCGGCCAGGCCAAGACCAAGGATATCATGGACAGCCTTCCACTGAATTCTGCTTTGCAACCACCGGAGACCGCTTTTCCCTTTTATAAAGTGGGCAGATAAAACCACAAGACTGATAACAGGCGCCAGGCCTGTGGCAAAGGCTGCACCAAACATCCCCATTCCAAACGGAAACATAAATATATAGTCCAAAATTATATTGGAAAGGCTTCCTGTCAGCATTGCAATCATCGACAGCTTAGGATTATTGTCATTCCTCACAAATGCCAGCATGATATTATTCAGGATAAAAAAAGGCGCAAAGCAGAGTATGGTGCTTAAATATGCCTTAGTCAGAGGCAGTGTAGCTGCATCCGCTCCCAATAATACAGCCAGAGGCCCGGAACCCAGAACTCCTGTGATTGCAAACAGCACTCCTGTCAGAATTCCCAGCTTTATACTGGCGGTAAAAACGGCATTTATCCGTTTTCCCTCATTCTGGGATTTCAGAATGCTGTAACGGGTGGCACCTCCCATACCGATCATCAAGCCGGTACCATGAATCAGGCTGTAAATCCCAATTGAAAAATTCAGTGCCGCCAAGCCTGTAGCGCCCAGTGCCTTTGATACAAAAAAAGGTATCTGCCAGTATATAGCAGGAAAGCCCGATCATTCCCAGAATATTAAGGCTCACATATTTGGCGTAGTTTTTTTAAGACAGATTGTTCCATCCCATATCCTCCTTTCAACATAAAAAAGGTGTTCTTAAAATATTCCTTCTGCGACCTAACGGAATATTTCAGAACACCTTAAAATTCTTTACCCGGTGGCAAAGAACAGGTTATTTATTTAAAACCAGAGCTATCATAATACAGTTTTCACTGTTTGTCAATCCTCTGTGATCTTAACCCTTTCTTTATGATATTTCATAATTTACTTTTTTTCATCTTTTTTATCTAAAAGATTTTTTTCAACCCACCGAAACCCTATGATGAGCAGTGTGATAATGATGATTACTACAAATATACTAAGCATTCCCTTCCACATAATATCCAGTGACAGGAGAAATTTTTCAAGCATAGCTGGCTCCTTTCTATCAGGCAGCGGAGATTCCATATATGGCTGCTGATCATAATAATGTGGTTAAAAGGTTTAAAATAATTCCGCCTGCCAATACAGAGGCAATCTGCCCGGAAACATTGGCCCCAATAGCATGCATCAGCAGATGATTGGTGGGGTCTTCCTTGATGGACAGCTTCTGTACCACACGGGCTGACATGGGGAAAGCGGAAATACCGGCTGCGCCGATCATGGGATTGATCTTATTCTTTCTAAACAGGTTGATGAACTTGGCAAACAGCACTCCACCTATGGTGTCAAACACAAAAGCAACAAGGCCAAGTCCCAGGATAATAAGAGTCTGCCAGGTAACAAATGCTTCTGCCCTCATGCTGAACGAAACAGTGATTCCCAAAAGCAGGGTAATCAAATTTGCAAGAATATTCTGTGCCGCATCTGATAAGCTGGTCAGCACGCCGCATTCTCTGAGCAGATTTCCAAACATCAGAAAGCCTACCAGAGAAACAGACTGAGGAGCTACAAATCCGGCGATCATGGTCACTGCAATAGGAAACAGGATCCGCATTCTCTTAGAAACTGTCATCGGATTATAAGGCATCCGGATCAGCCGTTCTTTTTTTAGTGGTAACCAGCTTAATGGCAAAGGGCTGGACTAAGGGGACCAGGGCCATGTAGGAATAAGCCGCTACTGCAATTGGTCCGATGTAATTTGATTTGAGTATCTGGGATACCAGGATAGAGGTAGGGCCGTCGGCAGCACCGATAATACCAATGGATGCCGCGTCAGAAAGGTTGAACCCGAGCAAAACAGCCACGGAAATCGTTAAAAAAATACCAAACTGGGCTGCTGCACCAAACAGCATCATAATGGGATTGGATAACAGAGGCCCAAAATCAATCATGGCCCCGATTCCGATAAACAGGAGAAGAGGCAGCGCTTCCGAGGCTTCGATCCCTGATTCAAACAGCCACTGGATAATGCCATGGGTATTTCCTATGCCGGGAAGAGTCTGATCGATCACGCCGGACATGGGCAGGTTGACCAGTATGGCCCCAAATCCCATGGGAAGAAGGAGCGACGGCTCGTACCCTTTTTTGACAGCAAGATAGATCAGCAAAAAAACCGACGAGATACATGATTAACTGTGGAATGGTAACAGAGGTAAGACCTGACAACAAAAAGCTCATATTTTATCTCCCTTCGTATTGGTACTCCTTTTTATCGGCGAAGCCGTCATATACAACGAAAAGACAAGACCTGCCCTAAATTAGGACACAGGTCTTGTCTTTTCAAATTAAACCAGAACATTACTGTTCAGGATGTTGATTTAACTGCATGCTGATATACATAGAAGGCCGTTTTAGCCGACGCATGCTGACTACTCCCCCATATCTGATTATCATTACCATATCATAAATATAGCCATAAGTCAATGAGGCCAGGCACTTTTAATGCAGCAATTCTTCCAAATGAGGAAGCGCTTTTAAGCTCCTTTTTTAAAATGCCCTTCATATAAGCGATAGCAATTCCATAATTAGTAAATGGCACACCTGCATCCGACGCACACTTCCTGCGGAATTCCATTTCCCTTTCATTAAGCATACAGCCGCCGCAGTGGATGATCAGCTTATAGGCTGACAAGTCTTCCGGAAATTCCCGTCCGGAGGAAGTCTCCATTAAAAGCTCTTTCCCCGTATACTGCAAAAGCCAGCGGGGAAGCTTTACGGTTCCAATGTCATCGCACTGCCTGTGATGGGTACAGCCCTCGGAGATCAGGATTTTATCCCCATCTTTTAAATCACCGATGGCTGCCACTCCCTTCACGGCATCCTCTAAAAAGCCTTATACCTGGCCAGCAGGATGGAAAAGGAGGTGAGAAGGATCTCTTCCGGCACATCCTTGCTTACCTGTCCAAAGACCTGGCTGTCCGTAATGACAAGGGCAGGCCTGGTCCCCAGCCTTTCCAGGGTTTCCTTTAATTCCGTTTCACGCACTGCCACGGATATGGCACCGGCCTCCAGAATATCCCGGATCACCTGCTGCTGGGGCAGGATGAGGCGGCCTTTGGGTGCCGCCTTGTCAATAGGGATCACAAGAACCACCAGGTCATATGGATTCAGTAAATCCCCTGCAATCCTCATTTTTGTATCTCCGGTGTTTATAAGGCTGCCGATCCGTTCTTTTAATTCGTAGATGAACTGGCCTTCTGACGCGCTGACAGAAAGTCCGTCGTCATAGTTCCGGGGTCCCGTCAAATCACATTTATTATAAGCAACCACATAGGGAATCTTTTTTTCCTTAAACAGAAGGATCAATTCTTCGTCGGTTTTTGTCTTTCCAACAGTCCCATCAACAACTAAGACCGCACAATCGGCCCTGTTTAAGATCTGCTTTGTCTTCCTTACCCGCATCTCTCCCAGAGCGCCTTCATCGTCAAAGCCCGGCGTATCAATGATCACCACAGGCCCCATGGGAAGAAGCTCCATGGATTTGAAAACAGGATCCGTGGTAGTTCCTTTTACTTCCGATACAACGGACAGCTCCTGTCCTGTCACTGCATTGACAACGCTTGATTTTCCTGCATTGCGGCGGCCAAAAAAAGCCAATATGCACCCGCTCAGAGGATGGTGTTTCATTAAGTCCCATGCCTGTCACCTCTTCCTACCGTCAATTTCTGCCATGCAGCGAGCCAAAATAAAGCTTGCCTAACCTTGGCGGCTGCCTTAAGGATCAGAAACGGAAATCCCTGATTCCTTTTTCTATTTTCTGTAAATGATCTTCACAGATCAGACGCACCTTTTCCTTTGGAATATGGTTAAGCTCCGCTGCGATCAGGGCCTCACCGACTTTTTTCGTATCTTCGGAAGCGTAATCCATCAAATATTCTTTTAATGTCATCAGGGCATTGGGCTGACAGCAGTTCTGGATCTGACCGCTTTTGCAAAGGCTCATAAAACGGTCTCCCGTACGCCCTTCCCTATAGCAGGCCGTACAGAAAGAAGGAATATAGCCCATATCCATGAGCCAATGGACCACTTCATCAAGGGAACGCTGGTCCGATACGTCAAACTGCTCCGTATCTGTAGGACGGACCTCCTCCTGGTAGCCGCCAACGCTGGTTCTGGAACCGCCGCTGACCTGGGACACTCCAAGGCGGATCACCTTTTGTCTTACTGCCTGGCTTTCTCTGGTGGAAATGATCATCCCAGTATAAGGAACTGAGATCCGGATCAGAGCACAAAGCTTTGCAAACGTCTCGTCATCAATTCCATTATCAAAGGCATCAGGATCGATATCATCGGCCTTTTTGATGCGGGGAACACTAATAGTATGAGGTCCTACCCCATGAGCCGCTTCCAGATGCTCTGCATGCATCATAAGACCGGCAAACTCATATTTATACATCTCCAGTCCAAACAGAACACCCAGACCTACATCGTCAACTCCGCCCTCCATGGCCCGGTCCATGGCTTCGGTGTGATACGCATAATCATGTTTCGGTCCTGTGGGATGAAGTTTTTCATAGCTTTCCTTATGATAGGTTTCCTGGAAAAGAATATAAGTTCCGATTCCTGCTTCTTTAAGCTTTCTGTAATTCTCCACAGTGGTAGCAGCTATATTTACGTTTACCCGGCGGATGTCGCCGTTCTTATGTTTAATGGAATATATGGTCTTGATGCAGTCCAGAATATATTCGATGGGATTATTAACCGGATCCTCACCGGCTTCAATGGCCAGGCGCTTATGTCCATATCCTGAAGGGCAATCACTTCTTTTGCCACTTCTTCCTGAGTCAGCTTCTTTCTGGCAATATGTTTGTTTTTCAGATGATAGGGGCAATAGGTACAGCCATTTACGCAATAGTTGGAAAGATAAAGAGGTGCAAAGATCACAATACGGTTTCCGTAGAAATCCTTTTTGATCTGTTCTGCCAGATCATAGAATTCCTGTATTTTTTTCCGGAATCTCACAAGCTAAGAGCACAGATGCTTCCCTGTGAGTCAGGCCCTTTAAGAGCCTTGCCTTGGCAATGATCTGGTCAACCAGTTCTGCATTGTCTTTGTTTTTCTCCGCATAATCAAGAGTTTCAAGAATTTCTTCGTGGGAAATGAATTCCTCCGCTTTCAGCGATTTTGGATCATACATAGTAATTCTTCCTTTCTTTAGGGTCAGCGTTTGCTTTTCCGTCAGTGGTTTATTAATTTCACAGGTCATTGCCCTGGAAACAGCTGTTTTATTCCTTAACTTTTTTAAATCTTCACACCCTGATAGGCCGTCTTGGAGCTGACTCCCTTTAATTTCCCGATCTTTCCGGTCAGTGCGGAAATGATGCTTTGAGGCGCATCCACAGCAATGCTTATGATGCTTACCTGCTTTTTCGGATAGGGGATTCCCATGCGGCCGATGATATACTTCCGGTATTCATGAAGGATTTCATTCAGCAGTTCCACAGATTCTTCCTCTTCCACAACGATGCCGATTACGGCGATTCTCGTTTCCATGCTTTCCCTCCGTTCTTTTAACCAGGCAATGAATGCTTTATAAAAGTAAAAAAAGCCGCGCCATCAAGGCGCGGCAAATCAAAGACTCCTCATATGCCGAACCTTCTACTTCAAACTGTGTTTTTGGTGTCAGGATGCTGTTATATTTTTATCATAACATAAGTGAGAATTTTTTTCAATTTGGTTTTTATGTATATTTTAATTTGTTTATTGCTTTTTAAGGGAATGTCACAGAAGCTCAGAGGGAAACTATAGGACCATTCAGGAAATCATTCATTTAAATAGTATTCCAGGTATGGAAGAATCCACCTTTGAAGGTGGAAAGACTTTGATATTTGATTGTACGAATTATAATGGAGTGAAGTAAAGGCCGCCAGATAAGCTGGCGGCCTGCACTACCCCTATCATTTTCCTTATTACGCCTTAAAGGGGCTGAAGTTTTTATTATTTGCTGTCATCCTCAATATTTTCAAGCATTTTGTTAAGTGTTGATTTAAATACATCCAGGTCTTCAAAAGATATGCCGTTAAGCACATCAGATTTGAATTTTTCTGCAACATCCAGCATGGCTGTCTCAATTTCTTTGCCGTTATCGGTTAGAATTAAAAATTTCATTCTTTTGTCATCGTTGCTGCTGATGCGGTTGACCCAGCCATACCGTTCCATTTTATCTATTAACCTGACAACACTCGGTTCTTTTAGAGACATTTTATCGGCCAACTGCCTTTGAGTGATCATATCATTATTTTTGATATAATATAATGCAATCCATTGGCTTCTTGTTATATTAAAATTATTCAGCCTCTTTTCTAAAGAATCTGCTAAATCCTTTGCTCCTTTACAAGTAACAAAGGCAATACAATCATCTAAATTAAACATAATACTCACCATCTGATTTTTTTATATCATATATTAACATAAAACGATCTGGTGTACAATGTTTTTCAAAATCTTTTCCTTATATTATGAAAATTCAGGATAATTCGAAAGATACCGCACTATACAGTCCCATACCGCCTGTTCGTTAAAACGGGTTTTATACAGTTCCTTTTCACAGGCTTTAAAATCATATAGTTTCAAGCTGTCCGTGCTTATTTTTACATTTTGAATCATGTCATCAGCGATTGAGATATACACAGACATATTTCCAAAAGAATAGTTACGTTCCAGCTCCACATCAAATTTAGGTGACTGGGCATACATCCAATTGTCAGACGAGAGGACTTTCTCTAATGGCGGTTGAAAATTATTTTTATTAATATATTCAACATTTTTGCATTCAAAGGTCTCTATAAAGGCCTGAATAACTGACTGGGCAGTGATTTCACTGTTTATTTCTGATAGATTAGTGACTCTGCTCCTTACGGATTCCACACCTTTGGACTTTAACTTTATTTTTGACGGTGTAAGGGCATTTTCCAACTGCTCAAAATTTACATTGACCATAACCGTACCATGATACATGTAATTATCGCCGTCCGTATAATATGCGTGACCGGAAAACTTTCGGCCTTTGAATAATAAATCATTTCTGCCGCTAAATTCGCAGTCGATCCCAAGCCGCTGCATGGCTGACTGTATCAGCTTGATGAAGTGATCCTGGCTGGCTGATGCCTCTTTTGTAATAAAAGTGAAATTAACATTGCCTTTATCATGGTACACTGCCCCGCCCCCGGAAAACCTGCGGACTGCTTTTACGTTATGTTCCCTTAAGTACTCCAGATTGCATTCTGCATACAGGTTCTGGTTCCTTCCTATAATGACAGATGAATCGTTTTGCCATAAAAACAGATGGATATCTTCCTCAGAGGTTAAAAACAGCTGATGCTCTGCTGCTATATTAAAGCAGGGATCAAATTCTTCGGATATTACTATTTTTTTTCATTATTGATGCAAGGCTCCAATTCCAAAATCCAGTGCGGCTTCATGAATCGTTTCACTGGTAGTAGGGTGCGGGAATATGGTTTCGGTGATTTCTTTATCAGTAAATCCATTGGCAATCGCTAATGTTAATGAGCTGATTAAAGAAGAGGCATCGGCACCTATGACTGACCCGCCTATTATTTTTCCTGTATTTTTGTTTTTAATCAGTTTTAAAAAGCCTCGCGCCTCATTCATGGTCAAAGCCTTTCCGTTTCCAGCAAAGGAAAATTTACTTACTTCAATGTCAATGCCTTTGATTCTTGCTTCGTCTTCCCCAATACCCACACTTGCGATTTCCGGTGAAGTAAATATTACATTAGGAACAGCTGAATAATTCATCTCTTTATGCTTTCCTAATATATTATCTATAGCAATGATACCCTGATGGGAAGCTACGTGAGCCAGCTGAATGATATTTGTTACATCTCCAATAGCATAAATATTGTCAATATTTGTACGCATGGAATGATCTACCTGGATCCCTCTTCCGTTTTCGTTTAACAAAACGCCGCTTTTTTCAATGGACAATCCATCCAGATTGGGTTCTCTGCCAATAGCCACCAATACCTTTTCGCTTACCACTAAATGTTCCCCGGCATTGTTTTCATAGGTAACAACCGCCATACCATCGATGGAACTTTGAATTTTCTTGACCTTTGAACCGGTGTGAATGTGAATGTTGTTTTCTTCTGCCATATCCTGCAGTTCTTTTGAAATATCCCTGTCGACCATGGTCAGCAGCCGGTCCATAAATTCAATCACATGGACATCAACACCGAGGTTTTTATATATAAATGCAAATTCCATTCCGATTACACCACCGCCAATAATGGTTATGGATTTAGGAAGCCTGCAATCAGACAACGCTGCTGTGCTGTTCAGGACAAAAGGAAGTTCTATACCCGGAATGGCAATGTTTGAAATTTTCGAACCTGTTGCCACAATAATATTTTGTGCCTTTATGATATAATTATCCTGGCCTTTTATTGCTACTGTATTTTTATCCATAAATGATGCCTGGCCGGAAATTACATTGATTTCATTTTTTTTCATAAGAAAATCAATTCCGGAAACAAGTCTGTCTTTTATCTTATCCTTACGGTCAATTACCTGTTTCATATTTACTGAAACCGGACCGCCTGTCTCAATACCAAAGACGGACGCATTCCTTACATTGTGGCAGATTTCTGCAGATTTAACAAGGGCTTTTGTAGGAATGCATCCCACATTAAGACAGGTGCCGCCTAATGCTGACTGCTCAACCAGAGTTACTTTTAAGCCGCTTTTCGCTGCATAAATAGCGGCAACATATCCGCCAGGGCCTGCACCTATTATAAGTAAATCGGCAGTTGCTTCCTTAGGGGCTTCCTTTAAGGCGCAATCACAATTTGCTGCCGCGGCTTCTTTATCTGCAGGATCCTCGGCGATCTCAAACATGTCAGCATTTGATGCAATGTCCATGCCCTCTTCACATAATATTTTACAAACAGTTCCATCTGACAGGGCTTTAATCTGGCGGTTTCCTTTGGCTGTTTCAATTTGTACAAGAATATCACCGGCAGCGACCTTATCACCTGTTTTCACATTTATTTTACCTACCTTGCCCATTTTCCCACCAGGAATTATTGACATTTTAATAAGCATAAGTTTTCTCCTTTTCTATAGAAAAAGAGCCAATTTTATAAGATAGGCTCTTTTTCCTTTCAATACTATTTAATCAATTGCCACACCGGATAAAACTAATTTTACACCGTTAGATAAACAATCACCTACAGGGCAGGTGTTCTCAATAAATTTTGCAAACTCTTCTATTTTCTCTTTTGGTTCGTTTGTTTTAAAATGCATTACAAAACGAATCTCCTGAAAACCATTTCTTACATCTGCCAATCCCATGAATCCGTCCGGATCAAGATCTCCTTCCAGCTCAACATGGAATTCCTCAAAAGTAATATTGTGGGCAGCCGCAAATGCTTTCGCTACGATGGACTGGCATGCGCCCAGGGCACACAACAGGGCTTCCACAGGGTTCATAGCAGTATCCGTACCACCCAGATCTTCCGGCTCGTCAAGAAGGATTTTAAAACCTCTTGAATTTGTTTCTACCTGTAAACCTTCAGGTAATGTTTTAGCTGTTGCTTTAAAAGTCGTCAACATAATGCCATCTCCTTTTTAATAAGTATTGGATAATAATTTAACTTGTTAATAATATAACATATTGCGTTATAAAAATCAATAGTTAGCTAAGCATATATTTTATTTTTTTATCATCTTTATATATCCTCGATGTGATTAAGCCAGAATTTTGCCTGATTCCTCCTTCCGTTTCCATTATTGGCCCCTCTTTCTTTGGCGGTATCTCTCCCACTGCCAGGTAGACCGAATACTTATGCCTGGATCCAATTGCTAAATAAAAAGTTCCTTTCCAATAAGAAATTCATAACGGAATTCTCATTGAAAAGGAACTTTTTATCATGGCAATTGTAGCTTACAATTACAACAAATAAACCCTTTGTGTTTATGGATGCTATTTACTATAAAGTCCGGGAAAATAGACGCATTATCAAATGGGCTGCCTCTATGTGGTACTCAGAGTCATTCCAGATGGGAAAGAAAATAGGCATTGCTGCTGGCAAAAAGCCCCTTCTCATCCTTACATTCCACCCGGATATAGGTTTCGTTCCCTTGAAGGAGGAACCTTGCTTCTGTAATGGGTTCTCCCTGTACGGCAGCTCTGCGGCAGGATCTGGTGGTGTCCGTGATCCCACAGATAGCCTGCACCGGCCCGGTCTTTACCACCAGCTCTTTGCCCTCCACATAAAGCTCTTTTATCTCCGGCCCCATGGAGCTGTAGAAATGGCCTTTTACCAGCCCATTTATAACTGCGTCATAGCTTAGGCTTCCCGCCTTTATCATGTTAAAGCCTCCAAAAGAATCGCACAGAGGATCATCAAACGGATGGCCGTTGTGATTATCGTCTGTTGCCAGGCACCACAGCTGTTTGCCCAGCGGAGCATTTCATCATAGGCCTGAGGATTATAACCGTACAGTCCGTCATGCTCGCAGCCGTAATTATAGATTTCCATGGCAAAAAGCCCGTTTAGGCCTTTATAATCGTTGTAGTTCTGCAGGGACCAGTAAGGATGGTTATAGCAGGCTAGAAACCCCAGTTTTTTCATCTCTTCCAGATATCCGTTAATATAATCAAAGTCCCCATACTTACATTCCGGGCAGATTCCCTGTTCCTTTCTGGCCCGCTCATATCCGGGCTTCGTATCGTACAAATTAATATGATACGTCTTATCTTCCGGACGCAGTCTGTCCGGGCTTACCTCATTGATGTCCACCTCTACAGCAGCAAGCGCCAGGAATTCCTCATCGTTCAATTCCTCATGATTCCGATAGATCCTGTGATCCGTAAAGGCCATAATCTGGTACCCATGCTTCTTATAGTTTTCCTTGGCCTCTTCCGGCGTCATTTTTCCATCTGATATGACCGTATGGCTGTGAAGGTTCGCTTTATAAAACCTTCCGGCTCCGGCAATAAATAAATTCTGTCTTTCAACCTTTTTTTCCTCCTATCCCGTCAAGCGGATATTCGCAATGACCAATGGATCAGACCCTCCGGGCCCCTGCTTGCTTCGGTTAATTGCCGTTTTGAAGAAACCGCTTCCACCGGGCTTTTCCGGCCGTGCATACCACGGCTCCCAAAAGGGCAATGATAATCCAGATCAAAATGGTGACATCCCAGCCCGCTTTCTCAGACAATACTCCGATTCCGTAGGCAGAGATCGCTCCTCCTGCATAAGCAGAGGAATTCAAAATCCCGGAAGCAGTAGAGGATTTCCCGTAAGGGGCGAAATATATGGGCACCATGCTGACCAGCATGGTATTCACCGCCATCATTGCCGTGGTTGCCAGGCCAAATAAGATCAGCACAGTTATCACGGATCCGCCATTATAAAGCCTTAACAGAGTCAGAGCTGCCGCACATAAGGCAAAAAATGAAGCAGATGTGGCAATCTCGCTTCTGAAAATCTTCCTGTTTGCAATGGAAGCCAGATAAACTCCACTTAAGTTTAACACCGGTATGACAGTGGTGCTGATAATGGAGATTACGGATTCCATATGAAATTCTTCGCGGATATAGGTGGGAATCCAGGTGGTCACTCCATCCTTTAAAACTCCCTGGAACATCAGTCCAAAGCAAAAGAAAATCATTCCGGAAGCCAGAACCAGTTCCCACATGGAAGCATCTGCCTGTTTTTTTATTCTGTGAAACAAGGATCTGGTCTTCTAAAATTCCGTTTTCTTCCACATCCTTTCTTATTTTGCGGCTGCCCAAGAACCAGACCAGGCTGATAACTGCCAGACACAGGGAAGAAAAGAAAAAGACCGTTCTCCAATGAAATTTCCAAACAATGAGCGCAGTCAGCCCATATGCTGCAAAGGTTCCGATGGGAACACTGCTGTTGATGTTTACGCAGAATTCTTTCTGGTTGCATGTGGGAATCCAGTCGGAAAACAATTTAATGATCGGCGACCAGATCAAGGACTGAAATAAGCCATTGATACACCATACCACCGCCATCTGCCAGACAGATCCAGATAGTCCCATTGCCCCATTGCAGATTCCTGAACCCAGAACCCCTACGAAGATCATCTTATAAGGTTTTTTCTTATCTCCCAGTATTCCGCTGAAAAGCTGTCCAAGTCCATAGGAAAAAAAAGAATGCGGTTCCTATAAAACCTGCCGCTCCCTTATCATATCCTTCCACCCTGATAATTTCCGTTAAAGAGGCGGAATAATTCAGCCTCCCAAGATATGTAGAAAAATATGCTGCCCAACATAGCCAGAACAGCATGGACTGCATTTTTTTCTGACCGGATCTTTTTTTTGTTGTATCATTCTGTCCAAGTTTATGTCTCCTGATCTGTGACGAATTTTAAGGGCAGATCCTTCAGGAAATATGCATTGGAATTTGCATACAGCCCGTTTTCACTGCGGCACACCACACGGATGTAGCCTTCCCTTCCCGTTAAAGGAAATCTTGCCTCTTCCAATGTTTCTCCGTGGGGCGCTGCTTTTATGCGGCAGTTCTTGCCTTCCATTTTCATGTAAATCTTCTCTACCGGGCTGGTTTTTACAACCAGGTCCTTGCCTTCGATATAGAGGGAATGGATCTCAGGACCCATGGAGCTGTAGAAATCACCCCTTTTTAAGGCCTTCATCACTGCCGGATAGGTAAGCTCCTTTGCTTTGATCCTTATAAAGCCTCCAAAAGAATCGCAGAACGGATGTCCCATGGGATATTCATTCTGGTTGCCGTCTGATGCCAGGCAGTAAATTTTCTTCCCGCAGCGCAGCATCTCATCATAAGCCTGGGGATTGTAACCGTTCAGTTCGAAAAGATCGCTGCGGTAATGATAGACCTCCATGGCAAAAAGCTCTTCAAGCCCTGTATAATCCTCATAATTCTGCATGGACCGGTATGGATGGCAGTCACATGCCAGAAAGCCCAGCTGCTTCATCTTCTTTATGTAGGCATTGATGCCGGAACAATCATAATTTCCGGTTTCCTTCCCACAGGCTCCTGCCTTCTCTTCCTGCATCTCATCCGGATTGCTGTCATAGAAATTAATATGAAAAGCGCCTCCTCTGGCCTGCTCCCTGTCCATGGGGCCTTTTCTCAGCTCCGCTCCAAAGCCTGCCAGGGCCAGAAAATCTTTTGTGGTCAGCTGGTGGTGAGGGCAATATTTCCCGTGATCCGTAAAGGCCACGATCTGATAACCTCTTTTCCCATATTCCTCTTTCACCTGCTCAGGTGTCAGCTTTCCATCGGAAACCGTTGTATGGCAGTGCATATTCGCTTTATAAAAATTCCCCTCCATGGGAGAAGATAAATCCGTTCATCCATTGCTCTTCCCTTTCCTGACGGTTCTTTCTAAACTGAAAAGAAAGCGCTGCCAAATGCCATGGCAGCGCTTTCTCATTATTACTGTGCTTCTTTTATCGCTTCATTTGCTCTGTCCTGAATTGATTTCATGGTATCTTCCAGTGATTTTTGTCCCTGGCCGTATAACTGGCCTTCCTCGGTATAAATCTGTCCGATGGTCGTATCAGCAGTACCCATGATCTTTTCACTTAAGTATGCTCTGCTGTTATCAAACCAGCCTGCCATAAAGTCTTCCACTGTTAAGTTGTCATCTTTAAATTTAGGAAGCAGGCTGCTTTCGATATAGGCTTTTGCTTCGTCTTCTGTTAAGATCTTGGCAGGAACACGTCCGTAGCCTAAGGTATATTTGTTTTCACAAATGGTTTTGATCGCTTCAAATGCTGCTTCTTTGTTCTTGGATGTCTTTGGAATCGCATAGCAGCTTGTAATCGTTAAAGAAGATGGATCAGAGCCTTCCGGATAAGGCATTGGAAGGATTCCAAGTTCCCAGTCTCTTGGGTATTTTACCTTATCAGATAAAGCACTTGCTACCCAGCCGCCATATACGTACATACCGATGTTTCCATTTACCATAAAGGAGTTATATGGATATGTGCCGGAAGCCAGATCCAGACAGTTAGGCTGAATCTTTAACTCATTACCCAGGCTGAAGAACCACTTCATGGCATCGGCATATGCCGGATCATCAAAATTAGCAGTTCCGTCTGCCTTGTAAGCAGATGCGCCCTTCTGTGTTGCCTGCATATAGTTGCAAGCAACGTCATCGCTCATAAAGGAGCCCCAGACATTTTTATCAGGATTATTCAGCTTTTTAGCAGTCTCTACATATTTTTCCCAGGTCCAGCCTTCTGCGGTAGGATAAGGAATGTTTGCTTCATCAAAAATCTTTTTATTATAATAGGTCAGCCAAATATCTTTTTCTGCCGGAATTGCATATGTCTGATCTTCAAATTTTACAGTCTGGCCGCCATACAACGTATCCATATCATAATTATCTGCTTTTGCAAGCTCATCAATTGGCTCTAAAACAGCAGCTTTGTAGAATTCCTCTAATTGAAGGGGAGTTCTGCCTATAATGTCCATATCTTCTCCGGCCATCAGGCTTACAAGCACCTTGTCCATTTCTCCTGCTTTTGATGTAGGAGTAATGAAAAATTCTACATTAATACCTGTTTTTTTCTTTGATTAATGCTATCATTTCTTTTGTTTCCGTACTGGTTGCGGCATTATCTGTCAGTGCCCATTTTACTGTTACACCGTCAAATGGCTTGTCGCTGTCTGTCTTTTGAGTCGTTTCTGCTGCTTTACTGTCTGTACTGCCCTTAGTATTATCGGCTTTTCCGCATCCGGCCGTACTTAAAACCATGGCTGCAGCTAAGCTTAAAGCAGTGCCGCGTCTTAATGCACTTTTTAATTTCATATCTGTTACCCTCCTTTTATTTATAATCCCATTATAGCTGACATTTTATCTGATTTACATAGGTTGTATTTTAACTTTATATGCTATTTTTATCATTCTATGGATTTTTTCAAAGGAAAACCGATTTTTTTATCCATATATACCAACAAACGAAAGAGTCGGCCCGATCCTTGAGTCTAAAATTTGTACAATCAGTATATCCGATTCTATCTGGGGAAAGCGGGCGATTTTTTTATAGCCTACGGTAGTTCCCTTATATAAACTTACAAGGTTTCCATTTTTCATGGATAAAATTTCAAACGCCTCAATTCTCTGGCTTTTTAATATATTTTCTTTTAAAATAACTGCTGAAATCTTTTGGGGGGCATTCCAGGAAATCTTAAATTCTGCCTTAGGACCTTTTCCCTGATAGTAAGTTTCATAGTCATCCGTTTGTACATCTTTTACTGGATTCCACTCATTTTCTTCTTTGACCAGAATTTCGGTTCCTTCTGCCAGGTTATTCCCGTATCTTTTTTGTATTTCCCTGCCCAGCTCCTGCAGCCTTTTTACATCTTCCTCATGAAGGAGTCCCCTTGGCATGGGAGGAATATTTAAAAGCAGGGTGGTATTTCCCCCTACGGATTTTTCATAAATATCCATCAGGTTATCCAGGGACCGAACTTTATCATCCTCTTCCGGATGGTAGAACCAGCCCGGCCTTATGGATACATCCACTTCTGCCGGATACCAGATTAAGTGTTGCTCCTGTCTTAGACGTTCCCTGCTTCCCAAATCCTCTTCCATACTGCTTATTACCCTTTGCCGGAAAGACGGATCATCTGCATGCTGGCTTAAAGCCGCCACCCGCTCTGCTACCGATAAATCCGCCGGTACAACGCTCCATTCACTGGGCCGGGTATCACCTGCCTCATTGCCGCACCACCGGACATCCGGCCCGCTTACGGAAATGCAGGCGTCCGGCATATAGTTTCTTACGGTATCATAATAACGCTGCCAGTCATAGACCTGCTTTTTGCCATTAAGGCCTTCCCCGCAAGCGCCGTCAAACCAAACGCTGAAAATATCTCCATACCCGGTAAGCAGTTCCGTGAGCTGCGCCACAAAATAATCATCATACGCGTTTCCCTGTCCATAGGTTTCCTGATTCCGATCCCATGGAGAAAGATAAATGCCAAATTTCAAACCGGCTTTTTTACAGGCCTCTGCCACTTCCTTTACAATATCTCCTTTTCCATTCAGATAAGGACTGTACTTCACAGAATGATCGGTGTATTTGCTGGGCCATAAGCAAAATCCGTCATGGTGCTTGCAGGTAAGGATTGCTCCTTTCATCCCTGCCGCCTTAACAGCTTCTGCCCATTGGTCTGCATTCATTTGATCAGGATTAAAGACCTCTGCTGATTCTGTTCCATATCCCCATTCCGTTCCGGTAAAAGTATTCACCGTAAAATGAAAGAATGCATAAAATTCTGTTTTCTGCAGCATAACCTGTCTGTCAGACGGAACAATTTTTATAAGCCTTTCATCTAATTGATTCATTTTTACTCTCTTTTCTACCAGTAGGCTTCCCACGGTTCTGTCAGTCGTATCAATGCTTCCGTATAGAAGTAATCTCCCATAGGGTACATTCATCAACACCGCTATCCTTTACCGTGTTATAAGGAGAACTTTTAGCATAAGTGGAATGAAGCAGGATTCCGTTGGTCTCTTCATCAGAATGATATAAACAATGCTGTGTCAGCGCCTTTATGAAACGTTTTGCATGCTGCAGCATATCCTTTGCTTCATCCGGTTCCAGATATTTTGCCATTTCAAGCATTCCGCAGGCTGCGATTGCCCCGGAAGAAGAGTCCCTTGGTTCCGTACTGCCGTCTGTAAAGTCAAAATCCCAATAAGGTACCAGGTCCCCAGGTAAATGCTCCAGAAAACATGCTGTAATCTTTCTAAAGCTTTCTATGTACATTGGATCAGGACAATATTTATAAGCGATTGCCGAACCATAAATTCCCCATGCCTGGCCTCTCGCCCATATGGAACCGTCCCGGTACCCCTGTGCCGTTACTCCCCGCACCGGATTTCCTGTTTCCGGATCAAAATAATAGGTATGGTATGTAGAAGAATCTTCACGGACCACATATTTCATGCTGGTTCGGATATGGCGAAGGGCGGTCTCACGGTATTTTGTATCCTTTGTTTCCTCTGACGCCCAAAATAACAGCGGCATATTTAAAAGACAATCAATGATTAACCGGTATTCTTTCGGATCGCCCAGCTTTCCCCAGGCCTGGAAAAATTCCCCCTTAGCCTGAAACCGCCCCATCAGATTATCTGCTGCCATCAGAGCAGTTTCTCTTGCCAGCTTGTCACCGGTAAGCTTGTAAGCTGCCACACAGGAGGGTGTATATAAAAATCCCATATCATGATGATCTACTACAATTCTTTTGATCAGACGTTCCTGAAAGCCTGGTATTTGATGAAGGGCGGCTTCTTTAAAAGCCGCCTCCTTTGTATGTTCATATGCCAGCCAAAGCTGTCCGGTCCAGAAACCATTGGTCCAATCATCATTTTCTGCAGCAGGATAGATCTGGTTGGCGCTGCTTGCCGCCGGGAAACTATCATAAAATTTAGAAATATTATTTTTAATTCTGGCGACCGCATGATTCAGCGCATGACGTGCTTCCTCTATGGTGACAGCCTCATAGGTTTCAAGTGTTTCCATTGTCTGCATAAGGAGAATGGGTCCTTTCTAATTTTGTGAAAATGAAAACCACAAAATATCATTTGCCTTTAACTGCATAGAGCACTCTTTGCCATTTCCGTCATAAATCATGGTTTCCTGAGGCTCATACGTGTTGTTTACGATACAATATTTGCCGGTAGCCGGATAATAATTGACTTCCACATTATAGTTGCTGCTATACCATTTTTTTCATTTCCTGCTCCATGCCTGCTGCCCAGAAAATTGCCCGGTAAAGCATCCTGGAGTTTTCAAAGGAATAAGGGATTCCGCTGATATAAACGCTTCTTCCGTCTCCGAACCGGTTGACAGCCATCTGGACATCTTCCCCGTCCTTTTTTAAGATCTCCGCTTCGGAAAGAGCATAGATGTTCTTCATCCCTTCCCCGAAATTAATGTTCCCGGAGGATTCCTCTGTGATAAAATGGCTGTGCTCTTCCCAGTTATATTTATCTGTTGACATAGAAAAGCCCACTTCTTTGTTTACTCCAAGAACATTTGCCAGGGTAAAATACCTGCCCTGATATTCGCAGGCTGACGGCTCTCCTACTCCGATGAATCCGCCTCCAAGGGCTACAAAGGCTTTTACAGCGCTGCTGACCTTTGGATTGGTCCAATATGCCCCGCCGCTGGGAGCTGTGTAGGCATCGCCCACATTGATCACTACCTTGCATTTCTTTAACACATCCGGATCTGCGATCACGTCCTCAAAGCTGATGAACTCCACGTCAAAAGGCATTCCGCTTAAGGCTTCCAGCACTCCTGCATAGGAATAGGTCTGCTTATAATCAATGGCATGGGCTACCATATGGGTTCCCCAGGAACGGATCTTCCCCCAGGAGTTCAGCACTCCCACTTTAAAGTGGCTGTATGGGCTTTGTCCTCCCACATTTTCGTAAAGAAGACGGAATTCATCGCAGACTTCCTCAATGTATTGGATAAACTCCGGGAAATCCAGGGCTAATTTTAAATATCCGCCGTAGCCGATCCGGTCAACCGGTTTTCTTAAGATGGCACGCCTTGCAGTCACCCAGTTTACCTTTGCCTCTTTGATGGGGTCTCCCCCTTCGCAGAATACATCCGGGAAGAAGTAAGGCAGAAAACGGCCCTCCGTATACTTTACTCCCGGAATATCGGAAATCAGGCGAAGAGTGGTTCCATTTCCCACGCTTCCCACTACCGCATCCAGTCCTACGTTTTTAAAATACTCTCCAAATGGTTCCGTTCCGATCCAGTGATCCCCTAAAAACATCATGGCTTCCTTGCCGTAATCATGGCAGATATTCACAAGGACTTTCATGAGCTTGGAAACCTCTCTCTGCTGGAATTCCTGGAAATCCCGGAACTCCTTTGACGGCACCCGGTTGGTGTTGTTATGATACCCCTGGTCAATGATATATTCCGGACGGAAGGGGTAACCGGCCTCTTTTTCAAACTGCTCTAGAATATAAGGGCTGACACTGGCGCTGTATCCAAACCAGTCAACAAACTTTTCTTTTGCAAATTCATTGAATACAAGGGTAAACTGATGGAAAAACGTTGTAAAACGCACCACATTGCTGTCCGGGTTTTCCTCCATCCAGAGTTTTAATTTTTCGATCACATGGCTCTGGGTTTTTGGCTGGCGCACGTCAAAGGTGATCTGATGCTCCACATCCTGCCAGTCATTGGTAATAAAGTTATACATATGAACCGGATCCCAGATGATAAACGCCAGAAAGCTTACCGTATAATCGTGATACCTTTCAGGCTTTAATATAATGACCTCCTGGGTGTTTTCATCATATTCCCATGCATTCGCTCCTAAGGGTTCCCCTGTTGTGCGGTCCACGACCTCCCACCAGCGCTTGATGTCATGAAGGGTATTGGGCTTTAACTGATCCTTATACAGATGCTTCATCAAAGGGATGCGAAGCTCTCCCTTTTCCATTGCCGTGTAAAACTCTGTCATCAAATATACCTGCTGGACTTCATCCGGGTTTGCATTCGCCCATTCGTTGTCCTTTCTGGTAGTATAATAGGTAGAGTAGATCTTGACAGGCATTTTCTTAAGCTCATCCGGCATATTCGTCCCGTCACAATCCCGCAGCGCATCGGCTCCCCATCGCTTTGCAATCTCCTTAGTCTCCTGGATCATATCCACATCCGTGGGAACAGTGACTCTTCCGGTAAGTTTTTTTTCCATCTTATATCCCCTTTCTATGTTATCTTTTCTAATTCCAAAGGCATTTTAACCTGCCTTACATTTTATTTGTTATCCCTTTACACCGGAGGAAGCAACGCCTTCGATGAAAAACTTCTGGCAGAACAGGAAGGCCACCAGAATGGGCAGCAGCACAGCCGTTGCCGCAGCCATCTGACTACCATAATCCTGGATCAGACCAGAGGAGAAAAGCTTTACTCCAACGGACAGCATCTGCTTATCCATGGTTGATATATACAGATAGGGTCCCATATAGTCATTCCAGGACCATGTAAAGGAAAATAGTGCCATGGTCGCAATGGCCGGTTTTGCCAATGGGAAAATAATCTGCCAATAAATGCGCAAATGACCGCAGCCGTCAATTTTGGCCGCTTCACTTAAGGAGTCCGGAATTGAAACAAAGGACTGGCGCAGCAGGAATACAAAATACACGTCAACACAGCTTGGCAGGATCAATGACCACATGGTATCCAGAATGTGTAAATTTTTAAATATCATGTATCTCGGTAAGATCATGATATCGCTGGGAATCATCATGGCTGACAGCAAGATCAGAAATATTGCGTCTTTTCCCTTAAATTTTATTCTTGCAAAACCATATGCCGTAAAGCTTACAAAAAAATATCTTAATTACAATGGTAAGGGCCGTCATGACAACCGTGTTTAAATACCATTTCTGAAAGTTATAAATACCGTTTGTCAATAATGCCTGAAAGTTCATCAGGGTGGGGTTTTCCGGAATCAAATGCCATGGAAATTTCATGACCTCTCCGCTTACCTTAAAGGAAGAGGAGATCATGAACAGGAATGGAAAATTAGATGCCAGCCCGATCAACAGGATAAAAACTGTAAGTGCTATCTTTAAACTTTTCTTTTTGCTTGTCATTGATGATCCCTCCCTTAATAATTAACCCATTTTTTTCTGTCCGCGCCACTGGATCAGCGTTACGATCATGACCAGTGCAAACATGACGAAAGCCATTGCACTTGCCAGACTGGTTTCATATTTTGTAAATGCAGTACGGACAATATTTACGGACATAACGGTAGTCGCCTGTCCCGGACCTCCCTCAGTAAGAGCCTGTATACAGGTAAAGTTCTGGAAGGAACCGATAATGGAGCTGATTACCAGGAAAAAGGTGGTGGGGGAAATCATAGGTATGATGATATTGCGAATCCGCTGCCATTTTGTTGCCCCGTCAATCTGCGCCGCTTCCAGCAGCTCAGCCGGCACCTCCTGCAGCGCTCCAAGATAAACCACCATGTTAAGGCCAACGCCTTTCCATACGGAAATCATAGCCACCGTAGGAAGAGCCAGCTTTAAATTCAGTAAAAGTAAGGGCGGATCAAATCCCATATTTCTTAAAGCAACAATCACAGGACTGTTATTTCCAAGCAGCACCTTAAAGATTACGGCCACTGCCACCATGTTGGATACATAAGGCATGAATACCAGGGAACGCATGGCCTTTTTCATATAGACTCCGTTATTTAACATAAATGCCAGCACAAATCCAAGGATCATGATAAGAGGCACATATACCAGGGAATATTGGAAGGTTCTTATGAGGGATTCCATAATCTCCTTGTTGGTGAATACCTTTATAAAGTTTTGAAGCCCTACAAATTTAAGATTGTCTAACCTTGTAATATATTTCATGTTTAAAAACGACATCACAATTGCGATTACAAAAGGAATGCCGGTGAAAACAGTGAAAAAAATCAGGTAGGGCGAAATAAACAGCCACCCATACCTGTTCTCTTTTTTTCTGGGCTATGGATGTCTTTTCTTTTGTTTTTAATACTGGTGCTTTTTCCTTGCTCATGGGCCTGCCTCCCGCTTTTTATTTTAGGTAGAAAGGCTCATAGGAATAAAAACCTTTCTCTTACTTCTATTCTAACGGATTTTTTCCCAATAAACATAGGTCGATTTTTGTATTTGTTGGTTATTTTCGATTTTTAAGCTGTTTTATTTACTTTTCCTGAATTGGATATTCGCAATCCGCTTCCCTGCTTGATGAGGTTAAATTACCGTGTTCATCAATATCCTCCACGGTAATTCTTGGGATCCGTATAACGGTCAGGGTTCCTGCATCCTTTTTGCTGTAGATGGAAACAGCCCGGTCCACTCCAAAGTACAGCTTGATCCTGGATTCCACACTGTGAAGTCCGATTCCGCTGCTGCACCGGTTCTGCTCCTCCTCATCCTTTCCTGCTTTTCCAAACCGGATCTGATCCCGTATTTCCCTTAATTTCTCCTTGTCCATGCCACGTCCATTATCCATAACTTTTATCACGACCCATTGGCCTTTTTCCTTGACCGTAAGATGGATCATCATGGGCTGCTTTAAACCTGTCATACCGTACAGGAAGGAATTTTCCACCACTGGCTGCATAATTATTTTTAAGGAAAACAGTTCATGGATCTGCCGCATATCCGTCCGAAGATCGAATTCAAACTCATCCTTATAACGGTTTTTCTGAATCTTTACGTAAGCCATAAGATGTTCGATCTCATGTTCCATTGGGACGATGACCTGTCCTCCGCTTATGGATAAGCGGTACATTCTTCCTAGAGAAGCAGCTGTCCTGCCAATGTCCGGCCTTCCTGCCTCATTGGACATCCATACGATATTTTCCAGGGTATTATAGAGAAAATGGGGATTGATCTGGCTCATGAGCACTTCCAGCTCCAGCTCCTTTTTCTTCCGGTCAGACTGCAGCCCTTCAATGATATGGGTATTGATCCGTTCCAGCATGGAATTGTAATAGCGGATCATATCCCCCACTTCATTTTTCTGTTTTACCTCAACATAGGCGTTTAAATTTCCTCCGTACACCTCTTTCATGGAGGCGTTAAGCTTTCCAATGGGGTCCATGAAGCTTTTGTATAAATATAGTATCATCATGCACAAAAGCCACGCATGCCACCATGACCAGGAAGATCCTGTAGTAGAGCACATCCACTTCCCTTGTGACCGATTTTATGGGAACTACCATAACGATCTTCCAGTCATTTACGTCGGAAGCCTTTACCTGGATCATCTGATTTCCGAAAGCTTCCCATCCTTCTTTTAAATTTCCCGTCTGATCCAGGATCTTTCCTTTCAGCTTTTCTGAAATCTCTCCTGCCGCAACAGCCTTTTCATTGCTGGAGGAAATCAGTTTGCCATCTTCTGTGATCACGTAGATATCACCTGGAATGGATTTTGCCAGTTCCGCATACTGATCATAGATATCCTTCTCTTTTAAGGCAAACAGCTGCACATATTCATATCTTCCCTTTTTCCAGGAATAGATCCTTCGAATGCCCATCACGGCCTTTCTGGCCCGGACCTCCCCTGGCACGTCACTGAGAAGGAAGTTGTCCTGAAGAGGATACCAGCGGAATTTCATCAGGAGGTCGGGGTCCTCAATGTTCATGGCCCGCAGTTTATGAATCACCTCTTCTGTATCATTATTGGGGTCCAGGAAATTAAATAATTCTCCTTTGTACGTATAGATGGCGCTGATCCTCACCCGCTGGTTCAGCATATCATAGGCTCCGAAAATGTTGCTGTAAATCCTTACAATGTCAAGCTTTTTATACAACTGTTCCTGTGGGGAATATTCTTTTTCAATGTATTCATCAAGCTGGTCATTGGCTGCAAAATTGTCGGAAACGCTGTAAATATCCTGAAGCTTTGCATCAATCTTATTGGCAATATCCGTGACCCGGCCCTGAGTCGTGCGCATGTACTCCTGTCTCATAACCTTTCGCGTATGCCAGAACAGTATGGTTATGATCATAATAACCGGGATAAGCACCTGGAGAATGCCGTACAGCATCCTGCGCTTTAATCCGATATTTCTTTTCTTTGCCTGCCCCTTTCCCTTATTCATTTTCATTGTTTTTTTTCTGCACTTCCTCCCTCCGGCTGGATAATGTTCCGGTACTCTTTCGGACTTATCCCGTACTTTTTCTTAAACAGCTTAATATAGTTGGATACATCGGCCCAGCCCATTTCCTCGGAAATTTCATAGATCTTCCTTGCAGGATCCGCAAGAAGCTTCTTGCTTTTTTTCCAGTCTCTTTGTAATGATGTAATCGCTGAAATTACACCCGAATTCATTTTTAAATATTTTGGAAATATAGGCAGAATTCTTATGCACCTTTGACCCCACGTATTCCAGGGAAATCTGATTGGAATCGTATTCCTCATCCACAATCTCCCTGATCTTCTGGGCAAGGCTGCTCTGGCTCTTCCATTCTCCCTTCATATCCGCCATTTCCTTTGAAACCTCCCGAAGGATCCGGGATAAAAATTCTTTTTTTCTCATGAAGGCTTTTTAAGGGATAAATGCCGGTATAGGTGCAGTCCAGCTTTTTCATCACTTTTTCCAGCCGGACGCCATAGCGCAGTAATGCCCGGGACAAATTAAACAGCAGCTCAAGGCTTAAGCGGTTAATGTAATCATAATCCAGAATCACCTTTCCCTTGAATTCAGAAAAAAATCCCATTTAAAATTTCCTCTGCCTTATTTTCTTCCTGTTCCATGATTTCCTTTAAAATCTGGCCCGTATCAAAGGAAACCGCATAGTAATCAAAATCTGCTTCCTGTATCTCCTTATAGGTCATGACCAGGTTCTTTCCCTCGCTGTAAATCTTCTGGCTGGCACAGCATTTTGCCTGTTCATAGCACTGGGGAAGCATCTGGAAATCTGTATAAAAATTGCTGATACCGGCATAAATGGGAATGCCGTTCTCCTGTAAGACTACCTCTGCCATTTCCCTGACATAAGAATACAGTTCCTCTTCCTGGGGTTCTTCTCCAGCGCTTAAGATCCCGGTTATCTTTTCCTCAAAGTTCAGGACATAGGTTCCGGCAATCCCTTCTTTTGAAAACTTCTCGTTTAATATCTTCTCCACCTTCATCTGATCCTGATAGAAGGCGTTTTTATCTTCCGTATTTGGCACATCCGGATGGATCAGTATCACACCATACCAGTTTTCTCCCTTGCGGAAGAATTCTTCCTCCATCTCTTCCTCATGGTAGCCATATCCCTTGATCAAAGCGTTGAATGTTCTTCTAAGCTTTAAGCCCCTGCTCTCTTCATAGGCTGACTTTAATTCTCTTTCTTCTAATTCCTTTTTTCCTTCCTCATCAAGACGTTCTTTTATTTTCCGGAAGGTCACTTCAAATTCATCAAGGTCCGTGGGCTTTAGTAAGTATTCCATGACCCGGTTTTTAATGGACATCTGCAAATATTCAAAATCATTGTATCCGCTTAGAATAATGATCTTGATTTCCGGGTAATGCTGGCTTAAATGCTGCATCAGCTCCACCCCATCCATTTCCGGCATCCGGATATCGGAAAGCACCACATGGGGTTTGTCCTTTTCGATTTGTTCCAGCGCCTCTATTCCATTGCCGCAGACGCCGCTGATAACAAATCCCCACTTTTCCCATTCAATGCTGTTTGCGATTCCGTATGCAATTGACTTTTCATCTTCCACTATCAGTAGTTTATACATTTCAGACCTCCATCCCGCCATATTATATAACAAACTTCTTTATTTACTCAAGCTTCTTTTCCCTTTGCCTGCCGGTTCTGCCTTTTTACTGTTTTTAACCGTTAAAAAAACCGCTGTGCTGCAGCTTTGGTAAGCCATTGCACAACGATTTTGATTCATTTTTTTTCACCACAACCGGGATTCCGGCAACCACCTCAATCACCACATCAGAAACTTCTGCTATTTTCTGGTTGATCCCGCCAAGAACCTTCCGGTAAGCCATGGTCTCACTGCTGTAGCTGTCCCCATCGGAAAAAAACCTCATTTGTTACGATGACAATATGTTCAGCCTTTTCCTTTATTTTCCCGATTCCTTCCAAAATCTCCGCAGCCGCCAAGGCGCCTTCCATACATGGGGCTTCCCCCTCTTCCCCAAGACCAAAAAGCTCATTGGATACCAGATTTGACATGCATTCTAAAAGAACCACGGTCGGCTGCCCGTTTATGTCCAGCTTCAGTCCCTTTAAATTGCGGTAGCATTCTATGGTTTCAAACTGTTTTTTTGCCCTCATCTGTCTGTGGCGTTCAATTCTGCGCCTGCATTCCTCATCCCATGGTTTCATGGTGGCAATATAAATCCGCCTCCCCTGTCCCAGGCTCATCACCAGGCTTTCCGCATATTCTGATTTTCCGCTTCCGCTTCCGCCAATAACCAGAGTGATCATTACACGCCTCCCATGGCTTATATGCCTCAATCTGTATGTCTTCAAAGGAGCTCATTGTATTATAAACGCCAGCCGCCATATGAAGAAGAGGTATTGCTGCCACGGCTCCGGTCCCCTCTCCCAGACACATTCCTGCCTGTATGAAGGGTTCAAGCCCCAGCTCATCAAGAAGCAGCCTGCCTGCAGGCTCTGCTGAAACATGGGAAGCCAGCATAAAGTTCCGGCAGCCAGGATAAATACGGTCAGCCGAAAGTGCGGCAACGGCAGAAATAAATCCATCCACCAGTACCGGTATCCGGTAAATGGCACCGCCTAAAAATACGCCGGTAAGCCCCGCCAGATCAAATCCTCCTACACTTGCAAGTATATCCACCGTATCCCGGCATACCGGGCCATATTGTTCTACCGCCTTTTTTTATCACTTCAAGCTTCCGCCTTAAGCCCTCGTCATTTAATCCTGCCCCTCTTCCGGTCAGTGCTTCCGGGGCTTTTTTTAATAGAAGGGAGGCGACCGCGCTGCTGGTGGTGGTATTTCCGATTCCCATTTCTCCGGTAGCGATGAGCTGATAGCCTTTTTCTGCCAGTTCCTCCACCAGTTTCATGCCGGTTTCTATGGCCCGGACTGCCTCCTCCCGTTTCATGGCAGGTTCATTCCGGAAATTTTTTTTGTCCCGTAAGCGATCTTTCTGCAAAAAAGAGGGTGAGAAAAGCCGGAATTTAAATCTCTGGCAACCCCTATATCCACAGGGAATACATCCACCCCTGCCTGTTCTGCCATGATGCAGACGCTGCTGTTTCCATTTGTCATGTTCTCGGCCACAAGAGCGGTCACTTCCCTGCCGGTCTGGGTGACTCCTTCCTCCACGATCCCATTGTCTGCGCAAAGAATGACAAGGGCCCGTTTCTCTATATCCACCTTTGAGGTTTCCCTTATGCCTGCAATCTTTATGATATCATCTTCCAGGACGCCTAAGCTATTAAGAGGCTTTGCTACCTGGGACCACCGTTTACGGGCTATTTCCATAGAGGAAGCGCTTAGGGTCCGGATCTGTGAAAGATATGTACTTAATTCTTCATTCATTGTTTGAAACCTTTCCAAGTCAAAGATTATTCTATTGTTTATTCTTCTCCTTCCCTTAACTCCCGGCAGGCCTCCACAAAACGCTTTGGCAATGCAGGGTTGGAAGGATAATAAAAGTGGGGAAAGCCTGCCAGTAAATTACCTTTCCCATGAACGCAGTCCCAGCTTTTTCTTCCGCCTGGTTTCTTTGCTTCCATACAGCCTCCATTATTGGTGCTGTCCCAATAATGAAATTCATGGCCACGGATGGACTCACCCTTTTTCAAGAATGGGATATCTGCTTTGGGAAATGCCTCAATATAGCCAAACCTGAGCAGGCGTTCTGCCCAGAATGCCTTTCCATGGATGATGCCGGCCATTGGATATGTTTCATGATCCTTTGTTTCCAGCTGGTCATGGAGATACAGGAATCCCCCGCATTCAGCCAGTATGGGAAGGCCGCGTTCTGACACCTGCCTTATGTCCCGGAGCATGGCTTCATTTTCCGACAGCTCCCGGCAATAAAGCTCCGGATAGCCTCCGCCAAGCAAAAGGCCGCGGATCCCGGACGGCAGCCTCTTATCATGGATCGGGCTAAAGGGTATGAGCTTTGCTCCCATTTCTTTAAGAAGCCTTAAATTCTCCTGATAATAAAAGCAGAAAGCCTCATCTAACGCCATTCCTATCAGTACTTCTCTTCCTATGGGCGCATCAGAAACCCGTCTCTTTAGTCCGGCCTGGGAAGGCGGTAAAGGCCTGGTATCCTGGGCCAGCTTAATCAGTCCATTGATGTCTATTGTGGTCTCCAGCTTCATGGCTAGCTGATTAAGCTGGTCTTTTAAGCCCTTTAATTCCCCCGGAAGCACCAGGCCTAAGTGACGGCTTCCCAAAGCCCCCTCCTTGCATTCCGGCAAATATCCGTAAACATGTACTCCCAGTTCTTCCATGGCCGGCTTCAGCCGTTCTGCCATAACAGAAGAGGTCCGGTTTAAGATCACGCCCTTTATATGGCTGTTTTCCTTGTATTCCAGAAAGCCCTTCACCACTGCTGCAAGGGACAGGCTGGCTCCCTTGCAGTCTAAAACCAGGACAACCGGCATATCCAGAGCACATGCCACCTCATAGGAGCTTGCCTCAGTGGTATCTCCTCCCACTCCGTCATAATACCCCATAACGCCTTCAATAACAGAAATTCCGGCTCCCCTTGCCTGGTCTGAAAACTGCTCTCTGACCTGCTCTTTATCCAGGAAAAAGGTATCCAGATTTCCCCCGTCAATGCCAAGCACATATTTATGAAACATGGGATCAATATAATCCGGGCCGCATTTAAAGGAACGGCAGGACAGCTTCCTTATAAGAAGCGCATTTAAAAGCCCGCAGGTCATCATGGTCTTTCCGCTGCCGCTTTTAGGGGCGGCAAGCATCAGCCTGGGATAGGAATTATTCAAGGTTGTTCCTCCCTTCCCCGCCAAAAGAAACCACATAGACCGGGTTCTGGCCCATCATCAGATGATAGTCTCCGGCCTGCCTCCCTTTGGATATCTGAACCTGTACGATTTCCGCAGTGACAGAATGGATTTTCAGCCAGGAAAGGATTTCTGCCAGGGACTCCAAGGCAATTACATTGATTACGATCCTGGCCTTTGGATTCTTCTTTAAAACCAGAGAAAGCACTTTATCCATGGTACCGGAGGTTCCTCCGATGAATACGTGGGAAGGGGCTTCAAGACCCCCTAATGCCTCTGGCGCAGCCCCCTCAACGATTTCCAGGCAGCTTGCCCTGAATCTTTCCTTATTGGCCTTTATAAGGTCAATGGCTTCCGCCTTTTTTTCAATTGCATAGACCCGGCCGTCTGTGAGATACCGGGACGCTTCTATGGATACGGAGCCGGTCCCGGCCCCTATATCATACAGGACGGAATCCGGTTCCAGCTCCAGCTTTGATATGGAAACAGCCCTTACCTCACTTTTCGTCATGGGCACATCTCCCCGGATAAACAGTTCATCTCTCATTCATTGCCTCCTAAGGACGTTTTTCTTTCAACCTTGCCTCTCTATCAATACAGCTGACAGCAGATCAAAATCCTGTTCTTCCAGTTCCTCCGGCGTTCCAACGGTTATGCGTTCATCCGGATAGGAAAGCCTCTCTCCTACGGACAGCCTGACCTTCTGAAGTCCCTGCTCCTTAAGAAGGCGGCACAGGCTTTTCACCGTATTGATACCGTCCAACAGGACAAATACCCTGGGATTAAGGGTCAATTCCTTTATGATGTCACAGGTCCGGCCATGAAGGCTCACAAGCCGAACATCCTCCCAGTCCGTTTTTAACCGGGAGCACAAGTAGGAAACCGATGATATCCCCGGAAGAACCACCGTGTCATATCTTTGGCAATATGGTTCCTGCCCCAATGCTTCTGCCATCTTTTTGGCCCCGCTGTAAAAGCCTGTATCACCGGAATACAGGATTCCGATTCTGGCAAACTCCTTATGCTCCTCAAGCCAGGGCAGGATGTCCCTGCTTGTATAAAAGGGAATTTTTACGGCATGGGGAATTGGGGAAGAAATGCCGGAGAGCATCCGCTCTGCTCCAAAGACCACATCACATTGCTGCAATTCCTTCCATGCCTTTACGGTCATCTGATCTTCTCCGCCCATGCCGGTTCCGATCAGGGATACTTTTCGCTTCCCAGGCCGGGCATGAATCTCCGGCATTGCCTGAGACTGGAATTTCTCCTCTATATAATCAGATAAAAGCTTCTTTGCAGCCCTTACTGTAACTCCTTCTTCTTTTCCAGGACGTCCGATGACGACTGCCGTTATCCCGCAGTCTGCCGCTGCTTCCATTTTTTTCCGGAAAGCCTCCTGCATTTCCTGCTTCTTTTGTCACAAGACAGCAAATGTCATACTGCCTTATCATAGCCCGGTTCATCTCGGCTGTAAAAGGACCTTGCATGGCAATTAAGTGTTTCCCCTTAAATCCCATCTGTTCGCAGGCAGAGATTACGGATATGCCGGGAAGGACTCTGGCAAAAACCCGTTCCTCCCAGGAATCCAGTCCGGTAAAGGCTGAAAGCTCCTTGCTTCCTGTTGTGACAAGAATATTTCCAGGTATTTCATGTAAGGCAAGAATTGCTTCCTTAAGGTCACAGACCCACAGGACCTTTCCTTCCCCCTGTTCTCCCGGCTTTCCCTCAGCAGAAGGCTCCCTTACGACCCTTATGCAGGAAGTTCCTGTCCCTTTGCAGGCGGAGCGTATGTTCTCGCTTGCCAGCGTGGCATAGGGGTGGGTAGCATCAAGTACAAGGGTGATGCCGTTTTGTTTTATAAACCCTTCCATCTCATGGGCAGCCATGGGGCTTTCATGAATATGGAGATACTCACTTTCCAAAAGTACCGCTCTTCCATATCCTGTGGCCACACTGACCCATGCGTGTATTTTCTTTTCATGGCAGTACTCCGCCAGAATCCGGCCCTCCGTGGTGCCTCCGAAAATCAGAACCTTACACATTTTTGTATCCTCGCGGTGTTACCATTCTGCCATTAATCAATTTTGTCATGGAATTTCCTATATAAACGGTGGTAAACATATCTGTCTGGGTATCCTTTAGTGCTTCCAGGGTCATGACCGCCATTTCTTCCTCTTTCCTGCCAATATTTTTTACAAGGCCGCATATTGTTGACCGGCTTTTATATTCCATTACGATCTCACAGGCCCGTTTCAAATATCCGGCCCTCTTTTTACTGGAAGGATTATAAAGACAGATGACCATGTCTGCCTGGGCACAAGCCCTAAGCCTGTCTTCAATTAATTCCATGGGGGTGAGCAGATCGCTTAAGCTGATCACCGCAAAATCATGTCCCAGAGGGGCTCCCAGAACGGCTCCTCCGCTTAAGGCTGCAGTCACACCGGGTATAATCTCAATCTCAAGGCCCTCTTCCTGCCGGGCCATTTGAAGGATCAATCCGCTCATGCCGTAAACACCTGAATCTCCGCTGCAGACCATTGCCGCGGTTTTCCCTTTTTTTGCTTCATCAATGGCCATCTGGCACCGGTCCTGTTCCCTGCGCATGGGCGTGGTAAGCATCTCCTTATGAGGGAAATGCTCCTTGATCAGATCTATGTATACAGTATACCCTACAATGACCTCACTTTCTTCCAGCGCCTTTATAGCCTTATGGTCATATCCTCATAGGAACCCGGTCCGATCCCTACCACGTAAAGCTTTCCTGATTTTTTTCATCATTTGCCTCCTATTGGATCAAGGGGATATGCTTGCATATCCAGCACCCAATCCCTGACAGCTACAGCTGCCGTTACTCCGTCTGCCGCCTGCTTTTTTTACCAGAAGTTTGCCGCCTCCCAATTCCTTTGCACAGGCAAGGGCTGCCCGCTCGCATACATTATCAACTCCTGTGACCTGCTTTACAAAAGAAGAGGAAGAAAACTCCCCTTCCGTTTCCTCAAGCACGCCCGCTGAAAATGTATAAAACGGGATCCCTTTTGAAGCAGCAAACCGGCAGATTCCCTCTTCTTCCTTCTTTATATCAATGCTGGCACATGCGGCCAGTCCTTCCGTAGATAAGTTCCATTCCTTGAAAACCTGGTTAATGACTCTTTCTATGGTCTCACCTGAAACCCCTTTTCTGCAGCCGATTCCCAGAACCAGAAGCCTTGGAACCAGCTTTAAGGACTCCATAAGGAACTCCTCCTGAGATTCCTCCTTTATGGTGATCCAAAGATTTGTCCCCCATGCCTCCCCTGGGACAAGCCCTGGAGGGAGCTTTCCTGAGACCGGAAAATCACAGTGAAACCCTACGTTTTCTCCCTTTAAGATGGCAGAGGAAATCACTTTCACCTTTTTTTAATTCTGTAATGACCAGTCCCTGCTCCTTGGCAAATAAATCCACAGCAAAACTGCCATGGATGTCCGTTGCAGTGGTAATCACCGCCTGACCGCCCACCATTCCTGCCAGCCGCTCCGCCAGTTCATTGGCTCCTCCCAGGTGGCCGGATAAAAGAGAAATGGAGAATCTGCCATATCATCCATGACCACCACGGCCGGATCCTCTGCCTTACTCCTTAGAAAGGGTGCAATTGCCCGGACAGCAATGCCTGCCGCTCCTATGAACACAATGCCTTCCTTCTGTAAAAATTGTTCCTTTGTCCATTCTGACAGGGATGTGGAAACAGGGATCATAAGATCCCCACCAGGGCAGGACTTGCAAAGCCCTTCTGATCCATGGACTTCACAGGGCTGTCCGTCTTTTAAAAATTCTTTTAAAAGCTTTACGCCCAGCCTGGCTCCCGCCTCCGTAAAACAAATGATGGAAAGCTTCATCATTCCTCCCCCGTTCCCTTCCGGTATTCCGTAGTAAAAACCGGGTCATAAAGCTTGGAACGCTGGTAGCTGTCCTGGGCAACCGCATTGCCCACAAGAATCAGGGCTGTTTTCCTTATATTCTCCCGCCTGGCGCTTGCACTTAAGCTTTCCACCGTACAGACTATTGTCTTTTCGTCCTCCCAGGTGGCCTTGTATACAATGGCAGCAGGCGTATCCGGAAAATATCCACCTTTTATCAACTCTTCTGAAAGCTGATCCAGCATTCCGGTGCTTAAAAAAAATCACCATAGTGGCTCCATGGGCTGCAAAGGAAGCGATGGATTCCCGCTCCGGCACAGGCGTCCTGCCTGCCATGCGGGTAATGATCACGCTTTGGCTCACACCTGGCAGGGTATATTCCATCTTAAGGGAAGAGCTGCGCCGCAAAAAGAACTGACTCCCGGACATACTTCATAAGGGATTCCTCTTTCCTCCAGCTCATCCATCTGCTCCCTGATTGCACCATAAATGCAGGGATCGCCGGTATGGAGCCTTACCGTCATCTTGCCTTCCCGCTCTGCCTCCTCCATAACAGCAATCACTTCCTCAAGGGTCATTTTAGCACTGTCAAAAACCTGGCACTGGTCTTTTCTATATTCCAGAAGGGCCGGATTTACCAGGGAACCTGCATAAATGATCACATCTGCCCTGCCAAGCAACTCCTTGCCCCTTATTGTAATTAAGTCCGGTGCTCCCGGACCTGCTCCTACGATATGTATCATAATTACCTCACAATCACCAAAGAATAATAGCCGGCATCCTCTGGAATCTCCTCCAGGGAACCATAGATCCGTTCATCCGGCATACCACAGTTTTCCACCATCACAACGCTGGCTCCACAGTCTTTTAATTCTCTTTTCACCGTTTCCATCTGTCTGCCTGCCTTCATAAGCACTTTTACACCCGGAAGCTTTAAGGCATCCCTTACCTGGTAAGAGGCCGGTATGATATGAAGCTCCTCTGCCCCTGATACAAGAGAGATTCCAAGCCTTGCCGCCACGGCGCAAAAGGATGGGATTCCGCTTTCTAAGCGGGTGTCATAGCCTTCCTTCCAAAGCCGTTCCATAAGATAGACAAAGGTGGAATAAATGCTTACATCTCCAAGGGTGATAAATCCCACATCCTCCCCCTTCTCCAGATACTCCATTACCGTCCTTGCCGCCAGATCATGGCTTTCCTTAAGCACATTTTCATCCTTTGTCATGGGCATGTGCAGATAAAGGCATTCCTTTTCTTCAATTTCCGGTACCGCCTGCCTTGCGATCTGATACGCTGTACACTGTTCTTTATTTTTATGGGGAATGGCAATGACCTTTAATTCCCTGATCCTTTTTACCGCCTTTAATGTCATAAGCTCCGGATCTCCCGGACCTACTCCGATCCCGTACATGATTCCAGCCATTGTTTATTCCTCCCGTTTTTTTCTGTCCGGCCGCTGCCCCGGAAAACAATCCGATAAGTTCCATTGCTCCCCGGCTCATTCCCAGTATACCGTACATCGTGGAAAATGTCACCAGTTCTACCTTTCTCCCGCCTGACCAGAGGGTCATATATCTCTGGATCCTGTCTACAGCCTCTTCCATGACAGGCTCTAAAATCCCGCAGCTTTTAAGGATTCCTGCGGCCTCCTCCGTGGTATTGGCTGTCAATATCTTATCTTTTAATCCGTCTCTGTCCTCTGAGAAAGGGACAGTACATTCCCACAATATTTCCATACGGCGGTCCCCATATTTTGAATGGGTATTGGGTACGCCTCCTGCAGTCTTAATTAGTTTCCCTATATGCCCTGCAAACAGGATCTGGTCAAATCCTTCTTCACCTGCCGCTTTTAAAGCTTCCCCTATAAAATTGCTGCAGATCACCCCAGCCTTTAGGTCAAGTCCAAGTGTTTCCTGGATAAAAGCCTCTCCATAATTTCCCGGAACCAGGATCACCCGTTTCAGCCCTGCCACTGCCCTCATATGCAATTCTAAGCGTATGGTGGCAATCAGCGCCTCTTCGCTCATGGGCTTTACGATTCCTGTTGTCCCCAGTATGGAAAGGCCACCTTCAATTCCCAGCCTGGAATTAAAGGTTTTTTTCCGCCAGTTTTTTTCCTTCCGGAATCCAGATGGTGATTGTTAAAGAACCATCAAAGTCGGCTTCTCTCCTGGCTTCCTCCACCCCCCGGAATATCATGTCACGGGGAACCGGGTTAATGGCCGGCATGCTACAGGACAGGATAATCCCGGCCTTGTCACCCAGCCGATTCCTTCGCCGGCAGTGAGGAAAAGAGGGCCTTTCCCCTCCTCTCCGTCCCTGCGGTAGATCCCGGCAGCCTGCTCTACTTCCTTTTCATCAGAATACTTAACGGCAGCAAACACCATGGCCTGATGTGTCACATCCGGGTCATCTCCTGCATCCTTTTTAACAGCGCATTCTGCCTTATCCTGTTTTATGATAACATGAAAAACAGGAAGATCAGCCGACCTTCCTTTAGGCATCATAAGCTTCATATGTTGTAATTCACGCCCGGTCAACAGCATGACCGCCGCTGCTTTGGCAGCAACAGCGGCACAGGTTCCCGTAGTGAATCCGCTTCTTAATTCCTTTTTCTCCATCTTCCTGCATCTTTCCTGCCCATGCTTTCCGGGCATCAGGAGGGTACTTGCTGTTTCCTCTTTGAGGTACATTATAAAATATTTTCCCCTTTGGTGCAAGAAAATTCCTGAGTTTTCATTTTCCTCTTTGTTTCCCTATGCTTCTTCACCCTTTGACAGGGCTTCGTTCTTCATTTCTCTTTTTCTTTTTGTAATCAGCCTCCGATCCGGCCGCTTTCCTTTGCGCTCAGCTGCGCCATCCGCTCTGTATTACCTTATCACCAAGACCAAGCTCTGTGGCAATCTCAAATTTAAGTACTTCCTCCGGCTTCATATTGCGAGGATCAAATGGTTCGTTTTTCTTTACCTTTGGCATTTTCTGCATCTCCTTTTCTTAAATCTAAAGAGAGTATGCCCCCTGCCAGGAGAATTAAACGTATATTTATTCCAGTATTTTCAAAAAAACGGGCTGCAGCGGAACTCTGGTCCGCTGCAGCCTGTTTTTTTCTGCTTTCTGCCTTTGAAAATCTCTTTTTATCTTCTGGGAATGATGATTGCCGCAATAAAATAGGCCACAATGCCCGGGCCTGAGCAAGCCAGCACTGCCCACAAAAGCCGGATAAGAGTAGAATCCACGTTAAAATATTCTGCAACTCCGCCACATACACCGCAAAGCATTTTGTCTGTATCAGAACGGTATAATTTTTTCTGATTGTCTTCCATTTTTGTATCTCCTTTCTGTCCTTTGACCTGTAAATTCTAAAATTATATTATAATTCATTCATAAAATCCACCTGTATGGCTCCTGTTTTGCATTCCAGTTCCATATCTTTTCCGGCCCCGTTATCCGTCTGCTTTCTGCCCTTTAAGGCCGCACTGCCTTCATCTGCGATCTTTACGGCTCCCATACTGCACTTGATATCGTAATTATAATCTTCCTTTTTTCCTGCAAGTTCAAGCCTTATGGCACCCACCTGGCATTCCGCTTCAATGTCACCGGAAGTTGTTCCGGAAAACTCCACAGCGCCTGCATTGCATTTCACGTAAAGGTTTCCCACGCTGCCACTATCGATTTTTACGGCGCCCACCTGTGCTTCAATATTCAATTCTTCCGCGGACAGTACCCGGGCCATCATAGCCGGACCGGAACCTTCCCCGCCTAAAAACCGGTTTGAATGAACGGATTTTAATTCAACCTCGGAAAAACGGTAATCCTTTGGTACCTGGACCGTAAAAATCAGTTCCGGGCCTTCCCTTCTTTCCCAGCCATCATATTCCTGAAGCTCCAGATCACCATTATCTTCGTATAAGTTAAAACAGGTTTTATCTCTGTTGCAAAAAAACCTTTACTTCACTTCCCTTGGGACCCTCCACAAAAATAACATTTCCTGACCGTATTACTATATCCAGTTTTTTTACTTCCGGAGAAGAAAAAATTTCCTGTCCCTTTTCTTCCTTATTAGAAACTTCGGGAATGTAAATATCGTCAAAATCTACCCCTTCCCAGAAACCATCCAGGTTAACTCCTGATATCTCTCTTCTCCACTCAAGGGCTCTTTGGGGTACTATTTCACTTAAACTTCCTCCAAGCACAGCGGATACGGCTGAAATTCCCCCGCCGATCAGAACGCAGGCACTTCCGGCGATCAAACATATCTTTACAAACCTCTTCATAAACGGCCTCTCCTTCCGTGAAATAATCTGCTAAGGACGTTCACACAGCTCCTGAAAAGAAATGGAAGAAAGCTTCCATAAAAAGCACTGCAGACAGCCAGGGCAATCAGTCCCAGGCCAAGAAGCAAAATTCCCAGTCCTAAAAGCAGGGCTCCGCTTAAGGGATGAATCACCATAGAGACAACACCGGCTAAGATCATACAGACCCCGGCCGCAAGAAAGGCAAAGGTCAGAGCTCCGACTCCAACGACTGCTGCCACTAGGCAGCCAAAAATTCCTCCTATCAATCCTGCAAGACCGCCTCCTATTCCCAGCAGCATAGGCGAAGCTGCAATAATTAAAATGATCCATAAAACAGTTTTCGCCGTCTTATTCCCATCCATGCCCCTTCTTCGCCCGCCATGTTTTTTATCCGGTCCTTGGTGACCGTTCCGGTTATCATCGGATACCTCAGGAAGATCATACCGCTTTGCCATCTGGTAATTTGGATCTTTAAACCGTTCATCCTGATAACCGGTCTCCGTGAATTCTCCCCCATCCTTTAAATTCCCGGATATGTCCGAGCGGATAATGGCCGCTATGCGCTCAGGGCTTACAAATTCCCTGATTACCTTTTCTTCATTTTCCGGACCTGCTTCTTCCAGGTAATCCCTGTAATATCCGATGCATCCGCCTTTTCATTATCTGGAATATCCGAAAGCAGATATTCCAGCTCTCTCATAAACTCATCCCTGCTCATATATGTGCCTCCTCAAAAATCCGGGATATCTTCTGGGAGTAGCTTTCCCACTCACCTTTATAGAGATTCAATTGAACTCTTCCCTTTTCCGTAATCCTATAATATCTTCGGTTTCTTCCGTCAAATGCCAGATCATAAACCTCCAGACACTCTTCCTTCTGCAATCTTCGGAGTACCGGATAAAGGTTGATTCTGAAATCTCAATGACGTTTCTCACGTCTTGCGTGATTTTATAACCATAGGTACCCTCCTGATCCCTTGACACTATCGCAAGGACAATGGCGTCCAATAATGCTGCTCCTGTGTTAAAAACCATGTTCCCACTCCTATCCTTATTCTTGCCTACGTTTTCTGGGCATACAGGTATACCCGAAGGGTGTATTCCTGATACTTAAAAAAAACCCTGTTATGCTTCATCCTTTGGCGCCTGGGGTATGATGACCGCAGCAATGATGTAGAGAACCAGACTTCCTCCCACCAGGGAAAACCCCATGAACGAACGGAACAAATGGCGCCATGACTGAAGAAACATCAAAAGAACCCAAATCAGCCTTATCATAACAGGATCTACCTGAAAATATTCTCCAATGCCACCGCATACACCGCAGAGGACTCTGTTCTTTACAGACCGGTACAAACGTTTTGGTTCCACGATTGCCCACCTTCCTTTCTTCTATTGAACTGATATATAATATTATTTTATTCCCTATATTATACGTCGTATAATATTATTATATGCGATATAATATTACTTGTCAACATCTAATTAAAAATTTTTTAACCTCCCCTTAAGAGAAACTAAAAAAACGGATGCATTCAAGTAATTCAGCATGAACGCATCCATTATGATTTCCCTATCCTGTTTCCAAAAACAATCCGTCACCGTATCTGGGAGATCCGGTTCACCACATCAATATATTCAATGCAATACATCTGATAAACCGTCATGGCGGCCGCCCGGAAGCGCACCTGTTCCTTCCCACTTAACTCCGTGACAACACAGCCGGCCTTTATCAGCCGCTCCCTGTCACTCTGTTCACGTATCTCCCACAGCCTTCTTTCATACCTGGCGGACTCTTCTGCACAGGCCGAAATGATTTCCCTGTCCGCCTCGCTTAACTTCTCCCAGGTAGCCTGAGAGGCAAGCTGCATCTCAGGGATCCGGCTGTGGGCATCCAGGGTGATGTATTTCGCCACCTCATAATGCCTCATAGTTTCATAGGAAGGCCAGTTGTTTTCCGCACCATCAATGCTTTTGGTCTCCAGAGCCGCATATACTTCGGAATAAGGCATTGGCACTGCCCTGGCTCCCAAAGCCTCCACCATAGCCGACATCATGTCGGAATTGGCAACGCGAATGCGCATTTTTTTCATATCTTCCATACGTTCTATGGGACCGGAGGAGTTATAAAAATGCCTGGCGCCTGCATCATACCAGGAAAGAGCCACCAGACCGCTTCCTTTAAGCTCCGTCTTAAATTCCTCTCCAATTTCTCCATCTAATACCTTCCACATATGCGTTTCATCCCGATACAGATAAGGAAGCTGCAGCACATTAAACTTAGGTTTTATATCGGTCAGCATCATAACCGAAGCCCGGGCAAAATCGATCCCGCCGTATTGCAGCTGCTCCACTACTTCATTTTCGTTCCCCATTTCACCGCCTGCAAACACATTGATCCTGATTCTTCCGGATGTCTTTTCCTGCACCAGCTCCGCAAATTTTCTTGCACCCTGTACCGTGGGATAATCCTCTGGCTGGTTATCCGCATAGGAAAACACATATTCCGGTGCCTCCTTCCGGCTTCCCATTAAAAGGGCATTTCCCTGATTTCCCAATTTCAGGAGAGCGAAAAAAAAGCAAGCGGCAGCTGCCGCAAAAAAAGAACCAGGCCACCCTTTTTACAATCTGTTTGTTCATTCCTTCTACCCCCAAAACGCCTCCCCTGGGCACAGAGGAAGCGTTTGATATTTATATGATTTTTAAATTATGGATTGATGATGCTCTGTACCTCAGGGTCATCCACATTTTCAGTGTTTACCAGGATAACGCCTGTATCTACAGTTTTTTTCTCTAACCTGGTTTCCGTCGGACAGCTCAAGAGCTGTTTTTACGCCGTCATATCCCATGTAAAACTGGCGCTGTACTACAGAAGACACATCGTATTCGCCGCTGCGGATCATGGTTTCAATTTCCGCAGAGAAATCAAATCCAACCATGGAGATGTCAGTGCGTCCGGTTTCTGTAAGGCCGGTTACAAAGCCTACGGTAGAACCGTTGTTAGGACCAAATACTGCCTTTAAGTTCGGATATGTGGTGATAAAGTCCTGGCAAAGCTACTGCCTTGCTGATATCCCCATCGTTTACCTTAATATCATTGCTTAAAACCTGCCATTTTTCAGGCGCATTATCATTCCAGTACTCATTAAAGCCCTTAACGCGGTCATTGATGGTCTGAGAACCGGTGGAGCCAACCTGAATGGCGACCTGAGCATCTTCTGTTTCAGAAACTCCCTGATCTTTCATTCTGCGGATCAGTTCCTCAGCAGCAACCTTTCCTGCTTCCACGTTGTTGGTCAGAAGAGCTGCGCTGTAGTTTTCGCTGTTGATCACCGTATCCACCAGAACTACAGGGATACCTGAATTATACGCCTCTGTAATAGGAGCGTCAAGAGATACACTGTCAAGAGGAGCAATAACGATTCCATCTGCCTGTGCGGATACTGCATTCTGCAGCAGGGTAAGCTGGCCTTCGATATCTGACTCCAGAGCGGTTCCTACTACTACTACGTTGCAGCCCAGTTCCTTACCAGCCTGTTCTGCGCCGGCCTGAAGCACGCTCCAGTACTGGTTTCCCAGAACCTTTACAATTACGTAAATGGTTTTGTCGCCTTTTGCCTTTTCACCCTTGGCTGAATCTTTCGATTCCTCCGTCTTTTCAGCAGCTGCCCCCTGGCTGGATTCTGCTGCCGCGGTGGTAGTGCTGCTTGACTGGCTTCCACAGCCGGTCAGACCGGCAACTGCCATAGCCGCTGCCAACAAAACTGCCGTTACTTTTCTCATTCTTCTTTTCCTCCTGAATTGATTGTTATTATTTTTTCAAGCCAAAAAAACCGCTTGATTGCCCCTAAGTCTCCACTCTTTTTCGCCGTCTGGGATGCCACTGCGATCAGCAGGATAATACCTACAATCATCTGCTGCCAGAACGAATTGACACCGTTTAAGTTCAGTCCGTTCCTGATTACTCCCATCATCAAGGCTCCGATTACTGTATTAAGTATCGTTCCTTCTCCGCCAAGGATAGAGATTCCTCCTAACACGGACGCTGCAATGGCTTCCATCTCATATCCGTTTCCTGCCGTAGGCTGGGCGCTGGAAAGACGGGAAGCAACCAGGATTCCGCAGATCGCTGCGGACAAACCGGAAATACAATATGCAAACATACGGGTTTTTACTGCATTAATGCCGGAAAGCTTAGCAGCCTCCAGGTTTGAACCACAGGCATAGATCTGGCGTCCAATCCGCATTTTTGCAAGAACGATCCCTAAAACCAAAGCATATACCAGAGTGATGATAACGCTGTAGGGAAGTCCATCCCCTCCGATCCTTCCGCCGCCCAGAACGTAAAACTGCTTTTGTATGGCCTTAGAAGGAATGTTGGTGGTATACAGAGGCGCACCGTTTACCAGCACGTTTGCCATGCCCCGGTATACCCACTGGGTTGCCAAAGTTGCAACAAAGGGCACAACACCCAGAATTTCTATAAAAAAACCATTCATAATACCTGTCATAATACCCATGACCAGGCAAAGCGCGATGCATACCACAAGAGGCAGTCCCTGCATCAGAAGTGATACCATAATAATGCCTGACAATGCCATGGAAGCGCCGGCGGATAAATCGTTTCCTCCGCAGACCAGACAGAAGGTCAGGCCGCAGCCGATGATGGTATAGGTAACGATCTGCTGCAGAAGATTCTGCAGATTGGCCGGAGCTAAAAATTTAGCAGGCTGAAGAATTGAAAACAGCACAAACAGTCCCACAAGGATGCACAATGAGTAGATTGCCCGGCGTGTGGCTGCATTTAGCTTGTTGAACGAACCGCCTTTCTTGTCCTGTCCCTTTGCTTTTAAGTTTCCCATCCTTACTCTCCCTTTCTATTTCCGCCGCCTGACAGCACTGGCGCCGGTTTTCCTTCTAGTTTGTTATAACCTGCCGCAAGATACAGGATATCTTCCTGAGTAGCGGTCTTTGCATCCAATTCCCCGTTGATTTCTCCCTGATGGATGACCAGAATCCTGTCGCTCATGCCAAGGATCTCCGGCAGCTCCGAGGAAATCATGATAATGGACACTCCCTGGGCGCTCAGCTTGTTAAACAGCTCATACACCTCATACTTGGCTCCTACATCGATTCCTCTGGTCGGCTCGTCAACGATCAGCACCTTTACATCATTGCACAGCCATTTGGACAAAACTACCTTTTGCTGATTGCCTCCGGAAAGATTCCCGCAAAGCTGATGCACGCTTGGGGTTTTCGTGTGCAGAAGCTCCACATATTTTTCCGCATTCTTAAGGCCTTCCCTGTCATTGATAAATCCATAACGGGTGAGGTTTGGGAGATGGGCCATGTTCGTGTTATATTTGATATCAAGGCCAAGAGCCAGACCATCCCGCTTCCGGTCCTCCGTTGCATATCCGATCCCATGCTTAATGGCCTGGATCACGGAGTTTACCTTGATGGGTTTTCCTTCCAGAGTCAGTTCCATGGAATCCGCCTGATCCGCACCGAAGATGCAGCGCATAAGCTCTGTTCTTCCCGCTCCCACCAGTCCGGATATTCCAAGGATTTCTCCCTTTCTCACATAAAAATAATCCGCATTCACTTTTGTGCCTCTGCGGACATTTCTGGCCTCAAGAACTATTTCTCCGATGTTACGCTTATATTTAGGATACTTATCCTCCAAAGAACGGCCCACGATCATGTTCACCAGCTCATCCATGGTGATCTCATTAAGATTCCTGGTGCCTATGTACTGGCCATCCCTGATGATCGTAACCCGTTCACAGATCTGATTAAGCTCCGCCATTCGGTGGGAAATATACACCATGCCCACTCCCTTTTCCTTTAAACGGCGGATGATCCCGAACAGCTGCTCGATTTCCTTTTCCGTAAGGGTTGCCGTCGGTTCATCAAGAACCAGTATCTTCGAATGAAAGCTGATCGCTTTTGCAATTTCCACCATCTGCTGCTGGGCAATGCTTAAGCTCCCTACATGGGCATAGGTATTTAGTTCAATGCCCAGATCATCAAGGATCTTTTTAGCCTCCTCATGCATCTTGCTGTCATCGATGAAAATTCCCTTTTTATGTGCCCTGCCAATGAAGATATTGTCTGCCACGCTGAGATGACCGCACATATTAAGCTCCTGCATGATGATGCACACACCAAGCTCATGAGCCTTTGCAACGGAATCTATGACCACCTTATTTCCTTCAATGAATATTTCTCCTTCATCTGCCCGGTGCACACCGGATAAGATCTTCATCAGGGTGGATTTACCGGCTCCGTTTTCACCGACAAGCCCTAAGACCTCCCCCTTGTTAACCGACAGATTTACCTTATCGAGAGCCTTGACTCCGGGGAAGCTTTTACTTATCCCTTCCATTCGAAACAGTTCCTGTTCCATGCCCCATCCTCCTCTCTGCTTTGTATACACTTTCTGTGTTTGAACTCATTATACCGGCAGGTCCTGGCAGATTCTATCGTAACTTTTTATCATCCATAGTAGAATTTTGCCTTTTCAGCTAAATGGACATAAAAATACCTGCCACTCTATGGTGACAGGTATTTTTACAATCCGTTTAACTTTGAAGGTCTTTCAGTCTTGCCATTCTGTACTCTGAGGGATTCACCCCTTCCAGGCGCTTGAAAACCTTTGTAAAATAATTAGAATCCATATATCCTACCCTGGCCCCTACTTCTTTCACGTTTACATTGGGCTGGACCAGAAGCTTTTTGGCTTCCCCGACCCTGTATTCCGCCAGATAGGAAGTAAAGCTCTGTCCAAACTGCAGCTTGAACATCCTGCAAAAATAAGGCTCTGAATATCCTACGGCCCGGGCTGTTTCACTCATGGAGATATCATTCATATAATTGGACCGGATGTATTCCTCCACCATGGATGTCAGCACAGACAAACGGCTTCCGTTAAAATCAGGCTCATCGTCCTGGACCTGATGGACATTTTCCTCTTCAGCCGGCGCTTCGGCACATTCCTCCTCCTTATGTATTTTTATTCCTCCCTGCTTCTCCTCCCGCTCACCGGCAAGCCGCAGGGCTTCTTCAACCACATTTAAAACCTCTTTCTGGGAATAAGGCTTCAGCAGATATTCCATAGCCCTGATGGAAATCGCCTTTTTTTGCATAATCAAAACGGTCATAGGCTGTCAGAAAAATAAGGCAGCAATCCTTCTTTTCCTTCCTCATAATCTCCGCAGTCTGGATTCCATTCATTCCCGGCATCCCGATATCCAGGATCACCACCTGAACATCCTCCCTTTTAAAAATCTCCACAGCCTCATTTCCGTTCTGCGCTTCAAGAACCTGACACTCCCCTCCGAATTTCTTCTGAAGCATCTTTTTGAGCACAATCCGCTCAATCATCTCATCTTCCACTATCATTAACCGATACATGATCCATCATATCCCTTCTCCGGCCAAATTCTATCTGTACCACTGTGCCGCTGTTTTCTCCGCTGTCAATGGTTACCTTCCCGTATTCATAATAATAAGAAACCCTTCTGTATATGTTCCCCAGCCCGATTCCGAGCCCGGTCCCCTTTGTTTCAACGGCCCCCCTGATAGCGGCAAGGGTTTCCGGGTCCATTCCCTTTCCAGTATCCGCTACGGATATCCATAAAAGCTCTCCTCTTTTCTCGATCCGTATATCAATGCTTCCTCCGCTCTCCTTTTCCTGTATGCCGTGGATTACCGCATTTTCCACCAGAGGCTGCAGCATAAAGACCGGAACCTCGTCCTTGTATAAGTCCGTGCTGCAGTGGATTTTCCATTGAATCCGATCCCCAAAACGCATCTTTTGGATATACATGTAATCCCTTATCACCTTTAACTCCTGTTCTAGAGGCTCAAAGGCACTGGACGTACGGAGGCTGTAACGAAGAAGGTTACTGATGGCAACCAGCATTTCCTCTGTCACCGGAGCTTCTTCCATCTGCGCCATCCTGGTGATCATGTTCAGCGTATTAAAGAGAAAGTGAGGATTTAACTGGCTTTTGATCAGCTGAAGCTGGGCCATGGAAAACCGTTTCTCAAGCTCTGTCCTTTCCAATTCCTGGCGGTACAGCTTTTCTTCCATCAGCCGTTTCTCTTCTGTTGCCGTAATATAGTCCCGTGTGGCATGCTTCATCTTGTTGAATGCGCTCACCAGCTGCCCGATTTCATCCCTTCCATCCCAGTGGACGTCAGGGGAAGAAAAATCGTTTTTCTCGATCTTACCTGAGACCGTGGCCAGCTGCACCACTGTTTTTACAATGCTGCCCGTAATAAATCGCAAAAGCATCATAAGCACCAAAAAAGCGGCGATGCTGATGGCAACCAGAATATAAGGCATGCGCTTAAGCACAGGAATCTGGATCTCGTAGTAATCATTTCCGCCCATTAAAACCACCTTGGTCAGGCGTGTCCCATAGTTATCCAGATATTTCTGCATATTGTATGTTATATACAGTTCCTTGATATAGCCGGGGTCATTCTGACTCATTTCCACCACTTTTTCCCGCTGTTTCTCATAGGTATCATAACAATTGATGATGTTCCAGGTGATCCCATAACGCTCTTCCCCGATTTTATCATAATCATAGGCAGGCTGTTTAAATATCCCCTGGTCTCCTGGCAGGCTGACTGGTATGCTGCTTTATTTTCTGCAGTATTGTTTGCCAGCAGCTGGGCAAACAATCCGCTCTCATTCTTCATGGACTCCTGGAACTTGTAACAGGCCAGGTTGTCATCCATGATAATGCTCACATCGTTTATAAAAATATATGCCACTTTCAGATTGATGAAGATGGAAGCTGCCATAATGATCCCCGCACTTCCGATGATCACATACAGCTTCCGCTTCAAGGACATCTGATACCAAAGGGCAAGCAATCGATCTCCCACCTGTTTTCCTCCCCTGATTCGTTTTCTCCCATGCACTAACTAATCTTATCCTTTCCTTGACCTTCCGTCAATATTTTTGCAGAAAGAAGAGAAAACGTCAAGATACAACGGCTCTTTCTCTTAAGCATACGGCAAAATACCCTGCAAGCGGTACACAGGTTCTTTTTTGTGTACCGCTTGCAGGGTATTGTTTATCCCATGAATATCTTACAGATTAAAGGCCCTCCAAAGACGCTTAAAGTAATCCGTAAATTTGGCTTCCCTGACTGCCTCGGCAGTTAATATGGGAACTTCTCCTATCTTTTGCCCTCCAAGGGTGTAAACAAGATTTCCAGCCTTCTGTCCCTCTTCTACCGGTGCAGAGATGGAAGGTTCCAGTTCCAGCTTCTTTTCAATGGTGGAAAAATCTTCTCCCTTAAGGCTTAAATAAGAAAAAGATCCCCCATATTGCAAGGCCACCTGATCCGTTACTCCGTTATCCACCACCATATCGGGAAGAGGAAGCATTTCCTTATCCTCATACAGCTTGCAGTTGGCATATCCATAGTTTAAAAGGGTCTGGGCATCGGCAAACCTGACCTTGTAATCCGGAGCCGCCATAATCGAAGCAATGAGGCGGACCCCCTCCTTTTCCGCTGTTGCGGAAAGACAATACTTTGCCACTGATGTGGAGCCGGTCTTTAAACCGGTCACTGTAAAATTCGTAGCCATCTTTAAAAGCTTATTGGTATTGGAAAGGCCGAATTCCTTTGTTCCCTGCTTTGTCACATGGGTGATATTCTCCATCCAGATGGTGGAATAGTTATGAATCTGAGGATATTTGGTAATCAATTCCCTTGACATAACCGCAATATCCCTGGCCGTCGTCACATGGGTGCCCGATTCGGTAAGTCCGCAGCAATCTTCAAAATGAGTGTTTGTCATCCCAAGTCCTGCCGCCCGTTCATTCATCATCCTGACAAATTCATCCTCTGTTCCTGCTATGTATTCCGCCATGGCTACGGAGGCATCATTCCCGGAAGCGATTACAATGCACTTGATCAGGGTTTCTACCGTCTGTACTTCTCCTTCTTCCAGGAAAACCTGAGAGCCTCCCATGGACTTTGCGTGAGCGCTGGTCACCACTTCATCTGTCAGCTTGATTTTGCCGGAATCCAGCGCATCAAAAATAAGTATCAAAGTCATAATTTTCGTGATACTGGCCGGACTCCTTTTTTTCATCCGCGTTCTTTTCATAGATAATCTGACCGGTTGACGCTTCCATCAAAACGGCGCTGGGTGACTGCAAAGCCGGACCGCCCGACTCGTTCACCTTTTTCGCCTCTTCTGCCTGGATAATCATGTCCGAGCTACCGCCACATCCGGCTCTTGCCCTGCTGCCGGAAAGCATAAACAGAAAAATAGCAGAAGACAGCTTAATATTAATGCCGTAACTCTCTTCATATGATACACGATCCCCTAAAATTCCTTTGTATCATTGTATGGGACTGCTTCCCGTACATATGCCATTTTTTCCAAAAATAATTAACATCTTTTCGTTTCATCTTCTGGTAAAGTATGCTATACTTGTATCGGGTATGTTTAAAATCTATCAATACTGCCCCAATACTACAGAATTAAGAGGTTTAGCTATGAACAGACATGATTTTCGTGGACGAAATTCTGGCGGAGGCCGGAACAACACATTACAGGTTATCCTGATCGTTCTCCTTGGAATTTTAATCGTTACCGTATTGACTCTATGCGGAATTATGATTAACAAAAAGTTAAAATATAAGGCATTGCCTGCCGATACTTCAGTTGCAGAGCTTCCTTCCGGAGATGGAACACTGGATCCTTCCCCGGAAGAGGCCACTGCAAGCGAACCATCCAGCGAAGAGAAATTAAAAGCCCTTCTTTCCCAGGCAGAAGCCCTTTCTTTGGAATATGATTATGACGGGGCGATCAGTCTTCTCCAGTCTGACCCCGATTTCAGCACAAGTGAAGAAGTGACTTCTGCAGTTGCCGGTTACAATACCGCCAAGGAGGCCCTGGTACGGTTCAATCCTCAGGATGTCACCCATGTTTTTTTCCATTCCCTTATCGCAGACACTTCAAAAGCCTTTGACGGGGATTCCAAGCAGGGGGGTTACAACCAGATGATGACCACCAAATCTGAATTTCTTAAAATAATGCAGTCTATGTATGACAAAGGGTATGTTCTTGTAAAGATCCATGACCTGGCTTATGAAACGAAAGATGAAAACGGCAATCCAAAATTTGTTTATGGTGATATCATGCTTCCTCCGGGAAAGAAAGCCTTTGTCCTGTCACAGGATGATGTGTGCTATTACGAATATATGCAGGGCGACGGGTTTGCCACCCGCATTGTCATCGGAGAGGATGGATATCCCACCTGCGAGATGACAATGGCTGACGGAAGCGTTTCTGTTGGCGACTATGATCTGGTGCCGATTCTTGAAGACTTTATAAAAACCCATCCCGGCTTTTCCTACAAGGGAGCCCGGGGAATCCTGGCATTTACCGGTTATAACGGGATCCTGGGATATCGGACAGATGAATCCTATAAGACCACGAATCCCAATTATGAAGCAGACCGGGAACAGGCTGCAAAGGTAGCTCAGGCCTTAAAGGATCATGGCTGGGAGCTATCCTCCCACAGCTGGGGCCATCGGAATATGGGAATCATATCCATGGAACATTTTAAGGCAGACAGTGACAAATGGGAACGCAACGTTGAATCCCTGATCGGACCCACAGATATTATCCTCTTCCCCTTTGGAAGCGATATTGGAAGCTGGACTCCTTATACCGATAATAATGAGCGTTTTACATATTTAAAATCCCTTGGCTTCCGTTATTTCTGTAACGTAGACGCCAGCAAGCCGACCTGGATGCAGATGGGCACTGACTACTTCCGCCAGGCCCGCAGAAACCTTGACGGATACCGGATGTTTTATTATCCTAACAGCTTAACGGACTTATTTAATGTTCCTGATGTTTTTGATCCGGCAAGACCGACACCGGTACCTCCAATGTAATCTGAAAACAAAAACCATAAAGCCGGCGCCTCCAGTCAGGCAGGTGCTTTTAGAAGAGGGTGTCGCAAATTGTTTTTTTCATACAAGATATTGGTGTTGACCAAATGGCCAGAGTCCATATCTTGTTGAAATTTTACAATTTGCGACACCCTCTTTTCTCGCCTTAACGAGCCTGTCACCTCTGTTTTTGCCTCCATAAGGGCGGAGTGGTTTTGCCGTCAAGTTCTTTTCCAGCAGTATAAATACCTGCTCCCAAATGAGGGGAGGGAACTTTCTCCAACAAGATGGAAGAAAAAGGAAAAATCACTTCTAAAGGATAGAAAAAACAGCCGGACTTTGTTATACTGAAAATAAAATGCAGTCTCTTATATGGATGAGCCTTGTAAAATATGGGTAAATTTTATATTCGCTGTCATTTGCAAAAGACAGATAAGACATATAACAGGAATAATATTCAGGAGGTCCATTATGAAAAGGTCAATGATGCAGGCATACGTTACAAGAAGTGATAAGGCTGTGGCTCTTTATCAAAAAGCTTTTGATGCTACTCTTATAAGCAGTTATCCTAACAGTGACGGGACATTTTATCATGCTGAGTTAGATATTCAGGGAGAAATTTTAGCAGTGGCAGAACGGAATTCAGAATATGCCATTCAAGGCGGGGAAACAATTACAGGCAATGCAATGCAGTTTTGTCTTCATTACGGAGAAGGAAATGAGGATATGGTGAGGAAAGCATATGAAATATTGAAAGCAAATGCTAAAATTCTTATGCCCCTTTCACCATGCGAATATAGTCCACTGATGACAGATTTAATTGATAAATATGGAATCAGGTGGTGCTTGTTTGTGTAGCGGCCTCATGGTGCCATTACGAACAACGTGAGCAATTTGCCCGTATATGCAGCATTTTACTGAACCTCGGAATATGTAAATTAATCTCCATAACGCAATAAGGCCGCCCCGCTGTTTTTTTTGTCAGCAGGGCGGCTTTCTGTCATCCCAGAATCATGCCATGGGAAACAATCTTTACTTCTTAAAACTGCACATATCCCTTAATTGGCTGAGCCGGAACCACAGACTCCGCATACAATACAGGCCCTTCTCCTTCATAATCCTTCCAGAATTCATATGCAATTTTTGCCTTTACACGAACCCATTCCTTTGTTTCCAGTTCCTTGGCTTCCCTGGCTTGGTGACAAAGCCCAAAAAGGTCATATCATCCTCGCAGCAGGTCATTGCCATTCGTCCGGGCACAAAATAATTTTTCGGGAAATCGGGAGTCTTCAGAACCATAGCAGTAAATTCCACGGTCTTTCCTTCATAACGGTCCCGTCTTTCCATGCAATCAATATACCAGATCCCATAAGCTTCCGGCGAAATGCTCACCACCTCTGCACTCATATCATAGGGAAGATCTTCCTCAGAAATCTCATTGATCTCGCCCTCGGAATCTTCAAATACAATCTCTCCCTTAGGCACATCGCCTTAAGGGTCCGCCGGTAACCGGATAAGTCTTCTATTCCGTCGCAGCGGTTGCAAATGACCATCTCCGAATTACGGACCATGGAATACAGCAAAGGTTTCATATTGGCTGAGTACAAATCAAAGGTGGACATATCGATCAGGGTGATCTGCTGGTAGATTTTCCAATCATCAGGAAGCTTTAGGTCATCTAAATTCCACATTCCATTCCACTCGATCAAAACCCGTTCCGGATTATAAAGCAGTTCCAGCTCTAAAAGCCTGTCCGGATTCAGTTCCTCTATGCTCTCTATAAATACACCTGCTGTCCTGGTACGCTTTAACAGCGACTGGTCATATTCGGTTTCACCGTCTTCGCAAACAATCAGCAGCGTTTTCTCATCAGACTGAAAATAATCCTGCTCCATGGTGAACTGAAGGAATTGGGTCTTTCCAGACTCCAAAAATCCATTTATAAGGAATACCGGCATAAAGTCGTCTTCCATTGTATCCGTGTTGCTCATAGTTTCCTCTTTCCTACCCTTTTTCTCAGGGCATATAGGTATCCCTGTAAGGGGTTCCCTCCATTCTGCTTATCTTCCAAAGGACTTCTTAAGTTCTTCTTCCTTTAAATTCGCTCCGATTACACAAACCTTACCGGTATATTCCGGAGCTCCGTTTCGGATCTCGTATTGCTCCGGAACCAAGTCAAAGTAAAGCCATGTGCCCTTTTCCTCACCTGGAATCATGCCCTTGGCACGCAGTACATCTCCAAAATCATCTCCATAAGCCAGTTCATCAAGAATCTTATCCAGCTCTTCTTTGCTCATAGGAGCTACATTCTCAAGGCCCCAGCTGCTGAATACTTCATCCGCATGATGATGGTCATGATCATGTCCGCAGCCGCATTCCTCTCCATGATCGTGGTGATGGTCATGATGGTGCCCTCCGCAGCCGCACTCTTCTTTCTCATGGTCATGGTGGTGGCCTCCGCAGCCGCACTCTTCTTTCTCATGGTCATGATGGTGGCCTCCGCAGCCGCATTCTTTTTCCTCATGGTCATGATGATGGCCTCCGCAGCCACACTCTTCTTCCTCATGGTCATGGTGGTGGCCTCCGCAGCCGCACTCTTCTTTCTCATGGTCATGATGATGCCCTCCGCAGCCGCACTCCTCTTCCTCATGGTCATGGTGGTGGCCTCCGCAGCCGCATGCTTCAACATGATCGTGATGGTGGTCATGACCGCAGCCACAGCCCTCCTCATGATGATGGCGGCGTTCTCTCACTTCTTTCATCAAATCCTCTGCCATGGTATCCGGTTTTTCTATAATTTCCAGAAGCTGTTTTCCGCTCAGTTCTTCACATGGAGTCGTCACAACAGAAGCCTTTGGATTCAGCTCCCGGATGATCTGGACTGCCTGATCCACCTTGTCGGAAGGAGCGATATCGGTACGGCTTAATACGATTGTTCCTGCATTCTCGATCTGGTTATTGAAAAACTCTCCGAAGTTCTTTCTGTACATCCTGCATTTCTGCGCATCCACGATGGTGACCGCACTGTTTAATGTCACTTCCACCTCAGAAGCCACATCAACAACCGCTTTCATGACATCGGATAATTTACCAACGCCTGACGGTTCAATGATCACACGGTCCGGATGGTATTTTGTCAGCACCTCTTCAAGGGATTTACCGAAATCACCTACCAGGGAACAGCAGATACAGCCGGAATTCATTTCCCGGATCTCAATCCCCGCATCCTTTAAAAAACCTCCGTCAATACCGATCTCACCAAATTCATTTTCAATCAGGACAACCTGCTCTCCGGCAATGGCTTCCTGCAGCAGTTTCTTAATAAAAGTCGTTTTTCCAGCCCCAAGAAAACCGGAAATAATATCAATTTTCGTCATATCAATAGGTACCTCTTTTCTTTCCAGAGTTTTACATGAAATTACATTTATTTATTGTGTCACAAACCTTAAACAAAGTCAAGCAGCGGCCCATGGGTTTTTCCTGCAGATATTGTTTAAAAATTATCAATTTTTACAAATTTCTGCATAAATATTTGCAATCCGGTTATTTTATGGTAGAATACATGGCAACTGCTTTGACAAAGGTCAAATGTGTGCACCATACTATTTAAAGGAGATTTTTATTATGGAAAAATGCGGCGTAAAAGAGTTCCTGAAGAGGAAAAACGTCACAATTACTGTCCAGACCTATCTCATTGATGCATTGGGTGCTATGGCATTTGGCCTTTTTGCGTCTCTTTTGATCGGAACCATATTCGGTACTCTGGGCCAGCAATTCAATCTCGCTATTTTTATTGTGATTGCGGACTACGCAAAAGCCGCCACCGGAGCGGCCCTGGCGTTGCCATTGCCTATGCCCTTCACGCCCCTGCCTGGTCCTTTTTTCCGCAGCAACCGTAGGTATTGCCGGCAATGCTCTCGGGGGACCTGTGGGCGCTCTTGCCGCAACAGTGGTTGCAGCAGAGCTTGGGAAGATCGTTTCAAAGGAAACCCGGCTGGACATTCTGGTCACCCCTGGAGTGACCATCATTTCCGGAGTCCTCGTGGCACAGTCCATAGGACCAGGCGTAGCAGGCTTTATGAACTGGTTTGGCGTCCTTGTGAAAACAGCTACCGAATTACAGCCATTGTTTATGGGAATCCTGGTATCCGCCCTCATCGGCATCGCCCTGACCCTGCCCATCAGCAGCGCTGCCATCTGCATCGCCTTATCCCTTGACGGACTGGCAGGAGGTGCTGCCACAGCCGGCTGCTGTGCTCAGATGATCGGCTTTGCCGTACTCTCCTTCCGGGAAAACGGAGTAGGCGGCCTTATGGCCCAGGGCCTTGGCACCAGTATGCTGCAAATGGGAAACATCGTGAAAAATCCAAAGATCTGGATCGCCCCCACCCTGGCTTCCATGATAACCGGCCCCATAGCAACCATGGTATTCCAGCTAAAAAACATACCAGCAGGCTCCGGCATGGGCACCTGCGCTGGTAGGCCCTATCGGCGTTTACACTGCAATGAAAGGCGGGCCTTTCATGTGGTTTGGAATCCTGATGGTCTGCTTCCTCCTTCCTGCCCTTCTCACCCTGCTCTTTGGTGAAATACTTAGAAAAATCGGCTGGATTAAATTCGGAGACTTAAAATTGGATTTGAAATAATGGAAAACCGGAAGGAGGATGCCCTAAAACATATGGGCATCCTCCTTCATTCTTTTCCTCTTTATGATTCCTTCTTTTCCTCATCAGCATTTCCAAAGATGCATTGATTGCATCCTCCGCTGCAATGGCTGCAGCACCCGCCGCAATGACCGCAGCCGCCTTTTCCCTTATTTTTAATGAATTGCCTGATCGAAATACACACCAGCACCAAAATGACAAGGGCTACTAAAACCGTCGAACCGTTAGAAGCTAACCATGCAGGCATAACAAACCTCCTATTGCTTCCCTACTTTAGTTCCTTTAATATATGCTCAATATGCTCTCTTTTGCCAATGACCATCAAATGCTCCTGAGCCTGAATCACATAATCTGCCGGCGGCATGAGCTGAGCCCTGCCTTCCCGCTTGATTCCAAGGACACTGATATGATACCGGTTTCTGATATCCATTTCCCTTATGGTCTTATGCACCCATTCCGGAAGAGGAGGAATCTCATAAATGGAATATTCCGGTGTCAGCTCAATATAGTCAAACACATGATCCGTGCTGTACCGGACAGCCAGCTTTTCTGCAATGTCCCTGTCCGGATAAATGACCTCATCCGCACCGTTTCTCAGCAGGAATTTGGCATGAATGTCACGGTTTGCCTTGCTGATGACTCTCCTGCCCCCAGCTCCTTGACCAGGCTGGTAATTTCCAGACTGCTTTGGAAGTTCGTTCCGATGCATACAAAGCACAGATCGAAATTAGCTATTCCCAGGCTTTTTAAGACTGTTTCATTGGTGCAGTCACCGATTTTTGCGCTGGTCACATAAGGAAGCAGGTCTTCCAGGCACTCTTCTTTCTGGTCCACGATCATGACATCGTTTCCAAGCTTTGCCATATTAAGACACAGATGATGGCCAAACCGGCCGAGTCCAATAATTAATATTGATTTCATGATTTCACTCCTTTTCCTCTAACCTACATTGATGGTTTCCGCTACTTGTTCCACATGAGCCTTCCGCTGGCTCTGGCAAATGCCAGGGCAAATGACAAGCTTCCGATCCTTCCGCTGTACATGAGAATAATGATGATCACCCGTGATACAGGATAAAGATCCCTGGTAATGCCTGTGGTCATTCCTACCGTTCCGATGGCTGATGCCGTTTCAAACAGGATATCCGAAAATCCCAGAGGCTGAATTGCCATAATGGCAAGAGATGCGGAAAGAGCCAAAAACAGGTTGATGGTCAAAATAGCGCCTGCCCGCTTAATGACGTTCTCTTCCAGGCGCCTTCCGAAAATATTGACCCCATAGGTCTGCTTAATATTGGAATGTACGCACATAAGAAGGACAAAGATCGTCGTGGTCTTAATTCCTCCTGCCGTTGACCCGGGGCTTCCTCCGATGAACATGAGGATTATGGTAAGCAGCTTGCTTCCATCGGTCAGCGACGCTGTATCGGTGGTATTAAAACCGGCTGTTCTGGCTGTTACAGAACTGAACATGGACGTTAGGATCTGTCCGCTGGCATTCATTCCCACCAAAAGATTGTTCCTTTCCAGCAGATAGAAAAGGAATCCGCTTCCAAAAACCAGAACCCCGGTGCTCACCAAAACCATTTTGGTATGGAGCATGTATTTTTTTAAAGTGAAGCTTGTTCTTATATAGATCTTCCCATACGATAAAACCGATACCGCCTATAATGATCAGAGACATAATGACCAGATTCACCAGCCAGTCATCGTAATAGGAGACAAAGGAACTATAGGGCGCCTGATGTCCCATTAAATCAAATCCAGCATTGCAGAAGGCGGAAATGGAGTGGAAAATGCCGTAAAACAGCCCCCGCCAGAACCCGTATTTCGGAATAAAGCGGAGGGCCAGAAGGATGGCTCCTGTTCCTTCAAAGAGAAAGGTTCCTTTTATAATCCCTTTCGCCAGCCTTACAACTCCGCCGATCTGCAAGGTATTGACGCTTTCCTGCAAAAGACCTCTCTCTTTTAATCCGATCTTCCGTCTGAGCACAATGGAAATAAACACGCCAACCGTTACAAACCCAAGACCGCCGATCTGTATCATCGTCATAATCACCATCTGTCCAAACAAAGACCACTGGGTCCAGGTATCCCTGACAATCAGTCCTGTCACACAGGAGGCGCTGGTAGCGGTAAACAGACAGCTTAAAAAAGTCTTCAGACTGCCCATCCCTGCTGGAAATCGGAAGCATCAAAAGAAGGGCTCCTGTCATGATCAGACAAAAAAATCCATAAGCAATAAACTGCGTCTGGCTTATGTGCCGTCTGGCACGTTTTAATTGTTTTTCTTCCATGTTCATCTCACTGACTTTCCTCTTTTCTTGCGGTCCCATGGCCCGCTTTTTATCGGCCCGGCTCATTCTTATCCCATAGCCTGCAGCTGAGAAAACCAGAAATGCCGCCAAATTCACCATCACCACACTGGCTCCCGCGGGGTGGAATAACGATAGGAGGCCATCATACCGATCACAAAACACACGACCGACAAAATCCCTGAACATATAACCACTCCCCGGAAGCTTTTAAACACGCGCATGGAGGTAAGGGAAGGAAAAATAATGAGGCTGGAAATCAGCATGGCTCCCATCATCCTCATTCCAAGAACAATGGTAACTGCGGTTAAAACCGCAATCAGAACATTGTACCAGGATACTCTCACTCCCGTTGCCCTTGCAAAGCTTTCGTCAAAGGTCACAGCAAAGATTTTATTATAGCAAATCAAAAACAGGCCCAGCACAAGAAAGGACAGGATCACGCTTAAACGGACATCCTCTTTGCTCATGGCCAGTATGCTTCCAAACATATAGCTGCTCACATCCGTTGTCATTCCTGTTGTCATGGAAGTGATGATAATGCCTGCTGCCAGGGCAACGGCAGATATCATGGCAATGGCTGCATCGCTTTTTATCTTTCCATTCTCTGTGATGCGCAGAAGGAAAAATGCGGCCACCACCACCACGGGCACGGATATCCTTAAAGGGGACCAGCCAAAGGCCACCGCAAAGGACAGGGCTCCAAAGGAGACATGAGACAGTCCGTCACCAATCATGGAATACCGTTTCAGCACCAGGCTGACGCCTAAAAGGGATGCGCATAAGGAAACCAGGATTCCTCCTGCCAGGGCCCTTACCAGAAACGGATAGGACAGCATTTCACCAATTATTCCCATCTTTACGCACCTCCTGTATCAATAAATCCGGCATTGCTTTTTAAATAGTCCTCAGTTGGTCCGTAAAACAGGACCTCCCGTTTTAAATGAAGGATCTTGTCCGCCTGCTTCACTACATTGGCAATATCATGGGACACCATCAGAATGGCAACCCCTTCCTCACGGTTCAATTTGCGGATTATTTCATAAAATTCCGTTATGGCAGAGGGGTCAAGACCTGTAATAGGCTCATCCATGATCAGAAGCTTATCAGTGGCGCAGAGTGCTTGCAATCAGGGTTCTCTGCTGCTGGCCCCCTGACAGTTCCCGGTAGCATTTTCCGGCAAGGGCTTTAATCCCCAGCCGTTCCATATTTTGAACCGCAAGCCTTTTTTTCCTTCCCTGAATAAAAGGGCCGGATTCCTCTGCGGCTTAAACAGCCGGATAAGACCACTTCATAAACCGTTGCCGGGAAATCCTTCTGGGCCGCAGTCTGCTGAGGCAAATAACCGATTCCGCTTTTTTTTAGTTCATCAGACACGGATATAACGCCGTCTGTAGGCTTTAACAGCCCTAAAAGCCCCTTCATCAAAGTGCTCTTTCCGGAACCGTTCTCTCCAACGATGCAGACATACTCCCCTGGATTAACGTCCATCGTCACATCCACCACAGCATCCTGGTTCTCATATCCAAAATCCACATGACTGCATTGTATTAATGGCTCATTCATCCAATCCTCTTGTTAAATTAATCACATTCTGTTCCATAAGATCAAGATAAGTAATACCGCTGTCAAACTCCCGCCTTGAAACATTGTGGCAGGAATGAAGCAAAAGGGTTCTGCCCCTGTCTCCTCTGCAATGATCTCAGACACCCGGTGGCTGGAAAGCTCCAGGTAATAGATCACCGGAATCTGTTCCAGGCGCATTTTATCAATGAGATAGGCAATGGTTCTGGCGCTGGGTTCCGTATCCGTGCTGCATCCGGAAAACGCTGCCCGGTAGGACAGGCCGTATTCGTCCGCCAGGTAACGGAAAGGAAATTTATCTCCTACAATGATCATATCCCGCTTTTTATTCTCTGCCACCTTGCGAAACTCTCCGTCAAGCTTTTTAAGCTTATCAAGGTACGCCTTTGCTCTCTCTTCATAATAGCTCCGGTTTTCAGGATCCTTTTCTGTAAGGGTATCCCGGATAGCCTCCACCAGAGTCATGGCATTCACAGGGGAAGTCCAGATGTGCTCATCATATTCTATGTCCCCGCCATGGTCATCCCCGTCTTCCTGGTGCTGGTGCTCTTCCTCTTCCATCCCTTCCACCAGTTCTTCCTGTACCGTATCCACATAATCCATTCCCGTAACAACGGTCATGGCACTGGAATCAACCGCGTTAAGAACCTGGGAAAGCCAGTGCTCCAGGGCTCCCCCGTTGCATATTAAAACATCTGCCTCCCGGATGGTCTGTACATCTGCAGGAGTTGGCTCAAAAGAGTGACTGTCCATTCCTGCCGGAACTACCATGGTCAGCTCCACTCTGTCACCGGCTACTTGTCTTGTAAAATCATAGTATGGAAACAGGGTCGTCACGACCTTGAGCTTAGGCTCTCCCGTATCAGAGGGCCTGTCATTTCTGCTGCAGCCCCATAAGGCCACGGCTGCAAAAGGAATGGCCAGGCATAAAAACAGGAGTTTTTTTTAAGCTGTTTTTATTCATTTTTCATCTCCTATCTGATTCCATTTGCATAGTATAGCACATTTTAAACAGAAGGAAAAGGACAGTTTTTTTATTTGAACAGGAAAAGGCCTGTAAAAGACATAAGAAGAAAAACTTCCTTCTGCCCTTTACAGGCCAAACACCTTTTCAGCCCTTATTTTTTTATCCGAAGTTCGATCTGTCTGCTGATTTCTTTTACCGTATCGGAAGGCTCATAGTTTTCTTCATCAAACAGAAACTGGTGAAGCCTTATTACGTTTGACTCCAGGGTCACAGGGACAACACAGTCTCTTTTTCCGATCATCACATCCTTAAGCTTTGACGGGAAGCCTTCCGTTTCAGTCAGGTGAAACCTTTTTACATTTTTCATCAAGGGAAGCATATCCTTCATACCGATGCTGGTGGATATCTGGGGAAGCACGGCGGTAACCACCTTTGTTAAGGTTGCCGCATCCGCTTCCCTGGCCTTTTTAAGCGCCAGGTCCACTACCTCTCTCTGCCGCTCAGTACGCTTAAAATCCGTATCCATTTTCCTGAGCCTTGCATAGGCAACTGCCTGGACCCCGTCTAAGTGATTAGGGCCTTCCTGCTTTAAGTGATGGGAGCCTACGCCTGTAGATTCCACAGTTTCCGTAATAAAGCCATTAATCACCCGGAATTCCTCATGGCTGATATCCACATCGATCCCTCCCAGAAGATTGATGGCATCCGCAACGGCTTTCCAGCTAAATGATGCATAATCGTCAATGCTTAAATCCAGATTTTCCCTTAAAGCCTCAATGGCCTGTATATGGCCTCCTTTAAAATACGCCTCATTGATCTTATCATACCGCTCCTTATCATCGATTCTTAAATAGGTGTCCCGGTAGACAGAAACCAGACGGATTTCTCCGGTGCCAAGATCTACATTAAGGATCATCTGCATATCCGACCTGGTACCCTTTCCCAGAGTTCCTTCCCTGGAATCCACGCCAAACACCGCCACGGTCCAGTAGCCTTCCATTTTTTCCTGGGTCTCAATGCTTATATTCGGATTTTGCATCTGAGGGATCTGTACATTTGGAGCCCTCTGGGGCATATGCATGATGTTCCAGGTATATCCCAGCATAATCCCTATTAACGCAGCCCAGACAGCCGCTATCATAATCAATCCCCATTTTAAGTGATTCGTCATAGTTCCTCCCACATTGCCAAATAAAAAAGAAGAGATACTCTTACATATCTCTCCTTAATTTACCATTATTTTTAAATTTTATTCAAAAATATGCTTGATCTCATCGGGATGGCTGATCATGTACCTGGGATGAAATGCTTCCAGCTCCGCCCGGTCACGAAACCCCCAGGTTACGGCTGCTGTATCCATTCCGGCATGAATGCCTGTCTTCATATCCGTATTGGTATCTCCAAAATAAAGGCACTCCGAAGGCTTTGCCTGAAAGTGCTCTGCTGTCATAAAGGCTCCTGAGGGATCAGGCTTGCATTTGACCCCATTGCCCTCCCCGGTAATTAAATCAAAAAAGCCTTTGCCATAAACAGCTTCCACACATTCAACGGCCCGTTCATGGCCTTTGTTGGTAAGTACCCCGATCTTGATTCCCTTATCTTTAAGAAACTTCAAAAGCTCTGGCATCCCTTCGTATGGCTCCACCTTGTAAAGGCAGTTTTTCTCAAAGGTATCCTCATAAAATGCAAGGGCTTCCTCATAATGGGTCAGCTTATCATCTCCCGAATAAATAAGGCCCGTTCAACCAGCTTTTTAAATCCATCGCCTACAAATTTCTTGGTGTGATCCACATCAACCGGCCCATATCCAAAATGCTCCATGGTCAGGCTGATGCTGTAAGCCAGGGATTGAATGGTATTGATAATGGTACCGTCCAGATCAAATATACAGCATTTATACATCGTTTTCTCCTTCCTGTTCTTTTACTGCTTAACCCCTTTCTCTGACGATTCTATCCTGCTTCTTAAGATTATAAAACATAACCGGAAAAAAAATCCACCCATTTCCAGGATGCAGTAAAGCGCCCCAGCCGCAACGCCGGGGCGCCTTAAACACCTTATTCTGTTTCCAGATTCTTCTTTAACGCTGCTAATATAAGGCAGCCTGCGGCAGAACCTATGATAATGGCTATCAGGTATCCAAAAGGATTTCCAATGGTAGGAAGGACAAAAATACCTCCATGAGGCGCCCGAAGGTGCAGCCAAGAGCCATGGAAAGACCGCCTGCTACTGCAGAACCTATGATACAGGAAGGAATTACACGGATTGGGTCAGCGGCTGCAAAGGGAATGGCTCCCTCAGAAATAAAGGACAATCCCATAATATAGTTAACTACACCTGACTGACGCTCTTTTTCCGTAAATTTCTTTTTGAAAAATGTGGTGCAGAGAGCAACAGCAATAGGCGGAACCATACCGCCAGCCATAACAGCCGCCATAATATCAAAATTGCCTTCCGCTAACTGAGCCGTACCAAACACATAAGCAGCCTTATTCACAGGACCGCCCATATCCACGGACATCATGCCGCCGACCACAGCACCCAGAATGATCTTGCTGGTACCGCCCATACCGTTCAGCAGGCCCGTAATTCCATCGTTAATAGCGCCTACAAAAGGATTGATAAAGGTAGTTACCACGGCTACAAGTAAAATACCGATGAGCGGATATAAAAGAACAGGCTTGATTCCTTCCAGGGACTTTGGAAGCTTGCTGAATGCCTTTTTAAGCATGATCACAATGTATCCGCCGATAAAACCGGCTAATAAAGCTCCAAGAAAGCCTGAGTTCACGCTTCCACCTGCCGGGTTTGCAAAGGTGGCGCCCATTTTAGCAATAAGTCCGCCGACAAATCCCACTGCCAGGCCGGGACGGTCCGCAATGCTCATGGCAATGTATCCTGCCAGAACCGGAAGCATCATTCCAAATGCCTGCTCTCCAATGGTCTTTAAGTAAGCGGCCAGGGGAGTGTTCTTGCCAAAATTAGAAGGATCAATGGAATAATCGTCAAACAGGAAGCCAGAGCAATTAAAATACCTCCGCCGATCACGAAAGGAAGCATGTGGGAAACGCCGTTCATCAAATGCTTATAGATGGAGCGGCCGACATGTTCCTGCTCCCTGTCCTCTGATGAGGAAGCAGACTCTGAATGATGGTAAACAGGAGTCTCTGTGCTGACCGCTTTTTTGATCAGTTCTTCTCCCTTTTGGATGCCTTCCGTTACAGTGGCCATGACCACCCGCTTTCCGTCAAACCGGGCCATATCCACCTTTTTATCTGCAGCTATGATGATTCCGTCCGCTGCAGCAATCTCATCCTTTGTAAGGACATTGCCGGCGCCTTCTGCTCCGTTGGTCTCTGCCTTAAGCGCAATCCCCAGCTTCTTCCCCTGCTGCTCCAAGTTCTCTGCCGCCATAAAGGTATGGGCAATTCCCGTAGGACATGCAGTCACTGCCAAAACCTGATATCCGGTGCGGGCCTTTGCCCCAGGTTCTGATTTTTCTTCTCTCTTCTGATACCGTTCTGATTCTTTATCGTCAATGAGACGTAAAAATTCTTCCTTTGATTGGGCTTTCATTAAATCACTTTTAAAATCCGGGTCCATGAGAAGGGTAGAAAGCCTGGATAATGCCTCCAGGTGGACATCTGCTTCTCCTTCCGGTGCTGCGATCATAAAGATCAAATGGGCAAGTGAGCCGTCAAAAGCTTCATAATCCACGCCCTCCGGCACTACCATGCAGAAAGGCCCGGCTCCTTTACTGCCGCTACCTTTGCATGGGGAATGGCGATTCCGTCACCCACTGCCGTGCTTCCCAGCGCTTCCCTTGCCAGAATCCCTTCCTTGTATCCGGCCTTACCCTTAAGCCTTCCGCCGGCTTCCATTAAGTCCACCAGCCTGTCAATGGCCTCTTCCTTGCCGGAAACCTTTACTCCCAGTTCAATGCTTTCCTTTTTCAGCAATTCTGTAATTCTCATCAAAACCCCTCCTTTGATAATTCTTCATACAGTCTCATAATATCTTCCTTGCCTGCAAGCCCCTCTGAGAAGCGCTGGCGCTTCCCGCTGCGCTTCCTAAGCGCAGGGCGTGCTTATAGCTGCCGTTTTCCAGGTAACCTGCAATAAATCCGGCCACCATGGAATCTCCTGCTCCTACGGAATTCTTCACCGTTCCCTTTGGCACTCCCATCCGGAACACTTCCTCTTGTTCCGTAATCAGGATAGCTCCGTCTCCTGCCATGGAAATCAGCACATTTCTGGCGCCTTTTTCCTGTAGGCGCTTTCCATAGCTGATGATCTCCTCCGGGCCATGAAGGGTTACGCCAAACATCTCTCCCAGCTCATGATTATTGGGCTTAATGAGAAATGGCTGGTAAGGAAGTACATTAATAAGCAGATCCTTTGTTGCATCCACCACCGTACGGACTCCCCTTCCGTCCAATGACCTCATGATCCGCTCATAAATGTCATCGTCAATGGATTTTGGAATGCTGCCAGATAAGACCAGAACATCCCCGGCCGTCAGACGGTCCAGTTTTTCAAAAAGCTGCTTTACGTCTTTTCCGGTGATTTCAGGACCCATGCCGTTGATCTCTGTCTCTTCCTGGGATTTAAGCTTCACATTGATCCTGGACAGCCCCTTTTCAACCCGGATAAAATCCGACTGAAACCCAAGGCCCTTGACTCCCCGTTCAATTTCTTCTCCGGTAAACCCTGCCACAAAGCCCAGTGCGGTATTTCCATACCCCAATGTCGATAAAACCGCAGATACATTCAGTCCTTTTCCCCCATAATAGATGCTTTCCTGCTCAGTTCTATTGACAGCTCCAAGTGTGAAGTGATCTACCCTTACGACATAATCCAATGCCGGATTAAATGTTACGGTGTAAATCATATGTCACCTCTCCTTTTATCTATAAAATTTTATTTCTTCCCTCTCCTATAATATAATACGATTACTTTATTTCGTCAACACGTTTATTCGAGAAATATTATTTCTTACTATTTTTCAGGATTTTGCACAATTTATCTCTTCTATCCGGAAGAAAAAACCTGCTTTTTATGCTAATTGACTTTATAATATTTCCTGAACGAGTTTAAAGTATTCATACCCAATACCTATATAAAAAGCAGGTTTACACAGTCATCATAATCTTGTGCAAACCTGCCGTCTATATGCTCTTAATGAGATATTTTATTAAAAGACCTTTTTTCTTTATTATAAATCTTGCAATCTGTTCTTTCAGTAACTGCGCCTGTGCCGATAATTCCTGACTGGTAGCAGCGCTTTCCTCAGCGATCGCCGCATTGGTCTGAACAACACTTGAAATCTGTTCAAGGCCCGTTGTAACTTCTTCTAAAGAGGAAGACTGCACCTCTGTTTTTTCTGAAATTTCAGCTATATCCGAAATAATTTCTCTGGCCCCTGTCACAACATTTCCAAGTGAAGCCGCTGCAATCTCAGCAAATTTAGCCCCCTCCTGTACGGAATGAAGAGAACTTTCAATTAAAACGGTAGTATTCTTAGCTGCCTCTGCACTCTTTGACGCAAGATTCCTCACTTCATCCGCAACAACTGCAAATCCTTTTCCTGCTTCTCCGGCCCTGGCAGCTTCAACAGCCGCATTAAGAGCCAGTATATTAGTCTGGAATGCAATATCTTCAATCGTCTTTATAATATTTCCGATCTGGCTGGAGGTTTCAGTAATATCACCTATGGACTTAAGTAGTTCATTCATCTGTTTATTACTGTTTACCAGCTCCGTTCCAACGATCTCAGCTTTATTATTGGCATTATTGGCGTACATTGCGCTTTCCTTGACCTGATTGGTGATCTCCATGATTTTGGCAGAAAGTTCTTCTACCGAACTTGCCTGTTCAATTGACCCCTGGCTCAGGGACTGGGAACCGTCAGAAAACTGTTCTGCACCGGTTGCCACCTGTTCAGCCGCTACTCTCATTTCGCTGAAGGTATCATTTAGTGAATCCAAAATACGGCATAAATCAAGCTTTATTTTATTAAAATCTCCTATAAAGTCTCTTTCAATTGAAATATCCAGATTGCCTGAAGCCACATTTTCAAGCACCTCTGAAATTTCATTGATATAGCCGCCCAATACCTCCGAAGTTTCCGAAAAGATTTTAGCCAACAGCCCTAATTCATCTTTTTTATAAATCACAGCCCCATTGCTGTGAGAAAGATCGCCTTTCCTCATCTTTTCTGCAAGCCCCATGACAGAATCCACCGGAGCAAGGCCTTTCTTTAGCGCCACAACACTGACCAGTATCAGTACAGCTAAACCAATCATACCAATGCCGGCTAATGCTAAAGTGATCTTTGTTACGGAACTCATGGCCTCGCTTTCATTCACCACAAAAGCACTGGACCATTTAACATCAGTCCCATCTAAATTAAGGCTTTATGAATAGCCAATGCAGTCTTTCCATCAGAATAGGAATTCCTGATTTTATCTGTTACAGAAGTTCCGTTTGCTACTGCCTTCAAAATCGTTTCATAATCTGAAACAGACTTAGGCACGCTTCCTACGATTCCTTTATCCGCCGTATGGGCCAGACAAGTTCCATTGCTTGTAACAATATAGCTGTATGAAGTCTTATATCCTCCGTTTGCATAACTTAATTCTGCAATACTGGACATATCAATATCGCAGTTTGCAACGCCTAAAAATTCGCCGCTTTCATTTACAATAGGATAGCCCAATGTAATCAGCCAAACTTTTTCTCCTGTAGAAAGCTGGTATTCATATGGTTCTGTTACATGAATCGATAAATTTGTTTTAACAGGTAAATAATAATCTGCATTTCCATATGTATCATAATCATTTAAAACATCAAGTCCTATGCCGGAGCCATCACGGAAGGCATAATAAGAAAGTCCGTTTGGTGTATTCGGCATAAATTTGTTTGGTTCAAAAGCAAAATATGCTGAAAATATCTTGTTATTATTCAATACCCCCTGCAAAGATTTTTGCACCATTTTGTTTGCTTCTTCTGGGCTAAGTGTTTGATACCTCTGTACTTCTAAAGATAATGCCTGGGAAAATACCAGCATGCTGTCCAAATATGACCTCACTTCTTTGGCATTTTCATCTGCAATATAATTCAGCTCTTTTTCCGTCATTTTAGTTACGGTGCTGCCCGTCAGCAGACTTAAACAGGAACACATTGCGGCAATGACAATCAAAATTATAATTGCCATTGTAACCGGAATTTTTACTGAAAGTCTGTTTTTCCATAGTATTTTTCCTTCGTTCATCTTAATCTCCCTTTTCAATTATTCCCGGACAATTGTTGCATTGCCCGATCCATCAACTTTACTGAATTATATCGGCTTAGATGAATTCATTCATAAGTTTTCTGTTTCAACTTTACATAAATTTTAAGTTTATATGGGAGCTGACCCGGAAGGCATAAGAAACCGCCGGTTTTGCCGGCGGTTCTGATTTATCTTTTATCATCAGAAATAGCAATTTCATGGCGCCTGATGCGGTCATGGGAATCTTCTTTGCTGACTGATAAAAACAGGTATAATATTTCGATCACTGTTGTTGCAGATACTCTGGAAAAGCAGAACTCTCCTAAAAGGAGCTTTTCCCTGGTAGCCGTGGTAATATGGTAATCACAGGCCTGGCCAAGAGGGGAGGACTGATTGTTCGTAATGGCAATGATCGGCGTATGGTTTTCCTTTGCTACCGCCACCAGGGTCATCAGCCGCTTGGAAAAGCCGGAATTGGATATGACGATGATAGCGTCCTCTTCCTTAAGATTGCAGGTATAAGCCATCTGCGTCTCCCAGATGGTGCCGGAAACGGCTGGAATCCCCAGTTGGTTGAATTTAAAAGAGCCATCCAGGGCAACCGGTATGGTATTTCCCACCGCCACCAGCTGTACGGTTCTGGCATGCTCGATCACAGACAGGATCCGGTCTAACTCTTCCGGGTCCATCATGGATATGGTCTGGGTCAGTTCCGCTACCTTATTGGCCAATATATTCTGCAGGGACTGGGCAATGCTGTTCCGGCTGATGTCATTGGAAACCTCAATGGAATTGCCCCTTTCCTCTGCTACCTCTTTTGCCAGATTGATCTTTAAGTGATGAAACCCATGAAAACCGCACCTTCTGCAGAATCTGGACACAGTGGCATCACTGGTTCCGCTGGCAAGGGCCAGCTCCGCTACCGTCATATCGATTATTTCACTTTTATTTGCCAGGATATAATCCGCAATCTTTTTTCCGCTTCAAAAAAACGAATCATAGGATGAGCAGAGAACACCGGATACGCTAATATTTTCCTGCATAAACCATCTACCTCGAACTTTGTGTAATTTTGTTTCATAATTATATCACGACATGAAATATATTGTAAAGAGGCGTCCCCTGCTTTTCCCTTCTGGTTCACTCCTTTTTCTGAAGCTCACACTCCCAGTTATTGTGGTCCTGCCCCGTGTCTTTAAGGATCATGCCGATTTCATCAAACATCCTGCTATCTGGCAGATTTCTCTGCCATAGGCGGAAGGCTTCCTCAGAGCGTATTTCTTTTGCGTCAACAGGAATCCCCTCACAATAGGATCTGTTAATATCCCCATACAGCCCCGCCATCTTTTCCACCTGTTCCTCGGGCAGGTTCCTGATCCTGCCGGAAATCTGGCTGCTTACCACCTCTACAAGAAATTCTGTCCCGTATTCCCTGAAATTAAGAAGATTTTCATCAGGAATCCCCGTTTCTTTTGCCCAGCGTTCCACATCCGTTTCTTTGGTGGTATAAACCAGCCTTTCATCTTCGGTCCATTTAAGTATGCCGTACCTGCAGGGAGAAATGGCAAAGGAGTCCGCAACCACTTCACTGATATGGTACGCATCCCCGCTCTCTCCCGGCTCCGGCTTATGTTTTTTCGTCCTCCGCAAGTGCAGATGGCCGCTTATGTAAAGAGGTACCCTGTAAGATTCCAAAAGGGAGATAACATTCTGGCTGTTTTCCAGAGTACAGTCGGTTGGATAGAGGATGCTTTCCTTTAACAGGTTATGATGAGCTACCGGTATTACGGTTATCCCCTGATCCCTTGCTTCCTCAAGCTGCTCCTTCATCCACGCCAGGGTTTCTTCTTTGATCCTTCCCCCAACCTTGTTAAGGGGGTCATACTGGGCAGAGTCAAGCATGAGAAGCCAGTTCTTCTCATCCAGCCCGTAAACATAGCTTAAAGAATTCTCATCCCGGCTCCTTGCCTGGTCATACCCAAACCGGCGGTAAATATTATAAAATCCTTCGGGATCTACGATATCTGCCACTTTTTTTCTCCTTGCCGAAATAGGAGGCTGAAGAATAATTGTTGATATCATGATTGCCGGGTATGACAAGTACCTTTACTCCCTTTTCTTCCAGGATCTCAAGCTTTTGCGCCAATGCTTCATGGCCTGCCTTTTCCCCATTAAGGGTCAGATCCCCGCTTAAGATCACGGCAGAGGGTTTAAGCTCTTCCATTTCAACTGTAAATGCGTCCATGAGCTGCGGAATATAATGGACCAGCTTTCCATCGTCACGCTTTTCCATCTCCTCAAAAGCTTCACCGTAATCCGTAAGCTCCGGAGAATAATAATGAACATCAGAAGCGACTACGATCACAGGAGGCTTATATTCCTCTGTCTCTTCCTCTGTTTCTTCTCTCTCAGCAGGCTTATCCGGCCTTTTTTTCCTGATCTCTTTCTTACTTTCCGGCTCCCTCATCCCGCCGCCTGCTTCTGTCTCAGAGGCTGTATCGTCTTTATTATCTGTGCTTTCCTCCTGCCCCGGGCTGTCTGGGCTTTCCTCATAGGGACTGCCGGAGGTTTCCTTCCTGTCGCGGTCGGAGGTATCCAGATGATCCACAACCATGACAATGCCAAAACAAAGGAGAATCATGATTGTATAAATCAGAACCAGGAGCCAGTTCTTTTTTTCTTTTGTTCATGTTGTTCCACAAAAATCCCTTTCCACTTCCTGTCAGTTTTATCCTATGGAATCATAACATGCTTTCCAAAATACGGCAACTATTTCTCCTCATCAAAACAGACAGGACAGGCAGATGATCCAATGGTCGGCAAAAGCCGCGGCTGACACACATGGGCAGCCACGGCTGTTTTCATTTATTCATACCATCTTGTCATGGGAAGTTGGTTGTTTACTCCCTTGGATACAAGAATCTGATGGAGATCAATGACCCCGTTATTGAAAGTAGCGGCACAGGCGCTTAAATATAAGTCCCACATTCTGGCAAACTCTGTTCCCATTTTTTCTCGATCTCGGAACGGTGGTCATTAAAATTCCTTCCCCACAAAAGCAGGGTCCTGCAATAATGGCGGCGGAGGCTTTCCACGTCCAGGGTGTAAAACCGGTGTTCACTTAAAATATTGATGATCTCCCGAAGGCTTGGTATGGTGCCTCCCGGAAAAATATATTTCTTCATCCATGGATCGCCGGGATATTCTTTTAGGGCGCTGATATAGTGAAGAAGAAGCAATCCGCCGGGATTTAGCACTGTCTCCGCATTTTTTTATGAACAGCTCATAATTATTCCTTCCCACATGCTCCAGCATGCCAACGCTGACAACCCGGTCAAAGGTCCTGCCCCAGGTTTCTAAATCCCGGTAATCCATTAATTCCACCGACACCCTGCCCGTCAGGCCTTCCTCCCTGATCCGTTCTTCAAATTTCTTTTTCTGTTCTTTGCTTAAGGTGATCCCAACTCCCCGTACCCCGTATTCCTTGGCAGCCCTGATCAGCAAAAATCCCCAGCCGCAGCCGATATCCAAAAGGGTCATATCCTTTTTTAAGTACAGCTTCTTTAATATCCTCTCCACCTTATTGCACTGGGCATCGTGTAAAGTATCGCTTTCTGTCTTAAAATAGCCGCAGGAATAGCTCATGGTATCGTCAAGCCACAGGCGGTAGAAATCATTGCCGATATCATAATGGGAAGTGACTTCCTTTTCCTGATTCTTTTTGGACTGGGATGAAAAAATCAGCTTCTTAAGCTTTCCCTGATCCATTGAAAATTTCCCCATCTGGCCCAGGAAATGATTCAGTGCGTGAAACAGATCCCCTTCCACATCAAGGTTTCCTTTCATATAGGCCTCTCCCAGTGCCAGAGAAGTGCTGGTCAGTAAATCCTTGCCCTGGATGTCCTCTTTCATATCCACGATAAACGTCGGATTGCCCTCTCCGATATGATAAGTCTCTCCGCGAAGCTTTACATCAAAAGGATGCTCGTCAAATCTCTGTAAAAAGGAAATTAAAAAGTTGTCTGTCATGGTTTTCATGATTTTTCCTCCAATCTGCTTTTTATTCCTTATGAGATTTTTGCCCGTTTTTTATGATTTCATAAGCCTTGTTTTTGGCAAAATACCATTTTTCCAATATCAGAGGCATTCTGCAGGACATTTTTTTATGTTCTGTGCTAAAATTTAATCAACCGCCAGGCAAGGAAGAGCCAGTAATATAACGAGATAACTGCCCTTCCTTTAAGGTGGCATAATATTACTTACAGGAGCAGACAATCATGAATGAGCAGAACCATTTATACGGACACCTGGCCGCAGGATTCTCCATATTCGTATGGGGGACCACCTTTATCTCTACCAAAGTTCTTCTTGAGGCCTTTACCCCTCTTGAAATTTTGTTTTTCCGCTTTCTCATCGGCTATGCCACCTTATGGCTGGCTTGTCCCCGCCTTTTGCGGACGAAAAGCAAAAAGCAGGAATGCCTTTTCGCAGCTGCCGGAATCTGCGGCGTGACCTTATATTTTTTAATGGAAAATTTTGCCCTTACCATTACTCTTGCTGCCAACGTCAGCGTGATCATAGCCGCAGCCCCCTTTTTTACAGCCCTGTTTGACTGGCTGTTCTTAAAAGGAGAAAAACCCGGCCCCCGTTTTCTGGCCGGATTTTTGATTGCCATTCTTGGAATCAGCCTGATCAGCTTTCAAAGATCATCAGGTATGAGGACAAACCCCAAGGGAGATCTTCTTGCACTGGCTGCCGCTGTTACCTGGGCCGCTTATTCCGTAATCACAAAAAAAATAGGCGAATACGGCCATGGAACCGTTGAAACAACAAGGCACATTTTCTTTTATGGCCTTCTGTTCATGGTTCCTGTACTGGCAATTCTCCCCTTCCGTCTGGGCTTTTACCGATTTGCTGACACAAAGAACTTATTAAATATTCTGTTTTTGGGCCTGGGCGCTTCCGCCCTATGCTTTGCCACCTGGAATTTTGCCGTAAAGGATCTGGGCTCTGTAAAGACCAGTGTTTACATCTATGCGGTCCCGGTAATCACCGTGATCTCATCCATGCTCCTGCTAAATGAACGCGTCAGCTTCCAGTCTGCCTGGGGAATCGTGCTGACACTTTCAGGTCTTATGGTTTCTGAAAGCAAAGCCCGGTCTAAAGGCTTTCGTCTTTGGCGGAAAAAAACAAGGTTCTGCCCAAAATTAATTTCCTCATCTCCCAGGGTGCATATGGAAAGAACATAGCCTCCCTCCAGCATGGTCTGGTGAAAAGACGCACCTGGAACAGAGCATGCAAAAGAAGCCTCCTCCTTCCATTCAAAAGAAATGGTGGACAGGGGAATGGTAATACCTAAGCCTGTCGCCTTAAGGTAGCTTTCCTTTAATGTCCATATTCGGAAAAAATACTGGGAACGTTCTTCCTCCGATATTTCCTCCATACGGCGTCTTTCGGCATCAGAAAAAACCTTTTTAAGGATATTTTGCCGGAAGGACCGTATCCTCTCCACATCGATTCCCAACTGCCTGTCTCCAATTGCGCAGGCCACCATGCCATCTGTATGGCTGATGTTATAATGGATGTGAGGAAAGTCCTTTAAATAGGGTTTGCCATGCTCCCCTTTTAAAATGACCGGCTGATTCTGTAATTCTGAACTGATTCCATATAAATCCTTCAATCCCGTATAAAGAAGCTTTTTTTCCAAGCTCGTGCTCCTGCTCCCATTTTTTTCTTTCCTTGGGAGGCTTCATACCGTTCCAGATAAATCCGTACCATACCGTCTTAAACCTTTGTCTAAATCCCTGCCTTGTTCCACGCCCGGTTTTCCACCGGACCTCCATGGCCGAAATATACCTTTCTTGCGCCAAGGGCGCTGATCTTATCCGCGCTTTTTAACATCTCCGCCCTGTCCCAGTACACCAGGGACAACCCCGGATAAAACATGTTCATCAGTGCATCACCAACAATAGCAGCTTTTTCATCAATATCAATTCCTATGGACCTCTGGTATGGCCAGGAAGCCCCATGATCCTGGCATTGATCCCATAATCCTTCAGCCAGTCTCCCTCATTTATAAAAATTTCCGGGGTAAATTCAGGTATCCGGTCTGTTTCTGAGCTTTTCGCTGAAACCTCTGCAACCGCCATTCCCAGCATCCCCTGAAAACGGAGAGGTTCACTAAAATTATCCTTTATAAGGCTTAAATCCTCCTTATGTATGGCTACCGGCACTCCCAGTTTCTTCTTAAGATAGGCCGTATTCTGCACATGATCCACATGACCATGGGTGAGCAGGATCAGTTCCACTTTTGTTTTCCGGCACTGTGCCAGTATTTTTTTCTTCCGATCCGTTCCTTCCTGTATCCACAAAAATGGCTCTTCCATGTTCCTCAATCAGATAGCTGTTCACACTCCCGCACCTGATCCGTTTTACTTCTGCCAACTTTTTCATCTCTCTTTCAAATACATTTATTTCTGCAGGCAATGAGCCCGGCTCAGGATTGCCTTTGGCGCCATTACGCTATTGTTCATTGTATTGAAAGAAGGCCTTGTATATTCACGATTTTTTTTCTATCTTTTTCTGTATATACAATCGATTACTCCATTTTCCATCTTAGGGAGTACCAGCTTTAAAAGCACCTGTTTTCCGGTTTTTTTCAAACAGGTAGACCCCAGATCTGACTTCCATCTTTTTATGGTTCAAACGTCTCCTCATTGGATTTCTTATGGCTTATAGCATATCATCTTTTGCCTCTTTCATCAATTCCTTTTCCACTCTATAAAACAGACCCGGCAGGTCTGTCATTTAAGACCTGCCGGGTCTTCCCCCATTTCTTATGACCGCCGGATATGGAATGCTTCCATTCCCGGATAAACCGCACTTCCTCCCAGTTCTTCTTCAATCCGAAGCAGCTGGTTATATTTTGCCACACGTTCGCTTCTGCTTGGTGCTCCTGTCTTAATCTGACACGTATTAAGAGCGACTGCCAGGTCTGCAATGGTGGTATCTTCCGTCTCACCGGAACGGTGGGAGGTAATTGCCGTGTAACCTGCGCTGTGAGCCATCTTAATCGCCTCAAGAGTTTCTGATACAGAACCAATCTGGTTAAGCTTAATCAGGATAGAATTGCCGCATCCATTCATGATTCCTCTCTTTAAGCGTTCTGTATTGGTTACAAACAAATCATCACCAACCAACTGGACCTTGCTGCCCAGTTCTTTTGTAAGCTTTTCCCAGCCTTCCCAATCTTCTTCATCAAGGCCATCCTCAATGGAATAAATGGGATATTTTTCGCAAAGCTTTTTCCAGTACTCAATGAGTTCCTCAGAAGTAAAATGTTTCCCGCATTTGGGAAGGATATACTCTCCCTTGCTGGCTCCCTTCCACTCACTGGAAGCTGCGTCCACAGCCAGGACAAAGTCACGTCCAGGTTCATAGCCTGCCTTTCTGATGGCCTCAAGAATCAGTTCAATGGCAGCCTCGTCGCTATCCAGATCCGGTGCAAAACCACCTTCATCTCCTACAGCAGTAGCCAGGCCCTTTGACTTTAATATGGATGCCAGGCAATGAAATACTTCCGTACACCACCGGAGTCCGTCCTTAAAGCTGGAGGCTCCTGCCGGCATGATCATAAATTCCTGCACATCTACTGTATTGGCTGCATGGCTCCGCCGTTTAAAATATTCATCATAGGAACCGGGAGACGGTTGCCGGTTATTCCGCCTAAGAAGCGGTAAAGGGGAATTCCCATGCTCATAGCTGCTGCTCTGGCGCAGGCGATGGACACTGCTAATATCGCATTGGCTCCAAGTCTTGACTTATCCGTTGTCCCATCTGCAGAAAGCATTGCCTGGTCAATGGCATAAATATCGGAAGCGTCCATTCCCGTGATTGCGTAATGAATCACTGTATTGATGTTATGAACTGCATTTAAGACACCTTTTCCGCCATAGCGGGCCTTGTCCCCATCCCGAAGCTCCAGAGCCTCAAATTCACCGGTAGAAGCACCGCTGGGCGCCGCTCCCCTGGCTATGGTTCCGTCTGCCAGATGTACTTCAGCCTCTACGGTAGGATTTCCTCTGGAATCAATAATTTCTCTTCCTATTACTTTTTCAATCTCCAGATAATTCATGGTTTTTCTCCTTTTCTTTTAAATGATTTCTACAATGGAAAGGATTCCTTAAGGGAAGTCTTTCCAATTTCCATGTTTCATCATTGATCATCATATAAAAAACTTTTCTGATGCCGTTCTGTAAGCTGCAGCCTCATTCCAAATTCCAGGAATGGACCGCTTTGGCAGCCATACTACATTAATATGGCTTATTTCCATAATTATTATGAGTTAGTTACTCCTAATTCACATTGTGATTATAGCACATTTTACCAGAAACTTCAATACTGACACTGATAATTATTACTAACTTCTCCATAAAAGAAAAAAAGCTTCTGCCCCTGCATTACACAGAGACAAAAGCTTAAAATTGTATGGTCCTATTTTTCTTACTTTTGTTACAACAGTTTGTCAGGCGGATATTCACAATCCGCTTCACTGCCTGATTCGGTTAAATTAATTACAGAAATGCCTGTAATACAAAGTTTACAATAAACAGAATTGTTGCCACTACAATAATAGGATTCAGCTCATTTGCTTTCTTTTTGCAGATCTTTACGATGCAGTAGAAAATAAACGCCGTTGCAATTCCATAAGAAATACTGTAACAAAGCGCCATGAAAACGCCTGCAAAAAAAGCCGGAATTGCTTCTTCGAGCTGGGTCCAATCAATCTCCTTAAAGGAAGAAATCATCATACAGCCAACAATAACAAGGGCTGGTGCCGTTGCCACAGATGGGATTGCACTGATAAAGGAGGATAAAAATGCACTTAAAGCAAAGCAGGCAGCTACAACTACGGAAGTAAGGCCGGTACGTCCGCCGGCTCCGATTCCTGCCGCACTTTCCACATAGGTAGTCGTGTTTGAGGTGCCAAAAATGGCTCCTATGGAAGTCGCTGTGGCATCTGCAAATAACGCTTTATCCATCTTGGAAGAGAACCCTTTACCTGACTCTAAGGAAGCTTCGTCCTCCGCACTAAAGATTCCGCTTCTGCGGCCTGTTCCAATGAAGGTTCCGATTGTATCAAATGTATCGGATAAGCTGAAAGAGAAAATAGTAATCAGAACAATAGGAAGCTTTGTCATATCGTTAAATAAGGCAGGAAGTCCGTCTGCCGTAAAAATTACGCCAAAAGTAGTTGGAAGCACTGACAAGGCTTCTGAAAAATTAACGGTATCGCCTGTTTTTGTAATGCCTAATGGAATACCGATCAAAGTTGTTAAGATAATGCCAATTAAAATACCCCCCTTTACGTCCATCACAGTCAATACAACAATTAATACAAGACCTATGATAAATAATATAAGTGCTTTTGTTGAGATCACAGACATTGCAGGGACGCCTGCCGTAAAATTGATGGCACCTGCATTCAAAAGACCTATGTATGCAATAAAGATACCAATCCCACCGCCGATGGCATTTTGCAGACTTAGAGGGATGGCTTTAATAATATACTTACGGATACTGGTCACAGTGATAAAAATATTAAGGAGTCCGCAGATGAAAACCATTGATAAAGCCTGCTGCCATGTGAACTTTAGTGCAAAACAAACCGTGTAAACAAAAAAAATGCGTTTAATCCCATACCAGGTGCCTGAGCATATGGCACATTGGCCACAAGGCCCATAATTAAGGTACCTATAATCGCAGAAATGATGGTCGCTAAAAATACTGCTCCCCACTCCATGCCTGCCTGGCTTAATGTATTAGGATTTACTATAACTATGTACGCCATGGCAAAAAATGTGGTGATTCCGGCTATAACCTCAGTTGTGACATTCGTTCCATTTTCCTTGAGTTTAAAGAACTGCTCCATGGTAAAGCTCCTTTTTGATTTTATTTTAAGAGACTGCCGTTTCTTAATTACCACATAATTATAAAGTTTTTTTTCTTATTTATTCAAGAAAATTTAATAAAGTTTTAATGCTTTATTTATTATTTATATTAATTTCATTTTATTAGTTTTACTAATATATAATAAATATTTCATTAATTACACTTATTTATAAGGGTTGTTGGAACTAGCTATTTCGTTTTCATTGGGAATTTATACAACCGACGAAGCAGACAGGCTTATTTCGGGGGGGCTCATATGGTCCGGCTGATGAGGTTGATAATTGGTATCAGGGAAAAATATTTAAAAGGATCTTTTACACTGCAAAAAAATGCCGGGGAAGTGCAAAGAAAAAAATCCCTTTGCACTTCCCCGGCATTTCTGTCGATCGTATTACAACAGCCAGAAGTTTGTTTTATCTTCTCCGTATTCCAGTCGGAACCGGAGCCTGCAAAAAAACTCCTCCAAAGCCTTATAAAGCTCCTCCCATTGCCCGCTGCTGTTTTTATCATGAAATGATTCGATCCAGCAGGACTGTTTGCCGCAGGCATCTCTTAAATGAATCTTAAATTCCAGGCCTTTGCCTTTTATAAATTCATTGCATTCCAAAATCTCGGTAATGGAAACTATCTTCATATATGCCTCTATTCCTGGCCCTTATACTTTCTTGCCTGCTCCTCAATGTATTCCTGATCATCAAAATAATTGATTTTCATGCTTCCTTCACGCCCTTTAAGGTACGGGCCGCAGCTGCCTCTGCCTTTTCGCTTCCCTCTTTTAATATCTGGTACACGTAAGGAATGTTGGCCTCATATTCTTTTCTCCTTTTGCGGATAGGCTCTAACTCTGCCTGAAGGATGCTGTTTAAGAACCGTTTTACCTTCACATCGCCTAAGCCGCCACGTCTGTAGTGGTCTTTTAGCTCGTCAAGATTTTTATAATCCGGCAGATACTTTTCAAAATCTTCATCCTTGCAGAATGCATCCAGGTAGGTGAATACTGTGTTTCCTTCCACTTCTCCTGGGTCGGATACCTGGATGTGGTTGGGGTCTGTATACATGCTCATGACCTTTTTCTTTACTTCTTCTTCCGGATCGGATAAATAGATGCAGTTTCCCAGGGACTTGCTCATCTTGGCTTTTCCATCGGTACCTGGAAGCCGTAAGCAGGCCTTATTATCAGGAAGGAGAATCTCCGGCTCTACCAATGCTTCTCCGTAAACGGAATTAAACTTACGCACAATTTCCCTGGTCTGCTCTATCATTGGCTCCTGGTCTTCTCCTACGGGCACTGTGGTGGCCTGGAACGCCGTAATGTCAGCCGCCTGGCTGATGGGATAGGTAAAGAAGCCTACCGGAATGCTGGTTTCAAAATTCCGCATGGCGATCTCTGATTTTACAGTGGGATTGCGCTGCAGCCTGGATACGGTTACCAGATTCATGTAGTAAAAGGACAGCTCTGTAAGCTCAGGAATCTGTGACTGGATGAAAAGGGTACATTTCTTCGGGTCCAGCCCGCAGGAAAGGTAATCCAGCGCAACCTCAATAATATTCTGACGGACCTTTTCAGGATTATCGGAATTGTCCGTAAGTGCCTGGGCATCCGCAATCATAATAAATATCTCGTCAAATTCACCGGAATTCTGCAGCTCCACCCTGCGCTTTAATGAACCAACGTAATGGCCGATATGAAGCTTTCCGGTGGGCCGGTCCCCTGTTAAAATAATCTTTCCCATGTTTGTTCCTCCAGATTTTTATATCGTAAGTCCGTAGTGCAGCGAACGAATCCGTAGGATTCCTTCGCTCACGGGCATTCGCCCTATGAAACAGGGCAGGAGAAGATTTTCTTATGTGCGAGCACAACGAAAATCTTCTCCTGCCCTGTTTCGCACTACTCATTGCTTTCGTGGATATTATACCATTCATTCTATATTTGTCAATGAAACGGCTTATTTTGCCTGAAAAATTCCCTCTGCATAGTTTACCGAAGCCATGGCATCCCGGCAGTACTGGTCGGCACCAATGGTCTTTGCATACCCTTCCGTAAGCACCGCACCTCCTACCATTACCTTTACAAAAGGAGCAGTCTCATTAAGCTGCCTGATGGTCTCTTCCATGCTGGGAACTGTGGTGGTCATGAGGCGCTTAGGCCTACCAGCTTTACTTCATCCTTTACCGCTGTTTCTACGATTTTTTCCGGCGGAACGTCCTTTCCTAAGTCAATGACATCATAGCCATAGTTTTCCAGAAGGACCTTAACAATATTCTTTCCGATATCATGAATATCTCCCTTGACCGTAGCCAGGATGATCTTTCCTTTTTTCTCCTGGGCCACGCCGCCCTCAGCCATTTTCTCCTTTATAACTTCAAAAGCTGCCTTTGCCGCTTCCGCACTCATAAGAAGCTGGGGAAGGAATACCGTTCCATTTTCAAAGCCTTTTCCCACCCGGTCCAGGGCCGGGATCATTTCCCCGTTTATAATAGTTAAAGGCTCCTGCTCCCTTAAGAGCTCTGTCACCGCCGTATATGCCCGGTCCTTAAGACCTTTTGCAATGCTTTCCGACAGTGTCATCTCACCTCCGGACATGCCTCCTGCAAAGGAAGTGTTTCCCTGCCTCACTGTCTCACCCAGAGTGGCTACCTGACCGCTGTAGACTGAGATATAACCGCTGCACTGAGGGTCCAGATCCGCAAGAGTCCGAAAACTGTAGTAGGAACGCATCATGCTTCCGAATTGGGGTTTATGATAGCTGCGCTCAAGCCATTTTGAAGGGCCATTGTAAAAAAGGCGGCATTGATGATCTCCCTCTGAGGCAGCCCGAAGGAAATGTTGGAAACGCCCAGAATGGTTCTGCCTCCCAGTTCATCCCGGACACGTCTTAAGGTTTCAAGGGTGGTCAGTGCTCCTCTGCTGTCGGAGCTGACAGTCATGCAGAGAGCATCTATAATAATGTCTTTTTTTCTCAATTCCATATTCTGCGGCCTTTTCATAGATTTTCTTTGCAACGGTGATCCTGCCTTCTGCGGTTTCCGGAATGCCGTCTTCATCAAGGGCCAGGGCGACCGCAACGCCTCCATACCGCTTTACCAGAGGAAAAATAGCCTCCATTACTTCCTTTTTCCCGTTTACGGAATTAATCAGAGGCTTTCCGTTATAGGCCCTCATTGCCCGTTCCATTGCCTCTGTATTGGAGGTATCGATCTGAAGAGGCAGGTCAATGATGCTCTGAAGCTCCCTTATCACTTCCACCATCATGGAAGGCTCATCAATTTCCGGAAGTCCTACATTCACATCCAGAACGTGTGCTCCATTGTCCTGCTGGGCCACTCCCTCTCTGAGAATATATTCCAGGTTATGATCCCGAAGCGCCTGTTTAAATTTGGATTTTCCCGTTGGATTGATCCTCTCCCCGATGATGACTGGGTCATTGTCAATTACAACCGCCTGTGCATAGGAAGATATCACGGTACGGTTTTTCTTATCCGGCATCCTTACAGGAAAATCCTTGCAAAGGGCCACTGTTTTCTCAATGTGCTCCGGCGTGGTTCCGCAGCATCCGCCGATCACACAGGCTCCCTCTTCTGCAATTTCCTTCATGGCAGCCGCAAACTCTCCTGCATCAATATCATATACCGTTTTCCCGCCTTCGCTTCTCGGAAGTCCTGCATTGGGATTCACGATAACCGGTATGGAAACCACCTTCATGATGTCTGTTAATATGCCCTTCATCTGCACCGGACCCAGGCCGCAGTTAATGCCCAGGGCATCGACCCCCAGGCCCTCTAAAAGGGCAACCGTGGATTCAACATTTCCTCCGGTTAAAAGCTTTCCCTTATCATCAAAGATCATGGTCACGAACACGGGAAGCTGCAGTTCTCCTTTGCAGCCAGCACAGCCGCCTTGGCCTCATAGCTGTCGCTCATGGTCTCAATGAGCACCAGGTCTGCTCCCTCCCGTTCCCCGATTTTAACTACCTGGGAAAACATCTGATAGGCGTCCTCAAAATCCAGATCTCCCAGAGGCTTTAAAAGCTTTCCCGTAGGCCCTAAGTCAAGGGCAATATACCCCTTTTCCTTTCCGGCCGGATAAGAGGCTGTCTCCACCGCTTTTCTGGCGTTCTGCAACGCTGCGGTCACCACCTCTTCCAGATCAAATTCCGCACCTTTATGGAATTTCAGCCCATTGGCTCCAAAGGTATTGGTCTTTATGATGTCCGCACCCGCTTCCAGATAATCACGGTGAAGCTTTGTAATGATATCCGGATGCTTTACGTTCCATGTTTCCGGCAGTTCTCCCGGCTCAAGGCCGCTGGCCTGCAAAAGACTTCCTGTACCTCCGTCAAAAAAATACCATCCTCTTTTTTATCTCTTTTAAAATCCCTGCCATACATTCCTCCATCTGCGTTCGTATCTTTTAATCTCTCCGGTATGCACAGTCCGTTTTTCCACAGGATTCGCATCCCTTTATCTCACAGCGGTAAGGCTTTCCGCTGACACCCATCACCGCGGTGACGGACTTTGACGGAGTCATGAGAAGGCTGTCCGTCAGCATGATACCGATCCTTTTGGGCGTTTCCAAAACTGCTGTAATATCCTTCTGGCACTCTAAGGGAAAATCTCCATAGCCCGGGCTGAATCTGGGCCTTAAGTACAGCTTCCTGTCCTCATATTCCTCCTTAAACTTCCGGTTTTCTTCATCACAATATTCCTCGATCATGGCAGTGGCTGCCGCCTGCATGGTGACCGCCTTGCTCATCTGCAGCTTTGTATACTTATGCAAAAGCACATCCACCCCTGCGCCTAAAGTGGCGGCAAATAAGATCACCTGTTCACAATCCTGTAAATTCCGGCTTAAGTTCCGGCTTCTTGTCTTAAATACGGTAAAATCGATCCAGTCATCAGAAAGCAGCTTAAGGGGATATACCCGGCTAATGCTTTTTGGGGATGCTGCAGCCGTAAGCTCCCTGATACATTCCTCGATCAGAGCATTTACGGCTTCATCTCCTTCATTTTTCCCGTATCCCAGATATCTCCGGATCTCCCTTCGGCTGATTTCCATTGCTGTTCCTCCATTTTCTTATTTTAAATGGGTCCGTTCCTTTTAAAAGGAGCGGACCCTGGTTAAAAGGAATCACAATATCTCAGAAAGGTTCTCCTTGATTGTTAAGGCCACATCCGGCTTATTCATGGAATAAACATGGATGGCATTCACTCCGTTGGCGATAAGGTCAATGATCTGTTCTGTGGCATAGGCGATTCCCGCCTGCTTCATAGCTGCCGGATTATCTCCGAACCTGTCAACAATGGCCTTGAAACGGGAAGCAGATAGGTGCCTGAAAGCTGGCAGCTTCGGATGATCTGCCTTACATTGGTAACTGGCATGATTCCTGCAACCACCGGAACCGTAATTCCCTTTTCCCGGATGCGGTACAGGTAATTATATAAAATGTTATTATCAAAAAACATCTGGGTGGTGACGAAATCACATCCTGCTTCCACCTTTTGCTTTAAGTAATCCATATCAATGGTCTTGCTGGCAGATTCCACATGGCCTTCCGGATAGCAGGCTGCGCCAATGCAGAAATCTCCTGCCTCCTTTATCTCCCTGATCAGCTCAGAGGCATAATGGTATTCTCTTTTAGCAGGAGCATCGGTAGGCATATCTCCCCGAAGAGCCAGCACATTTTCAATTCCAGCCGCTTTCAGCTCTCCAAGGACCTGGTGTACCTTTTCTTTGGTGGAGGATACACAGGTCAGATGAGCCAGGGCCGTCACATGATGCCGGTGATGCAGGTTAGAAGCAATATCAACGGTATACTGGCTGCTTCCCCCGCCCGCCCCGTAAGTGACGCTCATAAAGGCCGGCTTCAGCTTTGCGATCTCTGCCGCAGCCTGTTCCACTGACTCATACTTATCCTCTGTTTTAGGAGGAAACACTTCAAAGGATAGGGTTGGCTTTCCCTGGCCCAATATATCTTTTATTTTCATGCGGTCTGTCTCCTATCTTTCGTTTCATTCCTGCTGCCTGCGTACTTTGAGCATAAAGGGATACCCGAAGGGTATCTCTTTTTTTATTTAACACTTTACCACAAAAAACTGTTTCCCGCAACCAGCCCTGTTACGTTTCCTGGCTTTCCATTACCTGAGGATTACTGTAAGAAACATAAATCCTGACCCCATCCTTGGTAAGATAAAGATTGATATCAAACAGCCCTTCCGTAATGAATGCTCCATCTTCCTGCCATTCCCCTGTCCCGGCCTGCTCCATAATAGCCGGAATGCTGCTTTCCTCCTGAGGAATTCCTGCCCCTGTTTCCACAAGCCTTAAGAACTCTTCTAAAAACACAAGGGATTTTTCCCGGTCTTTCAGGGAAGAGATATAATCATGAAGTTCTCCGGTAGCAGTGTCATAATTGACATCCACATACTGGTATACGTAATTTTCATCGCCTGTATCCAGCTGGCTGGTTACTTCATCCTCAAAAGAGAAGCTTTCTACGGTCTCATAATAGGATATAGGGCCGTCCTCTTCTTCAAACATGTAATTGTCAGAATAAACAGCTCCCTCTTCTATCTCATAGCCATAGTTTGTTTCATTAAAAAAACTGTTCCATAGAAGCCGCGACCTGCCTTCCGTCAACCGGAAAATGGACATAGCCGTTACAAGGCTCTCCGGAAGCCTTTACTTCCTCTTCTTCAAGCTCAGTGAAACCGGAATCATCGTATGGGACCGCAGTCTCATAATTACTGTAATTGCTCTTTTCCTCCACTAACCGGGACAGGCTTCCAATGGTCCTTGGTATGCCATTTAAAACAACCATCAGTGTAATGAACCCCGCCAGGGGTGCCAGGGGATTCCTCCTCCTTTTTGCCTGGCCTGGCTGGGAAGGCCTGGAAGGATTATGGCCCGCGGCTGGCGGGGCGGTTTTTCTCCCCTCCTGACCCATGGGGGCTGCCGGTCTCTGAGGCACATTCATCTGTCTGGCCGGGCCCCGCGCATTCCCTTTTTGCTGATTTCCCGGTACATTCCCGTTCTGTTGGTTTCCCGGTACATTCCCGCTCTGCTGGTTTCCCGGTCCAGCCGGTTTGGGAACATTACGGCTGTTTTCATAAGACGGGCGTCTCTCATTCAAATAATAATCTGAGTTCCACAAAAGGGGCTGGCGGATCACCTTCCTGCACCGTGGACAGTAATTCATCTCATTCACCGGAAGATCACAAACCGGACAAATCTTTTTCATCATCCCAAATTCCTCCTTTTATCCCAGTACCAGATGAGCCACTGCAATCTCATCATCCTCTCTGAATCCCTGGGCACAAACCTGTATATCATAAACATATTTCTCCTGAAGGCCGGTAATGAAAGCAATTTCAGTAATGTTTTTTTTCCTTCCTGCGCAAGTGCCAGCACCTGATGAACATCTGCGATTGTCTTTTTTTAACAATTCATCGGATTGACCGGAAGGCTTGAGGCCGGATGCCTGACTGTCTGATTCTGTAATAAAGTCTTCCAAAGACAAGTTTCTTTCATTTTCCCCGCTGTTATAATAATCCTCCGATATCTCCCAATCCAGTTCTTTCTCTGACATTCTGCCACTCCTTTCCTCTTTCCTGCCCATGCTCTCTGGGCAGGGCCCACCCCGCTTTACCGGGTGTAAAGGTATACCGTATAGTGTTTCAAAAATAGGCAGGTTCATCGGAACCTGCCTGATTATGTAATCTGATAAGTTTTATCTTTTATTTCTTAAAAAAATCCGGAATATTGATCTGAACTTCCTTATTCACAGTTGGACGATAAGGCTGTCCGCCTCCCTGGGAAGCCCCCTGACCATTATTCTGTCCCGCATAATTTGGCTTCGTATAGTTTCCTGCTCCGTAGTTCTGGTTATTATAGCCGCTGTTATTATTTGGATAATTCTGATTGTTGTAAGCTGGATTGGAATAGTTTGCATTCCCGTAATTAGGATTATAATTCTGGTTATATCCAGGAGTTGCTGCAGTTGCGGCTGCCTCCTGATTCACGGCCTGGGTCTGAGGTGCTGCTTTGGGCTGTTTAAAGTTAGGATTGGAAAAATTCGTCATAACCTTGGATACCGGAGTCTCAGACTGCATGTCCAGACCGGTGGCGATCACGGTAATGCTGGCTTCATCATGAGCATTCTCATCATACATTGCACCAAAGATGATATTGGCTTCATCTCCTGCCATCTCCTGAACGTAGCTGGCCGCTTCATTGGCCTCAACCAGGCTGATATCACCGGAAATGTTAATGATGACGTGAGTAGCACCCTCAATGGTAGTCTCAAGCAATGGACTGGAAACCGCCTGCTTCACAGCCTCCAAAGCCTTCTCATCACCCTTTGCCTTGCCGATACCGATATGGGCGATGCCCTTATCCGTCATAACTGTCTGAACATCGGCAAAGTCCAGATTAATAAGTCCAGGAACATTAATCAGATCTGTGATTCCCTGTACGGCCTGCTGAAGGACTTCATCTGCCTTCTTTAAGGCATCCGGCATGGTAGTACGTCTGTCCACGATTTCCAGAAGACGGTCATTCGGGATTACGATTAATGTATCTACGCTTTCTTTTAAACGCTCAATGCCTGCAACGGCATTGCTCATACGGGTTCTTGCTTCAAAGCGGAAAGGCTTTGTTACAACACCCACAGTGAGAATTCCCATATCTTTTGCGATCTTAGCTACAACAGGAGCAGCTCCGGTACCGGTACCGCCTCCCATTCCGCAGGTAACGAATACCATATCCGCACCCTTCATGGTCTGAGCAAGCTCGTCCGCATTCTCTTCTGCCGCTTTTTCACCGATCTCTGGCTTGGCACCTGCACCAAGACCTTTTGTCAGCTTCTCTCCGATCTGCATGGCTGTAGGAGCCTTACAAAACTGCAGGGCCTGCTTGTCTGTGTTGATTCCCAGAAATTCCACACCAGCTATATTCTCATCAATCATGCGGTTAACCGCATTATTTCCGGCACCGCCTACACCGATTACCAGAATTCTTGCGGCATTATCCGCCTCATTTATCTTAATCTCTAACAAGATTATATCCTCCTTTAACCATAAACAGCTTACTCTATAAACCTAATTAATATAATATTTGATTTCGCCGAAAATATCAACCACTTTTTAAACAAAATTCCAAGCAAATTATGTAAATTCATTAATCTTTCACAAATCGATAGGATGTGACTGTTTCCGCCTCATCATAAGTATCCAGATAAAGGGTTCCAGATAAACCTCCCAAAACAGGAAGCTGGTCCTTCAATTCAGAGATTTTTTCATTCATCTGGTTATTACTTCCAAGGAAAACCCGGATATCTCCCATTACGAGAGTGGCATCTCCCCGGGAATCATACCGGATCTCGTCAACAATAATTTCTTTTGTTGACAAAACGTCGGTCAGGTTCAGTATTTCACTAAAAATCTTTTCCTTTTCCACCGGCAGGGCTGGTGCAGGGCTATATGCCCGAACCGCAGACCCGTAATCCACGGAACTCCGTCAAGCTTTCCGCTGGAGCTCTCCACAATAATTCCGTCCTTGTCAAAATACATATAGCTGCCCATATAGGAAACATACCCTACCACGGATTTCTCATAGACGATCACCTCAACTTTCACCGGACTCTGGAATACGATTTTATAATCTTCCACAAAGGGAATCTGTTCATGCTTCTTAAAACGATCCTTGTAGAGACAAAAAAACCGCATTCCGGTCCCATCCGTCCTTGAATAAAATATTAACGATTTGTTCCGATGTGTATTTTTTATTACCGGACACCGTAATATCCCTGATCTGCAGCGACAAAAAAATGACAATTCCAAGAAAAATCACGGCGGCTGCGATTCCAAATTTAATTTTTCTTCTGCTTTTTTTTAAATCTTTCATTCCATCCCTCTGATCGCTGCGCCTAGACTGCTCAAGTCACGGCAAATGTCTTCATATCCCCGTTCAATATGATGGCACTCATGAATCTCAGTCAAACCCTCACATGCAAGCCCCGCAACCACCAGGGCCGCGCCTCCCCGCAAGTCCGTAGCCGTAACCCGGTTTCCCTTCAGAGGATAAAGCCCATGTATGTCGGCCCGCTTTCCTTCTATTATAATATCAGCGCCAAGCTATGCAACTCCTTTGCAGTCCCAAACCGGCCCTCAAAGATAGTTTCTTTTATCCTGCCGGCACCTTTTGACGATGCCATGACTGCCATTAACTGGGATTGGAGGTCCGTAGGAAATCCCGGATAAGGTTCTGTCATAACATCCACGCAGTCGGGACGGCCGATCATGGATACCTCAACCATGTTATCATACCGTTTCAGCGACCCGCCCATTTTTTCGGCAAGAGAGAAGGCAGATGTCAAATGACCGGGCTGGATCCCCTGTATTACAATATTTCCCTCCGCTGCCATGACCGCCATTAAATAAGTTCCTGCAACAATCCGGTCTCCTGCCACAGTAAATTCCGAATCACAAAGCTCTCTTACGCCTGTGACTGCCAGCCTGGAAGTACCGGTTCCATGTATTTTAGCCCCCATGTTGTTTAAAAATTCACACAGAGTGATGATCTCCGGCTCCTTTGCCGCCCCATGGATGACGGTCACCCCATGGGCGTACACAGCCGCCATCAGAGCATTTTCCGTAGCTCCCACGCTTGGGAAGGGAAAATAAATATCGGCGCCCATCAACCGATTTGCGGACGCCAGGAGCTTATCGCCCTCCTCCTCGATGCTTGCACCAAGTTTTCGAAAGGCAGACAAGTGTAAGTCAATGGGGCGCTCTCCTATGGAACACCCGCCAGGAAAGCTGGTGACCGCATTGCCGGTTCTTCCAAGCAACGGACCAGAGAGCATGATAGAGGAACGCATGCTTTTTATATACTCCTCCGGTATTTCCGCTTGTGTCAAATCCCTCGCGTCAATTGTCAAAGAATGGCCGTCAAAGCTGCATATACAACCAATATGCTCAAGTATCCCCAGCATACAGAACACATCCTGTATCCTGGGGACGTTATGAATCACTGTTGTACCTTTATGGAGAACCGCTGCTGCCATCATGGGCAGAACAGCATTTTTGGAACCCTGAATTTTTATCTCACCTTTTAAGGATCGTAACCCCTGGACCTGTATGACTGACAATCCGGTACCTCCCATGGCTTCTTATATACTATCCTATGTTAAAAGTGAGAGAATGTTTTCACATCCCATTATTTTTCCAGCTTTATCTGGTTAGAAACACTTAAGACTATGCCATCTCCATCATCAGGAAAAGAACGGAGGTACCTCCATAGCTGATAAACGGAAGGGTAATACCGGTATTTGGTATGGTATTGGTTACAACCGCAATATTTAAGATAACCTGTATGGCAATATGTCCCATGACGCCTACAACCAGCAAAGCTCCAAACAGATCCGGCGCATTATCCGCAATGAGCATGAAACGGTAAATCATGAAGAGGAATATCAGGATCACGGAAACCGCTCCAAAAAGGCCAAGCTCTTCACAGATAATGGAAAAAATCATGTCGTTCTGTGCCTCCGGCACAAACCCCATCTTTTGTATGCTCTCTCCCAGGCCCCTGCCCACCAGGCCGCCGGAGCCTATGGCATAAAGTCCCTGAAGCACCTGATAGCCTCCGGTGGAGGGATAAGCCTCCGGCTCCAGCCATACCAGGATACGGCCCAGCTGGTAATCATGAAGGATATTAAGCTTTTCCAGCACAGTAGCCATTGGCCCGGCAAAAACAAGCAGGCCTATGCATGCAAAACCGCAGGCAAAAAACGGCCATTTCTTTTTGCATGCCACAAACAGCATGACAAAAGCGATTCCCACGATAATGATTCCGGAACTTAGGTTATTTGCCGCTACAATTCCCGCTATGGGAAGAGTCGTCACAATCACCAGAATTACGCCGTTTCTCGTGTTAATATTCCTTCCCATCTGGACGATTAAAACCGCCAGCATGACAATAAGAGCAATTTTTACAAATTCCGTAGGCTGGAAAGAAAGACTTCCCACTCCCAGCCATCTTCTCTTCCCGTTTACCTTACGCCCAAACAGGGATACGGCAATCATAAGAACATAAGAAAGAGCGTAAGCAAATACAGCGAACCTGGCGTACCAATGGTAATCCAGTTTGGATATCACAATCATGATAACAAAGCCTGCCAGGGCTATCTTGGCCTGCCTCATCATGAAAAAAGCGGCGTCATCGAATTTAAGCTGGGCTGCGTAAGAGCTGGCGCTGTAAATCATGACCAAACCAAAAACAGACAGAAATATTACAGTAAACAAAAGACTGTAATCATAAAAACGGCGCGGTTTATTTTTTTTCCTCACTGGCCTTTTTTTCTGCCATATCATTCCTCCTCGCCAACTGCTATTTCATTCATATCATCCGCCATGCCACTCATAATTTGAGGGAAAAGCGCTGCCAAATCATTCATGACGGGCATTCGCCCTATAGAATCATACATATAATTTTTGCTTTGTGAGCAAGCTCCCACGGATAAATTTCACGTATGTTTCTGCATGGCTCATTGCTTTTACAAGCCTCGGACACACTCCTTAAAGATTTCGCCGCGCTCTTCATAGCACTTAAACATCCCCCAGCTGGCACAGGCCGGTGACAGGAGTACATGATCACCTCTGTTGGCGTAAGAAGCGCAGACCTTTACCGCCTCCTGCATATCCTCCGCATACATCACATTGGTAAAACCATGTCTGGCCGCACACTCGGCGATCTTTTCCCTGGTCTGCCCCAGAAGCACCATATACTTCACCTTGCCGTCAAAGGACTCGATCCACTCATCATACTGGGAGCTCTTATCGTAGCCCCCTGCAATGAGCAGCGTAGGCCCTGGCATGGCTTTTATTGCCTGGATCGCCGCATCGGGATTGGTTCCCTTGGAATCATTATAATATTTCACTCCGGCCTTTTCCGCAACAAATTCAATGCGATGCTCCACTGCCTTGAATTCCCGGATTGCCTGGCTGATGATCTCCATGGGTACTCCCATTTCAGCAGATATGGCGGCTGCAGCCATGATGTTCTCATGGTTATGGCGGCCCAGGAGCTGTATTTCATGAATGTTTGCGATCTCTGTCCTCTCGCCCTCATGGTTTCGGATAATCCTGTCCCCATCCATGCAGTAGCCCTCTTCTAATATCTGGCGGCTGCTGAAATAGATTACCTTGGGTTTGATTGTTTTTCCAAACTCACGCAAAACAGGATCGTCATAATTTAATATACAAAAATCCCGGGGACTCTGATTTGATGTAATGCTTTCTTTTACTTTTATGTAACATTCCATGGTTTTATGACGGTCTAAGTGGTCCGGCGTTATGTTAAGAATCGCGCTCACATCCGGCCGGAAGTCTGTGATCGTCTCCAGCTGAAAGCTGCTGACCTCTGCAACCGTTACCGAATTATCCGCTGTCTTTCGTGCTTCCTCTGTATATGGAACTCCAATGTTGCCTACCACAAATACATGTTCATAGAATGCCTTCATGATTTCCCCTGTAAGGGCTGTAGTGGTTGTCTTACCATTGGTTCCCGTGATTGCTGCCAGCTTTCCTCTGGCATGGTGGTAAGCCAGCTGAATCTCACTCCAGATCGGGATATCCGCTTCCTTAAGGACAGCCACAAAGGGGGCATCTAAGGAAATGCCAGGGCTTATGATGCATAAGCTTATGCCTGAAAGGTCCTCCTTTTTAAGTTCCCCCAATAAAACTGAAATCCTTCCTTCATCAAACTGATGGAGCAGCTCATCCTTTTTAAGGGCAGCATTGCTGTCATAAAGAATTACTTCATCGCCTGTTTTAAGAATCAGCCTGGAAGCGGCGATGCCGCTTTTTCCGCTGCCGGCAACTAATATTTTCTGATTCATATGGTTTCTCTCCTATAATCCAAGGTATGCAAGCATGCAAAGAACTGCAGTCACGATTGCAAACACAGCTACTACCCGTGTTTCCGACCAGCCGCTAAGCTCAAAGTGGTGGTGGATGGGGGCCATCTTAAAAAAACCTCTTTCCGCCTGTTCTCTTAAAGTAAGTCACCTGAATGATGACGGATAATACTTCCATCATATAAATAAAACCAATAATGGCAAGGAAGATCGGTATCTGCATCATAAAGGCGCTGGAAGCAACGAATCCACCAAGCCCAAGGGAACCGGTGTCCCCCATGAATACTTTGGCAGGATAAACGTTAAACAGCAGAAATCCCAAAAGACTTCCCACAACCGCACCGGTAATAGGACTGATACCGGTATTTTCCCCGATAGAAACCACAGTCAGGAAGGTCGCCACCAGAATGGTCACGCTGGTGCAAAGTCCATCAAGCCATCGGTAAAATTCACACCATTATCAGTCCCTATTACCAGAAAGAATACCGCCGGTACAAAGAGTATTCCCAATTTCAGATACAGCCCTTTTTCAAAACCTCCGGTAAAGGGAATCAGCATTCCCGTTCCCACGTCCTTTGAATGAAGCAGATAATAGGCAAAGATGCCTGTAATGATTAACTGCCCTGCCATCTTTTGAACAGGCGTAAGCCCCTCTGACCGCTTCATCACGATCTTAATGTAATCATCAAGGAACCCAACAATACCAAATCCAACTGTCACAAAAAGCACAGGAATGATCTTCGGATATTCCCTCACATAGAACAGCGACGTAATGATAATGCTGGTCAATATGATAAGCCCTCCCATAGTGGGAGTACCCTGCTTTTTCAAATGGCTTTCAGGCCCTTCTTTGCGGACCTCCTGACCAAATTTTAACCTGTGAAGAAATGGTATTACAATGGGACACAGCATGGCGCTGATGGCAAATGCTATGATGATTGCCAGAATCGTTTCGTTAATCATGTCACACCTCAATATTTTATGTATTTGTATTTCAAAAGTACACAGTAAGTAGTATACGTCTTTTTGCCTGAATAATCAACCATAGATTCGAAACGCAGAAGCAGTTTTTTTCCTCGGTTGGCTCTATTCCCAGGTATGGAAGAATATTCTTAAAAATGTCGCAATCACCGGTGCTGCGATGGTTCCGCCGTAATAAATCCCCTGAGGTTCATCTATGGTAATGAGGGCAATCACCTGAGGATTATCCGCTGGCGCAAAGCCTATAAAGGATGAAATGTACTTTTTCAGGCTTCTTGGAAGTTTTTCGGAGGTCGCTGTTTTTCCTCCCACCCGATAGCCGTCGACCTGGGCCTTTTTTTCCGCTTCCCTCTGCCACGACCTGTTCCAGGATGTAGCGCATGGTTTCGCTGGTTTCCGCAGACAGGATCCCTTCTTTTACCGGATAGGTAAAGTTATGGACCGAAGCTCCATCGGTGCTTACTGACTTCACTCCAAAATGGGGTGTGACACGGTTTCCGCCGTTTATTATGGCAGAAGCGGTTGTGATCAGCTGCATGGGAGTGATCTGAAAGGACTGGCCAAAAGAAACGGTTGCCAGCTCCACAAGCCCCATATCATCTTTTTTATGCATGATAGTGGACGCTTCACCTGGAAGGTCGATCCCGGTTTTTCCCTTTAAGCCAAACTGTTCAAAATATTTATAATAATTATCCACGCCAAGACGCTGTCCTACGTCAATCAAAACAGGGTTGCAGGAATTCATCATGCCCTGGAGAAAGGTTTCCGAGCCATGGCCTCCCACTTTGTGACACCTGATTTTACGGTCCTCTACGACCCGGAAGCCCGGACATGAAAAATGATCTTCAAGCTTCACCACTCCGGATTCCAGCCCTGCGGCCGCGGTAACAATTTTAAAGGTGGAGCCTGGTTCATAGGTGTCGTTAATACAGGGATTTCTCCACATCTTGTTTAGCATATCCTGCTTTTCTTTGTCAGATGCCGGGACTCCGCGTCTGCACTTAGTGTAAACGGATCATTTAAATTAAATTCAGGCGCATTGACCATTGCCATAATCTCCCCATTTTGAGGATTCATAACAATAATCGACACTCTTTTTGCGCCTTTTTTTCTCTAGAACCTGATAAGCGGCCTGCTCGCAATACCGCTGGATATTGACATCCAGGCTGATATATAAATCCTGCCCTGCCACTGGCTCAATCCTGTCTTCTGCCGCATTTTCAATTTCAATCCCGGCTGCGTCGGACATGGTCAGGATTTTTCCGTTAAGGCCCTTTAAATATTGTTCGTATTTTACCTCCAGGCCAATGATTCCCTGATTATCTCCGCCCGTAAAACCAAGAACCGTGGAAGCAAGGGTGTCATAGGGATAATAACGCTTGTAATCCTCATCCACCTTTACACCTTCCAGATGGTAGGACCGGATCAAATCTCCCATAGCCTTGTCTACATTGGTCTTAATAATTTCCCTTGAACTGTACTTTTCTACCTTTTTCCGAACTTCCTCCTCCGGAATACCCAGCTCCTTGGAAAGGACTGCCACAACCTCATCCGCTTTTCTGATCTGGTTATGTATGACCGATATGGTGCAAACCGTCCGGTTGGTGGCAATGACGGTTCCATTGGCATCAACGATATTTCCCCTGGCAGCTTTTATGGTCCTTTCCCGTTCATGAAGGTCCAATGCCATGGCACTGTAATGTTCAGAACGAAAGATCATTAGAAAAATAAGCCGCCCCATAAGTCCTGTCATGGCAAGAAATAACAGGAAAAACAGGATGGCTATTTTTTTCTCTGTGATGTGTCTTATTTGAACTCATGCACTGCTCCATCACCATTATTTCTACAGTATATGAATTTCAGGACTTTTTATGAGTTCTTTAAAAAAAAGTTCCTTATTGGGCCGTGGTTTCTTCGGTGGGAAGTGCGGCCGGCAGATTGGAGCCCTCATCCCCTTCTTCCCTGTTGACGTACTCTTCAGAAGGGTTCAAATACTCATCGGGAATCGGCTTTCCATCCTCCATGGTAGGGGCCTGCCCTGTGGTTTCCTCTGTGCCTGTTTCTTCTGAACCGGCTTCTCCCTGGGAAGAGCTTTCTGTTTCACTTGTTATGCCTTCCTGCTCAGGAAGCTTTGCCGCCTCCTCCGGCGATGGTGAGTCCCCTGCATCGGCATCCGGAAACACATTTATATAAGGAAGAATCTCATTCATAATCTTCTGGAAAATCTGGCTGGCATAGGTACTGTGAGCTGATCCTCCACATGAGGCTCATCAACCACAACGTAAACTAAAACCTGAGGATTGTCCGCTGGAGCATAGCCGCAGAAGGATACCACGTAATTGGTCTTATCACGGGGGATCTTCTCCGCAGTACCGGTTTTACCGGCAACTTTATATCCCGCCACCTTTGCTGCCCCACCTGTTCCGCCCTGTGCATTAACAGTCTTAAACAAGGCTTCATTGATGAATTTGGTGGTTGATTCCGATACCGTTTCCCTGACAAGGACCGGCTCTGCCTTTTTTAATGACAGAACCCTGCTCGTTAAGGATCTGCTTCACTACATGAGGCTCATAATAGGAGCCTCCGTTGATTACAGAGCAATAGGCGGCAGCCATCTGGATCATGGTGGTGCTGAAGTTTTGTCCAAAGGAGTTGGTTGCAAGATCCGTAGGTCCAGCCGTATCCTGGGTGTAGACAAGAGTCTTGTTATCTGCTTCACCAGGCAGATCGATCCCGGTTTTGGAACCGAAGCCGAAAATCTGCTGATACTTATAAAACTTTTCTTTTCCCATCTGCTGGGCAATCCGCATCATGACCACGTTGCAGGATTTCATCAGGCCTTCCTCAACCGTGATAAGGCCATGTCCATACCTGCTGACGCAGTTGATCTTATGTCCTCCCACCTCAAGGAACTTATTGCACTCATAGGTTTCATTTCCGGTAATGGCCCCTTCTTCCATGGCGGCAGATATGGTAAAGATCTTTTCTGTTGACCCCGGCTCAAAGCCATCGCTTATGCAAAAATTACGCCAGGTCTGGTTCCATGCCACCTGGGTACCCAGGGACATGATCTCTTCGTTTGTATAGTGCTCTGAAACGTTTGCTTCCGTTAGAGGCTGGGCATTCTTATTCTTTCTCTTGTAATCGTCCATGGCTTCCTTGATCCCAAGCTGGCGCAGCACATCATCGGTGTACTCAGACCTTAAGGTTCTTGGATTGTTTAAATCAAATGCCTTGTCATTTGCCATGGCCAGGACCTCACCGTTATTGGGATCCATAACGATTACGCCTACCCGTTTGCTTCCAGTAGTCTGTTCCCACTCATTAATATATTTTTCAACGATTTTCTGTATGTTGACATCTATGGTGGAAACCACGGTATTGCCGTTAGAAGCCGGCTTTATGACTCTTTCTAAATTGGAGTCGTCATTTAAGTATCCGTATTCCCTTCCGTTGATTCCCATAAGGGTCGTATTATAAAACTGCTCGATCCCTCCTGTCCCGTCCATGCCGTCACCGTTGGCAAAGCCAATAACGTTGCAGCCCATGGAATTATAGGGATACACCCTTTTATACTCATCCTCAAACCAGATTCCCTTAATGGACTTCCCGCTTTTTTTTCAGTGCATCCGATTGCTCTGCCTTGTACTTTTCATATTTTTTGTTTATCGTCATAAGCCAGCTGCTTTGCATAGCGCACATACTGCTTATCTTTCTTTTCCTGTATCAGATTCATGATTTCCGTCCGGTCATAGCCAAAGCATTCCGCCAGGGCCGTTACGGTCGGTTCCAGATAGGAATCCTGATCCGACATGATCTGCTTGGGATCCAGGATCAAGTTATACACCTTTTCACTGGTAGCCAGATAGGTTCCATTACGATCCATGATGTCTCCGCGCTTAAAAGGAATGGTGCGGCTGTCATATTCTTGCTGGGACAGCACAATCTGGTTGTAATCTTCCTTTTTGTTTGTCATCAGATTATAAAGCGTCATAACTAATGCAAACAAAGCCAGCGTAATTACCAGAACAGTAATCGCCAGCTTTTCCTGCATATAACGGGGAAACACCTTACTCTTTTTACTCCTGTTTTTTTTAGTGCTTCGGGATATCCTCATTCTGTCTTACATACTCACTTTCCGTCTTATCATAGTGAAGGATCTGGTCCTTATTCGCATAGACCATACCAAGTTCCTCAGTAGCCACTTTATACACATGATCCAAATCGACGGAAGTATTGATGTTCATTTCCAATGCATCATTTTCAGTTTTCAAATGTTCCAGTTCTGCTTCTAAAAGCTCAACGCCATGAATACTGGCGGTAATAGAGGACTGCAAATGCAGATAATTCACACACAGGCAGAGGGTGCAGACTGCGGCAATGGTCAGCATGATCACATAAGGCAGATCCATCTGCAAGGCTTTTTCACGGTTTCTTCTGACTTGATGGTTTACTGATGGACGACGTTTTTCTTCTGGTGTACGGACCGGCACTGGTGCCGGCATGGCTTTACGGACAGTATTACCCTGTACGTAAGTGGAGCTCCCATAGGAACGCACATTCTTTCTTGCAGCCACTCTCTCTTCCTCCCTTTTTAAATTCGTTCAAATACCCGAAGTTTTGAACTCTTTGAACGTTTATTTTTTTCAATCTCTTCTTCCGATGGTACAATGGGTTTTCTTGTAATCACTTTACCCTTGCTCTTTTTTCCGCAGACGCAGACCGGAAAATCCGAGGGACAAGTGCATGGATTCTCATTGGTCTTAAATCTTGTTTTCACGATCCTGTCTTCCAGGGAATGAAAGGTGATAATGGACAGCCGTCCTCCCGGATTTAACAGATCGATCATGGTATCAAGGGACTTCATTAAAACTTCCAGTTCCTTATTCAGTTCGATCCGTATAGCCTGAAATGTCCGTTTGGAAGGATGTCCCCCACAGCCCTCACCTTTGCAGGGATCGCTCCTTTAATGATCTCCGTAAGCTCCCCTGTTGTCCCAATAGGCTTTATCTGCCTTTCCCTTACAATGTGCTTTGCAATATTCTTGGCAAACTTATCTTCTCCGTAATCTCTTATGATCCGGTATAAGTCAAATTCACTGTAGGTATTGATGATATCGGCTGCCGTCTGTTCGTTCCTCTGATCCATACGCATGTCCAAAGGCGCGTCATCTTCCCTGTAGGTAAATCCTCTTTCCGGCATGTCAAGCTGGTAAGAGGATACCCCCAGGTCCAGGTAAATTCCGTCCACTCTTTCGATTCCTAAATCCTTTAATACTGTCTGTATATTTTCGTAATTGCTTCTTACGACCGTCACCTTATCTTCATAAGCCTTCAGCCGTTCTGTAGCTGCATGAATCGCAGCCTCATCCTGATCAATTCCGATTAATCTTCCGTAAGTTCCAAGGCGCTTACACACTTCCAAAGCGTGTCCGCCTCCTCCCAGCGTTCCATCTACATAGATTCCGTCTGGTTTAACATTCAGGCTGTCAATGGTCTCATAAAGCAGCACTGACTTGTGTTCAAACATCATATACCAAGTCCTTCCATAGCTTCCGCGATTTCTTCCATATCTTCATAGGTATTGGCTGCCATCCATGCATCCTTGCTCCAGATTTCGATCCGGCTTCCCACTCCTACAAGAACCGCGTCCTTTTCAATCCCCGCATGTTCCCTTAATACTGCCGGCAGCAGGATCCTTCCCTGCTTATCCACTTCACAGGAGCTGGCTCCGGCCAGAAAGAATCTGGAAAACTTTCTGGCATTGGTGTTGGTCAGCGGCAGGCTTTTCAATTTATTTTCAAGGGCAGTCCATTCTTCATTATCATACACAAATAAACAGCCATCCAGACCCTTCGTCACAACGAATTCTTCTCCAAGCTGCTCTCTGAACTTCGACGGGACAATGAGACGCCCCTTTGCATCGACTGTATGATTGTATTCACCCATGAACATACCAATCACCTGCTTGTACAGCGGTATGGTTTTGGACCACTATCCCACCATTTTCTACCACTTTACACCACTTTCCTCCACTTATGGTTTAATTCTAGTACATTTACAGTGAAATAGCAAGAACAATTTCGAAGAATTTTTAATTTGATTTGGCTTTCATGTAACTGTGGACGGCTGTTTTTTTCAGGATTTCCATATAATGGAAAAAAAGCATCCTCTGAGGCAGTGAGCGGTAATACACTGATCAGGGGATGCCTGTTTTTCACTATTAATTTTCTTTGCTGTATGCAACTCCCAGCTTAGCCGGTACATTAAAGTTCCTTCTTGAAACAGTCAGTATAATGGTCAGCAGATAGGGCATGGCAATGAATAATTCATTGGGGAAGTAGCTTCCTCCCCCCATTGACTGCATATAAATGGCGATGGCTCCGTAAGTCCGAACACCACGGTTCCTGCAACCGCTCCTTTGGGATTCCAGTTGCCCAAAAAGCATATGGCAAATGCGATCCAGCCGCGGCCGCCAATGATATTTGTGGTGAACATTCCCAAATATCCTACGGAGTAAAATGCGCCTGCAATTCCTCCCATAACTCCTGCCAGCAGGACGGTAAAGAACCGTACCGCATTTACATTGATGCCGGCCACATCCACTGCCTCCGGATTTTCCCCGGTAGAACGGATGGTCAAGCCAAAGGAAGTCTTAAACAAAAGGAAGTAAGCTGCCGGGATGAGCAGATATACCACATAAGTCAATATATTCTGCTGGAAAAACACCGGCCCATAACAGGGATTTTACTGAGAAGGGGAATGGCGATCTCAGGCAATGGGCTGATTTTAAGGGGCGCGGTGGGGACGCCGAACAATACTCTCTGTAAGTAGGTACAAATTCCGGCTGCCAGCACATTAATGGCCGTACCTGTTACAACCTGGTGCTGCTTTAGATAAATACAAACCACGCCATATACAGCTGCCGCAACAAGTCCTGAAAGGATAGCGGCAAGAATTCCGATGAATGCACTGCCAGTCAGATAGGTTCCCACAAATCCACCCCAGGCTCCCATAAGGAAGATCCCTTCGATGGCGGTAACCATCATGCCTGAACGCTCCGCTATGACTTCCGCAATGGAACCAAACAACAGGGGCGTACTCATCATCAGTGCACGTTTTAATAAGCTTATGATCATAACCTGTTTCACGCTCCTTTCTGCAGTCTGCGCTTTTCTCTCCTGTTTTCCAGATAATGCCGGAAGAAATAGGATATGATAACAAACAGCATGACGAATCCCTGCATCAGATCAACAATGCTTGCAGGAACATTGACTCCCGGCATACGCCCCATTAAATTTCCCATGACTCCCAGGGCGCCGAACAGAATGGAGGCAAAAATAATTCCAATGGGATTGGCATTTGCAAGTATTGCGATACCCAGACCGGCGGAGCCGACCCCGCTGTTAAAGTCCTGGATCAACATATGCTGAACGCCGTTTACTTCCGTAAATCCGGCAGCTCCTGCCAGAGCGCCGCTGATAAAAAATGCAGTCACAAAGATTTTGTTTGAAGCAATTCCTGACATCCTGGCTGCAGAAGCATTGCTTCCCACTGCCCGGATCCTGTATCCCAGGGGTGTTTTATAAAGCAGAATCCAGATACCAATGGCAGCCAGAACCGCCAGCACAAATCCGATATGCAGCCTGGTCCCTTTTACGATAACGGGAAGCCATGCCTCCCTTGTTAAAGCGTCTGTCTGTGGATACTCCCCCTTGGATTCTTTTAAAAATGTGCGCAGCAGATAATTCATGACAGCCAGAGCAACGTAGGTAGACATCATGCTGACCAGGAATTCATTGGCTTTATAGCGCGCCTTTAAAAATCCGATCAAAGCCCCCATAATCCCTCCTGAAAGTGCCGCTGTCAGGCACACAAGGATCAAAAGGACGCTGTTGGTACCTTTCCGTCAAGCCGCAGAGACAGGGCAATGGCTGCAATGGAGCCCATATAAAACTGTCCCTGGCGCCGATATTAAACAGATTCGCCTTAAACGTAAACGCAAAGGCAAGTGCGGTGAATATAAGGGGGGTTGCCTTTAAAAACACTTCCCCCATGGTATATTTGTCCGTAAACATGGTATGGATGGAATATACAAATACTTCGACCGGGTTGATATGCAGCAGCAAAAGCATGAGGCCGCTTAAGAGCAGGCCGGCAATGATGGCAGCAGCATTTGTCACAATCATGTCCCTGATTTTTGTATTCATGCTTTACGCCTCCTTCTCCTCTTTGTAGCCGGCCATTAAAAGACCGATTCGTTCTGTATTAAGCTGGTCATGGTCATAGATTCCCATAAATGAGCCCTTGTAAATAACAGCAATCCTGTCGCAAAGCTGGAAAATCTCCGACAATTCCGTGGATACCAGAAGAATTCCCTTTCCATTCTTCCTCTCCGCCAGAATGTTGTTATGAATGTTATTGATGGCTCCCAGATCCAGTCCCCTGGTGGGCTGGTCCATGATCAGCACTTTTCCTGCGTTCCCTACTTCCCTGGCAAGGATGACCTTCTGCTGGTTTCCTCCGGATAACCCCTTGATCTGGGCATCAGGTCCCGGCGCCTTGATATCAAATTCACTGATGGCTTTTTGTGTGTCATTTTGAAGTTTCTTCTTATTTAAAAAGCCGTGTGAAATCCATTTCTTATCAAAGCTTGTTTTTAGCATCATATTTTCAGCCAGGGTCATCTCTCCCACCATGCATCCCGGTAACGGTCTACCGGAACGTATCCGATTCCCAGGTCAATGCGTTCCCTTATAGAAGCCTGGGTAATATCCGTACCATTTAAAAGTACTTTTCCCGAGGTCACAGGCAGGGCGCCGCAGACCACCTCGCACAGCTCCTCCTGTCCGTTTCCGCTCACTCCTGCCACTCCGAAGACCTCACCTTCCATGATCTGAAACGACAGATCACTTAAAAGAGGTGGCTCTCCCTTACGCTGCACGGTGACGGAAGACAACTCCAGACAGACCTTTTTTTTCTTTCTGCTCTTCTGTCTGCTCCCGCTTTGGAGGCACCATTTCTTTTCCCATCATCAGCCTGGTCAGCTCCACCTCATTGGTCTCCTTTGCAGAAAGGTCTCCTGTAAGCCTTCCATTCCGCATAACAATGATCCTGTCCGCCACCTCCATGACCTCTTTCATCTTGTGGGTGATAAAAATAACAGAATTTCCCCTGGACGTATACTCTTTTACAAACTCCATCAGTGTCTCAGCCTCCTGGGGCGTCAGCACTGCTGTAGGCTCATCCATGATCAGCAGGCTTGTCTTTAAATAGAGGGCCTTAAGGATTTCCACCTTCTGCTGCACTCCCACTGCAAGCTCCTCCACCTTTGCATCCACAGGAATTTGAAACCCGTACTGGGCCGACAGTTCTTCTACTTCCTTTTTGCATTTTTCGTAATCAATGACTCCATTCACATTGCCCAGAATAATATTTTCCGTAACCGTATGGGCGGATACCAGGGAAAAATGCTGCTGGATCATGGAAATTCCCAAAGCCATGGCATCTTTCGGGGAGGTGATCCTCTGTTCCTTTCCATCCATCAGGATCTGCCCCTCATCTGCCCGGTAAAGGCCATAGAGGATCTTCATAACCGTGCTTTTTCCTGCCCCGTTTTCTCCCAATAGCGCCAGTACCTCTCCCCTGTTTACAGAAAAAGAAATATCCTTGTTTGCCACGACTCTGGCAAAATATTTTGATACATTCTTTAATTCGAAAAATGGTGTATTCACGAAGCTCCTCCTCTTCATACTAAGAAAACACGCTTTGCGGGTTTTTCTTAGTTGATGCGGCATTCGCCAAATAAATATGCAAGCATACTCGTCCGGCTCATTGCCCGCGCAAACGATGAGGCTACGCAGTTCAAACAATCCTGTTTTTCTCCTGCATCAGCTCCGGTTATGTCTTACTTCTCAAACATTGCCTGTAAATCTACCTTGCCATCCTTGAAATCCTTGATTCCCTGGTCTACCGCATCCTTTACTTCCTGGGAAATATTATCGGTATATACCGGTACAAAAATATCTTCATTAATACCTGCTTCATGAACCATATTTCCGGAAAGCTTGCCATCCATATAAAGGCCCAGAGCCAGATATAGAAATTCTTAAAATCGAAATTTACAGATGCTACGACGGTATTGGGATCAATGGTGGTCTGGTCACTGGAAAAGCCAATAAATTTAGCGCCTTTTGCCTTAGCCGCTTCAATGCTTCCAAGGCCTACTTCGTTGGCGTATACAAACATGGTGTCTGCTCCGTTATCGATCATCTGCTCTGCCATCTGTTTGCCAAGGGCTACGTCGTTCCAGCTGTTGGCATAGGCTCTTGTAGCCTTTGCACCGGTAATGCCGCGGCTTTCTGCGATCTTAACAGAATTCTTTTCATATACATCCATTAAATGCTCCATCGGCTCATTGGGGAAGCCTCCGATGGTTGCGAAGTTTCCGTTCTTTGTTACATTTCCTGCGAGAATGGAAGCAATATAGCTGGCTTCATATTCCTTGGGAAAAATCGGGGCAACGTTGTCTCCGTCACATTTGGAGCCGTTTACCGCACAGAACGTGGTGTTCTTATAATTGGGGGCTACTGCTGCTACTGCTTCATCAAACTGGGAACCAGCCGCCATAATGAGGTCATAGCCTCGTTCCGCATATTCACGGAAGGTTGACTCATAATCAGATGCCTGAACGTTCTCTACGTATTCCATTTTAGTGCCCAGCTTTTCATTACAGGCTGTTAAACCGGCATAGTTTGTGGCATTCCAGCTCTGGTCATTGATGGGTCCTGGAAGGATGAGGACAATTTTATAATCTGCCGCACTTTTCCCTCCTGACTGAGCCTTTGTTTCCGCTGCACCATCTGTTTTACCGCCAGTACTGCAGCCGCTGAGTACAAGTGCTGCTGCCGTTACTGCTGCCATGAGCAATGCGCCAAATCTTTTCTTCATACTAAGTTCCTCCTTTTTTTGCATACGTCCGCGATAATGTCTGACACTTATCCGTTACTTGTATTATTCACAGATGTTTGTGAATTGTTTGTGATAATAGATTATCATTTTCTGACTGGTATCGCAATTCTATCAGATTACTATTTATACCAAAATATTATGTTTTTTGTTATTATGACCAAATAAAATAAAGACAGGAGAGACTTTTTAGTCATTTTCCCGTCTTTTATCAAGCGGATGTTTACAATCCACCCCTGCTTGATTCGGTTAAAACTATATCAAATGGTTCTGCCGCCTGTTCCGGTACTCCAGCGGTGTGATCCCATATGTTTTTTTAAAAGCACTGCTAAAATATTTCGCCTCTTTGTAGCCTACCATTTCAGCCACATCTGCCACCTTATATTCCACATGGTTTAAGTATGACTTTGCCTTTTGCATCCGGTATTCGGTTACGTATTCCATGAGGTTTTTTCCCGTATGACGCTTAAAAAGCTCACACAGGTAATTGGGGGACAGATGAAGTTCCCCTGCCATATCTTTTAACGTAATTCTGCCTCCGTAGTGAACCTCAATATACTGGATGGCTTTTAAAACCAATAAATTTCCAACCTCATTTTCTCCCTCCTGCCGGCAGACCTGCTCTCCTTCTTTTTCAGAAGTTTCCGGAAAAAGCTCCCGTTCTACTTCTCTTAACACAGAAAGAAGCTCTCTCGGGTCCGTGGGTTTTAACAAATACCTGGTCACTCCCAGTTCAATGGCTTTCTGGGCATAGGAAAAATTGCTGTACCCGCTTAAAATGATGATGCGGATATTTAAATTTCTTTCCCGTATCTGGCGGATCAGCTCAAGACCTGATACTTCCGGCATTTTTATATCCGTAATAATCACGTCGGCTTCCAATTCATACAGGGCCTTGAGAGCCGTCCGGACGTCTTCAAATACCCCTGTTACCTGAAAGCCTTCCTGGGCATCCAGCAGCTTAAAAAGCCCTTTTCTGATTTTAGGTTCGTCATCCACGATGATCAGCTTCATGTCCATCGCTTTCTCCTTTCTTTCCTCCGGCTTCCGTCAGAGTTACATGGCCTTTTGGGATGCGAAGGCTTACAATGGTTCCTTTTCCATAGGTGCTTTTTATGGAAATCCCATAGGATTCTCCGTAATGGAGCCGGATACGCCGGTCCACGTTCCTGACCCCGATTCCGGTATGCCCTTCCTTTTCTATAACAGGCACTTTATCTGTCAGGTGGTTAAGCTGTTCAGGGGTCATGCCGATTCCATTGTCTTCAACCGAAATAAGCATTTCATCTCCAAAGTCTTTTATGATAATGCGGATATTCCCATTCCCTTTCCTCGGCTCAATTCCATGGGTGATGGCATTTTCCACAATGGGCTGCAGGATAAGCTTTGGAACCTGCTCAGCCGCCAGGCTTTCCTCTGCTTCCACAGAATATTCCAGCCGCTCTTCCAGACGGTTCTTTTGGATTTTTAAATAACACAGCACATATCCGATTTCCTTTTCAAGGGGCACAAAAGCATTTTCATCTTCTATGCTGTAGCGCATAAGACCTGCAAGGGAAAGGATGATATCGCTAATATCATATTCCCCCCGGTCAATGAGCATCCAGTTGATGGAATCCAGGGTGTTGTAGAGAAAATGAGGATTGATCTGTGCCTGGAGCGCCTGCACCTCCGCATTCTTCTGGGCGATTTTCTCCTGATAGACCTGCCTGATCAGGGTGTTGATCTCTTCCAGCATGTAATTGAAGGATTCTGTCAGTTCACCGATTTCATCCTTTCTCTTACCCGGAACCCGGACAGTAAAATCCCCTTTCTGCACCTGTCCCATTGCCATCGAAAGACGCTTGATCGGCCTTGCCATGGTATAAACCAGAAGAACAATGACCCCCGCAATTCCAAGGGTGCTTACCACTCCCACCAGCCAAATGGCTTTGTATAAATCCCCTGCCTGGGGAAACAGCCCTTCAATGGGTATGGCGGAATAGGATCTCCATCCCGTGATCCCATTATATTGCCCGCAGACATAATATTCCTTACCGTTCCACACCAGCGTGGAGCGCCGGATCCCCCGCTCGAACCGGTCATTAATTTCTTCCTGCCACCCGTTGTTTATCTTGGGATTGCTGCAGATCACCTGTCCCTTCTGGTCTAAGATAAATAAGTACTGGTACTGAAACAACCCCTGATTTCCTAAAAGCAGATTGCTGAACATGTCCGGATCCAGCTCAATCACCATGATCCCCAGATTCTTTTCTTCATCACTGTCCCGAATGGCCCTGACCACAGTAACTGCCTGACGATCTTCCCCTGGATCAGAAAAAAGCTTTGGCATGATGCCTGTCCAGACAGCCTTATTATTCCTGCCGCCCACGGCATCATCATAGCTTTTAAATATTTCTTCCGAAATATCCTCAGAGCCGAACCCGTTGGTATTGACCGTTGTATACATCACCTGGGAGGCATTGATGATGGAAATATCCATCTGTTCCCCAACCGATTTGATGAGGCTTCTGCAGTAATCATCAAGATAGGTACGGCTGACCACTTTATCCCCATCATCCCAGCCGGGGGTGCATGCATCACGGACAAGCTGGCTGGCAACCGCATTGTCAAGGATTTCCATGATATAACGGACCTTTACATTGATATTGATATCAATGCGGTTAATGGTATCCGACATTTCCTGCTTTTTATTTTTAACGACAATGGCCCTGCTATGGGAAAAGGAGAGACTCCCTATAATAGCCCCTTCGATCATGGCTGCTATAATAAACACCAGAGTCAATTTCATTCGGAACGACAAATGCTTCATTTTCCCACCTCCGGACACATGTTACCATCTTTGTAACAGTTTTCGACAATTCCTAGATAAATATTACATCCCTATGTGAATTGTGTCAAATTGCTTTTGCCGCAATCGTGTCTCACACTTCTTTTATAGCCATATAATAGTGTTTTAATTATGATAATATCGGCAAAAAAGGACAAAAAAACACGGAAAGAGCTCCATCTCCTTCCGTGTTTATCTTAAACTTGCATAAAATGCATCACAGGCTTACGGTATCAGTAGCCTGCGGGCAATATATTGTTCAATCAATTTATCCAGTTCTACACTTCTGTGATAAATAATATCTTCATCATCATGCTCAATGCTTTTATTTAATCTTTCCCTTGCTTCTTCAATATCTCGTATTAACTCTTCTTTTGACATCATCATTTCATTACTTCTCCTTTGCTCTTTTTTCGTATCTGTCTGTGTTTGCAGAAGAGCACAAGAGTAGATATCACTACCAAAATTAATGACAGTGCCTGAGACACCGGAATGCCAGTACTAAAGAATATTAGCTGGTCCGTGCGAAGTCCTTCAATCCACACTCGTCCCAAACCATAGCCAAGCAGGTAAATAAAAAGCATCTCCCCATCAAATCTCTTACGTTTTCTGTACCAAAGCATAAATGCCAGTACGCAGAGATTCCAGACTGACTCATAAAGGAAGGTAGGATGCACCTGTATATACTCCACTCCGTCTCTTACGATCAAATGGTTCAAAAGCTCCCTTGATATCATATTCTCGTTAACTAGCGCTCTTCTGATTCTCATAGCAAACAGCTGTCGGTATATCCGCCAAACGCCTCGCAATTAAAGAAGTTTCCCCATCTTCCTATAATTTGCCCGGTTATCAATCCTAGGCATCCAGTGTCGGCCAAGGAAAAGAAGGAAAGTTTCTTCACCCTGGTATAAACAATTAGAGTTATGGCTGCCCCTATGACACCTCCATAGATGGCCAGTCCTCCTGCCCTGAGATTTAAAATTTGAAGCAGATCATCTTTATAATTGTCCCAATCAAATATTACGTAATAGATTCGGGCTCCCATAATAGAAATTATGATTGCATACAGAACAAAATCCAGATAAATATCCGGGTCCTGCTCCCTGCGTTTTGCATCCCTTGTTGCAACCCAGAGACCTGCCAATATTCCAACCCCTATGATAATCCCGTAAAATGCAATGCGGAATCCAAATATTGAGATACTGTTTTGCAAATGGTCGATTGTAATACCCAAATGAACAAAACTAATATCTGCCGTATTTGCCATTCGTCTTCTCCTTTCGATGTTTTCTTTATTTTACCCCGTGAAAACACAAAAATCAAACATATTCGCCCGACATATTCGACTATAATTCGACAAAGCTTTGATTCTTGCGTTTTTCTCTTTTATTTTTGCGGATAATATGCTATTCTATATTAGTTGCAGATAAAAATCAACCATGAATATAAACAATATTAGGAAGGTAATTGCTATGAAATTAGGTATTGTCGGATTGCCAAACGTAGGGAAAAGTACCCTGTTCAATTCTCTTACAAAGGCTGGTGCGGAATCTGCGAACTATCCTTTTTGTACCATTGATCCCAATGTAGGAGTTGTTCCCGTTCCGGATGCACGCTTAGGCCAGCTGGCCGCCCTTTATGATTCCGCAAAAATCACCCCTGCCGTAATCGAATTTGTCGATATTGCAGGACTTGTAAAAGGAGCTTCCAAGGGGGAAGGCCTGGGCAACCAGTTTCTTTCCAACATCCGTGAAGTGGATTCCATCGTACACGTTGTCCGCTGCTTTGAGGATCCCAATGTAATCCATGTGGATGGAAGCGTGGATCCGCTGCGTGATATTGAAACAATAGATTTGGAACTGATCTTTTCCGATTTGGAAATCTTAGACCGCCGTATCTCCAAGTCCACCAAGGGCGCCATGAATGATAAGTCTCTTGCAAAGGAGCTGGGAATTTTAAAGAGGATCAAAGCCCACTTAGAGGATGGAAATCTGGCAAGAAGTATGGAAATTGAGGATGAGGATGAAAGAGAATTTATTTCCACCCTTAATCTTCTCACCTTTAAACCTGTGATCTTCGCTGCCAATGTCTGCGAGGACGATTTGGCTGATGACGGAGCTTCCAATGATTATGTGGGAAAGGTACGTAAATTCGCAGAAGAAAACAACAGTGAAGTTTTTGTGATCTGTGCGCAGATCGAACAGGAAATCGCAGAACTGGAAGAAGATGAAAAAAAAGATGTTCTTAGAAGATCTGGGGCTTACAGAATCCGGTCTGGAAAAACTGATCGCAGCCAGCTATCATTTACTGGGGCTCATCAGCTACTTAACTGCCGGTCCTACAGAAACAAGAGCATGGACCATTAAGGAAGGTACCAAGGCACCACAGGCTGCCGGTAAGATCCATTCCGATTTTGAGCGGGGCTTTATCCGCGCAGAGGTTGTAAATTACCAGGATCTTCTGGATTGCAAAAGCTACAATGCAGCTAAGGAAAAAGGCTTGGTTCGCCTGGAAGGCAAGGAATACGTGGTGAAGGATGGCGATGTGGTCCTGTTCCGTTTTAATGTATAGAAAGATTTAACCGAATCAAGCAGGATCGCGAAGGGGCTGACCCATTGGTCATTGCAAATATCCACTTGACTCGCGGCCATTTATTGAAAGGCCGGAACATACTGGTCAGTGCCGGAAGGCACTGGCCTTCTTTTATGTCTTTCCCCCTTATCCGTTAATCCAGGGGCATTGGTGGCTGATAAATTGTGTCAATAAGGAAATTGATCTTGTAAACCCCTTTTCTTATGCTATAATATGACGTGGCCGTGCAAAAAGCCTTTTTGCAGCCAAGGCAAAAGTTAAAAAAAGAAAAGGGAGTAATTTACCAATGAAAACATTTATTAACGCGATTATAGCCGGAATTGCCATCAGTATAGGCGGAGTGATTTATTTAACGCTTGAGAATCATATAGCCGGGTCTTTTTTTATTTTCGATCGGATTATTTACCATATATACCTTTGGATTTAATCTGTATACAGGAAAGGTATGTTATATTGTTAACGAAAAACCCTCTTATTTAAAAACAATACTTATTGTATACATAGGGAATTTTGCCGGAACGGTGGGGGCAGGGATTATATTCAGACATACCAAACTGGTAAGGCTAGTGGATCATACAAGTGAACTTGTGAATATGAAACTGTCGGATACTCTGTTCAGTACTTTTATCATGGCTGTTATGTGCGGTATTATGATGTGCATCGCTGTCATTGGCTATCAAACCGTCAAAGACGGTATTGGAAAATATTTATCTTTGATCATGCCGATCATGGTATTTATCCTTTCCGGTTATGAACACAGCATAGCAGATATGTTTTATTTTACCATGGGAAATGCCTGGAATGCAAAAGCATTTCTGTATATCCTGGTTATTTCTGCGGGAAATTTAGCAGGGGGAAGCCTCATTCCTCTAGCAAAAAAATATCTTAACGAAGAAGCTTCCCTCCAGCATTAGGTAATTCCTGTAAATATCCCGCTTACTTATTGCATCAAGCAGTGTTTTATAACACACGCCTTAGTTTTGGCGTTCCTGATTTAAAGCAATCTGGCTATGATGTATACGATAAGAACCGATATAAAAAGAGCTGTTTTGATTCTGAAGCTGGTAACGTAATTCCGGTAACACCTTTCAAAAAGTTTTTTTACTCATATTTTTCTCATTCCCTCCCATTTTCAGTAGAAAACATTTGATACCATCTACCAATACTATAATAAGGAACGCTATCTTTTTATAGGTTGTAATTATCGTTAATGGTACACCATATTTTCGTTATATAGCCTCCAAATGTGATTTTTTCTGATCGAAGACTTGGATCCATGAAGAAATGATTACCGGGCAACGACACGCCAGCGATTTGATCTGCAGATGATACTGCTTAATGAAACTGCATCAAAGACTTTGTAAACGCCAAAAACTGGCATAAGATATGCAATTAGTTTCCATGGGTGAGATCGTCTTTCGGTCATCACCCTTTACTTGCATTATGCAGCAGATTCCGGTATGTCAAAAAGAGCTGTCTTCCGACAGCCCAGAAAGTTTAATATCATGATAATTTTTTTGATAATAAATTCTTAAATTTTATTTGCAGTTTCATCGGATTAAAAATCTACCGACCCATTATTTAAATTTTCTTTAAAAATGATATAGTCCTATGTTCCCATATGATTTTCCATCACGTAATAGGGATAATCAATTTCTCAGCCTCAGGCTTTTCCAATGCATTAATCGGCGTGATTCCTGCAAAATTGCAGGGTATATCCAACAATGTGGAAATGCTGCCGCCAAGCTGCCTGATATACCATTTGTCCTTGTATTGTACTGCATCAAAACAGAAACAATACTTATTCCCCTCTAATTCAAAGATGGCAACGCAGCTTTCCATGTTGTCTGCACTGCATACCTTGGCCTGCTGGGCTTTGATATCCAGTCTGCCATTGGAACCATATTCCTCTGAGAGTGCCTCAGAGGGGATATACCCCAGGATTTTCATGGAACTCAAATCCAGTTGTTTCAACAGTTCTTTTAGTTTTGAAGAAATATTTTCATCAGAAATATCTTCATCTTCCAATAAAGTGGAATTTTTGAAATACCCTTCATTTGTAATACAAACGGCAGCATATTGCTTTACAGTATCCCGCATAATTTCTTCTTTTCTGCTTTGGATATTTAAGCCTCTTGAAAAATCATTTACAGCAGGTAGATTGAATTCCTGATGCATAAAGACATATGCACGGACATTTTCTAAGCTTGCCTGTAAATCATAATGATCTACATAGAGTTCCGGCTGCCTCCCCTTACTTTTTTTAATATACTATACTTTTCGAAAAGGTCCCACTATCATGTAATTATTAACGGTTTATATGTAATTTTTCGAAGAAAACTCTTGTAATAACGATTGGAGCGAAATGAAACCTGATTTATTAATTCGAAATTTCCAGTATAAGTTTAGTGCCTTTTTAGCAGCCATTTGATAATTGGATTGTTGATGTCAGGGATTGCGGTATCACAGAATTCGAGAAATACGCCAGAGCATTCCAGTCTTAGAGAAAAATGGCTGGTGATGCGAAAGATTATTTTGTATGCCCAAAAACAGTTCAAAATACAAGAATGGGGTGGGATTCAGACGAATCCCACCCCAGCTATTGTCAAAGGGCGAATTATAATAATTGTCATAATCTCATTAAAAACATCTAATCAGACAACATATCAATAACGCATAAACTTAATGAATTTGTGCACCATCAGGCTTATTCGTTTGATTTGTTACATTACACCCTTTTGTACTTTTACTACATAAACCTATCAATTGTGCCCTGGTGGTGTCCATTAACTTAAGCTTCAAATCATTCCATCTTAATTGCCATCTTTTCCTACAATATGATGAGTATTGCCAGAAATTTTAAATTTCAATCCACTGAGGGCCTTAGAGGACCTGATGGTTACTTTCCAGGTGCCGTTTATCGGTATATTGCTAAAACTGGTTAAGTAGTTTTCGAAGTTAACGGGTTGATTATTGTCATATTCGCCATACGTAGCATTGAGAATCTTACCATTTGGTGCTACTATCTGGCAAGATGTGATGGATATTTTGTCAGTACACTTGAAGGCCTGAACTCATCCAACCACTTTGGGCAAGACGCGTTGAATTTGGCTGACCACTAATCTTGAACGTAAATGTTTTTGATATATTTGCAGGTATTGAATAACTACTGCCTGAAACATAATTTACTTGTCCGCTACTAACAGAAGGTAAACCAACTGAGATATTATAAGTATCACCAGGATTAGCAGAAACATAAGAAGCAGCCTTAACCTGAATCAAATAATCGTGTCCTGGTTGTAATTTAAATAGCTTCTGCACATTTCCAATATATAATGTTGATGATACTTTGTCAATTTCTATATCACCTGCATCCGTTTTGCCAACGTCTAATCCTGTATTCGCATCATATACAGTAATTATCAAATCACTGACACGTATTGCTGAAGCAAAAATATATGTATCCCCATCAGCCGTATATCGAAACCATTCGCCCTCACCATTGAGGTGTTCCTTGCTTCCATTGACCCAGGTCACACCATAATCGTAAGGCTTATTCTTAGCTATGGGTACAGCATTATCAGCGCCGCTAAGCTTTTCAGTAAAAGCCGCTTTTGTTACCAGATTTGTTTCAGCAAAAGCATTTGTTACATTCATGCTCATTGCCATGGTGGCTACCATCATAAATGGTAAGATCCTTTTATAATTGAACATAACTCATTTCCTTGTATAATATCCCCCCAAAAATACTTATACTTTCCTTTCTCATATTATCAATTAATGCCGTCTCGTATATATACCTTTTGTTGTTAAATATTACTCTAAACATGTATCTTTCTATTACTCAAATTTTTGATTTTACCCAGTACAAGCATAATAGATAACATAATTAATACCAGCATTATACAATGTGAAGCTTCAATCAATCCTGCCATTTGAAAAATCAACACCATGCCAACTAAAACGCATAATACGACTTTTGTTCGCTTTTTGAAAACAATAATTTCCTTTGCATCCAATGGTTTATTACCATCTTCCACGGGTGCCAAAAACAAAATTACTATGCTGGATACTATCACCGAAATAGAACTATTGACATTATTCCATACCGGTAATCTCATTGATGCAAGTACTGCTATTATCATTATGACTGAAAATAGGTAACATCTTAGGGGGCTCTTTGCATGGTATCCTCCGGCACAGGACCTAAGAGGAAAATAGGCAAACATAAACAAAATGCTTTCCCAAATCTGGTCAAAGATAATACCAATGGTTACAGTAGTCAGTACGTTCAATATGATGAATAAACCTTGCTGCAAACCATAAATATATAGCGCTCTATCCTCTTCTTTGATGCTTCCGTTTCCCTGCAATATGGCAACCACTCGTTCCGTAAAAGCAGTCATTGTTAGAATTTACGAAGCTTCTCAGCACCATCCGGAAGTTCGGGTTGGTACGCGTAAAAAGTACAAGCAGCGTTTACATTTAAAGTTGTCACCATAAGAGCCAGGGTGGCAATCACACCACTAAATTTCATAATTAGTTTCTTCATAAGTCATTACCTCCTTTGTATTTCATTTAGTATATCATTAATATTTTATTATGCGGGTTTTTGCTGTGAACGACATATGTTTTTGTAATGAAAGAATATATGTATTAAGAAAGAGCAGGAGCAGGAAAAAAAATTCTCCTGCTCTTAATCAACATACATCAATAAAATAGAAGTGAACGTTGTAGCATCATATTCAATATCCATAGAACCATCATATTTTTCCAGAATCCTTTTAATATTTTTGATGCCTAATCCATGATTGCCGCCATCCTTCTTTGTAAATAAAGTATTTGTTCGTTCTATAACAATTCCATTAAAAGTATTTGAAATTTTAATTATGAATTGCCCTTTGCCATACTTGATTTTTACTGAAATCATACGTCTATTTTCAATAGTCATAAGTGCATCAATGGCGTTATCAAGTAAATTTCCCAAGATCGTTGCCATATCAAAAGCCGGTAATTGTAAATCCTTTGGCAAATTAATATCAAGGAAAATTTCTGCATTAAGTTTGGAAGCTTCCTGTAATTTAAAGTTTAGTATGCTGTCTACAACAACATTACCTGAATTTGAAAATGCTGTTTGATATTCACAAGCAGTAATAATGTCATTTAAGCATTGCATCAGCTCATCATGGCAATGGTTTTGTGCGAGAGATTGTAATGCTAACAAATGGTTTTTCATATCATGTTTGATTGACAGAGTTGCTTCCAAAGAAGATTTCATAATATCCAATTGCTTTTCATAATATTTATTTTGCTCTGCAAATAAAAGTTTTTGACTTTGTTCTAAAAACATCTCAGATATCTTATCATAAAGATAAAATACTGAAAAGTTAGTTACCAGAATTAATATTATGCCAATAACAACATATGAATTCTTCAAATTGTCAGGTGAAAGTAACAACAACATTAAATACATTGATGCGAAAGGAACAACTGAAATGCAAATCCAATAAGTTGATGGGATACTTATCCCCTTTTTAATATGCTTACATTTAGATAAAATCAAAACCACTGCATAAGAAATAATCTGCATTGCAACAACGCCGAAAATGGAGTCAAAATCATTTTGTTTTAGTAAAGGAAGCTTAAAATACCCTATGAAAAGAATCAGCGACACCTCTGTACACATAAGGGTCAGATAAATTGCCATAACTGAAAATACCCGTTTTCTAAATTCCCCTTTATAATTAAATGTCAGGAGAAAAAAAGAAACAGATATTGGAAATCAGCATTACTACAGGAATCTTTGTCAATAAGTAAAGAACTGAAATGAATACAAAGCAGGATGCATATGATGCGATCTCCCATTTTTCCTTTACCTGCAACTGGCTGCGGTCAAATAACACCATCATAAATTTATAAATTATGTATGTTCGAAAAAGATTAGAGATAATATAAATAATATCATACATGCTTAATTGCACTAGTCTTCCTCCTTCTCATAAGATATAAGCAAGTCGCGGACATCTCTCCTTCTGCGTTGGCTGATGAGTAAATGTTCTCCATTCAGCATGAGTACTTCCTCATATCTAAACTTAGACACATAAGCATAGTTTATGATGTAAGATCTATGAATTTGAATAAATTGATGGCTGGAAACCTGTGATAAAACAGCTTCCATTGTGCTATAAAAACAAACCGTACCTTTTATTGTAACTAATTTTATTTCCCTGTCCAAACTTTCAAAATACAATATATCCTTTATTGGAACCTTATGTACGCTGTGCCCTATTTTGTAAGAAAATACATTGCTGCGCTTCCCTAGAATTTTTAATGCTAATTTGATATCAACAATTACTTTTTCTTTCTCTACTGGTTTGGGCAAAAAGTGCATGGGCTGCACTTCAAACAGTTGCCGATCATAGTTATCCTTTGATGATATGTACACTATTTTTGTAATGTAATTTTCCAGCTCGTTTCGTATCTTACTCCCAATTTGAATACCATTTAAACCCTTCATTTCTATGTCTAAAAATATTAAATCAAATGCATATTCATTTTCTATAAATTTATATAAATCAATCCCGGAATAGAAAACTTCAACCTCTAAATGGATACCAGATTCCTTTTGGAAATCTAAAATAATTTTTTTCTATATCTGCACAAACTATTTGCTCATCATCACAAATTGCAATTTTCAGCATAAGCCCACCTTCTTCATCATCCAACTTCTACTTAATATAATTTTTATAACTGCACAATTTTATTTATTATTTGAGTATGAATATTTTTATCCTTTGTCAAATAATAATACTTAGTATCTTCTTATTATTATAAGGGAGATTTACTTTTTGTACATCTACTATTTTGCAAAACTGCAATTAATCTCTTTGAAAAATCATAATAATTTGTTGGAACTTCATAAGCTGGAATCGTGTTCAGACATATCAAATGAATAAACCATACAAGAAAGCTTGCGAATACAAAGCCGCCTGATACCCTGTTTATTACTTATTTCCCTCATTCCTTCCGTATACTCAGAAAAAACCATTAATATCTTCTACTAACACTATAATAAGGAACGCTATTTCTTTATAACTTGTAATTATCATTGATGGTACATCATATCCTGGATAGAATACTCAATAGCAATTTTTCCAGATCTTATGATCAGATCATATTAATGGAAATTTCTATAAAGGATAAGAGGCTTTTGCCTATAGCTGATCCCTCAACTATTATGCAAAAGCCTCATTATTCTTTATTCGTCTGTCCCTTCCAGCTATGCCAGGTTGGAATACCCCATTAAACTGATATCTACTTCTTTGGCCACTTCCCGGCCTTCTCTGATCGCCCAAACTACCAGGGATTGCCCCCGGCGCATATCTCCGGCTGCAAACACCTTATCCACGTTTGTCTTATATTTCCTATCTACGGTTTCTACATTGGTCCTGCCGTTTAATTTCACGCCAAAAGCGTCAGCAACATAAGTCTGGGCCCCCAGAAACCCTGCCGCGATTAAAACCATATCGGCTGGAACTTCTCTTTCACTGCCGGCCACTGGTTCCATGTTCATGCGGCCGGTCTTTTCATCCTTTTTAGGTTCCAGCCCCATGAGCACTGCTTTCACTACCTTGCCGGACTTATCCTTGACAAACTCCTTTACCGTAGTCTGATATACCCTGGGATCCTTGCCGAATACGGCAATGGATTCTTCCTGGCCATAATCGGTTTTCAATACCTTCGGCCATTCAGGCCAGCTATTGTCAGGGGTTCTCTTTTCAGGGAGCTTTGGCATCATCTCAAGCTGAGTGACAGAAGCGCAGCCTTGGCGTATGGCCGTTCCCACGCAGTCGTTTCCTGTGTCGCCGCCGCCAATAACGATGACATGCCTGCCTTTTGTTGAAATATGGTTATTATCCTGTAAGTTTGAATTCAGCAGACTTTTTGTAGTGGACTTTAAGAAATCCACTGCAAAATAAATTCCCTCGGCATCTCTTCCCGGGACCTTTAAATCTCTTGGATTGGAGGCACCGCAGGCCAGGATGATGCGGTCATATTCCTTTAACAGATCTTTTGCCTTCTGGTTTTTTCCTATGTCAGCACCTGTCAGGAACGTCACTCCTTCCTGCTTCATGATCTCTACTTTCCGGTCTATGACATGCTTTTCCAGCTTCATATTGGGAATTCCATACATGAGAAGGCCGCCTATACGGTCTTCTCTTTCCAATACGGTGACGCTGTGCCCCCGCTTATTCAACTGGTCCGCTGCAGACAAACCTGCAGGGCCGGAACCGATGACTGCTACCTTTTTACCGGTGCGGATCTTCGGTGGTACGGGGCCTGCTATGCCGCTTTCATAAGCGCGTTCAATGATTGCACGCTCATTTTCTTTAATGCTCACCGGATCTCCGTTTAATCCGCAGGTGCATGCGGCTTCACAGGGAGCCGGGCACACCCTGGCGGTGAATTCCGGAAAGCTGTTGGTCTTTTTAAGCCTGTTATAGGCCTGCTGCCATGTGCCCGTGTATACAAGCTCATTCCATTCCGGGATCAGGTTATTTAAGGGGCAGCCGGAAACCATGCCCTTTAAGATCACGCCGGACTGGCAGAAGGGGACACCGCAATCCATGCAGCGCGCACCCTGACACTTTTGTTCTTTTTCGGAAAGAGGCAGGTGAAACTCGTTATAATTCTTAATACGAGCCTTGGGATCTACCGTTTTTCCTGTTTTTCTGCTATATTCTAAAAATCCTGTTGGTTTTCCCATTTCTGCTCCTCCTTACTTCTTTGTGTTGGCATAAAATGCTTCAATCTGTGCCTGTTCGCTGCTTAACCCTTTTTCCTCCATCTGAACGATGGTATTCAGCATGCGTCTGTAATCATGAGGCATGATTTTCTTAAACTTAGGAAGATACTCTCCAAAGTTATCAAGGATCTCTTTTCCTTTTGCGGAATTGGTATAAGCTACATGCTCCTTAATCATTTCTTTTAATTCAAGAACATCATATTTATTGGAAACCTCTTCAAAGGAGACCATCTCCTTATTGAGCCTCTTATATAAATCTCTTTTTTCATCCAGCACATAAGCGATGCCGCCGCTCATTCCTGCCGCAAAATTTTTGCCGGTAGGCCCCAGTACCACCACGCGTCCACCTGTCATATATTCGCAGCCATGGTCTCCTACGCCTTCCACAACAGCGGTTGCACCAGAGTTCCGGACACAGAAACGTTCGCCTGCAATCCCGCAGATAAATGCCTTTCCGCTGGTAGCGCCGTATAAGGCCACATTCCCGATTACAATGTTATCTTCAGCCTTAAACTTCACGCCCTGAGGGGGATAAACCACCAGCTTGCCGCCGGAAAGCCCCTTTCCGAAATAATCGTTGCTGTCGCCCACCAGCTCCAGGGTAAGACCCCTGGGAATAAAGGCTCCAAAGCTCTGGCCGCCGCTGCCTGTACAATTGACGGTAAAGGTATCCTCAGCCAATCCCTCCGGATACAGCCTGGTTATTTCCGAACCAAATATGGTTCCCAGTGCCCGGTCCGTATTGGAAACATCAATATGAAGGCTCTTTTTCTGGCCCGCCCGGAGAGCTTCCTTTAATTTTTTAAGGAGGATCTTTTCATCCATGGTCTTCTCCAGCTCAAAATCGTAAACCTGCTTTTGACCATAGCCAGCAAGCTTCTGACCTGTATATGAATTTCCAAGAATAGCGGAAAAATCAACCTTTCCGGCTCTTTCAGAAGGAATATTATCCTTTTTCTTTAACAGATCAGTCCTTCCTACCAGCTCATCCACACTGCGAATACCAAGTTTTGCCATATATTCCCGTAATTCTTTGGCAATAAAATACATGAAGTTAATCACATATTCCGGCTTTCCTTTAAAGCGCTTCCGAAGCTCCGGATTTTGGGTAGCAATTCCCACCGGACATGTATCCAGATTACAGACCCTCATTATGACGCAGCCCATGGTCACAAGCGGAGCCGTGGCAAAGCCGAACTCTTCCGCTCCCAGGGCACAGGCAATTGCAACATCCCGTCCCGTCATCAGCTTACCGTCTGTCTCCAGAATCACCTTATCTCTCAGCCCATTCATGATCAGGGTCTGATGGGCTTCCGCCACGCCAAGCTCCCAGGGAAGCCCTGCATTATAAATGGAATTTCTCGGAGCTGCACCGGTCCCGCCATCAAAGGAGGAAATGAGGATTACCTGGGCGCCGGCTTTGCAACGCCTGCTGCTACCGTGCCAACACCTGCCTCAGAAACCAGTTTAACAGAAATTCTGGCATCGGTATTGGAATTTTTCAAATCATAAATCAGCTGGGCCAGATCCTCAATGGAATAAATATCATGGTGAGGCGGCGGGGAAATAAGACCTACTCCGGTGGTTGAATGCCTGGTTTTGGCAACCCATGGATATACCTTATTCCCCGGAAGCTGGCCTCCTTCTCCCGGCTTTGCACCCTGGGCCATTTTAATCTGGATTTCCCTGGCACTGACCAGATACCTTGAGGTCACTCCAAAACGCCCGGAAGCCACCTGCTTGATGGCTGAACAGCGGTTTACACCGTCCGCCCCTACGGTCAGACGCTCCAGGCTTTCACCGCCTTCGCCACTGTTGGATTTGCCCCGAATCCGGTTCATGGCAATCGCCAGGGTTTCGTGGGCCTCCTGGGAAATGGAGCCGTAAGACATGGCTCCCGTTTTGAACCGTTTCACAATGGATTCTTCACTTTCCACTTCTTCCACAGGAATTTCCTTTGATTTGGAATAATCAAAGTCCAAAAGGCTTCGTAAATTAACTGTCTGCCCTTCTTCCGTCAAGGTATGGGTATATTCTTTGAAAACCTCATAGCTTCCTGTTCTTGCCGCTTCCTGCAGAAGGTGAATGGTAAGAGGATTGTATAAATGTTCCTCCTGCCCTGCCCTCTCTTTATGGCTTCCCACACTGTCCAGGGTCAGATCCACATCAAGGCCAAGGGGATCAAAAGCGGCTGAGTGAAGGACATCCACATCATTTGCAATGTCATCCAGGGTGATCCCACCCACTCTGCTCACTGTATCCGTGAAGTATTTATCAATCACGTTCTTTGAAATGCCGATCGCCTCAAAAATCTGGGCTCCCTGGTAGGACTGTATGGTGGAAATTCCCATTTTGGAAGCGATCTTTACGATGCCGTGAAGAACTGCTGCATTATAATCCTCCACCGCTGCGTAATAATCCTTGTCCAGCATGCCGTTTTCAATAAGAGAACGGATGGATTCCTGGGCCAGATAGGGGTTGATGGCACAGGCTCCATATCCCAGCAGGGTAGCAAAGTGGTGTACCTCTCTCGGCTCTCCGCTTTCCAGTATAAGCGCCACGGAAGTCCTCTTCTTTGTCTTGACCAGATGCTGCTGAAGGCAGATACGGCAAGCAGGGATGGAATAGGCAAATGATTTTCGTCAATATCCCTGTCAGACAGATGATGATATTCGCCCCATCCCGGTGCGCCCGGTCTGCTTCCAGAAACAGCCTGTCAATCGCTTTTTCCAGGGAAGTATTTTTATAGTAGGTAATGGGAATCACTTCAACCTTAAAGCCAGGCTTTTTCATATTTTTAATTTTCAACAGGTCCGTGCAGGTAAGGATGGGGTTATTGACTTTTAATATCTTACAGTTTTCTGCTGTCTCCTCCAGGATGTTCCCTTCCTCGCCCACATAAACCGTGGTAGAGGTAACGATTTCTTCACGAATGGAGTCAATGGGCGGGTTGGTGACCTGGGCAAAGAGCTGTTTGAAATAGTTGAAAAGAGGCTGGTGTTTTTGCTCAGTACTGCCAGAGGACTGTCTGCGCCCATGGCGGAAACTGCTTCCGAACCGTTTAAAGCCATGGGAAGAAGCATGGTCTTATATTCCTCATAGGTATAACCATATGTCTTCTGAAGCTTTGCCCTTTCCTCTCTGCTCATGGCAGGAACCCCTTTATTGGGAATGGACAGCTCTCTCAGTTCAATCAGATTGGAATCCAACCATTCCCCATAAGGCTGGCGGGCCGCATAATATTCTTTCAGTTCTTCATCGCTGACCAGACAGCCTTTAACCGTATCAATGAGAAGTATCTTTCCTGGACGAAGGCGTTCTTTTCTCACCACATGGCTCTGTTCAATATCAATGGCCCCCACCTCAGAAGCAGGATCATCTGATCATCATCAGTAATGTAGTATCTGGATGGACGAAGGCCATTGCGGTCCAGAACCGCTCCAACCAGATCGCCGTCACTGAACACGATAGAAGCCGGGCCATCCCAGGTTCCATCATGGTCGCATAGTAACGGTAAAAATCCTTAATTTCCTGAGGCATGGATTTGTCATGCTCCCACGGTGCAGGAATGGTCACCATAACAGACAGCGGAAGATCCATTCCGCTCATCATCATAAATTCCAGGGCATTATCAAGCATGGCGGAGTCAGAACCTTCCTGATTAATAATAGGAAGGACCTTATGCATGTCATACCGGAAATACTCGGACTCCATATTCTCTTCTCTTGCCATCATCTTATCCACATTCCCGCGAATGGTATTGATCTCGCCGTTATGTACGATAAGCCGGTTGGGATGAGCCCTCATCCAGCTGGGGTTTGTGTTGGTACTGAACCGGGAATGAACCACTGCGATGGCGGATTCATAATCCTTATCCTGAAGATCCGTAAAAAAACTTTCTCAGTTCTTTCACAAGGAACATCCCCTTATAAACAATGGTTCTGCTGCTTAAGGAAACCACATAGGTATTGTCGTTGCTCTGTTCGAAAATCCGCCTTGATACATAAAGCTTCCGGTCAAATTCCAGCCCCTTGGCAGTATCGGCCGGTTTCTTTACAAAACCCTGGGCAATGCAGGGCATACAGTCCACAGCCTTGGCACCGATCAGCTCGGGATGAATGGGAACATCCCTCCAGCCTGAAAATTCAAGCCCCTCTTTCTTTACAATGATCTCAAACATCTTTTTGGCCTGGTTTCTGGCAAGCTCATCCTGGGGAAAGAAAAACATTCCCACTCCGTATTCCCTTTCATCTCCAAGGTCAATGCCTAAAGACTTTGTTACCTTTTTGAAAAACTTATGGGAAATCTGAAGCATGATTCCAACTCCGTCTCCTGTCTTTCCTTCCGCATCCTTACCTGCACGGTGTTCCAGATTCTCTACGATATGCAGAGCCTGATCCACCGTCTTGTGAGTCTTAATGCCCTTTATGTTGGCAACTGCTCCGATGCCGCAGTTATCATGCTCAAATCGGGGATCATATAGGCCTGGCAACGTCTTTTTATTAGGGAATTGTAAACCTTTATCCATAATCTCTTCCTTTCTTCTTTCTAGCCCAGTTTCCTGGACATAATGGTATGCCCGAAGCGTTCCTGACTTTTCCTCTGATTTTGGGTCTGAAAATGTAACAACAAATTTTTTAGTTGATAATACTACATTTTTTTTCTTCTTGTAAACGTATTTTATTTTGTTATTTTCAGATAATTTGACATTTTAATATTTTAAAAAATTATAATCTAATAATTATGTTTATTATTAACATTTTTTCACCTTATAGTGCACAATTATGTGCCTTTCTAAGGATTATGGTACAAACTTCTAATTTCTTGAAGCTATGGCTTTCAATAGTTAAGTCTTCCTTTTATTTTTAAAGCTTCCTAGCTGTTAACTCCCTTATTCCACCCTTTTTTTCCATAGAAAAAGCCCTGGGAATCTTCCCAGGGCTTATACAATATTTTTTTCATAAAATAAAACTGGATTACATTTCTCCAAGGCCGCTTTCAATTGCTTCGGTCATGGTTTTCATTGCTGCTGCCTCATCTTCGCCTTCACAGATCAATTTGATCTCTGTTCCGCACTTAATTCCGGCTGCCATAACGTTTAACACGCTTTTAGCAACGATTCTCTTCTCTCCATATTCGATGATTACATCAGATTTAAATTTCATAGCTGTCTGAGACAGAACCCCTGCTGGTCTTAAATGAAGTCCGGATGGATTTACTACGGTCAGTGTTTTTGATAACATAAGATATTCTCCTTTATCCTCAATTTTTTTTATACTCCTTGCAGTTAATTCTATTACAATATCCAATTTGTGTCAAGACAAACCAGTATGTCTTTTACATATTTTACAAAGCAATTTCCTGTCTAAGAAATTTCAGAAAGTTTCTGCCTTTCATTCTGGGAATAGATACAGCCGCAGTAGTCCTGCCTGTATAAACCGTATTCTCCAGAAAGCTCCACGGACCGCTTATATCCGTTCTTTTTCTTGAAATCAGAGGCAGATAAGCGACACGGTATTCCTTGGCCAGCTTCTCACCAATTTCATTGAGCTTTTCCGCGTTCTTTAAAGGGCTTATGGACAAGGTGGTGGTGAAATAATCAAAACGTCCTGCCTGCGCGACCTTTGCCGCCTCCTGGAGGCGCAGTTCATAGCATTTAAAGCACCGGGCACCGCCTTCCGGCTCCTTTTCAAGGCCTCTTACAATCCGGTAAAATTCTTCCGGTTCATAAGCACCTGTTTCCAAAGTCACAGGATGAATAAAATTCATGGAGGCAATGAGCCTTTTCTGCTCTTTCACCCGCCTTACATATTCCTCCGGTGGATAGATATTAGGATTATAGAAATACACAGTTATTTCAAAATAGCGGGATAAATATTCCAGCACATAGCTGCTGCACGGCGCACAGCAACTGTGTAAAAGCAGCCTGGGGACTTTTCCCTGTTCCTCCAATCCTGCAATAACCTGATCCAATTCCTTCTGATAATTCCTCTGGTTCATGGTAGCTCCTTCCCTGCTGTTGAAAAGTAGACATTTGTAATCCGCGGCCCTGCTTGCTCACAGCATGCCCCGCTTCACCGGACATGAACGCAGGCCGCTGCGTCCAAACCACAAAAAGGCGTCTGCAGTAACCTGCCACGCCTCCTGTTTCTTATAGGAAATCTCTGATCCGTTTGCTTCGAACAGGATTTCTAAGCTTTCTAAGGGCCTTTGCTTCTATCTGCCTGATGCGCTCCCTGGTAACATTAAATTCTTTTCCAACTTCTTCCAAAGTACGGGGATGGCCATCCTCTAATCCAAATCTGAGTACGATCACCTGGCGCTCCCTCTCCTTTAAATCTCCCAAAAGGGCATCAATGTGCTCTCTCAGCATAACGGATTCTACGTTGCCTTCCGGAGTCACAACATTATTGTCAGCCACGAAATCCCCCAAATTGGAATCATCTTCCTCACCAATGGGTGTTTCAAGGGATGCTGGCTCTCTGGCAATCTGCATGATCTCCATAACCTTGTCCTCTGACATGTCAAGGGCTTCTGCCAGCTCCGCCACAGACGGCTCATATCCAAGTTCAAGAGTCAGCTTTCTCTGCATCTTGGACATTTTATTAATCGTTTCTACCATATGCACAGGTACGCGGATCGTTCTGGCCTGGTCTGCAAGGGCTCTGGTTACAGACTGCCGAATCCACCAGGTAGCATATGTACTTAATTTATAACCTTTGGTATAATCAAATTTTTCCACGCCTTTAATAAGGCCTAAATTTCCTTCCTGAACCAAATCAAGGAAGCTCATTCCCCGGCCTGTATAACGCTTTGCAATGCTGACTACAAGACGCAGATTTGCCTCGATTAAACGCTCTTTGGCATCATCATCGCCATCTGCTTTTCTCTTAGCAAGGCGCAGTTCTTCCTCTGCATTCAAAAGTGGTACCGTGCCAATTTCCTTTAGGTACATGCGGACAGGATCTTCTGTTCCGATGCCATCCAGTAAATCAATGGCGTCAAGATCAATATCTTCCTCATCCATATCTTTTATAAAACTGTCGTCAAGATCATCATCTATAAGCAGGTCGTCTGACATGAGCACATCATCAGTTAAAACGGAGTCGTCAATGACCGGGATCACGTCTACGCCGCGATTCTCCAGGTACGTATAAATCTGATCCATCTGCTCTGTTGTCAGTTCTTCCCCTATAAAGAAGTTATTAATCTCTGTTACGTCCAACGCATTATGCTTCGTTTTTGCAAGTTCGACAAGTTTTCCAAGCTTATCTAAAAAAATTATCCTTTTCCACTTAATAACGTCCTTTCGCTAAGAGGTATACATAAAGCCCACACAACTTTTCATTATATACTACCGGAATCCATATTTCAACATATTTCTGCTAAAAAAAGCAGTTTTATTGCTTTTTCGTCGATTTCCTCATAATTCGGATTCTCTTCCTTAAATTAATGATATTAACTTCCCTCCTGGTCCCGCCGAATTCCCCATCTAACACCCAGTCAATAGGCTCTTCCGATAAAATTCTCAAAGACCTTGTCCGAAATTTGTGGACGTATTCATTTGGTTCTTCCTTCAGAAACATGTAATTAATGATATTGGTCAAATCCAAAGCAGTTTTGGGCGTTCGTATTAACAGCACTTCAAACTCGCCGTCGTCAAGAGCTACATCCTGTGCCACAAGCCCTTTAAAGCCCCCAACGCTCATGGTATTGGTTATCATGCCGAAAATAAACTCCCCTTCCAGAGTCGTTTCCTCTTTCCTGCCCCCGGAGCGTTCCTCACACTCGATCCGCATCTTATAGGACTTTATGGAAGCCAGGCTCTTCACGCCTTCCAGCATATATGCCTGATGCCCCAGAACATTCTTCTTATCCTGGGGAGTCAGATAAGACACTTCAGTAAATGCCCCAAACGCCGCAATATACACAAAATGCCTGTCCTCACAGAAACAGCCGATATCAATGGGAAAGGGTTCCCCAAAAACCGCCGCTTCAGCCGCTTTTAACATATTTTTGGAAATCTTTAAGCTGGTAGCGAAATCATTGGTGGAACCGGCAGGGATGTACCCCAGATCCGGAAAATCATCCAATTTCATAAGACCGCTTATGGTCTCATTCAAGGTCCCGTCTCCCCCGCTGCATACAACCAGGTCAACACTGCCTCCGTATGCTGCTGCAGCTTCCATTGCGTCACCGCTCCGCTGGGTCACATGAACCAATAATTCATAACCGGCTTTTGTAAAAATATTCAGGATATCCATCAGCTTATTCCTGATCTGAGCTTTCCCGGAACGCGGATTAAATATAAAAAGAATCTTTTTCATTATATCACCTGATCAACTTTGTATACGTCTTAAATGCACCTGGCAAAGAATAAGTTTTTTTTAAGTCTTCTGCAGTGACCCACAAAAAATCTCCGTCGGGCCGTTCCCCAAGTTCAATTCGAAATCCTATCATATGCCATTCCACATGGCTGAACACATGCTTTGCAGGGGGAAGCGGAGTAATTGCAGCCTCCTTCACTCCCAGCTGGTCAAGCAGGGCTTTCCCTTCCAAGTGTCCCTCCACATTGGGGAACTCGTAAAGAGAAGCCAGTAACCCTGTGTCCTCCCGCTTACGAATGGCAACCCGTCCATCCTGCCATAGAAGCATTACCGTCTTATCTTCCGTCCTGCGGGCCTTTTTAGGCGTTTTTACCGGAATCTCACCGGTAAGGCCCTTGATCCTGGCAACGCAGATTGAAGCCAGGGGACACTGGCCGCATAAGGGCGAACCGTTTGGCACACAGACAATCGCACCGATTTCAATGAGTCCCTGATTATAAGAGCTGGAGGCCTGTTCCGGCATTACTGCCTTTAATTCCTCTTCCATATGGCGTTTGACTGACTGCTTTAAAATATCTTCCCTGCTTCCTGTTACCCTGGAAACCACCCGTAAAACATTGCCGTCAACTGCCGGGACCGGAATGCCAAAAGCTATGGACGCAATAGCACCTGCGGTGTAAGACCCGATCCCCGGAAGCTTTTTAAGCTCCTCGTAGGATGCCGGAAGCTCTCCGTCGTATTGTTCTACAAGAAGCTCTGCTGTTTTCTTTAGATTTTTTTGCCCTGCTGTAATAACCAAGGCCTTCCCAGAGTTTGAGCAACCGGTCTTCCGGCACTGCCGCCAGATCATGGATTCCCGGCAAAGCCTCCATAAAGCGCTCAAAATACGGCTTTACTGCCTCCACCCTGGTCTGCTGAAGCATAATTTCCGATATCCATACCCGGTATGGCTCCGGCTTATCTCTCCATGGAAGGGCCCTGGCATGTTCCCTGTACCAGGACAAAAGCGGGCGTTCCATAGCCTTTAAACGCTCCCTTGTGTCCAGTTCCTTTTCCTGAGGCTCTAAAACCTGTAATTTATCATAAAGCGAATGGTTCTTCATTACACATATCCATAGATTCCCCGGACAGATACCTCTCCGGAAATCACATGTCTTACCTCTCCTGGTTTTACTTCCACAAGAAGTTCGCCCTTTTCGTTGATTCCCAGGGCCTTGCCAATATAATCACCAGATCTGTCCAGAACTCTTACTTCCTTTCCTGCATTGACCATATGCTTATTATAGACACTTATCAGCCCGGATAAATCACCCTGGCTGATAAATTCTTCATAATATTGTTCAAAAGCCTCCATAATAGCGGCAACCAGCCTGCTTCTTCTCACTTTTTCTCCTGTTTCCAGAAGCAGGGAGGTTGCCCTCTGCCTTACTTCTTCCGGAAATTCCTCCATATTGACGTTAATTCCGATCCCTACAACAACATAATGGATTCCTTCCAGCTCGGCGCTCATTTCCGTCAAAATGCCGCACAGCTTTTTCCCATTTGCCACAATATCATTTGGCCACTTAATGCCGGCAGCAAGGCCTGTTACGTTCTTTATCCCGTCATAGACCGCCAGGGCGGCCACCAGCGTTATCATGGAAGCGGAAGCAGGAAGAATATCCGGCCTTAAGATCAGGCTCATAAATATGTTCTTCCCGGAAGGGGACACCCAGGCGCGCCCTCTTCTGCCCCGCCCTGCGCTCTGGCAGTCGGACACAACCAGGTCCCGGAGGAGGCCCCTTCCTCTGCCAGACGCCTGGCTCTTATATTGGTAGAATCAATGACCTCGTGGTATTCCACCTCCCGGCCAAAATTCCCCTTGATGCAGCTTTTTATCTCCGTTTTCGTCATTATATCACAAGAACCGATGAAATGATACCCTTTATTTCGAACCGCCTCAATTTGATATCCTTCTTCTTCAAGCTGACGGATGACTTTCCAGATGGCCGTCCTGGAAACCCCAAAACGGACGCACAGCTCTTGGCCGGATAAGTAACCGTCACTTTCCTTTAGCAGCTTAAGAATCTCTGTTTTCAATGATATCACCCCCACCAGATGCTCACCGCACTGATCACAGTAAGAGCGATAAGAAGGACTCCGAACATAAGGACAGCCATACCTGCTGCTTTTTTCTTTTTCTCCCGGCCGCTAAGTCTGATTTTATAAATCCCGTTGACCAGGTTAAGGCGCCGGCCAGAAAAAAATATTACCGGAAACAAAAACATATGATCTTCCGGATTTAAAAACGATATGACAGCCAATGTTACGATCAGAATTCCCACTATAATATGAAGGACATCCACAATCATGGAAGCGTTTCTCAAGCTTCTTCCTCGTTCTTGTATATACATGTTCTACTCTCCTAATGTTGCCACCATTACCGCCTTAATGGTATGCATTCTATTTTCTGCTTCGTCAAATACCACAGATGCAGCCGATTCAAAAACCTCTTCTGTCACTTCATTTCCTTTGACAGCCGGCAGGCAGTGCATGAATATGGTAGTGTCTTTCCCTGTTTTCTCCATCAGTTCCTTATTCACCTGATAAGACTTTAAAAGTGCAATACGCTGGGCAGCCTTGTCCTCTTCTCCCATAGAACACCACACATCAGTATAAATGGTATCCGCATCTTTAACCGCAGCTGTGTCCTCTGTGAGAGTGATGGTACTTCCGCTTTCCTTGGCATAGCCCTGGCATAATTCCACCAGCTCCTCCTTCGGCCAAAGATTCTTTGGCGCCATGATGGTAAAATGAACGCCCATCTTGCTCATTCCGATCATCAGGCTGTTAGCCATGTTATTGCGCCCATCTCCCGCATATACGAAACGAAGGCCCTTCAGATATCCAAAATGTTCTTTCATGGTGAGAAGGTCAGCCAGAATCTGTGTTGGATGATAGTCATCGGTCAGCCCGTTCCAAACCGGAACGCCTGCATATTTTGCCAGATCTTCTACGGTCTTATGCTTAAATCCGCGGAATTCGATCCCGTCAAACACCCTTCCCAAAACTCTTGCCGTATCTTCCACACTTTCCTTGTGTCCCAGCTGAATATCATCTTTCCCTAAATATTCCGGATGTGCGCCTTCATCGACCGCAGCTACCACAAAGGAGCATCTGGTGCGGGTTGACGGTTTTTCAAAAATAAGGGCAATGTTTTTTTCCCTTTAAGGAGCTGCCCGTGATCCCCTGTTTTTTCCTGGCTTTTAAGTCAGCGGCCAAGTCCAGCAGGTATCCAATCTCTTCCGGTGAATAATCCTTTAATGTGATAAAATTTCTTCCTTTTAAGTTCATATTGCATCCTCCGCTTTTCTATTTGTATTTTTATACATCATTATAGTGTAGAACGCATAGTTATGCAATACTTTTTTTATTTTTGTATATTAATGCATTAATGGGATATGAAGCTTCTTTCTGATCTCCTCTATCAGCTGATCCACTGTGTAGATCCGAAACCGTTTGACTTTCAAGCGTTTCGCCAGGTCTTCCAGCAGGCCCAGGTACATATCCTTGTAATCCCAGTCCTCTTTCAGCTTAAACTCCTCAGCCAGCTTAGGGAATAATCTTTCAGTAAATGCACGGTATCCCGTCAGGGCCGCCATTCCCTCTTCATTAAGGGTATCCTGCATATACATTTTAAATAATTCCACTTCAGACATCATCTTATCAAAATAATAAGGTTCCGTATTTGGTGCATCAATATAATAAATACGCCCGCAAAGGCCATATAAGAACCTTTTTGCATCAAAATATCCCAAAGTCATATTTTTTCTGGTGTGTTTTTTATCAAACTCCAGGATTCCCCCAAGATCCTGCCTGGGCGCAATGTGGTACACACGGATTCCTCCGGGATCTCAGTGACCCGTTCCTTGTCAAACCCCAGGCCATAGATGCGGATCACAATGATATCTTCATACCCGTGATCAAGAAGGACATTAATGGGGACATTGTTGACTCCTCCGCCATCCATATACCTTTTTCCGCCCAGCTTTTCATTTTTAAAAGCCAGGAAGTAGGCGCTGGCTAACAGCATATCCTTGATGGATCCTGCATCACCTTTTACGATATCTGCGGCCACTTCCTTCCTGTCCGAAACCGAATAAGTCACGGTAAAAAGCTCCTTGCCTGAGTTTCTGAGCTTTTCCTCATCTCCCACCACTTCTTCAATGAGATTTTTCAGGGGAGTGATATCAAATCCCCCGTCCTTTACGATCTGCAGTCCGCTGCTTATCAGCTCCTGGAAATTTAAGGACCTAAAATCCTTTTCCTTTAAGGCCTTTATGTTATCATTGTTTACCGACATGACATGGGAGTATTCAATGTTCTTCCATATCTCTTCCGCACGTTCCAGATCATCCATGCAAATGAGAGCGCCGTTTAAGGAGCCCACAGAAACACCTGCGACTCCCTTGATCTTTACTCCGGCTTCCCGCAGAGCCTTCCACGCACCGATCTGGTAAGCTCCCTTGGCCCCTCCGCTTCAAGCACCAGTCCATACTCCCTGCTTAAATCCAGTTTCAGTTCCATAAGCCCTCCTTTAAGACTATCTAAGGAAATACCCTGGGGGTATACCTTTATGCCCAAAAAGCGTGGGCAAGAATCAGAGAAATTATGCCAAAAACGCAGCAAGAGGGCATCTGCCCCCTGCTGCGGTATGTTTAAATGGAAGTCCGGCTGAACCTCCGGCTCACCAAACTGCTGATTTCCTGAATTCAGGTTTCAATCATTCCTCCAGACTCTTAGGGATCTCCGTAATGGAAGAAACCAGCCCAGCCAGGCCCTGAATCTCAGAAGGAATAATGATTTTGGTCGCCTTGCCGTCTGCAGCAGCCTTAAATGCCTCCAGGCTCTTAAGAACTAAGACCGCCTGATCTGCACCTGCGTCCTTGACCATACGAATTCCATCGGCATTTGCCTGCTGGATCTTTAAGATGGCTTCCGCCTGGCCTTCCGCCTCACGGATCCGTTTTTCCTTTTCTGCTTCTGCACGAAGGATTGCAGCCTGCTTCTCAGCTTCCGCATCAAGAATAGCAGATTCCTTCTTTCCTTCCGCTACAAGAACAGTGGATTTCTTCTCTCCTTCTGCCCTTAAGATGGCCTCACGGCGTTCCCGCTCTGCCTTCATCTGCTTCTCCATGGCATCCTGAATCGCTGCCGGAGGCATAATATTCTTAAGCTCCACACGGTTTACCTTGATTCCCCATGGATCAGTGGCAATATCAAGGGTTTCCCTCATCTTTGCATTGATCGTTTCTCTTGAGGTAAGAGTCTGATCCAGCTCCAAGTCACCGATGATGTTACGAAGAGTCGTAGCCGTCAGATTCTCAATGGCCATGATTGGATTCTCAACGCCGTAAGCATAAAGCTTTGGGTCTGTGATCTGGAAAAATACCACCGTATCAATCCTCATGGTAACGTTATCCTTGGTAATAACCGGCTGAGGCGGGAAATCCGCCACCTGCTCTTTTAAATTGACCCTTTTAGCCACCCGGTCAAGAATAGGCATCTTAATATGAACGCCTACAGACCATGTCTCAAGGAAAGCTCCCAAGCGCTCTACAACCAGAGCCTGTGCCTGGGGAACGATCCTGATACAGGATGACAATAACGCCAGAATAACAATCAATATAATAATAACTGCTGTAAATCCAACAACTCCCATACTATGATTCCTCCTGATTCATACTCACAATTAATTTTACGCCTCTTATTTCTTTTACTTCCACCATAGCGCCTACCGGGTATATTCTGTTTTCCTCCAGTGCCCTTGCAGTCCATTCCTGACCGTTTAGGATCGCCGCACCTTTTCCCTCTGTGTTGTTGATTGTGACCGTAACCCTGGCACTTTTTCCAATGAGGCTTTCCAAATTGGTCTTTACCGTTTTCCGGTTTACATATTTTAAGGCAAAAGGCCTTGTAAAGAATAAAAGAATAAAAGACACAATTACAAACAGCGCCAGCTGCACCTGGATATTAATTCCAAACAACGCCAGCACAAATGCAACCAATGCTCCTCCCGCAAACCACACGGTCGTTAAGGCCATGGTCACTGCTTCAATTCCAAGAAGCACTACAAATGCAATAAGCCAATAGACTGCTGCCATCTTATCATTCCCCTTCCCTGCCATTGTAGGCAAAGCTGCCCGGCAAATCTATCTGTTAACATACGATATAGTTCGGCCACTTCATTCATAATCCGGCATATAAAGCATATTTCTGAAAGGCACATGTATATGCATGACGAACTATAACTATCATACTATATATTCCAGTATTTCTCAATATTTCTGCCTGTAAAAAGCCTTACGATTTTCTGACGGCTACATCCGACGCTGCCTTGCCGCCTCAAACATCAATACAGAGGCCGCAACCGCCGCGTTTAAGGATTCCACCTCTCCTTTCATGGGGATCTTTACATAGGCATCTGCCAGCGCTGCAGTTTCGTCCGTCAGGCCGTTTGCTTCATTTCCCACTAAAAACCCTGTATCAACAGTATAATCCTCTTTTTCATAATTATTCCTGCCATCTAAATGTGCTGCATAAAGCCTGACCCCGCCGGCTTTTAAAGCCTTTAAAGAGGCGGTTAAGTCTTCTGTATACACAAACGGAACACGAAAAATGGACCCATGGTAGAACGGATTACTTTTGGATTGTAAATATCCGCCGTGGTATCGCTCATAAGCACGCCGGTGATGCCTGCTCCCTCTCCGGCCCTGAGAATGGTTCCTAAATTCCCCGGGTCCTGGATGTTTTCCAGAACCATCAGAAAGGAAGGGCCAGGTGCAGCTAACAAGTCTGCTTCCCTATAGGCATACTGCTTTGCAAGGGCTAAAACCCCCTGAGGAGTCTGGGTATCTGACATGGCCTTAAACACATCATCCGAAACAACCTCGTATTTCTTTTCCGACAAAAGCTTTTTATGGGCTTCAGACTTTAAAAAGCTCTCTGACACAAAGACGCTGTCAATCCTGTCCGCCGGAATTTCCTTAAACATGCGAAGGCCTTCCGCTACAAAGAGGCCGCTTGCATTTCTGGCTTTTGCCTTCTTTGATAGGTTCATCACCTGTTTCACCCTTGCATTGGCGCTGCTGGTTATCATAATGTACCTCTCTTTTATAAATTTTCTAGTTCATCCAGCCACAGGCGGCTTACGGCATCGCTTGGCATGCGCAAATCTCCTCTTGGGGATACTGCTACTGACCCTACCTTGGGTCCGTCAGGCATGCAGGAGCGCTTAAACTGCTGACTGAAAAATCTGCGGTAAAATACCTTCAACCATTTTAAAATAACTTCCTTCTCATATTGCCCTGAAAACGCATAAACCGCCATGCGGTAGACCTTCTCCGGCCGGCATCCAAACCTTAAGATCTGGTACAGGAAGAAATCATGAAGCTCATAGGGGCCTACCAGGTCTTCTGTTTTCTGGGCAATTTCCCCATTCTGGGGAGGAAGGAGCTCCGGGCTTACAGGCGTGTCCAGAACATCCAGAAGCACACCGCTTAAAGCCTCTTCCCCGCAGGTGTCCGCATAGTAGCGGACCAGATGGCGTACCAGGGTCTTTGGCACCGAAGCGTTGACCCCATACATGGACATATGGTCGCCGTTATAGGTCGCCCAGCCAAGAGCCAGTTCAGACATGTCCCCAGTTCCAATGACCATACCGTTTAATTTATTTGCCATATCCATCAGAACCTGGGTTCTCTCCCTTGCCTGGGAATTTTCATAGGTTATATCGTGGACATCTTCCCTCTGTCCAATATCCCGGAAATGAAGGCTTACTGCTTCCCTGATGTTTATCTCTGTAAGCTCCGCTCCAAGGGTATTGGTCAGCGTGCAGGCGTTGTGATACGTCCGGTCCGTTGTTCCGAAGCAGGGCATGGTCACTGCATGGATCTGATTTCTGGGGATTTCCAGCATGTCAAAGGCGCGGACTGTCACAAGAAGGGCCAGGGTCGAATCCAAGCCTCCAGAAATCCCTATAACCCCATGCCTGCATCCGGTGTGGGCAAGCCTCTTTTTTTAAGCCCATGGCCTGTATGGAAAGAATCTCCTCACATCTTCTGTTCCTCTCCTCCTCATTGTCCGGGACAAAGGGCCTTGGATCAATAAATCTCTTTAAGTCCAGTTCCTCCTGCTTCATTTTGAAGGGAACCAGGGTATAATCCTTCTGATCTGCCTGGGGAAACGTGGTCATGCGGCGTCTTTCATGAATCAGTCTGTCTAAGTCCATATCCCCGTATATGGTCTCATTTCCAAAACGTTTGGATTCTGCAAGGAGAGATCCGTCTTCCGCAATCAGGTTCTGACCGCCGAACACCAGATCCTGAGTGGATTCTCCCTCTCCTGCATTGGCATAGATGAAGCCGCATACCAGGCTGGCGGAATGTCCCGTGATAAGGCTTCTCCGGTAAATATCCTTTCCCGTTGTCTCGTCGCTGGCGGAACAGTTTACAATCACCGTTGCTCCGGCCATGGCATGGCGGATGGATGGGGGATTGGGAACCCATGCATCCTCACAGATCTCTGCTGCCACCACAAGCTGGGGAATGTCCTCACATGCAAAAAGAATATTAGTGCCCATGGGAATCAGCTCATCCTCCCATTTAACCATCACCGGTACTTCGTTTCCCGGCTGGAAATAACGCAGCTCATAAAACTCTGAATAATTGGGCAAATTCGTCTTGGGAACGATTCCTAGAATCCTTCCGTTTTGAACGGCAACAGCCGTATTATAAAGCTTTCCGCCCCATTCCCAGGGCATACCTATAAAGCACAAAAGATCGTGGCCTTCTGTTGCCTTTAAAATCTCCTTAAGCTCCTGCCCGGCCTTTTTTTAACAGGGCGTCCTGCCCGAATAAATCGCCGCAGGTATAAGCCGTAAGGCAGAGCTCCGGAAACACCATGAGCTTTGCATGCCTTTCAATTCCCTCTTTAATCAGCTCACAAATCCGTTCTCTGTTAAATTCCGGGTCTGCTACCTTTACATCAGGGGTTGCCGCGGCAACCCGGATATATCCATGTTTCATCTCTTTTATCTCCTATCGATTCATTGGTACCCTCTGGTATCCACTTTGCCTTTAAGCTGTAAATGCAGTCCATTGTCATGGTTGTTATCCATATTATTGGAAGCAAAGGACGCTGCCTTTTATCAGAAATCTGAAAAGCGTTTTCTGATAACCTATATTATAGGATAACACCACAAGACTGCTCCAAAACTGGGGAAAAATGGCACCGGCAGATTAATATAGATCATACGCAGAAAGAACAGGTTCAATGATCAGGTTTGTACTGTGCTTCTATTTCCAATTCCCCAATGAGTATTAGTATACATCCATTTCCATAAATTGGGAAGCAGGATAATTTAAGGTTTACTTTTCAAGTGGTTTCGTGTACAATATTTTTATATCCTACTAAACAGATAAGAATAATTAGGAAGGAGATTTTTAACCATGAAATTCTCTACCAAGGGACGTTATGCCCTTCGTATGATGCTTGAATTTGCGCTTCATCCGGGAGAATGCACAAAGATCAATCAGGTGGCGGAACGCCAGGAAATATCCGATAAATACTTAGAGCAGATTGTTACCATCTTAAGCAGGGCCGGGTATGTGAAAAGCAGAAGAGGCGCCCAGGGCGGTTATTATCTGACAAAGGACCTTCGGAATATACCGTTGGCATGATTCTGCGCCTTGCAGAGGGAAGTCTGGTTCCTGTAACATGTCTGGAGGATGAAATCAATCCCTGCAGCCGTTCCCAGAATTGTGCCACTCTCATGGTATGGAAAAAAACTGGATCATGCAATCTCTGATGTGGTAGACAACATTACTCTGGCAGATCTGGTGGAAGAACAAAAAAAAGGCTGGATGGCCAGGCAGGCTATTACGAAATCTAAACAATGGTGCAAAAAAGTTCGTGTGCTCCCAAGTCAAGGAGAAACACGAACTTTTTAAAACTGATTATGCCTTTCCGTTTGAAGCCCCATCAAATATATCCCGGAAAGCGGAATCGTTTTCCAGGAAAACATCTGCCAGAAGAGGATCAAAATGGCTGCCTCTTCCCTGGGTGATTATCCCTAAACTCTTCTCATGGGTATACCCCTCTTTATACACACGCTTTGACCGCAGCGCATCATACACATCTGCCAAAGCCATGATTCTCGCTGATATTGGAATCTCTTCCCCTTTCAGTCCCTTTGGTATCCGCTTCCATCCCATTTTTCATGATGGCAAAGGGTAATTTCCATACCAACCTTGACAAATGCGCTTCCAGTATCCTTTTTTTTCGATGCTGGCCAGGGTCTGATATCCAATGGTTGTATGGGTTTTCATGATTTCAAATTCCTCCGGCGTCAGTTTGCCAGGCTTTAGGAGAACTCCATCGGGAATCCCAACCTTGCCAATGTCGTGCAAAGGGCTTGCCTGGGTGATGCTGTCAATAAATGCATGGTCTAGTTCTCTCCGATGCACTCCCATCTCCCACAGCTTTTCCGCCAAGAGGCGGCAATACTTTGATGTTCTGACAATATGCTCTCCTGTCTCATCATCCCTGGACTCTGAAAGCTTCACTAATGCATGGATGGTAGCCATTTGGGAAGCAGATACCTCCGCCACCTTTTTCCTGACCAGTTCTTCCAGATGATGATTATATCCTTCCAGCTTCTCCTCAACAACCTTAATGCCGGTGATGTCCTGGATCGTTCCATGGATTTTGGAGGGCCTTCCACTTGAATCCTTTGATGCCACAAACCGGATATGTACCCACTTGATCCGGTTTCCTTCCATCAGCAGCCTGTACCGGTATTCGGCAGGCACCATGCCGTTTTGCATATCATGAAAAATCTGGCTCACCAGTGCTTTATCTTCAGGATAAACCTTTTGAAAATAAAACTTCAGATCCGGTTCAACGGACTGGTCTGTTTCCAATATCCTGTTCATGGTGTCCGACCACCATAGCTGCTTTGTGGAGAGATTCAGCTCCCAGTTGCTGATCAGCGCGATTTCCTGGGCTTCCCGGCGGGAAGCATCGCTTTTTTTCCAATTCCCTGCTCTTTATTTCCAGCTGTTTTGACACGACTACATAACGTTCCATGATCTCCGAGACCAATTCGGTATGAATCTGGTTATCCACCTGCTTTGCAAAATGCTCAAGCATTGCCTTCACATATTCATCCGAGCCCGATCCTTCCAAAATGATTTTTTTTCCCATCAGGATCGTTTCTGTCCGCCTCAATGTTCTTCCTCCTCCAGGAAATAATCGATCCCGACCTTAGTCAATTCCTTCAGCCGTTTTATTACGATTTCCTGTGCCTCAAAAGTATCCAGGATACTTCCATGCTGAGGTGCAATCAGGGAAATATCCAGCTTCTCTATCCTTTCTAGGGCATACTCAAGTGCTTTTTTTGATGGCATATTTCGTTGATGAAAATTTATTATACCTTTATCTGGCATACCTTTTGGGTGATTGGGCAGATTTTCCGGGGCGTGCAGTCCCGGCATTCATGACCGATCAGCGTATATAAGCTCCAGTTGTGATCATAGCTTCCGAAAATATCGCTGCTGAATAATATTTTTGTCTTCACATCATAAGTGACGAAGCTGCCCGGTGAGTGAGAATAAGGCGTCCTGATAAATTCCAGGCGCCTGCCGCTTGCAAATTCAAAATGAAATCCCAATTGTTCAATGCACTGTTTTGGCGTACTCACAGAATAATAATTGATGAAAATATTATTTTCATGATGGGAAATGATTTTTAGATCTTTGCTGTTAATGAGAGTTTCTATATGGGGAATATTGCCGCATAGATCCGGATCATAATGCTGGTATATCAGGCGGCTGATCCTGCCTGGGCTGACCCCCGTCCGCATGACTTTCAGCATGACCGTGCTGAAATCCTCCCGGCTGCCGCTGTCGATAAGCACTGCCTCATCACCATCTACAATTAAATAGGGATTGCAGTGGAGGCCTGCATTTTCGTCAAAAAAATCCTACCCAGTAGACTCTTTCAGCAATTTCTACATACTCGTTATAATTTAAATCCTGCTTATCCATCGATCTTGTCCTCCAATCATTCCATTTATCGAACGATCTTTTAACTTTCATTCTTACTTGAAAATATTATATTATATAACATAATATAGCTTATCTTCACTTGCAACACAAGTGAAGATAGAAGGGGCGTTCTGCGCCCCGTCCAGCCGATTATGAAAACATCTTTTCGTTTTCATACATATAGCTTATCTGTTTTTGCAAGTCCATTTCTCCCGTTCTGCCATTTTATATAAGCGGAAATGATCCCTTGAAGCAAAGCAGCTCCCTACAGCCAGGTACGGTTGCAAGGCATAGGAAAGCCGGATAAGAAAGGCAAACAGCAACACAGAGGCCCGCAGGTTCAGACCTGCAGGCCTCTTTTCTTAACGATACATAATTCTGCTGCAAGGCAGCTATCTCATCAGTCTTTAAAAGAATTTAGCCACATAGCCCTGAATAAAGATCACCAGAACAATGACCGGCAGAACCAATGTTATATAAGCCCTTGCCCATCTCGGAAAACGGATTCCTTTTCCTTCATTGGCTTCTTTCATGAAATTCTCAAATCCCCAGCCGTATCTGCTGGTGCAGAAAGCAAGATAGACCAGACTTCCCAGAGGAAGCAGGTTGTTACTGATAATAAAATCTTCCAGATCCAGAACATTGCTTCCTTCGCCAAAAGGCATAAAACCGCTCCACACATTAAATCCCAGCACACAGGGCAGGGATAATATAATAATAGCTGCCGCATTCAGCCATACCGCCTTTTTTATGGTGCAGCCGGTCAAATCTGTGGCAAAAGAAACAATATTCTGGAAAACCGCAATTACCGTGGAAATAGCAGCAAATGACATAAAAAGGAAGAACAGGCTTCCCAACAGCCTTCCGCCTGCCATGTTATTAAATACGTTGGGCAAAGTCACAAAAACCAGCTTTGGCCCCTGGCCCGGTTCAATCTGAAATGCAAAGCAGGCAGGGAAAATAATAAGTCCCGCCATAAAGGCCACAAAGGTATCCAGAACCGCCACACTGATGGCTTCTCCGGTCAGCCTGTGATCCTTGCCGATGTAGCTTCCAAAGATGGCAAGAGCTCCGATTCCAATACTTAAGGTAAAGAAGGCCTGTCCCATAGCAGCGAATATGACTTCGCCTATCCCTGCTTCCCTGATCTTGCCGAAATCAGGCTTTAAATAAAATTCCAGTCCTGCCCTGCTGTTTTCCATGAACACTGAATGAACAGCAAGTATGGCCATTAAGACCAAAAGACATACCATCATTAATTTTGTGATCTTTTCTACGCCTCCCTGGAGCCCTCTGGCACAGATAGAAAAGCCGCCAACGACCATGATGATCATAAATATTCCCATGAGAACAGGATTTGCCAGCATGTTCCCAAACTCTGCGGCTACCCCTTCCGCATCAAGGCCCACAAAATCTCCCTTTGCCATCTTTAAAAAATATAAGACCATCCAGCCGGAAACCGTGGTATAAAACATCATTAAAATGTAATTTCCCGCCATTCCCAGGTATTTGGCATAATGCCATTTGCTTCCTTCAGGCTCCAGTACATCATAGGACAATGCAATGCTCTTCTGGCTGGCACGCCCCACGGCAAATTCCATTACCACAATAGGCAGCCCCAAAATAAGCAGGAACACCGCGTAAATCAAAACAAAAGCTGCTCCTCCATACTGGCCCACAATATAAGGAAAACGCCAGACATTTCCAAGGCCAATGGCACATCCTGCTGAAATCAGTATAAATCCCAGGCGAGATGAAAACTTTTCTCTTCCCATCTTTCTAAGCTCCTCTTCAGTCACATGTTATCTTCAATCATTCCAAACAGGGCCGGTCATTTTCATATTCCGCCACCCCCTCTTTTTTGAAACGGAAAAAGATTCCATGCCATTATAGCATAGAATCTTTTCACTGACTACCATATCTTAATGACGGACCGGCAGAGGAATGAAGCCATTTCAGTTAGTCCTGTCTTCCGCAAATTTCCTGATTTCAGAGGCATTTGTGATCTTTTTTTACCTGGCCGTTCTTTATGACCACCAGAGTAGGCGCCTGCATGATCCCAAACTTTGTGGCAAGCTCTGCATTTTCCTCGGCATCTACCACCTCATAATCCATATTTTGTAAAAACTGTTTTGCGATCCGGCAATTAGGGCAGGTTTTTGTTGTAAAGAGATAGGTCCGGCCGGGATCTCCGCTTTCTTCACCGCTGCCTTATCCCCGTTTTCCCTTAAAGCTCCTTTTTTAAGTACAGAGTGGAAAGGATCGTAGGCTGTCCGGTTCTTATATTCCTGGGTCTTTCCCTCATTCCAGTTCTGCACCGGACGGTAGTAGCCGGTGATCCGGCTGTATACCTCAGCTTTTTTTCCGCAGACCGGGCATACCTTATGTTCACCGGAAAGATATCCGTGCTCCGAACAAATGGAATAGGTTGGCGACAATGTATAATAAGGCAGCTTGAAATTCTCAGCAATGGTGTGCACCAGCTTTGCTGCTGCTTCCCAGTCAGGAAGCTTCTCACCCAGAAATGCATGGAATACGGTTCCTGATGTATAAAGGGTCTGCAGCTCATCCTGAATTTCAAGGGCATCAAAAACATCTGCCGTATAGTCCACAGGAAGGTGGGAGCTGTTGGTATAATAAGGGGTATCCCCCGGATTTCCGGCTGTTATGATATCCGGATAATGCTTCTTGTCATGCTTTGCCAGCCGGTATGTGGTGGACTCTGCAGGAGTTGCCTCAAGGTTATAGAGGTCTCCGTACATTTCCTGGTAATCTGACAGCCTTTCCCGCATGTGATTTAACACATCCTTTGTAAACTGTCTTGTTTTTTTCACTTGTCAGATCCTGCCCCAGCCATTTGGCATTTAAGCAACTTCATTCATTCCGATCAGGCCGATGGTGGAAAAATGATTTTCAAAGCTGCCCAGATAACGTTTCGTATAAGGATAAAGCCCCTGATTCAAAAGCTTTGTTATGACTTCACGCTTGGTTTTTAATGACCGGGCAGAAATATCCATCATATGATCCAGACGCTTGTAAAAATCGGCTTTATTCTGGGAAAGATAAGCAATTCTTGGCATGTTGATGGTCACAACGCCACAGAACCGGTACTTTCACCGGAACCAAAGAAGCCTCCGGTCTTTCTCCTAAGCTCCCTTAAATCCAGGCGCAAACGGCAGCACATGCTCCTTACATCGCTTGGTTCCATATCGCTGTTAATATAGTTGGAGAAATAAGGGGTTCCGTATTTAGAGGTCATTTCAAACAGCAGCCGGTTGTTCTCCGTATTGGACCAGTCAAAATCCCTGGTAATGGAGTAAGTAGGAATGGGATACTGGAAGCCCCGCCCATTGGCGTCTCCCTCTATCATGGTTTCAATAAAGGCCTTATTGATCATATCCATCTCAGCCTTGCAGTCCTTATATTTAAAGTCCGCCTCTTTTCCTCCAACAATGGCATTAAGCTCCGCCATATCGGCCGGAACGGTCCAGTCCAGGGTAATATTGGAGAACGGAGCCTGTGTTCCCCAGCGGCTTGGCGTATTCACACCATAAATAAAGGATTCAATGCATTTCTTCACTTCCCGGTAGGATAATTGATCAGCCTTTACAAAAGGAGCCAGATAAGTATCAAAAGAGGAAAAGGCCTGTGCTCCTGCCCATTCATTCTGCATGATTCCCAGGAAATTGACCATCTGGTTGCAAAGTACGGATAAATGCTTTGCAGGGGAAGAAGTGATCTTTCCCGGTATTCCGCCAAGCCCCTCTAAAAGGAGCTGCTTTAAGGACCAGCCGGCACAGTAACCGGTAAGCATGGATAAATCGTGAATATGGACATCCGCATTCCTGTGGGCATTTGCAATCTCCTGGTCATAAATTTCAGACAGCCAGTAATTAGCCGTAACCGCACCGGAGTTACTTAATATCAGTCCTCCGACGGAATAGGTGACAGTGGAATTTTCCTTGACACGCCAATCCTCTACCTTTACGTAGCTGTTTACCACAGCCTTGTAATCCAGAATGGTATCCTTCATATTCCGTATTTTTTCTCTCTGTTTCCTGTATAAAATATAAGCCTTCGCCACATCGGTATATCCTGCCTGCTCAAGAACGTGTTCCACACTGTCCTGAATCTGTTCTACCGTAACTTCTCCTCCTGACATCTTTCCCTGAAAATCCGCAGTTACCCGAAGAGACAGCAATTCCAGTATTTCATTATTAAACTCCTTTTGAGTGGCCTTAAATGCTTTTTTTAATCGCTTCCGTGATTTTATTCAGACTGAATTCAGCACTTTCCCCATCTCTCTTTACCACCTGGATCATATAACTAAACTCCTTTCCACTTTCCTGCCCGGTAAGCAGGGCGTTCCTCTGCAAAACCCCTTATAATTTTTCTATAACTAAATAGACGGTGCCAAAAGCGGCACCTTTTGCAGGAAGCCAGAACCGGCTTCTCACAGGTATATTATACCAGAAGAAAAGAAAAAAACACAATATGTAGTTTGGTTTTTTAACACCAATCCACATATTGTGTTTTTATTCGTCAACAACATCGGCATTGTTTGCCAGAGAGGCAAACAGCTCCGATGGCACATAGGCATTCACCAGAATTCCGTCTTCCTGATACTCTTCCTTTAACAGCTGGCCGTATTTGCGGATCAGCTGGATCTTCCCTGCTTCCATATAGGAATAAACCTTTTCCAGATACACTTTCTGGTTTCTGAGAATGGTTTCTAAAAGATTTAAAAGTTCATCCAGTCCTTCTCCTGTTTTAGCGGATATCCGCACCTGATGGTCTGAAGAAATGTCCTTAAGGATCGTTCCGCCCTCTGCTGCATCAATCTTATTAAACACCGTAACCATTATCTTATCACAAACACCAAGCTCCCTCAAAGTCTCGTATACAACATACATCTGCATATCCATCTGAGGATTGGAGCAATCCACCACATGAAGAATGATATCGCTGTATTTGGCTTCTTCCAAGGTACTTTTAAATGCTTCGATCAAATGATGGGGAAGCTTTCTGATAAATCCTACGGTGTCCGTTAAAAGGAGCTGCTGACCACCTGGCAGGCTTAAATTCCTGGTTGTGGGATCAAGGGTGGCAAACAGCTTATCCTCAGCCAGTATCCCGGCATCTGTAAGCCTGTTTAACAGGGTGGATTTCCCGGCATTGGTATAGCCAACAATGGCGGCGGTCGGTACATGGTTTTTATCCCTCTGCTGCCTGACAACTTCTCTGTGACGCTTCACATCCTCTAAATCAGCCTTTAACATTCCGATCCTGTCATGTATCAGACGGCGGTCCATTTCCAGCTTTTTCTCTCCAGGCCCCCGGGTGCCGATTCCTCCTCCAAACGGGACAAGGAGCTTCTAAGACCCACTAAGCGGGCTGACCGGTACTTTAACTGAGCCAGTTCTACCTGGATTTTGCCTTCTCTGGTCGTGGCCCTGGAAGCAAAAATATCCAGAATCACCATGGTCCGGTCCATGATCTTCGTATCCAGGGCCTCTTCCAGATTACGAAGCTGGGCCGGAGACAATTCATCATCGCAGACAATTCCGGTTGCATCAAGCTCCCAGATGCGGTCCTTTATTTCCTCAATCTTTCCCTTTCCCATATAAGTCCCCGGATGGATCCTCTCCCGGTTCTGGATTACCTTATCCACAGTAACGGCTCCTGCCGTTTTCACCAGCTCTTCCAGTTCATCAAGAGACGCCTGCGCGTCATTCTCATCCCCGGTACTGACTGCCACCAGGATCACCCGTTCTTCTACTTCCTTTAACTCAATCAGCTCTGCCATCAATCGTTCCAACCTATCTTGTCTTTAAAAATGTGATCTCCCGCTCCGCTTCCTCATCAGGGCCGTGGGCTGAGACATACTGCTGCATCAGATCCAGGGCTGTTTTAAATTCACCTTTACGTTCCTTGGCAACAGCCTGGTTAAACAAAAGCTCCGGAACCTCTGAACTGTCGGCTGCTGAAAGTCCCTTATTAAAGTATTCAGCCGCTCCATCCCAGTCCTCTCCGGCCATCTTACATAAACCCATCCGGTTATAAAGCTGGGCGCTTTCTTCCCCGCCATTAATGGCCTCTTCATAGAGACTCATGCATCAGAAGCCGTTCCCGCCTTTTCCATGGCTGCTCCTGCCGCCAGCAAGGCTTTCAGCCTGCCCGGCGCTTTCTTTTCTGTATCCAGTTCAGCACTTCGCTTATAGTCTTCTATGGCACCGTTTAAATCTCCGGCTCCTGCCCTGGAAACGGAACGCAGATTTAAATATTCCGGCCGCTCACGGTCTATCTTTATGAGTATGCCATAGGTGTCTGCAGCGGAAGAATAATCTCCTGCCAGGTATTCGGCTTCTGCCCTGTACTTTAACACATCCACATCAAACTTTCCTACCAGTCCTTTGGAGGAATTGATGGCCTTGTCAAAGCTTCCACGGCACTGTCATAATTGCCCTGGTCAAGAGCTTCGATTCCCGCGGCCCGGTAAGAATATTTGTTTTCCTTTTTCCCGCAGCCGCCTGCTGCTATGGCAACTGCCAGTGCAAGTCCAAGGATAGCAGCCCCGTAACCTGTCTTTCTTCTCATGCTATTATCTCCTTTTAAGGAAGTTCAATTCAAGAATTTATTGTTTTCCCGTGCTTCCATGGCCTCCACGGTCCTCATGCCCTAAAAGTTCCACTTCTTCAAAGCATAAGGCAGGCTGATGCTCCATAATACGGAACTGGCAGATGCGGTCATTTACATGAATCACCGTATCCCGGAGCGCATAGGCCGGGAAAAACCACTGGTCATTATCACCGCAGTATGTTTCATCAATGATTCCCATGCTGTTGGTCTGGATCACACCGTAATTTTTAAACGTGCTGCTTCTTGGAACCACATGGGCTTCAAACCCGGCAGGAAGCTCCATGGCAATCCCCAAAGGATCAGTTTGAACTCGCCGGCCTTTATCCCCACTTCCTGTGCCGCCCGCAGGTCAATCCAGTCGGATTTACCGTCTATGTAGCGTAAACGTTCGATTTTATCAGTAAAATATTTTATTCTAATGGCTTGTGTCACCTTTTTTTCCTCCTAAATGTTATCATCTTTTTTATCTTCTGCCGGAATCAGATCACCGCTTTCAGAAAGCTCTTCTTCCACTTCCATCCGTATCTCAGCCGCCACAACAGGGTCAGCAACCGGAAGATTCTGGGTGGATCCGATACCGAATCTTCTTAAAAATTCCTCTGTGGTGGCAAATAATGCCGGACGTCCAGGGGCATCTAAGCGCCCCACTTCATATACCAGGTTATATTCCACCAGTTTATTGACCGCATGATCCGATTTGACGCCCCGGATCTTCTCTATTTCAAGCTTTGTTACAGGCTGCTTGTAGGCTATGATGGACAGGGTTTCTAAAACCACATCAGTAAGAACCTGTTTTTTAGGTGCAGATGCCACACGGATCAGGTTTTCGTAATACTCAGACCGGGTACACATCTGGTAGCAGTTTTCCAGTTCAAGAATCTGCAGCCCTCTTTTCCCCGTATCATAGCGCTTCATCAAACGGAGAACCGCCTCCTTTGCCGTGGCCTCATCCTGGCCGATGGCAGCTGCCAGAGCCTTAAGTTCAACGGAATTGCCCATGGTAAAAAGAACCGCCTCAATCACGGCTTCCCACACCTTTTCTTCTTTTGTGCTCTTCTTTTGCCCGTCTGCCAAAAGAACTTCCTTATCCATCACTTTCCTCTTTCCTGCCCTGCTTTCTGGGCATAAAGGTATCCCTGGAAGGGGTTTCCTCTTTCCCGCCCTGTTCTCCGGGCATAAAGGTATCCTCGGAAGGAGGTTCCTCCTGAAGTTCCGACAAATCCAGTTCCCCTTCCTCCCCTTCCGGCTCCAGGGTTTCAATGAACATATCATCAAACAAATGCTCCTGGGTCAGCGTGATCTTGCCGATCTTCATGAGCTCCAGAAGCGCTAAAAATGTCACAACAACAAGGGTCCGGTCCGGCTGCCTCTCAAGCAGCCCGCGGAAAGAGAATTTCCGGTGCACTCTGGCATAATCCATGACCGATTTTATCTTATCCTCCAGGCTTATGGATTCCCTCCGGATGTTGCCAAACCGGCTTCGGATAGGATCCACACGGTCAGACTTCCGTTTTGTGACCGCCCGGAAAATCTCCTGGAGCTTTGCCAGGGTAAGCCCGTCAAGCAGCTTGTCCAAATCCACCGGAGGCTCGTACTTTGCCACTTCCGGAGGAATGGAAGGGGATTTGTACAGCAGTCGTTCCGCCCCAACTTCCCGGTCCTTAAGCTCCAAAGACATGTATTTATAATATTTGTATTCCAAAAGACGTGCACAAGTTCGGCCTGGGGTCTTCCTCCTCGCCTTCCTCGTTGGTTTCCCTGGGAAGCAGCATGCGCGCCTTTATATCAATGAGGGTCGCGGCCATGACCAGAAATTCACTGACAATGTTTAAATCCTCTGTTTCCATGTGATTTACATAGTCCAGATACTGCTCCGTAATCGTCGCGATGGGAATGTCGTAGATATTCACCTTATTCTTGTCGATCAGATGAAGCAGCAAATCCAGCGGCCCCTCGAAATTATCCAGTTTATAAGAGATTCCCATAAAATCCTCCAAGGCAGATTAAAACATGCCTTTGATCAGTATATCAAATCCTTCTTCATCTGTAAATATACGGCAGGCCCAAAAGCTATTTACTATTTCCTTTTTAAATCCACAACCACCACCTGAGGCTTGTTGTTTAAGCGGATGTTTATGGAATGGGTTCCAAGCCCCCTGCTCACGATCATATCTTTTCCATCTGACCGAAACTCACCGGCACAGTACGGAAGGAAAAACTGGTATTGAGCGTCATGACCCCTCCAAGATATGGGAGCCTTATGGTCCCTCCATGAAAGTGGCCGGATAGGGTCAAATCTGCCCCCCAGCTTCTGCATGGGGAAAAATAAAGAGGAGAATGGCAAAGCAGAATCTGAAACCGCTCCTTAGATGCCTTGCCCACCTTTTGTTCTATCTCCTCCCCAGTTAAGCCCTCCGGACGAAATTTCCGGTAAGCCCCTGCCTCCAGATCAATCCCGGTAACAGCTATATCCTGCCCATATAATTCTGTCCGGTTATCCAGAGTTTTGATTCCAAGCTTTTTTAAGCTGCCCACATAAGCTTCGTATGCTCACCATATACCTTGCGTTCCCAAAGCAGCCGGTTCTCATGATTGCCATTGCCGCAAATGACGGGGTACTTTCCTGCCAGCTTTTCCATAAGCTCCAATGAAACGGCAGTATCCGCTCTGCCCTTGCTGATGATCATATCGCCGCCCACAAGCACAAGGTCAGGTGCCGCCTCATCCACAGCGGCCAGAAGCCTTTCATTGCCGTCGCCGAACCGGTGCTCGTGAAGATCAGAAAGGAACACAATGGTACGATCCGTTCTTATCTTAGCGCTTTCCAAAACAGTTCTCTCCACGGAAAGCTGTTCTTTTTCATATTCAGAACGCAAATACAAGCCTGCGCCTACTGCGGCGCAAAAAGCTACGGCAGTAATCCCCATCTGAATCTTCCTCTTCTTCCATCAGTCTTTTTCTTGCTGTCTGTTCATCATACAATGAAGGGCCTGCCTGAGTCAAGTCTAAGAGGTCCAGTTACCCACCAGATATTCAATGATGAGATTGGGTAAAATTACCATGAGCCCGATGCCAATGCTCATGACTATGGTACCGCATAAATATTCCTGGTAACCTGGAGCTCCCGGAGCCGGCGGTACTGTAAACGCAAGGCGGTAGATGGATTTGCAGAGAGCAAAAAAGCAAATAAAATAAAAAAATTGCGCTAAATATCTTTTTTTTCATTGGTATATTCCTCCTTTCCATAATATAAACCACTTATGGATAATATGCAATACTGGATAATCAAGGTTTAATTAAGCCAGAGGTGATAAATTATGATCGTTTATGACAGACTGTGGGAAACCATGAAAAAGAAAAACATCAGCCAGTATCATTTGATCAAATACTGCAAGGTAAGTGCAGGGCAAATCGGACGGCTTAAGAAAAATAACTTCGTTTCCACTCATACCATAGATATGCTCTGCAGAATTCTGGACTGCGACGTGGAAGAAATCATGGAGTACCGGGCCGATATAAGCGAAGTAGCCTTGCCGAAAGAAAGCGAACCGAAAGCTGAACAGGACAATGTTCCACCAAAGGATTTGGCATAGAAAAAGAGCCTATAGGCTCTTTTTCTATGCCAAAAATCCCATCTTTCTACCGGATCCAGGCGCCGGAAGAATCCAGACGGTATCCGTCGGGCGTAATGGTATCCTTAAGCATGGCTCCATTGGCCCCTAAATAATACCATTTTCCACTGCTCTCCACCCAGCGGCTTGCCGCCATGACTGAGTCTGTGCCAAACCAGTAGTAAACCCCGTCTATTTTCAGCCACTCATTGACAGCTTTCGTTCCATCCTGTTTTCTATAATACCATTTAGAACCTTCCTGGACCCAGCCCTGGGAAGAAGTCTGTGCTGTCATCCCTCCCGCTGCCTTTAAGGCAAAACCATAATCCAAAAGGGATTTTGTATCCTCATAATGCGTGGATTTACTTTTCATGATGACCGCAATCAGCCGGACTCCGTTCTTTTCCACGCAGGTGACCAGTGTATTGCCGGCCAGGGAAGTATAGCCTGTCTTTCCTCCGATCACTCCCGGATAATATCTGGAATCTCCCGGATTAATCATTTTATGGCCCATGGTCACCGTTCTGGCCGAAGCCTTCTTTGTGGCCGGGATCTGGAAAGTTAAGGTGGAGGACACCTTTCGTACGGTTTCATTCTGGTATGCCGCCCTGGCAATGAGGGCCATATCGTGAGGTGTGGTATAATGGCTGGAGCTGTTAAGTCCATTGGGATTGACAAAATTGGTTCCTGTGCAGCCAAGTTCCTTTGCCCTGGCATTCATCAGAGCAGAAAAAGCGCTGACACTTCCTGAAACGTGCTCTGCCAGACCATTGGCCACTTCATTGGCAGACTTTAGCATAAGCCGTAGAGGCTCTGCTCCACTGTCAGCTTGTCTCCTTCTGTAAGACCCAGGGTTACTGCGCCTGATTCCAGGTTTGTAGTGGCAGCTTTTGAAAAGGTCACAGTCTCTGACAAATTACTTTTTTTCTGCAACAAGAAGGGCTGTCATAAGCTTTGTAATACTGGCAGGATAATATCTTGTTTCCCCATTTTTTTGAATAAAGCAGGGTTCCTGTAGACGCGTCCATAAGAACCGCGCCTTCTGACTGAATTTCCGGCTGTTTTATGTCCGCAGGCAACGTTCCCCCGGCATTTGGGGTATCTCCCGTCTGAGCACTTCCTGTGCCGGCTCCGTTGTTGATTCCCGGCCCGGTCTCACCGTCCGTACTGCCCGAGGGTCCGCTTACCGCCCCTGTCTGACCCCCAGCTCCCGGAAACGGCTGTATTATGGGCATTTCTCCGTATGATGGTATTGACGCAAGAATGCTGATACTGATTACCAGGCTCCACAGCCTGCACGATTTTTTTTGCCATATCCTGTCATCTCCTGTAATTTTCTGCATACTAGTATGATTTCTTACAACAGTATAGCATAAAATCCAGAATTTTCCGATTAAAATTTTCTTACAAACTTTAACAAAGTCATGCGGATATTCGCAACCCGCGGCCCTGCTTGCTCATAACCAAATAGCAGCTATCGCCGCTTGATTCGGTCAAATAATAAAACACCGCCCTGCTCAGGCGGTGTAATCTGCTAAAAAAATCTGCTCTCTGTATTCTTTTTCTAATTCTTCCAGCCTGTCCATTGCCACGTTTAAGATCTCAGCATGGTCAAATGCCAGCTTTTCCTGATCCAGCACGTCAATGGCCGGTAAAAGATCGGTCTCCGTCTCCTTTTTCCACATCATACCCTGACGCTCATAAGTTTCCGTAACCCGGTAACTCATAAAAATATGTTCTTCTTCATTTTCAACGGTAAGTGCATAGGTGGCTCCATTTTCCAGTTCAGAAAGCTTCTTTTTCTTTACCTGGAACCAACGGGCTTCTGCGGCGTCATCTCCGGCCTTTGGTGTCAGCTGGTCCTTCGGCACTGCGGCCATATAGGATACTGAGATGACTCTTGTTCTGGGATCACGCTTCACGTTCCCCCATGTATAAAGCTGTTCCAGGCAAATGCCTTTTAAGCCAGTCTCCTCTTCAAGCTCTCTGGCTGCTGCGGCCTCCAGGGATTCATCTACATTTACAAAACCTCCCGGAATTGCCCACTGTCCGATGCTGGGATGATTTTTTTCGCTTAATGAGCAGGATTTCTGTTTCCATCTCCTCCTCATCCACCGTAAAAATCAGCATATCCACGGTCACCGACGGGCGTTCATAATTCCCCGGGTGGTACTGCAAAAGAAACTCTTTTTCTGTTAATCCCTCTTGATTCCTTTGTTCCATTCTGCCCTTCTTCCTACCAGAATTTTAGAAAATCACGGACTGAAGCGCCCCTAAAACTCCTGCGCTGGCAAGTCCCATAATAACCCCTGCCACTAAGACGCCTCCCATCACGGCTAAAATACTGGATTTAAAATCAATATCAAGCAGGCTGGCTGCCAAGGTGCCGGTCCAGGCACCGGTTCCCGGAAGGGGAACTCCCACAAATAACAAAAGCGCAATAAACAACCCCTGTCCAGCTTTCGCCTGCAGTTTTTCTCCGCCTCGTTTTCCTTTATCCAGGCACCATGAAAAAAAGCCGCCGATCACCGGCTTATCCGCTCCCCATTCGAGAACCTTTCTCGCAAACAGGTAAATAATAGGTACCGGAAGCATATTTCCAAGAATTGCAACGATATAAGACTGGAAAAGCGGAAGCCCCACCACCGTAGAATATGGAATTGCTCCGCGAAGCTCTATCAGCGGAACCATGGAGATAAAGAAAACGGTCATATATTGTTGTAACATATTCCATTCCTTTCGTGTAAAAGTCTGCCTTTATACTATACACAAAGATTGTCCGTCTATCAACCATTTTATAAAAAGATTATATTTTCCACAGGGGGAACCGGCAGTTAAAACAAGTCCTAAGCTTAATCTTCTCTGAAATAAATATTAACATTTGTGAAATACTATTGTACTGACAAAACGAGTGTGATATAATCCTCCAAAGTTGATAATCATGATACCAACCGCCAGAACGGAGAAGGAAGAATTATATGAAAAATCTGTTTCACAGGTACAGGCATGTCTGGATTCTCAGTTACGCCTTTATCTATATTCCATGGTTTCTTTACCTGGAAAAGACGGTGACAAACCATTACTATATCATGCATGTTGCTTTAGACGACCTGATTCCTTTTAATGAATATTTCATTATTCCATATCTTTTATGGTTTGCATATATAGCAGCTGCTATTTTGTATTTTTTTTATTACCAACGTAAAAGATTATTACAGGCTGTGCACCATGCTGTTTACAGGGATGACCATTAGTCTGGTGATCTGCACCGTATTCCCCAACGGTACGGATTTCCGCCCTGTGATTGATCCGGGAAAGAATATCTGCTCGGCTATTGTGGCAATTCTTTATTCCGCGGATACTTGTACCAATGTATTCCCAAGCATCCATGTTTATAACTCTGTTTGCGTTCACATTGCAGTCCTTCACAGCGAACGCTTACGGAAATACCGGCTTATAAGAACCGGTTCCCTGGTGCTGATGATTTCCATCTGCCTTGCAACTGTTTTCTTAAAACAGCATTCTGCCTTTGACGGTCTTGGTTCCCTGGTTATGGCTTATGTCATGTATCACTTTGTATACTCTGACTCCTATGTGCCGACCAGAGAAAAGGTTTCCGAAAAGGCTATCAGCTGACAACAAATCCCCTGAGCCATTCTTTTAAATGGCCAGGGGATATTTGTTTTTTACTGCCAGGAATTATTCTAATTAAAACCGAAAAATTTCTGGGTCATTTTATAGATCGCAATAGGAAATTTCCTTCCGTTCTTTCCGGGGAGATTAACCCCCTGCCCCATAAAGCCAAATCTAAGCCTTAGAAACAGCGGTAAATTCTGCTTGCGTAAGTGCTGCCACAGTTCCTTTTTCTTCTCCATATTTTCATCATTTTCAGACTTGATGGCAAGGATTGAGGATATGGTCATCATGATCTCCAGGTACCGCACCATGTAATGACGCAGCTTACGCTGCTTGATCTTCATCACATCGTAATATCCCAGCATCAGCTTTGTCACCTTGATCTGCTGGTCAATGCGGCCGATCATGATGGATTCGTTTACTGACTGGTCATCTCTTCCGATAAAGTACCGGTAAAAATTCACATCTAAATAATACATGGTCTTAACGTGAGGCAGAGGCTGGTACACAAATATATTATCCACGTAAAATGTGTGCCTTGGAAGTTCCAGTCCGCATTGCTTTAGAAGCTCTGTCCGATAAATCACCGAATGCATGAGAATATAATGCCCCAGCAGGAACACCTTAACGTCCTCCCAGCTGAATATCTCATTCTTTGGAAGGGCTGTGCGGTAATTCATGACTTTTTTTCCGGTTTGCCCCCTGCTTTTCATAGACGAAATTGCTGACCAGCATATCCAAAGTGTTTTCTCCATAGACAAATCGCCGCAAGGTGTCCAGAATTTCCAGTAAAGCCGCCTCGTCTACCCAGTCATCGCTGTCCACTACTTTAAAATAAATTCCGGTGGCATTTTTTAATCCGGCATTGACTGCCGCGCCATGACCGCCGTTCTCCTGATGGATTGCCCGGCAGATTTCCGGGTATTTTCTTTCATATTCGTCTGCGATTTCTGCCGTATGATCCTTGGTGGATCCGTCATTCACAATGAGAATCTCGACCTCCTCACCTCCCGGCAGCAGGGAATCAATACAGTGCCTCATATAGGCCTCAGAGTTGTAACATGGTATTGCTACAGATAAAAGCTTCACAAAATATCCTCCTTAAAATTGTTTTTCTGATAAATCCGGATCGCACAAATAACAGACACCACCGCTGATACGGCCGCCAGAACCGGCTTTCGGTCTGCACGAAACAAAGTATTGAAACGCCCCGTATTCATTACACAGAGCGACAGTAAATTGGCTGATATGTGAAATAGGCAGGGGGCCAGTAATGTCCCCGAAACCTCGTATAGCCAGGCAACAGCCAGTCCAATAAGAAAAGCATAAACTCCCTGTGGAAGATTTCCATGGTAAAGCCCAAATAGTGCCGCAGACAGTACGGCGGATAACCAAAAAGGAAGCTTGTCCCTCAGTGGGGCAAAACCCAGTCCCCGGAAAATGATCTCCTCTGCAAGAGGGATCAAAAGACCGGAAGCCAGAAGCTGAAGGGGAAAGGCTGCTGAATAGAGAGTATTTTCCGCCTCTTTATAGGATATGGACTTTTCAGTGAGTCCTAATACTTCTACTATATAGTTTCCAAATATGCATAAAGCCACTCCAGATATTATTATATAGCCAGGCAGCCGTGAAGCTTAAGTCCTGAGACAGAAGGTATCCGCGGCGTCTCTGGTCTGCGGAATAGAAATAGTAAAGTACGGGCGAGGCTAAAAGCGGATAAGGCGGTGGCTTCCAAGGGGGCTAAGTTTAAGTATAGAAATAAGGTGGTTGTCATGGCTGTATAAAAAAACATGGGAAGGATCAGATGCAGGATGATTGATATCATAAACATGGTGTCCTTTCATTTTGGGGATCTTCCTGAACATTATATCATGAAAGTAATGAGAGGGGGGAGACTGTAGGGCGGTAAAGGTTGCGTTATTGTACCTTTGATCCACTGGTCCGCAGTGGAGCTGGTAAAACCTGCGGTTTTACCAGCTCACGGGCTTTCGCCCTATGAAACAGTCCATGACAAGATTCTTATGTGCAGGCACAACGAAAATCTTCTCCTGTCCTGTTTCGCACTGCTCATTGCTTTCGTGTATATTATACCATCTGATTGTAGGATATCTAGCAAAACTTTTTTTAATTCTTTCTAAAGAAACGCTCTGCTCCCTTTCCAGGTTGTCTATCTTTTGAAATCTGTTGATTTTTTTATTGTCTGATAATATAATATCTTTATACTTTTTGATCAAACTATACGGAACTGAGAGGTAACTGATATGGCAAAAAAACGTATTGTCCTGGCTTTGGGACATCATGCTTTGGGAACAAATCTTCCGGAACAGAAAAAAGCGGTTGCAGAAACAGCCAGGGTCATCGCGGATTTTATTGAAGCCGGCTGGCAGGTGGCGGTCACCCACAGCAATGCCCCGCAGGTGGGCATGATCCACACAGCAATGAATGAATTCGGAAAACTTCACGACGGCTATACTTCTGCGCCCATGTCCGTATGCTCTGCCATGAGCCAGGGCTACATTGGCTATGATCTGCAAAACGGCATCCGGGCTGAGCTGGTAAAGCGTGGTATCTGCAAATCTGCAGCCACCATTTTGACTCAGATGCTGGTAAACCCTTATGATGAGGCTTTCTACACCCCCATGAAGCCTGTGGGACGCTTTATGTCGGCTGAAGACGCAAAAGAGGAAGAAGAAAAGGGGAACTATGTGGAAGAAGTGCCTGGCAAGGGCTTTCGCCGGGTCGTGGCGTCTCCAAAGCCTGTATCCATTGTGGAGATCGACATCATTAAGGCCGTTATGGATGCAGACCAGATCGTCATCGCCTGCGGAGGCGGCGGCATTCCGGTTATGGAACAGGGATACCGCTTAAAGGGCGCCAGTGCAGTCATTGAAAAGGACCGGGCTGCCGGGCTTTTGGCAAAGGAAATCGATGCCGATGTGCTCATGATCCTTACAAATGTTGACAATGTCACCCTGAATTTCGGAATGCCTGATGAACGGCCCATCAGCCAGATGAGCCGGGAAGAAGCAGAGAGCTATATTCAGGAAGGACAGTTTGAATCAGGCTCCATGCTTCCGAAGATTGAAGCCTCCCTGGATTTTCTCCGGCATGGAGAAAACCGGAAGGCAATCATTACCTCTCTTGAAAAAGCGAAAGCAAGCCTGGAAGGAAAAGCAGGTACGGTAATGCAACCTTTTTGAATATGGACAGGCAGAAGCTTCATATATTGAAACAAATGTAATATAACGGAGCTTTATATATGAAATTTGCAAAATTTAAGATTGCAGAAAAATCAGAAAGCTTTCTATCCCATCTGAAACAGGAAAGAAGGCAGTTATGGTATTCCTGCTTTTCCTCTGTGCCTTTCTGGCCGGTCACCTTGGCGCCATGCTGGTGGATCACCACAAAGCAGTAGAGACTGCTGCAGATGGAAACTGGGGGCTGAGCTTCCAGCAGGAAGGGCAGCCGCCGGTAGCCAATGCTACCATGGACTATTTAAAAAAATTCAATGCCTATTATGCGGAAAAAAACCCCGGATAAAGTTCTTTATCTGACCTTTGATGCCGGATACGAAAACGGAAATACCCCAGCAATACTTGATGCATTAAAGAAGCACAATGCCCCGGCTACCTTTTTTGTGGTAGGAAATTACATAGAAACTGCTCCGGAGCTGGTAAAGCGGATGGTTGAGGAAGGCCATACCGTCGGCAATCATACCTACCATCATCCGGATATGTCCAAGATGTCTTCAAAAGAAGCATTTGAAAAAGAGCTTAAGGATTTAGAGGTCCTTTTTGAACAGACCACCGGACAGCCCATGAGACAATACTACCGCCCGCCTCAAGGAAAATACAGTGAAGCCAATTTAAAAATGGCAAGTGATATGGGCTACAAAACCTTTTTCTGGAGCCTTGCCTACGTTGACTGGTATCAGGATAAGCAGCCCTCAAAGGAGGAAGCCTTTAAAAAGCTTTTAGGCAGGATCCATCCCGGCGCCGTTGTGCTGCTGCACAGCACCTCAAGCACCAACGCCCAGATTCTTGATGAATTGCTGACCAAATGGGAGGAAATGGGCTATCAGTTCAAATCCCTGGATCAGCTTGTGGCTGAATAGATGGGCCATCTCCACTACTACGGTATAAGGGTTATGGCAAAAAGTTCGGCCCTGAGACAGCATAAAAATGAGCGTTGAATGGTGGTCTTAAAGGCCACCTTCAACGCTCATTTTCCCCGTAAGGTTCTCATTGTGGTAAAGGAGTCCTTTATGGAATTCTCCTTATATCGTGTATTCCGGCTGCGGCTGTGCGCTTGCCAGCTGCAGTTTTTCCAATATATCGCGCCTCTTTGACAGGAATTCCACACTGCCACGATGCCTTGGATGAGGCAGATGAATATCCAGTATCTCGCTGATTTTGCCGGGACGCGGCGTCATAATTACCACGCGGTCAGAGAGATAAATGGCCTCGTCAATATCGTGGGTCACCAGCAGCATTGTGGTATTATTTTCCTTGCGAAGTTCAAGGAGTTTATCTTGCAAATCCGCCCGTGTGAAGCTGTCAAGCGCACCCATGGGTTCATCGAGCAAAAGAACTTCGGGATTATTGATTAATGCCCGTGCTATCGCTACGCGCTGTGCCATGCCGCCGCTTATTTGATGGGGATAGGATTTCTCGAACCCCTACATTCCAATAAGGCCGATATAGTGCGGCACACGCTCTTTGTTTTCTTTCCGCACTCCCTGAATGTTTTTCTCAACCGTCAGCCAGGGAAGGAGCGTTCCCTGTTGGAATACATAGCCGCTTTGCGGCTGAGGTTCGCGTACTAACGCACCGCCAAGCAGTATCTCACCTCTTTCCGGCTTATCCAGTCCGGCAATAAGGCGGAGTAAGGTTGTTTTTCCGCAGCCTGAGGCGCCGATGATGGAAACGAATTCCCCCGTTCCAGTGTCAGGTTAATATCCTTTAGCACCTCTACAGAATTGTCCTTATCGTCGATATAGGTACGGTTTATGCCGGTAATTTCAAGTATTGTTTCTCCCATTATCGCAGCAACCCCCTTTGCCAGCGCAGAACATACCGCTGAATCAGACCAATAATCTCCATAATAATGCTGAACATGACCGCCATCACGAGAATCGCGGCGAACACCTTATAGTATGCGCTCCACACCTTAGACACATTGATATAGTAACCCAGGCCCCCCGGCTGCCCCATCATCTCCGCAAGAACAAGCGTTGTAAAGGCAAAAGCATTGGCCGTGCCGATACCCGTAAAAATGCTGGGCATTGCGTGGGGAATAGCAACGCAAAATACCAGATATGGCGTTTTCGCCCCAAGCGTACGCATTACTTCAAACTGCACCTTGGGGGTCGACTGAATCCCCTGTGCCGTAAGGCTTGCTACAGGGAACCAGGCGCAAATTACTATCAGGAATACCGCGCCCGCAAAGGGAGTAGGGAACAGCGTGAGGGCAAAGGGCATCCAGGCCACGGCAGGTATGACCCCCGTGATCTTAAGTACCGGATAAACCAGTAATAGACTTTGGGAAACCAGCCAATGAGGATGCCTGTGGCAACCCCCGCAAACACGCCTATCCCGAAACCAATCACAAACAACCGCAGGGAATATAACGTGTTCTCAAAAATGAAATCCGGCTCCATTAAGAACGGCTCAATTATCCTTGCCGGTCCAGGAAAGAATGGCTGTGGCAAAAGAAGATATTTCGTGCCGATAATATCCCAAACTGTCAAAGCAATACCGCAGGCCAATCGAAAGGGTGCCCGTTTAAGGTACTTCACCCTGCTGTCCTTACGAAAGAAAGCATAAACGCACAAACCGGCATATAGGACAATCAACACAAACAATACAAAGCGGTAGGCTTCGTTTATATCCACCGTGCGTCCGAACATAGTATAGCTGTTAATCTTTACATCCGCAACCTGGCGGACAAGCAGGTTGGCGAGTATTGCGGTAAGGAAACCGCTTATTGAAAGCAGCACAGCACCTGCGAACCTGATATTTTGTTTTATCATCGCTCGTCATTCTCCTTTACTGACCCAGTGTTAAATCCACTTTCTGGTATGCCGTCTTGATAAAATCAGCCGGAGCCGTTGTCAGATAGCCAATGTCATAAAGCTGCTCCGCAAAATACTCCACATCAGCGGCAACATCGCGGGTACTGTTGTCGTGGTCGTGTTTTGACGGATACTCATAGTGCTCGATCAAAGCCGCCGCAAGTTCCTTATCCTCAATTGAGGAGTATTTTTCATCGCTGATAATTGCCGCCGTTTCAGCAGGGTTTTCCGCTATCCATTCCTGAGCCTTGTGGTAAGCACGAAGCAGAGCCGCAACCTTTTCAGGTTCCTCTTTCAGCACTTTATTGGATGCGTACAGGAAGCAGCAGTATTTGCCCGCAAATACAGGGTCAGTGGAAAGGTCAAAAATAACCATATAGCTGCCGGTCTTTTCTTGAACCGAACCGAAGGGATCCCAAAGGGCGGCAACGTCGATGTCTCCGTTTTTGAGCGCCTCAATTTCAAGGTTACCATCTGAAAACGGCAGGAATGTGACTTCCCCGTCTTCCGCTTTTGCCGATACTCCGGCCTGTTCAAGCCACACACTTGCCACCTGATGGGGTGTGCCGCCGACTTCATCCACGCCGATTTTTAAGCCTTTCAGCGCTTTCGCGCCTTCTTTTTCCACGGCTTCAACCAATTGAGAATCAGCCTTTACCAAAAATTTGATGCACCCGTTGTGAAGACCGTCAACAACTGACACGTTCACGCCGTTTTCAATGGAGGGGAAGAACTGGAAGTCGCCGTTGACCAGCGGAAGCTGGCCATTGTTCAACAAAGTCTTACGGGTTTCCGTATCCGCACTGATGAGTGTCACGTCAAATCCCTCTTCTGCAAAGAATCCTTTTGCTTTTGCAATGTAGGTAGGTGCGCCGCACAATGCGCCATCCTTGCCCACAAGGTCGAGCTTCCCATATTTATAGGCGGCGCTTGTATTACCGGTATCGGCGGCATTACCGTCGGCGGGTTCCGTTTTGGAAGAGCAGGCGGTGAAAGCGAAGGTTAAAGTAAGCAGCAAAGCAATTACTCCAAACATTTTACGAAATTTCATAGCTGATAATCTCCTTTTTATTTATTATTTTGCAAAGGCCTGTTCAAGGTCTGCGATATGCTCTTCGTCAACTTCCAGTTCGCCATGTGCCATTGCGGCGAGTTGACAATCAGGAGCTTCAAAGCCCATTCTTACGCTGCAGGCAGCTTCCCGCTGATATCTGTCAACGTGTTATTTCTCTGTAATATCCGCTATATGGAATAGTTGGACTCCAAGGAAATGATCCTGGATAAAAATTGTCTGGTTCTCTCCTCTTTTGGATTTGAAAAAAATCTGTTCCGGTCTTCCCTCCTCCACAACAACCCCTTCATCCATAAAGATCACTTTATTTGCTACATCCTGGGCAAAGGACATTTCATGCGTTACCACAATCATGGTAATTCCTCTTCCCGCCACCTTCTTAATGATATCAAGGGTTTCCCCCACCAGCTCCGGATCCAGGGCGGAGGTTGGTTCATCGAATAAAATCACTTCCGGATTTAAGACAAAGGCTCTGGCAATGCCGACCCGCTGCTGCTGTCCGCCGGAAAGCTGGGAAGGATAGCAATGATACTTCTCCCGTAACCCCACCCAGTCAAGGCTTCTTCTCCCCGTTTTCTCGCTTCCTCCCTTGGAATGCGCCTTGCCGTGACAAGCCTTCCATCACATTTTCCAATGCCGTTTTATTGGCAAAAAGATTATAATTCTGAAAAACAAAAGCTGTTTTTCTTCTTATCTCCAGAATTTGCTTTTTGGTCGCCTTTTTTTAGGTCCACGCGGGTATCCCCGATGGCAAGCTGGCCGCTGTCCGCATTTTCCAGGAAATTAATACACCGCAGCAATGTGGTTTTTCCCGATCCGCTGGGACCCAGGAGCACGACCACCTGGCCATCTTCTACCTCCACAGATACATCCTTTAGGACCTGCTGCTTTCCAAAGGTCTTTTTAACATGCTTTACTTCAATCATAGGGATTCCTCCTGAACTTACCTGTATGGCGTCTTAAAACCTTTGCCAGGCATTCGATCACAATGGTAAATGCCCAGTATATGACTGCGGCCGCCATATACCCTTCAAAAAAATGAATAGGTCCGGGAGCTTGGAATGGTGGCTCCTGCCACAATTTCCACGATTCCAATGGCCATGACAACGGATGATGCTTGATCAGACCGACCACATGATTGATCAGGGTCGGGATCGCCGCCGGTATCATCTGGGGGATGATGATCCTCCTGATAGTCTGGACTTTTGTAAGCCCTATGGAATACCCGGCTTCATCCTGTCCCTTGTCAATGGATAACAGCGCACCCCGGACCGCCTCTGATATGGAGCAGATTGCAGTAAGACTGAGGGCAAAAATGCCTACCCAGATATTATCCACGTCAGCGGCATTTTTTTAATATGTAAAAACCTTGCCAGATCATTGAATTTGAGCATGAAAATCAGGTTATATATCATCAAAGCCACCACAATGGGAACTCCCTGATACACCGTAACAAATACCCCAAGGAACTTATTAAGAACAGGCACCTTATAGACCCTGACCAGCGCGGTTACCGTTCCAAGAGCCAGGCCTATGGCTAATGGAATGAACACAAGCCTCAGGGTATTGGGAAAATACCTGATTCCGTATAGAAAGCTTTCATAAAAATGAGCTGCATTGAAATTCATCCTTTTCCCTCTTTTCCAGTCCCTGTCCTTTCTCTTCCATACTCCAGTTTTATATTCAGGTAATAAAAAAAGAAGCCGGACCGTTAAACTAATAACAATATAGATCATTACCACAAACACATAGGCTTCCAGTACGTGTTTTGTGGCCGCACCAATGGATTTGGCCCTTCCCATGATATCGGTAACGCCGATAAGAAATACAAGAGAGGAATTTTGGAACAGGCCCACCAGATCAGAGCCAAAGGGAGGCAGGGCGATCCTTACCATCTGGGGCAGAAGGATCCTTCCAAAGGTCTGAAACTCCGTAAGCCCTACACTTAACCCTGCCTCTGTCTGACCATAGGGGATGGATGTGACTGCACCGTAAAATATGGCAGAAAGAAACGCTCCCTGATTCAGGATAAAGGTGATATAAGCAAAAGTCACCGCACTCCATCCCCGGTTTAAGTTGGTGCCAAAAACAGGATCAATAAGGGCCGGTACCCCGTAATAAATCATCATCAGCTGCACCAGCATGGGGGTTCCTCTCATGAATGAGACATAAACCTTTAGAAACGGATTTAAGACCGGTATCTTTTTTAGCTCTGCCAGAACAATGAAAGCGGCAAGAATCACTCCGAATACTGTGGCATAAACCACAATCCAAAGGGTCACTGATAAATACGGAAGAATTTTAGGGATATTTTCAAGGAACCGCTCCCAGCCAAACAGTTTATTCATACCATTACTCGCTTTCCGTATAATTCCCGCCGATTACATCCTTTGATATCTGTGCAAGCCTTCCGCTTTCCCTTAATTGTTTTACCGCTCCATCCACTGCCTCCTGCAGCCTGGTATTGCCTTTTGCAAATAAAAAAATACGTGGAAGAGGACTGGATTGGCTCTCCCGTCACCTTTATGACTTCCCTGCCGTCTCCATAGTTTTTATTCAGCTTTTCCGCATCCCGCTTTGTCAGGATGGTGGCATCCCAGACTCCGTTTACAAGTCCTGTTACAGTTTCTTCATCGGTTGAATTGTTCACATAATCAATCTTTATGGGATTATCCGGATGGTCTTTATTATAATTTTCCAGGATGTACACGGAATTGGACCCGGTGGAGCTTTTTACTTTCCGGCCATTAAGATCATTCAGGGACTGGATATCCGTACGGTCACCTGCTACGGCCAGATAGGTCACATAGGTGGTATACGGTTCTTTTCCAAACAGATATTTTTCATCTCTTTCCTTGTTATACTCGTATTGATGGGCTGCAAGATCAATCTTGCCCGCATCAAGGGAAATCAGCACATTGGCAAAATCAGAGGTCTGATATTCAAATTCATACTGGGGAAGCAACTCATCTACTGCCTTTAAGACCTCATATTCATACCCGGCAAGCTCCCCTTTCTCATCCAGATAGCAATAAGGCGCATAGGCATTGCCGGTTCCTACCACCACTTTTGTGACACCGCTGTCTGCTGCTGCCGTCTTTTTTTCCGCATCCTGTCAGCATTGCCGCCCCCAATGCTGTCAGAACCGCTTCCAAAGCCAGCTTTCTTATCCATTGATTCATTATTTTTTTCCCTTCCTTTTCTTTTTATGGTTTATTCGCCAGCCCCCGAAGTGTCTGATGGTGATCCACCCGGTAAAAATACCCTGTGATTTTCTCCAATGTGTTCTTAATTTTCCCTTCCACATCAAAGGAACTGACCGCCTTTTTCTCCAGCTGTTTCTGGATGTGGAAGCCGATCCTTTTACAGATCACACAACGGCAGTCTGCTATGAAATCCACCCCGTGATGGTTTTCCTGTAAGCCTTCGCAGCTCCTTCCTTTGCACCCGTCCTGGCAGGAGGAAGGCTTTCCGGCTGCATTTACGGCTTCTCTTATTTCCAAAAGGACGTACTCCCCTCTTTCTCCCACTTCATAGATGTAAAATTCATGGGCCGCCCCAAAATTCATGTCAATATTCACACCGTCAGAAGATGCAACTGCAATTTTATATGGCATAACACTCCCTCCATGAACCTGCCTGTTAATTGAATCTTGTTCTGGCAACGGAATAGATGTCTTCGATCAGCTTCAGGCCACCGTCATATCCTGCATAATAGCTGTTCATGACCAGCCTTTCATTGACCGGCCAGGATACATTAAGGAAATGGGCATCAGTCTGTTTCGCAACCTCTTTCTCCCAATAACCTCCAAGGATCAGGGATATCCATGATAATCATGGGCTTTGATCTCATTGTGGATCTTATAGCCATCAGTCTCAAAGTCCACCTCTGCTTCTATGCCAAAATTCAGCTCCTTAAAAAAGGACCGTACCTTATTCCGGAATTCTCTTGGAGTATCATCCGTTATGAACTGCTTTGCCGGAAACAAACCCAGGTCATTGACCAGGAACTTTGTAATGCCAAGGGCATATTGGGCATCAGACACAACCGTAAACTGCTTTGACATGACTCTGGTCTCCAGGAACAGATCCGCATAGCGTTCGATGTAATAGTAATAATAAGACTCTTTCTCTGCTATAAGGCTTTCGATCTTTTCCTCCGGCACTCCTGCGAACCCGCCTACTTCCCGAAGGAATTTACTGGTTTCAAAAGCCCCTATGGAGGGTGGGATAGTGAAGATAAGGGATTCCAAGCTTCTTCTCCATGCTCTTCATGTTATTAAGCCCGACCCACGGAGACACCAGCAGGTTAAATTCCGCTTCCGGGATCCTCTTTACGTTACTTAATCCCCTTTGATAGCCAAATATGGTATTGGGCGTAAGGCCAAGCTCTCTGACCAGATTTTCAAGCTCTCTTAAATTTCCCAGCCAGAATTCATCCTGATAAGGCACATCGGCCCATATATTGACCAGATTTTTCACCCGGATATCTGACTGTTCCAAAAGCTGGTCAATGATTGCCTCCACCACCTGTTCATGGCCCTTGTAGTTGTTTCCCTTAAAGCCTGCGGTAGAGGCATAGATAACCGGTTTATCGGCATCCTGGAACCCCTCCACCACTTCCTCGGTGTTGTCGCCCACGATCTCCGGGATACAGCCGGTCAATACCACATATAAATCGGCATCAATGACATCCAGGGAATGTCTGATGGTTGATTCCAGCTTTTTAACGCCTCCGAATACAACATCCTTTTCGTTGATGCTGGTACAGGGATAGATATTGGGAGAAAAATATCCGGAGCTGCCGGAGGAATTGGAAAGCTTCTGGGCACAGCCCGGCCCGGAATGGAGGACCGGAATGGCCCGTTCAATCGCCTGAACAGTCTGCATGGCGCTCATGGCGCATTTATACCTCTGTTTGTCTAATATCTTCGCCATCAGCAATCCCCTCCTCTAAAAAGCTTCCCACATCCTGCTTATACCACCAGTCCGTGTAAGGCAGCTTCACTCTTTTTGCCAGATTTTGTTCAAAGCTCCGGTTCCGTATGGTATCTAAAACCGTATGAGCGAACTCCAGCGTATGCTTATATCCGAATATCATGTATTCGTCCGCCACATAGACCGCCGGCGTCCCCTGTTTAATGGCCCATACCGTAGAGCCGGGATGGCGGGAAAGGTATAAATCAGGACGGTATTTGTTTAAGATGTTCATCACCTCAAAGTTCTGCTGGTCCGCCACGCTAGTTTCAAAATTGATGTCATTGTCAAGAAGATAACTCATGGCGGGAGGAACATCCCCGTTTTCGTATTTCTTGTCATAATGCCATGACAGCGCCCAAACCACTTGGATTCCCAGCTCGTTTAAAACTCTCGTCACCTCAAAGGTATAGCCCGGTCCCATTCCGAGAACCGCTTTTAATCCCTTTAATTCTTTCTTCACCGCTTCAATCTGGGGAATATAGATCTTTCTCTGTTCTTCTATGTATTTCTCCACCTCCGGCTGCTTGCCGGACACCCTTCCGATTTCCCGAAGCCAGGTCTCAAATCCGACTATCCCTAAGGGATTGACGGTCCGGATATAGGGAACGCCGTAGTGCTCTTCTAAGCCATTGCCCAGATAATTTCCAAGAACTCCGCAGATGCACGTTGTCGCAACGGATTCTGATAAACGTTCCAGTTCTTCCACCGTTGCGTTGGCATATAAAAAAATGGGTTCTAAATCAAAATTCTTAAACATTTCAATGATTTCATTTCTGGCGCTTTCGAAAAAAATTTTTAAAATTAATGGTTTTTCTTTTCTGCTGGGGAGCTTTACGATTCCGCTTAATACCGCATGATCGGATATATCAAACCCAGTCGCCCAAATCCGTGATTTAAAACCTTCGCAGTGAACGGCTATGACAGGTACCTGAATCTGATCCTTCACATCATCCACCACGCTGTCAATGTCCTCTCCGATGATCCCCGTGGCACAGGAGCTGCTGACAAAAATTGCCTTTGGCTGGTAACGCCGGTTAACCTCCACAATGATATCCGCCAGGGCTTCTGTAGAGCCGAAAATAGTATCATTCTCATTCATGTCCGTGCCGATGTACACGGATTTGTTTACGACTCCCCTTTTAGCAGCCACCTGATTGGTAACAATGTACTGAGAGCCGGCCGTGGCCGAACACCCGGAGGGCCGTGGTGGATGACCGCCACATCCCGGATCCCTCCCAGCTGGCTGAGGGCACAGCCGGAAAGGCAGGTGCTTGACTGGGAAAAACAGCGTCCGCAGCCCTTTAAGCTGCCGCACTTGCTCTGGCTGGCGAGATCATGTAAGTCTCCTACATATCCGGTTATGGAACCTAACCGGGTCTCCCTGGTAGCCAGATTGGAATTTGATAAATTAATCGCCATGTTTAACCTCCGAACTTTGACTAAGCTTCTTCAAAAAGCTTTGTGGACAGGTACCTAAGACCGGTATCCGCTAAAACAACTACAATATTCTTCCCTTTGTTTTCAGCTCTTTTTGCCACCTGGACTGCCGCGAAAATAGCGGCTCCTGAGGAGGTTCCCACTAATATCCCGTCCGTTCTTGCCACTTCCTTTGCAGCTTCATAAGCCTGATAGGTTTCCACCTCGTATTTTTCATCATAAATGCTTCGATCCATGGTAAGAGGAACCCGTTCTGCTGGCACTCCTTCAAAGGGATGGATCCCTGTGATATCCGGGGGCAATGGATCGGTCTCATTGGGCAGGGAACCCGGCCCCGGCTGTATGGCTATGATCTTAATATTTTTATTTCTGCTTTTTAAGTACTTTCCCGCCCCCGATACGGTTCCCCCGTGCCGACGCAGGCCACCAGAATATCCACCTCTCCATCCGTATCCGCCCAGATCTCCGGCCCTGTGGTCGCTTCATGAACGGAAGGATTTGCCGGATTTTCGATCTGATTGACAAAAAAGATGTTTTTTTCCTTTGACAGCACCTTCTCCTTCAGAGTCTTAACTGCCGCCACAAAATCCCCGCCTGTTTCCTCCAGCACCGCCTGGACCTCCGGCACCTGGGAAAATCTGATGGCTTCTCCTCCAAAAGCTCTGATGTTCTTAAACCGTTCCTCACTGACATTGTCCTGGACATATACCCGGAAGGAATATCCCCTGGCTGCCGCGATTGCCGCAAGGCCGATCCCCGTATTTCCGCTGGTGGTTTCCACAATGGTATACCCCTGCTTTAGAAGTCCCTTTTTTTCTGCATCATTGATCATGGCCAGTGCGATCCTGTCTTTTACGCTCTGGTTGGGATTAAAATACTCAAGCTTTGCGATGATCTTCGCTTCCAGAGCGTGTTTTTTTGCATAATTTTCCAGCTCCAAAAGAGGCGTTTTTCCTATAAGTTCCGTGATTGATTTATGAATATTACTCATTCATGCCCTCCTTGTTCCAGCACCCTTTGTGCCTTAGATCTTATAATCGTCGTTGATGTTCATGAGCCCGAATTCAAAAAGAATTTCTTCCAGCCGTTCCTGGTCCATGGGCGTGGGAATGGTGAAATCCTGATTGTCAATGACTGCCTGCGCAAGATTCCGGTATTCATCTGCCTGGCTGGAATCGGGTTTGTATTCAATAACTGTTTTGCGGTTGATCTCCGCATGCTGCACAATGTTATCCCTTGGAACGAAGTAGAGAAGCTTGGTCCCAAGCTCTTTTGAAAAGGCGCGGAGCAGATCCAGCTCCCGGTCCACGTTCCGGCTGTTGCAGATGATTCCCCCAAGCCGCACTCCTCCGGTCTTTGCATACCGTTTGATGCCTTTTGCAATGTTATTTGCCGCATACAGGGCCATCATCTCCCCGCTTGCCACAATGTAGATTTCTTTGGCCTTTCCTTCCCGGATGGGCATGGCAAATCCTCCGCAGACCACATCTCCCAATACATCATAAAACACATAATCAAGGTCATCGGTATAGGCACCCAGATTCTCAAGAAGTCCAATGGAAGTGATGATGCCTCTGCCGGCACAGCCTACTCCCGGCTCCGGGCCTCCTGATTCCACACACCTGGTTCCCTTATAACCTTCCTTCATAATGCGGTCCAGTTCTACACTGTCCCCCTCTTCACGCAAAGTATCAAGAACCGTTTTCTGCGCCAGACCGCCCAGCAGCAGCCTGGTGGAATCCGCCTTTGGATCGCACCCCACAACCATGACCTTTTTCCCAAGCTCCACCAGCCCTGCTGTCAGGTTTTGGGTTGTGGTGGATTTTCCGATTCCTCCCTTCCCGTAAATAGCAATCTGTCTGATCTGTCCCATTGTTAAAATCCTCTCTTTCTGATTCTCACCATAAATTATCGTATAAGTCTTTAATTAAAGTCAGGCTTTTCTGCCGCTCTCATAGACCATGTAAAAATCATTTTGGTCCATGGTCATGGATTCTTTCTAAGCTTCATTTAATAACCTTCGTACCTCCGTGTAAATAAGAAGCCTCCGGATGGAATCCTCAATATATCCCGGCAGTTCAAAGGCCTCTATGTGGTTTTGTTCCAGGGCAGCCCCCGCACCGGCTCCGATCCGGCTGACCAGGACATAATCACAATCTTCCAGCAGGACTGCCAGGGCTTTTAACTGTGTTTCATCATGCTCCTGTCCCTTGCATAGAGGAACTGTTTTACGGCTTTCCTCATATGTGAATGTCATATCCCGGCTGTCGGCTGCTACGATGTAAAAAACTTCGGCTCTGCCAAAATGCTGGTTTACTACCTTTCCGTCTGTTGAAGCGACTGCTATCTTATATTTCATGGCATTTCCAATCCTCTTTTCCTTTACCCATGGGAAAAGGTATCACTTCCTGCGATCCTTCTCTGGTATATGAAATCTCCGTAATCCTTTCCCCCAAGCATGCCCACAGCATCGGCACGGCAGTGCTGGCAGTGGCGGAAAACATCGATGTGCTTTCCTGCCAGAATCCTGGCCTCGTCGATTTCCTGACATACAGGGGCTGTTTCATGGGAAAGGTCTGCCTGGGGAATCAGGGGAATGATGTTGTAGATCCTTGCGCCTGCCTCTTTTACGGCCTTTGCAATATCCTCAATATGACCTCCGTTTATGTTTGGCACCAGCACAGTATTCACTTTCACCGTGATCCCTGCATCCGCTATCTTTTTGATTCCCTTTAACTGGTTTTCTATCAGGATCTCAGCCGCCTGTACTCCCTCATAAATTTTTCCATGGTACAGAATCCACCGGTTTAACTCTGCCTCGATTTCCGGGTCCACCGCATTCACCGTAACGGTCACGGATTCCACTCCGATTTCAATGATCTCATCCGCCCTTTCATAGAGAAGGAGCCCGTTGGTGCTCATGCATTTGATCAGCTCCGGATGGTGTTTCTTTACCAGGCGGAACGTCTCAAGGGCGTAATCCGTAGCCAAGGTATCACCTGGACCTGCAATGCCTGCCACCGTGATCTCCGGACAAAGGGCAAGAGCCTTTTCAAGAACCTTAAGTGCCTGCAAAGGGGTGAGCACCTTTGAGGTCACTCCCGGCCTTTCTTCGTCATCGTTAATTCTTCTGTCGCAGAACTTACAGGAAATATTGCAGCCAGGGCTTACCGGAAGATGGATCCGGCCCACGTTGTTTTTATTTCCTCCAAAGCATGGATGTGACTTCTGCAGATTTTGATATGTATTTGCCATTTCACACTTTCTTTCTTACAATTAGGATACAAAAAAAAGACAACCTTCCCTGATACGCATTTCTGCTTATCAGAACCTCCGGTTGTCCAGTCAGCTCTTTAATCTGATTTTTTTCTATTTTTTCGATCTGTACTATTTTTCCATCCTGAATCGTTATGGTAATGGAACCATACTTTACATGGCTGGCCATTTCATGGATCAGCTTGATGTATTCTTTTTCAGGATCAGAAGCACTTGAATAGGATATTGGAATCACCTTCTCTCACTTATGGATCGCCTCCAAAACCGTATCTCTTTCCCCGGCCCGGTTTCTTTTTCTCAGGTGGTTCTTTTTATATGTATTTTCATTCTTTTCGTATTTCCTGGATCTTCCTGTCCTTATGGATTGATCCAATGGCATAACCTTGGACTTTATCATTGATTTCCGCTTATAAAAAAACAGGTACTATTACAGTACCTGTAAAACTCCAGTTTTCACGGATCCAGGTATTCTAATACATACAAAAATAAGCTGTATTCATATACATGGGCACAGTTTTACAACAACAGCTATCCATCTTTTCAAAGCTTGTAAAATGGTTATTCCATGCAGAAAACATTGTGTTTATCATATGAATGACATCCTTTCTTCAATACCCTATTATCTTTATAGGTTTAATATGTATTGATTATAATATTATCTTTTTGGGATGTCAACATCTTTTTAATATTTTTATGATATCTTTTTAACGGCTTGTCCATTATTATCTCCATTATTCCCCCGTCCCAGGCCGGCGCCCATGCAAAAAGGCTGAGGATTGACCGGTCTTAAGAAGGGAATAAAGTGGCTGGCAGAAAATAAACAGGCCGTAAGAAATCAGAGCATTCTTTTTCTCTGACCCTTATGGCCTGTTTTCCGGCTTGCCGGTATTTTTATAGTACGGAGGCGCGCATCAAAGCCTCATCAATGCATCCTGCAATATTCTCCCGTCCCATATCATCTACGAATCCCGCCCGTTCCATCATTGACATAGGCTGTTCGTTTACATGGGATAACATCAGTGTGATGTTCTTTCTTTTTTAAACTGTTGTAAAGCTTTCTTAAGCTTTTTAAGGCAGTTGTATCCATGGCCGGAACGCTCCGCATGCGGAGTATCAGCACTCTCTTTCCGTCTTCTAAGACCACCTTGGATATCTTATCTGCAGCTCCAAAAAACATTGGACCATTGATTTCAAATACGGCCACATGCCCTGGAACAGGCTTTAAGTCAATGCGGTCTCCTTCATTCTCCTCTTCGTCCTCCAGATACTTCCAGCCGTTTACCTCGGCCACATCCGCCATACGCTTCATGAACAGCAGAGAAGCAAATATCAGGCCAACGCCGATGGCCACCACCAGATCAAATACCACGGTCAGGATAAAAGCGACCAAAAGCACGGACCAGTCACTTTTAGGGGAGGTTTTTACAATTGAAACAAATTCTCTCCACTCGCTCATATTATAAGCAACCATAAACAGAATTGCTGCAATGGCCGGCATAGGGATAAGGGCTGCATATGGCATGAGAAATACAAGGATCAACAGCAGAAGAACTGCATGAACCATTCCCGCCACAGGAGTCCTTCCCCCGTTTTTCACGTTGGCGGCCGTCCGCGCAATGGCGCCTGTGGCCGGGATTCCTCCAAACAGTGCAGAGAAGGTATTGCCCAGTCCCTGGGCAATCAGTTCCATGTTGGAGTTGTGCCTGCTGCCTATCATTCCGTCTGCCACGACGCAGGACAGCAATGATTCAATGGCAGCTAACACCGCAATGGTCACTGCATCGGGCATGACCTTCCCCATCATGTCAAGGGACAGCCTGGGAACATGCAGAGATGGAAGACTGGGGGAAATGGTATACAGATCACCAATGGTATGTACCGGAAGATCCAGTACCTTTACCAGAACCGCAGTAAGAATGACTGCAACTAAGGATGGGGGTACCTTCTTAAAATATCTTGGCCAGATGATAAGTACCGAAAGAGCGGTCATTCCTATTGCCAATGCCATGGGATTAAGGGTTCCGATGGAATGTACCACCTGCTCCAGCTTTTCCATGGTCTCCACCGGAGCCTTTTCAAAGGTAAGCCCGAGGAAATCCTTTATCTGGCCGATAAAAATAGTCACCGCAATGCCGGCGGTAAATCCGGTTGTAATGGTATAGGGAATAAAACGTATCAGGCTTCCCAGCCGTAAAAATCCCATGATAACCAGGATAATTCCGGCCATTACGGTTGCCGTCGCCAGACCGTCAAGCCCGTTTTTTAAGACAATACCTGCTACAATAGAAGCAAATGCAGCCGTAGGCCCTGCAATCTGCACCTTACTGCCGCCTAAAAATGAGATCACAAAGCCTGCGACAATGGCCGTATAAAGTCCCTGCTCCGGGGTTACGCCGGAAGCCAGGGCAAGCGCGATAGAGAGAGGCAGGGCAATGATTGCCACAATAATCCCGGAAATAATATCCTTCATAAACTGCTCTCTTGTATAGTGCTTCATTGATAAAAAAAACTGAGGTATCATATCCTTCATTTTTCCCGATCCTTTTATATTATAAATTTTTCACAAACTTTTTATAATATAACTGTGAAAAGAAAAGAATGCAAGTGAATTTCCCATGTTCTTCAAATAATACAAGGATTCCTATCTCAGGCTGTCCGCTGCCAGAAGCTCTAAACCCTTCTCATCAAGAAGCTCCACACTTCCCCTGGTGAGTTTAACCAGGCGGTCCGCCTGGAACAGCCGTAAAAGGCGGGTCACCACTTCTCTTGCCGTTCCCAGATGATGGGCGATCTGCTCGTGGGTAATGGAAAGCTCCCCGGAACCCGTAAGTCTCCCCTCTTCCAGAAGAAAGGCGGCCAGGCGGCCATCCATTTTCTTATTTAAGACCTGGTCCATGAGCCACATGACATCGGTAAAACGGGAAGCCATCAGCTCATTGGTAAAGTTAGAGACAACTGCTGACTGCTCCATTAACGTCTTGTAGACCTCCGGCGGGATCACTGAGACCACGGAATCCTGCTCCGCTTCCACCGTAACATCAAATTGAATGTTTTTAACCATACAAGGGCCGGAAAAAAGGCAGATATCCCGCTCAAGCAGACGGTAAAGCGTCAGCTCCCGCCCCTCATCCGATATCATAAAAACCCTAAGCTGCCCTTGGGTCACAAGCAAAAGCCCGCTGCAGCCGTCAGCCCCGCCATGGACCAGCATACCCTTTTCAAACCTGGCTTCCCTGGCTTTTTCTTTTAAGAGCATTCTCTGTCTCTCTGTCAGCTTATTCCAAAAAGGAAGGTACTCTCCCAACACCATAACATCAAACCTCCATGTGCCTAAGAACGTTGAAACCCAATCTCATCATTGCAGTCAAAAAGCTTAAAGCACTCACTGTAGCCCAGTCTTCCTGATTTCAGTTCTTCTGCCATCAAAAGAAGATTCATGGAATTGACTGCAGCTCCGCAGATCCCGGAACGCATCCGGATATTCTCAAGCCTTTCCCTGAATCCTCCGGTAAACGCCCCGGAAACAAAAGCAAAGCGATAGCGTATCACACCTTTATCAAAGATCTCCCACCACTTGTTTGGATTAAGTTTCTCATTCCGCTCCTTATTTTCCTCTATGTAGCGGTACATCTCATCGGCCTGCTTGATGGGAAGGGAATACCCTTTTCCATAAGCCTTATTATCAATGATCAGCCATCTTCCCCATAATATACGCACACATCCGGCTTCCTGGTGTCCCCAAGCCTGGCTCCCTTAAAGTCCAGTTCAGCTGTTAAAAGCTGGGCTGTCTGTATCTCATAATCCCTGTCTGAATTGCCGTCAAATCCAAGATCCAAAAGGATCAGATACCTGTGGTCCACATGGATCAAATGGGATCTTAAATAATCCTTGCACAGGGATACCTCTGATTTTACCGGCACCGGTCCATGGCTTTCATAAGGCAGCTCAAGGCCGGTTATTTCCTCCATGATCCGATAGGTGTTTCCGGTCTTTTTCACTTGAAGCCCAATATTTTCAAGCTTCGGATGTCATCGAGAATGGTCTCCTCCTCCTCTTCCATGCCCATGCCTTTTAAATATTCCTTTACCTGCAATGGGGAGCGGTAGGCTCCTTCCAGATATTTTATGATATGGGTCCTGCGGTTGCGGAGATATTCCCGGTCAGCCACCTTGGTAGCCAGCATATCCCACATCACCCGCTTGGGAATCCTGGGGAATCTTGAAACGCCTGTTACATGCTTTAATACGGTCCTTCCCTTTAATGTCAGCTGGTAAGACTGGGGAATGTTCCGGCGCAGGTTTTTCCTCCAATGGCAGCAGTTACCTCCTTTGCCACCTTGTTGATCCAGCCCATCTGTAGGAGCCAGCTGCAAATAGTCCGGACGTATTTATCGCTTGTGCCTTCCGTATCCTGGAGAAGCTTTGTCCTCTCTTCCCTGGTTTCTGCTTCCGCCAGCCCCTGGAGGATCATGTACTGGGGAATGGAGGTAAAGCCTGCCTCTCCGATAAAGCCAAGCCTTGCACCTATCTCAAACTTTGTCAGATGCCCTTCTTCTCCTAACAGGGACAGGACTCTGCACACGGGCGGATAGGAAAGAAGGGCGGCCCTTAATGCGAAAGCCTCCTCCTCACTGCCTGCAGGCGCATTGGCGTACTGTTGTCCCAGGGGGGACAGGGAACAGATATCCTCTTTCCGGCTGTAATGAAGAAAACCGATGCTCACTGCCCATCTCAAAAAAAGAATCTGCCGGCCAGTCGCTTTGGTATTCCTTTCGCTGCCCCGGCAGGACGGCCTGAATGATCCCGGAACAAGGGGCATTGCTCCTTGTATAGCCTGCAGGCGTCCCTTTTCCCTTCAAATGGGTATAGGGGATGGAAATTTCCCTGCCGCTTAATTCCCGTATAAACTCTTCTCTTCCGTCTTTTTCCGATATGAGCCTGGGGATCTTATCCATGCGCAGGATCCTGTTGATCTCTGAATCCGGCACAAACGCGGATACCACATTTTTTTAGATTTTCCAGGGTATAGGCCTCCTGTACCCAGCCAAATGTCCGATCTGCCACTGTCATTTCCTCTCTGCATTTTTCTTTTTCCAGCCCATGTTCATTGGGCAGAAAGGGATACCCGTAAGGTATTTTCTTAAGTATACCATAGCCGCCAGGGATTGACCACGTAATTTTCCAGGGAACGGACAAAGAGTTTGGTTTGTGATGAACAGATTCCTGTGATATAATGGTAAAAACTTCAGTCAAATTCCTGCAAAGCTGCGGGGCTCAGCCCACGCGGGCAGTCCCCAGGGTTAAGCGTGCTTTAATATTAACTTGTTGTCTTTAGAGATTAAAAGGACCGGAAAGGAACAGAAAATATGGGAAAGTTACAGATGACAATACTTGCTTTTATTGCAATTTCCTGCTGCATTCATATCAGGCGGCAGCTTAAGGACAGAGATTATTTCAAACATCTGTTTTTAGGAAATGATGGCGGAAAAAGCAGGATCCTCTACCTGGATTATGTCCGTCTTATTGCCGCCCTTTTCGTTATTCTAGTCCACTGCCTTGATTTCTCCGCAGCCGGGCTTACGGCCGGGAGCAAAACCTGGGCAGGGGTGCAGTCCCTTTCCTCTATTCTTCTGGTCTGCAACACCCTGTTTATCATGAACAGCGGTGCATTGATCCTGAGAGGGCAAAAGGAGGGCCTGACTGCCTTTTATTATAAGCGGTTCCTTCAGGTGGCCCTTCCCTTTTTTTGTTACTACTCCATTTATGTCCTGCTCTCCTGCCAGTATTTTAATTCCGGCTTTATGAACGGAATCTTTAAAGCCTTAAGGGATATGGCGGCAGGCCCTATTGACTGGGCGCCTCATTTATGGGTAATCTATGTTATTTTATCCCTCTATATCCTGGCTCCCTTTTTCAGCATTCTTTTAAAGTACCTGACCGACTCCATGCTTCACGGACTGGCGGTCCTGATCCTCCTCTTCCGCTGTCTGGCAGTTTACCTGCCTGTCATGGGCCTGCCCTTAAACTTTGACCTTATGATCAGTCCATGGGAAGGAGTGTTTTTGCTTGGCTATTACTTTGCCCAGCCCATTTCCATGAAATACAGGAAAGCCTGGTGGGGACTTGGCATGGTCTCTTTCCTGTTTACCATCCTCTGCACTGCCCTGCGGCCTGATTATAAGGCCATTTTATTGGCAGAAGGCGCTCCTGCCATGACCCTTCTGGGGGCCTCAGTTTTTCTTATGCTTCGTTCCCTGGAAAACCGGCTTCCAAAACCAGGGATCGTGATGAACTTCCTGATCCGGCACAGCTATTCCATCCTGCTGGTTCACTGGGCCGTGCTTTATTATGTCAGGGAGCGGTCAGGTATGGACTGGCTTTCCTTTGGCATGGCAGGCAGCACCCTGCTTTCCTTTATCCTGGTTCTGGTCCTGTCTGCCGCGGCGGCCTTTCTCTTTGACCAGACCGTAGTCCTTTGCGTCCAGACACTTTTTTAAAAGTCTGGTCCATCCATTAAGGAGCCGGTGAGCTTTACTCTTCCGGCTCCATTGTCCTTTCTGCTGCTATGGGCCTTACCGTGATTCCGTTGATTTCCACATGCTCACTGATGCCGATGACAATACATGGCCTGCCGTCGATCATCCGGTTTTCTACCAGATGGGTCTTATCAGAAGCTACCTTTATACTCACGTCCGGTGTCTTGATCTCAAAGCTTTTGGTATTGATTACATTGGAAGCGATAAAGGGAGGCACAGACCTTTCTTCGTCTTCGCTGTAACGCTGCTCAAATTCCTCCAGCTTCTCCTGACTGGCTCCATTGTTCTCCAACAGTCTTTTCATCTGGTACTTGTCCAGGGTAAAGGGAGCCGGCTCATCCTTTGTTTCTTCAAGAATCTCATTTAAATTTTCGTGAAGGCTCTTAACCGTTTCAAAATCGCAGTTATCTCCCAGGGTTTCCTCTACAATGGCCTGGAACGTCTCCTTCTGGCTCTTGGCGGACATCGGTATCACACAGCCAAGCAGTTCGTCAATCAGGCGTTCCGGCATCTGCTCCGGGTTTTTGGCATAGTATAAAAGGCTGTGGATATCCGTATTCCTGTCTGTGAAGGCCGGAAATAAAAAGCCGGTATCAGGAGCCTCCACGATCCAGTCCCTGTTGCGGTTTTCGATGACATTAGCCTCTGAATTGTAGCAAAGCCCCGCCTTTGACAGCTTCACCGGGCAAATGGAGCACTGAATGAATTCATACACAAAATCAGAGGCATCTTCCATTTCCAGGCCATCGGAACTCCTTGCGGGAATATCATAGGCGCAATGGATGAGGATGATGTAATAATTCTCCCCGTAGTCGTAACTGGCAATTAACCTGTCATAGAATTCCTCAATCAGGGCATCATCCTTTAACTGGCTGTCCCGGAGCTTCAGCAGAAAATTCTGGGTTCCGCCTTCTGCTTCCGTATGTAAGGGAAATTCCATATTGACCATGTTCTTGCCAATGGTTCCTGACAGGCCGCTTCTAAAGATGGTGAAATATTTAAATGCTTCTTCCTCTGGGAGGGATAAAAATGCTTCCTTAAGTTCCGTTCTCTTGTTCTTTTCCGCGTCCACATAGCAGCCGCAGATACGGCTGATGGCACAGTTGGCCGGAGTAAAAAGTTTCTTTATTTCATTGGCTTCTTTCTTGTTCATTCTACGGTCTTCTCCTATTCTAAAGTAAAACTGCAAATTTAATACTAGTGCAAATCAGCCAGAAGTCAAGAATTGGTATTACGAAAAAAAGCTCACAGACCATCAGGCCAGTGAGCTTTTCAATTTTCTTATTTATCAGCTTTCCATAATCCATGAAGATTACAGTATTCGTATGCAGCAACTACTTTATCCCCGTCGCAAAGCATGAATTCAGCCACCGGTTTATCTCCCGGGTTCAATACCTTTCTCTGGTTGCCCTGCTTGGTCTCTAATGCGATCCAACCAATGAAATGTTCAGGAAGCATTGGGTGTTCAACGGAACCAACAGTAACTTTTACATGCTGTCCGTCAATCTCAATAACCGGAACGTGCTTCTCAGTTGCAGCATCTGTTGTATTGGCTGCCAATTCGTGCATATTTTCTCCGCAACACGTAATTGTACCGCCTTTTTCTTCTACAACCGCCACAATATTACCGCAACGGTTACACTTTAAAAATTTCATAGCAATAACCTCCTTCGTCTTTTGAATCTTTATTGAATTATATTCTCAGTATACCATAAATACCAATAATTTACAATAGATTCCAGCTTACAGGCAATGCCCTTTTCACTTACCGCATCTTTCCTGGTATTCCGAAGGCGAAACTCCCAAAAGCTTTTTAAACTGTGCACTGAAATAGGCTGTGTCCGAATATCCTACCTGGTCCGCCACTTCATAAACCTTGACCCGGCAGTCTTTAAGCAGGGACATGGCTACCTGCATCCGGTAAAAGGTGAGATAGCTGGTAAATGTATAATCCGTTTCCTTTTTTTAACACGCGGCTTAAATATCCTTCGCTGATTTCCAGATATTCCGCCACCGTGCTGATGGTGATGTTCTCCTGATAATGCATCCGGATATACCGGATGGCCTCAGCCACATATTTGTTTTTGGATTTCTTGTCTGCATGAAAACGGAGTACCGGTGCCGCAGCCTCACTCTCTTTTTCCGTGCCTTTCTCGATCTGGCTCCTGATATGAAGGATGGCCTGCTCCAGATCTCCATCCTTTAAGGGCTTTAAGAGGTAATCACTGACCCCTAAGCGCAATGCGCTTTGTGCATACTTAAAATCCCCGTAAGCAGTCAGGATAATGAACCTGGCTGCACACCCTTCTTCCCGCAGTTTGGTGATCATCTCTACCCCGTCCATGCGGGGCATTTTCACATCCGTCACGATAATATCCGGGGATAGCCGTTCCGCCAGACAGGCACCTTCCTCCCCGTTGGCAGCCTCACCCGCTATGACACAGTCCAGAGCCGCCCAGTTGATGGTCAAAATGATTCCCCGGCGGACCATTGTCTCATCTTCCACAACTATGACTTTATACATCCGTCACCTCCCTCTGGACCGGCAGCCTTAAGGCAATGGTAGTTCCCTCCTTTGTTACCTCCGCCCTGATCCCGTATTCCTGCCCGTAATAAATTTTCAGTATGCGGATCACATTGTAAAGTCCCAGGTGCCCATCCCTTTTGAAAGGATTGTCACTGTTGATCCAGTCCACCATTTCCCTGTCCATCCCGCACCCGTCATCCGTGATGGAAATGCTTAGCACTCCATCTTTCTCATCTGCAAAAATGCAGATGTATCCGTTCTCGCATCCATAAAGCCCATGGATGATGGCGTTTTCCACCAATGGCTGCAAAAACATTTTAGGCACCATGCAGTCCTCAAGCTGGTCAGGTATCTCGGTTTCATAAAGGAAACGTCCTGTAAAACGGATTTTTTGGATCTGTATATAGCTTTCAATGGTTTCCAGCTCCTCCCTCAAGGTGATGAAAGGGCGGCTGGAAATGCTTCTCCGCAGGATCACCGCAAGATTCTCCGCCAATATGGCGATTTCCGGAATCTGGTTAATCCTGGCATTCCATTTAATAGTATCCAGGGTATTATAGAGAAAATGAGGATTTAACTGGGTCTGATACAGTTTAATGGTGGTCTTATTTAAATCCTTCTGCTTCTGAACCGTATCCTCTAAGTATTTCTGCAAATCCCCTGTCATCTGGTTAAAGCTTTCTGTCAGCCTTCCCAGCTCATCCTGCCGGTTTGTATGAATGCGGATGGATAAATCCCCTTTTTTTCACCTTTGCCATCGCCTTATCAAGCTGGCTCACCGGCTGGGCAATTCCTCTGGAGAGAGCGCCGGAAATCAGCAGACAGAGGATCAGCCCCAGAGCGGATAAAAGAAAACTTACCGTCCTCATGGTATGGATGGCACCGGCACTGATTGGTGCGGAGCGTCTTAAGAGGACATAGATTCCATGAGAGGGTTCCCTGGTCCACAAATACCTGGTATATACTCCCCTCCCTTTTTCTCCCTCCTGTCCCGTTATTCCATGGAGAATGATATCGCCCATCTCCTCTTCCCCATACTCCGGCCTTGAGCAGTATATGGGTCTCTGGTGGGAATCCAGCAGCAGTAACGTATCTCCTGAGGAATAGAAGCCATTTAACAGATTGTCAAAATTCTCCCGGGAAAAATCCAGAACCACATACCCAGTCCTGGCTCCCCGGGAATTTTCCAGGGAATAGGCTCCCTGCATCAGGATATTTTTATCCGTTCCCAGAAGATAGGGATCGGTCCTGTAATAGGTGATCCCCTTCACCCCCTGGACCTTTCTTAAAAGCCCCCAATGGACGGGAAGAGAACTGGTTTTGGAACCAGTATCCGTTGTAAAACGAAGCTTTCCTCCAGAATCATAAATGCTGAACTGGGCACTGCTGTATATTTCCTGAACCGCCTGATATAAAGACAGGTACAGATCCTTCTGCTTCTCAATGGCATCCTTGTCGATCATCACCCTGGCTGCTGTACCGTCTGCTGTAAAAGCCTGGCAGGCCTTCTCACAGTTTTCAAACAGCTGGGTCAGCTTTGTGCTTACCTCGTCCAGCTGACGGTTCCCCTCCACCGCCATCTGCCGGTTGATGGAAACAGTAAAAAGCCTGGTCACTACCACGCTTGAAAAGGTCAGAGGTACAAGAGCTACCAGCAGGCATCCCAAAAACACCCGTGTTTTGAAAGAAAACCGGCCGTACCATTTCATTCTCCGGCCCTCCTTTTATGCAGGGACAGGATCCCGTTCCATTGTTTCAGAATTTCCTCTTTTTCCCGGGACAGCTCCTTTAAATCCATGTCAATGGTAGAAAGCCTGCTGACAGGGGAAAGTCCGGGCAGAGGGGCTACGTCCAGCCGCACGGACCGCCTGTTTAAATCCGAAACAAGGATTTTCTGGGCATCCTTGCTGACCGTGAAATCCAAAAACTGTCTGGCAGCCTCCGGGCGGGGGCAGCCGTTTACAATGGCAGTGCCATCGGGCAGCACCGTGGTCCCTTCTTTCGGGTATATGTAGTCCACATCCGCACCACAGGAACGCAGGGCCTGGGCTGCTCCTTCTATGGTGACTCCCAGGGAATACCTGCCATCCAGAATTCCGGAATTCACCTCTGATAAACTGGAAAGGCTGCTGTATTCCAGGTTATCTGCCAGCAGCTTCAAATAGTCTCCTTCTCCCCGGTACGTATAAACAGCCGCAGCCAGAGCTGAGGAATAGATATCCGACATGCCTGGATCCATAAAGGCTACCCGGCCTTTCCATCTTGGCTCCAGCAAGCTGGCCCAGCCAGCTGGCACCTCCCGGTACGTCACCACATTGGTGTTGTACATGATGACTAAGGGACAGGCAGAAAAGCTGGTCCATTTGTGATCGCTGCACCGGAATGCCCCGGCTATGTATGGGATTTCAGGACTTTCGTAAGCCTGCCAGTATTCCTTTTTCTCTTCCAGAGTCTTGGTTCCCACTCCAAATACCACATCCCATGTTTCTCCGTCATCGCCGTAGGGACCGCCGCTGTCCTCTAAAGTCTTTAAAAGCTCCTCCAAAGACCCGGCTTCTACCTTTACATTCAAGCCTGTGCGCTCCTCGAACTCCTTGACCACAGGCTCACAGATCCCTTTCTCCTGGACCGTGTAAACCACCAGATCAGCCTGGGAAAGCGTGGGCGGCCCTCCCGTTTCCGGCTGGCAGGAAGACAGCAGGACGCAGCAAATAAGAGACAGAGCGCAGACCGCAGGCCTTTTTCCCCTGGTGCTGTTAGTGAGTCTCATGGACGCCTCCTCCTCTCCTGTCTGAAATATGGCTTCATTTTATTTATTATATCAAAAATATGCTCGTTTTTCCATGGGCAGAAGACCTTATTTATGGTAAACTTTACCTAATAAATAATTGGAGGTGCCTTCCATGGCCGTACATATCATAGAACAATCCATTATTCCAAAGCACAGGGAAAGCAGCCTGTGTGAGGATGGGCTGTTTATAAATGAAAACTTTATCGCCGTAATCGACGGAGTGACAAGCAAGGGAGTCCTTACCTGGCCCGAAGACCTGGGGGAAGGCACTGGAAACATGACCAGCGGATGCTATGCAAAAGAAGTGCTGTCAGATGCCTTAAGTGCCATGCCCCCCGACATTGACGGAGCCGGCGCCATGGACTATTTAAACGAATCCCTGGCCCGGGTCTGCCCTGCGCGCCGTTCCCTCCTTAAGGAGAAGCCGGAAGAACGCCTGCAGGCAGTCATCATCCTGTACAGCCTTTGCCGCAGAGAGGTATGGGCCTTTGGTGACTGCCAGTGTATCATTAACGGCATCCATCACCAGTACGGCAAAGCCATTGACAGCTCCTATCCCAGGTCAGAAGCCTTTATATTCAGACGGAGCTGCTTTTAGGCCGTACTGAAGCCTCTCTTTCCGATCACGACACCGGACGGGAATATATCCTTCCCCTCCTGTGCCGCCAGCTCCTTTTCGCCAATGAGGATTCTCCCTACGGATATGACGTATTGAACGGTTTTCCCATTCACCCGGGTCATGTCATCATCCTGCCCGTCCCCCCTCACTCACAGATAGTTCTGGCAAGTGACGGTTATCCCGCCCTTAAGGAAACTCTGGCAGAAAGTGAGGCTGCCCTTAGGGAGCTCATAAAAAATGACCCCCTCTGCTTTCGGGAAAACATGGGCACAAAAGGGCTGGTCAAGGGAAATGACAGCTTTGATGACCGCACCTATATCCGCTTTGATACTTTATAAGGAAAGCGCAGAGGGCTGCTGCAGTCCCAGATATTCCTCAAACAAACTGCACACGCTTACAGAATCTGCCTCTGCCTTCATCTCACAGAAGATCCGCAGCAGCGGTTCCGTACCTGAGAATCTTGCGATCACCCAGCCGCCGTTTTTAAAGTAAACCTTGCAGCCATCCTCATAGGAGATCTTTTCAATCTCAAAAGGCAGTTGGGGAAGCTTCCGGTCAATCATAAGAATCCGGTCGATTCTCTCCTTTTCCTCGGCTGTAAAATGGTAATCCCGCTCCGTCATATGGATTGCCCCGTACTCCCTGCGGATGTCTGCTGCAATCTCAGACAGCTTTTTCCCGGATACTGCCATCATTTCTACCAGAAGGGAGGCAGCATAAATTCCATCCTTGCCGTGAATATGCCCCTTAACCGTCAAGCCGCCTGAAGACTCTCCGCCGATGATGGCATCCGTCTCCTGCATTTTTGCGGATACAAACTTAAATCCAACGGGTACCTCATAACATTTCTGTCCAAAGCTCTCCGCTACCCGGTCCAGCACATGGGTGGTGGAAAGGCTTCGGACCACCGGTCCTCTCCAGCCCTTGTATTTCAGAAGATAATAATACAGCATTACCAGAATGTTGTTGGCATGGAGGTAACGGCCCTGATCGTCAATGACTCCCAGCCTGTCCGCATCCCCATCCGTGGCGATTCCGATATCGCAGTACCGGTCCAGCACATAATTTTGCAAGCTCCGCAAGGTCTGCTCCGTAGGCGCAGGCATTTTTCCCCCAAACAAAGTGTCATGCTGGTCGTTGATGGTTTCAATGGTACACCTGGCAACGGAAAGGATGGTGCTTAAGGCCGTAAGGCTCACTCCGTACATGGGGTCAATGGCAACCCGGAAATCCCGGGAGCGTATGGCATCCATGTCAATGACGGATATGATATTGTCCAGATATTCGTTTAAGGGGTTGATTTCCTCCACCACTCTTTTTTTCACAAGCTGAAAATACGAGGCTGGCGGCATCTGTCCAGCCTCCTCATCGTTTGGCTGGTATATCTTCTCCGCTTCTAAAAGATATTTCTCAATATTACCGGTCTGTCCCTCATCCGCATCACGCCCTCCATAAGTAAACACCTTGATTCCATTATAAATGGCCGGATTATGGCTGGCCGTTACCATCATGCCGTAGCTTAAACGGTGTTTCATCACATAAAACATGATAAGAGGCGTGGGGGAACTGCGGTTTATAAAAAAACACCTTGATTCCCTGTTTTCCAAATATCTCACAGGCCCATATGACCGCTTCCTTGGACAGGAAACGCCTGTCATAGCCTATGACGATTCCTTCTCCTTCTTTTTTTTCTGCTTTCATCTTAAGACTAAGGCAAGAGCCAGCTTCTGGATATTTTCCTTTGTAAACTCCTCTCCGATGATGGCTCTCCAGCCACCGGTACCAAATGTTACCATCCTTTGTATCCCTCCCTGTTTTCTGAAAATGCCCAAAGCTTTCCACTAAAAACCTTGGGCGGATTATTATGCTATATGTCCGCAGTGCAGCTGGTAAAACCTGCGGTTTTACCAGCTCACGGGCATTCGCCCTATAAAAAAGAGCAGAAAAAGATTTTCTTATGTGCGAGCACAACGAAAATCTTTTTCTGTCTATTTCGCACTGCTCATTGCTTTCGTGAATGTCATACAACCGAAACCTTCCCCTTGCTTACCTTTAAGAAAATAAGCAGGGATATGACCGTACTGACAGTCAATATGGAGGCCAGTGCTGCCGCCGTACCATAGCTGTTTCGGACAACCTCCGTATAGATGGCCACGGATATGGTACTTGTCTTGCCGCCGTAAAGCATAACACTGGAAGACAGCTCATTGATACAGGTGATCCAGCTTAAAATGGCTCCTGAGAGGATGCCCGGGGCCATAAGCCTTGCCGTCACCTTGGCAAAGGTTTTCATGGGGGATACCCCCAGGCTGATGGAGGCTTCCTCCACACTGGGATCCATCTGCTGCAGGAATGCGCTTCCCGACCGCACCGTATAGGGCAGCTTCCTGACTACAAAGGCAATAATCATAATAGCGGCAGTACCTGTAAGGATCATGGGCTGTTTATTAAAGGCCACAATCAGGCTGATGCCCAATACCGCGCCCGGAATGACAAAGGGGAACATAATGAGAAGATCCATCAGCTGTCCTGCTATCCCTCTCTGGCGTACTACAATGTAGGATATCAGCATGCCCAGCAGGATAATAAATACAATGGCTGATGCAGAGAATACGAAGGTATTCCGGATATTGGTCCACAGCCTGTTAAAAATCGTCACATAGCTTTCTATGCTAAAGCCTTTTTTAAACCCTGTAAAATCGCTTTTTACAAAGCTGCTGACCACCACCACGATCTGGGGAAGAATTCCGATAAAGGTCACCAGCAGAACCGGCAATGTTACCAGAAAGCGTTTCAGTCCGTGAAGTTTTTCTTCCTTAGGCGGTCTCATGGCTGTCATGACATAATTTTTTCTGGTCACAAAATATTTCTGCACCAAAAGCACCGTAGTGGAACAGAGCACCACAATCACGGACAGAGCGCTGGCTAAATGAGCATTTCCACCGATCTCACTCATGTATTCGTTATATACCAGAACAGGAAGGACCATATAACCTTCGCCGATAAGCATGGGCGTGCCAAAGTCCGCAAGGCTTGTCATGAATACCATAATGGCTCCCGCTGCGATGGACGGCAGGATGACCGGTATGGTGATGGTCAAAAGCCTGCGCAGCTTATTGCTTCCCAGATTTTCCGCCGCCTCCTCAAGGCTTGAATCAATGCTTCCCATTGCCCCTGACGTATATAAGTACACATAGGGAAACAGCTTGAACGTAAAAACAAGAATAATGCCAAGCTTTCCATAAATACTCGGAAGATGGATTCCCATACCTGCAAAAAAACTGTGTGACAAAGCCGGCGCGCCCGAACAGCATGATCCAGCTGTAAGCGCCGATAAACGGAGGGCTCATAAGGCTCATAATGATGAATATATGGATAAAACGTTTTCCAAAAACATTGTATCTGGACATCAGATAGGCCATGGGCACCCCTACGGCCAGAGTCGTGGCTGTGGTGACAATGGAGACGAACAGCTTCGCCCAAGAGAGGAATAATAATACTTTTTCGTGAAGAACCGGATGTAGTTTTCAAGAGTAAAGCCTTCCACCTTGCCGGAGAAAAAGCTTCGGGTGATCAGGGTGCAGAATGGATAAATCAGAAACAGCAGCATAAAGCCTACCACCGCTACCTTCACCCAAAACCAGAAATCCGGCTTCCAGCCTTTCTTTACCATGATATCACCTCCTGGGTCTGGGCATCGTATACGCCTGCCGCACTGATATCAAAGTTCACCCGCACCTCCTGTCCGTCTGGCCGGAGGTCCCTTGCATCCTTTGTGTATTCATTTAGCTGAATGGTCTGGCCATTATTCAACTGGATCTCATACTCAATGAAATCTCCCAGGAACGTGGAAATGACGATCCGGCCGGTCAGTCCTTCCTTTTCATCGAAGAACAGCTGCTCCGGCCTTGCGGAAATGATTCCCTTACCCTTGTAGGCGGATTTCAGCCTGCAGGTCAAACTGCATTCATCCTTGATATTTAAAACAGCTTTGTCCGGGACGCCTCCATCCACCTCACAGTCAATGAAGTTTGATACGCCGATGAATCCGGCCACAAAGGTGTTCTCCGGCTTTTTGTAAATCTCTTCCGGCGAGCCTACCTGCATGATGTTGCCTTCCTTCATGACTGCGATCCGGTCAGAAATAGCCAGAGCCTCCTCCTGATCGTGGGTAACATAAATGGTGGTGATCCCAAGCCGTCTTTGCAGCTTTTTGATAACTGTTCTCATCTGTACTCTGAGCTTTGCATCCAGGTTGGATAATGGCTCATCCATGAGAAGCACTCCTGGCTCAATAACAAATGCCCTTGCAAGAGCCACCCGCTGCTGCTGGCCGCCGGACAGCTCATTTGGCTTTCTGTCTTTTAGGTTTCTGATCTGCACTAAGTCCAGGGCCTCTTCCACCTTACCTGAAATCTGGTCTTTGGGATATTTTTTTGCTTTCAGGCCGTAAGCCACATTCTCCGCCACGGTCAGATGGGGAAAGATGGCGTAGTTCTGGAACACCATGCCAATATCCCTCTTGTGGGCATCTAAGTTGTTGATTACCCTGTCATCAAAGCAGATCTCCCCGCCATCCACAGAATTGAATCCTGCGATCATGCGAAGCAGAGTCGTCTTGCCGCATCCGGAGGGACCAAGCAATGTGAAAAATTCCCCCGGCTTCATCTCTAAATCCACCCCATTCAGGCTGTAAAATCACCGTACTTTTTCACGGCCTGTTTAATAATTACTGCATGGCTCATATGTTTTGCTCCTCCTTATCCCATCGGCTGTCTTTTTTGCACCTTACAGAAAAGACCGTCCTGTCCCTAAGGGGCCGGGACAGTCTTTTTTTGTCAGAATGTATTCCTATCCTTTTATTAATCGACCATAATGTCGTTGAATTTCTCAATAATGGCTTCCTTTTCATTTGCCGCCCAGTCAAAATCATAATCCACCAGCACGATATCCTGCAGCTTCGCCATTCCTTCTCCTACTTCCATGTCGCTTCTTACCGGACGGCGTCCCCAGTTCTTACTCTGCTCTGTCTGGCATTCCTTTGATGTAACAAAATCAATAAACAGTTTTGCGTTTTCCTCGTTAGGGCCGCCCTTTACAAGAGCCACGCCATCTGGTACTGCGCTGGTTCCGTCTTTGGGATATACGAACCCAACGGACGGATCCTCCTTATACTGGACTGCGGATTTCTCCAGAGTCAGGCCTGCGTAGAACTCGCCGTCTGCAACCATCTTGTGGCACTTGCCGGAAGAGTCTACAATCTTGCCGTCCAGATTGTCATATAATTTCTTAATGAAATCCCAGCCGGCTTCCTTGCCGCCATGGCCAAGGATCATGGTACATAACTGAGTGTAGCTGAGCCGGACTTGGAGGGCAGGCAGTATGCGATCTTGCCTTTCCATTCAGGCTTTGTCAAATCCTCCCATGTCTCGGGAATTGCAAGGCCATCCTTTTGAATCAAATCCTTGTTGTAGAAAATAACCATAGGCAGAGGGCTTTCTCCGATCCACATGTCCCCGGAATCCTTATAAGCATCGCCGATGAATTCGTCATTGGCACATACATAGGGAGCGAAATATTCCTTAAACGCTGCCAGAGAGTCGGCGCCGCCGCCCCACAATACATCTGCGATGGGATTTGCGGACTCGGCTGCAATACGGTTGCACAGCTCTCCTGTACCTGCCGCCACGACCTCCACCTTCACATTGGGGTACTTCTCCATGAATAAGTTCACGCCTGCATTGAGCGGGTCTGCATCATGAGGAGAATATACGACAACGGTACCTTTGTAATCCTCCGGTGCTTTTGCTGCTGCCTCGGCTCCGTCCTTGGACTCCTCTGCCTTTGCTTCGTCAGATGCCGCCGTCTCTGCAGTAGTCTGGGGAGCTGCTGTAGTTTCCGCAGGCTTTCCGCCGCCGCTGCAGGCGGATAAGCTCAATGCTGCCAGTGCTGCCAGTGAAGCTGTTAATAACCTCTTTTTCATAAATAACCTCTCCTTTATAAAATTATTTTAGTTCACGCTTATATGGAAATCTTTAATTCCTATGACCTAATTATAAGGTTTTAATGTGCATTTTTCCATTTAATATCCTTACATTTCTTTTGTCATTCTGAACTTTTTCACTATTTTTTATTCTAATTTCAAATATACATGTACATAATGCATAATTTCCAGAGCATCTTGTTCCAAAACAATCAGGCCGCCAAAGAATGGCGGCCTGAAAATGAAAAAGTTATTTCGGTAATACCTGATAAACATCTTTAAATTTCTTTTACTGCATATTCAAATTCCAGATCCTTGATTCCGTTTCCCTTAAACAGAGTCAATACAGGATCGTCACATAGTTCCTTGATAATAGGTATCAGCTCTTCCCTTAAATCTTCTTTATAGTTTTCAAGTGCGGCTCCCCACGGGCCCCGTTTATGGTTATCCCAGTAATTCAGGAGGTTTACCAATTTGCTTTTTCCAAATATGCGTAACATACTCTTCATAAACCTCGGCATTCCTGTTGAAGCAAGCAGCTCCAGATAAGGACCTTCGGAAAAATAAATAATCGCATTATATGGGTTTTTCCTCGCCCCATACTCCACTTCAAATCCCTTGTTCTTAAATCCTTTTACTGCCTGGTATAAGTCATCTACTTTATATATAATATGGCTGGTTTTCACCTGGATCCGCTCCTCCTGTCCGTTTTAGGGCCATGATTAATTATTTTGAAAAACGCAGGTGTATGAATTTCATCATATTTATCCGGTCCATGATTTTCATCATAAAGCGGATACCAAAGCTCCACTGCCTGTTAACCGGTATGCCCTTAAAGTATTTTTCACAGGCAACGGCCTGGATATCGGGGGACCAATGTTCCAGATCTTTTATATCATTGACGTAAAAATGCATTATAGCGCCTTTATTCCCGGTTTTTTTCAACCATACGGTTCGACTTCTTAACCGCCTGCCTTGATTCCGCATCAAAATAAATTTCTCCTCCGGGAAAACGGTGAGCCATCGCTTCAAAGATTTCTTTTAGCTGCTCTTCCCTGAAATAATAAAAAACTCCGGCCGACACAAATAAAATGCCGTCCCGGCGGTTAAAAATAACATCATCAAACCAGGAAGTGTCAAACAGGGATTTGGCAATGCTTGTGTTACGGGGGGAATCCGGAAGGAATTTCTGCCGGAAAGCAATGGCATCAGGCAGGTCAAGATTATACCAGTTGATACTTCCGTTATCCACCCTGGAAAAGGTAGTATCCAGCCCCGCCCCGATATTTACAATAGAAGCACGGGGATGTTTTCGGATGAATTTACGGATTGTATCATCAATTTTCCTGGCACGGACGATATAACAGATTCCACCGAATTCACCGAAGGTTTTTGCAATGTTGCTGAAATCATAATCGCAGTTTTTGATAATTTCTATGGCTTCTTTATCATTTAATATTTCAAGGTTTTTCGCACTGGCCGTGGCGCGGCCCCACAGCGGTAAAAGCATGGTGTTTTGTATTGTTTGAGAATTTAATTCCGATTTCATTTAATATACCTCCTCCATTTTCCCCTTAGACGCTCCAGCCATGCTCTCCTGCCACAAAAATAGCCAGACGTGTATCATTTATTTGATCACTCATTCCTTCCCCTTTTATAACACTGTTATATAATATTGCTATTATGGATTGAAAAAGGCAGGACGTCAATACGCCCTGCCGGTTATTTTTCTCATTAAGTTATTTTAAGACGGCTGTTGATGTTTTTTTCTCAGATCCTGTTTCCTAAACCTGACCGCCTTCCACCACCAGATTTTCCGGATCAATTTCATCTCCATACACAGGCTTTAAGGTTTCCTCAAAATCCTTGTGGAAGAACTCTTCCTTGCCAAGAGTTTCGATCTCGCTATTGATCCAGTCTAAAAGCTCTTTGTTTCCTTTCTGAACGGCCGGAGCAATGGTATCCAGATTTCCGATGGATTCGATTCCTACGGTAAATCCCTTGTTCTGAATGGCCCAGGCTAGAACCTCTGTGTTATCGGTGGAGAAAGCATCTCCTCTTCCGTCCAGAAGTGCGTCATAGGCTTCCTGATACTCATCAAACTTTAACAGCTTGACTTCCGGATGGTTTTCTGAAAAATAAGTTTCCGCCGTAGTACCCTTTACCACAATCAGGGTCTTATCCTTTAACTGTGTCACATCAGTAATCAAAGCGGCATCAGGGGATACCACGCCAAGAGCCACCTTCATATATGGAAGTGCAAAATCCACCTGCTCCTTTCTCTCATCTGTAACAGTGAAATTAGCAAGAATCACATCCACCTTGGCTGACTTTAAATATTCCACCCGGCTGGCAGCCTCTACGTATACAAATTCAACCTTATCCTCACTTCCAAATAAATCCTTTGCCAGGCGCTTTGCAAAATACACATCATAGCCCTGGATTTTTCCGTTGGAATCCACATATCCAAATGGATTCTTATCGCTGAATACGCCGATCTTAATGGTTCCGGCATCCTTGATTTCAGATAAGGTTCTTGCCTTTGCAACTGCCCCTCCTGTGTTTCCTCCATTGTCCTTTGCCTGGCCGCAGCCTGCTAAAAGACCTGCCGCCATGGTAATGCCTAATAATGCTCCCAGTAATTTCTTTTTCATAATTACATCCTCCTTTTATTTTTTTTATTTTATAACGCTTCATAATGAAACGTATTTAAAAACTGCTTTGCACGCTCGGTCCGCGGAGAGGTAAAAAACTCTCCCGGCAGGCTCTCTTCCACTACCACGCCCTGATCCATGAACAGGACACGGTCAGCCACTGCCCTGGCAAATTCCATTTCATGAGTAACGATGACCATGGTCATTCCTTCCTTTGCCAGCTCCAGCACCACCTGTAAAACCTCCCGCACCATCTCCGGGTCCAGGGCTGCCGTAATCTCATCTAAGAGCAGGATTTCCGGATGCATGATAAGCGCCCTTACAATAGCCACTCTTTGCTTCTGTCCGCCGGACAGCTGCCTTGGGTAAGAAGCCTTTTTATCCAGAAGCCCTACCCGGGCCAGAAGCTGCTCTGCTTCCTTTTCCACCTCTTTTTTTATCTCTTTTCTGCACCTTTAAAGGGGCCAGAAGAATATTCCCCAGAATGGTCTTATGGGGGAATAAATCGTAGCTCTGGAATACCATGCCGATCTTCTGTCTTATTTCATAAACATCCCGCTTGCTCCTGTCAATGATCCGGTCCTTAAACTGAATCGTACCGGAATCAATGGGCTCCAGCATGTTGAGACATCGTAAAAAGGTGCTCTTTCCGCAGCCGGAAGGTCCTACGACCACCACTACCTCTCCTTTTTCCAAGGTAAAAGAAATATCCTTTAAAACCGGTTGCCCGTTTTCATAGGACTTCCTGAGATTCTCTGTCTTTAAAATCATTTCCTGGCTCATTTTTATCAATCCTTTAATTTTTTATCTAGCAGGGCAGCTGCCCTGGAAAACGGGTAACAGATTACAAAGTACAGGATGAAAATCACTCCATATACCCAGAGGGCCGCATCAGGGACCGTGTATCTGGAGGCATCAATGATCTGTTTTCCAACCTTGACCACCTCAATCACGCCGATCAGTACAACAAGAGACGTGGTTTTGATCATTCTCGTCAAAAGATTCATGACTGACGGCAGCAGCCTCCTTATGGTCTGGGGAATCACAATATACCGGTACACTTGAAGCTCCGTCATGCCAAGGCCAAAGCCGCTTTGATACTGATGGACCGGAATGGATTCCAGAGCGCTTCGCACCAGATCTCCCATTTCAGCCGTCCCCCAAAAGGTGAATACAATGACCGCAGCCATTTGCCCGGAAAAATTCACGTTCAAATGCTTTGCAGCCCCAAAGTAAACGAGGAATAAAAGAACCAGCTGAGGCATGATCCGGACCGTCTCCAGATAAAGCCTTGTGAAAAGCTTAACCGGCCGTTTCCTGCTGGTCATCACCATTCCAAGGACTATTCCAAGTCCCACGGATAAAACCATGGATATGACCGCAATCCTGAGAGATACCAGGAGTCCGCCAAACAGCCGTAAAAAAAATTATTTCCCTCAAACAGTATCCTAATTCCCAAATTCTGCATAGCGGACCCTCCTTTCTAGCCAGGAACAGAGTAAGGATATTGGCAGCAGAATGATTAAGTATGCCGCCACCAGCATCAGGAGGGCCTCATCTGTTTTATAATATATTCCTATCAGATCCTTTGCCACAAACATTAAGTCAGCCAGGGCCACCGCACTGAACACCGATGTTTCTTTTATCAGAAATATGATGTTGGCACAAAATACAGGAACTGAGGTAGTGACCGCCTGAGGAAGGATGATATGCCGGAATACCTGCCATTTTGTAAGACCCAGGCTGAGACCTGATTCTGACTGGATGACCGGTACCTGTTCAATTCCCGTGCGGAATGCTTCCGCCATGTAGCTTCCTCCTAAAAATGCCAGCCCTGTTACGGCGCAGCTTTCAGAGCTTAAAACAACACCGATTTTAGGAAGTCCGAAGTATAAAAAGAACAACTGGATCAAAAGAGGCGTATTCCTGGATACCTCAATATAGCCATTCACAATACTTCTTAACACCGGTATCTTAAAAATCTTGACCAGGCTGCACAAAAGTCCAATGGCTGCTGACAGCAGGATTCCCAGAAAAGATATTCGAAGTGTCATACCCGCCGCCTCTGCATACAGCGGCGTATAGGCACGGATAAATTCAAAATCCATGATTTTTCTTTTCCCCCTCCTTCTTTCTTATATGGTTCATCAATTTACTTCCTCCCTTTTCTATTAATAAATGCAAAAAGGAGCAGGTATACGCATATACCTGCTCCCTTCCATTTATTTTCTCAGTGTCACAAGATAACAATTGGAATTCAGAAACCAAGACGCGCACGCAAATAAACCGTATCTGTTCCCAGGAAGCATCTACAGCAACAACATTTCATCATATGATTCATGTTTCTCTTGCAGCTCGTATTCATTTTTTTCTGTTTCTCCTTATTCATACTAAACCTATATGTTTAATATACTGTTATCTTGACTATTTGTCAATCTTTTTTTAACTTCTTTTTTTACCCTGATACCTCTATCCCCTTTCTTTCCATCTGAAAGCATTTGTCCCTTAAAGTATGCTTATCATTGCAACATCAGACCGACTGCGTTAACTGGAACTCCATAACCATTTCTTTTAACGTCTGCATCTGGCTTAAAAGCTCTTCACTGGTCGCCGCACTTTCCTCTGCAGTCGCTGAGTTGGCCTGGGTGACCATGGAAATCTTCTGCATTCCATCTCCCAGTTCAGAAACACTGTTGGCCTGGCTCTTCAATGATTCGGATATCTTTGACACCAGCGTATTAACGGAACTAGTCTGTTCTACGATCTTTTTAAACACATCGGCAGTCTGCTCTGTGTTCTTTTTTTCCTTGTATTACAGACTCAATGGTACTGTGAATTAAATCTGTAGTCTGCTTTGCTGCATCCGCACTTTTGGAAGCCAGTTCCCGGACTTCGTCAGCTACCACCGAGAAGCCTTTTCCTGCCTCACCGGCACGGGCCGCCTCTACCGCTGCATTTAATGCCAGAATATTGGTCTGGAAAGCAATATCATCAATGATATGGATAATTCCCTGGATCTTTTTGGCTGAATCATCAATGCTTGCCATGGACTGCTGCAGTCTCTGCATTTCCTCATCTCCATGCTGAGTCTCAAGAAGTGCTGACTCCGTCATGCTCTTCATAGAAAGGGAATGCTCCGCGTTCTCCTGAATGTGATGGGATACCAACTCCAGAGAATTGGTCAGGCTCTCTGTGGTCGCCGCCTGTTCCGCAGAATTTTCAGCCAGATTCTGTCCGCCAAGGGCAACCTGGGCGGAACTGGCGCGTACCTGATCCGTTGACTGGGCAATATTCCAAAGCGTACTGTTTAAAGAATCTAAAATCTGATCTATGGCTGTCTGGATCGGAATAAAATCACCCTGATACTGTACGGCACTTCTTACGGTCAGATCTTTGGCAGCCACGGAGTTCAGCACATTTGAAATATCCATGATATAAGACCGAAGTCCATGGATCGTGTTCTGCAGCGCCATGATAAGCCGTGCGCTTTCATCTTTTCCTTTTACCGGTTCAACGTCCTCGTCAAGCTCCCCCCTTGCCAGCCGTTCGATCCTGTAGGTAGCATCCAAAATCGGTTCGGTGATCTTTTTGGAGAATATTCTGGTAACAGCAATCGCCGCCAAAAGCAGTGCCAGACCTGCGATCACACACATCACCAGAGTATAACTCATGTTTTTTTCTATCTGTACCAAAGGCGTGGTGACTGCAACCGACCAGCCTTCCGGTCCGTTTAAGGGAGTATATCCCACCAGGCGGCGCTGTCCGTTATAATAGCTGAAACCGGTTCCGGTCTTGCCGGAAGTCATTTCCTTGAAAATTTTAGCTGTAGGAGCATAGGATGAATCCTTTTTTGCCAGTTCAAAATAATCTCTTGGATTGGATACGTCATCATTATTAGGGTGAATGACAGTCGCACCATTCTTATCGATAACAAAGGCATACCCGCTTTCACCGATTTTGATCTTTGTCAATTCAGCGCTGATGGCTTCATATGGAAGAGATCCATACAAAACTTTTCCGGTGTCAGCAATGGGAGCTGCCATGTAAAGACTCAGCTTCTGGTCCTCATTTAAAAATGGATTGGAAACATAGACAACTCCTTTTTGGGCCTCCTTAAAAAAAGTCCTGATCTGCAATCTTGTCACCTTTGTCATTGGTTCCCTGTGCATCTGCTACTGTTATGTAATGAAAACCTGAAACTTCTGCTTCCTCATCCAGCAGACGCTTTTTTTTCTAAATCTGATGTTCTTCCATCAGTTAAGAAACTCTTTGATGCAGTTACCTTTAATTCGCTGCGGTAAATATTTAATACAGAATCAATTCCCTGCTGATATGCCGCTGCCAGGTAAGACGAATTCTGTTTTGCCTCATCCATGGAGCTTCGGTAATAAAGAATAGAAGAAATGGTGGTCAGGAATATGACCGTAAAAATCAGCAGCAAAGAGATAAAAAGTAAAAGCTTGTTTCTTAAGTATTTCATGTTTTTTGTGCCTCCTCAAAATTGCAATTTTGAAATCCTGAATTTTGAATATCTTTGTACAGGCATTTCTCTTTCGTATATAGAAAATCTAATACAGTACCGTTCAAACTGTAGTATCATAAATCATCATACTGGATTTTTTACGGATGGATGCTATACTGCAGGCATTATAGCACAAATTATGGGGATGAACAACTATACGCAAAAGTGGTATTACCTTTTCTCCCTCATAATACGAATGAATAACTCAGCAATAGCCGGATCATATTTTTGTCCGGAACCCATTGAAATGGCCTGCAGTGCCTTTTTCTTTCCCACTCTCCGGTCCTTTTCCCTGTTTAAGATCCGCTCATACACTTCTGCAACAGCTAAAATACGTGAATTAAGCGGGATTTCCTCCCCTTTTAAGCCCTTAGGATACCCGGAACCATCCCAGCATTCGTGGTGCCCGTACACCCCGCCAGCAAGGTCCAGGGTTTCCTGGGACAGATTCAGGATACGGTATCCGATAGCAGGATGCTGCCTTATCATCTCATTTTCAACTTCATTCAGCTGCTCCGGAGTTTTTTTCAAGAATCGACTCGCTTAGGGTGATCTTGCCGATGTCGTGAAGATATGCCCCATCCCGCAGCTTCTTGAGATCAGTTTCAGGAAGCCCCATGGCTGTACCGATCTTTTCGCACAGCTTACTGACTTCTTCCGAGTGTTTTTTTCTCCCAGGGGCTTTTCATATGAAGAGAGGTGATGATGCCATTAATCGCATGAATTCCAAAGTTTATGGAAGAAATGCTCTTTTCCTTATACATCTCGTTCTCAGCTGCCTCCAGTATCTGTTCAATCTTCTGCCAGTGCCTGACCTTTGCAGCAATTCCCACTGCAACGCTGCATGATACCATGCTGACCTTTTCCCCGGCAACCTGATCTTTTATCCGTGCAGCGATGGTCTCTGCCTCTTCCCTGGTAGTGCGCGGAAGCAAAACTGTAAATTCATCTCCGCCGATCCGTGCGGCAACATCACTTTCCCGGCAGTTATTTTTTTAAGACCTGAGCGACTTTAACAATGAATTCATCTCCGGCCGTATGCCCAAAGGTATCATTGATGAGCTTTAATCCGTTTAAATCGAGAAATATCAGGGAAACCGGATGGTTCTGCTGGGTATCCGCCTGCTTCATCTCCTTCTCAAAACACCTTCGGTTTACCAGTCCGGTCAGAGGATCATGATAGCTTAAAAAGCGTATCTTTTCCTCCCCCTCTTTCGCTCGGTAATATCGGCAAAGGTTATGACATATCCAACATGCCTCCCCTCCCTTAATTGGGGCAGGGCGCGGTATTCCGCATCAAAGCAGGTGCCGTCAGCCCGTTTCAGCAAGCCGGTCTTTTCCACTCCGGCCTTATCCGGACTGAGAAAATCGGCAAAAAACTGCTTTCCAATCAAGCCTGCCCCCTCGGCCTGCCCTTTGCAGCCCAAAGCAGACCACATATCGATTCCCAGCAATTCCTCAGGATCTGTATATCCCAGAAGGTGAAGACAGCTTTTGTTGCAGAATGTGCATCTGCCGTTTAAATCCGTACCAAATATGGCTTCCGCCGCCGTATCCAGTATGAGATGAAGCTGGGACTGATTCTCCTGTAAAATTTCATTTGCCTTGTTTAGCTCCATGGTCCGCATTTCAACAATACTTTCCAGATGCTTGACCATATCCAGCAGATTATCCGCCAGACGGTTAAATACATTGGATATCCTTCCGATTTCGTCATTCCTTACGATCTCCACCCTTTGCTCTAAATTTCCCGCAGAAATATTTTCCGCAATGGTCAGCAGGCCATTAATAGGCTTATAGAGCCTTTGGATAATAAGGGAAAAGATACCTATGGAAAGAAGGCCGGCAATAAAAGCCAGCTCCGCTGAAACCCCGATATTCCGGTTCAGTTCCGCTGCCAGAAGACTTCCCGGAATCACGGAAATAATGACCCAGTCAAGACCTGTTTTCCGGTATTCCTCTACGTTCCCATACCAGTCCACAGCTCCCATCTTCAATGAGAACTCTGCCTCATGGGATTTAAGATATTTCTCATAACTGCTCTTTGCGGCCGGAAGGGAAAGGTCATCGATGGTATTTCTTTTCAGTGACCCGTCACCAGTTATGGAATAATTATCTTCCCCCATGGAATTTGCAATTAAATACCGGGTATCTTCCTCTATAACAGATACATAGCCGCCCGAACCAGCGGCCTCGTTTTTCAGATAATCGCCCATATCGGAAAGAAGTATATGGGATCCTAAAACGCCCTTAAGCTTTCCTTCTTCATCATATACAGGGCTTGAAACAGATACTGCCAGATCATTTACAATGAAGTCTTTGTATACAGGCGAAAAAAACAGGTCCCCCCTCTTTTACAGCCGCCTGATACCATTCCTGCAGCCTGGGATCAAAGGCGCCTGTGTTTTGCTTAAACGCCCCTGCCGTTAAATCTTTGTTTACAGCATAATACCAGATTTCTTCACCTGTTTCATCGTTGTTCTTTATTAGTTCAAGTTCCCCCTTTTTATTTCTGAGGGCACCATAGTATTCTCCATCAGCCGATGCATAAGCAAAACTGTAAATCTCTTTCTCATAAGAGTTTAAAATGCCAAGAAAAAAAGAGTTGCGGCTCTTTTCATCAGTAAAATTAATGGTGTTATTTTCAATCAGTTTTTTTCCCTAGTTCATTTGCCGTAACTGGAACTCTGAAAAATAAATTTACCTTTTCTATGGTATCATGGTTCATCTTTTCAGACTTCCCGGCAGTCTCTCTGATTATAGAGGATTGCCAATTGTTCAGCACAAGTCTTTCAATGGTTACAAGGGACAAGAGGAACAGACAGATAAATGTAACAATAGTCACATTTTGAATCGACATGCATTTTCGTGGTCTTCGTAATCTCATCTTCCTGATCGCTTCGGTTAAACATACCCTTTCCTGCATGGCTCGTTCCTGTATTACATACTGGCTGGCCCCGCATGAATTAAGTATAACTATTTCTTTTGCAAAGTTCAACCTGAAAATCTTTGCGCAAAAAAATCCAAATCCCTTATCATTCATTGCAAGGGATATGGATTTTTTTCATTCAGTCAATTAATATGTAAATATCGGGTTCCTGCACCTTATGAAAACATGTCAAGCGGATATTCGCAATCCTCTTCGCTACTTGATTCGGTTAAATATTTATTATCAAGGGCTGGTCCGGAATTTTCCGGATACCCGCCTTTATCATTTACGATCTATTGCAGCTGCCTAAACCTGTTATTGCGTAAAATTATTGAGATACATATTATTATACTATGATGTTATGGACATGTAAAATTAGCATATAATAGTATTAATAAGATCATTTGAGGGAATCCATGATCATACACGTTGTCCAACCCGGTGAAACCATAAATTCAATATCCGATTATTACAAAATTCCTGTTAACAGATTAATATTGGAAAACGGAATTACAAACCCTGGCAATTTAGCAATTGGCCAAACAAGAAATAACCCTTATCTTTCCGATAGAGAATTTATGTACGCCGGTGAAACCATAGTTATAAGCTATCAAACGAATAAAACAAGAACAATTGCCACCAGTGGTTATGCCTTTCCATATATAGATAAATCCGTTTTAATAAAAACGCTTCCATTTTTATCTTATCTGGACATATTCAATTATAGAGCGACAAGTGAAGGGGAAATTGTCTCCAGTGCCGACGACACGGAACTTGTCAATCTGGCTAAAATTTATGGTGTAGCACCCATGATGTTTGTTTCAACGATTACGGAAGAAGGAATCGTCAGCCGTGAAGTGGCTTATAATATTTTAAATAATCCTTCTGTGCAGGACCGCCTTATTGATAATGCTCTTCACATCCTGAAAACGAAAGGCTTTTATGGTATAAACGTATATGTTGAAAACATCACCTATGACAACTTAGATAGCATTGCAGAATATTTAAAAAAAAGCCTCTGCGATATTTCATTCAGAAGGTTACAGGATAGTAATTACCATAACACCGGTTACGTATATTGATACCCCTAACGTAAGTTTTGAAAAAAATAGACTATTCAAAATTATCTGAACTTGTGGATGGAATCACATTTTCTTCTTATGACTGGACAAGGTATTACAGCTATCCAAGCTCAATTTTTCCGGTTAATGTCTTAAGAGAATTATTAGATTACGGGGTCAGTATTATTCCACCCGAAAAAAAATTCTTCTAGGAGTCACCACTCTGGGCTATGATTGGACACTTCCCTATGTTCCGGTGCCACAGAAGCTACTGCGATAAACTTTAATAATGCAGTTGAAATTGCATCGGCAAATGGTATACCAATACAATTTAATGAAGCAGCACAGTCACCTTATTTCTACTATGTGGGCAGTGACGGGATTCTGCATTTAGTATGGTTTAAAGATGCAAGAAGCTTTGACGCAAGGGCTGCACTGATAACAGAATATGATCTCCAGGGCTTATCAATCTGGACCATTATGAGATTTGATGCCCAAATGTGGTTTATTTTTAATACTCAATATTACATTCAGAAGTTGTCCGATATACGGATATGATAATGCCAGAAGGATTAAAACACCTAGGCGACTGACAGATTGCAAAGTATTTTTTATAGGCGAGCCCGGAATACCGAAGCCCGCTCTTGTTATTGACTATCTTTCATACTCTTCATATTCGTCGCATTCACATTCACGTTTGGGTTCACACCTCTTAGAACATTGGCATCTGCATTTAAAGTATTACTACTCATATACTTTGACCCCTTTCTTGCCGTACTGCACTATATTATATGGGACAGGCAGACTGCAATGCAAAGTTCACTCAGGACAACGAAAGCAATTATTTTATCATAGAAGGTTCTATGAAACTCTATTTTACAGAAAAACTTTCTCAAACCCGTAAATGTCTAAAAAAAATTATCACCTCTATTCATTTATCTCATATTCTATATTAAATAAATGAATAAACAGCTTACTCCATTAACCTGTTCTTTATAAGTACATAGTACTTTAAGTAGAATTTTTAAAACGCTCAATGTGAAGGAGTAAATAATATGAATTTATCATCAAAAGCTAATTTTATGGATGATTATGAAATCAGTAATAAGAGCAGTGACTCATGCGGACAAATACTAAAATGCGGCGAAGTTAGTCAAGCATTGTTATTTAATGGTACGAGTATAGGAACGTCCGTACCCGCCGCTACTATCACCCTGGATACCTCTGAATTTAGTAACCCATGTATAATATTCGAATTTACATCTAATATAATTGGAACGCTTTTTCAAGGAACTTTAAATTTTCAATTATATAAATCTTGTAATGATCAGCTGCCAATCCCTATTGGTCCACAGTTCTATTTTACACAATCGATACAAGCTGTTTTTGCTAATGTATTTACATTTTTTTGTTTGTGATTGTAATTTATGTTCAAATGAATGCTGCACCTATAGTGTTGTTGTTTCAGCTGGTGGATCTACTCCTGTTATTGGTAATGTTGGCATTTTTGCAGCAAGGCTGGCCGCAATTGTTGCAGATAATCCGAAATATAATGATGACTGTTGCACATGTAATAAACTCAGCTGTAAAGATAATAAGACTATTTTAAAATGCGGAACATCAGGCAGTGCAATATCAATAACTCCAAGTACTTTGGCTGGTACTGCTTTTACCGTCAGTACTCTCTCTTTAAATACTTCCTGCTTATGTGATCCATGTGTAAAGCTTGAATTTACAAGCACTTTAGCTTATTCAAGTCCTACCACGATTGATAGCACAGTTGTAAACTTTCAGGTATTTAAACTTTGCGACAATCAGCGCAACCCAATACCAGTAGGGCCACAGCTGGCTTTTTCAGTTCCATTTACAAACCTAATACTTCCACCTGCAACACCTGGATTTTCTGGTACTTCAACATTTTCTTTCTTTGTTTGTGATTGTGACATTTGCCCTGATGAATGCTGCACCTATTCAATAGTAGCAACTACAGCTACAACTGATGCTTCTGTTACTATTACCAACGCAAGACTTTCCGCAATAGCTGTAGATAATAACTGCAGATGCTGTTAATACAAAATTTAATAACTTTACTGCTGTAAAAGGCTCTAATAATTATCTGAGCCTATTCAAAAAGGCGGCCTCCATTTGACAACTTCCCAAAAAGGGTTGTCAAATGGAGCCGCCGCCAATCTTTTTCATTAATAGAATCCTGATAAATCCTTATTCTATTTTGATTTACAAGGCATTCCTACTATTAATATGTAAATAACTGTACCCAGTACTGTGTTCCGGAACCGTTCTGAGTATTGCCTACACCGATATGTGTGTAGCTCTTATTCATGATGTTTGCACGATGTCCTGCACTGTTCATCCAGGCATTCACCACCTCCTGAGGAGTTTTCTGTCCCCAGGCAATATTCTCGCCTGCACCGCGGTAATTCACACCCTGCTCCTTTAAAGCAGTTGAGAATGAGCTTCCGTTTGGACGTGTATGGTCAAAACTTGATTGGATTTCTTTGGCTCTTACAGTTGCCGCCTTCTCCACATTAGCATCAATGGTAAGAGGTGCAAGTCCTTCTTTTGCTCTTTCAGCATTTACAAGGTCAACTACCTGCTGGGTATAAGACTTATTTGATGTATTGTCTGTTGACTCATCTGGTGTAGTGTCTGTATTTGTGTCGTTGTTTGTATCGCCGTTGTTTCCGGTATTACCGGTGTTGCCGGTATTGCCGTTATTTCCAGTGTTGCCTGTATTACCGTTATTTCCTGTATTACCAGTGTTACCATTATTGCCATTATTACAATTCTTGCCTGTATTACTGTTATTGATGAGCTTAGACCAGTCAATGTTATTTCCATCAACTCCTAATTGCTGCAATCTAGCCTTTAAATCATCTAAATTACAGTTCCTGCTCACTGTTATCACATTTCTTCCATTGTTGCATTGGCTGTAAGGTCTTGCCACCGCCGCATTCGCTGTCAATGGTATCATACTCGTTAAAGTAAGTGTAATCATTCCAAGTGCTGTTAGTTTTCTCAATTCGTTTGCCTCCTTTGAAATTGTTACATTTGTGTTACATTTATGTTACGAATATATGATAACACTCTTGTTTCCATTTTTCCAGTGGAAATAATTGGGAATTTTCTGGCAGCCTTCTCAGGTTGATTTTATATCATGTAATCGTCTGAATAATCACCGCCGGAAACCAGATCAGCAATGGTGATTCCGTCAAAATAATCATTAATCAGTTTATTGAAACCCTCCCACATGGGAAGGGTCCGGCAATGACAGGCCCTTGCGCAGTCATTTACCTCCCCTTCCAGGCAGGAAACCGGAGCAAGAGATCCTTCCGTAAGCTTAATATACTGCCTACGGTATAGTCCTCCGGTTTTTTTCGCCAGCTTATAACCGCCGCCTTTTCCTCTCAGGGAAATGAGCAGATTGCTCTTACTCAGAACCGAAACAATGGATTCTAAGTATTTTTCCGATATCTCCTGTCTCTTTGCAATATCCATGAGAGGAATATATTCTCCATGATTATGTTCAGCCAGGTCTATCATGAGCCTGACCGCATAGCGGCCTTTTGTTGAAATCTTCATAAGACACCGCCTCCAGATTCATTATTTTGTGTCCAAATCATAACCGTCCAGGAAATGATGAACGGTTCCATTTTCTTTGTAAGCAATTATGGTATTTAAATTTACATTTTCCACACTCTTAAAAATATTGCTTTCAATATACGGGTTGACTTCCTTTAACTGCCTGATCAAGTTCTTTATCTCCATTCTCTTTGATCCGGTGCTGCCGTCGGTTCTGCAGGTCGTACAGGTATCTGTAAACCGGCATGCACATTGAATGAAGTGTAAATCATTGTAATCTCTCCAGCCCTTAATGTCATCCTCCCGTATAAGATACATGGGGCGGATGAGTTCCATTCCTTCAAAATTCGTGCTGTGCAGCTTAGGCATCATGGTCTGGATCTGGGCTCCGTACATCATTCCCATGAGAATCGTTTCAATGACATCATCATAGTGATGCCCCAGGGCGATCTTATTACAGCCCAATTCCTTTGCCTTGCTGTACAAGTATCCCCGCCTCATTCTGGCGCACAAATAGCACGGGGATTTCTCCACGTCATAAACTGCGTCAAAAATCTGGGTTTCAAATACGGTGATGGGAATATTCAAAAGCTTTGCATTGCTTTCGATTACCTGCCGGTTGGTCTCATTATAGCCTGGGTCCATGACAAGAAAGACCAGTTCAAAAGGAAATTTATTGTGCCGTCTTAACTCCTGAAACAGCTTTGCCATGAGCATAGAATCCTTACCCCCTGAAATACAGACGGCGATCCTGTCGTTTTCCTTTACCAGCTCATACTCATTGACAGCCTTTGCAAATCTGCTGAACAGCTCCTTATGGAATTTCTTCCGGATGCTCTTTTCTATCTCTTCCAGGCGCTCTGCTCCCTTGTCCTCTTTTTCCATGGCACGAAGCAGCCATTCCCCATAGCCGCCCCGAAGATTATATGCTTCATATCCCTTTTCATTTAAATGCCCTGCAGCCTCTTCACTGATGATCCCTTTTAAGCAATATAATATGATCTTTTTGTCCCTGGGAAGGGAAGCCTCCCCGTTTAACAATACCTCTTTTTCTATATTTATGGCTCCCGGTATAAATCCATGGTTATACGCCGTCTGGTCTCTGACGTCTACAAGCACATATTCCTCCGGGTTCATTTGCTTCATTTGCTCCAATGACAGATCCTGCTCATGAGCCATATTGCCGTCAAACATGTGATTACCTCCCAATCCTTCCATTTAGAGACAGATCCTTGATCACTTCTCCGGCTATGATAAGCCCTGCCACAGAAGGAACAAAGGCTACGCTGCCGGGAATATCTCTCCGCTCCGTACACTTATGCTTAGCTCCCGGCGGGCAGATACAGTTTGTCCTGCAGCTGATAGACATATCTTCCAGGGGCCTTGTAGGCTTTTCTGTGGAATAAACGACCTTAAGCTTTTTTACGCCTCTTTTCTTAAGCTCTCTGCGCATGACCTTTGCAAGGGGGCACATGGTGGTTTTATAAATGTCCGCAACCTGGAATTTTGTAGGATCCAGCTTATTGCCTGCGCCCATACAGCTGATGACCGGCACGCCTGCCTCTTTTGCCCGCATGATCAGTTCAAGCTTTGCGGTTACGGTATCTACTGCATCCACTACATAATCATAATTTTTAAAATCAAAATCATCCGCGTTTTCCGGCAAGTAGAAGCACTGGTGCATTTCCACCTGGGCATCGGGATTGATTTCCAATATTCTGTCTTTCATTACTTCAACTTTATATTTGCCTACCGTTTTTCTGGTGGCAATGATCTGCCTGTTTAAATTGGTAAGACAAACCTTATCATCATCAACAAGCACAAAGGAACGGACTCCGCTTCTTACCAGGGCTTCTACCACATATCCGCCCACACCGCCGATGCCAAAAACAGCAACCTTTGCACTCATCAATTTTTCCATGGCATCTTCACCCAACAACAACTGGGTTCTTGAAAACTGGTTTAACAATTGATTCTACCTCTTTCTTTAATTTTCTATCAATTTAGTAGGAATAAAAAAAACACTTCAAATTATTATACTTCTAAATGCTTATTTGGGCAATTGATTTTATAGTTCTTTTTCATTCCAGATTTACGGGCAGAGAAAAAATAGCAGACAATTACCGGGCCTCTGATTTCTCAGTGGCTTTTCATTGCCTGCTATTTTCAGGGTTTTAACTAACTACTTCTAATCTTTATTGACTATATGAAGAAAAATATTAAAAGCTATCATCCCTTCTTATCTGGTGGCGGATCAAACGATTCCGATATTCACGATTTCTGCGAATGTTTGTCTTATTATCGATGAATTTTCCAATCTCAGCTACTGCCGTCGGTATTAGGGAAAGCCCCAATGCAAGCAGCCAGTGATAGCTTCCTATGGCAGTCAGGCCAAAGATTTTTCCAACGGGCGGGAAAGCCACAAGAAGGCCGAATAATCCGATCATGGCAATGGTACTGTATACTACAGGCGGATTATCTATAATCGACCGTTTGAAAATGGACTTTCTGCTGCGGACCGTAAATAAATGAAGGATGGAGGTCCAGCCCAAAACCAGAAAGGCAACGGTCTGCCCGATTGCAGGAGAGGGCCCCGGCATTCCAGGAAATGCCCGGAACGTACTGATGTAATATCCAATCAGAACCACAACCGAACATGCTATGGTCTGCTGTATAATTACCGTAAGAAGACCTCCCCCTAAAAATCCTTCGTCTCTGCGTATGGGTTCCCGGTCCATAAGACGAGGATCCGAGGTTTCCCTGGACAAGCAAAGTCCCGGAATGCCGTCACCCAGCACATTGACCAGCAGCAGCATGATCGGCGTTACAGGAATACCCCAGCCCTTTAACTGGGCAACCAGCATAATGACAATTTCCGAAATATTGCATACCAGCAAAAAGTAAATGGTCTTTCTGATATTCGAGAAAACATTCCTTCCTTCTGATATCGCATCAATGATCGTGGCAAAGTTGTCATCCGTTAAAACCATGTCAGACGCACTTTTTGCCACCTCAGTCCCGCTTTGGCCCATGGAGATTCCCACATCTGCTGCCTTTAGTGCCGGTGTATCATTAACACCGTCTCCGGTCATGGAAACAACTTCTCCATTTTCCTGCCATGCCTCAACAATGCGGATCTTATCCTCAGGGGATACCCGGGCATAAACAGAATAATGATGGATATTCCTGCAAAGCTCTTCATCTGACATGGTTTTCAGCTGTTGTCCGGTGAGAACCTTTTCATTTTCACCAAGAATTCCAATATTTCTTGCGATCGCACTGGCTGTTGCCGCGTGGTCGCCGGTGATCATGATGGTACGGATTCCTGCCAGCTTTGCTTTTTCTACCGCCTGGGCTGCTTCTGGGCGAGCCGGATCAATTAAACCAATAAGCCCGCACAGCTCCAGATCCCGTTCAATTTCCTCCGGCTTATCCATGGAAGGAGCCTCATTCACATACCGGATTCCAAGGGACAGGACACGAAGTGCCTCCCCGGTAAAATACTTATGAACCCGGTCAACTTCTTTTTCCCTTTCCTCATCAAATGCCTTGAGAGGCAACCGGTCAAGAGCACCTTTGGTAATAATTAAATATTCTCCCGTAGAAGCCTCCAAAACAATGGTCATCATCTTGCGTTCGGAAGAAAATGGGATTTCTCCTACAATACGGTATTGCTCAGAAATGCGTTCTTTGGATAATCCCTTTTCATGGAGAAGACGCATGATGGCTTTCTCCGTCGGATTTCCCATGATGGTTAAGGTACCATCCTCTTCTTCCTGGACAGAAGCATTACTTGCAAGAGCAAACAGTGTCAGAAGTTCTGTCTGACCTGCTGCAAATTCGTCTCCCGCTTCAAACGGCTCATTTCCAGGAATCCAAAGCTTTTCAATGGTCATTTGGTTCTGCGTCAGGGTTCCGGTCTTATCCGAGCAAATGACTGAGGTATTTCCAAGGGTTTCTACTGCAGACAGCTTTCGGATCAGCGCATTTTTATTGACCATATTTTTAACGCCCTGGGAAAGAGATAAGGTTACAATTAAATTCAGAGTTTCCGGTACAGCTGCTACAGCCAGGGTGGCCGCAAGCATAACCATAACCCAAATGGACTCTCCCTGTAAAAAGCCGATGACTAAGAGCAATACGGCTGCCAGAACAGCGATCATGCTGATGGACTTTGCAACACGCTCCAGACGCTGCTGTAACGGTGTCTTGATTTTCTGTGAATTATTTAAGTATCCTGCAATCTTCCCCATCTCCGTCTGCATTCCTGTAGCAGTAACAACGGCTGTGCCATGTCCGGAGGTAACATGACAGCTGGAAAATACCATGTTAAGCTGATCTCCCAGGGGAACACTTCCCTGCAGCAGGATATTTGCATCTTTTTCCGATGGCTCGCTCTCTCCTGTGAGCGCCGATTCATCCACCTGTAAATTGGTGCTGGAAAGCAGACGTGCGTCGGCAGGAACAATGCTTCCCAAATGAAGAAGAATGATATCACCCGGTACCAATTCACTGGTATCCATCTCTTTTTGTATGCCTTCCCGTAATACAATACAGTTTGGAGAATTTAAGCTTGACAATGCCTCCAGGGCTTTTTCAGCGCCCCGTTCCTGGGTAATTGCCAGTATCAGATTTAAGATAACAATAGACACGATGACTACTGGCTCTAAGAAGCCATGGCCTTCCCTCAATGCCATGCCTAAAGACAGCAAAGCAGCCAGAAGCAGGATTATCGTAGAAATGTCTTTCAGCTGGTGCAGTATTTCTTTAATCAGACTTGTTTTTTTCCTGCTTTGCAAACTCGTTTTTTCCATAGCTGTTTTGTCGGTTTGCCACCTCTTGATCTGATAAGCCAGTATTTTCGTTCGTGTTAAAGTTCTCAAGTGTCTCTGCTATGCTCGCTACATAACAATTTTCCACTTAATCCTCCTCCTTTCAATTAAGATGTTTCATTCACTGGTTCCTTAAGTTTCTCTTCCGTGGCCGATTAGTCCCTAAGCTCCAGCCTGCGAACCTGCACACAGATTTATCACATGTACAATTTCGTCAGCCATATCCAGCTCTGCGGACTTTTTCAGGGTCTGAATAAGAAACGGGATCACCTGAAAAAGTATAAGTAAAAATGATAACAATGTAAATCCATGATGTGGAATATTATCAAATCTGTATGCTTTCTTTATACGGAGGAATTTAAAAATAGCCTTCCCATTTTTACGGTTTTATAACAAAAAAAGAGACTGTTCCACGAAGTATTCGTGTACAGCCTCCAGCTTTTCTGTAACATTTCCAACTATCATCTTTAATTGCTGCATAAGCCAAAAATCCATTGCAATATCCAGCCATTATACTTCCTTATCTCACCAGGCGGTATAAACCGCTTTCCTCCTTTTGCATTCTCACTTCAATGCTTTTTATGATTTTTTTCAGCTTCGCCGAAAAAGCTTTCCTTTTCTGAAAGGATTTTAATTTTCGTATTATATTTATCCTTGAATTCTGTAAACAGGGCAAGCAGGTTCCCCATTTCCCTTTGATATTCCTCTGCCTGATTCACCAGCCTTGAATCACCGGATCTTAAAAAGGCCGGATAGAGATACTGATCCTCTGAGGATAAATGTATTTTCAGCTTTCCTGCAAGACTGCTTATATGTAAGGCGATTTCCGATGCCGTTTGTTCTAAGTCCCTGTTTTTGCACAGCGCTTTCAAGATCTCTAATTCTTCCCGTATCCGGTCGTGCTGCTCCATATAATTTTTTAATTCCATTCCTGTACGCCCCTTTCTTTTGTATCTTCCTTATAACAGACGGGACGGCCTGTTTCCCCTTCAGCCGTCCCGTCACTGTTACCTTGTTTTTTCCCGGATCCAGGATTCGTACTTATCCTGTACACCCTGATCCTTTGCCTGTTTTTCAAATGATTCTGTCTCATCATCCACAGCTTTTAACTTATCCTCTGCCAGTGCACGTACTGCAAATGAATAGGCAGCTTCATCTTCTTTTTCAATATGGCGCTTTAATAAGGCACCATAGCCAACCGCATTGGAGATGATATCCAGCTTCGGCTCTGTTCCCGGATTTTTCTCATATTCGTCAATGGCTTTTTCCAGCTCAGAAAGGTACAATCTTCCCAGATCATGTTCCACAAGCATGCCATTCCTGATAAGCTTTTCCGCAACAGGCCCCATATTTTCCATCATGATCCGGAACAGGATCTTTTCTTCCTTTCCGTGATGATGCTTATCTGCGTAATTTCTTGCAAATTCAATGCACTCCCGCAGCAGGGAGGCATCCACCGGCTTCCCCTCCAGAATATCGGAGCTGATGCTTCTTAAAAAGCCGGTAAAAGCCAGAATGTTCTCATGCTCTTTCATTAAAATATCGATTCCGTACATTAGCGCCTCCTCAATTCATATACCTGATCCTCAATCTGATGAAATTCTATTTCAGAGTCCTCAAACATTCCTTTTATCAGAGATTCTCTCAAGGTATAATAATGTGTTACATCTCCGTGGATCATAGCCCAATAAACACCGTGGATATCCTGGGTCTGTCTCCATACCAGTTTGTCTTCCGTTTCCTGAACCAGGTCGTTTACTCTGTCACAGGGCATGCCGTTTAGCAGGGTGCTTTCAAGATAATCATAGCCTTTGCGGACCGTAATGTTTTTATCCGCAGAATTTCTTTTTCCAAAATTCCGGACTGCATCAGCGATATGGGGCAGTCTTTCCTGATCCGTTTCTGCCAGCTCAGTGACCACATAAGCCAGTCTGTTTTCCACCAGGCTCACTTTTTCCTGAAGCCAGCCATGGATATTGGCCGTATCGATCATATCCTCCAGGTTTCCCTTTTCAAGCACTCCGTATCTGCTGCCGGTCCTGGTTCTAAGGTCTTTGCTGCAGCCGTTTTCTTCTGCAAAGTCTAAAATTGCATCAGTCATTGCATCCTGAAATTTTATTTTGTTGTATAACCAAGTGTGGATTGGTCCTAAAAAGGCACTCATTTTACACCTCTTTCCTTTACTGGTTCAGCTTGTCCAGCACTTCGTCTGTATCAAGCCCGTGAACCATACATGCATCCTCTAAGGATTCCATCTGGGATGACGGACATCCCAGACAGTGCATGCCGCAGCCCATTAAAATCTCCGCTGCCTTTGGATTGCTTCTTAAAATTTCTCCAATATACATTTCTTTCGTTATCATATAATTTTCCTCCTGATCTATTATTCATGATTTATATTATCCAAGAATTTTCTTTAAATCCTCTTCCGGTGTGCTGATGGGTGATATTCCATAGTTCTCAACAAGGAACGTTAATACATTTGGTGATAAGAATGCCGGTAAGGATGGCCCCAGGTAAATGTTCTTGATCCCAAGGTGCAGCAAGGTAAGAAGAATGCATACTGCCTTCTGCTCATACCAGGATAATACCATGGACAATGGGAGCTCATTGACCCCGCATCCAAAGGCTTCTGCCAAAGCCACCGCCACCTTGATGGCACTGAATGCATCATTACACTGTCCCATATCCATGATTCTTGGAAGCCCTCCAATGGTTCCAAGGTCAAGGTCATTAAAACGGTATTTTCCGCAGGCCAGGGTTAAGATAATGGAATCCTTGGGAGACTGCTTTACAAATTCTGTATAATAATTTCTTCCTGTCTTAGCGCCGTCACAGCCGCCTACTAAGAAAAAGTGGCTGATCGCTCCCTGCTTTACTGCGTCAATGACCTGATCCGCAACTCCCAATACGGTTCCATGGGAAAATCCTGTCATGACTTCCCTGCCGCCGTTGATTCCGGTCATTTCATGATCTTCCTCATATCCGCCAAGCTCCAGCGCCTTTTTTTATTACAGGTGCAAAGTCTTTGTCCTCTCCTATGTGGACCATTTCCGGATAGGAAACCACTTCCGTGGTGAATACACGGTCAGCATAGCTTTTCTTTACTGGCATCAGGCAGTTTGTGGTAAAGAGGATTGGTGCAGGAAGGTCGTCAAACTCTTTTTGCTGGTTCTGCCATGCAGTTCCAAAATTCCCCTTTAAATGAGAATACTTCTTTAATTCCGGATAGCCATGGGCCGGAAGCATCTCTCCGTGGGTATAGATATTGATTCCCTTATCCTTAGTCTGCTCAAGGAGCTGTTTTAAATCATATAAATCATGTCCGGTGATTACGATAAACGGACCTTTTTCAATGGTAAGAGGTACTTTAGTTGGCTTAGGAGTTCCATATGCAGTGGTATTTGCTTTATCCAGAAGTTCCATGCATTTTAAATTTACCTCTCCCACCTCAAGGACCACCGGAAGCAGCTGCTCCATGGTCAGATCATAGCTAATGATTGACAGCGCCTTATAGAAGAAATGATTGACCCCTTCATCTTCATATCCAAGGACCATGGCATGATAGGCATAGGCCGCAACGCCGCGAAGCCCGAATAAAATCAAAGACTTTAAGGAACGGATATCTTCCTGTGCATCCCAGATGTTCTTCATATCATAATCAGAAGTATTTCCGCAGACAGAGGTGCATTTGCTGCAATCCGGCACGATTCTTTCTTTTTCTTCCCGCACTCTTTTGATCATCTTTATTAAAACTTCATCATTAAAGTTTACATTTGTAATGGTGGTGAACAGCCCTTCCACAAGGATTCTTGTGGTTGTTTCCAAAGGGGAATGATTGCCGCAGGCCTTTGCCAGACCGATCAGTGCACCGGTCAGTTCATCCTGCAAATTCGCAGTGCTGGCTGATTTGCCGCACACTCCTGCGCTGCCCGTACAGCCGCTGCAGCCTGCCGTCTGTTCACACTGAAAACAAAACATCTTACTATCCATATATTTATTCAACCTTTCTATTTTGTCCTTTCTATTCCAACTGGTTAAAATACCACAACCAATGCCATCTTAAAGCGTTCTTGTGCATAAACTGCATGTGGTTTTCTGGCAGGCATAATAAGGGTCTCTCCTGCATTTAACAGATATTCCTTACCATCTACCGTAAATTTCCCGGTTCCTTCCAAAACAGTCACCATGGCATCTCCGTTGGATTCGTGGGTACTGATTTCTTCCCCTTTATCAAATGCAAATAACGTAATGCTGAGAGCTTCATTCTGTGCAAGGGTCTTGCTGACGATCTGGCCTTCATTTGCCTGAACCAGATCAGATAACATTACGATTTCTTCATGCTTTATATTTTTAATAAATTTCTCTGACATTTGGCTGCCTCCTTGTTTTTCTCTTGCTTTTATAAACAGATTATAATATAATAATTTCAACATTTCTGTTGTAATTACAACATTATGAAAATAATTTAAAAGGAGACGGCAAATGGAGGAATACCTGTCCATATTAAAAAAATCAAACCTGTTTTCCGGGGTCCAGCCAGAGGAAATCAGCGCAATGTTAAATTGCCTGTCAGCCCGGATCAGGCATTTTAAAAAAGAGGAATTTATCATAAGAAGCGGAGACTACATCCGTTCCGTTGGAATGCTTCTTTCAGGGTCCGCGCTCATCATACAGGAGGATTTCTGGGGCAAACGGACCATTATTTCCGATGTTATGCCAGGCACTATTTTTGCGGAAACCTATGCCTGCATCCCCTCCATCCCGATTGAAATGAGTGTTATCTCCGACTCGGAATGCGATGTGCTGTTTATGGATTTTAACAAGATCCTGCATGTGTGCACCTCCGCATGCACCTTTCATACACGCCTGTTACAAAATTTTTTTTATCTTCCATTGCCAGAAGGAATTTAACCCTTACGAAAAAAATGCAGCATATGTCCAAAAAGACCATCAGGGAAAAGCTGCTCTCCTACCTTTCCGCCGAATCCTTAAAAAACAATTCCTCTACCTTTGATATTCCATTTAACAGGCAGCAGCTGGCAGATTACCTGTCCATTGACCGCAGCGCCCTGTCCAATGAAATGAGCAAATTACAGGACGAAGGGATTTTAACCTATAAGAAGAACCGGTTCACCTTAAAAGAAGATTTCCATGAAGGATAATTTCTTTCTGCCTGGTTAAACCTTTAAAGCCTGTATAAAAAGCGGAATCCGGCATCATTACCAGCCGGATTCCGCTTTTCATTTTATATAATATTTCCATCAACAGAGACGGTAACTACCTGGCAGGGAATTTCTTTTCCGCTGTCCTCAAGGGCTCTTAAGGCTGCATGTTCCAGACCGCCGCAGCATGGTACCTCCATCCGGACAACTGTAATGCTTTGAATGGCGTTGTTCCTTATGATCTCTGTCAGCTTTTCGCTGTAATCCACCTGGTCAAGCTTGGGACATCCTACAAGAACAACCTTTCCCTTTAAGAATTTCTGATGGAAATCTCCATAAGCATAAGCGCTGCAATCTGCTGCGATCAATAAATCTGCCTCTTCAAAATAAGGTGCTTTCACAGGAACCAGCTTGATCTGCACCGGCCATTGCCTTAACTGGGACTGGATGGGAGCCTCTTCCCTTTTCTTTTCTTCAGCCGCACGCTCAATCTGCATGGCCTGGCTTCCAGGACATCCGCTAAAGAAAGCATTTCCTTTTACCCCGGCCTTTTTCTTATTCAATGCCACCGCCTCTTCATCATAGGCGGCTGCTTCTCTTTCTATAAATGTGATGGCCCCGGTAGGACATGCAGGAAGGCAATCCCCTAATCCATCGCAGTAATCATCCCGCATAAGCTCTGCTTTTCCATTTACCATCAAAATGGCCCCCTCATGACATGCCGCCGCACAAAGACCACATCCATTGCATTTTTCTTTATCAATCTGAATAATTCTACGAATCATCCCTTATACCCTCCTCCTATTGTTTGCTTTCTGGAGCTATCATACTATTCTCCTGGGATTCTGTCCGTTGTAATTACAACAGATTTTTGAAAAAAATTTTGTGCCTGTCTGCATCTGTTTATAAAACAGAGGATAGCCCAGAGTCTGTCTATCGGCATTGAGCATTGGTACAGCAATTGTTACAATTCTTAGAAAAATAATGTTATACTATTATTTTTTGTCATTTCATGTCGAATATATAGTGGTTATACAGATGGTACATACATGCCTTTAAACAGGAAAGGAGGTTCTTCAATTATTTCCCACTTTCTCCATCTGGGGCTTATTTTTACTGATCAATCAATCAAAGGGAGTATCATACAATTATGAAGAAAATGAAAAAAACTGAAGTTCGGCAATTTAAAACTTGCCGTAAAAACTTCCATTACTACGGGAATCATTCTGGCAGTAAGCATGACATTGCTGATTACGGTCTCTGCGTTACAGGCGAGCAAAGCAGTTTCAAAGGCAATCAACGGAGAATTTTCCGTAATATCCGCCCAGAACGGCCTTATGGTACAGGCCATAATCAATGATGCCACCGGCGCTGCCAGGAATTTGCAGGATTACTTAAACCGTGCATATAACGACAGGGACGCTGTGGGCGATTGGAACAGCATGGACTTAAAGAGCAAGGTATACAATGCGCAGCTAAAGGGAGCTAATTATCTGGTCGAGGATTATATCTTAAATTCTGCCTGGGCAACCGTGGGCAACAATCCTGATATCTATGGAATCGGCGCATTTTTTTGAACCTGGCAAATTTGATCCTGCGGTCAAGGATTATTCTCTCTATGTGGGCAAAAATGAGGCTCAAAACAAAACAGCTCAGTCCATTGGGGCATACAGTGACTATTCCACAAAGGATTATTACCGTGTTGCCAAGGAAACAAAAGCTTCCTATATTACTGATCCTTATGTTTTCGATGGAACCACAATGAGTACCATAGCGTTCCCCATCATGAAGGGAGATGATGTCATCGGAGTTATTCTGGCCGATATCAACGTATCAGACTTCTCCAAGATCAAAACTTCGGATTCAAAATATCCCACCATGTACGTTAATATTTACACGGAAGATAACTTGACCGTCTTTGACAGCCAGGCAAACAACCGCATCGGAAAAAATTTAAAGGAATTGATCCCGTCTTCCGAATATGCAAAAATCACAGCTTTACAGCAGGCTAAAACGGAATTCCATATTGATATAAAAAAATCCGGCGGAACCATGGAATCCAGACATTATTACCCGATCACCTGCGGCTCACAGACCTGGTGGGCTTCCAGTTGTCTGGAAAAGAGGGATTTAACAAAGGATGTAACACAGATCATTGCACTAATGATCCTTCTTGCAGTCATTGCACTGGTCTTTATTAATGTAGTCATTCCGGTTTTCTTAAAAAAAGACTCTCCGCCCTATTGAAGGCGTTGTGGCCGCTGCCGCCGGCATCGCATCAGGCAACCTGGATATCCGGATGGAGGTCAAGTCTAATGATGAAATCGGAGTACTGTCCAGGACATTCATGGACATGGCAGAAAACTTAAATTTCATTATTCAGGATATCAATGATGTTCTGGGTGAAATGAGCAAAGGCAACTTTAAGGTAACGACCAAAAACGAAGAAAAATACACCGGCGCATACCGGCATATCCTAGAAGCAATGCAGAACATCCGCCTCACATTAAGCGATACGCTTTTAGAGATCGACCAGGCTTCTGAACAGGTTTCCACCGGCGCGTCCCAGGTTTCCGATGCTTCCCAGTCTCTCAGCCAGGGAGCCACGGAACAGGCATCTTCCATTGAGGAGTTATCCGCAGCCATTAACGAAATTTCAGAACGGGTAAAGGAAAATGCGTCCAACGCCTTAGAGGCAAATTCCCTGTCTCTGGAAGCGAGTGAGGGCATGCTGAACAGCAATCAGAAGATGGAGGATATGATTTGTGCAATGAATGAAATCGCAAGCACCTCCGGCGAAATAAGCAAGATCATCAAAACCATAGACGATATCGCGTTCCAGACCAATATCCTGGCGCTAAATGCAGCCGTAGAAGCCGCAAGGGCCGGTTCTGCCGGAAAGGGGTTTGCAGTGGTTGCCGATGAAGTCCGCAATCTGGCCAGCAAGTCCGCGGAAGCTGCTAAAAATACCACGGCTCTTATTGAAAGCTCTATTTCAGCCATTGGAAACGGAACAAAAATTGCAGATGAAACAGCAGACGCCCTGCGGCTTGTGGTTGAAAAATCAAATATTTCTTCCGTCAGGGTAGCAGAAATTGCGGAAGCATCCGCCGCCCAGTCCGATGCTCTGGTGCAGATCACCGCCGGCATTGACCAGATATCCGCCGTTGTACAGACCACCTCCGCAACATCGGAAGAAAGTGCGGCCACTTCCGAAGAACTGACCGCCCAGGCCCTTAATTTAAAATGCCTGGTAGAAAAGTTCCAGCTGACGGATAAAACACCTTCTGCGTCCGGCCAGCCAGCTGCCTCATTAGAGGCTCCTGCTCCGGAAGAAGATAATTATAAATATTAATCGTTACAGGATTTCTGTCTTATGGCAAATGTCCATAAAAAGGCTGCGGGTTTCAAATACCCGCAGCCTTATCCTGTATTGCCATACCAGTTTTTATAAAGCGGAACATCCGTAAAGCTCCCTGATAATATAAGTCCTCAGCATGTTCAAGGGCCTTATCCAGTTCCATGACCCCGTTGACCGTTGTCATGATAGAGCAGATCCCAAAGTCATATATCTTCTCCGCACCTTCTCCCATAGCTCCTACCAGAGCAACAGCCGGGATACCTTTTCTTTTACACCTCATTCCAATGCCCTGTATGACCTTTCCAAAACAGGACTGCCAGTCTGTCCGTCCCTCTCCGGTCACGACCATGGACACATTTTCTAAGCGGGAATCAAAATCAATCAAATCCAGAACCGTTTCAATTCCTGATTTTAGCTCCGCATGGAGGAATACCAAAAGCGCCGCCCCCAGGCCCCCTGCGGCTCCGGAACCGGGCATTTTGTCCGGATCGATCCCAAGTTCCCGTGTAATCACATCCCGGTAGTTCTGCATACCTTTTTCCAGCTCATCAAGGACCTGCGGCGTACCGCCCTTCTGCTCTCCAAAGGTATAGGTGGCTCCGTCTTTTCCGCATAACGGATTATTGACGTCACACATGGCAGTCAGTTTCACTTTAGGTACCCTGGGATGAAGGCCGGAAATATCAATATGTGCCACATTCCCCAGATCCTTTCCCGTTCCTTCCAGCTCTTTTCCCTCTGAATCCAGGAATTTTACACCCAGCGCCCTCATACAGCCCATTCCGCCGTCATTGGTTGCCGAACCGCCGATTGCAATGGAAATCTCGGTAAAACCCCGGTCCAAAGCATCCTTTATCAGCTCCCCGGTTCCATAGGTGGTGGTGTTTCTTGGATCCCTTAAATCCATTGGAACCAAGGGAAGCCCGGAAGCCGCCGCCATCTCAAGGATGGCACGTTTCTCATCCAGTTTTCCGTAATAAGCATGAACAGGAGCAAGAAGAGGCCCGCAGACAGTTGCCGGTATCCTTTCTCCCTGAATGGCTGCGATCACGGCATCCGTGGTTCCCTCTCCTCCATCGGCTACGGGGATTCCGGTACATTCCACTTGGTCAAATACTTCCGCCGCAGCCTTTTTAAGCAGTTCTATGGTCTGTTCACTGGAAAGAGTCCCCTTAAACGAGTCAGATGCAAACAGTAATTTCATATACAAAGTCCTCCTTTGACCAGTGAATTTTAATGCTCTTTTCTTCTTATCAATGCAGGATCAAAGTCAGAATAAAGATTTCCAGGATTCCTGCAATTCCCAAAATCAGCGTTGCCATGGTCTGTGTCTTATACCCCTTTTCCGGAGTCATGGCCCCAAAATTCGTTACCACCCAGAAATAGGAATCGTTTGCGTGGGAAACGGTCATGGCTCCCGCGCCGATTGCCATACAGGCAAGGGTTACCCGGACAGGACTTTCAAGGCCCAGCATTGGAAGCAGCGGAGCTACAATTCCTGCAGTGGTGGTTAAAGCCACGGTAGAGGAACCTTGGGCACTCTTTAAAATAGCTGCCAAAAAGAATGGGAAGAAAATACCCATGGTGCTCAGTACCGAAGCATGATCTTTGATATAGTTCACCATATCAGTGGAAGAAATCACCTTACCCAGCACGCCGCCGGCAGCCGTTACAAACAAAATCGGTCCCACAGTCTTTAAGGTCTCATTGGTCAACTCATAAAACGCTTCCATCTTACCTGCTCCCTTCAGCTGAAGGATGCCGCATACAGTACCTGCTGCCAGAGCGATGATGGGTGTTCCTAAAAATTTAATAACATCAGCCCCAAAGCCCTGCATATTGGCCATGGCCGCAACAGAGGAAAAAGCCATAAGAAGGATTGGGACAATGATAGGAGCAAGGGCATTGAAACCGCCAGGAAGTCTGCCGTATTCAGCAACCAGCTCCTCATAGGTTTTTGTAATCTCGCCCATATCGGCTTCATCGTCAGCCCGCACCTTTCCTCCAATGTATTTTGCGTAAAAGAACCCGGCAATTAAAGGAAAGACAGAACACAATGCGCCCATTCCCATAACAAGAAGCAGATTTTCCCCAATGCCAAGGTAGAAGCTGCGGCAATTGGACCAGGTGTGGGAGGAATGAAAACGTGGGAAATGTAAAGCCCTGAGGAAAGTCCCACAGTCATGGCTACGGATGATGCTGCAGTCCTGTTTACCAGGGCTTTCCGGATAGGGTTTAAAATTACAAAACCGGAATCGCAGAACACGGGAATGGATACCACCCAGCCCATCATCTCCATTGCCAGGACCGGATTGTTTTTCCCAACAAGCCTGATCACCAAATCAGCAAGCTTAAGGCTGCCCCTGTTTTCTCCAAAATGGTCCCGATCAGGGCTCCAAGAATGATAACAATACCGATGCTTGAGAATGTGCCGGAAAATCCGGCCCCGATTACGCTTGCAAGGCCGCTTACCTTGGTCCCATCCTCCAGTGTCTTATCGACCAGCGGAATCCCTGCAATAAGTCCCAAGAGCAGTGAGATGCTCATGATGGCAATAAACGGATGAATGTTAAATTTGGAGATTGCAACGATCATCAGGATAATTGCCAGTACAAAAATAAAAATCAGTGGTAAACCTGTCATAAAATGACCCCCTTCTAAACAATGACAATAGTATATGCTGTTTTATGGTATCATAACACCATTGTCCCCGGAATTTCTACTGCCGTGAGTATCAATATGACCCTGATTTTTGTATCGCCGTCACAAAACTAGTGTTCTTTTCTTAAAAAAACTATAAAAGGTTTCCAGAAAAAAAACGGTCTGACGAAGATTCTATTGGATTAATATTCAAGATGCCCTTCACCTTATTATAACGGTACAAAAGTGTATTCTTGTGCACGAAAAGCTCTTTTGATGCTGTTACCAGATTATAATTTGTCTTTATAAGAGCTCCGGCAATCTCCATAAATGTCTTTTTAAACTCTTCCCCCAGCTCCCTTTCATAAATATTGAACATCCATTGCAGTTCATTCATGGGCACAATGGAACGTACATAATTTCCCGTATAGTCATAAAAAAAGGCGGCAGAACCGGAATCTGCATTTTCCTCCAGCCACTTGCAGTGCCGGTAGGCGTTATAATACTGGGTAAAGCTTCCCTGAAAGGAGCCGATGTAAAATTTACAGTTCTTCTCCTGCTCCCGAAGCCATTTTAAAGCAGTGCTTAAATATTCCGCAATGATGTATTTATAATCTGCAAATACTTTCCGCGTCTGTTCCGGCATTGTTTTGAATATGAGGATATGGTTACTGTCCAAAACAATGCTGATATCCTCTGACCCGTGCCTGGGGCTTTTCTTAATCATGTCCAGAAAGGGCTCCGGCCTAATGTCATCCAGTTTACACAATATGGGGATACGGATTATGTTCTCCGAATAATTAAGCTGCTTTGCAACGCTCCGAAGCTCCCCAGGGTCCGGATATTCCACGTGGATCAAAAGGTTTGTAAAATGCTCCTTCCGGTTCCTCCTCCGCCTCAGTTCTTCCTGCTGTTTCTCGTATTTCAGCATGGCTTCGATGGCCATTTTGGTGATTAAGGCGACGGGCTTTATCTCTCCCGGATCTCCGGTGATTCCCACCACTCCTTCACGCCTGCCGTCAATGTTAATAACCATATTGATTCCAGGCTTTACGCCGGGATAATCCTCCTCCGTGGAAGTGACCACGATGTCCTCATTTCCGGTTACAATATAGTAGGCAACCTCATGAAACGATCCCATCCGTTTCGGATCCCGGCTGGCAATTATGACTCCCTGCTCATTCATAATGTTGATATTGTATTCTGTATATTGTGTGACCTGTTCAATGAATTTCTTTGCCAATTCCGTTTCTATCATCTGCGGCCTCCCGGAGCTTTTAATTTGTTTTTTCTCTCATCATTTTAAGAAACAGCTTACCATATTTTGCTATCTCCTTCAATAGCTGTGGATTTTATCCTTTTTCTTACCATCTTTCCCGGAAACAGGGAAGCCGAATCAATTTTCATTCTTCCCCCGTCTAAAGCTCTGCCAAATATATATTTTACTTTTTTTTATGATTTGTGGTAAATTATTTTTTTATCAAAACATTTTTATGGTTATCAATAATTACGGTTAAAAAAGGAGAATTTTATGCTGGAAGAAGATTTTATCATGCGCATGATCCATGAAATGGTAACAACATTGCTGAAGCTGATTTTTCATATTGAATTAGGGGAAAATGAAGAACTGAATTTTAAAGACCAGGAGACAGTATCTAAATATCAGGAGCTTTTAGCTCTCATCCAGGCGGGTAACATCAATGAAGCAGAAAACAAATTATTGGATGAACTGGATTCAAAAGATATGGAGCATTTTAAAATGGCACTCATGTTTTATTATCATTTAAATCAGGTAGATTACAGTTTTCTTGAAGACCATGATTTTTCCAAAAACGAAATTACCGACGGCTTAAGATACGTATCGTCGATTTATGGCTATGACAGCATGGCAGAAGCCTTCTGGGCAGAGGTTAACCGGTCAGCCATTAAAAAAAACCGTCTGTCCGGTCCCCTAGCTGACATTCCAGCCAATTATAGAAAATTCAATCCTTTATGGACTGCTGAAAAAATGCGAACCCCCCGCAAATGCTGTTATTGCCAACATTTGCGGGGGGTTCACATTTTACCCTTAAGAAAGGCTTTCAAACACAACCTCATAAGTCTTAATTTCAAAAGGCTTTATTACAAATTCAAACTCCTGAGACCTGCGCTCTGTCACCTCTCGTTCCCGTGTCTCAAGCAGATTGCATTCATAAACCCGTTTAATCCTCTTTCCCATTCCCAGGGTAAGTGTGGCATGGGTTTTTGCATTTTCATATTCGTACATACGGATCATCATCTTCTCCGTTCTCCGCCTCCTTAACGGTTTCCACCATCACATTGGACGCATCCACCTGCAAAAGGGACTCTTGCCGCCCTGCTTTGCCTGCTTCGCAGCAAAGCAAGGGCACATTTAGTTTATAACCTTCCTTCACAACGTCACATTCTCTTAAATTCTGCATGGGGATACAAAGAATAAGTGAAAAAGTGTTCCTCCTGATCCGTCACCGGATTGGGCTCAATCCCCGATTTAATCAAAGTAAGCCCCATAACCGAATCCTTCACAGAATGACCGTATTTGCAGTCATTTAAAAGGCTTACCCCGTAATGTCCTTCGGAAAAATCCATCCATTTCTGCCCACAGGATTCAAACCGGGCCATATCCCAGGAAGTATTCGTATGTACCTTTCTCGTCAGATTTCCAAACTGAATATCAAATGACGCTTCGTCCGAATGAATGTCCACAGGGAAATGAACCTTCAAAAGGTGCTGGTGCTCCTTCCAGTCCACATAGGTTTCAAAATCAATTCTGGGGCTGTTTCCATAAAAATAAATCTTCTGCCGGATCAGGGACTTACTCACAGGACGTTCCATTTCCAGAACAATGCAGACCGGGCCTTCCTCTTTCCATGCCATATGGGACAGCTCTGTTACATCCCAGCTCTTTTCCGTATGATAAATGTCAATGTCCCAATTATCATAGTAAATGGGCTTATCCTCATACATACGGAACAGGTTCCCTTTTGTCCCCTCTTTCAGGACTTCCCTTTTGTTTTTCTTATCATAGACAGAGGCAAACAGTCCATTTTCATCCAGTTTTACGATGTAATAAGGCGTTTCCAGCTGGTTTCCCTTTCTTACAAAGGGACTGCCTGTTTCCCTGGCACAGCCGGAAGCTTCCTCCCTTTCTGTTTCAAAGCTTTTTAAGCCCTTGGACGGAATGCCTTTCACATAGGCAATGGAACGATCGCAAAGCTCCTGCACCGGATAAACATTGCCTTCCCTGTCTTTTAGCACACCCTTCATTCCCTTAGGCAAATGCAGCAGATCGTCCCTGTCAAAGCCCAGAGTATTAAACACAGTAATGGCATTTCCTCCGTCTGCGAGAACCTCCATCCCTTTTTTCACCAGTTTATCTCCGGTTTTTTCCAGTTCTTCATACTCCCTTTTTGTCACCTCATACACCTGATGAATAGACGTCCCGGGCAAAATGTCGTGAAATTGATTCAAAAGAATCACCTTCCACATTCTGTCTATTTCTTCTTTGGGATATGCAAGGCCCTTCCAGGAAGCAAGGAGGCTTAAAAATTCCAGATTCATCATCAGAAATTCACATTTTCTGTTAGCCCGCTTATTTCTTGCCATGGAGGTATAGGTTCCCCTGTGATACTCAAAATACAGTTCCCCCTCCCAGGCAGGAAGCCTGCGATTCCCCTTTACCCGGTCAAATAATTCTTTAAAATAAGTCCCTGAAAATTCCTGGCGCACCCTGGGAATTCCCTGAATCCCCTTCTCCATTCTCAAAGAAGTCTCCAGCATTTCCCTGGTAGGGCCGCCGCCGCCGTCTCCATAGCCATAGGAAATCAAAATATCATTGTTAATATCCTTATTCTGATACCGCTTCCACCCGCCAATAATGGAATCCGGATGAAGGCTTCCGTTATAAGTGGTAAAGAAATCGTCCGTGTTTTGTCCCACTCCCAGGGTGGTCACCAAATGGGTAAAGACCTCCGTACCATCAATGCCTTTCCAGAGGAATGTATCATAGGGCATTTGATCCACCTGATTCCACGACAGTTTCGTAGTCATAAAATAGTCAATGCCGCATTTCTTCATGATCTGAGGCAATGCTCCCGAATAACCAAATACATCCGGAAGCCACAAAATCCGGCTGTCTGCCCCGAACTCTTCCAAAAAGAATTTCTTTCCGTAAAGGAACTGGCGTACCAGAGATTCCCCGGAAGTCAAATTGGTGTCTGCTTCCAGCCACATCCCCCCTTCCGGTTCCCAGCGGCCTTCCCTGACTCTCTCCTTTATCTTCTCATAGAGCTCCGGATAGCGTTCCTTTAAAAACATATAAAGCTGGGGCTGACTGGACATAAACTTATAATTAGGATATTCCTCCATCAGCTTTAGTACGGTGGCAAAGCTTCTGGCCACCTTTTCCCTGGTCTGCTCCACTGTCCACCACCATGCCACATCAATATGGGTATGGCCAATACAGGTGGCAATTACCTGGCTGTAACCGCCCATGGCTTCATACAAGGACTCTTTTAAGTAAATAGAAGCACATTCCACGCTTTCGTAAAACGCAGACGAATAAGGATTGCGCAAATCCAGCAGGTTCACTGCCTCATTCAGCACTGTTTCCAAATCAAGCCTTACCTTATCCTCTTTTTCCATACGTCCAAATGCCTGTAAGGGAACCAACAGATCATAGTACAGCTTTTCAATTCTTAAATCTACCTGCCATATCTCCGCAATCATATCAAATTCCGAATGCAGGGTTCCTGTATAAGCTTGTATGTCGAACTCCCAGCATTCCCCTGCCTGGGCTTTTCCTGTCAGCTGAACGCTTCTGTGGTTCATATCCATTCCCTGGAGGATTTTGCCACCGGCAAACAAAAGGAACTGGGGGTTTTTGGCATCGTCCCATTCCTCAATCTGGGTCTTCACATGAAGACGCAGGGTCTTTCCGTCCAATTCTTCCGGCACAGTGTACGTTGTCCGAAACCAGTAATGCTGATCCGGCCCGTACCATTTCGTATCCCCTGGGATAAAATCCTCCCAGGGAGCCGGGGCCTGTTCTGCTTCCCGGGGATAAAAATACTGCCCTTTTTTTGTACTGCAGGTTTCCGGCCGGCAGCTTTTTTTACCACTGCCAGCCTTTTTAATTCCTCACAGATTACCTGTATCCGTTTATCGATAAACCACATAAGCTTTCCTCGCTCCTATTTCCAGTCATCCACCTGTTTTTGAGCTTCCTCTCTGATTCTTTCCCAGCCTGCGGCAGAAAGCTCCTTTTTTTATCACTTCTATTAATTCCCGCGGTTCTCTGGCTCCAGTAAAAAACTCTGCCCTGTATTTCTCGTAGACCGCCCTGCAGCTGGCCAGCTCCGTTTCCACGCTGCTGGTATCCATGTCAAAACCTAACATAACCGAAGGGGAAGCGCCGGCATTTAACTCCCTTACCTCGTCCCACTGGTTAAACTCATCGGTAGCAAGCTGGGAAACCTGGAAGAAGGTACCCTGGGTATAGCCTGCCATACTCCAGTCTGAATTCTTTTTGTCTACTTTTCCGTCCTGTGTGTATAAAAAAATTCTCTCCTTCCACCCCGTAATACAAAAGATCCCGTACCTTAGAATCTGTATTCACCAGCTGCAGGAACAAAATGGCCTTTTCCGGATATTTACAGCCGGAGTAAACAGCGTTTAAAGAGCCGCGCACCGAAGTATTGGAAACTACCGTATTCCCGTACTGCACTGCCACACAATTATCAATTCCATTGATGGGCCCCCAGGTAGATGCTGCTGCTCCGCTCCAGCCCTGACAGGTGAAAAAGGTTCTGTATTTGTTGGAATCGTCTGCAGTAGGCGCATCTCCGTTAATAATCCCTTCCTGATACATTTTATGAACAATATCAAGCTGTTTTAATACATCTTCCTGTTCCATGGGATTTACCACGGTTTTGGTATTGTCGTCATAACGGATTCCCAAAGCGGAAAGCCCGGAGCCTAACTGGTCATAATAATCCTTCACAAGGAAGTCCGCCCCTGACTTGGACATGAAATAAGGCGTCTTTTCCCCGCCAGCCTTCATTTTTTTAAGAGCTTCATGGAGCGTCTCAAAGCTGTTCACTTCCTGGATATCAATACCGTATTGATCTGCCTTTGTTTTATCCCATATAAAATACTCAGTGACAGAACTATCCTTATATGTAGGAACCGCGTATATTTTCCCTCCGATGGAAGCAGCCCGCCAGTAGTCCTCCGGAATCATGTCATAGAGCTGGGGAGCCTTGGTTTTCAGAAGATCCGTCATATCATAAAGGGCTCCTGTGGCTGCTTCCGCATTGTATCTTGTCTGATCCGTAAAAAGAATATCAAAGTATTCTCCCGAGTTTACAATCACACTGCGGCGGTTGTCCCAATCACCCCATGGCACTATTTCCACCTCCAGGTTGACGCCTATTTTTTCCTCCAGATAGGGGTTGATTTGTGCCAGCCAGGCATCGTAATTGTCAGGCATTCCATTACCTACCTGGATCCATTTTAAAGTCACCGTATCTTCGTTGCTGGATTTTTCCAACACTTTGGTTTCTTCCGCCCCGCCTTTCGTACCGGCACTTTGGCAGCCTGCCAAAAGAACCATTCCCATTACACATGCCATTCCAATCAGTGTTTTCTTTTTCATAGAACCTGTTCTCCTTGTCTATATATTGATAATAGTTTCAATTATCCTTTCACTGCTCCCACCGTAAGCCCGGAGATAAAATATCTCTGGAAAAACGGATAGGTACAGGCAATCGGCACGATGATAATCATTGCCATTGCCATTCTTGCGCCTTCCTTGGGCATGGTATTCATGTACTGTTTTAAGTTCACTCCCATAGAAGGATTATTTGCCATCATTGCAATATTTCTCTGCACATGGTCCAAAAGGGCCTGCAGGGAAAACAGTTTTGTATTGGTAATGTACAAGGAAGACTGAAACCAGTCATTCCAAAAGCCAAAAGTCAGAAACAAAGCTACAGTGGCAATCAAAGGCTTTGACAAAGGCAGCGCGATCCTTCCGAAGATGGTAAAATGAGACGCGCCGTCCATTTGCGCCGATTCAATCACAGAATCCGGAATATTGATCCTGAAAAATGTCTTGCATATGATTACGTTAAAGGACGAAACACACAAAGGCAAAATCAAAGCCCATATGGAGTTTTTCAAGTGCAAAAACTGGGTATTCACCACATAAGAAGAAATCATTCCCCCATTAAAAATCATCGGAATAAACACAATCATGGTGCAAAACCCGTTTAGCCTGTATTCCCTTCGTGAAAGCACATACCCCATCAAGGTTGTAAGCAGCACTCCCACCACCGCCCCCACCACCGTAACAAAGCAGGAAACTCCTAAAGCGTGCAGAATCATTTTCCCTTCCCGCAATAAAAACCTATAGGCTTCCAGAGAAAACGCTTCCGGCCAAAAGCGGTACCCGTTCATCTTAATAGACTGTTCAGAGGAAATGGAAATTATAAATACAAATATCATAGGAATGATGCATAAACCAGTCACCAAAATAAAAATCCCATGAAAAAGCGCGTTTACCTTTACTGGTATCCGGTTCAAACCGAATCCGTCCTCTTCTTCCCTTCTGTTCTTTCCCATCGTTTTTACCTCCTATAAATATGGCTTATCAGAAGATGCAATGCGCTTCTGATAAAAGGCAGAGTTCTCTGCTGCCGTCCATCCGATATAAAAACATCTTTTCCTTTTTATAATATAGCACTGCTGGAGTCAATCTTTTTTTATGAGAGCATTGGCCGCAAGAATTGTAATACAGCATGACACAGATTGAAAAAAAGGTGGCTGCAGACGTCATCCCAATGGGTGTGGAAAATTGAAGAGCATTAAATACGTATGTATCAATGGTTGCCGTGGTATTGAAGATAGAACCTCCTGCCCCCTGGGAAAGCTGGTAAAACAACCCAAAATCCGAATAAAAAATCTTCCCCACGTTTAATATGAACATCATAAGAATCACATTTTTCAAACAAGGCAGTGTAATATACCATACCTGCTGCCCCTTGCCTGCCCCATCCACCACAGCCGCCTCATAAAGAGTGGTGTCGATGCCGGTAATGGCGGATAAGTAAATCACCATATTGTAACCGCAGGATTTCCATAAGTACATAAAAACCAAAATAAACGGCCACATTTCCGGTTTCATATACCATTGGACAGGTGCCCTGCCCAAATCCTTTAATATTCCGTTTATCAATCCGTTATCCTGGTTCAAAAATGCGTCCAGAAAATAAGCAGCAACCACCCATGACATAAAATACGGAAAAAAACATCAGGGTCTGGTAAACCTTGGATTTCCTTTTGCTGTGAAGCAGGCTGATCATAATCGCCAGGCTGACGGAAAGCGTCATCCCCAACACAATAAATACCAGGTTATAACAAATGGTATTGCGAAGTATGACAAAAAGATCATTTGATTTTATTAAGAATTCAAAATTCTTAAATCCCGCCCACTCACTGTGAACTACATTGTAAAGAAAGCTTTTTCCTCCCGTAACCTTGTAATTTTTAAATGCAATCACAAGCCCGAACATGGGAAGAAAGCTGAAAAGTACATACCATGCCACCGCAGGCAGCGCCAGTAAGGAAAGTTCCGTATCGTTTCTGCTCCACCGCCTTCCCTCTCTTTTCTTTGGAATTGTCTTTTTTTCTCACTTGTTCCCCTCCTTTTTACTACAATCAAATATTACTTTTTTTCCTTTGCCCTTTAAATCCCTTACGGAATCCCTGAAAACACTCCTCCCTTCCACCCTGTAGATCTCCCCTTCTTTTTTTGAGCGGGTGTTCCATATTTATTGCAAACCTTTTTGCTACCATTTTGCCTATTTCTTCCATGTTCACCGCAACTGTCGTCAGCCTGGGTTCACAAAGCTCTGCATAAATATCGTTATCAAAGCCCACAACAGAAACATCATCCGGAACTATAAGCCCTCTTTCTTTTAAGGCTTTGACCAGACGGAAAGCTGTTTCATCGCAGTTGCAGATAAAGGCTCCCGGTAGCGTGGAAGGGAGCTTTATTTCCACCGCCTCCCCTTTCATTGTCCGGTCCGGTATCTCCCATTCCGCAATATTAGGAAGTTTTTGTTCAATCAAAGCCCGCTTATATCCCAGATAACGGTCCGTAATGCTGGTGGTTGCTCCCACCGTACCCACGAACCCGATTTCCCTGTGCCCCATTTGCACCAGGTATTGAGTCATTTCATAAGTGCTGTAAATATTTTCTGTCACTACGGAATCGGACTTATGGGTTTCATCATACACATCTACGTATACCTTAGGCAAAGGAACCGCATCCACCCTGTCCCTGACTTCCTTATCCAGAATTCCCAAAAGAATCAACCCATCAAACATCCCCTTTTTTTCAATGGTTTCCAAATCCTCTGCAATGCTCTCCTTATCAGGGGTAATCATGACACCGGAACAGGAAATTTTTCTAAGCTCATTGATGATCTTTTCATACATTCCCATGTAAAATTTCCCGCTGTCCGACAGGGTCGAAAATCGGCTGCTCATAATAATGCCTGCTTTTCTTGTTTTCCTCTGCCCGTAGCTGGGCAAAATGTAACCCTTCTGCTGGGCCGCCTGGTAGATTTTCTCCTTCAATTCCTCACTTACACCATCTTTTCCATTCAAAGCCTTGGAAACCGTCACCTTGCTGATTCCCAGCTCATCCGCGATATTCTGCATGGATACCGTTTTTTTTACCTGCCACAGCTGCCTCCTTTTACAAGTTATTTGTTAGCTTACATTTTATACTATTAACTTAACATATTTTTTGTTATTTGGCAATCATTCATTGGATGTTTTTATATTTTTTTCATATATATTTTTATTTTTATGGTAATTTTATATAAAACAGAAATGATAAGCTTTGTAAAAGTCCATAAAACATAAGACATCAATCCTATTAGAGTGTATATTTTTCATAGTTGGATATCTGAAAAAATTATGATAGATACACAATAATGGCTGAAATAAAAATAAGCCTTGAAATTGACTTTTCAGGCCAATCAAGACTTATTTTTCGTTTATTGCTTTTAACAAGGCCATATTACAGCCTCTGTCTTTTTGTGTATCATTATTATGAAGACAGCGCCAGGCTGGATATCAAATCATGCCTGTCCTCTTCTCTGCTATATTATAACACTCCCCTTGTCATTTTAAGCAGATTGGAGCCAGCTTATGCGTCCGCCTTTTTCAGCTGTTTCAGATAGGCATTTAAAGCATCCATGCCCCCAGCCTGGTAACGCTTTATGAACTCAGTACCTATGATGCGCCGTCAGCACCGTTTTTCATGACTTCCTTCACGTCCTCAGCGGATTTTACCCCAAAGCCTACGTAGGCCGGTATCTTTGAAACAGATTTTACCTTTTTTTACAACTTCAATGTACGACCTGGGAAGCTTATCAAAAGAGCCTGTTTTTCCTTCCCCGGAAACGATATAGGCAAACAGCGCATTATGCTCAAGAGCCTTTGCCAGGCCTTCTCCGTCAAGAGACTGTCCCAGCACAGCAATCTGGTTAGGAAAAGCCCCGGCTGGATATTCTCCATCCACACAGAGAAAACCGTCATATAAATCTTTTGGCACATCAGAAAGGTGAAAATGCTCTACCCCTTCCTTATAAGTCATTAACACAACTTTAAAAGCAAAACGGCTGCGGATTTCTTCCAGCGTGTGTATCACATCACCTGAACTTATTTTTTTGCTCCAGAACTTCCGTATGCGTCTGCCCAATTACGGCTCCGTCTATATAAGGATTGGAAACCGGTATGCCGATTTCAACATACCCCGCCTTTTCCTTATCCAATAATTCCAGGATCTGAAAAAAAAGTTTCCCTGTCCGGATAATGCAAAGTAAGATAAAACACAAGATTTTTCATTATATGCCTCCAAACAGCTTAAGTACCCAGCCTAAGATCGGACCGTAGAAGGAATAATCTGTCTCACTTAAAATACGCATGATAGGCGCATAAGTCCCGATCATGGGAAGCAGCAGAGCCTGTCCGAAAATAAGGATCAAACCATTTACAAAGGAGCCTATGATCGCACCCCTGCGTCCGCCATGGGCATTACCGAAGATGGCTGTTACCGCACCAGTGAAAAAGGTGGGGATCAGGGCCGGGAATACCACAACCGGATAATTGACAAATCCAAGGATCATCATACCGATCAGGCCGGCAATCAGGCTGGTCAGGAAGCCCAATATCACAGAGTTAGGATAATTGGGAAAAAGCAGAGGGATATCAAGTCCCGGTACGGAATTTGGTATGATCTTATTGGCAATACCATGGAATGCGGAAATGATCTCAGAAAGCATCATCCTTACACCGGTTATAATAACCGTGATCCACATACCGAAAGATAAGCCCCGTAAAAAGCTGAATACAACAATATCCTGTCCGGCTGTAATATTTTCACGCACCCAGGCCGGGCCGGAAATCAGGCTTATGACCAAAAATAGAATCGTCATAACAATGGTCAGGGAAATGGTCATCTCCCTTAAGAAGTTAAGCCTTTTAGGTACATTTATGTTTTCAAGGTCATTTTCCTTGTTCCCAAAGGTTTTGGCCAGCAGGGAAGAAATCAGGATACCAATGGAACTGGAATGAGCAAGGGTAAAGCCCTCTCCTCCCTTTACTTCCTTCATAAATACTGCCACATAGGCACAGGAAAAGGTCATATAAAGTCCTAATAAAATAGAACCGGTTATTACCAGAGGCACAAAGGACAGATTTGTTCCGAACTTTAACAGCGCCGCAATCAAACCGGCATAAAAGAATGATACATGAGCTGACAAATGCACATATTTAAAGCGCGTAAATCTTGCCAGCAAAAGGTTCACAACAAAACCAAGTGCAAAGATCAATGCCATTTCCGTACCAATCCCGGAAAGACTTTCGCTTTGGGCCGCACCGATATCCACTGACACAGCCGGCATATGGAATATCTTTGAGATCATTCCCTGCAAAGGCAGCAGAGACATACCAAGGGTCTGCCCTCCTACATTGATCATGGTAAAGCCGATCATGGTCTTGATCACGCTGGGAAGGATCTGATCCCAGGTTTTCTTCTGGGCAGCCATACCGGCGATCACAACAATTCCTATAATGAAAACAGCCTGGCTGAAAACATTATTAATCAAATACATTACTACTCCCATTTTTCTCTCCCTTCTAAGGCCGCCATCAGCCTTCCCATTATCTCTTGTTTATTGCTTCAAGAAGCTGTTCTTTTAAATACTGCTTATCCATCATGTTGTCAATCCGGATAATGTGCGCCTTAGAATCTCTTAAAACATCGGCAAAATCTGAAGTTGTGATTAAAATATCATAAAAATCCGGGCTGACGGAACCAATATCAGAAGCATCCACGGTTGCTTCAATCTTTTCAGCTTCAAGAATCTGCTGGGTAAACAGGCGAAGCATCATGGAGCTTCCCACTCCTGCACCACATACTGTAACTATTTTTAACATAATGAATCCCCCTTTATGATCTGTAATATTTCCTCTGCAGAATCTGCACTGGTTATTTCCTTTACCTTTTTTTTCGTCCATTAAAATGTCCGCAAGCTCAGTAAGCGCTTTTAAATGAGACTGATGGTCAATGGCACAAAGGCCCACCACGATTTTAACCGGGTCATTTTTCGGATGTCCGAATACAACGGGTTCCTTTAATGTTACAATGCTAAGGCCGATATCCAGGGCACCTTCCTCAGGTCTGGCATGGGGCATGGCGATTCCTGGTGAGATTACAATATAGGTTCCGTTCACCTCAACATTTTTAAGCATTGCCTGGATATAAGACTCATCTGCCAGCCCCTTGTCCACAAGGAGCCTGCCGCTTTCCTTAACGGCTTCATCCCGGCTGGCTGCCTCAAACTTTGCTTTAATTAAATCTGTGGTCAAAATTTCTTTTAACATCGGTTGATAAATTCCTTTCTTTGGTTCCGAATTTTCTGTAATTCCCAAATATATACTCAATTCATTTTTTTAAAGGCGCCAGCTTTTGATCCTCGATCTCTGCATATCTGCCAATAATGTTCATTACCTCAGACATATGGATCCGGGCGGTGAGAAACGATAATTGGCTCTGTATTTCCTTTATGTCATAATCCGATAAATAAGGGCTAACTTTCAGCACCTTCGTGTCCTTCCATTTAAAAGGCACCGTTGATATGATCAGGTCCGGAGTGCGCTCCTTCAGCCACAGTGACGCATTTCTCACGCTGAATGTTCCCAATATATTCACATGGAAAATGGCCTGCAGCCTGCTTTTTAATATCTCAGAAGTGCTGATCCCTGCATTGCAGACAATGATGACATTGGGCGTCCTGCGGATCTGTTTTTCATTCCTTTCTATTACCGAAGCAAAAAAACAATGTGAAGTAAGATATTTCATGCTCGTTAAAATGCACTTTAAGCTTTTCTTCAAGCACCTTTACACCCTTTTCCACCGCCTTGTTAAGCTGGAAGAAGTTTTCTAAAACATAGCTCAATAACGGATTTTCCGCCCATTCCCCAGCCCAAGCCCGCTTATAGGCAGGACGCAGATGATTAAGCAGTCCCTCATAAAGCTTGGAATCGTTGCGAAAGGCTTCAAAGGGGTATTCCTGTGCCACGGCATCGATAAACTGGTTTGTTACCAGATTAAAAGGCAGCCATTTTTCAGACAGCAGCTCCTCGGATTTGACGACAGATGCTTCTGCCAGCTTATTTGCCAGATAAAAGCAGTCATCAAGGGATACTTCCCTTCCGAATATTGCCTCGATTTCCTCATGCCGCTCCACAAAAGCCTTTTCTTCTCTCGTTAAAATATCCTTAGGTCCCCCGGTAAATGCTTTTCCAATAGAGATCCTTGCATAAGTGACATAAAAGGCGATCAGCATGCGGTTAAATGATACATCACTTAGTTCTACATTAAGCCGTCTGGCTACATCATCGAGAAAGGCTTCACAGGAATACAGGATCTGCATATTTTCTTTGCCTGCCCTGTCCTCAAAAAACAGCGGATCTTCACTGATGGATAGAATCAGAAGATTTCTGATGTTTTGTTCCTTTCCGGAAACCCGGTACCCTTTAAAAGGAGTGGCCTCAACTGCAATGGAATGAAAGCTGAGCATTTCCCTTACTTCCTTTAAATCACCGATGAGGGTGTTTCTTGAAATGTCAAGTTCCTTTAAAAGGTCATCCACCGTGAACTGATCGCCGGATAAAAGGATGGACGTGGTGATCCGCAGCCGCCGGATTCTGGGATTTGACAGAACAAAGGCCGGGTTGAGTGGATCAGGCTCTTAAATTCGATCATCAGCGGTGATTTATAAAACATCTTCCCCTTATCCGCATTGATTTCAGGATATCCGGAAGCCTCCAGTAATTCATTTAATTTTTTTATATCACTGTAAATAGTCCTGCTGCTTACAGAAAACTGCTGTGCCAGCTCCCGTACGGTAAACTCACGGTTACTTTGGCAGACAAGACGAAATATTTCTAAAAGTCGGTTATCCATGGTTTCCTCCTTTATGTGATAAGTATAGCATTCCAATGAATCCGCAGACAAATCCAATTTGCTTCACTTATTTTGAATGGATAGGTATATGATGGTTAGTATCAGCAATGGGAAATGAAATAGCATAGGTCCGGATTCTGCCTACCATATGAATTAGTATTCGGCTTATGTAATTGAAAGATTAATATTGATAGCTAGGGGCTTTTCCAGTAATATGATGTATAATGAATTTGTCTGGTTGTTTATTATTGGGTAGATGTGTAAAAAGAATTTGGCACAGGAAAACCAATACTATGTATACATGGATTTCCAGAGGACCAGAGGACAATGTCAGGATGTGTTGAACCTATTATGGATTCTTTAGATAATTACCGAAGGATTTATATTGATTTGCCTGGATTTGGCAGTTCAAAGGTGAATCCCAGTATAAAAAATGCAGATGATATGTTAGCTTTTTTGACCAATTTTATTAAAGAGGTTATTAAAGATGAAAGCTTCTTATTAGTAGGACAATCTTATGACGGATATCTGTCATTGCGGCTGACGTAAAAGGCGGGACTAAATATTAGGGGAGTATTCTTATTATGTCCTTGTGTAATAAGTAAGCATGAAACCGTAATCTTGCACAAAAAGAAATTCTTGTTTTAGAACAGGATTTAAAGCCGGAAGTTAGTGAAAAAGAGGAATTTCAGGATTTTATAGATTATGCGGTTATTGCTGCAACTAAAACTTGGTTAAGATATAAAAAAGAAATCATGCCTGGTCAAAAAGAGGCTGACATAAGCTTCACTAATACATGCCAAAAAGAGGGATACGGCTTTTCTTTTGAAGCATCATTAAAAGATATAAACTTCGATAAACCGATTGCTGTAATAACAGAAAAACAAGACAATTGACCGGAGCCAAAGCTCCGGTCAGAAACTCAAAAGTTTAACTAGAAGAAAAGATCATGAGTGCAGTTTCCTGTCAAATAAATAGACCACTTAAAAAGATCATCAGCGTTTGCGCTCCCACAATGATGATATAATTCTGGACCGAAAGAATAAAGGTCTTTTCTTTGATATGTTCCGCTCTGAAGCGGCAGATGTTCTTATGCACTGGAATTATGGTAAGCAGCGCCGGCAGACACACAGGGGACAAAATCCTAAGCGCAATAGCTAATGCCCATGTCAAATAAGTAACATAATACAATCCGGCAAACACATTCAGAGCATTTTTGCCAAAAAAAGTAAGGAAGCGTGTACCGCCCTACCATAATATCCTTTTCCAGATCGCAGGTATTATTAGCTAACATAATGTTGGCAGTCGCACAGATTGGACCGGCTGAAAGCAAAAGCAGGGAAAACGTTGGCGCAATATTTAAGTCGAACCGAATCGTATGCCAATCCACCATTAATGTCAGAAACGTTCCTGACGGCAGGTTCATATAAAGCATCAGAAAAGGGATAAACAGACCATAAAACAGCCCTGAAAAAAATCTCTCCCAAGGGTAAACGGGAAATCGGAACCGGTCCCCAGGTATAGAACACTCCGCAGAGAAAACACAGCCCGCCTAACAGCAGCACTACCAGATCCGTACGGTACGCCAAAGTAAGGCCCAAAGCAGTGCTCACACTGAACAACAGGTAAATAATAAGCTTCGCCGTGCCTCGCGGAAAAGACAGCTCCTGACCGTTCGTTTTGGTATCAATATAATTATTGATCGCAGTTGTCGTTAAGTCGAACAAAAACATGGAGCTAAAAAAACAAAAGCGTACGCTCCATGTTCACCGGCTGCCTGCGGTAAAATAAGTAAGCCAGAGACATGAGAAACGGAAGCAGACTTGTGATCTTGGTACGTATTTCAACGAATTCAAGAAATTTTCTTATATTAGAATGATTATTTACTACAACAGTCTTAGTTTGCATTGCAATCCTCTTTCATCTTTATAGTTTAAATGGTCAAAATGGGGCCTCCTGCTCAATACCAGACATGTTATGTACGGATCGGGAAGACCTGTTTTTGATCATAACTAAATTATAATCGATAATATTATAACAATACAGAAAAAAATAGTCAAATTAATAAGCAGGAGGGTTTTATATGTAATCAAAGGCTTGCCTGGTATGAGATTCAACAGACTACTGTATATTTGAAATTTGATATTATATGCTAATACCTTTTTGGTTAATGTGATATTTACAAAAAAAGTGTGATATCGGGGAGGACTGTTATGAAAATAGAGGAAGTCACATATGCATCAAAAAAAGACTTATTCCGTGCGCAAAATGTTAAGCGGATATTCACAATCCGCTTCGCTATTTGATTCGGTTAAAAACCTCCGCAAGGCTCATATTTGAGCTTTGCGGAGGCTGGTGACCGTCTGATACTTAGGACTTTGAATCTCTTTGGGATTTGATGTGCTGTTTCATTTTCTTCATTGCCCAGTCGTAATGGCTTGAAGTCGCTGAAACGCAATAGCTGCCCAGCGTACTCGTTCCCGTCCAGGAGAAGTACTCTTTTGAAAATAATTCATCATTGGAGAATGTTTCAATCAGAGCCATTACTTCGGCATGGCTTTTTTTCAGCATATCAAGCGATTGCGCGTAGGCTGTCGTTTGGTGCTTCTCCCAAAAGCCGACATTCATCTGCGGGTAGGTTTTCCAGTTGTAGGGCTCCGGCAAAAAAAGGTTTATGCTCTCCTATTTTGTTGGCTTTTATCCAATTCATCAATAACTGGTGCCACTCGTACAAGTGGATCAGTACGTCGCGCAGATTTTTATCACGCTTCCAATGCGCCTCTTTTTGCTTTTGCAGAAAATCGTCTCTGAAATTGAACTCCCCGTTCTGTTCCTCCTCCGTCATGGAGTCTATCATTTGCCACAGTTTTTCGAATTGCGTGTTTGCCGCTGCCATAAGATCAGGCTTTGTTGTGGGTCTGGACACGGTTTAATCCTCCTTGAAAATGGCTTGCGTGCATAGTGAAACCATTCTATGCACGCCGCCGTTAGTTTAGTTTCCAACGCTTAAGCCTGGGGAAAAAGCCGCGCATCATTTTCCTCGCTTCGTCCGCGCTCATTCCTGAATTAGCGGCAGCCATGTGAGGAACGCAAAACTCTATCATTTCATCCATAGTGCAGTTCGCCGTAAAAGCCCCATTTTCAAAACAATACTTGCAGTAATCCTCGCTCTTGCTCCTGTCTGCGTTGGTCCCGTGCATCTCGTCAGTCGTGCCCATGGGCATGGCGCAGCTTTGGCAGTATCTCTCTTCCATTGCCTTTGCTCCTTTCGATATTGGCGGCTATTGTCCGCTATATTTTCATTGTACCATAGGTAACATGACAACAGCATGTCATGTTTCAGGAGTTTTATGAAAATTTATAGTTCCATTCAGCGAGTCCGTTGCAGGACACTCTCCATACTTTACATAGTCTGCATGGAAAGGGTATTATAAAAATTTATTAACAAATCTGCATCTTTCTTATAAGCTTTTACATATCTTAAGCCCATAATTCTCTTCTTGCATGTTCTATTTATCGGCTTCTCATTATGCCATAATCCTAATCCAAAGGAAAACTCATTTATATGCTTTCAGAATATTCGTACTATGCCATTTATTCAGAAATTCGACTTTTGAAAATCCTCCGGAGAGCAAAGCTTCTGTTTCATGCGCCCTTGTAAGCGGCGTATCATAGTGATAGAATTCAGCGTCACTTATTCCTAATTCTTTTTTTCAGCCGGGAAAGCTCTAAAAAGCCCTTCTCTTCTTCCTTATCATTTTCCGCCATATAGTCCGTTAAAATGAAATAGCCGCCCTCTTTTAAAGAACCATGCAGCTTTTTATAGAGCAGAATTTTCTGTTCCAAAGTGAAATGATGCAAAGATTCCACAGAAACAGCAGCGTCATATACATTTTCTCCAAACGGAACCTCAAAATATGAGCCATTGATAAGAGTAAGCTGTTTGTCTGGAAATTTAGCCTTCAAAGCCTTTAACATGCCACTTGCCAAATCAATCCCTGTTATTACTGCATGTGGATTAACCTTGAAATATTCATTCAATTCCAGACCTGTCCCACAGCCCAAATCAAGCACTTTGCAGCCTTTAGCCATAGGCAGCTGCGATGCTGTATAGGGATAAAATATCTTTGCTGAATCAATACAATTAAGTTGGTGGTCCTCATATCCATCTAAACGACGATCAAAAAAATCTCCCATTTTTTTCGAGTTTCATTATAGCCCCCTTTGCTTGATCAAAAATAAATCTCATAAATATACTAGCACCTAACACGCGAACTATCAATATAGCTTTTCAATGTACGTTAACTCTTAACTTATTTATTCTTACTAATTATGTCATAACAGGAATAGGCATAATCCCTAAAGACTCAAAATTGAATAATAAAGTATTACTCAGCCTTTTGCTCATTTCAATTGCCAGCTTATATTGCTGTTAATTGATAATAATTTCTCTTAGCGCCTCCTCTAATTCCTCCATATCATCTTCAAAAATAGTTTCATGAGGTTTAAGCAAATAAAAGTAGCAAAAAAAGCAACCAAAAGTGGATACAAAACAACTATATAAATGTGGTAAGATAGTAAAAAACACGGAGGTGAATTTCCATGATTTTTCCAGAAAAATTGTTGCTTCTAAGAAAAAGCAAAGGCTTAACACAGGAAGAATTAGCCGAAAAAATATCCGTATCCCGTCAAGCCATAGCAAAATGGGAATCCGGCCAGGCATATCCTGATATTTCCAATCTCATCAGTATTTCAGAATTTTTCAAAACTACCATTGACCATCTGGTAAAAGACAATGATTCCTGCATTACTTCCATCGTAACTCAGGATTCCTGCAACAGCAAAGAAATAATTGATTTTTTTAATTAAAGCAAAATGCAGAACTTATGCTGCAAAAGGCGCGGAATGCGCTTCTTCAAGGCCAAATTCCCATGATTTACGATATGAAGAAGGCGTTTTCTTATATTTAGACACGTATATCGGCGGCGAGTGTTTTTCCGGAGAAGAGGCTGTGTGGAAAAACAGCATTCCAATCTATGCAATGAATTACTCCGGGCGGGTAACAAACAGTCATTTTAGCAGTAATTTTTTAAAAGCAGCTTTATTGGCCGTCCCTCAGGATAAACCCTTCCGCGGTCCTGCTTTTTATCAGGAAAATGATTACTTTTATAACTGCAAGGTATGCGGAGACTTCAAATGGTATCAGGGATACGAAGAAATATACTATAAAGATTTACAGGTTTATGAATGCTATTTCCATGGGGGAATCGTTAAATAAGATAATGAGCGTCATGCCGATATCTGCAGCCTGTCGGTATAACTGCCCTCACAAATACCGAACAATGTTTTAAGATGAGAACAGTCTATAATCATATCGGATTTGGTGCAATTCTGATTTTACTTCCGGTTCATGTCAATTCCTTTTCCTATATCTCATATAATATTACTATCAACATTCGGAAAGGAAGTAAAATTATGCCCCCATTCCCACCTAATGACAGACCTCCGTCACCTCCTAATAATCGGCCCCCATCGCCTCCTAATAACAGGCCTCCATCACCTCCTGGTAACAGACCCCCATCGCCTCCTAATAACAGGCCTCCATCACCTCCTGATAACAGGCCCCCAAGCGGAGGTGGTCCGGTACCTATGGGACCTCCGCCGTCCAGCGCTCCTCAAAGGCCTGCTCAAGCACGCGCCGGAACCAAAATGGTCAGTCCTGGATCCATGAGAAACTGCATCGGACGATTTACTTATGTCTGGTTAAGCAATGGACAGGAGTTTTGGTTTTTCCCTGTCCAGATCTGGGCAAATACAGTTGCAGGGTTCCGTTGGGATCGTAGATTTGGCTGGTCATATACCGGAATTTCACTGAACAGGATCGATATGTTTACCTGCGTCTGATAATTAAGGAGAAAAAAAGAATCCCGGCAGCGGGATTCTTCTCTTTCAGCGCTGTTGTAAGCTGCCGTTTCCTCTCAGCTCAAAAAGCGATCCTTATGGGATCGTTTTTTTATATATCATAGTTATTTTTTTCTTGGGATTTTTAGGGAACCAGCCTTTTTCTACCCTTTTCTTTTGTTCTGCAAGCTCCTTTATACTCCATAAAAGCGAGAAGCCAAGTACTGCCAGAAGTGCGGATAGAATTCCTCCAGGACAGGCAAGGGAAAAGCCGATGCACAGTGCTCCCGCAATCAGAAAAACCGGCCAGATTTTCCCGCCAAAGTAATATTCTGCTTTGATAACAACTGGATGTAATAATCCGATGATGAGAAACGTTCCGACACCAATAAAAAATTCCATCATAATTCATATTTGTCACCGCCCAATCCATTTATAGTTGTTTCCGGCCTGCCGGCCTGACGCGTTTTAATAACAAAAATAAACACATAATTATGCAAAATGAACGCTCCTATAAGAAGCAGTCGTATAACCAGATTTCCGGTCAATAAAAAGGCAATAAACATCATCAGTCCTGCAGAAGCCTGAATGGTAAGCTTCTGCTTTTTTGTCAGTGACCGGTCGTAATCATAATCTTTTACGTATTTTGCATACAGGGCTGTGCCTTTAAACCAGCAATTAAGTTTTTCCGAGCCTTTTGTGAAACAGAGCAAAGCCAGCAGTAAGAACGGCGTGGTAGGCAGGCCCGGCACCACTGTTCCCACGGCTCCCAGGATCATGGCCGCAATTCCAATACAAATATACATGACTTTCTTCAATTATATAAGCCTCCCTGTTCATTCCCCGTTAATGCTTGCCGTAGTCCGGCTGTATTTATCATTATTTATATAATAGTATTGGGGCTATGGTATGATTATTCGAAACGCTGGATAGTCTTTTTCTATGAATTCCTTCCACCGCGAACCATTCCCCATTTTTTTTACTGTACCGTTAATAAAAAAGGCCATGCTTTTAATAAAGAACACAGTCTTTTATGTTTTACTTAATCGTGGATATGTAAAACAGTTTTTCCGATTATAAATAACGAAAAGCATCAAAATATTCCATTCTGATGCTTTTCGTTATTCATGATATTTCTAAAAATCTAAAGCAGGCTTATATCTGAGCCGCTGTAATAATCGACATTTTATAAACCTCATCTGCATTACACCCTCTTGAAAGATCATTGATCGGAGCATTTAGTCCCTGCAGAATGGGGCCGAACGCTTCAAAGCCTCCCAAGCGCTGTGCTATTTTATAACCGATGTTTCCGGCATCAATATTGGGGAAGATAAATGTGTTTGCATGCCCGGCCACCTGGGAGTCCGGCGCCTTTACTTTAGCCACTGTTGGGGAAAAAGCGGCATCAAACTGCAGCTCTCCTTCTACAGGGTAGTCTAAATCCATTGCTTTCAATTTTTCAGCCGCATTGTGCACTTTATCAACGGATTCGCCTTTACCGGAACCCAGGGTGCTGTAAGAAAGAAGTGCAACAATGGGGTCAATGGAAAAAGTTCTGGCCGTTCTGGCTGTCTCTAATGCAATTTCCACCAGCTCGTTTTCGTCAGGATTAACATTAATGGCACAATCAGCCATAGCATACATTTCTTTGCCGCTTTCCGTCTGCCGGTATAGAATAAAACAGCTGGAAACAATTTTGCTGCCAGGTCTGGCTTTAATCAGCTGCAAAGCCGGTCTTACCGTATCAGCAGTGGAATAGGTGGCTCCGCCTAACAGGCAGTCTGCCTTTCCTGTTTTAACCAGCATGGTACCGAAATAATTGGATTTTTTTAAGGGCTTCCCGGCAGGCTGCTTCATCCATTTTTCCCTTTCTCAATTCTACCATTTTGGCTGTCATTTCTTCCGATCCCTCATAGTTAAGCGGATCTATTTTTTTCAATGCCGTCTACTGGCCAGCCGAATTTTCTTGCAGCTGCTTCTATTTCACCAGGATTACCAAGAAGGATCGGCGTAAGAACACCATCTTTGTAAAGGCGGCTGGCTGCTTCCAGAATTCTCGGATCAGTGCCTTCGGTAAATACGATCTTTCTTTTTTTTGTGCTTTCAATGCGTCAACCATACTTTCGAACATATTCATTTCCTCCTCTGGTTAAATAATACATATATAATAAATTATAAACCCAATGACATGAATAAATCAACAAAGTTTCCCTTATATTCCAAAACTTATCAATATGATCCTTCATGCCACTGGTTTCTATGCAAAAAAAGGACTTGTACCAAAAAACATGTCAGGCGGATATTCGCAATCCGTGACCCTACTTGCTCACAGCGTGCCTCACTTCACCGGGACTTACTTGATTCGGTTAAAAGGAGAAAATCACGTATTTAGCCTTCCTTTGGAATGCTTACCGTAAAACAACTTCCCTGCTCTTTTATACTCTCTGCTGTTACAGTTCCGTTATGGGCAGCAACAATGGATCTGACAATGGCAAGTCCGATTCCGGCGCCTCCTGATTTCCGGTTCCTGGATTTATCGGTCCTGTAAAATCGTTCAAAGATTAAGGGCAGTTCATTTTCAGGAATACCGATTCCAGTATCCTTTACCTTAACAATCCCCCACCCTTTTGTTTCATATACTAAAATCCCTATGGCTCCGCCTCTGGCGTGTATTTGATAGCATTGGAAAGCAGATTGGCAATAACCTGGCTGAATCTGTTTTTATCCGCTTCAGCAAAGACCGGACTGCCTTCTATGGAAAGGGACAAATTCTTCTTGCTGATTTCTCCCTTCATCGTATCTGACACCGTGCGTACAATTTCCAGCAGATCGATCCGGGATTTATTTAAAACCAGGTTTTCACCCTCAATCTTTGCCAGCTGTCCCAAATCCTCAACCAGGGTTCCAAGGCGCTTTACCTCATCATGACAGCTTTTCAGCCGTTCAGGCGTTGCTTCCCACAAGCCTTCTATCATGGCTTCCAAATGGGAACCAAGAGCAGTCAGAGGGGTCCGCAGCTCATGAGCCACATCCGCAGTCATCTGTTTGCGCAGTTTTTCCTGACAATTAAGTGCATCAGAAAGATGATTGATTGCATCCGCAAGATCATCAAGCTCCCGTATCCTTGTTCCAGGCTCAAACCGGATGTTATAATTGCCCTTTGATATCTGTTTGGCAATATAGGCCGTTTTTGTGACAGGGCGGGAAATCCTGCGGGCAAGGAGACACCCTACCACCACCGAGCAGGCGCTGGATAAGATACCGATGACCAAAAGTACTGTGTTCATGACATTGATGAAGTTAAAATCAGCCTCATTCATAAAAAAACGGGCCGTAATACTTAATAGAAACAGCTCCCACCTTTTTCCCATTCTGATCAAGTTCATAGGTGTTGTCCACAAAGCCGCCCTCAGCGCCCCTCTCTTCCATTCGTGCTGAAATCTCATCCATAATCTGTCCGCAAAGGCTCATGTCATGGTTTTCTGCATCCCATACCATGTTTCCCCCTGCGTCATACAGCTTCAAAATATATCCGTCATAAAGGGAATTCATGCCGATGGCATGAACATAGTCAAGCTTCCAGTTCCGTTTGAACCCATCGTACTGCTTGCTTAAATCATCTACAATATTTTCCCTGCGCTCCCGCCCCAGCTCGGTGATATACTTCTCAAACTCCCGGTTTATAAACCAGTTGGAAAGAAGGCCAATAAGCCCAATGGTAATCAGAAGCGTCAGTAAAATTGAAAGAGAAAGCTGTTTTCTTAAGCTCTTCACTCTCCATCCCCTCCGAATTTATATCCCAGTCCTGGTATGGTCCGTACATACACCGGGTTTTTGGGATCGTCCTCAACCTTTTTCCTAATGTTTTTAATGTGGCTGTCTATTGCCCTGTCATATCCGGCAAAGCCCTTGTCAAGCGCTGCTCAATAAGCTCCTCCCGGGTAAAGACCTTTCCAGGATATTTGATGAGCACCGACAGGATTTTTAATTCGCTGGGTGTCAGGGTCAGACTGTTTCCTTTTTTTTCGAACTTCATTCTTCTCAAAGTCGATCACCAGATCTCCATTTCTCCAGGAATTCCTCTTAACAAGGGGTACTAAGTCCCTTTCTGTCCTGCGGAGAACAGCCTCAACCCGGGCATACAGTTCTTTTAAACCAAAGGGCTTTACAACGTAATCATCCGCCCCTAGCCCCAGCCCTTCCACCACATCGCTTTCATCCACCTTGGCGGTCAGCATGATAATGGGAACCCGGGATTTCTTGCGGATGGCAATGCACACCTCTTCTCCTGAAATATCCGGCATCATAAGATCCAGAATGACAAGAGCGATATTTTCCGAATCAAATATCTCCAGTGCCTTCCTTCCGTTTTCGGCAGGGAATGTGCAAAATCCCTTGCTTTCCAAAAGCAGACAGACGACCTCCACTATTTTAGGTTCATCATCCACGACCAGTACATTTTTGCTGCTTTTAAGCATTTTAACACCTCAATCCGTTTTATCATGAACCTGCAGTTCATGACCGACATTCAGCCTTCGCGCCGATGAGCAAGCTCCTCTTCGCTCTCCCTGGCTTATTATAAATTAAAACGCGAAAGGCGGGAACCGTCCATTGTGCGGTTCCCGTCCTCTCTATTTGTTATTCAATGATATCATATCCCTGGTCTTCAATCTCAGATTTGATTGTCTGGACAGATGCCTGATCCTGATCATGATCCACGGTTACGGTCTTTGCTGCCAGATCCACGGATACACCGGATACACCGGCTAAAGCGCCTACCGCATTTGTGATCGCCTTTACACAGTGTTCACATGCCATACCATCTACTTTTATAACTGATTTTGCCATTTGAGTTACCTCCGTTATGATTTATTATTTTAAATTAAAGGGCTTTAAAAATTTATAGACCTCTAAAGTCTTTCCGCCTTCCATTACAGTAACCGGCGCATATACAGCCTTCCACTTTCTCCGGATCAACACCGGCTGCTATGAGAGGCTCGGGATTTAATACAAAGACAATGTCCTTATCCTGATTCTGGTTGTTAACTGTATTTGTTTCCATATTTTTCGCCCATTCAAACATATTGCCGTCTCCCAGCTTTACTCCGTAGTGGTCAAGGTCCATATGGTAGTTGATAAAGCTGCGGTGCTTATTTACGATCTGCTCATAGGCTGCAAGGGGAGTTACATCTCCTTTATAAACCGGCTTTTCCGTTCCCAGCTTGGTTCCCACCATCAGCATTCCGTCATAGGCCGCGTAGTTATCCGGCAGCTTATTAACATCAAGTCCTGCGCTCACAAATGGGGCCGCATCAAGCTCCAGCATGGCATCATGCAGAGGGCTCTGGCTGTAATCTTCGCTCCAGATAAATCGTACACCGTTATCGGGGGCATTTAAGGACCAGCCTCCATTGATTTCATCAGCTTTTACATTGTCGGGGATGGTATTTAAAACTGCTTCAAAGGATGTGATGGATTGTTTTCCGACTACATCCAGATTTCCCCCCGCTGTCCGTACAACCGCTATAACGATTGCTCCCACCAATACTACGGCGGCTCCCACTGCTGCAATTAATTTTCCATTTCTGTTCATATCCGGTTCACCTCGTTCCTGTGGTTGGTTTAAATCGTTTCAGCCGCAATGCATTGGTCAGCACGGAAACTGAGCTTAAACTCATGGCTGCTGCCGCAAAAATCGGGTTAAGAAGGGGCCCGTTAAAGAGCAGATGCAAAAGTCCTGCAGCGATGGGGATTCCGATCACATTATAACCAAAGGCCCAGAAAAGGTTTTGCTTGATGTTTCGGATGGTCTGCTTGCTTAAGTGGATTGCTGTGGGCACATCCATTAAATCAGAACGCATGAGGACAATATCAGCGGATTCCATGGCTACGTCCGTACCGGAACCGATTGCGATACCGATATCAGCCTGGGCAAGAGCCGGAGCGTCATTGATCCCGTCACCAACCATGGCTACCTTACGTCCTTCGGCCTGCAGCTTCCTGACCTCATCAGATTTATCCTGAGGCAGCACCTCGGACAGAACCCGGTCGATTCCTACCTGCTTTGCAATAGCCTCTGCAGTTCTCTTATTGTCTCCGGTGATCATGGCCACTTCTATGCCCATCTTATGGAGCTGTTCAATAGCCGCCCTGCTGGATTCCTTTACAACGTCCGCAACAGCTACAATACCTGCCAGTTTGCCGTTAATGGCCACATACATAGGTGTTTTTCCTTCTCCGGCCAGCCGGTCCGATGCTTCCTCCATTCCTGTTAAGGAAATGCTGCGTTCAACCATCAGCTTCCGGTTTCCGGCAAGGATATCTTCTCCGCCTATCTTCGCTTCTATCCCCCGTCCGGTTAAGGACTCAAAATGCTCCGCTGTAAATAAGGTAAGTCCGGCATCTTCCGCGCCGTGGACAATTGCCTGCCCCAGAGGGTGCTCGGAGCCTTTTTCTGCAGAAGCCGTAAGCTGCAGCAGCATCTCTTTGGTAATCCCTTCTATGGTCAGAACATCGGTCACCGTTGGTTTCCCTTCGGTAATGGTGCCTGTTTTATCAAAAACAATGGTGCTGATTTTATGAGCTGTCTCAAGAGCCTCTCCGCCCTTGATTAAAATGCCGTTTTCTGCGCCCTTTCCGGTTCCCACCATGATGGCAGTGGGTGTCGCAAGACCCAAGGCACAGGGACAGGCGATAACCAGAACTGAAATGAATATGGTAAGGGCAAACTTTAAGTCTCCGGCGGTGCCGATATACCAGGCAATACCGGAAAGCAGGGCAATCACACAAACGACTGGAACGAAGTATCCGGAAACAATGTCAGCCATCTGGCAATGGGCGCCTTTGATCCCTGGGCGTCCTCCACCAGCTTGATGATCTGAGCCAGGGCTGTATCGCTGCCGATCTTTTCCGCTCTGAAACGGATGGTTCCCGTTGTATTTAAGGAAGCAGCATAGACCTGGTCCCCTTCTTTTTTATCCACCGGCATGCTTTCACCGGTCAGCATGGATTCATCGATGGCAGTATGGCCGCCTAACACAGTCCCGTCTACAGGGATCTTTTCGCCGGGCTTTACTAAAATCATATCACCGATTTCCACTTCGTCAATAGGAATTTCCTTTTCCACACCGTCTTCAAGAATGATTGCTGTCTTGGGAGCAAGGCCCATCAGCTTCTTGATGGCTTCACTGGTTCTGCCCTTTGAAACAGCTTCCAGGGATTTTCCCAGCAGGATCAGGGTGATGATGACTCCCGCCGATTCAAAATACAGGGAATCCACTGCCATAAAATGCCCTTCTGCAATCTGGAACGTGTTGTAGATGCTGTAAAGAACAGCAGCCGTGGTTCCGATAGCGATCAGAGAATCCATATTGGGACTTCTCTGTAACAGGGCTTTAAAACCAATGGTATAGAATTTATAGCCAACGCCTATGACCGGAGCCACCAGCAGAAGTTCCACCAGAGCATAGGTCAGGGGGTTCTCCATGGGGGCGATCCCTGCCGGGAAGGGCAGCTGTATGATATTGATCATGGGCGCCATGGCAATGTAAAGAAGGGGCACAGAGAATACCGCGGACACGATGAACTTGGTCCAAAGGTTCTTGATCTCCCGCTGCTTGCGGACTCTGTCCTCATCCGCTGCATCTGCCTTGTTCACTTCCAGGGCTTTGTAGCCTGCCTTTTCAATGGCTGCCTTTATGGCTGACATCCTGATCTTCTGGGGATCATAGGTAACTGTAGCTTTTTCCGTTGCAAAATTCACCGATGTGCTTGCCACGCCTTCCAGCTTTCCAACGGCTTTTTCTATACGCTTGGCACAGGCCGCGCAGGTCATTCCGCCGATGGGTATGGTCACTTTGGCATTTTCGGATTTTTCCACCACCTCATATCCGATTTTAGATACTGCTGCCTTAATAGCGGAAAGCTCAAGGGTACTGCTGTCATATTCAACAAAAAGCTTTTCACTGGCCAGATTTACATTTGCCTGGCTGATACCGGAAAGCTTCCGCACTGTTTTTTTCAATTCTCTGCGCACAGGCTGCACAGGTCATTCCTCTTATATTTAAGATTTGACTTTCCATTCTGACTCACCTCACTATTTTTTTACTGCCCCTTCCTTCAGGCGTCCCCTCCGGCATCGGCAATGATCACTATGATACTAATTTTTTTCCATGGCCTCCAAAAATATGCTATCCTGTTATCTTGTATTTTTCGAGCACTCATGTTATTATTATGGCACTAATTGTGAAATTTGCAAGTATGCACTTTTTGGTGCTATAGTATCCAAAATGATACTAAAGGAGGAGACTTTAAATGAACAGCGACTGCACAACTTATCATTGCCCGGTAGATGCCACATTGGATATGATCGGAGGGAAATACAAGGCCCTCATCTTATGGCACTTAATTGGTAATACCCTTCGGTTTGGAGAGCTTCGCAAGCTCATCCCCCAGGCAACGCCAAAAATGCTCACCCAAACAGCTTCGGGAACTGGAGGAAGATCAGCTGATCATCCGTACCGTATATCCGGTAGTGCCGCCAAAGGTGGAGTATACGCTTTCAGATCTTGGAAACAGTATCCGTCCTATTCTGGAAACCATGTATAATTGGGGAGCAGATTACTTAAGGCAAAATGGCCTTACCGTAAGCTGCTCCATGAAATTCCCCACAAAAGATATTTAATTAATAAGAAGTTTTCCAGTTGGAAAATATCTCCTTGGATTCCTTAAGGAAATCATAAGAGATCGTGATGGACTCGTCTGTCACGGTCTTTTCCTTGTCAAAAATAGGCCAGGGATTGCATCCGCCTGCCTCCACTTCCACCCGGTCCATAGGAAAACGGTTCCTGCAGTTCTGGCATACAAGAACATCTCCTTCCTGCTTATAGTATCCTCTTCCTGAATCATAGCATACCTGGCAGGTGTTAAATGCTGTCCGGATGGTTCCATCCGGTGCCTTGACTGCAACAACCTCCATCTGGGTGCCGTCTACATCAACAGGATAAAATTGTGCCGTACTTGAAATATCCTTTACAGGAATGACTAGTGCCTCTCCATTCCCTGCCTTTTGGGTGCTTTCTGCCGCTGCTTTGGCTGGTTCTGATTCTTTCGTCTTTTCCTTGGGAGAGCATGCGGTAAGGGCCGCTGCAGCTATCATCAGCACTGCCAGCCTCATTGGAAGCCCACTGCGCTGTTTTCCTTTTTTTCTTTTTATATCCATTCCGAAATTTCTGTAACATTAAAATGTACCTCCTGAATTTTTACTTTCTTAATCCTTTTTCTGTTTGTCTCTCATAAAAAACATTGCTATGATAATACCAAAAACCGGGAGTATGCAGTGCCAGTGACTTAATAACAAACTCATCAATCGGTTCTCCTTTCCTCACGTCAATCGGATGTTCGCAATCCAAGGCCCTACTTGATTCAGTGAAACAGACAGATTCCCAATTTATCCGCAGCAGGAACCGCCTGCTCCCTGGAAGGTATCTTCAGGCCAGATAAGGGTCTTAAAGCTGCTTATTTCTTTCTTAATAGCATCCATGTCTAAATTATTTAAATCATCCACAACCTTGATATACCCATAAAAGGCATTGTCCCCGGTGGAAAAGTCAAAGCTTCCTGCGGGTGTGAAATACAGGTTGTTTTCTCCCTCTTCAAGAGGAAGCTGGGTTGCAAAATCCGGAACAAGAAGCAGAGTTCCATAGGTGTCACCAGATGTATTGTCAATAATATTCCATTCCACATCCACACCGGACTTCACCACTGCCGCTGCCGGCTTAAAGCCGTCGTCCGTAAGTTCCATGGTAATTCTTTGAATGCTGTTTCCGTATTCATCCACACCATCTTCCGCTATGGCAATCTTATCCGTTGGAATCGTATAGCCGGCTGCTACCGGTTCCTCCGGTGCATATTCTTTTAATACGCCCTCTCCATCAGAGCCTGTGCTGTTCTTTGCATCTCCTTCTTCCGACACGTTGATGGACCCGCGGATCATTCCCATCCAGCAGCTGTAAGAGATCTTCCTGTTTTTTCAGGGGTGAATTCAATGACATTTTCTCCAGTCTTAAAGGAATATTCAATGCCAAGATCCCGGATAATCATCCGGTTGTTACAGCCGTTTATGCTTCCCTGGGGCGCATCGATGATCCATTTTACCGGAATCCCCTTCTGAACATTGATGTTGGGATATCTACCTGGAGAAAGTGTACTGTTTATGATCTGAACTCCATCTTCTATTTTTATTTCATCCTTTTTCTCCTGCCCTCCGGCCGCATAGGCGTTGTTTCCGCCACTTGAGAATAAGTCCGGCGCCTGGACTCCTGACAGGCTTAATCCCTGGGAAAACATGGACATTCCCAGTACCACAACCAGCACCGCTCCCACTGTCATGACCTTGCTGGTAAACTTTTTCCCCAGAGCAGAGGAAAGGGCGCCAAGTCCGAACATAAGAGGTACGGTACCAAGGCTGAACAGGAACATGGACAGCGCACCGGAAAAGGGGTTTCCGGTCGACAATGCATAGATCTGCATCGCCTGTAAGGGACCACATGGCATGAGTCCGTTTAACAGGCCCACGATCAGGGGACTGCTGCTTTTTGATTTTTCCTTGTCAATTTTTCTTGCAAAAATTTGGGGCATTCTTGGATTCAGCCTGCGAAGCCACGGGAAAATCCCCAGCATGTTTATGCCCATAATGACCATGAACACTCCGGCAGCCAGCTTCAAAACACCTTGAAGGGTATTAGAGAATGTAACCACCGAACCCAGCGCTCCCACCAGGAAACCTACTGCGGTGTAAGAGATCACCCGTCCCAGGTTATACAGAAAGGTGGGCCGGAATGTAGAAAAACGGCTTTTTTCTGAAACAGCCTCTCCGCTTCTTGGAATGCACTGGGACAGATTGATGCCGCCGCACATTGCCACGCAATGAACAGAGGTAACAAGGCCGATGATAAACAGCATTCCATAGCCCATCTTTTCGTCTGCCAGCTGGCTGGGCGCAAGCAGGTTTAAAAGCCCGAACTGCTGGATCAGCATGTACAGGGAAGCAATGATGATCAGAATTCCTATAGCCCGGCTGGTATCCGGTTTCTGCTGTTCATACTCTGTTAATACCTCGTAATCCAGACCCTCAATAATCCCTACAATGCTTTTGTAGGAAATAATATCTGTATCAAAGGTAATGACAGCAGTTCCGGCGCTGTAGCTTACCTCTGCTTTTTCGATTCCAGCCGTATTACGCAGTTTTTTTTCAATCTTGTTTTGACAGCTTATGCAGGTCATCCCGCCGATCCGTATTTTTTTAGTTCTTACAGCAGATCCCATCGTCTGTCCTCCTTTTTAATTTCTGGAATAAAGAATAACAGGGCGATTTGTAGAAGTTGTGTAGATGAGACTTTTTTACAAACAAAATCTGGCTGAAATTCCCAGGTGCCATTCCAGTAATTAAGAAAACGGCCGGAAACAGATTTTGAGCAAGGGGTATTATACAAAAAAACACGTGTATATCCTTCTTTCAAATGATATACACGTGTTAATTATGTATTAAAAATCACTCTGCCTGATCAAGTCCATTAGATATACCGGCCCGTCAGGCCGGTATATCTTTTATCATTCATTTTAAATCTTTGCTCTTGCCTGTATTATAGCATGTTCCGGATACCAATCAACGTTCAAACCGCATCAGGGAAGCGACCAGCTCTTCGCATATCTGCTGTACGCTTTTATGATCCGTTTCTACGATAATATCCGCCGCTTTTTCATAAAAATCCTTACGTTTTTGCCATAAGCTCTTTTATGAATTCCACATTCATATTTCCATTTAAGATTGGCCGGCCCCATCATCCTTTACCCGATTCAATATGGTCTCAGGCTGGCAGTGAGAAGTACGATGCGGCTGCTCTTTTTAAGATTTTCAACATTTTTCTCACGTATTACCGCGCCGCCGCCGCAGGAAATAATGGTCTGGCGGCAGTTTTGTAAGTTAAGGATCGCATTGCTTTCGCAGTCTCTGAAGTACTCTTCCCCATATTTTTCAAATATGTCCTTGATTGGCATCTTCTGATCTTCCACAATCATGGCATCCACATCCACTTCCTTCATGGCCAGCATATCCCTTAAGTACTTGGAAACTGTACTCTTTCCTGTTCCCATAAATCCGATCAGGGCGATGTTATGGTCAAACAGACTTTTGCTCTGTACCCGTTTGCTTTCCTCCTGGATCTGGTTAAATATCCTTGACAATTCGGTGCAATAGGCATAGTTCCCTACTGCCTCAGGTAAATCTTCATGCCAATTCTCCTCCGGCTGAAATATGGGCAGACCTTTTTCCTTTTTATATTCCACGATCTCTGCTGCGTAACCAAGGTGCTTCATCAAAAGGTCTAAAATTTCCTTATCACAGCGGTTCAAATCTTCTCTAATTCTATTCAGCTCTCTCATACCGTCTCTCCACAATTATCCTATGTCCTTCTATATTTTTTTACATTATACATAATATGGAGGCAGGCTGTAAAGCGATTCTTTCCCTTTCTTTTCTCTTTCCTGCCATGCCTTTGGGGCATACAGGCACACCCGCAGGGCGTTTTATTAACCCAGATAGGAATTAGCAGAATGAATATCTTCCTTTAAAAGTCTGAATCTGCCCACCTCCTGCTGAAGCATCTGCGCCTGGGCAGCCAGTTCTTCACTGGAAGAAGAGCTTTCTTCTGCGGTCGCAGCGTTTGTCTGTACAACGGCAGATACCTGGGACAATCCCTGGTTGATCTGCTCTATCACCTGCACCTGCTGAGAAGATGACTCTTCGATCCCTTTGATCGCCTGTTCTACAAACGCCGCCTGTTCTGCGACCCCCAGAAGAACCTTTGCCGTCTCATCTGCCAATTTCTCACCCTCTGCAACGCTGGTCACCGAATGTCTGATCAAATCGGCTGTCTGTTTGGCTGCTTCCGCAGACTTTCCGGCAAGATTCCTGACTTCATCTGCAACCACTGCAAATCCCTTACCAGCCTCTCCCGCACGAGCGGATTCCACAGCCGCATTAAGGCAAGGATGTTCGTCTGGAATGCAATATCTTCAATTACCTTTGTAATGCTTGATATCTTATCAGAAGCCGACCCGATTTCCTTCATGGCCTCATTTAACTTCCTCATATATTGGTTGCTTTCATTCACTCCGACTCCGGCCTGCCCAACATAGTCCGCAGCTCTTTCCACGTTTTTTGCATTTTCTTCCGCCTGCTCTGCCACGCTGCTGACGGAAGCATTCAGTTCCTCAATCGTAGCCGCCTGCTCGGCGGTACCGGAAGCCAGGGCCTGCGCCCCGGAGGAAACCTGTTCTGCCCCTGCATTGACCTGTTCGGAAGCAGTGCTTATTAATGAGAGTGTGTGATTTAAATCTTTTCTGATTTTCTGCAATGCAAGCCCAAGGATATCCTGGTCGGAACGAAGGGGTACTTCATTGGTAAAATCGCCGTTGCTGATCCGGTTCGCAGCATCTACCTGTTTTCTAATGCTGCCGATCATTTTAGTAAAGGCATTGGCAAGCTGGCCGGTCTCATCCTTTGTATCCATATTACCAAGTTCCACATCCACGTGCCCCAGAGCAATCCGGTTGGCAGCATCCACCACCTGCTCAATCGGCTGACTGATCATCTTTGAGATTCTTATCCCTAAAAATACTGCCACTCCGGCTCCAAATGCAACAAAAAGAACCAAAACAGCGGTCAGCCACAATGCAGTAGCATGATTGGCATCATTTGTCTTTCCGGCTTCAGCCAGCCGGTTATCGATTAATTTATTGAAATTATCAAACATCTTCTGAATATTATCGGTTTCCTGATAAAGCGCCTCCCATGCGGCAGTTTCATTACCGGCTTTTGCCTCCTCCATACACTTCTCTACAGCAGGCTTAAAAGAATTGTTAAACAGCGAAACAGACTCATCTAAAGGGTAAAGGATTCCGGAATGTTTATCGTCTTTCGGTAAGCCGCTGCGCTGGCCAAAAACTTCTCGGATTCCTGGTCAAAGCTAAGCTTTAGTTCATCAATTTTCTTGGCATCTCCCGCATAGATTACCATGGCTCTGGAATCCACCCGGAACTGATACAGGCTTTCAACCGCCCTAAATAAATCTTTCATTGGGGCTGTCTGCCCTTTGTACAAGTACGTATCCATTTGGCTGATCCTGGCAAGTCCGGCTATTCCTGCGCCTCCGACCAGCAGCATAATAAGTGTCAGGCCTAAAAAACCTGTCAGCAGCTTTCGAAAAATGCTGAAATCCTTAAAGCTCTTCATTTTATTTCCTCCCTGTTCTCTTTGGTATGATTAAAAATAGGACAATCCGCTCCCCCATCCGGAAGTGCAACTCTGTCCTTATTGCATAACTTAAACTCATTCTGTAAAAAGAAGTTTGTCTCCTTATTAACAATGATATGGTACAACTTAACCGCCTTACAATAATCTTTTAATTCCAGACCTCGAAACACAATTTTTTATAATGGATTGGTCCTGAATTAAAAAAAGTGTACAAAGTATGTTATCGATATCATGGTATACAGAATGGATT
>BBDR01000003.1 GCA_001312405.1 Clostridium sp. NkU-1 | reverse complement strand
AAAGTGCTGTGCATCTGCCAGAAACATTCGTTTCTTCGATGCTGACGCAGAAGGAGGGATTTGAACCCTCGCGCCGCTACTAACGGCCTACTCCCTTTCCAGGGGAGCCCCTTCAGCCACTTGGGTACTTCTGCAGTTAGCTGATTCTTTTATGTTATTAGCGGCTAAAAACCTGCCAACGGAGAGGGTGGGATTCGAACCCACGCGCCCTTGCGGACAAACGGTTTTCAAGACCGCCTCGTTATGACCACTTCGATACCTCTCCAAATGTGCTTTTATATTTTAATAGAAGTCCATGCTTTTGTCAAGCACTTTTTCTATTTTTTTCCAAATCTCTTGGAGACCAATATTGCTTGTTTGCTGTACTTATCAGCTGCAACTTGGATAGTTTATCATTGTTTGTTTGTTCTGTCAACACATTTTTACATTTTTTTCAAATTATATCCCTAAGTCTTAAAAATACTCTAAAAGCCGTTGTTTTGCTTCTTCAGCTGTCTTAAAATCTTCTACTGTGCCGGTCATATAACTAAGCGCATCTTCCCATACTTTTACTGGATAATCTTCTGCCGGTATTTCGGCAACAACAAAACGACAGCATCTTATAGAAATACAGTTTCTTAAATCTGACAGGTACATGCAGCCAGAATTCGCCGCTATTCGGTCCAAAAGCCCAAGCCCGGCGTTTTTGCCCTTCTCTATCCTGTTATCATCAGTTTTCATCTACCGTACCTTCTTTCATCTTTCCTGCCCATGCGTTCTGGGCATAAAGGTATACCCGCAGGTGTTGCTTCTTATGCAGCCGCCGGTAACATTGGAAGCCGCTTACCCGCATGGCGGACTTTTCTGTATAATCATACATTAAATACTTTATATAACTAATAATATTGTAATGAATGCAACATGTCAAGTGATGGATTGCATTATTTACTACATATATTTCATATAATGCAATACTATGGAATCAGGAGGAGCTACCTATGTATATAGATTTCAATTTTTCCAAACGCCTTTCAGAGCTTAGAGCTCAAAAGGGCGTGTCTGCACGTGATATGAGTCTGTCTCTTGGGCAGAATCCCACATATATCCATAAAATAGAAAATGGACTGGCTCTTCCGTCCATGATGGGTTTTTTTCTATATATGCGAGTATCTGGACATTGAACCAGCCGAATTTTTTTTCTCACAGCATCAGCAGCCCGTCAAAAGTAAAAGAACTAATAGAGGATGCACAACATTTAAACCGGGAGCAGCTTGACCACCTTCATCTGATTGTAAAGGATCTTTTAAAATCAGGAGGGAAAAAATAAAAAGGAAGCTGCACTTACAGCATTCCTTTTATTTTTCCCGTTGTTTTCTTTTTATCAGCACTTCGGCAATTTCCATGTCCTCCGGTGTTGTAATCTTTATGTTGGCATAATCGCCCCGAATTAATTTCACCTTTTCCTGAGTCATGGTTTCTACCACCATGGCATCATCCGTTACTCCCCCCTGATACTGCTCCGATGACATAAGCTTTTCATAAGCCCGAAGTACCAGTTCATATTCAAATGCCTGAGGAGTCTGAATCAGCCACAGACTGTTCCGGTCCGGTGTCATGGCGGCAAATTCATCATGATCGGAAATTTTAATGGTATCCTTTACAGGCATCCCAACCGCACATGCCTTATACATTCTGGCTGCATCGGAAGCTGCCTCTATGACCTCGGCCGTCACACAGGGCCTGGCTCCGTCATGGATCAGGACATATTCACAGTTGTTAACTGCTTTAAGCCCTTCGTATACGGAATGATACCGTTCCTTTCCACCTTCTGTAACCGCAGCCACCTTTTTAAAACCGTATTTCTCTATGATCTCCTCCTGGCAATACCCCGACTCTTCCGGACCGGTCACCAGGATGATCTCATCTACCGAACTGTTCTCAAAGGCACGAAGCGCATAATACAGCAGAGGTTTCCCAAAGAGCTCCAGATACTGCTTATGCACCTGAGTCCCCATGCGTGTCCCTTTTCCTGCTGCCAATATGACCGCTGCCGTTCTTCCTTTTCGTTCCATCCGTCTATCACCTCTCACCCAGCTTTAAATTGGGAACTGCATTTAAGTCCCAACCGGCCCTTGATCCATTAATGTACTCATAATAAGCTGCTGTGCCGATCATGGCTGCGTTATCAGTGCAGTAAATGGGTGAAGGATAGTAAAAGGCAATACCGGCTTTTTCACACGCAAGGCTCATCCCTTGCCGCAGGGCAGAATTGGAAGCCACACCACCGGCTATGGCAACCTTTTTAAATCCATATTCCTTTGCTGCCTCTACCGTATGACTTACCAGCACGTCCACGACCGCATTCTGGAAAGAGGCCGCTAAATCAGGGACATTGATTTCCTCTCCCATCATGCCTGCATGGTTGATGTGGTTTAATACCGCAGACTTTAGGCCGCTAAAGCTGAAATCGTAAATGTTCCCTTCCACCTTTGCCCGTGGGAATTTGATGGCATGGGGATTTCCTTCCTTAGCCGCCCGGTCAATCTTCGGGCCTCCCGGATATCCAAGGCCCACTGCTCTTGCAACCTTGTCAAATGCTTCTCCTGCCGCGTCATCCCTGGTACGGCCCAGGATTTCAAATTCACCGTAATCCTTTACAATGACAAGATGGGTATGGCCGCCGGATACGATCAGGCATAAAAACGGCGGCTCCAGATCCGGATGCTCAATGAAGTTGGCCGATACATGTCCTTCAATATGATGGACACCCACTAACGGCTTGCCTGCAGCATAAGCAATGGCCTTTGCCTCAGCAACGCTACAAGGAGCGCTCCCACAAGGCCCGGGCCATAAGTAACGCCTATGGCGTCCATATCCTCCAGGCACAGCCCTGCCTCCAGAAGGGCTGCTTCTATGACCTGATTTATTTTTTTTCAATATGCTTTCTGGATGCGATTTCCGGTACAACGCCCCCATAGAGGGTATGCAGGGCGATCTGGGAGGAGATCACATTGGAAAGGATCTCTCTTCCGTTCTTAACTACGGCAGCCGCCGTCTCATCACAGGAACTTTCAATCGCCAGTATATAGACATCTTCTTCTGTATGATTCTTTTTCATTGCCGCTCCCTCACTCCTCATCAAATTCCAGCTCCAATGTCCAGGCATCCTTTGCCGCTTTTGCGCGGGGGAAGATTTCCCGGACTTTCTCCATATATTCCTCTGGCCTGGTAAGGGAGGGGCTGTAATGGGTCAGCCACATCTGTTTAGGCTGGGCTTCCTTTGCCAGCCTGGCTGCCTCATAAAAAGTCATATGCTTATATTCTCTGGCTTTTGCTTCCTTTCCTTCCTCACCGTACATGCTTCGCAGATAAAAAGATCCGCCTCCCTTGCATATTCCGCAATTACAGGAACCGGCCTTGTATCCGTACAATAGGTAACCTTAAGCCCTCGTCTTACCGGACCTAAGACCATATCAGGAGTCAGGGTTCTTCCTGCCTCTTCAATGGTTTCTCCTTTTTGCAGACGGCTCCAGAATTTCTGGGGTATTCCGGCGGCATTGGCCCGGTCTACATCAAACCGGCCTGTCCTTGGAATGGAAATGGAATAACCATAACAAGCAACATTGTGGTTCACCCGGTAAGCATCGATCACATATGGCCCGATCTTTACCTGTTCCCGAACCTGGTCAAGCTCAATGAATTTCAGTTCAAAGGGCAGCTCCGGCGCAATGACCCGAAGAGCACTCACCACACGCTCCAGGCCCTTTGGCCCCATAAGAGTCAGGGGTTCTGTCCTTTCCGCATTGCCCATGGTCAGGAGAAGTCCCGGAAGACCGCTGATATGGTCGGCGTGATAATGGGTGAAACAAATGATGTCAATGGGTTTCGGGCTCCAGCCCTTTTCCTTTAACGCAATCTGGGTTCCTTCTCCGCAGTCAATGAGAAGATCGCTGCCGCCGCATCTGGCCATCATGGCTGTCAGCCACCGGTATGGCAGGGGCATCATTCCTCCGGTTCCGAGTAAACATATATCCAACATAAAATTTCCTCGCTTTGGTTTCTATCAATAAATGGCGGAAAAAAACCGCCTCATAAAATCATATCACAAAGCAGAGGCAATTAGCAACTATAAATATTCCAGCTGTTCTTCCACTTCAACAGGAATCTTAAATTCCTGAATCATGGCATCGTAACATTCCTCGCACAGATCAAAATGATGGATCTCCCCATCCTTCTCGGAAAAAAAAGTCCCAGGTATGATTGACGCTTATTACTCCCTCCCTGGCAATACCTTCTGACACGATAATTTTTTTTGCCACAGCAGTTGCAAACAACTGTTTCAAGCTGACCACCGTTTTTGTACTTTCTCATCTTCCTCTCACCTTTCCACTTAATTGCCCATGCTGTTGGGCATAAAGGGATACCCGCAGTATTTCCTTTTTCGCACTTACCAGTCAGGCCCTGTTTCCGTTTTGCGTCATACGAAAACAGGAAAAAGGGCATCCATACTGGATACCCCTACATTATAAACGGTGTTTCCCCTTATTTTTAGTGGTAAATGTTTCATATCCGGCGGTTCCACATGATAACAGCATTTTCGCAGGGATTAAGGTAATAATTTTTCCGGATCGTCTCCTCTTCAAAACCATAGGATCTATAAAGGTTTCTGGCCTTTTTATTACTTTCCCGGACTTCTAAAGACAGGATGTCACCCCATTTTTTCTGGAATATTCCACCAGCCGGTCCATAAGTTTCTTAGAAAGGCCCCTCCCCCTGTAAGCAGGCAAAACAGCGATCCGAAGCAGTTCTCCTTCCCCGGCAATGACCCGGAAAACGCAGTATCCTAAAACGTCCCCCTCTTCTTCCAGTACCAGCCAGGTATCAAGGCTGCTTTCCAGGCCCTTTTTGACAGACTCCAAGGGCCATGGGTCTGAAAAACAGAGCCGTTCTATTTCAGCGACTCCAGATACATCCTCTGGCCTCATTTCATGAACCATGGGATTCTCCCCCTTTTGCCTCCAGTTCCCGCTCCGCCTGGGGCTTCCTCAAATAATCAGGGGCATGCTCCGCTGCCGTAAGGGTCTTTCCCTCTTCATAATACCGGCTGCCTAAAGCCGCAACTGCTGCCGCCCGCTGCCGGTTCAAATGAGCCGGGGCAAACAGGAAGGGAACCTTCATCTTTTCTTGTATCTGCTTTTTGTATACAGGAACTCCGTCTCCTGAAAAAATCACCTTTTCTCCCGCTGCATTTAATTCTTCCACCAATTCTTCAATGTCCATGGGGCACTGTTCCTTAATCACGGAGAATCCGTCCCTGTTGTCATAGATGCCTGTATATACCTGGTTCCTTCTGGCATCCATGATAGGGCAGACCCGATAGGCGCTTCCATATAAGTTATAAGCCATGGCATCCACGGTGGGCACAGAAACCAGAGGTTTCTTTAAAGCCAGGCCAAGGCCCTTTCCTGTAGCAGAGCCGATCCGAAGCCCGGTAAAGGAACCAGGGCCCCCGGAGATTGCAATGGCATCAATGGTCTCTAAATCCAGCTCTATCATTTTTACTATTTCATCCAGCATGGGAAGAAGGGTCTGGGAATGGGTCCTCTTAAAATTCACCGTATATTCCGCAGTCAGTACCTCGTCCTCCACTACAGCAACGGAAGCTACCAAAGACGAGCTTTCAATTCCAAGTATCCTCATTTACATTCCCTCCACGGTTATTTTCCTGTACTCAAACCCTTTTTCCAAATCCTTTTCAATGGTTATGGTTATTACATGGTCAGGAAGAAGCTCTTGAATCAAATTGGACCATTCAATCAGGCTTACTCCCTCCCCGTAAAAACAGTCTTCATAACCGATCTCATCCATCTCGCTGATATCACCGATCCGGTACACATCGAAATGGTAGAAAGGCAGGCGCCCCTCCTCATACTGGTTGACAATGGTAAAGGTGGGACTGTTTACCAGCTCCCTGATTCCAAGGCCTGACGCAAACCCCTGGGTAAATACGGTCTTTCCTACTCCCAAATCCCCGTTTAAGCAATATACAGAAGAAGGCTTCGCTTCCTCTCCCAGTTTTTTCCCAAATTCATAGGTTTCTTCTGGTTTCCAGCTTTCTATTACCATAATTTATATCCTCTTTCGCCTTTCAGGAGGCAGTTTTTCTTTGATAAGCCCGCGGATAGCCGCCTTTTTCTCTCCCGTAACGGAATCAGGCAGCAGATAGGCGTGAACCCGGTCCATATACAGGATCATCATATCCCTAACGCGGTCCACTTTTCCAATGTTTTCCCAGGCGATTTCCATGCTTTCCTCTCCCTGGGAAACCAGAATCCCATTCTCACCAAAGGTAAGGGTCATGGGGTTCTGGATCCCAGGAGTCTTTGCCTGCTTAAGAGCCTTTAAATAAAGAATGCCCGGCTGCCAGACCGTAAACATCAGGCGCAAACGATCAGCAGCACCCGGTAAGGGGTGGAATTGGAACTCCATGTGGTAATCAGGAGAAAAACAGCAGCAGCGCTGAAAATAATATTAAAAAGCCCCTGCAGCCCCTGATAGGAATGGTACATGGAAAACTTCCACAAATCCTTTGCCGTCAATTTTACTTCTATTTTAATCGGGTCTTTCTCTTCCACGTTTTCCTCCCTTCTGTGCACTTGGCACAGCTTCTGGCATAGCTTTCTTCTTTTTGGCAAGCCGCCAGACGAATTAAACTTCTTTTATAATTTCATGGTCAGGGCGATTCTCTTCTTCTGCACATCAACGCTTATGACCTTGACTTCAACAATATCCCCAACGCTGACCGCTTCTAAGGGATGCTTGATGAATTTATCCGACATCTGGGAAATATGGACAAGGCCATCCTGGTGGACGCCGATATCTACAAAAGCGCCGAAATCAATGACATTTCTCACGGTTCCCTTTAAGACCATGCCTGGCTGCAAATCCTTCATCTCCATTACATCAGTACGGAGAATGGGGGCAGGCATCTGGTCTCTTGGATCCCTTGCCGGCTTTTCCAGTTCTTTCACAATATCCCGCAAGGTGATCTCGCCGATTTCCAACTGAGCTGCCAGCGCTTTATAATCCAGGATCTTTTTACCGATTCCGCTTAAGCCGCCATGAGCCAGCTCTGTCAGCTCATAGCCAAGCTTTTTCAAAAGCTTTTTAGCCGCCTCGTAGGTTTCAGGGTGAACGCTGGTTCCGTCTAAGGGGTTCTTCCCTCCCTGGATCCTCATAAAGCCTGCACACTGTTCGTATGCCTTTGGCCCAAGCTTTGGAACCTTTAAAAGCTGGCTCCGGCTGGTAAATGCCCCGTTTTCCTCGCGGTAAACCACGATATTCTTTGCAATGGGCTTTGATATGCCGGAAATGTATTCCAGCAGGGAGCAGAAGCCGTATTTAAATCCACTCCCACCTTATTCACGCAGTCCTCCACAACGCCCTGAAGAGCCTCGCTTAAATGCTTCTGGTTCATATCATGCTGGTACTGGCCTACTCCAATGGATTTGGGGTCGATCTTAACCAGCTCTGCCAGAGGATCCTGCAGCCTTCTTGCAATGGAAGCAGCACTTCTCTGGCCCACGTCAAATTCAGGGAATTCTTCCGTGGCAAGCTTGCTGGCGGAATAAACTGAGGCCCCTGCCTCGTTTACAATAATATACTGAACCTGCTCCGGTATTTCTTTTAACAATTCCACGATCACTGCTTCCGATTCCCTGGATGCAGTTCCATTTCCAACGGAAATCAGGGAAACATGGTATTTTTTGATCAGCCTCTTTAAAACAGCTTTTGCTTCCTCTACCTTGTTCTGGGGTGCTGTGGGATAAATGACCACGGTATCAAGGACTTTTCCTGTCTCATCCACAACTGCCAGCTTGCAGCCTGTCCTGAATGCCGGGTCCCAGCCCAGGACCACCCGTCCTGCAATGGGAGGCTGCATTAAAAGCTGTTCCAAGTTCTTTCCAAACACCCGGATTGCCCCAGTCTCTGCCTGCTCTGTCAAAGTACCTCTTACCTCACGCTCAATGGCAGGGGCTATGAGACGGTCATAGCTGTCCGAGATCACCTCTCTTAAGACTGCGTGGTGCAGGAGTTGTCCCTTACAATCACCTGCTTTTCCAGAAACCGTAAAATCTGCTCTGCAGGGGCAAGTATTTTTACCGTAAGAATCTTTTCTTTTTCCCCCCGGTTTAAAGCCAGAATCCTGTGGCCTGCGGATTTTTTAATGGTTTCCTCATAATTGTAATACATTTCATATACGGATTCTGCCTTTTCATCCTTTGCCGTTCCCTGAAGGCTTCCCTGGTTCATGGTGGCATTTCTTATATAGGTACGGTATTCCGCATTATCAGAAATCCGCTCCGCCAGGATGTCCTTTGCCCCGTTTATGGCTTCCTCCGGGGAAGAAACACCCTTTTCTTCGGAAACGTACTCTGCCGCCGCCTCTGTTAAGGGAGTCTTTATCATCTGAAGCATGATCAGGTCAGCAAGGGGTTCCAGTCCCTTTTCCCTGGCAATGGTGGCTCTTGTCCTCCTCTTGGGCTTATAGGGACGGTATAAATCCTCCACAGCTACCAGAGTCTGAGCTTCTAGAATCTTTTTTTTCCAGCTCCGGCGTCAGCTTCTCCTGCTCCCTGATGGAGGAAAGGACCTGTTCCTTCCGTTCCTCTAAATTCCGCAGATAGCGGAGCCTTTCATCCAGGTTTCGCAGGACCTCATCGTTTAAGGAACCGGTAGCCTCTTTCCGGTATCTTGCAATAAACGGAATGGTGTTTCCTTCGTCAATGAGCTTAACTGCTGCCTCCACCTGTCCGCGGGCAATGGAAAGTTCTTCTTGTAATGCCTTAATTATATCCATGGTGATCCCCTTATTTTTTCATAATTGCACTTTTCTATCAAGCTTTATTCAATTTACTATTATAATTCATCAGCCTGTCTTATGCAATACCCGTCTGGACATGCAAGCCTTTTCGTGCTACAATCATACAATAAGTATGGTTTATGAGAAATATCCTTTGAACTTCTCATAAAAAGTGCAGTTTTCAGCACCAGCCATCCGATTTTGAAGACAGCCTTTTGTTTTCACAATATATCTTATTAGAAATCGTTTTTTTGATTTCTGATAAAAGGCAGTGTTTTTCTGCCGTCCATCCGATTATGAAAACATCTTTTTGCTTTCATAATATGACTTATCAGAAATGCTTTTTACTTCCAATAATATGCAAACGAGGTAAATTACGAATGGAAGAAAACCATAACACCAATAACGGAATGCTGCCCCAGATCCGCCCAACCGGCTCTTTTCTGGCCTTCTGGTCCGTTCTTCTTGGCGGCTTTGGACTTGCCAGTGACTGCTTCCCGTGTTCAGCATCTGGAGTCTGCCTGCCGGCCTGTTTCTCGGCCTGATCGGTATCGCATGCGCCGTGCTTTCCAGACAGGGAAAACCCTTTACCCAGCAGGCCCAGCTTGGACTGATCCTGTCTGTTATTTCCGCGGTCTGCGGCCTTATGATGGCATTGTTTATTATTTTTGTTTATGACACCATGGATACCAACACACCTTTGGGCCATTATTTCAGACAGGTTTTTGAGACTGCCGCCCAAGCCCTTTCAGCCACCTCTCCTTCCGGAGAATAAGGGCTACTTAAATGGAGGCAGCAGATCCACGCTATTAAAGACCAGCATATAATTCTTAAAAATCCAATTAACCGCAGTAATAGCGGCTCCTGCCAGGATGAGTATCCTGGCTCTTTTTCTATATTCCAGGGGATTTCTCCGCCCTTTGCAAAAGCCCATAAAAACAATTCCAAAAACAGCGCAAAGACAGCATAAAGGACCAGCGGATGATACTGAAAACTCATCCGCAGGTCCCCCTGCAGCAATGACCCGGACGGCCCGGGTTCCCCCGCAGCCAGGGCAATAAAGCCCGGTTAGGAATGGAACAGACAGGGAAGCCCGAAGCCAAATATTTTTTTTAACCAGTTCATTTTTTTCACCTTTGTTTAATCCGCCAGATCAAAAGCATCATGGACCGTTCTCATGGCACGGTTTACATCTGCTTCATCGATGAGAACCGTTATCCGGATCTCAGAGGTGGCGATCATCTTGATATTCACATTGGCGTTTGAAAGGGCCTCAAACATCTTTGCCGCTACTCCGGGATTGCCTGTCATCCCTGCACCGATAATGGAAATCTTGGCCACACCTTCCTCGCTCGTGATATCCTGGGCTGTAATGGATTTTATATTTTCCTTTAACAGATCCATGGTATCCTTTAAATCAGTCTTTGCCACCGTAAAAGAGATGTCCTTTCTCTCTTCCCGTCCGATGGACTGAATGATGATATCCACATTAATATTGTGTTTTGCCAGGAGATTAAAGATTTTAAAAGCAATTCCAGGCGTATTCCTGACCCCGATCACTGAAATACGGGCTACATTCTTATCTGCGGCCACACCGCTAACCAGCATTCTTTCCAATTTTGTTTCCTCCTTGACAACTGTACCTTCTGCCCTGGTCAGGCTTGACAGAACAACCAACTGAACTCCATAACGCTTTGCCATCTCCACAGACCGGTTATGGAGCACTTTTGCTCCAAGGGAAGCGAATTCCAGCATTTCATCATAAGAAACCTCAGGGAGCTTTCTGGCATTTGGAACAATGTGGGGGTCTGCTGTGTATACACCATCCACATCCGTATAGATCTCACATGCATCCGCATGAAGGGCTGCTGCAAGGGCCACGGCCGTTGTATCGGAGCCTCCCCGGCCAAGGGTTGTTAAGTCATCGTACTTATTAACCCCCTGAAAGCCTGTGACGATCACGATTTTCCTGGCCTCCAGTTCATGCCGTATCCGTTCTGTATCGATCCGCTTTAATTTGGCCATTCCGTAGGCAGAGGTGGTGTGCATGGCCACCTGGGACGCATTTAAAGAAACGGCCGGAACTCCCAAAGAATTCATTGCCATAGCCATGAGGGCAACACTGATCTGTTCCCCGGTAGCTAACAGCATATCCATCTCTCTCTTGGGAGGATTAGGATTAATCTCACGGGCTTTTTCAATAAGACCATCCGTTGTCTTTCCCATAGCCGACAGGACCACTACCACCTGATTGCCTTTTTCATATTCCTCAATGCAGCGCTTTGCCACATTAAAAATTCTTTCCTTGTCTGCGACGGAGCTACCGCCAAATTTTTTTCACTACTAACATTGATGCCTCCTGGCGAAAAGTCAAGCGGATATTCTGATCCGCTTTGCTGTATGCTCATAAACCTGTTACACCGTTACGATTTCTGCGCGGATGCGCTGCCTGATTCCCGGCAGCTTTTTCGCTTTTATTTCGTATTCTTCTTCGGTCATGGTTTCCGTAAGAACTGCAAATTCGTCCATATGGTCCAGTTCCACCACTTCTACCTTGCCAAATACCGCCTCTACTTCTTTCAAACGCTTTTCAGCAATCCCTTTAAGCCTTACAAAGTAACAGAAGGAAAAGCTGTTCATAGCTGAAATGGTAAGGCATTCTCTATCCCAGCCCATTTCCACATGGCGGCCTTGATTTTTAAGGGCTTCAATAATATCCGCCACCACAGCACTGGCTGTCGGAAGCTTTCCGGCCCCGCTTCCATAAAACATGGAGGTGCCTAACATGTTTCCTTTTACCAGAATTCCGTTATAAACATCATTTACGGAATATAACGGGTGATCCTTTCCGATCATGACCGGGGCTACAAATGCATGGACCGCTCCGTCCTGAATCCGGCTTGAGCCAAACAGCTTTACAGAGGTTCCCATTGCATCGGCATAACGGAAATCCACATCCGTTATTTTTGTAATCCCTTCTGTATAAATATGCTCATAATTGACCTCGTGTCCCGTTGCCATGGCTGTCAGAATGGCAATCTTTCGACAGGTATCGTGTCCCTCCACATCGGCTTCCGGGTTCCGCTCCGCGTAGCCAAGCTCCTGAGCCTCTCTTAAGGCCGCTTCAAAGGTCTCCCCTGCTTTGTCCATCTTTGTCAATATGTAGTTGGTGGTTCCATTTAAAATGCCTGTGATCTCTTCAATCTCCTCGCCAGCAAGAGAAGTATAAAGAGGACGTATAACGGGTATGCCGCCGCCTACACTTGCCTCAAAAAAAGAAGTTCACATTCTGCTCTCTGGCAATCTCTAAAAGCTCGGTGCCGTGTGCCGCCACCAGAGCCTTATTGGAAGTAGCCACATGCTTGCCTGCCATCAGGCTCGCCTTCACAAAGGGATAAGCGGGATTTAATCCTCCCATGGTCTCAACCACCATGGACACTTCAGAATCCTTCTCAATGATGGAAAAATCATGAACGATCTTATCTTCCACAGGATCCCCTGGAAATTCTCTTAAATCCAGAACATACTTCACACGGACCTCATCGCCCACTCTTTTGGCAATGATCTCCTTGTTTCTTTCCAAAACCTCTACCACACCTGATCCAATGGTACCATAGCCCATAACTGCAATATTCTTCATATCTCTCTACTCCCTGGCTAAAATTTTAACGTAGTGGACCCCATCTTTTTCTTCTATATCCTCTACCATTTTAGAAACATTACCGGTAGTTTCAAGGACTTCCACGCTTAATGTCAAGGTGGCCACCCCATTGACCGGAATACTCTGGTGTATGGTGAGGATATTGGCGCGGTACACAGCTACTACATGAAGCAGGTCGGACAGTAAGCCTGGTTCATCATCCATCTGCATCACAAGTGTAATGGTTTTTCCCTTCGTATTATCATAAAAAGGAAAGATATCATCCTTATACTTATAAAAAGAGCTGCGGCTGATACCGACCCGGTCAGTCGCCTCCTGAACGGTGATGACGCGCTCCGATTCCAACAGTTTTTTTGCCTCAACTACTTTCAGCAATACTTCAGGTACAGCCTTTTGCTTTACCACAAAATATTTACTTTTTTTCTTCCATAATAAAAATATCTTCCCTTCTGTGTCCGCATCGGAAATACATCTGTGCTCATAGGGAAGATATTATCATATTTAGTCTGGGTATGCAACTATTTTTCTATTTATTTTCTTCGGTTTTTAAAAAAATACAGGGGAAATCCTCTATTCTGCGCTGCTTTCTCCGGATTTTGCCCCGGTGCTCAGCCAGCGTAAATAGGCGTACATGAACTGATCCAAAGCACCATCCAGAACGCTTCCCACATTGCCTGTTTCCGCATTGGTCCTGTGATCCTTGACCATGGTATAAGGCTGAAGGACATAGGAACGGATCTGGTTACCCCAGCCGATCTCTGTCACATCGCCACGGATACCGGACAATTTCTCCGCATTTTCCTGCTGCTTCACCATATAAAGCTTTGCTTTTAACATCTGCATGGCCTTATCCTTGTTCTGGAACTGGGAGCGCTCATTCTGGCACTGTACCACAATTCCGGTAGGAAGGTGAGTAATGCGGATGGCCGAGGAGGTTTTGTTGATATGCTGCCCGCCTGCACCGCTGGATCGGTAGGTATCAATGCGAAGGTCCTCTTCGTTGATCTCCACATCTAAGTCCTCTTCAATATCCGGCATAACATCACAGGATACAAAGGAGGTCTGACGTTTGCCCGCGGCATTAAACGGAGAGATGCGCACCAGACGGTGAACACCCTTCTCTGACTTTAAATACCCATAGGCATTGGGGCCGTTGATCTGTACCGTAACAGATTTAATGCCAGCTTCATCCCCGTCAAGGTAGTCAAGGACTTCCAAAGAAAAGCCTTTTTTCTCCGCCCAACGGCAGAACATACGGTACAGCATGCCGCACCAGTCACAGGATTCGGTTCCTCCCGCGCCTGCGTTAAGCTTTAAGATGGCGTTGTGGCCGTCATATTCTCCAGCCAGCAGAGTATTGATGCGCATTTCTTCCAGCTTTTCCTTGAAATGATTTAACATCTCTTCAACTTCCGGAACCAGGGAGGGGTCATTTTCCTCATTTCCCATCTCGATCATCACGCCAATATCTTCATACTGCTGTTCTAAGTCCTTATAGGTCTGAACCGTATCTTTTAAATTCTTTGCAAGCTGTACAATCTTTGTTGACTTTTCAGGATCCTCCCAAAAGCCCGGTTCTTCCATGGACTTGTCCAGCTCATCGATTCTCTTTAACTTATTATCTAAGTCAAAGTGAATCCCTCACTTCCACTAATGGTTTTTCGAATGTTGATAATTCGTATTTGTACTGATCTAACTCTACCACTGTGTCACCCACTTTCTGAATTGAATTATTTATCTATACAAAATTGGAGTCCGGTCCTTAAAAAGGGTGCGAACTCCAATTTTATAAAAATACTATACTAATTTACGTCCGCAGCACTGCTTGTATTTCTTACCGGAACCGCATGGACACGGATCATTGGGATATACCTTGGCTTCCACTTTCTTTACCGGTGCCTTTGGTGAGCTTTCATCCTTATTGGTTCCAGTCACCTTTGCAGCCGGCTCTCTTTCCACCTTCTGCTCCACGCGGATGTGGAATAAGATTCTTACGGTATCCTCCCGGATGGCCGCAGCCATCTCATCAAACATCTGATATCCGCTCATCTTATATTCCACCAGCGGATCTCTCTGTCCGTAAGCCTGCAGGCCGATGCCCTGACGCAGCTGATCCATGTCGTCAATATGGGACATCCATTTATTATCGATTACCTTTAAGAGAATAACCCGCTCGATTTCACGGATCTGCTCTCCCTCAGGGAATTCTGCTTCCTTGGATTCATACAGCTTAATTGCTTCTTCCTTCAGCATATGCTTCAGTTCATTCTTCCTAATCTTCTTATCCTCCGGAAGAGTAACAGGCTGCAGCGGAATGATGGGGAGAAGAAGGCTGTTAAGCTCGCTCAAATCCCATTCCTCCGGCGCCTGGTCGTCGCTGACGGAAAGATCTACCGCATTTTCCACAATATCCGTTACCATCTTTAAGATGAAATCACGCATATTGTCTCCATCCAGAACCTTTCTTCTCTCATCATAGATCACTTCACGCTGTTCGTTCATGACCTCGTCGTATTTTAAAAGGTTCTCACGGATGCCGTAGTTGTTTGTCTCAATCTTCATCTGGGCCTTTTCAATGGCATTTGAGAGCATCTTATGTTCGATCTGCTCTCCTTCCGGCACGCCAAGGGCATTGAACATGCCTACCAGACGTTCGGAACCAAACAGACGCATCAGGTCATCTTCAAGGGAAATGTAAAATCTGGATTCTCCCGGGTCACCCTGACGTCCGGAACGACCGCGCAGCTGGTTATCAATACGGCGGGATTCATGACGTTCTGTACCAATGATCTTTAAGCCGCCTGCTGCCTTTGCCTCGTCGTCAAGCTTGATATCCGTACCACGGCCTGCCATGTTGGTTGCAATGGTCACAGCCTTATGCACACCTGCATCCGCTACGATTTCAGCTTCCAGCTCATGATATTTTGCATTCAGCACCTTATGGGGAATGCCCCGGCGCTTTAACATATTGCTTAACATTTCAGAGGTTTCAATGGTGATGGTACCTACCAGGACAGGCTGTCCCTTGGCGTAAGCGATCTCCACCTCATTGCATACCGCCTCAAATTTCTCTTTCTTTGTTTTATAAACGGCATCTTCCTGGTCAATACGGGCAATAGGGCGGTTGGTCGGGATGGAAATGGCATCCATGCCGTAGGTATTACGGAATTCTTTTTCTTCTGTAAGAGCGGTACCGGTCATACCGGCCTTTTTATTGTACTTATTAAAGAAGTTCTGGAAGGTGATGGTGGCAAGAGTCTTGCTCTCCCTGCGCACATTTACGTGCTCCTTGGCTTCAATCGCCTGATGGAGTCCGTCGGAATAACGTCTGCCGGGCATGATACGTCCGGTAAACTCATCAACGATCAGTACTTCGTCATCCTTTACTACATAATCCTTATCCCGGAACATGAGATAATTGGCGCGAAGGGCCAGAATGATGTTATGCTGGATCTCTAAGTTCTGGGGATCAGATAAGTTCTCAATGTGGAAGAACTGCTCTACTTTATCCACACCCTGTTCGGTCAAGTTGACAACCTTGTCCTTTTCATCCACAATAAAGTCGCCGGTTTCCGTGATTTCTTCTCCCATAATGCTGCCATCTTGGAAAATTCCCCGGAAGCCTCGCCCTTTTCCAACTGGCGGGCCAGAATATCACAAACCTCATAGAGCTTTGTGGACTTGCCGCTCTGTCCGGAAATAATAAGAGGTGTTCTTGCCTCATCAATCAATACGGAGTCAACCTCATCAATGATACAAAAGTCTAAATTTCTTAAAACCATCTGTTCCTTATAGATGGCCATGTTATCTCTCAGATAATCAAAACCAAGCTCGTTGTTGGTTACATAGGTAATGTCGCAGTTGTATGCGGCACGTCTTTCGTCAGAATTCATGGAGTTGAGCACAACCCCAACAGTCAGTCCCAGGAACTCATGAACTCTTCCCATCCACTCAGCATCTCGTTTTGCCAGGTAATCGTTGACCGTTACAATCTGGACTCCATTGCCTGCCAAAGCATTTAAATAAGCTGGGCAGGTAGATACCAGGGTCTTACCTTCACCTGTCTTCATTTCGGAAATACGTCCCTGATGAAGAACGATTCCGCCAATGAGCTGTACACGGAAATGTTCCATATTAAGAACTCTTCGTGCTGCCTCTCTCACCGTTGCATAAGCTTCCGGCAAAATATCATCAAGAGTCTCGCCTGATGAAAGCCTTTCCTTAAAGAGCCTTGTGTTATTCCGCAGCTCCTCATCCGTAAGTGCAACCATGGTCGGACGCAGAGCTTCTATCTTATCCACAATAGGGTCTATTAATTTCAATTCTCTTTCACTATGAGTTCCAAATATTTTTTTGAACGAAGTTCATATTTCATTCTCCTACTCTTCTTAACGATATACACGATACAATCTCGTATATTGTAGCACTAACTCCTTCTTAATTCAACGAATTCATAAAAAAAATTAACATTCTGGTAATAAACAGGGCCTATTATTACCAGGTCCTTCCTTTTTCCACAGCAATCAACGGCAAATCTGGAAAAATTTATGGTCAATCTGACACATTGCACAAAAAACCTGTTCGATTCTCCGCTTTTCCACATTATCCACATCCCATTGTGTATTTTTCCCCCAGCTTTATCCCCACGATGAAATCCCATAATTAGTGGGAAAAACAGTTATACACCGAGTTATCCACATTATCCACATTTTTTCTCCACAGATTCCCATATTTCCCATCCCCTTATTAACCTGGGACATTTTTGTATATATGTCATAAAATTTCCTTTTTCGACGGAAAATACTCTTTTTCCCTTGACTTTTTTTTATTCCCATCTATAGTTTTTCAATAAACAGACAAAATAATAAGTAGAGACATTTTACAAAAAAATTGCCAACAATTATCTTATAATTTTACAATGTAATTGAATTGTTCTCAAAAATATGCTATACTATAACCATCTCAAGAAAAAGGAGCTGATGACTTATGCGTTTTACAATTACAGGGAGAAATATTGAGGTAACACCAGGATTACGCGAGGCAGTCGAGGACAAGCTTGGAAAGTTGGACCGTTTCTTCGCTCCTGCCACAGAAGCAACAGTAAGACTCAGCGTGCAGAAAGAAATACAAAAAATCGAAGTGACTATTCCAGTGAAAGGACATATAATCAGAGCAGAAGAATCCAGTACTGACATGTACGTTTCCATTGATCTTGTAGAAGAGATCCTGGAACGCCAGTTGAAAAAAATATAAGAACAAGTTAATCGATAAAAAGCTGAATGTTCCCTCCTTTTCCAAAGCTTTTCTGGAAGATGAAACCCAGACAGACGATTATATAGAGATCGTTAAGACAAAGAAATTTGCCATAAAGCCCATGGATCCGGAAGAAGCCTGTGTTCAGATGGAGCTTCTTGGTCACAGCTTCTACGTATTCTTAAATGCGGATACAGATGAAGTCAATGTGGTTTACAAAAGAAAAGGCGGCTCCTTCGGCCTTATTGAACCAGAATTCTAGAATATGCAAAAAGCAGCCAGGACAATTGTCCGGCTGCTTTTTTATGGTTTATGTCAAGCGGATATCCGCAATGACCAACAGGTCAGACCCTCCTCGGCCCTGCCTGATTCGGTTAAATCCGTGTCAGATACCGCTCTACGCTGGTAATGGCATTTGCGCCGTCAGAAACAGCTGTGGAAACCTGGCGAAGCTGCTTGGTGCGCACATCGCCGGCTGCAAAGATTCCGGGAATATTGGTTTCACAGTCCTCACCTGCCTTTATATAGCCATGATCCATCTCCACTAAGTTGTTAAATGCTTCGCTTTGCGGGTTGATTCCTACCGCTATGAACACTCCGTCTACCGCAAGCTTTTTCGATTCCTCGGTTTTGGCGTTCTTTATGGTCAGGGATTCCACCTGGTCTCCGCCTTCGATCTCCTCTACCACGGTATCCCAGATGATTTCCACGTTTTTCTGGTTAAACAGCTGGGTCTGCAAAGTCTTTGCCCCTCTCAGCTTATTTCTCCTATGAATTAAGTATACCTTTTTACACATTCTGGCCAGGAAAATGGCATCTTCAATGGCAACGTCGCCGCCGCCCACCACTGCCGCCACCTTATTGCGGAAAAATGCACCGTCACAGGTAGCGCAGTAGGAAACCCCCATGCCCGTAAGCTCCTCTTCACCGATTACGCTCAGCTTCCGGTGCTGGCTCCGGTAGCGATGATGACCGACTTTGTCTCATAGGCCCTCTCTTCTCCTACTACGGTAAATTCCCCGTCAGACGCTTCGATCCGAAGAACCTCGTCTGTGGAAAACTCTGCTCCCAGCTTCTCTGCATGCTCCCGGAACTTCATTCCAAGATCATAGCCGTTAATTCCAGGCAGCCCCGGGTAATTATCCACTTCATAAGTATTAAGGACCTGCCCGCCGCTTGCCACCTCTTTTTCAATCACTACCATCTTAAGCTCAGCCCTTTTACCATAAACCGCTGCCGAAAGCCCCGCGGGCCCGGAGCCGATGATCACCACATCATAAATCTCATTCATATTTATCTACCTGCTTTCTCTATTCTATCTGATATTAAGTTTTCTATCTTCATTATATCTCACCAGCCCTTAAGTATGCAATGCCTGGTCTGTAACAAAATCACCAAAAATGCAAATAGTCCTTTATCCGACCACGTTGCATTATTCCTGACGATTTGATAGAATAAATATATCATAAATCGACAGGAGGGGTGATGTTATGCCTAGAAAAACAGTACTTATAACAGGAGCTTCCCGGGGAATCGGAAAAGCTGTTGCCGTTAAATTTGCTAAAAAGGGATACAACGTGGTCATCAACTGCCTTCACAGTGAGGACCGACTTGTACAAGTAAAAAAAGAGCTGGAAGCATATCAGGTATCTTGTCTTTCCTGCATGGGGGACATGGGGGACATGAACCAGTGCCAGGCGCTCTTTGAACAGGTGCGCAAGCAGTTTGGTACACTGGATGTCCTTGTTAATAATGCCGGCATATCCTACATCGGCCTGTTGCAGGATATGAGCACGGATGCCTGGGACCGGATTATCCGCACCAACTTAACGTCAGTATTCAACTGCTGCAAGCTGGCCATTCCCGGAATGGTAGAAAAAAAGCAAGGAAAGATCATTAACATATCTTCTGTATGGGGAATATCCGGTGCCTCCTGCGAAGTCGCTTATTCCGCTACAAAAGGCGGCATTAACGCTTTTACAAAGGCTCTTGCCAAGGAACTGGCTCCAAGCAATATCCAGGTCAACGCCGTTGCCTGCGGTGCCATTGATACGGAAATGAACCAGTTTCTGGAGGAGGATGAATTAATCGCTCTCATCGATGGGATCCCGGCCGGACGGCTGGGAAAAGCAGAGGAGGTAGCTGATTTAGTATACCACCTGGGCTATAAAAATTCCTATCTGACCGGGCAGATCATCGGCCTTGACGGAGGCTGGCTTTAAATTAATACCCCTTACTAAATCATATGTTGGAAAACCCCTGGTGTATACTGGCGCCATGAAAACAGGCTCCCTCACCGGAGCTCTGGGTTTTCCCTATAAAAAGGCACCCGGAAAAAGTAAACCTCTTTCCGGGTGCCCTGATTTCTTAAGACTGCGCTTTTTCTATCTGAACGATAGCAGTCTTCTGCATAGGAATCCTGCAGTTCTTATTGTTGCCGAACTCTACAATAACCGTATCATCTGTCATATCAATGATGACACCATAAAAACCACTGGAGGTCAAAACGCTGTCTCCGATTGCAATGTTTGCAAACATCTCCTGCTGTTTCTTTTTCTCCTTTTTCTGGGGTCTGATTGCGATAAAATACATGAAGCCAAAGATCACTGCGATATAAATGACCCAAAAGCCCACGCCCATGGTACCGCCTGTTGCTGATAACATAACCATTTCCTCCTTATATAACGATCCGCCTACTGCTTGTCCCCTATTTTAGGAGGTCTGACCTGCCATCATACGGCCAAGCTTCTGCTCCTTGTATTCCCCATAACTGTGGTTCTCAATTGCGTCGCGGATCTCTTCCATCATTGTATTATAAAAATATAAATTATGCAATACACATAATCTCATGCCAAGCATTTCTTTTGCCTTTAAAAGGTGCCTGATATAGGCCCTGCTGTAGGACCGGCAGGCCGGACACCCACAGCCCTCTTCAATCGGCCTGTGGTCCAGCTCATGTTTGGTGTTGAATAAATTCATTTTTCCATGATTGGTGTATACATGACCATGGCGGCCGTTTCTTGACGGGTATACGCAGTCAAAAAAGTCCACGCCCCTGTCTACGGCCTCTAAAATATTGGCGGGAGTTCCCACTCCCATCAGATAGGTCGGCTTATTCTCCGGCAGATATGGTACCGTCTCATCTAATATCCTGTACATCTCATCATGGCTTTCTCCCACAGCCAGTCCGCCTAAGGCATAACCGTCCAAGTCCATGGCAGATATGGTTTTTGCATGGGCGATACGGATATCTTCAAAGGTTCCGCCCTGGTTAATGCCGAATAACAGCTGGTCCCTGTTTAAAGTATCAGGCAGGGTATTAAGCCTTTTCATTTCAGCACGGCACCGTTCCAGCCATCTGGTGGTACGGTCTACGCTGTTTTGCATGTATTCCCTTGTGGCCGGATGAGGCGGGCATTCGTCAAAGGCCATGGCAATGTAGATGCCAGGTTCGACTGAATCTGCATGCTCTCTTCCGGGCCCATGAAAATCTTGTGGCCGTCTATATGGGACTGGAAGTAAACGCCTTCCTCCTTTATTTTTCTCAATCCGGTCAGGGAAAATACCTGAAAGCCGCCGGAATCCGTAAGAATGGGGCGGTCCCAGTTCATAAACCGGTGAAGGCCGCCAAACTCTTTGATTAATTTATCGCCGGTGCGCACATGAAGATGATAGGTATTGGACAGTTCTACCTGGGTTCTGATCTCACGGAGATCATCTGTGGAAACAGCCCCTTTAATGGCTCCTACCGTACCCACGTTCATGAATACCGGGGTCTGGATGGTGCCGTGAACAGTGGTTACCTCGGCCCGCTTTGCGCGTCCATCCTTTGCAACGATCTTATAATTCATCTGTTTTTTTCCCTTTTTCTGCCCACGCTTTTGGGGTACAAAGGTAATATCCGTAGGATATTAACGATTATCAGTTACTTTTGTATTCTCATTCTTCCGCCAAAGCCGCCTTGATCATGATGGCGCATTCGATCCGCTTCTTCTGCATTTCGCAGCCGATATCGTAAGCATCCGTGATGCTTCCGTGGAAGTTGTGGGAGTTAGCCGCACAGCCTCCGCTGCAGTAAAACCTTGCAAAGCAGTCCCTGCACTTGCCCTTTGCATAAACATTGCAAAGCTTGAACTCATCACGGATCTCTGAATTAGTCACGCCTGTGTCCACGTTGCCAAGAAGGAATTTTTCCTCACCCACAAACTGGTGGCACGGATAGAAATCTCCCCATGGAGTCACCGCCAGATACTCGGTTCCGGAACCGCAGCCGGACAGGCGCTTTGCCACACATGGCCCTGGTTTAAGTCAATATTAAAGTGGAAGAAATTAAACCCTTTTCCTTCCTTCTGCCTGTTAATGTATTCCACAGCAAGATCATCATACTCTTTTAAGATCTGGGGAAGGTCTTCCTCCCTGATGGCATACTCCTCTTCCGGCTGTGCTACCACAGGCTCTATGGACATACTTGTAAAGCCAAGATCCGCAAATTCCAGGACATCCTTTGCAAAATCCATATTATGACGGGTAAAGGTTCCTCTGATGTAATAATCTTTGGTTCCCCGAAGCTGGGCAAACTTCTGGAATTTGGGAACGATCAGCTCGTAGCTGCCTTTTCCATTGCGGAAGGGACGCATATTGTCATTGACTTCTTTACGGCCGTCAAGGCTTAAGACCACATTGCTCATTTCCCGGTTACAGAACTCCATGATCTCATCGTTTAACAGAACACCGTTGGTGGTCATGGTAAAACGGAAGTTCTTATTATATTCTTTCTCTTTTTTCCGTCCGTATTCAACAAGCTGCTTTACTACGTCCCAATTCATCAGCGGTTCTCCGCCAAAAAAGTCTACTTCCAGGTTTCTTCGGTTCCCGGAATTGGCAATGAGAAAGTCCAGGGCCTTTTTCCCCACTTCAAAGGACATAAGCGCCCGTCTGCCATGGTACTCTCCTTCTTCTGCAAAGCAATACTTACAGGCAAGGTTGCAGTCATGGGCAATATGTAAGCAAAGAGCCTTTACCACTGTCTGCCGCTTTTTAAAATCTATCACATAATCGTGATACATATCCTTTGTAAAAAGCTCTCCCTTATCGATCAGATACTGAATCTCCTCCAGGGCTTCCTCTACTTCTGTCTCTCCGTATTTTTCAGAAAGGCTGGTCCGCACTTCTTCTCCAACCTCTTTAGGAAGGGGCTCGGCCTCTTCCATCTCCGGAACCATTCCTGCAGCGATCTCTACGGCATCATACATGACCGGATCCACAGAATGAACAGAACCGCTGTTGACATCCATAATAATATGGAAGCCATTGCTGATATATTGATGAATCACTTGTATTCTCCTTAATTGAAAAGATTAACCTGTTATTGGTTTTTGGCAGACAAGCGAAGGAACCCCTACCGTCATCACGACCGTAGGGGCATCTGCTCATCTGCCTTATGGCTATTCTATACAGTTTAAAATTATTAACGGTTGCTGTTCTCGCAGCTCTGGTTTCCTACTGTACAGGATGTCTTGCATGCTGACTGGCAGGAAGTCTGACATTCGCCGCAGCCGCCTTTTTTCATGGACTCTTTTAATGTACTGGAATTTAAAGTCTTCACGTGTTTCATATACTTACACCTCCTGTATTTGCCTAATTCTTTGAGATTATACCACATGTTTTAGGCGAGTGCAAGATGAATTGCCCCAGGGAACAGGGGAATTGGCCAGCTTCTTCGGGCTATCATCTATATCCAGAGAAAACAGGCGGTATCAATTTTATTATTAGGACATCCAAGAATATCCTCCATACCCATAGAATATACTGAACCAGAAGACAAGATATAAGGAGTAGTTAAATGGAAAAATCAAAGCTTCAGGTCACGCTAAGAAACCTTCTTATCACCTACATACTGACCGGAATCCTGCTGGTGGTCCTGGCCTTAGCACTCTATAGATTCCGGCTGAAGGAAGGACAGATACGCCTGGGTGTCAATGCGGTTTATATCATCGCCTGTCTCTTTGGCGGGGTCTTAATGGGAAAGAGCATACGGCATCGTAGATTCTTCTGGGGCCTTTTGCTGGGGCTTCTATATTTCCTGGTGCTCTTAGCCGTATCCTTTTTATTAAACAAAGGCTTAAACGGCTCCATGAACCAGCTCCTCACCACCATGGCCATCTGCGCAGTCAGCGGAACCGCGGGGGGAATGCTAAGCTGACGGGAGGGTTCCCGGGAAACGCAGAAGGGAGAGCAGAAGCAATCAGCTTCCCTCTCCCTCCTTTTCTGTCCCTCCGGCAAATCAGCAAATACCCACAAAAACACTGGCGAGGGGAACACTTAGTGAGGCAAATACATCCGAACCTTATCGATCCTGTTTTTATCAAGCTCGTCCACAACAAGGCGGATTCCGCCGCAGACAACCTCTTCTCCCTGTTCCGGGAGCCTGTCAAGCTGTCCGATGATCAGGCCGCCGATAGAATCATAGTCCTCAGACTCCAGTTCAAGATTCAGCCTGTCATTTAAATCATCAAGCTTCATGGATCCTTCTACCAGATATTCAAAGGGTTCCACCTCAACCAGTTCATTTTCTTCATCCTCGTCATACTCATCCCGGATCTCTCCCACGATTTCTTCCAGTAAATCTTCCAGAGTAATCATACCTGCCGTTGCTCCGTATTCATCTAAAACGATGACAACGTTATTGCAGGTCTGGCGCATCTCCAACATAAGTTCCGCAGTTTTTTTATACTCGTATGTATAGAGCGGCTCTCTTAAAAAAAATCCCTGATATTGAAATCATCTGTCCTGTCCACGAGAAGCAGATCCTTCATATTGATGATTCCGATCACATTGTCACTGGTTTCCTCATATACCGGAATCCTGGTGTACATTTCCTGGCGGAAAATATCGATCAGCTCATCATAGGCAGCATTTACCTCTACAAGGGTCATGTCAATACGGGGAATCATAATATCACGTGCCACAGAATCACCAAAATCAAACACGTTATTAATGATCTTTCTTTCTTCTGATTCTATGACGCCTTCCTCATGGCTCACATCCACGATGGTACGCAGCTCATCCTCTGTGATAGGCTCCTGCTTTCGGTTAGGGTTCACATGGATAAAGCGCAAAAAAACCTGATGAAAGGATATGAATCACATAAATGACCGGTGTCATGACAATCATAAAAGCATAGATCACTTTTGCATATTTTAAAGCTATTATTTCGGAATACAAGGTAGAAATGGTTTTCGGGGATATCTCGCCGAATACCAGAATGACTAGTGTAAGAACACCGGTCCCAATGCCTATGGCCTTATTGCCCCAAATGCTCATAACCAGTGTGGTGGACATGGAAGAGGCTGTTAAGTTTACCACATTGTTACCGACCAGAATCGCACTGAGCATCTTACCCTGGTTTTCTAAAATCTTAGTCAGCGTAATGGCGTTCTTATTGCCTGCCTCCGCTAAATTCCGTACTCTGATTTTATTCACCGTAGTAAGCGCAGTCTCAGCCGATGAGAAGAATGCTGATAATCCAACTAATAAAAATAACGTAAGCAACTGTATATAGTCACTCGAATCCAAAAAATCAACTCCTGTTTTGTAATATTTTATCATTGATTTTACAATAGAAAAGCGGCCATGTCAAGAAGACAGCCGCTTTTTACGTATTTTCTGCCACGGTTTCCGGGCAGTGCCACCCCGTTTTACCGGGTGTAAAGGGATACCCGCAGGGTGTTACATCTTACCGTTCTTTAAAAGCCTTTATGATTTCCACCACAAGTACAATTCCGGCTCCCAGAAAAATGAATAAGTCACCCAGATTGAACACTACTTTTTTTAAGCTTTCCATATTGAATGCTGAAATAATCCACTACATAATGACGGACCAGCCTGTCGTACAGATTGCTGACCGCACCTCCCAGGGCAACGGACAGGGCCAGTTTTTCCAAAATGTTCCCTTTTCTTTGAAGAAGGCTTACTAACATTCCTCCGATAAAGGAAGCAACTGCCAGGGGAACCATCTGCACCATGGACCGGTGTTCCTTAAAATAGCCGAAGGAAAAACCGGCATTATGATTCTTATGCAGCATAATTTTTCCGCCGCTTCCCTCCAGTTCCTTGGGAAAGCATGCTTCTTCCTGATCCTCAATGGCGCTTTTTATTAAAAGATCCAGTGCAGCCAGCAATGCAATGATACCAATAAATACCATGACCAACACTCCTTCCGTCCTTATTATCTCCACTCTTTTGTATTTTTTTTATCCCTAACCCATAAATTCCCGCTTTATTAACACCTCATCTGGATGAGCGGTCCGCCGTTCTTATCTAAGTACGCTCTTGTTATAACAACTGATCCGATGTTAGGATCCTTGGGAACCTCATACATGATATCAAGCATGAAATTTTCTATAATGGCTCTTAAGGCTCTTGCTCCTGTTTTTTTTCTTAAGAGCTTCTTCCGCGATCCATTCCAATGCCTCATCCTCAAATACCAGCTTCACCTCATCAAGCTCCAAAAGCTTTTTATACTGTTTTAAGATGGCGTTTTTCGGTTCCTTTAAAACCCGGACCAACAGCTCCTTATCCAAAGATTCCAGGGTCACGGAAATGGGCAGACGGCCTAAAAACTCCGGAATCATACCGAATTTGCGCAAATCCTCATTAGTCACGTGAGACAGGATATTGGGGTCCTTCTCGTACTGGTCTTTTAAGTCGGCTGAAAAACCAATGGATGATTTTTCCTTCAGCCGTTCCTTTATGATATCCTCTAAGTCAGGGAACGCTCCCCCGCAGATGAAAAGAATGTTCTCGGTGCTGACCGCAGTCATTGGGGTGAGGGCATTTTTCTGGTTGGAACCCACCGGAACCTCCACGGTGCTCCCCTCTAAGAGCTTTAAAAGCTCCTGCTGGACAGACTCCCCGCTTACATCCCTGCTGCTGGTATTCTTCTTTTTTTGCAATTTTATCGATCTCGTCAATAAATATAATACCCCGTTCCGCCTTTTCCACATCATTGTCAGCTGCTGTAAGCAGCTTGGAAACCACACTCTCTATGTCATCACCAATGTATCCGGCTTCTGTAAGAGAAGTGGCGTCGGCAATCGCCAGGGGAACATCAAGAAGCTTTGCCAGGGTCTTAACCAGGTAGGTTTTCCCGCTTCCCGTTGGGCCGATCATTAAAATGTTGGATTTTTCAATCTGTACATTCCCTTCCTCATCCACCTTTTTGGAATTTGCAAGATAAACCCTTTTGTAATGATTATAAACTGCTACGGAAATCACCTTTTTCGCCTGTTCCTGGCCGATGACATATTCATCCAGCTTCCGTCTGATCACATGAGGCGCCGGAATATCCTTTAAATTAAGCTTCTGCTCCGGCTCCTTTTCAGTCCTTTTTTTGACTCTCTGCTTATTAGGTATCTCAAGGTCTTTTCCGTTCAGGCTGCCTAAATCGCTGAAATTCAAATTCATATAAGGCATATTCTGAATCTTTGTTATATCAAATCCACCCTGGGTTACGGAATCAAATGCCTTCTGCATACAATCATGGCACAGATTCATGCCTCCGGGCATGGAAACCATGGGTCCTGTCACATTCTCCGACCTGCGGCAGACATAGCAGACTTTTTCATACTCATCTTCGTCTTTTTTTCTTTTTGCCGCTGTCAGAGCCGGCGGCAGCTGTATCTTCTATTTTCTCTTCAGGAAAATCCTTCTCGTCCAAATTGTACTCTCCTTCTATCTGTAATTATGCACCGCATACCAGATTATTATAAAGCATTTAAAAGTCTCTTACAAGTACAGGCCAGGAATTTAGACTTTTTTAATGAGTTGGTTTTTAGCGGTATGACAGCATACCAATATGCAAAAATATAGCGCTGAATATTGAAAGGATAAATATTCAGCGCATTTAAATGAATTTTGGTTTTTCTGCTTTTTATGTAACTGCTTCCTCTCCGGATCTGCCTCCCTATTCTGCCAGGGCTGCACCAAGTGCTTTGCAGGATGCTGTTGCCTCCCCGTCAGGCGCCTCATTGCAGATCACACTGTCGCAAACAAGCTTCACGCCTGCATCTTCGCAAGTCGACTCCCAGGAACGCATCCATTCGCCGTCTCCCCAGCCGTAGGAACCAAACAGCGCCACCTTTTTACCCCCAAGCTTAGATAAGCAGGCGGTAAACATGGGATCAAATTCACTTTCCTCCAGAACCTCTGCCCCCATGGCAGGACAGCCAAATGCAATGGCGTCAAAGGAATCAATCATGGAAGCATCAAATTCAGAAGGAGTGAGCACGACCCCTTCTGCCCCCTTTTCCTTTACTCCCTCCAGGACGGCAGCTGCCATTGCCTCAGTATTTCCAGTTCCACTCCAATAAACTACTGCGATTTTACTCATAAAATATAACCAACCTTTCTCAATCGTTCTTTTTATATTAAACGGCTACTGCGAGCCGTTCAACAGCGGTGCCTTTTGACCATTGCGCATAATAGGTTTCGGTGCATTTTTTTATAGCGGTTAAAGGTTTGCCTTGCCTTTTCCTCATCACCGTAGACCTTCCAGCATCCGATGCATTTACAGTGACAGGCTTTGTTGTCGATGAAACCCTGAACATCCTCCGGCGGATAACCAAGAAACAAACCGATTTCGTGGGGAAACCCGGAACAGGTGCGCAGCCTGTTCACAAGCTGGACCACACAGCGCTGGGAGTTTTCAAAGGAATATCCGTATTGCTTCAGCAAAGCGGCAGCATATCCATCTTCCAGATCCCGTTTTAAATGGCTTGGACGGTAAATATAGATCAAAGCCCTTTGTTTAAAATAGCGCAGCGGCAAAACCCGGAGCCCTTTTGGCGCAAGCACACGGTTTAACTTTCTCACCTCATTTTGAATTTCTTCCTGGGACCGGCAGGGACAGGAAAACATACTTCCGGTTTTTATCCCGGCCAGAGTTGGGGCGCAATGCCGGATCAGCATTTCTTCTGACATGTTGTTCCCTCCTATCCAACGTGTTCTTTTAAAATGTTTTTCAAAGCTGACATGGAGCTGGAATGGGAACGGGCGATTATGGTATTCATCCCCTTTGTCTCACTTAAGGCACAGCGCACCATCTTATGCGACATGGTACTGGTAAAAAGAACCATCAGATCAGGCCTGCCGATTTTATTTTTCAGCCCGCCCTTTAGTTCTGTAAAGACCTTTGCACAGCAGCTGTACTCCTGACATAGCTCTTTATACTGGCGTACCATGCACTCATTTCCTCCAACGATCACTACGCTCATGCAATTACCTCCAATTCTCGAGTTAGTCTAAGCTAACTATGTATTAAAATATATGCGCCTTAAGGCGCTGTGAATTAGTAGAAAGAAAACATACACCATATCCCTCTTATTAAAAGGGCAAACAGCTTCCTCACTTTATATATCCGGTAAGAAGAAGGACAGCTGGTTAATTATATAGTTAGCATTAACTAACTATATATTACAATACTGGAAACGCCTGTATTTGTCAAGCATTTTTTAATAGACAGCGTAATATTTCTAAACTCCCCCGTTCCTGGCTTTGGCTGTTGTCATCTGGCCCGTTCCATGGCGGCTGGGGACTGGCGTATGGTTATAATCCCCCTGCACATATAGCCGGCAATGGAGATGTCATCAAAGCCTATGCCGCCACTCTCATATCAACCAGGGCACAGGGGATATTGCTGGAAAGAATTTCATGATAACAGGAATCGTCCGTCCGTAATCCGCTCACCACCACACCGCTTATATTTTTCTTTTTACATCGCTGCAGAAATCCCAGTTTTTCCTGTTTTGCTTTATTGGTTACAAAAAGCATGAATTCACAGCCCTGCTCGCTGCATTGCTGAAATAATTCATAGATCAGCCCGTATACAAATCCAAAGGTGTAAACTTACTTTCGAAAATTGAATTTCCGTTAGGTACGGTTGCCGTCAGATGGACAGCCATGCCATTTTTATGTACAAAAAAATCTCCCCGGCCCAATCTATGAGCATGGAGAGACTTTTTTACTATTAACCCTGCTGCGCAGCCTCTGCCGGCCTCTTGCCAAGAGTAATATCTACATTTCTTTCAACATACTGCCCGTTTTCAAGTGACTGGACCGTAAGGGTCACAGTGGTTCCGCCTTCGTAATACTTAAGCATGTTGGTCAGGTCATCATAGGTCTTAATCCCCTGGCCGTCAAATTTGGTGATAATATCCTTTTCCCGCAGATCAGACTTGGAGGCTGCTCCGCCTTCCACGATCTTATAGATAAATACCCCCTGAGGCATACCAAGCTGCTGGCTTGTGATTGCGTCAATGTTCTTGCACTGGATTCCCAGATATCCCTGGTTTGCATCGGTAACCTGAGTTCTGGTCTTTCTGGTCATCAGGGTATCAATGATATTCTGAGCCTTGGAAATAGGGATTGCATAACCCATTCCCTCTACTTCTGTAGAAGAATATTTGGCAGAATTGATTCCAACCACCTCGCCCCGCATATTTAAGAGAGCACCGCCGCTGTTGCCGGGATTAATGGCTGCATCAGTCTGAAGAAGATCGCGGCTTGTGCCATCTTCGGTCTGTACGGAACGGTCAAGTGCGCTGACATAACCAACCGTAACGGACTGTCCATAGCCAAGAGCATTGCCGATAGCAACAACTCCCTGACCTACCTTCAGGTTATCGGAATTTCCAAGGGAGGCAATGGCAATCTTTGTCAATGTGTCAGAAGAAATATTTTTTATCGGTACTGCGATCACTGCCAAGTCGCTGTCCGCATCCGTTCCCTTAATGGAAGCATCTACGGCTTCCCCATCGATAAAGGCAACTTTTAGTTCCTCTGCTCCCTGTACTACATGGTTATTGGTTACGATTAAAAGTTCATCATCGTTCTTTCCAACTACAATACCGGAGCCGCTGCCCACCCCTTCTCTCTGCATGGGGCCAAACCAGGTCTGGCTTTCATAAACCATTTTGCTTGTAATGGCAACAACAGACGGCATGGCTTTGTCTACGATGGCTGAAACATCGTTGGCAGCGGTAATGTTTGAAGTGTTTGTGGCCTGGACTCCTGATTCATTCGTAGAAGGAGGAATGGTTTCTGTCTGGCTGATTTCCACTGAGCCTCTGTTTCCATAAGCTCCTGCTGCCCAGTTGATCCCAACCATGGTGCTTCCTGCAACCACTCCGAAAACAAGGGCTGCTCCTACAAGGGCTGCTGCCTTCTTTGCAAAGCCGCCTTTCTTTCCAGGTTTTGCTTCCTCCTGGAACACATTTTGTTCTGCTGCCCTGTGATACTGGTATTCCTGGTAATGAGGAATATTCTGCTGCGGTTCATAAGAGCTGTCAGCCTGGTTCTGGCTGCTGCTTTCAGAATCCTGGGGGCTGGATGTTTCCAAATCCGGTTCCCTCATAATAAAATTAGTGGTAACTGTTTCTTCTTTATGCTCTTCAGGATTTATACGGCCTGTATCTTTGTTTTCATTTTCGTCATACATAAAATCTATCTCCTTTCACGTATACTTCTTACTTCTTTTGATAATCAGAGTCTATCAATGAATTGTGACCATTTTGTGATAAAATTATATTGATTATGTGAAAAGAAAAAAATCCCCGCATCAGCGGCCTTTTCAAATATCAAGGCCCTGTGTGCGGGGTATTTATCATTCATTCACCTGATCAATTATTGGTTGGCGGCGCGGATACCACCGGAACTTCAGAATTCCCGCCGGCCGTTGTTTCACCTGATCCCCCCGGTCCTGCTGAGGTGGTCTGGGGAGCCGTTGTCTCGTTAGCTTCCGTTGTCTGACCGGGTCCCGGTCCATGTGGAGCTGTGGTCGTCTCCGGCGTACTGGTCGATGGCAAAGGCTTTGTTTCCCCTGGTTTTGTTGGCCCTGGTTTTGTTGGCCCTGTTGTTGTTTCTGAAGGCTTTGTCTCTCCAGGCTTGGTTTCCTTAGTCTCACCCGTACTGCCTTCCGAGGACTCCGAAGGCTTTCCTGGCTTTCCGTTCTCATCAGTAGCTCCTGTTGAATCTCCCTGAGCGGAAGATTCTTCTGCTTCCGTGGTTTTCTCCGGCTTAGTCGCTTCCGTAGTTTTCTTTGAATTGTCTTCATCGTCCTTGGAAGTATTCCCAGGCTTGCTTCCCTGTTTATACATGCCGGAATCAGCAGCAATCTTGGCGCTTATTTTCTTAACCACGTCTGATGGTTCATAGCCTTCTTTATCAAAAAGAAGCTTATGAAGTTCGGAAACATTGGATTCCAGAGTCTGTGGCACTACACAGTCCCCTTTTTTTCCTATTGTCATATCGCCGCGGGTAAAAGGAAAACCTCCAGTTTCGCCGATATGATACTTGCTTATATCCAAAAGCAGCTCTGTAAAATCACTAAAGGTAAGGTTTGATCCGATCTGGTCCACTTCCATCAATAAGATTCTGTTAAGCAGTCCAAGATCAGCCTTCTTTGCCTTTTCAAAGGTTTTTTTGAATGACCAGACGCTGACGCTCTGTTCTTTGGAAGTCGGTATCCATCTTTCTCAGTCTGGCATAGGCAACTGCCTGCACTCCATCCAGGTGATTCATGCCCGCTGATTTTAAATGAACAGACGGCACACCTGTTTTCTCCACGGTTTCTGTGATAAAGGAATTGATGTAACGGAATTCCGCTTTGCTGATATCAATATCCACACCGTTCAGCATATTGATTCCGTCGGCAACTGATTTCCAGTTAAAGGTAACGTATTCGCTGATATCCAGGTCCAGATTCTTATTAAGGGCAGCTAATGCCTGAGCGGCTCCTCCGGTTGCATAGGCGGAGTTTATCTTGTTATAAACATTTCCGTTCCCGGTGTTCAAGTATGTATCACGGAACACGGATACCAGTCTGATCTCTCCAGTATCCCTGTTTATATTACAGATCATGATAACGTCAGCATTGGTTCCCTTATTTACATTGCCATCACGGCTGTCAACGCCGAATACGGCAATGGTGCGGTAACCTGTCATATGCTTTTTCTGTTCCGGAGACATGATTTCATTTCGTACCTGGTTTTCATTAAAATCATCCGGCCTTTGAATGGCTCCCATCAATCTGGCCACATAGGCATAAGCGAAAATGCCTGCCAGTGTAAAGATTTCCAGAACCGCTAAAATAATGATACGCCTTACTTTTCTCTTTTTTTCAGCCTGCGCCGCTGACCGGCTGGCAGCTACACCTCTGTCCTGTCCCTGCACTCTCTGCTGCTGCCTTGTGCCTCCGTCACCAATAACAATCTGGCCTCTTACTGCTCCCTGGCTGTTTCCTGAAGCAGTGCGGCTTCCCGCTGTTCCCTGGCTCTTTCCTGAGGCTGTGCGGCTTCCTGCTGTTCCCTGACTATTTCCTGAGACAGCGCGGTTTCCTGCTGTTCCCTGGCCATTTCCTGAAGCAGTTCGACTTCCCGCTATTCCCTGACTATTTCCTGAGACAGCGCGGCTTCCCGCTGCTCCCTGGCTGTTTCCTGAGGCTGTGCGGCTTCCCGCTGTTCCCTGACTATTTCCTGAGACAGCACGGCTTCCTGCTGTACCTTGGCTATTCCCTGAAGCAGTCCGGCTTCCCGGCGCTCCCTGGCTGTTTCCTGAAGCAGTGCGGCTTCCCGCTGTGCCCTGATTTTTACTTGTACCGGCGACCGATGAGGATTGCCCTCTAAATGCTGCCTGGACGTTTCCAGATGAAGGCTGGGACCTATCAGTACTCCTGGTTCTTTCTCCAGCTCCGCTTCTCCTTACAGATGCATCATCAGCCTTTTTCGTTAAATCGTGACCGGCTGCCGCTTGATTTGATCTGCCGTATTTCTGTTCCTGATAATTTTCATAATCATCATCCAGGTAATAATCATCATCAGACGGATCTGGTTTTGAATCGAAACCGCGCTTTCTATTTCTGATATTCTCACGGCCTGCTTCATCATCATCAAATTCATTTCTCATTTATTTAACCTCATCCTAATCGTGTCGTATCCAGTATCAGTACGCATTTTTATTAATAAACCCTTTGAATATGGTAAGGAATAAAATCTTAAAATCAAATCCCAGGGTCCAGTTTTCGATATAATACAAATCGTGTTCAATTCTCTTTGTAATGGAAGTATCTCCCCGGTATCCGTTCACCTGGGCCCAGCCGGTGATACCGGGACGGACCTGGTGCTTGATCATATAACGGGGAATCTCCTCTTTAAACTTCTCAACAAAGAGAGGCCTCTCCGGCCTTGGCCCCACTAAGCTCATGTCTCCGCGAAGGACATTGATAAACTGGGGCATTTCATCAATGCTTGTCTTCCTGATAAAACGTCCCACAGGTGTCACGCGGGAATCATGGGGGGTCGTCCACTTCATTTTTTCCTCAGATGGAGCCTGCACCACCATGGAACGGAATTTATACATATCAAATGGCCTGTTATGAAGGCCAACCCTCTCCTGCTTATAAATCAGCGGTCCCGGTGCGGTCAGCTTGATGAGAGCCGCTGTCAGGAGCATAACAGGAGAAAATAAAATCAGAGCAACAGAAGCTCCGAAAATGTCCACCAGCCGTTTAACCAGGGCATTTACCGTATCGGTAAGGGGCACCCTGCGGATGTTGATTACCGGAAGACCCTGCAAATCCTCAATAAAAGGCCTTGTAGGTATCATATTATTGTAGTCCGGTATAAACTTGGTATGGACGCCTGATTTTTCACAGGATGCTACAATATCTTCTAAATTTGCATATTCGCTGATGCTTAAGGTAATGGCAATTTCATCAAGGGAGTTTAACCCAAGAATCTCATTTAGATCACGAATCTTGCCAATGACATGAATGCCCTTGTATCCGGTTCCCCATTCTTTTGTGTCGTCAAGGATTCCCTTGACTGATAGCCCCATTCGGGATTCACCCGGACTCTGTCTATGAAGCCTTCCGCCGCGCGGCTGTAACCGATCAAAAGGATGTGCTTCTGGTTGTAGCCCTTGGAGCGCATGGAACGGAGCACAGTACGGAGTAAATTCCGGACAATTGACTCCAGAACAATGTTAATGACGCAAAAGTAAAATACCATTCTGGTAGAGAACTCACGAAAATATGGGTTCTTCTTAACCAGGAACAAAATCAGGGTAAAAAGCAGAACTCCCAAAAGATTAGCCTTGCAGATATTGGCGAACTCATACCGTCTCTCCTGAACTCTCTTCGGCGCATACAAATGAAAGATGCCGTAAAGCAGCAGATAGGTCGGCAGTATAATAAGAAGCGCCGCAAAATAGTACTGTGGACCTAAAACCTGTTTATAAGGCTGAACAGCCAGTTTCCCAGCAAAAGCAGCAGCCAGGCAAATACATAGGATATAACAATGACCAGTCCATCCAGTACTACATGAAACCCATTTAATTTTTTTCTGATTATCCTTAATCATAGCAGCAAGACCTTCCATTCGTGCATTGCACCATACTTCTCCACCATAATTCCCGTATATTATACATGATATGTCAATATGATGCCATTAAAATATTCTTAAAATGACCTGAAAATTTTTTAACTTTCTTCGTAAAAATTCCCATATATAGAGGAACGTTCCAAGAATCAGCTCTCCCTCAATCCGAAAATAATTGCCAAGATGAGACATCCGGAACGGTACCTTTCTGGTATTTTTTTGCCGTCCTTAATCCCTCTTTAAGCCCCTCCCCATAGTCAGAAGCAAAGCCGATCTTCTTAAAAAAAACAGGTACTTCACAAAGGTTCCGGCTAAAATGGGAGGCAGATTCACCAGAAGCTGCAAAACCGGCATATTCTTATAATTTAAATAAACATTATTTCTGGCAGCCAGCCGGACCTTAAAGGAATTATACTTGGATCCGCTGGTCCCGCTGCCCACATGGTAAACCACGGCTGTGGGGCAGTACAGGTTTTCATATCCGTAGATCTTTGCCCGGTAACCCACATCAATATCTTCCAGATAGGCAAAATGGGCCTCGTCAAAGCCACCGATCTCCTGAAACACTTCCCGTCTGTAAATGGCGGCTCCTGCGCAGGCTGCAAAAACGCTGCGGGCCTTTTGATAGCCCTTGCTGCTTTGTCCCACGCCTCTTTGATAAGCCCAGCCTAAAAGGCTGTACATATCTCCTGCATCATCCATAAGCTCCCTATGGTATAGCTGGATCATCTTGCTGCTGACGGAAAATATCTTAGGCGACCGGTCTATGGCACGGACCAGTTCCTTTACATAATCAGGTTCCGGCTCCGTGTCATTGTTTAACAAAATCACATAAGGCGTTTTTGCATGGCGGATTCCTACATTTACAGCCCCGGAAAAGCCCGTGTTCTCCTCCAGGAAAACAGATGGAATGTTTCTGTCCTTCAGCCATTTTACGCTTCCGTCTGTGGAACCGTTATCCACCACAAGAAGCTCAAAGTTCTTATCACTCTGAGCTTCAAGGGCCTTAAAACAAGGTTCCATAAATTTTAATCCGTTATAATTAGGAATAATAACCGTTACTTTCTTTTCCATCTCATACCTCAAGCTTATAGGGTTCCCCGATTTTTTCTTTTCGAAGATCCCGCAGGGCAAAATTGGATTTACGCAGGGTTAAATTGGGGTTGTAATAAGGATCCCCGTCTCTTAAGATATCAGGCCACTTCCGGGAAAACTTTTTGATCTCCTGATTAAAACGGGCCACTTTCTCCGGCGTATCCTCAAGCCCTCTTGATTTTGACTCATAATGATAGAACAGGGCATATGGAGCATAAACCACCAGCTTATTTAAGGACCGGATCTTCATGCAGAAATCGATATCGTTAAAGGCAACGGCAAGATCCTCTGAAAAACCGCCCGCTTCCTCAAACAGGGATTTTTTGCTCATCATACAGGCAGCTGTTACTGCGCTGTAATCTCTGGCACACATGGCCTGATTGAAATAGCTGCTTTCCGCCTTGTGAAGTCCGATAAAGGTATGCCCTGCAATGCCGCCGAAGCCAACCACCACACCGGCATGCTGAATGGTATCATCGGAATAAAGAAGCCTGACTCCGACAGCACCCACATCCTCTCTCTGGCAGAAGCCTAACATCTCATGGATGCTTTCGCGGCCTATCATTTCCGTATCATTATTTAAAAACAGGAGATATTCGCCTTTTGCATGGGCTACACCGAAGTTATTGATGGCAGAGTAGTTAAATTCCCTCTCCCATGTAACCACATGGACAAAATCGAATTCCTTCTGGATCCTGTCATAATATTCAAAGGTTTCCGGGGCAGTGCTGTTATTTTCCACAACAATGAATTCCAGGTTTTGATAGGTGGATTTCTCCATGATGGAGCGAATGCATAAATCCAGGTCAGCGCTGTGATCCTTGTTGGGAATGATGACAGAAACCAGGGGAGTTCCTGTTATTTTAAACGTAGTATGATAGATTCCGTAATCAATGCCTTTTTCCACGGACTGCACCTCTATGCCCACCCGGTCATAGTGGGCCTTGATGGCCCTAGCTCCCGCCTCAAAGGCGTATAATTTGCTCTCCGGGTTGCTTGAGGTGGAGTTCTGATGGCAGCGCCAGTGATACAGGGCCTTTGGAATATGGTGTATTTTTCTGGCTTTTTCCGTGCACCGGAAAATAAAATCATAATCCTGGGCTCCGTCAAATTCTTCACGAAAGCCTCCCACCTCCAGGAGCAGCTCATGGTTCACCACAAACAAATGGCAGATATAATTGACGCTTGTCAAAAGATCCGGGTTAAAATCAGGTTTAAAATGAGGTTCAAATAATTCTCCTCCGTCAATGTCAAGCTTATCTTCATCAGTATAAACCACATCAATTTCCGGATCAGAATTAATGGCCTTCACGCACTCAAACAACGCATCCGGTGCAAGGGTATCATCATGGTCTGCCAGGACAATAAAATCTCCCGTTGCCATTTCCATTGCAGCATTGGTATTTCCTGCAATGCCTTTATTTTCTCCAAGAATCACATAGCGAATCCGTTCATCCTTTATGGCATAGCGCTTTAATACCCGTTCCACGCCCTCTCCCTTTGGGCTTCCGTCTGCAATGCACACTTCCCATTTCCCATAGGTCTGGGCAAGGAGGGAATCCAGCATGGCTGACAAATAACGCTCCGGCGTCTTATAAGCAGGTATTACCACAGACATCTTAGGTCTATAGTCAAAATCCGCCTTTCTCTGGGCTTCCAGCTCCTCATCCGTGGTTTTCGTAAGTGCGTACCATTCCGGATAATCATAATCACTGTCAATTCCCTGAAGCTTGTGCCTGGATTTTAACACAAATGCCTTAAAGCCGTTTTCCTTCCAGAAATCCACGGCAGACCGGAAGGTCTGCACATTCATCATGCTTTTCAGCTTTGTGCTTTTTTATGGGCAGAGCTGTTCTGTCTTTCAATGATATCGGCGTTTAACTTCACTCTGGCAGTTTTCCCGTCACACCGGATCACCAGGTCCTGTCCTCGTTTTTCTCCCGGATATAAGGAATGCGGATGTCAAATCCTAAATCCTTTTCGGCCGCCTTCTTAAAATAGATCTGGCACACATCATCTCTGCGTACGGCCACATACTTAAATTCCACGCTTTTTTTCCTGCCCGTCCAAAACTTCAAACGCCGCCTCTGAGTCAAGGCTCTTTCCAATGACCCAGCCGTTTAATACGATTGAATTCTCACGGATTCTTGCTACATCTATCTTATATTTCATCGCTATTCTCCATGGATGCCGTCATTAAAAGTATCCCTTCATCCAAACTGCCTTCCGCTTTTTCTGTAAAATTGATTCTCTCCTCCTCAATCACAAGAGGCCGCTTCATAACACGGGCATTGATGGACAGAACATATTCTCCCACAAGTCCTATAAAAAAAGATCTGCACAGAGCCAAGAAAACACATGCCAATCAAAAGAGGAGCCATGCCGGCGGGAAAACGGTCCCAGTACACCAGCTTCATGACCAGATAAATAAGGGCCACCATCATGCTGGCAAAGGAGCATATGCTCCCGAATATGGTCGCAAGGCGAAGCCCTACCTTGGTGTAAGAAGTAACGCTTAACATTGCCGCATCATACAGACGGTAAAAGTTATTGCTTGTCTTTCCTGCCCGCCTTTTGGGCTGCTCATATGGAATCTCCTTGCGCCGGAAGCCAAGCTCCGCCACAATACCGCGGAGGAAAGGCGTAGGGTCATCCAGCTCCCTGAGAACCTTTATAAATCTCTGGTCATATAAGCCAAAACCGGTGAAATGCTCGATCTGCTCCACATCGGAAAGCCTCTTAATGGTCTTATAGTAACAGCTTCTCAGCCAGTACATGATCTTATTCTCTTTGCTGGATTTCTTGATCCCAATGACGATCTTATAGCCCTTTTCCCATTCCTTTACATACTTTGGGATCATCTCTACCGGGTCCTGGAAATCCGCAGCCATAAGAATGGTGCAGTCTCCGCCCGTCTGGAGCATGGCGTAATAAGGGGAATTGAACTGACCGAAATTCTTGGCGTTAAAAATTCCCTTTACCCTTTTCTCCTGAGAGCATAAGTCCCGGATAATTTCCCTGGTACGGTCCTTAGAATCATTATCAATAAAAATCAGCTCATAGGTGTAATCTGGCAAATCAGTTTTAAATATATTGTCAATCGCCTGGTACATGGCATTTACATTTTCTTCCTCATTGTAACAGGGAATCACGATGCTTATTGTTTTCATATGTTCACTTCCAATCTATCCGAACCATCACTTTAATCAGATCTTCCGGCTTTTCTTTCATAAGCTGCAGAGCTGTCTCAACCTGCTCCAGGCCATAAAGGTGGTGAGTCACCAGCTTTTCTGGATTGATCCTCCCATACTGGACCATTTTTAATAGGCGTTCCATTCTCACTCTGCCGCCCTTTGCAAGCTCTGTGTGGATCGTCTTTCCCGCCATGCCCCGTCCGCCTGAAAACTTGGGAAAAGGCAGGCTTCCGGTTCCGCCATAGTAATTTACATTGGATATGGTTCCGATTCCGTACCTAGCCATATCTACCGCCTGGGCAAAGACCTCATCCCCGCCTCCGCAGATGATGACACTGTCAGCTCCAAGACCTCCCGTCCGTTCCATGACCTGTTCCGTCAGGTTTCCATCCTTATAGCTTAAGACCTCTGTGGCTCCGAATTCCCTGGCAAGCTCCACACAAATGGGCCTGCTGCCAACTGCCAGGATCCTTGCAGCACCCAGATGGCGTGCTCCTTCAACCGCCATAAGCCAATGGGGCCGATCCCCAGGACCACTACGGTATCGCCGATTTTAATATCCGCAAATTCCGCTCCCGTAAAGCCTGTAGTAACTACATCCACGCACATAAGGGCCTGTTCCAGGCTGATTCCCTCCGGGATTTTCGCCAAAGTGGTATCTGCATCAGGAATTAAAAATTTCTCCGCAAACACTCCCGGCGCCGTCCTTCCAAGCTGATGGCCGGAAAAGGGGGCAGACGCATGCTTAAAATTCCCTTCCTGGATTCCGCAGGCTCTCCAGTCCGGCGTGATGGCAGGAACCGCCACCAGATCTCCGGCCTTAAAGTCGCAGACCAGTTCTCCGGTCTCCAGGACCTCTGCCACGCATTCATGTCCCAAAATCAGGTTGGGAGCCTTCCGCGAGCCTCCGCCGTATACCGTATGGACATCGGAGGAGCAGGGGGTCACCGCGATGGGGCGGAGAATGGCTCCATAAGGAGTTATGGCAGGTTCCGGCGCATCATACCAGCCGACCTTGCCAGGTTCGATCAAAACAAAAGCTTTCATAGGTTTTTCTTATATCCTTTCCAAATGATTGGATTTTAACGCCAGAATCTCTACATTCCGGCTAAATTTTCCCTGTATGATTCCCGCGATCTCATCCGTATAACCAGGAGCCACAATCAAAATGGCATCTACCGGGTCCTTATGGTAATGATCCGGCGGTACAATGGGAAGGTGGGAGGCAGGGGCGTACTTTCCCTGCTTAAAGGGGGCGGAATCTATGATGTATCTTGCAAACCGGCCAATGACCGTTGTAGAAGCCAGAGTAAAGCCTGGTGGCTGGCTCCCCATATTGCCAGGCTCTTTCCCTGGTCCTTAAGCCTGCCGGCCAGTTCTTCCAGTTCCCTGCCAATGGTGTCCAGGCTTTCCTTAAGACCTGATATGTCCACCGGTGTTCCTTTTTTTCTGTCATTCAGCTTTCCTTCTGACTGCTTTCTTTTTCTCACAATGACAGAAAGGGTATCCCGGTTTACCATTTCCTCTTCCAATACCTGAAACCCGGCCATTTCTACCGCATAGCGCAGGGTATCAAAGGTATAATAGGCAAGATGGTCCCGGATCAGTTCATAATACCCGTCATACTGCAGGATATACTCCAGGCTTGGAACCGTAATTAAGCCCACGCCCTCTTCTGACAAGTTATCTGCGATGCAGCGGAGCATACCCACCGGGTCCGGCTGGTGCTCCAGAAAATTAAAGGACAGAAACCCGTCATAGGGACCGGCAGCGCTGCCGTCATCGGCTGCAAGGACTTCCCCTTCTGCTGCAAACTGCTTCCAGACGGTAAGTCCCTTTTCCCTTGCAAGACCGACAAGACTTTCCCTGTTTTCGATTCCATAAGCCTTTACCGGGAATTCCGACAGCACAGAAAGAAATTCTCCCTGGCCGCATCCGGCCTCAATCAGCTTCTTTCCTTCCAGATGATACTTATCAATAAAATGCCGGTACTGGCTCTTTCTTAAGTTTACCATGGTGGTGGTAAAGCCGCCGGAACGGATCACGTCCTTGTAGTATGCCACAGGTTCACAATCAAACTGCACCAGACCGCATGCCTGGCACTGATGGAGAGAAAGGGTGATTCCCTGTTCCTCTTCCAGTTCTTCCCTTGCCGGGATGTCCTGAGCCGAAGCAGGCATATCCGTAAGGGTCATCAGTGGCTTTTCCCCAAGCGGCCTGCCGCATACAATACAAATCCTATCTCTCATACCACAAAATTCCTCCATGTCAATATTTTTGTATACTAACGAATCAATCGGATATGGCGGCCGCTTGATAAGTCCGCCGGATTCCTTCCGGAAAACTCACAAGCGGCTGCCATCCGGTTGCTTTTTCCAGTTTTTTTATATCAGGAATCAGATTTGCCGGTCCCTCTGCATTGGGTGCCCTTCTGCCGTAGCTGTAGCTTCCGTGAAAACCAAGAACCTCATACATGGTCCGGATGTATTCCCTCAAAGGACGGTTTTCCCCTTCCGGTCCTGCCACATTATAAATTCCGGAAACTGATTCTTTCTCCTGTTCCATCAAAAGTATCAGCGCCCGGATGCAATCGTCAAGATATAAAAAGTTCCACATTTGCGTACACTCCCCCAGGGAAATGTACTCTCCCCTGCCAAATGCCCTAAGGCAGCTTTCCACCAGGGACCAGGGATGATCGCCTGGACCGTACACGCTGAATATTCTGGTATGGATGTATTCCATCTCTGATACGCCTGTTTTTCTCCAGTTTTCGGTCAGTGACTTGGCCCTTTCTGAAAATTCCAGCTTTGCCCTGCCATATTCGGAAACAGGCTTGCATTCTGTCTCTTCTGTCATTGCTTCTCTGTGAATTCCGTATTCTGCCTGGGAACCGCTGAAGAGGAAGCGTTTGCAGCCAAGACGTCTGGCTCCTTCCAGAGCCTTTAAGGAATCCTCCACGTTCTTTTGCTGAACCTCCCTTTTCATCCGGTTTTCACTTCCGGAGCCTTCCCAGCCAAAATGGTAAAATGACTGGCATGGTTCATGGATTACCTGGGAAAGCTCATGAAGCTCTTCTAAGTTCCGCTCAATCCGAATAAGGCCCTCCCGCTGGATTGCAAGGTTTCCCATATTCTTTGAACCGGGACGGACCACCGCAAATACCTGGTTTTTTTCTAATAAAAGCCGGTCAACCAATGCTCTTCCAAGAAAACTGGTGGCCCCTGTTACAACAACGTTCAACGTTTTTCCTCCACTTGTTGGTTTTTATTTCTGCCGGCAATAAGCCAGGTGCAGGAATGACTCCATTCCTGCATCCGGCCAATGCTGCAGGATTACCTGATTCTAGAGATGATCATATTCCGGTCCATCTCTTCATCAGAAAGAAATGGGGACAGATCCTCCAGTGGCGGGGAAGTAAGGGTTCCGTCCGGCAGGCGCTTGGCAGAGGACTTTGGTTCAAAATTCTGATCCTTGCTTACAAACACCTCACAGATCACCGGTCCCGCCGTGGACAATGCCGTTTCAACAGCATGTTCCAGCTGGCTGTTATGGCATGCACGAACATAAGGATAGCCATAGGCTGCTGAAAGCTTTTCCATGTCAGGAAAGCTTAAGTCCTGACTGTCCACCCCGATTCCCACTAACGGCTCCCCAAAGAAATTCTTCTGGGTCTGGCGGATGGAATGATATCCTCCATTATTAATAAGAAATATCTTAATTGGCATACGGTGATGAATGATGGTCTGAAGCTCCTGTAAGTTCATCTGAATGCTTCCGTCACCTGTAACCAGAATGATGTCTTTTCCATGTTCCGCCATACAGGCTCCGATAGCAGCCGGAAGATCATAGCCCATGGAGGCAACTGCTGAGTTGGATATGAACCGCTGTCCCTTCTTAATGATATAGGCATGTCCTCCAACGACGCAGGCTGAACCGTTTCCTACCACAGTGACCCTGTTTTCAGGAACCCGGCTGCTCAGTTCCTTAATAAATGCGTAAACATTGGTTTCCTCATTGTCTCCATTGCTGTAATGCTTTGGAAGCACAACCGGATACGTTTCCTTCCACATCCGGCAGGTCTCATTCCAGGTCATGTTATTAAGACCTTTTCCGCCGGAAAACAGAGGGTGTTTAGAGGAAGACTGGTATTCTGAATCCAGAAGCTTCTCCAAAGCTGTCAGCAAATCTTTGACATCGGCGTGGACTCTCATGTCGGCATGAATGGAAGGCTTCTTTAGTTCCTCAGGATCGATATCATTGACGATCACATAGGCCTCCCTGGCCCATGTAGTATAATTGTACCCTACCTGACGGATGCTTAAGCGGCTTCCAAGTGAAAGAACCAGATCGCTGTTTTGAATGGCAAAGTTTCCTGCACGGTCTCCCATTCCGCCTCCTCGTCCTGTATATAAAGGATGCTCATCCTCTATGCAGTCCTGGCTGTTCCAGCCTGTCACAACGGGGATTCCCAGCTTTTCTGCTACCCGCATGAATACCTCATGGGCTTGTCCGATGCGGATTCCGTTGCCTGCATTGATTACTGGTCTGGAAGAAGATTTTATTTTATCTAAAATGGTGCGGGCAACATCTGACGTTATCTTTGGGGGAAGGACCTGGCGTTTTTCACCGGAGCCTGCTTCATCCTCTTTTATTTTCGCTTCGCTTTCGCAAGCCCAGCCGTCTCCGCCCTGCTCATAGTTTTTCGCTGAAAAGCCGATCAAGCCATCTGTTTCAATATAGGCGCCCTGGACGTTTAACGGGATGTCCAGCCAGGTGGGGCCGGGGCGGCCGGATAAGGCAAGGTAAATGGCTTTTTCCAGAGTGTAACGGATCCTCATGGGGTCAATCACCATCTCGCTGTATTTTGTCATACAGTCAATAGCCTTTGTTATATCAAACTCCTGGTCTCCCATGGCTCTGATCCCGACTTCCGACCATCTGGCCGTTGTGTCATAACGCACCTGGCCTGATAAAATTAACATGGGAATAGAATCCAGATAACCTCCAAGCACTCCGGTAATGGCATTGGTCCCTCCAGGGCCTGTGGTAACGCAGACCGCTGCTATGCGGCCTTCTATTCTGGCATAGGATTCTGCAGCAATGGCACATGCCTGCTCGTGATGGTTATATAAGCAGTGCATTCCCTCCTGATGTCCTAAAGCATCGTTTAAATGCATGGCTCCGCCGCCGGTAACCGTAAATACCTGTGTAATCCCGGAATCTACCAGCTTTTGGGAGATGTAGTTGGATACTTTCATTCTCATGGATTTTCTCTCCTTTCCTCTTCCCCGCCCGTGCTCTTGGGCTTATAGGTATACCTGTTGGGTATTTTGGAGGAATGTTTATTTTTTGTTTTAGTCCGTAGCGTAGCTTGCTTGTTCGCAGTGTGGACCTCTAGTCCGCAGTGCAGCCTGCTAGTCCGGGGTGCACCCCGCTGGTCCGCAGTGCAGCCCGTAAGCCTGCGAAGCCGCAGGATTCGCAGGCTTACGGGCATTCGCCCTATGAATTAGAACACGGAAAAGTTTTCTTACGTGCGAGCACGACGAAAATTTTTCCGTGTTCTAATTCGCACTGCTCATTGCTTTCGTGAAGATTATACCACACCTCCCCCTCATTTTCCTATTAAAGTTTTCTTACTTTCTAAAAGCTTCCTTTTTTTCTCCCTAAATACCTTATTATGGAGATTCCCCTTTGTGTTTATGGGGGAACCCCTGGGTTTTCTCTTCTTTTTTTCTTGTTATGTTATCTCCTTCCATATCTGCCAGCAAACCACACTATCAAAGTGCCTTCCAGGTACGTTATAATCGCAGAGTAATGCAACTATGGATTTTCGGCCACGATAAAACTTATTGCAAAAAAGGAGAGAACATATTTATGAAAAAGCACTTAAAATTGATGGCTGTATTATCCGCTGCCGGTGTTTTAACCGTAGCAGCTCCAGAACTGGGCTTAATCAACACAGCAGCCACCGCCTATGCAAAGGTAGTCGGCTGGGTTGAGGAAAACGGAAGCTGGAAATTTTATGAAGATAATGACAGTTACGTAACCGATGCCTGGAAAAAGCGCGGCGAAGACTGGTACTACTTAAACGAAGACGGCAATGTAGCCACTAATGCACAAATCGATGAATATTACGTAGACGAAAATGGGATAAGGGTTTCTGACAAATGGATTTCCATGACCAATGAAAACTTCTGGGACGCAGCTGATGCTCCTGAGTTTTATGGCACTACTATGGAAAAAACGGTAAGGAAGTTGTTTCCAAGTGGCAGAAAATCAATGAGAATTTATACTACTTCAATGACCAGGGTGAAATGCAGACCGGTAAAATCGAAATTGAAGGAAGTATTTATTATTTAGGCGAAGAGAACGACGGCGTTATGAAGACAGGCTGGATTAAGCTTGAGAATGACTCTGATGATCTTGACGAAACCCACTCCTGGTACTATTTTGATAAGAGCGGCCGTATGGTAGAAAACCAGGTCGACAGAAAGATCGATGGAAACTATTATACCTTTGTTAACGGAATCATGCAGACCGGTTGGTACAAGCTTCCTGTCACTGCAACCGAATCCGAAGCAACTGCCAATGCAGCTACAGCAGCTGGATACCAGTACTATGATCCAGATAACGGTGCACGGGTTAACGGTTGGAAGGATATCGAAGGTATTGCAGGACTCAGCGAAGAGGGAGAGACCTATACATTCTACTTCAAGAATGGCGCTCCTTACTGCGCAGCAAATGGTCTTGAGTTATTCACCATTGATTCCAAAAAATATGCGTTCAATACAAAGGGAGAAATGCAGACCGGACTGAAAGTTGTGAACTTAGAAGACGGCGGAATTGCCAATTTCTACTTCGGAACAGACGGTGCTATGGCTACCGGAAAGCAGACAATCTACAACGAGGATCTTGATGAGGACCAGGTTTGGTTCTTCCAGACAGAAGGTACTAACAAAGGACAGGGAGTTCACGGTGTCCGTGATAACGTCCTGTATGAATATGGTTTAAGAAAAGAAGCTGATGCCGACTTAAAGGTTGCTCCTATTTCCTTTGAAGGCAAACAGTATCTTGTAAATGCCAGCGGTTCCCTCCAGAAAGCAGCTTCCTCTTCCAAGTCAGCTACAAAGCCAGAGCTTGGAGCAGGATATAAGGATTATAAGGATTCCAATGACAAAGTATGGATTGTCGATGTAAACGGCATTATCCAGTAAAGTAAAAACAAATTACAAAAGATTCATCCGTTCAATTATAAAGAGGTCCCCACGTTTTCAGCGTGTGGATCTCTTTTATGCATTTTGCACCAATAATCCGGTTGTTTTTGTGTAGCTTCTATAAATTTACATTTTTTTATATAATTTGCACTTTTCTGCGTTATAATTTGAATTATTTTACGTTATATATTATAGAGGTAGATTGTCTTTATGGTAAAAAAAAGGAGGAGACCGATGAGAGAACTGTCCGTGTACTATTGTCCTAAATGCGGTTACTATGGATATTATCAGCTTCAGCGGAACGCAGTTTGCCCCAAGTGCAGGGAGGATATGGTAACATTATCCATCAGTTATCAGGATTTTATGGATCTCTCCTGCGAAGCAAGGGACGAATTGCTTTCCGCCCATATTGTTGCAGTATCTTCTCCCTATGTCCGGCGCCTGTTGGCGCCACACAAGGTCAATAACAACAGGGAGATTATCGCCCGTATGGGGGAACGCATTACCGAATTAGAAATAGAAAATGAAAAGCTGAATAAAACTATTGAATGGATGCACCAGACTATCTGGGAACTGATGCGCAAGACCAAAGGGTTTGATCCCGATAGTGAAGAAAATTTCAAAACCGGAATCGATCCTTGACTGGGATATTCCCGGGAGTGCCCCCGCACTCCCCGGCTATCCCTGATCAGGCAACTTCGTTTGCGCTTATGTAACGACCTATCAATCTATTAAGCGTCTGATTTAACCTTTTAATCACTTTATGAAGTTTTTCATTCTCTTCCATAAGCCTCTCATTCTCAATCTCTATAATCCTTAGCTTCTCAGCATCTGTCATATAGAAAACCCTCCTTTTTTCGCTTTTCTTGTAATCACTATAAGCCGTTTTCATTTGTTTGAAAAGCGAAACTAATCGCAATATTCGACATTTATTTGTCATTCCTTAATAATTTGGCCATATTTTTTTATAAAAAGAAATGAAAATACTACATCTATTTATTGTAATTAAACAAGGTACTATATGTGCTGTATGGAATTGTCGATAAAATTCGTGAAAAATTGATCACTTTTGATGAGATTTTAACGACTAAATGTAACATTTCATTCTATTTTTCTGATATTCAAGATGGTTGGCTTCTATGGAGGCTTGCGGGATGAAGAAATTGATTCTTTGTTGGGTTTCTGACGGCTGTAATGTATTGGAAGGAAATTTTAACTGTACCTTAACAGTGAGGCTCGCGAAGAGATGATAAAAAACAATGGAACATTTACAGTGGACTATAAGATGTTAACTTTAAGGCAATAGAATTGCTGCCTATAGCCATAATTAATCAAAGAACTGAATTCCGTCTCATTGCCCTGCAATAGAACGAAAGAAGGTAAAGGCTGGAATCGCCGATATCTGGAAAAGGAATGAGTATCCTCATATCTCACGTAGACGGGAAGTGAAAAGCTGCTCTTACTACCCATATCGCTCCCACCATTGAAAACGCTCCCAGAGCCGTTTCAAGCCTTTTTATGGGATAGTTGCTGGAGATACCAGGTTAACCCACGAATCTAAGGCTCCAGCTGCTTTTAAAGGCTATGCGCGGAGGTATGGAAACTACAGTTTAATTTGAGAATAAAATCTTACATGATATAATTAGTCAATTAATTACTTATCTAAAATTAAAAGCAAGCGCATGATTAAACAATACGCTTGCTTTTCTCCAAATTACAAATGGGCCTTTTCGGTTTATCTTTCAATCCGGACCCGCTTGGAAATGTCTTCCTTCTCTTTTGAGTCAGGCTCTTTTACAATCCCTCCGAAAGGCATTTGGGCAATCAGCAGATAGCTTTCCGGTACATCAAACAGTTCATGGATCTTCTGGTCTATAACCGGGTTATAATGCTGTAAGGAAGCACCGATTCCCAATTCCCTCAGCCCGCTCCAGATGCTGATTTGAAGCATTGCACTGGATTGCATAGCCCAGGCCGGAAAATTGTCCGCATACAGTGGGAACTGTCCCTGCAGGCCTTTTACGACCTCCTGATCGTAGAAATAAAGAATCGTTCCTGCACCGGCTTTAAAGCCGTCAATCTTTTCTCTTGGAACTTTCCCCTCAAAAACGTCGTAAATAGAGTCCCATAATAAGTCCTGCTTTTCTCCTAAAGCTACAACAATGCGGGAGCTTTTCATATTAAAAGCATCAGGTACCAGTTCTGTTAATTTTTCAATCCGCTCAATGACTTCAGCGGTATCAACGGGAAGTTCTTTATTAATGTTATAATAGCTTCTTCGCTTTTCTAATGATTCAATAATGCTCATTTTAATTCCTCCTGATTTAATTAGAATATTTTATTCGTTATCATATGACATTTTCTTTTGTAAGAAAGTACCATGATCCAGGTCCGCAAAAGCTTTTTGCAATTCAGCCTTTGTATTCATTACAATAGGTCCGCCCCAGGCTATAGGCTCTCCAAGAGACGTTGAACTTATAAATAATACCTGGGCATTCTTCTCTGTGCTTTTTATCTCTACCTTGTCTCCTGAGGAAAGCTTTGCTGCTGTCTTCTCCCTTACCAGTTCGCCTCCGACAGAAACCTCTCCTGACAGGGTAAAAAGCATGACCGAGTGGTCTGGCTCTGTATCTATGACAATGGACGCGTTGGGATCAAGGTGGATATCGTAGTAATCAAGGGGAAGATATCTGCCCATGTATCCCTTTCTGTCCTTGTATTGCCCGGCAAGGAGCCTCAGCTTTCCATTTTCAAGAGCAATCTCTTCAATTTCAGCATTCTTGATGCTGTGATAGGAAGGAGCGGTCATTTTATCCTTTGATGGTAAATTCAGCCACAGCTGCACTCCAAGCATTCGTTCTGATGCGGGTAATTTCTCTTCATGCAGAATGCCGGAACCTGCTGTCATCCACTGGACTTCTCCATCGGAAATAGAATCTTCATTTCCTAAGCTGTCCCTGTGAACCATCTGCCCGCGGTATACATAACTGATGGTTTCAATGCCCCTATGAGGGTGCATGGGGAATCCGGCTGTGTAATCATCGGGATTTGTGCTGTCAAAGGAATCCAGCATCAAAATGGGGTCGTATTCCTCCATTGTTTCATGTCCTAATACCCTGACCAGGTTTACGCCGGCACCGTCCTGGGTCCTAAAACCTCTAACCTGTCTTTTAATCTTTCTCTCCATTAATCTCATCTCCAAACCTTTTTAATAAAACTGCCAATTGTTCTTTTTCTTCATCAGTCCAATGAGCCATTAACTCAATGATCCTGGCTTCATTTCTTGGGTAAACCTGACCAATCAACTCCTGGCCCTGAGCTGTGATATGGAGAATGCACCGCCTCTTATCCTTGCTGTCTGCTTTCCTTATAAGATACCCTCTTTTTTTCAAGGTTATTTATAATAAGAGGAATGGTTCCAGTGGAACTTAGTATCTTTTCCTGAACCTGGCCTACGGTCATGTCGCCTTTGTGGTACAATGCCTCTAATACGGCAAATTGGCCCATGGTCAGGTTATACTCTGAGAAAATCTTGGTTGATTGGCGGTCAATGTAGTTTACGGCCCGATGGAGGCCGATTAGGATTTTTAACTCTGTTTTTGCCATTGCTTCTCCTATATTCATCTATATTATCTCTATGTAGTTATATATTACTCTATGTAGAGGTAAATTGCAAGAGGGTTTTTGATTTTTATTTGGATAAAAATCGTAAACTCACAACAAGGATAAGCGATGACGGTAAGTGTCAAATAAGTTGGTGTATAGAAAAACAGACAGCCTCTGTTTATAATTAAAGGCTGTCTTTTAACGGCAAAGTTTTTGAATCATCGGATCCCATGGCATATATTCTTCCAGATATTCTGGATATTCAAGAAATGAAGTTCCGGGAATATCACTGAGAATGAACTTTATGTACTTCCATGGATTTAATCCATTGGCTTTGGCCGTTTCAATTAAAGTATAGATACCCGCACTTGCTTCTGCTCCTTTGGGACTTCCTGAGAACAGCCAGTTCTTCCGGCCAATTGTAAATGGCCGGATGCTGTTCTCTGCCAGATTGTTTGATATGCTGCAGTTGCCATCAAGAAGATAATTCATCAGTCCTTCTTTTTGGTTATTCGCATACTGAAAGGCTTTGCCCAGTCTGGAACTCGCAAGGACTTTCTGTGAGGTCTCTTTTACCCACGACCAAAAGGCATCCAGTATAGGTTTTTCCTGTACCAGACGCTGCTTCTTCCGCCCTGCAGGGGATAGAACCTCCAGTTTCTTCTCAATCTCAAAAAACTGATTGATATATCTGACTGCCTGGGCTGGAATGGTTGCTTCCGGGCTGTCGACATCTTTGGGAAGTGCTTCAACAAAGTATCTCCGTAGATGGGTCCAGCAGATGCACCGGGTAATACCAGATACTTTTTCATAACCTTTATAGGCATCGGTATGAATGAATCCATGGTATCCCTTCAGATATTCCTGAGGATATTTTCCACTCCGCCATGGTTGATATACGAACTGGCGGACTGGCTGCTCAGAGTCTTTGATGGAGCAGTATACCCACATATAAGAATCCGTTGTATTCTTTCGGTCCGGTTCATTCATGACCTGTCCGGGTGTTTCATCGATGTGAAGGTATTGCTGCTCTAACAGTTTTTATGAAGGAGCCCAACCACCGGGGAAAGCCAGTCCCGGTAACTGGTAAGGATCCAGTTTGACATGGTTGCACGGCTTAAGGATACTCCCAGGTTTTTCCATTCCTTTTCCTGACGGTATAAAGGAACAGCCAGTTCATACTTTTGATGAATGACCCACGCAACCGCTCTAGGGGAAACATAAGAGTGCTGGATGACCGGATAAGGCATTGGAGATTTCTCCATATATTCTTTTCCTTCCTTACGACACTTTCTGCATTCAAAGGTCTCACGGTAATAATCAATGACACGTACTTTAGCAGGAATAAATTCAATCTCTGTGCGGACGAATTCTTCTCCAACAGATACAAGGGGAGTTCCACAGGTCTCGCAGAAACGGTCCTCTTCCGCAAGAGTACAGAGTTTCTTGTCATGAGGGAGATCCTTTAACAGTTCTTCCTTTTGCCCTTTATGTTTCCGGCGGCGGTAGGAGGCAACGTCTTTTAAGTCCGGTTCTGCAGCCTTCGGATCTGCAGAGACCTCCGCTTCATCAAAAAGAGACATCTGTCCCTCGAGTCCGAGAGATGATGTCTGCTCCGTAGTCCTGCCATAAAGTTTTCTGGTCAAAAAAGCAACCTTTTCATGAAGAAGAAGGTTCTCTTTTTCCAACTCAGCGATGCAGCTTTCGAGATTTTCAATCTGATTGTTATGCTCCGTTCGATGACAGTCCCTTTGCTTTTTAACTGTCATAATTATACCATAAAGATGCCGTAAAATCCAGAAAATACGACATTTGGAGGACTTTTAAATAATCCTTTCCGGCTGAGATTTCTTCACTGCTTTGGGTTAGTTAATGGACAGACCTTCCATAAGCCACCGGAACTCCTGCCCTGAAATCAGCCGTACTTCAGCCTGTGTCCTTGGCCACTGGAATGTTCCATTCTCAAGCCTTTTAGTAAAGTAAGACAAAACCATCGCCTTCCCAGAATAGAGCTTTGATGCGGTTACATTTACGTCCACAGAACAAAAACAGGCTGTTGGAAAAAGGATCAAGTCTAAAGTTTTGCTGCACAATGGCGGACAGGCCATCAATGGATTTGCGCATATCCATATAACCGCAGGCAAGATAGATATGTTCTGCCTTTGAAATGTCGCCTAACATAGATGCTTGATGGTACGTAGGGTATTTTCGATTGTTTCCTGATCCGCACCATTCTGGATTTCCAGAGTTGTATTTCCAAGTCTGATGATGACAGCGGTTGATGAGCTGAAATTGGCAGTTGTATGCGGAACTTCAGCAAACATAGAGGGCTGGGAGGTAACTGTTGGAACTTTAGGTTTTCTTTCAGCAGGAATTGCATCAAACGCTTCGCGCTTAATTTTGCGAAGCCAATAATAATAGGATTTTATACTGACATCATGAGCGGTACACCAATCAGACACTTTCTGATTGCTTGCCCTGCATTCCTTAATCCGTTCAATCCAAAGGCTGAGTTTCTGGAAATCAGTTGCTACGGTTAGGCGATCCATAGATAAATCTCCAATCCCTTAAGGTACTTAAGTTCCTTAAGACTTTTAGAATTAGAAACATTATCTCACAATTAAAAGTAAAAATATACACACCAACATATTTGACGCTTACTCTTGACATACCAGGAATCTGCATTATAATACAAACAAAGAGGAAAGACCGAAAAAAATGATCTCTCCTCATGGAAACAAATGGCTATCTTATATCAGTTTTTGAGTTTACGCAGACTTTGAAACAGTCTCGATATAAAAATCTACTATTATAAAAAATTAAGTCAGTAATTTATGATATATTTTTGACATAGCAGCTTTTACACTCTTATCGCTAAATTCTTTAGCACGTACACTATTCTTATCCCCCATTTCATACATTAGATTTTTATTCTGTAATAAGAAATAAATTGCCTGACTATAAGCAGAGGCATTATCGACCTCTCTTATCATAATTCCTCCCTCGCAATACTTTAATGATCCTTCGGAGCCTCTCCCCATCAAATCACGGTTTCCGCGAATATCTGAACAGACAACCGGAAGGCCGTATGCCATAGCCTCTAATAAGGCCATTGGGAGCCCCTCTTGGAAAGAGGGAAAAAGAAATATATCTGCTACTTGAAAAACTTCCATCATATCCTTTCGATATCCTAGGAAGGAAATGGAATCTGATACATTAAGTGTCTCTACTAATTCACGAAGATACTCATTTAATGCACCTTGTCCACAAATAATATAGTGAAAATTGTTAGAATACTGTTTTAAATGTGCAATCGCTCGAATTGTGACTTCATGGTTCTTTCTTTTTATCAATTCTCCAGAAGAAAGGAGAATTATTTTATCTTTCGGAAGTCCCAGTTCCTCCTTTTTAAGCCTAATATCAATATCTCTTCGAATTTTATCTATACTTATACCTACACCCGGAATATAATCAATATATTTTGCATGAAATTTTTTTTTCGCTCTTTCATAATCTTCTTTATTTATACAAATTAATTCATCTGTAAAATATGATAGAAATTTTTCTACGGGATAATAACATAACCAGTTGATCATAGAGGCACCTGTGTAAAAATGAAATCCGTGTGCTGTATAAATAACCGGCGATGTTTGGGTTGAATGCGCAGCGAGCCTGGCCATAACACCTCCCATAGGTGTATGGCAATGAACAAGGTCAAAACGTTCTATCTGCATCAGTTTCTTAAGCTGCTTATAAATTGTAAGGCCTTTGAGATTAAAAGGATTTCGAACAAAATCAATCTGATGTTGTATAATGCCAGTTCCTTCCAACCGATGATTGTCATTACCATAGGAAGGAGTATTATAATTGGCAGCATAATGAACTTCGTACCCCATCTCTTGAAGTATCCGGACATTTGACATCTCAAATTGGGGAACGAAGCCACTAACGGTAGTAACTAAAAGTGCTTTTTTTATATTTTTCATTTGACTTTACCTACTAAAAAGAAAAAAACTCCAAAAGTAAATTTATGAGCAAATCAACGTCTTGTAATAGTGTTTTGCTGAACGCTTTTCCCAATAAAATCTGCGACCACATTCACTGCAAGGCCTTTTCATGCTATATTAATAGCCGCTTCCTTCTTGACTTCTTTATAAATCTTTCCGCTAACATCGCACATAATATCATTCCATCTTTCCTCGTATTTCAAAATCACACACGCTTTGATGTTTTGTCCTATCTCATGCCACCATGGTCTGCTACCTTAAAATACTGCATTAGATTCACATTTCCGAACCATAGTCCACGAAAGACTTTATATACAGCACATGGATTCCATCGTTATAGGGAATGTCTGTATTTTCAAAGTATTTCTTAACGGGATATGTTATATGCCCATCTCCACAAGTTCGTCTCGCCAATTATCCTCTAAAAAAAAGGATTGTCAATTATTTTGTTTCTTCCAATATTCTTAATTGGGGCAATCTTCGTTTTTCCGATAAAATAGTTAACATTGTTAATTTGTCCCGCTTTACCGTTTACTCTTGAAGATATAAGCCTTACTTGCCACATAATTCAACACAATGACTATAACATTAGAAAAAACTTTGACGCCAACTCCAATAAATCCCAATTTATTTACTCCAATGTACATGATGATAATATCTAGAACACCAGTGGCAATTCGACAAGAGAAAAAAACTTACAACTTCATTCAATAATTCCTTTCGAGACATATTCCTACTTTTAAAAACCCAGAGTTTATTTGTGATAAAAGCAAATAAAACAGCTAAAACCCACGCAATAATATTACTCGGGACATTCCGCATCAAGTTTGTCTCATATAAAAGTGCATAAACAGCAGTATTGATAATGGTGGTGCATACTCCAAAAAAAAGATATAAAAATGTTTCCTTAATATTAATTTTTATCATATTCTTTATCCATAAATTGTTGTAATGTATCTTAATACATTTTTCAGTTCGTCCAAATTATCTTGTTTTCCCATTTCAACTGAAATGTAATGCTCATAATCCTCAGCCATTAGAATGTATTTTACTTCTTCATGGAGTTTTCGCTGTTCAATCATTTTAAGCCCAGGTTCACTGATATGAACATGATTAATCCATTTTCCTTGTCCAGCAAACATAGAGATATCTTCGTTGTTGAAAATCATAGTCCCTAAATCTAAATTTAATTTAAGACCTGGCGAGTTAATCTCTTTTATAATTTCCAGTGCCTCTTCCGTCTTATTCAAAAAAATTCGTTCCGTATATTATTGGGTTTGCCTCAAGTGCCAGCGTGGTATCTGAACGATAAGCCACATCGCCTAGTTCTCTAAAAAAATTCAACAGCAACCTGATAGTCATCTTCATGATATAAATTACGATTTTTAGGACATCCAAAGACAATATTGGGGCAACCAATTTCCCGTGCGAAATTTATAGCCTGATATGTATAATTCTTTAATTCCTCCCGCTGCTGTGCGTCTGCAAATATTTCTTCCTGCTTTCCATACCAAATAGATTGCATGGAGCAAATTGAAAATCCGTATTGTTCTTTAAGCTTCTGAGCAAAGAGCTTTGCTTCTTTGCATTTTGAATAAGGATTCTCTCCAACGATAATAGAGGGAGCGATCTCTAACCCAAGATAATGATATTTTTCCATTATAGAAAAAAACTTCCGTATTATTTTGAGGATTCCATGCTATATTTGATATTGCCAATTTCATCAATTTACTCCTCTTGATTTGAATGTCTCTAAGTCCTTCCACAATGCTTCTGGGACTTTATGTGATAAGGCTTGAATGCTTTCTTTCAATTGTTCTGGTTTGCTTGCACCTAAAACCGGATAAATCTTTTGTCTCAGACACCATTGCAATGCAGCAGCAGTATAGGACACATGATATTTATCACAAGTATCTAAAAAGAAGTCTATACTCTCTTTGTTTTGAACATAAAAATTTTTAGTCTTATCATAATGAAGTATATCACTTTTGGCAATACGCGAATCTTTTGGTATATTATTACGATATTTACCTGTTAAATACCCTTGGCATAAAGGAGAAAAACCTAGGCTGCCTAAACCATTTGTGACGCAGAACCTTTTTACCCCATTTTGCTCAGCCTTTCTTAATGCGTAGGAATAAATAAACTGTTCTGTTATAGGTTTTTCTAAGTTTAATTTTTCACATACTGTCCAGCATTCCTCTAATGCACTTTGAGGCCATTCTGATGTTGCCCAGTATCTTACCTTCCCACTTTCAATCAAATAATTGAAAGTACGGACTATTTCTTCCATTGGAACCTCCGGATCATATCGATGTGCATAATACAAATCCACATAGCCCATTCCAAGTTTATCCATAGATTCTTCAAATGCCCATAAAATATGTTTCCTGGACAACCCCTTATGATATGGAGAATCTCCAATAGGCCATGACCCCTTAGTAGACAGAACATATTGCTCTCTAGGGTACTTTTTTAGAGCTTGCCCAATTAAACGCTCCGCTTGGCCATAATTATTAGACGTATCAAACGAACGAATTCCCAATTCCCAGGCTGTATCAATCATGGCTTCTGCATATCCTTGGGCAGTACTTTCAGTACCTATGGTCAAAGCTGTTCCAAATGTTATTTCTGTAATTTTCAGGCCTGAATTACCTAATCTCACATATTCCACTATAAAAACTCCTTTCCATTTAAAGATGGACTATAATTATAAATTAGAGAGGTAGGACGATGTTTGTTTTCGATCATAATTTGTCCGATATATTCACCAATTAATGCCAATGCTACAAATCCCAATCCGGAAAATACTGATAAAAGCATTCCAATGTAAAAAAATCCTCTCCAATAGCCGTTAGAAACAACTATTCCTACAATGTTAATCAGAAAAAGAATACCTGCAGCTAGGGGCATTAGACTCAACTTTCTTAATGGTTCAATAGAAATACCTGTTAAACTATCTAAAGCATATCGTATCATAGATTTTAAGTTGTATTTTGTCTTTCCCGCAAAACGTTGGTTGCGATCATATATTACTGTTTCAGTTTTCATGCCCAAAAAAAGGAACTGTTACACGAAAGACCCCATTAACTTCAGGCAGGGCACGTAGTTGTTCTAGAGCTCGTTCAGAAAGCAAACGATAATTAGCCGCCCCTCTCTCTAGATGTATTTTTCCAGATAAATCATCTAAAATTTTATAATATATAGAGGCAGTCGTCCGCTTAAAAAAATTATCATTTCTCCGTTTCTCTCGATTAGCAATAACAATATCTGCTCCAGATTCATATTTTTTTCAGCATTTCCAGAATCAATTCTGGTGGATCTTGTAAATCAGCATCCATAACCACAACAATGTTCCCTGCAGCCATGCGTATTCCGGCATTAATTGCTCCTTCCAATCCAAAGTTTCTTGTCAAATCAATAATTCCAATATGATTTGGATGTGCTTCTTGCATCTTCTGCATTTTTAAGAAGGTTCTATCCTTAGAACCGTCATTTACCAAAAGAATCTCATATGCATAATTGCTTTTGTCTAATGCAGCCATCGTAGTTAGGCAATACTCCTCAACAAGTTCTTCTTCATTGTACATTGGTGCAATAACTGTTATTAATTGTTTCATAACGTCTCCCTAATCAGTAATCTTTTCAATGCTTTTAATAAGATAATTCTGCTTTTTAAACAACATATTTAATGCTAAGGACAGATATTTTACGATAATAGTTAGTATAATAAAAATACCCCCAAAACCAGCCGACAAAAATCCCATAATAGGTGCCCAGCCTTCTACGGGCTGATGATTACCCAAATACACAAAAACTGTATATCCACCAACCAAAAATGCAAAAGCAAAAAAACAAGCAACTAATCAAAAGGGTTACTTTTGTAACAGTATCCGTAAATAAAATCAAGGAATCAATGGCCAATTCCTTCCTATTTTTCATTTGCGTTTTATCATAACTCTTCTTTATATTTTCATTCGTCCTATAAAAAATGCTGTCACATGGCAGTCCACAATTAATATACATTGCTTTTCTATAAGGAATAGAATTGCCCATTGCTTTTACCCGATTGATAGCACGCCTAGATAAAATCCGAAAGGATTCCCTTTGCAAAGAGTAGGCACTTCCTTCTTGCCTCTTGCCCCAGTTATAAATTTTATAAAAAATCGTAGAAAAAAACGTCCATCTTTTCACCTGAAGCTGCTGAGACAATATCATATCCTTGTAAGGATCGCTGATATACTTTCCATATTAAATCTTGATCATACTCGACTAATAAATTATCAAATTCGTAAATAAAATCCCCAATAGCTAAATCTACACCAGCATTCATTGAGGCCTCTAAACCATGATAGTAGCTCATATGTATAATATTAATTATATGACCGATATGATGTTCTTTCACGAATTTTTTTATTATAGCAATGCTATTGTCATACGAATTGTCGTTAACAAAGACAATTTCATATTTATCGAAGTGTATTTTCAGCAGATCAAGAATATACTCTAGCCAATTTTCCAGTTCATTCTCATTATTATGAACATAGGCAACTACAGATATAAAATTTTTTTTCTTTATTGTTTACCATGTTATTCTCCTCTCAGTACATCGTCTAAGTCGTATACGGTATTGATTTTACCACTCAATACACTTACAAATGTTGGATTTTGTGAAAAATATTTAATTACCGTTGGCCTTGAATCGTCTATTTCAGAAGCTTTTAAGATGGGCTTCATAGAAAACAAAGAGGAATGGTATTTAAATCCATATTCCTCTTTTATATACTTCCGAGCCAAATTAGACATATAGTTCCAAGCAGAAGCTGGTTTAGCTATGCAGTCGTTACAATTACCTAATTGTTCTGGACTGCAATACCCATTACACCTTTTCTGACATTCAAACATTGGAACTTCATCATAACTAGTTATATGAGGTGTGAATGTTACCGATGTCAGTGAATGTAGTCCAGTCTTACCAAAGGGCATAATTGAGAAAAAAAGGACCGTCCATAACAGTGAAGCCGATATCATTTAACTTGTCATCCACTTCACATAAAATAATCTCACATAATTCGTATTTGATTTTAAATAGTTCGAAATCCAACTGTCTAAGGATTTGATTTACCGAGGCATACGTTGCATTTAAAACAAAATCACTACTTATAACTTCTCCTGATTTCAAATGCATCTCATAGTAATTCTCAGTTCTTTTGATATTTTGGATGCGTACATTATATCGAAGTTCTATATTAGGATACTTTGCAATCTCAGTCATTAGCCATTCTTTTAAAATTTGTGCATCATAAGTATACTCTTTTGTTAAGAAAGCACCATCGCACATACCTGGTTTAAAATACTTTTGAACAGATAATTCCTCACATTTTATATCTGCATCATGGCAAAACTTTTTTAAATTGATTTGCATCCGTCCATGAAAAGGCAGCAGAAGTTGCATAAACTTGATCAAATTCTGAATGTACACAAAAGTCATATTCTTCATTGAACCGTGAAAAGTAATTTGCTGATTTAATCGCAGTAGAATATGATCGGGGATAATGATAGCCCATGTGTACTCTTGCCTGATTGATGTATGTAGCACGCATAAACGGAGCTGAATCATATTCTAAAACCAAAACTCTTTTTCCCATCTTGCCACAGTAAAGCTGAATATAACCCATATAACCCACCACCTATAATAACTCGTTCAAAATACATCTTTATCTCCTTTGTGATAGCTGCCTTTTGTCAATAATTATCAGCCCCATATCTATTTTTTTATCCTACTGCTTCCGGTCCTAACCGGAAGTACTGCCGTTAATCTTCCCATCACTATTTTACCCTCCATTCACGCCTCATAGGATAAATATACAACATCTTCAAATTACAACATATTCCAGCACATAATTAAAATTCAAATATTCCTTATTCAATTACGCTTCATCTTAATGTCAAATTGACCATAAATGTCAAAGTTACAATAGATTTAACATTAAAATTAGTTCTCACCCCAACACTTTGCAAACTCTGAATTTAACTTATAAAGTAAATATGCACCTATTGCAACAATTTCACATATTATTAAGAACAATATTGCATTCATCCCCTCCGAAATATTATTCAAGTCAAAGTTCGCTGCTATTTCGTATATGATTAAATGGTGCAATAAAAACACAGGATAACTATATTTAGAAATTATAGTACTCAATAGCTTGACTAGCTTTATCCTCTGCAAAAACTCCGCTATAAAAACCAAACATAAGAAGCTTGCAATTCCCACATATGTAGTCTGCACAGTTGCATTGATTGATGGATGAACAATTTGATTCATTGCAAGCACAAGTACAGAGACGCACACACAGACTTTGGAACAATTATTTTTCCAATACTTCATATATATCATTCCAAATAGAAATTCTGGGATTCTTACATAGACTAGAATATCAGTTGCTAATAATGTATTATTTTTGTATATGCCCAAAAAAATATAACAAAATGACAACAGGTACTAAAATCATACTTGTCTTGATATTTTGCACAGCTCTTCTCAGCAAAGGAAAAATAATATACATAAGTATAATGCATCCTAAAAACCATTCACCAATGAACTTAAAAACCGGAGTAATTCCTTCAAAATAGGCATCAAATCCTAAAATGCTTAAAATAATTTTCCACTTTTCATTACTAGGAACTCCCCAAGGATTATAAGTTTTATATTTTAAAAACCAATAAGAAGCTGCCATAATATATGCAATCCACCACATTGGATAAATACTTTTCATTCTGCGCTTATAATAATCCCAAAGTCCAAACTTTTTGTCATAAGTATACATTAATGCTGCACCACTTATAATAAAAAAATAGTGAAACGCCCCAGTTTCCAATGTAAATATTAAATATTCGATATAATAAAAGACATTTATCTGGCCGTGGTTGTGGTAAATATAAAAATAGCGCATTATAATGCGTTAATACTATTGTAAATGTTGCAATAGCTCTAATGAAATCCAAATAAAAAAATTCTTTCCTTTTTCAATACTCTTTCCTCATCTTAGTCCCAATCTGATCACTTTGGCTCTCTTAATAAAAATCAGCATACATAATAAAACAAATAAATAGATATCACAAGGAACAATATCAGCGGTAACACTCTTAAATATACATAGCCTCTTAAAAACTGACTTTCATCTTGGCATACGTACTTTTTCAATCCCTTTTGTTCTTTTAATGTAACAATTAAAATTGTCAAAATCGAGGCTGCAAACATCGTCATCATTGCTTCTTGCAAATACTGAAAATCGAGGCCATCTAGTAGTTCCTTGATCGTTACACCGTCATAATATCTATGGAAAGCCACTCCGAGTATTCCGTTGTTTAACATATAATTATCAACATTTTTTTACGCACACTAACAATGTAATTACCAAATATCCTAATCCAATAAAAAAACTCCAATACTAAGAATCGATTTTTCTCCTTACTTATCAGAAAGGCCTGTGCTAAGAACACAGAATAGATAATAAGATATTGCGGATGCCATTGAATAAGAATAGAAAAACCCGAATATATTACAAGAGGTACTATGATAACATATTTCCAAAGGCATTCTTTCTCAACATTATGATAATAGCACGCAAAACATACTATGAAAACCAATAACATGAATAAAGATATTGCTCCGTGGGCTCCCTCTATTTGACTTTGAAAAAGCCTGCCTGTAAAACCATAAAAATTTTCAAAGGCTTTTTTCATCTCAACATACACAGGATCTCGACCATAAACTACTTTAAAGACCAATGGACAGCTTAAACCAAAAACAAAGTACTTAATTATATATATAAGCCTTTTTTCAATCAGTAAAACTAACGGTATAAATATAAACAAAGGAAAAGCTTTTAAAGCAATTGCAACTGATATCAATAAAGAAAAAGTATTCATCCTCTCATTCATATAAAAAATCAAGGCCCAAAGCATAACAATAACTCCAAAAATATCCATTTGGCCAAATCCGACTGTCGAAAATAATGTTATCGGTGACAATAAATAAATATATTTTACAATTTTTGCTTCTTCAGTATCAGCTCCAAAACATACAGATAGTTTATGAATCAATGTTCCAGAATATATTAACAAAAAACCTATTATTATATTAATGTAAATAATTACATAGTGTATGCTTATTGATTTTTGCACTATTACTTCTAATATTTTTATAGGCAGAAGCATACTGCCAAGGTAAAATACATTAGTATATTATAATTTGCACTGTATAATATCCCAGCTCCCCAATTAGAATAATTCCCGGAAAGTGCATTTTCTGTGGCTATTTTATAAAAATCTAATATTTTACCATTTTTTTATACAATCCAAAAATTCATATGCATGTAAAATAGATATATTAAGATCACCACCTTGAGAAATTAACACTGCCAGCACAAAAATTAAAACCACTACAATCAACTTATCAAACCACAAAATATTATTCATAAGCTTTTTATTGCTATTTAAAACAATATACATCAATATTACTGAAAATGTCAGCATCAAGAAAGCAGTAAAAATATAGATTGCTGCATCTTTTTTTAATATAATTCCCTCTTATGCTTAAAGATAATTCACCCTTCTGTATAACATGGTTCCGATAAAATGTACTATTGGAGTTTCCGTCATAATAAACTGTTACGGCACTGCCAGATGTTGACTGGTTAATTGTAATAACAACACTATATAGCTTTCCTCTTATGACTTCCAACTTTCCATCAGGTACTACATCATAATAATTATTATCCTTAAATTCTTGCGTATTAATATCTTTTTCATAAACAACTTTACCTGATTCATCATCAATAAGTACAAAAGCTAAAATGCCATAATTATTTCTTTGATAAGTACCAACCTTAATTTTCATCAACTTTACCTGGTCTACTGGCATCACAAATTGTTGCCTTAATTCGTCACCAGGAAGTAGCTCTCCTACAACATTCTCCCCACTGATTCCATATGAAATTTCTTTCCCAATTGCCAAGCTTTTATTCATTAGCTGTAAGACCATTCTTGTTGATATAATGCTCAACAAAAAAACACCTGCAAGGAGAATTGTCATTTTCACCCATGCTCTTTTTTTTATTATCTCCATAATTTCCAACCAAGTCTCCTCAATATATAGTTAAAGTCTGAATATGACAATTATTGCCCAATAATTATGTTTTCCAAATGCAACTTCTGATTTAATAGTTTATCACCAGAATATAATTGCCTTTCAATAGTTTTATAACATGCAATTAATATTATAAATTTAATACCACATAAATATCTGATAAGATCATATCCCCACTATCAAATCCCACTAAGGAAGCTTTAGAAAAATATCTGACAACATTATATAGTCACAAATTTAATAGTAAAAGTAAACTTTCTTTTCTCTCAAAGAAATCAATCATATAAAAATTGATAATATTTTAAATATAATTTCAAACAAAAGGTTATAATATTTTTTTTATCACATTTTAAACAATTGATTTCTGCATGATTAAAAAGAAAAACCCTTATTCCAATATTTTTCCCACAATCTTATTCCTTTACTATCCCTTCAATTTTCATATAAATATCATTTCCTAATTCACTTCCAAGATAATTCAATGATGTTTCTAGTGCATTATCTTGAGTTATTTTTATATATGCTGGTAGCGTTGGGTCATTGAAAAAGTCATTACTGATAGTAATTATGTAAGTATGATTCTTATAAACACTTTTATTTATATCAAAAACTGTAAAGTCACCCCAAACTAATTCATTGTAACCGATGCGGTGCCGATATATAATATTCTGTGCTGTAATATCCTTCAATTCAATATATAAAGATCCTATTGCTATAAAAGAATTACTTGGTCTTTCAAAAAAATAACTTAATGGTATTAACTTTTGCATCTGCATCAAAATATACTTCCTGCGTAAGAGCATCATTTCCATAATCATTAAACTCTTTCGAAAATAAATTGTATCCCATAAGCATGCTTTCCGATGTAGTGGTATCGATTAATACTTGATCCTTGGGTTTATAATAACCATAAACTATTAACAAAAGAAAAGGGATTGGAATTAAAATTCGAAAACTATTCAAAACTGTTTTATTTAGTCCAGTAGGAATCACCCATTGTATCTTTCTAGGATAATTAATTACTATAAGAACGACTAAGGCAGCCACATAACCCGCTACAAACATAGCTGCATACTTATCTAACTGAAAACTAGTTAAAAACTCTGTTGCATTTTTATAATACCCATTAAAGAGATTGTTATTAGCAAATATGTTATTGAAAATTGTGCATTTTGTTACCCATTGATGATAAAAAAATTGCTGAAAGCATATAGAAACTCCACATTATAACATCTGCCAATAAATTAAGAAGTTCTACTTCTGGATCAGCAGCGATTAATATTGGCAAAAAAGGAGTTAAAATAATAATCCAATATGGATAGTGACCAACAAATATAAATAAAAGTGCAAAAACTACAAAGGAGCAATAAATTCCCCATTTCCCATCATTTTTTTTACTAATAAATACATAAAAACACAGCAAAAGGTAAAGACATATGAAAATAGGAATTCCTTCCCCTCCCGACAAACCACCGGCAAGCTGCTTTACCTTTATAGCATCAATCATTCGCATACTTGGTTCAAATGTTAATATTTTATAAGCTTCGCTCCCTGACCATATAATTTTGCATAATATATGGAGGCTGCAACCAGCAAATAAATCTACTATAACTTTTAATACATTCTTCTGTCTTATTAAAATCAAAGGAAAAAAATATAAGCAAACTAAAAAAATTTTAATGGTATTGCAATCGCAAAAAACAAAATAAACTTCAAATTATCCTGTTTAAGCCAATAATATATTCCCCATAAAGAGAAAAAAAACCACGTATATCTCTATCTGCCCTATAACAATAGCAAAATAAACAATGCCAACACTAGACAAAAATAGGAAAACAGCATATTGGGCTCGTTTCAATCCTACTTCAATCTTTAAACAAATTTTATATAAAACGTATGCAGACCCTAATACCATCAGTACTTGCTCTAACTTAACATACAAATTAAACCACGGGCTCCAGAAATCCAATCTGCCAATTTGATTCAGTAACACTAATGGAAAACTTAATATGCCAACAATGATATAAGCCATAGGTTCATATACCATAGGAAAATCTGCCCTATGGGGAATTTCACTATAAACTACCTTTAAATAATCCTGATATCCTCCTGCTATATTACCATGCAGAATAGACTTCCAAAAAAACACCGAATGAGATACTGTATTTAATTGATCTTCATAAAAAAAGAAAAATGTTGAAATTCCCCAAACGCTTAATAATAGCCAAAAATTAATATTTTTTTATTAACGAAAACCTGGTCTTAAGTATCTTTATTACCTTAGACATTTATAAATCTCCCTCTTATGACTTTGTCTTGCAGAAAACCTTTTCTGGCGAACATACCAAATTATATATTCTCGTTTTGAACAACTTCTAAATTACTAATGTATTTTTTTTGCGAATCCACTGCTTTTTTTCAATGACTTAACGTAATTACCTGTAATCCGGATATTTTCTTCCAATGCCTTCAAATGCTTTTCGTAATATTTGATTTTTTTCTTTCAGATAAAATACTTTTTATATCTTCAGAATAAATATCATTATATGATAACTCAACAGATTTTTTTCTCTAGTTGATCTGCATTTATTCCCTTTGCCTCAATAATCATAGATGATATTTCATTCTTATTTTTTTTGAGACAAAGTTAAGCCTACCTTATTAAAATAGTACTCCAAGTTCCTTCTGTAAATCTCAAACTCAGATGCTGTTCTAAATGCCACCTTAAATACTCTTCATTACCTAATAATTCATATGGAATAAAAAAAATTAAATCATACAAAGCTCAAATAAATATCTAGCTTCAACATCTGGAGAAATGTCAAAAACACAGGTATAAACATACTTTCATCATCTTAATTCTTGTTTTATTTTAAAAATAAACGTTTTTTGCTATTAAATCCTTCCTCAATACCATGCATATAGGGCATAACAATATATTGTTGGATCACAACGATAACTTTTGCTACGTTTAAAAAGTTCCCACTCAAACGATATTCTGCCCCCATGCCAAAGAAAATATCTATGCCTTTTACTATTTTTTTTGTACTATTATCCTTTACTTCTAAATTCACCTGTACTTCACAATTATTGTTGTCGATAAAAATAAACTTAATATTTTTACAAATACTCATATGCCCTGTTGCTAGGTTAAGGACGATCTCCTTGGTGTCTTTCATCATCGGAAATCTGATTACCACTTCTTCGGGGCTGTATTTTCTACACACAACTGTCTCAGTCACCATATTTTTTCGATGATATCCGTTACCATCATTAAAATTCATTTCTGCTTTCATATAATATGCTTCCGCAGAGAATAGAAATTCACCTAAAGAATAATAGTTATGTATACCACAATTTAATCTTGCTACTGAATTCTCAAAATTTGTAAGATGATTAGACATAACTTTCTCTGACATAACATACGTCGTGTAATATCCTTTGTGCTGCAAAATATAGCTATACAAGTACTTTAACCCATTAAAGTTTTCTCTTATAACCCTAACCTCTTCCATATTACGGAGCGTTCCTTTTTGTAAATCACTTCTCAGTCTTTTATCCCAAGACGAAATTTTTTTTAATAGTATTTTCATCAAAAAAATCAGTCAAAGCAGAAGTTCTAATCCACATACAATCAGACAAACTAACCACCGGTCTTTTAGAAAAGGAAATTGGAACCTTACATTTAATTTCATCAAGCATTGTTTTTACTGCCTCATAATTTTCCCTATCTCCCCACTCGCGACCAATGGCTCCAAAATAATCGGCATGGATTGGATTCATTGGTATTAGCATCCCTAGATTATCATCATTTTCAAATATATCTATGATTCCATAAACATAATTCTGATTAGATAACATACAATCATAAGATAAATTGGCATACGATCTTATATTTGTGCGTATCCCCATATAGTCGCCCGTAATATTACTGATTTTGCATACATAGTCATAATTTCTAGATATTTCTTTAAGCAAACTCAGCCAATTTTCATCCCCACTTACTTTTATGTGATAAGTTTCAATATGCTTAGGCAGGAATTTCACAATCCTTTCGAATTCTCCATCTTCAGCCAAAACCATACACACAACTCCATTTGGTATATTGCATAAGTACTTAGAAAAATAATATTGTTTACTCGCAATTGTCGCGTCAACAATTACCGCAATCTTCTTATCCGCATATCTTCCCATGGGCACGTCTTTTGCAATATATCTAGAATTAATAGAATTGATGAAATCAGTCAAATTCCCCGTTCGTAAAATGTGCTTTATCACTAAGTTAATGTCATAATCTGTTTCATTTTCTAAAAAGTCATAAAGTTCTGCTGCTGCATGAAATGCATTTTCATTAATACTAGATTCCCAGTCATTAATAAACAATTTTCGCTTGAAAAAAAGGACACTTTCTATCTCGTATCAATTCTACAGGCATATTGAACATTGGATAAAAAGTTTCATCAAGTAAGTCTTCCGTATTTGTATATACTTTCCATCTAAATCCATATTCTTCAAATCGTTTAGTGAAAATAGCTTCGTGAAGTCCTACCGCTTCTTCATACCTATTAATCATAGGCATATCTTCCCAATATCGCTGGAATTCATAAGATGATAACATCTTTTTCCTCACAGCGATAAAATGCGATTGTATATGCACAGGAATTTTACCATCTTCCATAAGTCCCCAAGGGTCAAAATTTGCGCCATTATGAACCGTTAATCCCCAAAAATCTATGTCCTCTTGATTCATTTCATCAAACATCTGCTTAACGGAAGTCACCGGTCCCATTATAGTAAAGTTGAACATAATTAATTCATCAAATTTATTTATGAGTTTATCCCAACCATAAAATTCCAAACCAGTTTTATATGCCCACACATCGAATCCTATATTAGAACGTACCAAAACTTTTATTTTTTTTAATCTGTCAAATCGTTCTCTTCCTTCAGATGTTAGCTTTCCATTACACACAACTAGAATTTCCGAGAAATGCGGTAGCATATTTTGCAGATAAAATATAATATAATCATCTACAATTCCATCTTGATCATAAAAAAAGAAAATGCCCAAACGATTAGTGTCATTTTTTTAGCACCATATCACTGCTCCCCATTCCTATCATTAACATTCTTACGTACGATTAACTTTAAGGACTCACCTAAAATCCTAACAGGTTTTGATACCTTCCATGAAGTAGAATTATACATATCGTCTAAGCGTTTTCTTAATTCTTCACTTACATAATTATTACCAACAAAATAATCAAGATTTGTATATTCTATCCTCTCAAAGATATCACTCATAATAATTGTGGAGTAATAGCCTTCTGATTGAGCCACAAAACTATAGCACCGTTCAATAGCATGTGAGACAGTTCCATCAACCGGTAATGGTTCTTCTGGAAAATCACCATATTTCCATTGCTTATGAAATAACTTTTTCATAGCTGTCGGTCGAAACCAAAACACACTTCCATAGGGTGCAATAGGGCTTTCCGTCTCTCTCATAGGTACATGTATATCAAGTTCCTTACATAGATTTTGAGTGTTATTAAAATTAATACCCCAATTCTTTCCATATAAATCTCTGTATTCCCCATGTAAAGGAGCTGGTGGCACTGCCATTCCCATTCGAGGGTTCTCTGCAAATAACTCGATCACGTTTTCTACATAAATATTGTTATATAAAATATTAGCATAACATTTATAAGCAAAACTTTCTCCCACAGATCCACGACTATTCTGTATGGATTTTTTATCATGGGAAAAGCATATGAGGTCATATTGAGTAACCATTTCGCTCATTCCAACTAGTAAAGCACTAACATCACGTCCACGGTTAGAGACCACTTTAACACTAACCTTATTGCAATTTAAACTTCCAAATATTTCTTCAATCTTCCGTTTCTTTTCTTCTGTATTTGTCGTAATGTAAACATCAGCTTCCACAGGCATTGATGAAGCAAGAGTAAATGATTCCATAAATAAATCTTCAAAATATAGATGCATAATAAGTGCTATCTTTTGCTTTTTTAAAATTTCTCTTATTTTTTTTAGAATCAGAATGTTTCGTTGATAGCGTATAATTCAAGTGTAATTGTCTAACTATATCCACCAAATTATAGCACCGTAAGATATTGTCCCATATCAGATTCACATCATAGAGTTTTTCTGAAACCAAGTGATTATATAAAAGCAATGTGGATTGCCCCGCTGTATGATACAGCATATCATGATACATATGAAAAAACGAACGACGCTTAAATACCGGACATTTTCGTTCTCGAATCAATTTCTCCGGATAAAACATAAGCGGCTGATCTGTTACTCCTTCAAAATCATCTGTATTTACATATACTTCCCACTTAAATCCCTTATCCGCAAATAACTTTGTAAATACAGATTCATATAGACCCACTGATTGTTCATAAGAAGTGATTTTCGGCATATCATTCCAATAGTCCTGTAACTCAACCGATTGTACGAGACTTTTTCTGTATACAATAAAATAAGACTGTACATGCTCAGGCAAGTATCCATATGGATTGTATCCAAAATCATAGTCCTCTACCTTGTGGGTTTTGGTGATTCCCCAGAAATCCACGTCATGATTTCTCATTTCTTGAAACATCTCCGCAAAAGGATAAACTGGTCCCATAGAAGTACTATTGCATAAAATGACCTCGTCATAGGTTCCACATTCTTCCCAACCAACATATTCTAGACCGGTCTTATACGCCCATACATCAAGCCCCTCATTATCACGAACAATGATATCAGAGGTATACTCTTTTAATTTATTCTTTCCTTCTGATGTAAGCTTCCCATTGCATACAATAACCAGGCGATCCAAAGAATTCATCAAATCGCCAATAAAGTATGTAATAAAATCATCCACAATACCGTCTTTATCAAAAAAAGAAATATATGCCCAAACGTGTCACTTTGTCTTTCATTAATTTCATGATCTTATTCTCTTCCTATTTTTTTACAAATCTTTCGTATAATTGTGTTATCACCATAGATTATCGGGCTGTCATAGGCACGATCTGGAAAGACCCCATACTGCAAGGAAATATCCAAATTGTGTTCTTTAATGAATTGCTCGACTTTTTCTCCTAATGAAATAGGCTGTCCACTGCATACATTGATAATTCCAGTATGTTCTTTCTGGGTTGAGGCTTCAACAATCATTTCCGCCAATTCTGCCACATCAATAAAATCATATTGATTTTTCCCTGAAGTGAATGGAAACTCCTTTTTTTCCTTCTCTTGCTGCTGCTAGAAGTTTGGTAAAAATAGAGTGGTTCCTATCATCATCCCCCAATATGTAATAAGCTCGCAGCCAATTTAGCTGCCAATCCTTTGTTTTAGCCTGTAGCATCAGGGACTGTCGTAATGCATTTTTTGCAATTCCATACATAGATAGAGGATTGCATGGAGTACCTTCATCAATTTTACCTTCCCAATACCCCACTTCATGCATACTACCCATAACAGCGATTTGTCTGCAACCACCTTCCACTAAATTCGTTATAAATTCATAATGTTTCGAAAGATTAAGCATATGGCTTGGAGCATTATGAGCAAAACCATCTTGCCATGCCATATGAATACATATATCTGGTTTTCCTAATTGATCATAAATACTTTTATCTCCTGAAAATATAGAAACATCTGAAAAAAATTGCTTTTTCATTAATACCCGTATTCCTTACATCGCAAGCAATTACCTGATAGTTTCTTTTCAAAAGTTTGTCCACTATATGCTGTCCAATATATCCATTTGCACCTGTCACTAGCACTTTTTTCATCTTTCCATTACTCCTTTATCGTCTTTATTCGCCCCAGTATTTTCTATACTCGGAGCATACTATTTGCGCTGTATCATCCATTTTTATCTTGTGATTTTCTAGCCAAATAACTCTATCACACATTTCCTCAATTTGCTTAATACTGTGTGAAACAAACAGCACTGTGGTTCCTCCCCCATTAATTCCAACATCCTAGCCTTGCTTTTATTCTGAAACCCTTCATCACCCACTGCCAAAATTTCATCTGCTATTAATATTTCCGGTTCCACCACCGTCGCCACTGAAAACGCCAATCTCATCATCATTCCTGAAGAATAATTGCGAATGGGCATATTTATAAATTCACCCAATTCAGAAAAATCAAGTATTTCTTTATATTTGTTTTCCAGAAATTCTTTCCCATACCCTAATATCGCACCATTTAGAAAGACATTCTCTCTTCCGGATAACTCTCCGTCAAATCCCGCTCCAAGTTCTAGCATCGGCACAACATTTCCATGTACGGTGACTTTCCCTTCAGTAGGCTTTAATACTCCTGCAATGATTTTTAACAAGGTACTCTTTCCGGCTCCATTCTTCCCTATAATCCCTACAACTTCTCCTTTTTTTACTCGGAAGCTGATACTATCAAGTACCTGAAACTCTTCGTATTTCAAACGTCGTTCCATTAATGAAACAAAGTACTCTTTTAAACTATTTATCCTGTCATTTGTCATACGAAAGCGCATTGATACGTTGTCGACTTCAATCATCGTTTCTTGATATCCTTTCTAAAATAACATTTCATTTTATACTAACCTGTTATTATATATATAATACGAATTTACCTTGAGTCTTTTTAAATACAATCGCGCCTATTGCAAATGTAACTATCGCTCCCATGAAACAGGAAAGGTAAAGCTCCGGACTTGGCGACACTCCATAGATTAATATAGAGCGAACAAAACTTATAATATGAAACATGGGATTTATTGTCTGAATAAAACGCAAGTTTTCCGGAATGATTTCTGCCGGATAAAATAACGGTGTAGCATACATCCAAACCAGGCTGGCAATCCCCCATAAATATTGGACATCTCTGAAAAAAAACATTTGCTGCGGAAAGTAACAAAACCATTCCCATGCAGAATACTAACAAACAGGCCAGTGCATACGGCAACAACAACAATGTTAAATTAATCTTACCTCCCGTCAGTAATGTGACAATTAACAACGGGATAATTGAAATAAATAAATTAATAGAACAGGATATTACTTTCGTAGCTGGATAAATATACTTTGGAACATAGACCTTGGTGATCAATGATGCATTTCCTATAATCGACATTAGCCCTTGTCCTACTGCTTCTGTAAAAAAACTAAAAATAATGTTTCCGGATAACAAGTAAACCGGATAATTCTCAATACCCGTCTTAAATAATGTAGAAAACACGATGTATTGCACCAGCATTGTTAGTAAAGGATTCAAAAAAACTCCAGCAGTATCCTAAAACTGAACGTTTATATTTTACCTTAAAATCCCTAGAAACCAACTGCTGAATCAAGAATTTATATTTTATCCATATCGCAATGAACAAAGTCGCAATCGTAAATTTCCCTCTACGCCCTTGATATCCGGACCACGCCGCATATGCAACTAGCAAGACAATAAAACCAAGAACAAACCCCCAATAATATGTGCCAAATATTTCTTTTTTTAAGTCCGTCCACACTGATACATAAAAATCCTTCAATCTTATTTCCATCAACCGTCAGTGTATCCTCTGTCTTTAACAAATTGCTTTCCATGGTAGAATAATATAACGTTGGGTTTGACCCTTCTACACCATGAAAAATCATGCGTAAAGTATACATTTGGTTTCTGTTAACTGGAATATTTTTCCCAAAACTCATAATATATTGAACATCGTTCATACAAGCTGCTGCTTCCGCAACTGTAGACACAACGGTTCTACCCTTACTATCTAATAATTGGAAATCAATCATACCCTGATTCTCTCTTCCATAAGTAAAAGGCCGGAAACTAATTGTTTGAATATAGTCCACATTCGCTCGGAATCGCTGTTCCACAACCGTACCATTCTTCGGCTCTGAAAGTAAATTTTCTTGTTCAGGCATTTTTCCCGTTACTACAGAATATTGCAACTGTTCCCCTCCAACAAATTTAAAAACAACTGCAAAAATTCCCACTAAAACTATTATTCTTATATATCTAAATATAGTACTTGTGTCCATTTGTTACTCCTATATCCAAAGTTTCTATTTGTAGCTTAAATATTTCATAACATCTCATCAATTCGATTATTACTTCTCAGCATTTGACTCTGAATAAAGTCAGCATATTCCTGACACTTTCCAATAGTCGTACAATTACTCATTACATACTTATACGCATTCTCTGCTATTCTCAATCTTTCCGTTTTGTCATCAATAATTCTGCATATGCCTTTATACCAAGAATCTTCTATATTTTCACATAAGATTCCTGTCATTCCATCTTCAATCATAGTCTTGAATGCACCTATGTTACTCGCAACTGTTGGCACCTTGACGAGTGCGGCTTCTATCCATTTAATTTCTGATTTTGAACGGTTAAATATCGTATCCTCCAAAGGAGCGAGGTTAACATCTGCACGAACAATCAACTTGGGTAATTCCTGCCAACTTGTCATTCCCATTTTCATAATTCTCTCACCAAATCTATTTATCTCATCTGAAGTTTCTAATTCTCCTACTAAAATCAAGCCAATTTGTGTATACTCCTCTAGAATTCGCATTAATACTGGCCTAATTATCTCAAAGTCCTTATTATGTGTCAAGCTCCCACTAAAATATCCTAGCCATATATATTTTGAATCATATTTTGGAGATTTTAATGCCTCTTCTGCATATATAACCATTTCTTTCGATGCAGTATTTCGATTAATATAAGTCTCTTGCACCACCTTCCCCAGTTCTTCCGCTAAAGCTTCTGTTGTCACAATAGCGATATCGCAAAGACTTAGAGTTTTTCCAATGAGCATAACGCTAGTGTCAAAAACCTTTTTATAAGCTAAAGAAAATTCTTGGACAAAAGGTAACTGATTCGTATATTTTGTATCAGTAATTAAATCGTCAATATCAAAGCACACTCGTTTTTGATGACTCTTTGCCCGTCCTATAAATTCAGCTATATTCTCTGTATATTCACAACGATAAAAAATAAATAGTTGGTAATTCTTCTCCATCTCTAGTTCGATGTCCTCTGAATAAATCTTTGCGCAGGAAATCCCTGCCTCTTTTAACTGCTCCATTTGGTGGAGAACTCGATACCTAATTGGATTTTCTACACAACAACCATTAATAAATAATATAGTACCTTTATTCTTTTTGACATTTCGAATATCTTCCCTTCTAATTTTTCTTCCCTTTAAATTACCTATAAAATGAAAGACACGCTTTATCGCTATCAATAATCCGCCTTCACGCCATACTCGTCTAAATTTCTCAATTAATCTCCATAGTTTCATAGTTGATTTTCCTTATTTTATGTTTATTAGGATGGATTTTACTCGATTATGCTTTATTTTTCATACTATAATTACATTCTATTTTTCAAATGATACAACCGCAAAAATATCCAAAAAGGCAAATGTTCTGCCAACCATGCAGTCATTAAAGTATGCTTAGAAATAACAGATGGCTTTATGGTCTTTCCTCCAAAAATTTCTTTTTCTATTTTTAAATACTCCTCCTTCAAGGGATGTCTGCTCGGTTTAAACCAAGGACGTTCATAGAGTTCATTCATAAAATGAATAATCTTATACTTAGCTTTGGCCGCTTCTATCTCATCATTCCCATAATAAACCGTTGCTCTAAATAAACGTCTTATTTGATTTCCAGAATACATGAGCATAGAAGGCATGACATTAAATTCCGGTTTTAATATTCCTATGCCATGGCGACACACATAATTAAGCGTCCCCTCACTTTGCATTGGAGGATTTCCATTATATTTATTTATATAATTTCTACATGCTTCACTTATATTTTCTTCCTTCCACCTTCTCATATTAAACAGAACTACACCATCGCAAATATATTTGTTATCAAAATTTAATTTGTATTATTCTTTATCTTTTTTTGAGTAAGGCATTAAAACTCCTGCTATAATCTCATTGTTCATATTTCTCTGAAACAACTCTTCCAGAGAACCAGTAACAATGATATCACTATCCAAATACAGCAGCTTTGGTTCTTCAACAATGTTATTTAAAAACAGTTTGGTGTAAATAGTCCTAGGGTGTCTGTCCTTTTGATTTAAAAATATATCATTTAAAATATCATCTGCGTAAATGACATTTACTATTTGATTATACCTCTCTAATACACATTCTATAACTTTTATATTATCTAAATTTATATTGTCAGAAATAAGATAAATTTTCACATCTAAATTATGCTTTATTAATGATACCATTGATATAATCGTTTGGTAAACATACCTATCATTACAAGAATATACTACAACCACTCTACACCTCGTCTTTATAAATAGAAACTATATGAGACATATAGGCTTTCATATCACTAAAACGCTTCACCCTTTTTACTGCCTCTAAACTTTTGCTTTTATATTGAATGGGATCTGTCAAGAGTTTTTTTGGCCTTTTCTACAAATTCCTCATCAGTTTCACAAATTCCCCATGCCTCTTCCCCCAAAACTTCACAGGCTCCTGATGTTTTAGTCGATAATACCGGTACGCCTAAAATATTAGCTTCAGCAATCACCAGTCCAAACCCCTCCCACCTTGAGGTAACGCACAGTAACGAAGATTTATTCATATAAGCGTATGAATTGCTTTGAAATCCTAATAGCTGAACATTCTCTTCTAGCCCAATGTCTTTTACCATCTTTCGGCATTCCTCTAATAGTTCACCATCACCCAACATCATGCAGCGCAATTTAATCAAACCTGCTTTTTTTCAGCATTTCTACTAAGTGAATAAAACGCTGCGGATTTTTTTTGCTCTACAAAGCGACCAACAAATATAATATCGTTAGGCAAAAGATTATCATACAGTACATCGTTTGCCTTTTGCTTAATACATTCTGCATCCAAAGGATTTTTTTACAACTCTGACCTTTTCATTAAACTTACTAGCAAACACCATATTTTGAAACATATCTGTTGATACGGTTAGCACTTTACTTATCCTCTTTTCACAACACAAATAAGCTATAGTGCGCAAATTCCAATTGCAAACCCATGGTGGATCATAATGAAGATGAGAAATCAAGCGAAAACGTTGCAAAACCATTGCGCAGAGGACCGTTGCAGTAAAATCATGAGCATGTACTATATCCGGCTGATATTCTTCAATTATTTTTTTAATATTTTCCCTAGTAAATCTATCTAATAAAAAATAACAGATGCCTTCTTTTCTTAAAACAACTTCTATTTCTCCTCTCGTAGCCAAATACGCCGTTTCAAAATCATCATTAAGGTGCTTAATGATAGTAATAGCAACATTTTCTGCCCCCGAATACGAAGAAGATTTCAAGACATGTAACACTCTAATTCTTCTACTCATTTTGTACCCTTTTCATTATACCTTTCATTCACTAACTCCTCCTAAGCAATCCAGGTCAAAAAAACACTATGCTTCATGAATTTACTTTTCAATATTTGAGTGCACCCCCTCTGTGGCCTCTTTCATAAACATAATCTTAGGAGTCATAAATATCAATTTTAAATCCAAAAGTAATGAATAATTCCGAATATAGGTCAGATCGAGTTTTAGTTTATCATATGCTGTCGTATTATACTTCCCATAAATCTGTGCATACCCCGTGAGTCCAGCCTTCACCTTCGTCCTATATGTAAATTCCGGTATATCCTTAAGTATTTCTTCAACCAATTCCGGCCGCTCTGGCCTAGGACCTACTAAGGACATATCTCCCCTTAATATATTAAAAAGCTGGGGCAACTCGTCCAGCCTCGTCCTCCTCAGGAAATGCCCAATAGGCAATATCCTAGAATCTCCTTCTTCTGCCAAACGAGCTACCCCATCTTCTTCTGCCTCTTGGATCATGGTTCGGAATTTATAAATATAAAATATTTTGCCGTTTATTGTCAGTCTTGCCTGTTTGAAAAAAAGCTGGTCCTTTATCTGTAAGCCTGATCAAAAAGCTTATAATTAAAAAAAAGAGGAGTGGCTACCACTATTCCTATCAAAGACCCTGCGATATCCACTAACCGCTTGATAAATAGCTGTTCAATGGTCATCCCTTCATTTCTTGATAGAAAGAGTGGTGAATCAAATAAATTCAATTCCACCGAACTCTTCAACAAAATATCTGATATCTTTGGAACATTATAAGTGCGAATGGAATTTGCGAAGCAATATTTTAAAATCAAATTTCGTTCGTGTGATGGAATGTCACCAATGATAACTCCATCATACTTCAGTATTTCCTGCTGCAGAAAAAAAATTCCCTGTTGAATATTAATCGTTCGACATATCTCATATTTATCTTCTCTTGAATTAATCTTTTCTGCAAGATGATAGTCTGATCTCCTCCCAGAAATCAAAAGCATTTTCCTAGGCGGAAATATCTTTCCGTAAAACCATTGATATGCCAGAGTCCAACTTATAATAGCCAAAAAATCTAGCCCAGTCATGTTTATTAATTGTAACGGACTTAGAAAATGCTTATCCAAAACCGCAATCTGCAAGTATGTAAAAACGTTTGTAAAAATGACAGCCAAAATTTGCGAATATATCAAATTCCCCTTTTTTAAATATCCAACTTTAAATCCTCCATATATGCTCATAAAAAGAATAAGTAGAACTCCATAAAGGAAAATCATCATCCAATTTCCTCGGCGAAAAAAAAGGAAATTCAATAATTCTGTTATAATGGCCAATCCAAGTCCAACCATACAATCCAATCAACATTGATGTAATCCCAAAAGTGAAGAACACCCTTATGAGTCTTTTATATTTCTGATTTACCTTCATCTAAAATACACCTTTATTCGTCATTATTCTATTCCAATTCTTAAAGCCTTTTTAGTATAACATATTTCTCATACTAAGTACAATCTTCTGCAAGACAAAAAGAGCTGTTATTTTTTTAATATTTTATGAATATTTTACCTTTCCATTAAAAAACTTCAAATGCTGTGAAAAGAAATAAGATTCACCAACATTTGAAGTGTATAATTGACGCCTTATAATTACTTTTTTATTGACTTTGCAGCCCCCATTCCCAACAAAAGCCAGAACACAGGTGTAACAATAGGAAGGTTAAGGTTTACAAAGGCCTGTATACAATAGCATATAACACCAAACATTATTGCCATTATATATGGTGCCTTATCTTTATCATAAATGCATTTCCTTACATATTCAAATAAAAAAAACAAATAAGCTGCCAATCCCGCAAGTCCAACCGTAGTTAACATATGCAGATATTCATTGTGTGCACTATCAAATAATTGATTATAAGGATTATTTATAGTCTTCCGTACTACTAAAATGCCAAAGGTTTCAGGTCCAAATCCCACGATTTTTTTCCATATAGATAAATTCTGATAGCATTCCATAGCCTTTCTCCAGATATATCCCCTATGCGTTCCCCAATCATCATTAAAGAGAAGATACGAGTTCAAACTACCATATCTACTTACATTGCCAGCTACGTTACAGTCATAAAGAGCATACAATACAGTTAAAATAATTAGGAAAAGAAATGCCATCCATAGATATCTTAACAAATTTCCAAATTCCTTAACTTCATGTTGTCTTTTATAGGTGGTAAAATACCAGAGTATTACAATTCCCCACAAACCTATTACCAAAAAAGGCAATCCTTGAAATTTTATTATTACATCGAAAGCGCTTTCTATTCCCAGAACGCCATTACCAAAGTAACCATTAATCCAGTCAATACATTGAATAACAGAAAAAAATGTCGCCAATACAATGACATATCTTTGAATTCCGTTTTCGTTTTTAAACAAATACAATGGCAAAAAGCCAAATAATGCTCCTAAAGAAAGATATGCGTTGTCACTAACCCCCATAACAATGGCAAAAAAAGCTGATCACCATGCAGAAATAGTGCCATAACATATTCTTGAATTTTCTATCTGTCGCAAATAAAACTGTCGCAATGGCTGTCAAAATACCTACATATGCAGTATAGGTATTTATATTTCCTATTGTTGATGTAAACATTGCCCTTTGCTCTGGAACCATGGCAACTTTAAAATGAAAAATATCTAATTTAAAATAATCAGTAATCCCAAAAAGACAGACAAGCATTCCTGCAGCTAGAATAATATCAATATACCAATTCTTAAACTTCCAAAGTCTACTTACACAAAAATAACTGGCCACATACCAGATGATTAAAAAAAGGCCTGTAAATCTCCCCTCGTTACCCCAAAACGATTCAAATAGGTAATCTGATGTGATAGTAGATATAATAGCAACCAGTAAATATATCAATACAGCATAATCTGCCACAGTACAGCTTTTCAGAAAATTCTTTAGAGATAGTTGCTTTACCCCTGTTACAATAAAATATCCTGTAATTAATATAACCATCAAAATTGTACAAGTACAATAATAGTAATATTTAACTATAAGAATATCAAAATAACGATTTCTAACAATAAGAGGAAGTCCAACTCCTACTAAAACCACATATATTCCGAGAATTATAGATAAAAAAACTCTTTTTTTCTGAATCATAATGGGTATTTCCCAACATATGCATTCCTTTCTTCGTAAACGAGACCATCACAAGCATCAATGCATCTGGCTCAAAAATCTTCTTTTTAGCACCCCTGATTTTCTGTCAAAGCAATATGACAAATGCAAATTGGAAAAGCCAATTTGCAAATTGCCATGTTAACTTTGATGAAACTATCAAACAAATAGAGAACAAGCCTATCATCATGTTTCATGCCATATAGCAAAATAGCTTACTATGACGAATCCACAATCCAATATTCTCAAACTCCAGCAGTTCAATATAAGGATAGCTCGTATATTAATCCAGATGCTTAATTGAAGAAGATACAATTTCTACAATCTAATGAGGTATCTCTAGGCAGCTTTTATTGGTCCTTAATTAGAATCACATGTAAACACTTATATCAGTTCGGCATAGGCCATATCAACATCATTTAAAAATCATACAAATGTAATTGTAAAAACCTCACAATGACCATTGTTATACCTGATATGATTTTCTATCTCCAGGTGTAAAAATAATACACTCTCTGCCACCTTGTGTTGGGGATAGTAAAATATATAAGTCTTTCCATCAATATCTACCTTTGTACTTCCAGAAGATTATATATGTAATAACATGACTCATATTCTTTAAACAATATCAATCCACAATATTGTACTATTATAACCGTATTATTTATAATATTCAAGAGGTGTAATATAATGGTAAATATTAAACTTCAGGTAATAGACTTTTAGTTTTCGATACAATAATGGAGCGGGATTTATAATAATCCCGCTCCAAATATCAGCACAAAGCCATTTTTTATTTTTCAACGAAAACGCTTGTAATTTTACCACTAGCATTTACTTTGTAGCAACGATCATTGCCATCTTTGGCTTTTTCTTTATTCTTCTGTACTGTACCAGAAGTATTAACTAAGTTGAATTCTATACCATCGGCTTTAAATTCATCAACTTTGCTTGCTACATCATAGAGTTCTGTGAATTTACCATCTGCAGATGCAGTATTTCCTACCTTCATTACATCGTTTAAGAATTCATCTGTTGTCAAGGTCACGGCTGCAACGATCTTTCCGCTCTTGGACAGAGTTGCAACTACAGCATATTTATCTTCTTTTTCTGCTGTCAGCAACATACCTGACTGATAGTACTTCTTGTTATCAATACCAGTCTTACCAGCGCCCTTATAGCTTCCGGATTTGTTAAATAAGAAGGAATGAGAATCACCATCAATTGTCATATTCGCCTTATTAGTCTTCATAGCGCCATCATCGCCGGAACCGAAATAGTAAAGTTCATAACCGGAAAGTTCCCAAGCAAAAGCATGCTTCTTGAAACCATCAGTTGTATCAAACTTCCAGCTATCCTGTTCTCCGATAATGGTGTTTTCCCAAGCTTCTGGAACGCCAGTGATAGTAGGAGTTTTGTCATCTACATCGTTATCTACGATATCAACAATTGTCTTCTTGTCAGAAGCTAATTTGATGAATTTGTATCCATCAACCATAGCGCCGCTCTCTTTGAAAGCATACTTTTTGCCATTGATGGTTTTCATTTCTCCAGCAACCAGTTTGCCATCTTTATCGGCATAATACCAGTTCTCAGAGTCATCATTATAATCACCTTCATCTAAATAGGAACCTGGAACTACCTGGAACCAGCCTTTTGTTACTCTGGCACCATCTTCAGGATTTCCAAAATATCTGAATCCCTTGCTGTAGTCTGCTCTATCTGTTGATCCCTGAGAAGCTGTTGCAGGTGTGGAATCCCAGTTAACCCATTCAGCATTCATACGGCCTTCTTCGTCAAAGCTGTACTTTTTGCCATTGATGGTCTCACCTTTTTTTCTTAACCAGCTTCTTGCCGTTGTCTTTGAAGTAGAACCAACGATCCTGTTCTTCATCATCAAAAGTATTGGCATCAGAATAACCTATCTTATCATCATTATCCCACTGATCATCTTTAATATGAAGGAATGCCCAACCATTGCTCTGTGCTCCGTCATTCTCATCGCCACAGTAGTACAGGCCATCACGCCAAGCATTATCATCAGTTTTTCTTTCACCATTCTCATCAATCCAGCCATATAACATCTTGCCTTCGCTATCAAAGATGTACTTCTTGCCATTAACAGTCTTGAAAGAAGCTGTATTGCTGGTGTTAGAGGTCTTGAAAGCCTTACCATTAGAACCGAAATAATACCAATGATTTACTGGCTCATCCTCGCCGTCGCATCATAGTTATCATTTTCAATGGAAACCCACTTATTGGTTACCATAGCACCGTTCTCATCTACATAGTAGTAGTTGTCGTTGTATTCAACAAGAGCATCGGTACCCATCTCGCCATCATCATTCAGCCAAAACCAGTTATCACCGGATTTTGCCCATTTCTCTGTTACTGTGTCGCCGTTCTTGTCATAGTACACCCATGTACCATTTTCTTCCTGCCAGCCAGTTGCTGCGAAAGAGGACATGGAAGCGCCTAATGCCAGCAGTGCTGCTGTAGATAATACAGCAACTAACTTTGTCTGCTTTCTCATAATTAATGCACTCTCCTTTTTTTCTTTTTGAAATACTCTTCGAAATTCCTAATTGCATTACGAGGTAATTATACTTCCTATAATGGAAATTATCAATACCTTTTTTTACTTTTTTTGCATTATTTGCAAAACAAAAAAAATATTTACATTTCCGCCAGAAGCTATCAATTCCTCCATCACATGGTATAGTATAATACAAATTGTGGAAAAATGCTATAACATTTCTCTGTGCATTTTCTTACATAATCATTACGAAAATGATTTTTCTCAAGAAAATTGTATTTATATAAGTACAATCCTGCATTTTAAGACTTATTCATCAGTTTTTCCTTCATAAACACTATTAAAAGAGGAGTCCTAGCAGCAGAAAACAATGATCCCTTTCAATCGATTCCCGCCACTTTCACTTCTATATATAATAATCCTTGTTAATAATAGAACTAAATAATATAAGAGATTAAACAGCCTATTATAATCAATCTTCAAGTCTCTATAACCAAGCCTCACCGACAATTTTATTACAGTCCTTCACTTCAACCTTCTATCACAATCTTCTATATACAATCCCATCATAATCTCCTATTGCAATTTACCATTTCAATGGTATAATGTTCATATATCTATAATAATAACAAATTCTGAACACCCTACGCTAATTTACCAATTATAAACTACATGGAGGTCAAACGACTATGGATCGTAATGTCATCATCTGCCGTTCCATTCTGGAAAACCCGGCAGTCACACAGAGAGATTTATCGAAAGAGCTTAGCGTTTCCCTGGGAACCGTTAATAACCTAATAAAGGAATGCATAGAAAAAAAATATATTAATCTTGGAAACGGCAATGATTTATACGAGCTTCTCCCAGCAGGGCAGGCCCTTCTAAATAATAATGAAGTAGACGGCGCGTCATCATCGCTGCAGGCTTTGGCTCCCGTTTCGTCCCCTTAACCTTCGAAACCCCCAAAGGTCTGCTGGAAGTATTCGGAGAGCGCATGATCGAGCGGCAGATCCGCCAGCTTCACGAAGCAGGAATCAGGGACATTACCATTGTGGTCGGATACTTAAAAGAAAAATTTGAGTACCTTATAGACAAATATCAGGTTAAGCTTTTATATAATCCCGAATATTCCCAGAAAAACACCCTGACCACCATTTATCACGCCCGTGAACTTCTCCGCGGAAGAAATATGTATGTCCTCTCTTCTGACAACTGGATGCGCCACAACATGTATCATGCCTACGAAAGCGGTGCATGGTACTCTGCGTCATTCATGGAAGGGGAAACCTCCGAATGGTGCCTTGATTATAATAAGAAGGGACGCATTTTAAATGTATCCGTAGGCGGCCAGGACAAATGGGTGATGTACGGGCCTGTTTTCTTCTCAAAATCATTCTCAGAGCAGTTCCTGACCGTATTAGAGAATTATTACCAGCTTCCCGGGACAGAGCAATTCTACTGGGAAAATGTCTACATGGAAATGTTATCCGGGGAAGCAGCAAAAAGGCTGCCTCATATCCCCGAAACAAAACAGGACATTGATTTATTCATCAACCGAAGACCGGCTGACGAGGTATATGAATTCGAAAACCTGGAAGAGCTTCGCCGCTTTGACCTAAAATACCAGCGCCATTCCGATAATGAAGCCATGGAATTAGTATCTACAGTATTCCATGTGCCGGAATCAGAAATCACAGAAATACGGTGCTTAAAATCGGGCATGACCAACAAATCCTTCCTGTTTAAGATCAAGGACCGCCATTATATCTGCCGCATCCCGGGACCCGGTACGGATCTCCTGATCAACCGGCAGCAGGAAAAAGCGGTTTATGACGTCCTGAGCGGACTGGATATCACAGAAAAGGTTATTTATTTTAATGGAGAAACCGGATATAAGATTGCAGAATTTTATGAAGACACCCACAATGCCAATCCTTACTGCCGGGAAGAAATGGAACGCTGCATGGCAGTCGTACGAAAGCTCCACAAATCCGGGCTTAAGGTTGACCATTCCTTTGACATTCGTGAACGGATCGATTTCTACGAAAAGCTATGTAAAGCCCACGGGGATATCCTGTTTGACGATTACAACCTGGTCCGCACACAGATGACTGAGCTTATGAACCGGCTGGACAGCCTGGGACATAAGAAAGTCCTTTCCCATATTGATACAGTGGTCGACAACTTTTTAATGATGCCTGACGGTGGCGTGCGTTTAATTGACTGGGAATATTCCGGAATGTGCGATCCCCTTATAGACATCGGCATGAGCGCAATTTACTCCTATTTAAATGAGGAAGAAACAGATGACCTCATAAGGATCTACCTGGAACGGGAGCCTTCTGAGGAAGAGCGGTTCACCATTTACGCTTATATGGCTCTTGGCGGCTTCCTGTGGAGCCTTTGGGCAGTATACAAGGCAGCCTTAGGGGAGGAATTTGGTGAATATACCATAATCATGTATCGTTATGCGAAACACTATTACAAAAAGTGCTCCGAAATCTCCAAAATATAGCTTATCGGAACTTGCAGCGCAAGTTTCGACAAAAGGGCTGTTTTCAGCCCGTCCATCCAACTATTGGAAGTGCTTTTTACCTCCCATAATATGAGAATTTTGGAAAATGTCCGCAAATCGTAATAAAATGTTTAGGTATTCCTGTTGGTACTGTGTTATAATGTACACGAAAGTGATGAGCAGTGCGAAATAAGGCGAATGCCCGTGAGCAAGTAAAACCGCAGGCTTTACTTGCTGCACTGCGGACTATACTATGTGAATAAAATAGCTAGAACAGGAGGAAGGACGGTATGCAATACCGAAAGAAGATGACGGCGCTGCTCATAGCAGGGCTTGTAGGAACCGCTGCCCTGATACCGGCAGGTACAGCCTGGGGGGCCACCGGCTGGGTTGCGGAAGGTTCCCAGTGGAAGTATATAGACCAGGATGGTTCCGCTCATAAAGGCTGGGTAAAGACATCCGACGGAACCTTTTATTTTCTTGATCTCTCCACAGGCTTTATGGCTACCGGCTGGAAACAGATCAACGGAAACTGGTACTATTTTCATTCCAACGGCGCCATGGCTACCAAGTGGATACAAGACGGCGGAAAATATTATTACCTCATGGATGACACAGGTGTCCTTGTAAAAGGCTGGCTAAAAATAGGCAATGACTATTATTACATGAAAGGCGACGGTTCCATGTCCACCGGATGGCGGGAAATGGACGGCGGCTGGTATTATTTTAAAGAAAATGGTAAATGCACCATTGGATGGGGACAGATTGGAAGTGACTGGTTTTATTTCGGCTCTGACGGCAAGATGGTCACCGGATGGAAGCAGATCGATAACGCTTACTATTACTTAAATGTGGATTCCAAGTCCGTGTTAGGCCGGATGATGACCGGCTGGCTCAGTGACGGAACCAACAAGTATTACATGGACAGCAACGGAAAGATGGCCCATGGCTGGAAACAGATTGACGGCTCCTGGTATTATTTTAATGATTCCGGACATATGATGACCGGTTGGGTACAACTCTCCGGCGTTTATTATTATCTTGATCCATCTACCGGTAAGATGGCAGTAAATACTACCCTTACCATTGACGGAAAAAGCTATACCTTTGGCTCCAACGGAGCTTACCAGAACAATGCTTCTGGTTCTCCATCCGGTTCAACCAATGGAAACAGCCCCGGAGGTTCATCAAACAACTCCTCCAATGCACCGGGCGGGTCCAATTCGACTCCCTCAGGCTTTAATGGGCCAGGAGGCTCCTCTTCTGACGGTAATACTTTAAGCGGAGCCCCGGGAAGCTCTTCAAACGATACTCCTGGCGGGTCCTCAAATCCATCAGGCAATAACGGATATCAGTTGTCACCAGGGCTTACCAATGGCCCCGGCTGATCTCATATGAATTAGTATCTGTGTGGGTATCTGCACCTCGGCGCGGATACCCTTTTATTTACGCGGATAACGGACCGGACAGATAAGAATCAGTTTGCTTGGTGCTGCCGCGATAACCGGGGGAACTTGTAAAGCAGGTTTCTTCTGATTTTGTGCGCCTGTGTTTTTATTCCGTCAGCATGAAAGCACACAGCATTTCATAGTACTCGAATGATAAGGAGGTATCACATTGAGACACAAGAAAATAGGCATGCAGTTTGCCGCAGCAGCATTATGCGCCTTTATAGGAATATCTGCGGGGTTTGGCCCGGCCATGAATTCCTGGGCAGCAGGCTATGAAAAGGTCAATGGACATTATCAGCTTGCAAACGGTACGGTAATTGAAGAGGTAATTGCCAGAGGAATCGATGTCTCCAGATGGCAGGGGAATGTAAACTGGACCTCTGTGGCGTCAGATGATGTCAGCTTTGTCATGCTGGGCACCAGATCCAAGGGTGTTGTGGATCCATATTTCCATACCAATGTACAGGGTGCATCCGCAGCAGGGCTGAAAGTGGGCGCTTACATATATTCTCTGGCTACCACTCCGGATATGGCCAGGGAGGAAGCGGATTTTGTCCTCAATCTGGTAAAGGATTATCCCATCTCCTTTCCCATCGCGTTTGACGCGGAAGACAGCGCCACCCTTGGTACTCTCCCTCCTGCACAGGTAAGTGAAGTAATCAATGCATTCTGCCAGCGCATTGCAGATGCCGGATATTACCCTATCGTTTATGCCAATGATTACTGGTTATCAAATAAAATCGATTTATCCAATATGCATTATGACGTATGGGTTGCCCGTTATGAGGCAAAACATGTTTATTCCAATCCGATCATGTGGCAGGTCACCAGCACCGGTTCAATTAACGGCATCAACGGAAACGTTGACATTGACTTCCTCTATAAGGACTTAACTCCAAAGCTTCCGGGAAATATGTGGAGGACCATTGGTGGAAAGACCTATTACTACCAGAATTATTCTATCCAGAAAAATGCCTGGATCAACGACGGCTCCGGTTGGTTCTTTATGAACGAAGAGGGACTGGCTGCCACCGGATGGTTTGATAAGGATGGGCTGCGTTATTATCTTGACGAAACCTCCGGACGGATGAACACCGGCTGGAAACAGCTTTCTAACAAATGGTATTTCTTTAATCCAAGCGGCTCCATGAATACCGGATGGCTGACTGACAACGGGTCACGCTATTATCTTGGTTCAGATGGTGTCATGGCTACCGGCTGGCAGGAATTAAACGGCCAGTATTACTATCTGGATCCATCTTCCGGCCAAATGGCTGCCGGATGGAAGAACTTAAACGGCAAGTGGTATTTCTTACAGGAAAGCGGTGTGATGGCCACAGGCTGGCTTGATAACAATGGTGCCCGGTATTACTTAAATAATGACGGTTCCATGGCTACGGGCTGGTATACGGAAGGCTCTTCAAAGTATTATCTGGCAGGAAACGGCGCAGTTTCTACAGGATGGCAGTTCATCGATAACAGCTGGTATTTCTTTAACCAGAGCGGAGCCATGGCTACAGGCTGGATCAATCCTGACGGAAGCTGGTACTATCTTGCTAACGATGGAAAGATGCAGTCCGGATGGCTTGAGGAACGGGGAACCAGGTATTATTTAAGCACTTCTTCCGGTAAGATGACCGTAGGCTGGAGACAGGTCGATGGAAATTGGTATTACTTTGGCGGAAACGGCGCCATGGCAACCGGTATGACACAGGTAGGCGGCCTGCAGTATTACTTAAATCCGGCTGACGGAAAAATGGCTGCCTCTACTACCTTTGTACTGGATGGCGTCTCCTATACCGCTGATGCAAACGGTGCATGCACTGTGACTCCGCAGACAGCCTCAGGGCAGACAGAAGGAGAAACAACGGCAGAAAACCAGGCTGGCCAGACGGACGCTGCTCCTACTGATTCCGCCGCCAATCAGACAAAAGAAATCGGCCCTGGAATACATTAATGAGTGGCAGGAAGATCTGCTGCAAAACAGATTTGCAATGATAACTCATTCAAAGAAATAGCTCTATAAACAGGGAAATGCGCTTTGAAAACGGTTTTTTTAAGCCCGATTCAAAGCGCATTTCTTAATTCAAAGCCTTTTCCATCCACAAATATCATCTACTCCGAAAAGTTCTTCGTCTCCCCAACAATATAAATAGGCCTGTCCTTTAACTCCGCAAACAGGATAGCAATATAATTGCCAATAATCCCAACGATCAGGAACAGCACCGCAAACATAAAGCAGATCAGCACAATGGTGGTGGCATACCCGTTTGGCGTTCCTACCTTGCCCAGCTCCATATGGTGTAAATCATCATGATAATCCCCAGAACGCCTGCGCCGCACCCGGCATAGATACCAAGCTTCAGAGGCAGATTGGAAAAGCACATGATGGTATTTAAGGAAAAGACCATCAGCTTTTTAATGCTGTATTTGCTTTCTCCTGCTACCCTGACTCCTGCCTCATATTCAATGGTTGTCCGGTTAAAACCGATGTTTTGCACATACCCGCGGAGGAAGCGGACCTTTTCCCTGTAATTATCCTTTAGCACCTTGCCGGCCCGTCCGGATATTGCAAAAAAGTCAGAAGCATTTGGCTCAAATTTCACATCAGAAAGTACGTTAATCAAATGGTAAAAGGCAGAAGAGGCAAAATTCTTAAACCACCCTGCGGACTCATTTTTTGTACGCACCATATTGATAACATCATAGCCGTCCTCAAACTTCCCGACGATTTCCGGCAAATATTGGGGAGGATGCTGTAAATCCGCATCCATGCAGACGACCCCGTCCCCACTGCTGTAATCCAAACCGGCAATCATGGCAGCCTCATGGCCGAAGTTTCTGGAAAAGCTGATGACCTTTACCTTTTTATCCAGCCTGGACAAGTCGTCAAGAATCTTCATGGTGCCATCCTGGCTTCCGTCATTGACGAAAATCAGTTCGTAATCCCAGATCAGTTTATTTAAAATTCTGGCCGTTTCCTGATAGAACTGGTTTAGAGCCAACTCTTCATTGTAGCATGATACCACGACCGATAATGTTTTTCCCATATTTGCCTCCTAATGAATCAAGGGGATATGCTTTCATTTCCCGTTAATTCATAATCTCAAAGCTGAAAGGCGTTTTTCTTTCAGCCTTATGCTCCTCATACTATTGCTCTTCATTTGTTTCCTTTTTTATATAACATTGTTCAAATTCTGTCAATGCCTGGGCCGATTTTTCGCTGTAATCCCCGTTCACATCCACCGCAGCCAAAAGGTTTCCGTTGTCATAGCATATGGGTATCAGCTTTCCCTCCTCGATCAAATCCCTGACCAGGGTGTAGGAACGGTTCTCTTCTCCCGTATAGCCGGCCTGAACATAGACATAATCTGATTCTGCATAATCCATAAATTCCACGAAATAATCCATTTTCTTTACCAGGGTCACATTTCCCCATACCCCTGTAATGTCGTCATAAGATTGGACGTTGCATGGGAATGCCAGCACATCCGGGTGATCTCCAATGGCTATGAGCCGGGTTTCCGGGTCGGAGGCAAGAATATCCCATATCTCACCGTTCCCCTTTGATATCATATCCTGTCTGGCGGCCTCCTGATGGTCATAATAACCTTTATGATGGAATGACACAGGTGTAAAGCCAAGGCACCAATTCCAGCTGGTCATGGCCGTAAAAAATACGGAAAACATAAGCACCCAGACTCCGGCTCCTATGCCTCCCCGCCACACAGCCTTTTCCCTGGCTTCCGCCGCCGCCTTCAGGACATAGACCGTTGTAAGTACATAAAAAAGCATGAAATAGTTCCCGTCAACCTGGGTCAGCAGACCTAAGCTGATAAGATTGACCACCAAAAACGGCACATAGATGACCTTTAGAAAAACAGAAAGCTGATAATTCCTTCCTCTATCCACATTCTTGCCGTAAAAACGGCTTACAATCCACAATAAGAGAAGAAAAAAACAGCAGAAATCCACCCCAGGCAAGAATCACATGATCCATATCCTCTCCCACAGGACAAAAGAAAAATCCATGAAGCCGGTTTACTAAGTGCACTGCTCTTTCTTTTACGCTCATTCCTGCGCCGTAATTAGGTATGCTGTTGACCATGAATGGGTATTTCAGGTGAAATCCTATCTTTGTAAGCAAGGAGGAGAATACCGAGGTAAGGGGAATGCCTGTTAATACCAAAGTCCTTGCCCAGATTCCCCCTAAGGCCAGAAGCGAGCCTGCCACAACTGCCAGGCCACCGCCATTTCCTGCCTCCGCCCCAAATTTGGGAAACATGAACTTGCCTAACAGATATAAAAATCCCATTCCAAAAACAGCGGTGGAGAAGACCAGGGCCGTTGGTTTTAAGGTCAGGCTGAGAAAAAAAGCTGACGTCCCATATCCCAGGTAACGCCAGGACTTTCGCCCTGCTTTTATATAACACAGCAGGTAATACACCATGATCTCCTGGACAAGCAGTGTGATAATATCGCTTTTGGCTGTGACCGCCATATTCATGATGCCTGGAACTCCTGACAGCAGGGCCGCCAAAAAGACCGCCTGCTCCCGTTTCATATAAAAACGGCCGATTTTATAGCCCATAAAAAGGACTCCCAAAGACAGCCACAGGTTGACCGAAGTTACGAAGCTATAGGAAGGGAGCTGGGACAGGGGCAGGGTCAAGACCTCAAAGCCTTTGGAATAGGTGTAGACGATCCCTATGGTGCCCAGATTTTCATAAATTCCATGGCCATTGTCCAGGATATACCGGGATCTGACTCCATACCACAGGCTGTCATAATCCACGGCAATATTTAACCGCCCCGCCTGAAGGCACACCATTGACAGGATAAATGCCAGTAAAAAAATCTCTTTTCCGCTGAAAACTATACCATTCTCTTCCCCTTCATCGCCCAGACAGGACCTTCCGAAAAGAAGCAGGATCCCGCCGCTGACAATAACAAACACGGTCAGGTGAGTGATGGAGCCAATGCCAACAGCCGACATAAGGCAAAACGTGACAATGAGAAAGGCCGCGCCTGTGAGAAAGTCGGAAGCCAGCCCGTCAGCCTTTGGAAGCCTCCATAGGTCTACCCGGAGGAAACGTCCGAAGAACAGGATATATGCCAGATAAAGGCCGGAGGCCAGCACCGGAAGAAAGGCTACGTGCGCCCACAAAAAGAAGGCCGTAATAAGGACCGCCGCTATAAGCTTCTGCCTGTTCTTAGGGAATAAAAATCCACACAAACAGAAGGCAGCAAACAGCTCCGCCGTCTCTGCCATCATGGTCTTATATTCACTCTGGTTCATGATCCACTGAAAAACTTCCTGGTTTAAGATCTGATTCAAGGAATACAGGATTCCTGCCGCTGAAAAAAACCATAAACAGCAGGACCCCAATTCCACGTTTCTGTGATCGGCCCATAAAAACCCCCGACTGTCATTTTGTATACGAATGAACCAATCGGATATACCTGCATATCCAATTAATTCATAAACAAGGAGTTGAAAGATGTCTTTCTCTCAACCTTACCGTTTAAAGTCATTTCGAAATACGCTGTACCCGTTTTCCTGTAAAATCGTCAGCGCACTTCGTACCTTGGCCCCGCTGTCTGCCAGGCCTCGCCTGTACTCAAATTCCTTCCGCAGCTGGTCATCACTGGCTGTTTCAAAGTTCAGGGCCAGCTCTGCCCTTATTTCATAGTTATTCCTGCGGTAAGGGGCCTTTTTTTATCTCTGTGTAAGTGGTATAGCAGTTCCCTGCCAGAAACAGCACACAGGCCCCCCAGGCGGCGATCTGAAGGAAAGGCTTCCCCTTCTTCTTCCACTGCCTGGATAATAAGGCAAAGGTCAGTAAGATTCCAAGGATACCGGACTGGAACTGAAGGGCATATCTGGAGCTTAAGCCGTAATTTTCATTAAGAAATATCCACCTGGACAAAAGGATGAGCACGTGGTTCAGTCCTCCCGATAGGATGAGAATGACAGGAAGGACTGTTTTCTCATACAGACGGTACCTTAAATTTACCCACAGTGCAAGCAGATACAAAAGGATAACCAGAAAACCAAGGATCAGATAGGGCGCATTGGTCCGAAACATTTCCTCAGCCTGTTCTCCTCCTACCACCATGGAAGAAAAAGATTTCACGAAAAAGCGGAGGAAAAAACCGGGAGTATCCCGTAACTGGACAGCCAGAGGAACGGTTGCCGAAGCCGCGTGGTCTTCCACTGCATAGGCATTGCTCCATAAATAAAGCAGGAGGGGGATCAGGGCGCAAAGGCCGTTTAACCCCCATCTATTTCTTGAATCACCCTTTTTTAACAGGAACATCAGGCCGCAGGCCAAAATTACTGTCACCGAATAGATTGCGCAGTAAGGACCTGCCACCAGCAATGTTGTTAAAAACGGAAGGAGCAGGAGTTTTGTCCTGTCATATTTCTTTTCCTGTCCGCTCCATACCCGGTCCATCACCTCAAAATGGTAATAAAAGCAGGCAAAGGACAGGAAATGGGCCCAGCCGCTTCCATTGACCAGCATTTCCCACTTGTTAAGGCTGAAAAGTACTATCATTAAAGCCCCATACCAGCCAGGAGAAATCTTTCTGCGGCTGCAGTAGCTTCCCAGAGCCAGCCCGGAAAGCCCCAGGGCCAGAACGCCTAATACCCGGTCAAACATAATGTTGTATCCAAAAAACGAGACATTAAGGATCCTTCCCAGATAATTGACCGGAATTCTGGTCAGGATATCCGGCACAAAGAACTTGGCCGGATTCCATACGTCAGGCAGATAACTGTTCACAAGGCGGACGTAATCGGAATAAATTCCGTCACAGGTGGCCGTAAAAATATACCAGAGGCCAAAAACAGTCCCCAAAAGAGGAAGCAGGCCATACAGATACTTTCGCTTCATGCATTTCACCTCTGCCCTTAATTTGCTGTTATGGAAGCAACAACGGAGAGATGCTTTTCTCCTCTTTGCTCCGCTGCATCCTCATAGAAAAAGTTACATTCAAAGGCCAGCTCCGTGACCTGAAGGGCCGGCGCGTCAATTTCAGCTGTAACCGTATTGGAAGTGATAGGAATGACCTGGCTTGCCCCCCCATTTACAGTCACAGTGATCTGCTCAAGGCCGGTAATAACGCCGGGATAATAGAATTTAAAACCGATCTTTCCTTCTTTCCCTACCATGATCCTGACTTTGGCGCTTTCATCCAGCCAGCCGTCTCATAGCAGCCATAGACCAGTTCAAATTTTAAGTTCCGGACAAAATCCGTCACATCCTGAAATGCATTATGGGCCGGGTCTTCCCTCAATATGAGCATGTTTGGAGTCACCAGTCCGATATCGTGGATGGACTGAATAAAAGTAACCTCGGTCCCCTCTGCCAGCCGTTCTTTATCAAAGGTTTTGAAAAAGGTCCTGGCAGTAAAATCGCTCATCTCATAGGAATTGCCGATGATGTAAATTTTCTTTCCGAATATCTCATTCTCATATTTCCCGAAAGTCTCTTCTGCCAGGGAGTTGTACCGCAGCTGGGAAGGCCAGTAATAAAGATTCTCGTATTTCCCCCGGTAAAAGCTTTCAACCGGAAGCATGAGAACACCGTAAAAAAAGGAACAGGCCACAGTATAAAAGAGGCTTGGCAAGCTTTGTTTTTACCTCCCCCTTCGGTACCGCCACACCACACATGTAAGCGGCAAACAGCCATGCTGCCGTCATGGAAACATAAATCCACCGGGTCTCCACCCGGATTGTGACGCTGGAAGAGCCGATACACAGGGCGATGAATAAAAGAAACAGGCAGATCACAGGGAGACGTTTTTTTCAGCTGTTCCCGCTCCCGTATAACGGTTATAAGAAAAATCACGGTCATAATAAGGAGAAGAAAGTCTGCAAACACGACAAAAACATGAACCCAGTAAGGCGATCTTCCCCAGCTAAGTCCATTTAAATGATCAGGGCCTGCATTGATCCCGAATACATAAAGCACCTGGCTTAAAGCATACCGGAAGGTATCCGAAAGGCGGAAGGTATCCGCCACATCCGTTCCCCCTGTCCCTGCCGGAGAAATGCTTCCGATGGTAAGAAAACGGATCGCCTGAACCGCCAGGAACGCCCCGGTTATGCTGAGCCATGGCTTTGGACCTTTTTCCTTTTTCATGAGAAACGTAACATAAAACAAGGGCAATAGTACCATGTAACGTTCATGGATGAAGCAGACGGAAAAATACATTACGGTTGCAGCCGGTACAAACCACTTTCTCTCCGCTTCATCAGTCAGATAGCGGTAGAGACAGTAGAAAATGCCGATTGCGGCCCACAGCGCCATGCTTTCCATCAGGCCGTATACCTGGCTGATCTGGTAATAGGACATCCGTGATAGCAGGTATAAAATCCCGCAAATAAAACCAATCAGCCTCCTGCCTGACAAACGCTTTCCAAACCGGTAAACCGTATAGGCAATGCAGGTGTTTAAAAGGATATTAAAGGGAACAAACCAACCGATGTGGTTCCCGAAAACCATCAGCTCCAGCCAGGCAGCCAGATAATAAACAAAACGGAACCGGGTGCTTCCCAGAGGGAATACAAATTCGCGGAAAGACTGTTCTCCGTAACAGGACCAAAGATATAAATCATCCATATAAAGCCCTTTTATCTCAATTCCCCTGTTTATGAAAAAAGCAAATCCCAGCAAAAGTGCGGCTGCGATGACCTCATCCTTCCACCCAGATATCCATTGTTTATCTTTCATCTCTAGCCCCTTTCTTATCTTAATCTTCGCACCTCTGCATCAGAGCTGCTAAAGAACCGTTCCTCCAGCATCAGGCAGAGGGCATGGTATACCGGAAGGTGGAGTTCCTGTATTTTAAAGGTCTCAGTTTCCGGAACCACCACAGTCACATCCGCTGCCATCTTTAAAAGGCCTCCGTCTTTTCCTGAAAGGCCAATGGTTTTCATGCCAATGGCTTTTGCTGCTGTTACGGCATACATGACATTTTTCGCATTGCCGGAGGTGGATATCCCCAAAAACACATCCCCCTTCTTTCCATATCCATAAGTCTGCTGGGCATAGGTCAGTTCCCCGTCCACATCATTTAAATATGCTGTAGAAAGGCCGGGATGACCGGTTAAGGCAATGGCAGGAAGACCTCCCTGAAGCTTTTCTCCCAATTCTTTTCCAAGCTTTGGGTCTGCCTCTAAAAGCTTTCTGGCAAAATCTTCTGAAACAGCACGGCGTTTTACAAAGCCCTTCATCAATTCTCCCACGATATGCTCTGCATCCGCACAGCTTCCGCCGTTTCCGGCGATCAGCAGCTTTCCGCCGTTTTCATAGCAGGTTACAAGAATCTCGTAAGCTTCCCTGATTTGAGGCTTTACACAGGCCAGCACAGGGTAACGTTCTATCAGCTGTTCTAAATAGTTCATGGGTTCCATGTTTCTCACACTCCTTCTCTGTTCAGTATCCAGTCCGCAGCTTCTTTCATGGCAGGGGCATAGAAGTCAAAAGAATTCTTTTTCTCTGACTGGGTCAGATTGCCGTATAATTCTTTTCCATATCCGGTTCCTACCAAAACTGTGCCCACTCCGTATCTTCTTCCGGCTTCCGTATCCAGAAGCTTATCGCCGATCATATAAGAATGGGACTTGTCCACCTGAAAGCTTGTCTCCGCCATTTCAAACATTCCTGTTTCCGGCTTCCGGCAGTGACATTCCATCCGGTATTTTCCGATCCCATGAACCGGATGGTGGGGGCAGTAATAAAAGCGGTCTATTTGGGCTCCTTCTTTTGAAAGAAGGCGGTTTAAATATTCATGGAGAGCTTTTACATCCTCTTCCTCATAATATCCCCTTGCCATTCCGGCCTGGTTGGTTACCACCACAAGCTTAAATCCCTGCTCCTTAAGCCGTCTTAGGGCTTCCGGAACCCCTGGAAGAATCACCAGATCCTCAGGCCGGTGTAAGTATTCCACTTCTTCGTTGATGGTTCCGTCCCGGTCTAAAAATATGATTCTGTCCATGGTTGTTATCTCCTTTTACTGCACTTTTTATTTCACAGGAATTACATCCTGAAGATTAAAAACGCTCTGATATGGATGCGCATGCCGCACAAATATAATATGGCTGCCGAAACGGCTGAGCTCCGGTGCAAGAGTCTGCAAAGCAGACTCTTTAAGCCTACACGTTAAAATGATATTCGCCTCCTGGGATGGCTACCCGGACCTCCTGGTAATCCCAGCGTTTTTCATCAGTGATCCACGCCTGGGCGCCACGCAGTTCAAAGTTCCAGTCCGTAAGCTGTCCTCCGGCTGCTTCCATCCGTGCAGCCACCTTATGGCGGACATTATAAGGACAGTACACCAGAAGGAACCCGCCTCCGCCGGCTCCTAAAAGCTTTCCTCCCAAAGCCCCTGCCTTTAACGCTTCCTCATAAAGCTCGTCAATATGGGGAGTGGATATCTTGCTGCTCATTCGCTTCTTACTCTTCCAGCCGTAATCCAGAAGTTTTCCAAAGCTGTAGAGATTTCCTTTTAACAGCTCATCCTTCATGGCGTAAGCAAGAGCTTTTACCTCGCACATAGCATCAAAGGGATCCTTTTTTTTCATAATTCTTTACCTGGTCCTTTATGATGTTGGCGGATACATGGATGTTTCCTGTATAGCATAGGAGCAGATTGTATTGAAGCTCATGTATGATTTCTTTTTTTATGCGGAGAGGGTTGACCACCACATTATTGCGGCCATGGAATTCAATGAAGTTAAAGCCTCCGAAGGCAGCGGCATACTGGTCCTGATATCCGCCGTCGATCTTCAAGTCCTCTCTCTCCACCTGATAGGCTAAGTCTGCCATGGCATAGCTGTCCATTTCCACGCCTTTCCATTTGGCCATGGCCGTTAATAAGGCCACCATAACGGTGGATGAGGTTCCAAGGCCTGATCCCGGAGGGGCATCGCACTGTAAGTACACCTCACAGCCCTGCTTGATATTCATTGCCTTTAATGCTGCTGTTACCAGATCCAGACGTCCGTCATATACATAGTTTTCTTTTGTATTGTACTTGACCGTCATATCAAAGTCCAGGGAATGTACGATGATCTGGTCATCCTCTCTTGGTACGATGGAGCAATATGCGTACTTATTGATGGTGCTGCCGATGATGGCTCCTCCCTGCTCCACACAGAAGGGAGCTACATCGGTTCCTCCTCCGCCAAAGCTCACCCGCAGGGGAGCACGTCCTCTGATTACCATAAGTTCACTTCTCCTTTCCTCACATCTTCTGCAAACCGGTAATAATCTTCCGGAATTCCGATATCAATGAAATACCCATCGCTTACAAGACCGCCCAGCTTTTTTCTCTCTGAAAGCCACTTTGGAATCATTTCCTGTTCCAGAGATACCTTTCCTTCAGGAATCTCGTCAAGCAGATCACGTCTGAGTAAGTAAATGCCGCCGTTAATGGTTCCCCTGCGCTTTTCCTCAGTTTTTTCATTAAAGGACGTAAGCCAGCCGTCTTTTAAAACAGCCTGTCCGTAACGGGATACATCAGGTACCTCCCGGAGTACCAGAGCCATGTCCAGGTCCCGTTCTCTGCCAAGCTCCATAAGGCTGCTGTAGTCAATCCGGTAAAAGGTATCCGCATTCAATACAAGGAATCTGTCTGACTGTATTTGGGATCCTGCATTTTTAATGGCTCCTGCAGTTCCTAGCAGCTCTTCTTCATATGCATAAGAAACCTGGATTCCCCATCTGGACCCGTCTTTGAAGTATTCTTCCACCATAGAACCTTTATAGCCTACGGCAAAAATGATCGAGTTTACTCCGTGGCGGACCAGCTCTAATACCACATATTCCATAAACGGCTTGTCTCCGATCAGCGCCATGGGCTTTGGCCTGTCGCTTACCACGGAACGGAGCCGTGTGCCAAGGCCGCCTGCCAGTAAAACTGCCTGCATAACTGTATCCTCCTGACATCTTTTCTAATGGTTATTATAGCACAAGTCCGCAGTGCAGGCTCATAAAACCTGCGGTTTTATGAGCTCACGGGCATTCGCCCTATGAAATAAGTCATGAAAAGACTTTCTTATGTGCAAGCACAACGAAAATCTTTCCCTGCCTTATTTCGCACTGCTCATTGCTTTCGTGGATAGTATAGCATACATCTTCTTCAACAATCCATAAAGATCATTTCTGCAAATTCCCTGCCCTGGCCCGCAGCATGCCTCCCAGGCCATGAATGGCCTTCCTTCCTCCTATTGCAAAAAGGACCGGAAGGACAATCCCCAGAACAAGGTACAGGACATGAAGTTCCGGATAGGAATGAGGAAATGCCCCCTGATTTTCTGCAGGCTCCAATATTATCTGGGCGTAAATCCGGTCACAAATCTTAAACGCCAGGAAATGGAGAGCCATGATATCAAAGGAATATTTTCCAAGCAGGGCCGCAGCCTTCCCTGCCATTGGAACCTTCTGCAAACATTTAGCTGCGTAGCAGCAAAGATAAATACCTGCTGCGGAAATGATATAAAAATTGATTCCTCCCGGTATCTGATTGGCGGACAACTCCACACTTTCCTCTGTAAACAACAGGAAATAATAGAAAAGTCCTGCACACAGGGCTGCACCATACCATGTCACATATTTTTCTATGGAGATCTTCCATGTCCGCACAGCATATCCGCCGTAGTAGACCGGGATCACAAGTAAGGCTGTCTGAAGGTGGTAATTTAAGAATATCTCCCTCTGGGTAAGAACTGCGCCAAAAAGCCCGGCTCCGATACAGAGAAACGCTGCAGCCCATGGCCGGAAAGCTGGCGGAAGATAGTTCCGGCAGAACCAGAGGATGACCGAAAAGCCTGTTCCAGCCGCCAGCATGAGAGGCACGAACCACATGGCTCCTGACGGGACTTCCGGACAGCGCAGGAGCAGGGTATTTGTCATGGCAAGGATCATCTCCTTTTTGCCGTAAGAATCGGACAGAAAAAGAAGATACTTTGAAAACAGGTTATGTAGTAAAACGAACAGGCCCCCATAGCAGAAATAGGGCACCCACATATTCTTTAACCTCCGTGCAAAAAAGCCAAAGGGGGCATCCCCGTAACGCTCTTCATTATACAGGTATCCCGAAATGAAAAAGAATATGGCCAGATGGTAATAATACACCGTCCGAATGGCAATCCCCAGATTTTGGGAATGTCCGAACACTATGGAGACGATTCCGATCCCTTTTAAAATATCCCAGAACAGAAGCCGGTCTCTTTTTTTCTCTTCCATGTGATTCTCTTCCTTTCTTCCTGCCTTCCCCTTAGTTCCTTTCTATCGATTCAAGTGCGGCACGGCACCTCGCCCGGTCAGGCCGGGACGAGGATGCTTAAAGCTTTGCTGTTTAAAAATCTTCTCCTATTACATTCCAGGCTGCTTCTATGCTGTGGTATTTGCGGATATAATTCTGGGTTTCCAGACACATCTGCTTACACCGCCCAGCATCCTGATACAGGGAAACCACCTCTCCTGCAAAGGCCGCCGGCTCATCTCTCACCACCATGACCTTCTCTGCCTCAGGGATTCCTTCTGCACCAATGGATGTGGTGACCACCGGAGCACCGTTATATAAGGCTTCGATGACTTTTCCCTTAACACCTGCGCCGTAACGCAGAGGCACCACCACAACCCGGCAGCTTAAATAAAGCATTGCCAGTTCTTCTTCTGATACAAATCCCTTGACAATGATTCCGCTGCCCGGCTGCTCCAGAGCCTTAATCTCATCTGTCACCTTAGAACCCACGATGTAGAAATTGATGGGAAGCTGTTTCCGGATTAAAGGGAATATTTCCTGTGCAAACCACAAAACTGCATCTGCGTTAGGCGGATGGGCAAATCCTCCAACAAACAAGAGTCCTTCCCTCTTCTCAAAATCATCAGGGATGTGGTTTAAGAACTTTTCGTAAACATAGGCTACAATGGCTTTCACATGGATAGAAGGCTCTATCTCATGAATGGCCTCCCGTTCCACATAGGAGGGATAATAGGATACCGCAGCCTTTCTCATAAGGCGAAGCTCCAAGGATTTCCAGTACTCGGAGGACTCCCTCTTCTTAGGATCTCCGGTCAGCTCATACTCTCTGCCTTCCCTTAAGAAATGCAGATCATGCCCATAATAAATCATCTTAATATTTGTTTTATCCTTGATAAAATCCACATACTTGGTGGCTATATGAGGACGGTTCAAATAAGCTACCTTAATATCATTTCCATGCTCCTTTAACCAGTCCCATATCTTTACCTGGTATTCCCTGCCGTAAAGGATCTCAATTCCCATCTCCTGTAACGCGGTGGAATAAGGTTCTTCATGAAGGAAATTATCCCCCAGGAATTTTACCACATAACCCTTTTCCAGGAACATCTTCAAATACTGGAAGGTGGTCTTGGAGCCTGCATCCCGGTCATAAGTGGGAACATAATGGTCCACTACCAGGATAATATCCTTGCCCTGGCTTCTCTCCCTTGCCCGGAATACGTCGGGATTTCCGTCGTTTTCACTCTGTAGTTTAAATTCTGCCGCCCACTTTTCCCTTAACTTAAGGCCATTTTCTACCTGATACCGCTTAAGACCTGAGCCATTGACATCCGTTCCGTTGGAAATGCCCTCAAAATGAATGACCTTGGACAGAGGCTGGTAAACCACCCGAAGGCCCGCCTTACGTACCTCAAAGGCAAGGTCAGAATCCTCACAGTAGGCCGGGGCAAAACGGTCGTCAAATCCGCCGATCCGTTTCCATAAGTCATTGGAAAGAAGGATGGCGGCCCCGGATATATAGTCCACATCTTTTACATAGTTGTATTCCGGCTTATCCGGATCGTCAAGGCGTCCGTAATTCCAGCCGGAGCCGTCACGGAATATGATCCCTCCTGCTTCCTGCAGGCGTCCGTCAGGATAGACCAGCTTGGAGCCACCATGCCGATGGTTGGGTCTGATTCGATTAAGTTCACCAGGCTGCTCAGCCACCCTTCTGTCACCTGGGTGTCATTATTTAAGAACATGACATATTTTCCTCTGGCAGCTTTTGCTGCCTGGTTGCAGTTCCGCAAAAACCCCTGGTTGGTCTCATTGCGGCATATGACCACGTTTTCCGTGAATTTTGAAAGCTCGGCCGTTGCATCCGTGGAAACATCGTCCGCTATAATGACCTCATACACCACGTCCCTGGTATGCTCCAGAATAGACGCAAGGCAGGCATAGGTATAATGGATCTGATTGTAGACCGGGATGATAATGGATACCATTGGGTGACCCTCTTTTATAAAACGGAGCTTTCCGTGGGTCCGGTAGGCATCTCCAATCTTCATATCCCCTTCGATCAGGTTCCTCCCTTCCTCTGTTGTATAGAGGCGGAAAGATTTAAGCGGATGAAATACCGTATCCTTGGCGTAGAATAGCAGCTTCCGCTTTCTGGTTCCCTTTGGAAACCTTTCGTTAAAGATTCTTCCCAGCTTTCTTCTGGCGCGGAAGGTCAATGCCTCGTGCCCCTGAAGCCAGGAGATCATTTCCCTCATATCGTCACAATCCGTCCGGAGAGTCTGAATGATCATCTCCTGGTTGGTCACATGATTGTCGGTCAGGCGCTTCTCCTCCTGCTGCCTGGTGATGAGCACATCCTTTTCCCGTATCTCCATTTCCATCTGGGAAAGGCGTTCCTTTGTCTCATCGATCACCTGGGATAAATCATACATATCCTCAGGCAAGGCATGGGTTTCCTGCATGTAATTGACCAGATAGATCTGCTGGTTCTCTCCATGGACATATTCCTGGAAGCAGCGTTCCATTTCCGCATATGTTGGGATGCGGTCTGCCTCAACACCGAATTCTTCCATAAAGGTTTCCATAGAATCATAGGATAAAAGGCTTTTATATTGCTCGTAAAAGTAATAAAGAACCCTGAATTTTATAAAAGTGACCGGAACCGGGAAGGAAAATACCCATTCATAATCCAGGAGATAAGGACCGTCCTGTGTCATCATAATGTTCTCAAAAAGACAGTCAATATTGGAGGTTTTAAACGCCCAGTCTTTTTTATGATTCCATCCGCCTCAGCAAGCTTACCGAACACCTCTTCAAATTCAGCCGTAATGGTAAAGGGAATGATGCAGTTTTCTTTCACGCCAAGGATCAGGGAAAGTGCGTCTTCCATTTGGGATACTGGAATCTTCCCATTGCTGATCTCCCTTCCCAATAGCTCGGAAAGGGTCTGTCCCTTAAGGAAATCGAAACGGGCAGTCTTTTCATCCGGACTTATGGAAACCCCGGTGACCTTAAGCCCCTGGCTTTGGGAAGCAAGGCTTTTATATTTTTCCCCAAGGGATTTTATATGTGCAACGCCCTCAGGCCTTAAGGCTGTCTTTTCTACAAAAGGACAGCCATCCTCTTCCACCAGACTGGTGCGGATCTGGAACGCCTCCCTGCGGGTCTTGTTGTATTTCACAAAATTAATTTTCTTCATAACGGCTCCAAATGGTTAAAAATGAATTGGCAAATGTCTCAAACTGTTTTCCTTCGCATACCTCGTCAAACATCTTTCCCAAATCAAACCTCAGATATTTGGGATAATCATAGGCAAGAATGGCATGAGTCAGATCTCCCTTGCCCGGCAGATATTCATCGGAATACATGGTGACCGGCAGGCGGTAATCCGGCATGGGATAATAAAATTCTGCCTTTCCCTGCTGTCCGTCTTCTCCGCACAAAAGTTCTAAGACCTCTGTCCTTGAAAGACGGTCCCTGTCAGCAGCCGCACCGGCCTGATATTTAAGTCCCAAGCGGTTGCATATGGAAAAAAATCAGCTTTCCTTCCGGCTTTAAAAGGGATTTTGCCTTTTCTATATGCTTGTCATAGGGCGGCCTTAAGGACCCTACCATCACCACATAATCAAAGCCTTCCTCTTCAAAGGAGTCTAATTCCCCGGTTATATACCGGATGTTTTCCTGTTTTTCGTTTCGCAGCCGGTTGACCGACAGATTATTGCGGTCAGGGTCAAGGACAGTCACCTGTCTGACCCGCCTGCTGTACAAGCCGGTCAGGGCACCGTAGTCGGACCCTATCTGCAGCAGGGAACCCGCCTCATCAAATTCATACCACTCCAGCAGGTTCTCACGTATATCGGATAAAGCATACAGGTAATCCAGGTTTGGATTTTCCTGCAGCAGCTTTTTTTGTATCTCCATTATATTTTAAAAACAGCTTCTTAAGTTCAGGGCTGATATCATTCATGGACGTTTCCTCCTCACTCTCCTGCCCGGTAAAGCTTTAAGCTTACTTCCGGTTCCATATCATAAATACCTACCGTATTTTTATTGGAAATGACCGTAATGTTTGCAATGTCATACAGGCGGTGGTAAACCACATGCTCTCCATTTTCAAATCCCGTGCAGCTCATGGAAAGAAGATACTCCCCTCCCTGAAGGGTCATTTTCTGGTTAAATTCCACCTCATATTCATCGCCTTTTCCCACGGCCTGCACATCAGAGGCCTCGTACATGGTATTGGTGCCGGTTAAATCGGCGCCCCGTTTATCTTTAATGGTATAGGTGAAGATCGGTGTCTCGATTTGGGTATGAAAATGGATCCGCTCCTTTATGGTAAAGTATTCCCCTTTAAGAAGGAGATTGGTCACATTTCCTCTTTCGTCCAGAAGCCCGAAATCCACGATCTCCGCTCTCTTGTCGCCGTATTCGGTACGGCTTGGATTGATTGTCAGCTTTTCCTTCATAAGCCCTTCCTGGCGGGAGTTTTTAGACTGTGCCAGAACAGATGCCTGTTCCCCGGAAAAATCGCTTAATATACCGCTTCGTATCTCTTCCAGTTCTTCTCCAAGGTCGTCCATCTGATTCGCCAGGATCTTTTTATAGAGATCCACCATCTTTCCTGGCTCTCCCTCGGCAATAAAATTGCCCTTGTTTAATACTACCACACGGTCGCAATATTTGATAATCGCTCCCATATCGTGAGTGACCATTAAAATGGTGGTCCCATTCCGGCGGATTTCTTCCATGCGGCGGTAGCATTTGGCCTGAAAGAATACGTCTCCAACGGATAATGCCTCGTCAACAATAAGGATTTCAGGCTCCACGTTGATTGCCAGCGCAAATGCCAGACGGACGAACATACCGCTTGAGTAGGTTTTTACAGGCTGATAAACAAAATCCCCGATGTCCGCAAAGTCCAGGATGTCCTGAAGCTTCCCATCCATCTCTTTTTTGGAGAAGCCCATCATGGTGCCATTCATGTAAATGTTTTCGATTCCAGTATAATCCATATTAAATCCGGCTCCCAGCTCCAAAAGGGCGGAAATTACTCCGTTTACCTCTAAACTGCCTGAGGTGGGCGTAAGGACTCCGGTAATGATTTTCAGTATGGTGGACTTGCCCGATCCATTGGTTCCGATGATCCCCACGGTCTGTCCTTTTTCCACATCAAAAGAAATGCCGTTTAAGGCATAGAAATCCCTGTGGTAATTTTTGTGAGTCACGCTTAAAGCCTCTTTTAAACGGTCAACAGGCTTTTCGTATAGTTTATAGATTTTTGTTACGTTGTTTACAGTTATTGCTTTGTTGTTACTTTTTACGGACATTGAATCCTCCATGTTACATAAAATTATCCCACAGGTCCGCAGTGCAGCCTGCAAAACTTTCTATTTCGCACTGCTCATTGCTTTCGTGAAGGTTACAGCACATCGGAAAAGTGCGGGCGGAGCTTTTTAAATACTTTTAGCCCTATAAGCATCAGGACAATGGTCACTGTCCAGAAATAAAGTCCCAGAGTGGGCCGTTCTGTCAGCCAGTTTCCGGTCAGCATGCTGTCCCGGTATCCGGCCACGATATAATAAAAAGGATTTAGCTTAAGCAGAACCGGCAGCCAGGAGGGAATTGACGGAAACATCTCCGGCGCCCACATAATCGGCACCATCCACATCCCAAACTGCAGGCAGATCCCTATGATCTGAGCCATATCCTTGAAAAACACATGAATGGCACTGGTAAAATACGCAATGGCTAAAGACAGCATGGAGCTTGCAAAGGAATAATACAGGATCTGCACCCAGCTTGCCTTTGGTAAATAGCCGTAGCAGAAAAATACCAGGATCATGATGATTGCAAAAATGCCATGTACCATCATGCAGGAAATCATTTTGATGACCGGAAGGATTTCCACCCGGAACACCACCTTTTTTTACCAGATAATTATATTCCTGAAGACAACCGGTTCCCATGTTCAGCACCTCGCTGAAATAAAACCAGGGCACAATGCCCGGAATCAGCCAAAGTACATAAGGATAATCCGGGACAGGAGGCACGCTTTTAAAGCCCATCTGGAATACAAAAAAGTATACCAGTACCGTTGCCATAGGCTGCAAAAACATCCATGCGATCCCAAAATAGGAACCTACAAACCGTTTTTTTAAAATCCGCCTTTGACAGATCCAGAATGAGCTTTCTCTTTGCAATTATTTCTTTTATTAAGGAAACCAGATAATTCATGGTTTTCTCCTCTCACTAAAATTTGAAGGTATCCCGGATTCCGCTCCACTTTTGATCTTTATCAGAAATGATCAGCTCCATACCTTCCTCGATCGGCCAGTCAATGCCGATTTCCGGATCACTCCACAAAATTCCGCCTTCATCGCCTGGGTGATAAAAATCGGTACATTTATATGCGAATTCCGCCTCATCAGACAAAACTAAAAATCCATGGGCAAAGCCTTCCGGAATGTAGAACTGCTTTTTATTTTCCGCTGACAGCTCCACACCGAACCATTTTCCATAAGTTTCGGAAGCGGAACGCAGGTCCACTGCCACATCAAACACCTTTCCTCTTACAACCCGCACCAGCTTTCCCTGAGGAAACTGCTTCTGGAAATGGAGCCCCCGCAGCACGCCTTTTACGGACATGGACTGGTTGTCCTGTACAAAAACCATGTCAAGTCCGGCTTCCTTAAAATCATTCTGATTATAGGTTTCCATGAAATATCCTCTGGAATCGTGAAATACCGCAGGCTCAATGACACAAAGTCCTTCTATTCCGCATGTTGTTACTTTTATCTTTCCCATAATTTATGCTCCTTTAACTTTAAAAACATTCTTTTACTTGTAGCATTCTACCACAAGTTTGACCAGATTTCTATATATAGGGGGATTTTTATTTAAATAAGCCGCTTATTGGCAGGAGATTCCAGGAATAATAAAATGCGAAAAATGTCTTTTGGGGGAAGCAAAAAATGCTGCCTCTTATACGTATGTACAAGAAAGCAGCATTTTAAAATACTCTTTATGGATTTTTATCCGTATATTTGTTTAACAATTTTTTTTCAGTACAATAACCATTAATATGGTTATATACATCGAGAGCGCCTACCATGCAATGTTGCATAATCCAGATTAATTTCTGCTGATGCATTTCACGATTAAAGTAGTCATGAGTTATCTCATTGCGTATTAATAATTCCTGAAGAAATGTTTTTTTCCGCTTTTGTCTGCCTGAATTCAAAGGTATCAAAGCTGCTTATGCAATAACGTAGAGAAGCAGCATTTTTAACAATTCCTTCTTCTTTTCTCATAAATATAACTAGATCCTTAAATACCTGCGTAAAATCATTCAACTTTGCAGTTACAATATCAATACAATCCATTTGTATATCGGCATTTTCTGTTTTGTCATACAATTGGCTTTTCCGGATCATTCTTTCTGCGCATTCTTTAAAAAAACTGAAGCATTTCGCTAATCTGCATCACATTGACTGGTTCCTTTTCTGTAACCGGCTCAAGATTAAGCTCTTTTAAAATGTCTTCATTGAATTTCATACTGCAGCCCTCGCCTTAGCTTCTTCCAGCTTCCGCCGGCATCTCACTTCAAAAGCCTTAAGCTCTTTTGGAAAGTAATCTGTAAACTGAACTCTGGATTTTAACGGAGCACAGTAAATAGCAGCTTCAACAGTAAGATCAATAAAAAAATATATCGCTCTTTATTCCCTTTTCATCAAAGTGTTCTTCCAGATACAGAGACAGTCTTTTATAAAGATCGAAGTTTTCTGTATAAATTGCAATATCAATGTCACTCTCTCCTTCTTCATAAGCCGTTGTCAAGTAACTGCCAAAAACAAAGACATTATATTCCGTATCACCAAACGTTCTTTCCACTTCCTTTTGCAAATCCAGAAGCTCATACAGACGTATCATCGCTTTTTCTTTTGCCGCATTGTCTACTGCCATATTCATCAGAATCCTCCCTTCTGCCGCTTGCTTATTGTATATATTATATCCCATCTAACGCCGGGATACAACATATTAAATATTTCATGCAAACTGCATCCGGGAAAAGACATTTTTTATTTATTACTGCTTAACAATAAACGACTTCCTCTTACTAACCACATCAAAAATAACCGCCGCCATAAGAACCGCACCCTTTACCACCTTCTGAAGGTTCTGGTCCACGCCCATAATGCTCATCCCTAAGTTCAGCACGCCCATAAGGGTTGCGCCCACGATTACTCCCGGTACGGTTCCGCTACCGCCGTATGCGGAAGCGCCTCCGATGAAGCAGGCTCCGATGGCGTCCATTTCATAGCTGTTTCCTGCTGTAGGATTGGCAGAATTTAAACGGGCCACGGTCACCATGCCTGCCACTGCTGCCAGAAGTCCCATATTCAAATAAGCGAGGAAATACACCTTATTGGTGTCAATACCGGACAGTCTGGTGGCTTTCTCATTTCCGCCCACAGCGTAAAAATACCGCCCTGTGGTGGTCTTGGAAGAAATATAACTGTAAATCCCAATGATCACGGCCACCCAGATCAGGGCATTGGGAATGCCTTTATATTTTGCCAGCTTATACATAAAGAACAGGACCACAGAACTGATGAGAACCATTTTGATTGCCATGCCCCCAATTGGATCCACCCGGTATCCCTTTTGAAGCTTTTTTTCTGCGGTTTATAAGTTCCAGGGCCACAAAAACCAGGCAGGCGATGATTCCCGCTAAAAAGCAGGTCAGGTTAAAGCCCTCCATGCCGAATATATCCGGTACATAGGTATTAAACAGATTCAAAAACTGATCCGGAATGGGAGACAGGGTCATTCCCTGCAGGACCACATTGGATAACCCGCGGAACATGAGCATGCCTGCCAGGGTCACGATAAAGGGAGGGATCCGCACATAGGCGATCCAGAACCCCTGCCATGCACCTACCAGCATACCGATGATCAGCATTGCAAGCATGGACAGATAAGGATTGATCCCCATGGTGATCATCATGGTTCCGCCCAATGCTCCTACAAAACAGACCACAGAACCTACGGATAAGTCGATGTTGCCTCCTGTAAGGATGCAAAAAAGCATGCCGGTTGCCAGAATAAATACGTAGGCATTTTGAGCAACTAAGTTGTTCACGTTCTGGGGCAGAAGCATTTTTCCTCCGGTGTTGGCCGTGAAAAGAATGATTACTACGGCCAGAACGATGACCATCGTATATTTTTTTAATCCTTCCGATAATTTCATCTTATTCTCCATCCTCTACTCACCTTTCCTCTGATCTGTCCGCTTTTCTGGGCCTTCAGGTATACCCTCAGGGTGTTTATCTGATTTTAAAATACAGGCCATGATCTTCTCCTGGGTTGCCTCGGCCGCACTGACCTCTCCCACCATACGGCCTTCATTCATGATATAAATGCGGTCGGACATTCCAAGTACCTCAGGAAGCTCCGACGATATCATGATGATCGATTTTCCTTCCGCAGCCAGGCGGTTGATGATACAGTATATTTCATATTTTGCGCCCACATCGATTCCTCTGGTGGGCTCATCTAAAATCAGAATATCAGGCTCTGCAAACATCCATTTTGAAAGAAGGACCTTCTGCTGGTTTCCGCCGCTTAAATTTCCTACATTCTGTTCCACAGTGGGACACTTGGTTTTTAACTTATCCCGGTAATCCTCTGCCACAGCAAATTCCTTATCCCTGTCAATAATGGAGCGGCGGCTGACAGCCTGCAGATTTGCAAGAGTCGTATTGATCCTGATGGGATTTCCAAGGATCAGGCCATTGCCCTTCCGGTCCTCGGTAACATAGGCAAGCCTATGGCGTATAGCCTCTCTTACTGAGTTTAGCGTTACCTCTTTCCCTTTGATTCGGACCGTTCCCGAGATATTGACGCCGTAGCTCTTTCCAAAAATGCTCATGGCAAGCTCTGTTCTTCCGGCGCCCATCAGGCCGCAGATTCCCACGACCTCTCCTTTCTTCACATAAAAGGAAACATCATTTACCACTCTCCGGTCTGAATACAGAGGATGGCAGGCATTCCAGTGCTCCACCTCCATGGCCTTTTCACCGATTTCCACGCCATCGCGCTTTGGAAAGCGGTCCACCAGTTCCCGGCCTACCATGCCTTTGATGATCCGGTCCTCGGTAATATCATCCTTTTTCCTGTCCAGTGTTTCTATGGTTGAGCCGTCGCGGATGACTGTGATCTTATCCGCAACATAGGCAATTTCATTCAGTTTATGAGAAATAATAATAGAGGTTAATCCCTCTGATTTAAATTTTAACAAAAGCTCCAGAAGCGCTTTGGAATCATCTTCATTTAAGGATGCGGTAGGCTCATCAAGGATCAAAAGCCTGGCATTCTTTGCAAGTGCCTTTGCGATTTCCACCAGCTGCTGCTTTCCCACGCTGATATCCTTGATTAAGGTATGGGAGGATTCCATAAGTCCCACCGTATTTAAGTACCGGTCCGCCTCCCCATAGGTTTCATTCCAGTTGATTGCGTACCTTTTCCCCTTTTCATTGCCCAGATACATGTTTTCAGCAATCGTCATATAGGGGACAAGAGCCAGCTCCTGATGAATGATGACGATTCCCTTCTGTTCACTGTCACTGATACGGTTAAATTTGCAGATTTCTCCGTTATAAATAATATCTCCCTCATAGGTGCCATAGGGATAAATGCCGCTGAGCACGTTCATCAGGGTAGATTTGCCGGCTCCATTTTCACCCACCAGGCGTGGATCTCACCTTCCTCTACCTGAAGGTTTACATTATCCAGAGCCTTAACGCCTGGAAATGTCTTGGTTATGCTCTTCATTTCCAAAAGTATTTTTGCCAAGAATATCCCTCCCTTGCCGTCATTTCTTAAGGACGGCCTCCATATCTGTAAGAAGCCGTCCCCATAAGAAAATAATTTTTATTACTTTAACTGGTCTTCCGTGTAATATCCGGAAGTAATTAGCATATCTTTATAGTTATCAACCGTTACAACCACCGGGTCGCACAGATAGGTAGGGATAATTCCGGTTCCGTTGTCATAAGATTTGGTATCATTGATCTCTGCTTCTCCGCCCTGCATAACAGAATCCACCATTTTTACCACCTGGGACGCAAGGGTACGGGTATCCTTAAAGATACTCATGGCCTGTTTACCCTGAAGCATGTTCTTTACATTGGCGATATCACAGTCCTGCCCGGTAATGATTGGATATTTTCCGGTATAGGAAGAAGCCAGGGCATTCTCCACTCCAAGAGCGGTGGAGTCGTTGGAGCAGAGGACTGCGTCCAATACAGTTCCGTCAGAATAGTTACCTGCAATAATGGTATCCATACGGTTCTGAGATTTTTCAGAATCCCAGTTAGCAGTTGCTACCTGCTCAAATGCAGTCTGACCAGATTTTACAACAAGCTTGCCGCTGTCAATATACTTTTTAAGGACATCCATGGCTCCGCCAAAGAAGAAGTTACAGTTATTATCAGCCGGATCACCGGTAAACAGCTCAATATTCTTAGGTTCAGTCCCATTCTCAAGGTCAAGAGCCTCTACTAAATACTCTCCCTGCTTTTGGCCGACTTTATAGTTATCAAAGGTTGCATAATAGGTGACTGCATCCGAGTTCATGATCAGACGGTCGTAGGAAATGACCGGAATTCCCATGGCTTTGGCCTGGCTTAAAGGCTCGCCTAAAGAGCTTCCGTCAATAGAGGCAACGACAAGAATCTGGCATCCATTAGAAATCATGTTTTCCACCTGGGATACCTGGGTCTGGACATCATTGCTTGCATACTGTAAATCCACCTTATATCCGGCGTCTTCCAGTTCCTTCTTCATATTTGTTCCATCCTGGTTCCACCGCTGCAGATCCTTGGTGGGCATGGCAACTCCGACTAAGGTCCCCTTCCCCTTTGCTTCTTTGGTTTCCTCTGCCTTGGTCTCATCCGCCTTGGCGGCTTCTGTGGTGGCTGCCGCAGTTGTCTGGGTCTCTTTGTTCTCCGGCGCAGAACCTGCAGAACTGGAACAACCGGAAAGCATTCCTGCCGTTAAGGCAAGGGCCATTGCCGCTGCTAAAAATTTTCGTTTCATGTTTTCTCTTCCTCCTCCAATATTTATTTTGCTGACAGGTTTATCTTATCACGGACAGGACTGGACTTGTTTGTGAACCAATAGCACAGATTTATCCTGTTAAAAAAGCCCTGAACGGTCAGGACTTTTTCACGGCAAGAAAATGCTACTGCTGTTTTACATTCAAATATACAGCTTACAGCTGCCAAAGCATGTGGCGGCGGGGATGGATGAAACTAAGACTTAAGGTTGCAATTTTTTTAGGCATCTTGTTAAAATTGTATTGGTAACCGTTTCTCTTATATATATCTCAGACAGGCATTTTATCTCTCATTGAAAAGATATGGTGGTTAAATGGAAATCAGAAGATTATCTTATTTTGTTTCAGTTGTAAAACATAAGAATTTTACAAAAGCTGCCCAGGAACACCACATGGTGCAAACAGCAATGAGCCGGCAGATTGCAGCCATCGAAGAAGAACTGGGAGTTGTTTTATTAAAACGCAATAACAGAACTGTTTTGCTTACACCTGCCGGGGAAGTTTTTTTACAGCAAAGCTTTAAAGGTTATAGAACTGTACAACGAGATGATTTTTCAAACCCAAAAGACGGCTAAGCTCCATCCCAAGGTATTGGAAATTGGCTTTGGCCATTATGAACATATTATAATAGCGCAGGTAGTTTCTGAGTTTAAGGCCCTTTATCCTGATATTGATGTTCTGGTTGCCAAGCATAGCTATAGTGACCTTATAACATACTTACAGGCCGGAAAATTAGATATAGTCTTTACGCTTCCCTTTAGTCCCGCTTTTGTATCACTGGATGAGACCATGGTAAAGCAGGTTTTTCCTTCTACGATGTATATCATTGCAAATAAAAAGCATCCCCTTGCCCAGTTTGATACCATATCAGCAGATTCACTGAATGAATGTACATTAATTACTTTAAGTGAAGATTCAGGACCTTGCTCTCTGGAGGTTTTAAGACAATTTACGATGACGCCGGCCTTAACATTAAAAATTTCATTAATGCCAATAGCCTGGAATCCCAGATATTAATGGTAGAATCCGGGCTGGGTGTGGCATTCTTACCGAGTATTTGCATCAAGCATTTAACACCGAATGTGAAAGCCATTAATTTAAAGGATTTTGATCCCGGGAATTTTGTCGCCATGTACCAGAAATCCAATGAAAATCCTTTTATAAAAATTTTTCTTCAATTGGCTTCTTTAAAAGACAGTTAGCAAATGGATAAGGAAAAAGGGATATTGCCTGACTAACCTGGGTTAGTTTTGCAATATCCCTTTCCATTATTTTGCTTTTTTATTCTTCCGGTTTTTTAGTCAGGGCTACGCCCACACACAGAAACAATCCCCCCATACAACTGAACAGCCAACAATCATCATAGTCAATGCAAATGGATTCATAGTAATTTCCCCTTGTCAAATGAATTATTAATCTATAAGTTATTCAAGAGCAGCCTGCCATGGGCGTTTACAGAATACAATGGCAACACCGATCATGAGTACAACTGTTCCCCAGCCAAACACAACATTTGATATCAGTGTAACAGAGTCCATACCAAACATCTTCATAATACCGGACACAAAATTTGTAATAACTGTAATTCCCAACAATATGGGGGTAAAGTATTTTAGTAAGTAATCCCACCATTTACCGACCTTGAAGTCAGAATATTGGTTTGCATCTTCTCTGAGTTTCTCTGTACCATAAATATAACTGATTGCAACAACTTCCACCAGGCCAAGAGTGGCGATCACATAGTTTGCCACGTAAGAATCCACAAGGTCCAGAATATAGTTAAAGCCGCAGTATGTAGCAAAGGTTGCACTTCCGATAAAACCGGCGATGGATATGATGTTGGTTAATTTTTTTACGTGAAATCTTAAATTTATCCAAGGCTGAGGTATTGAATGCCTCAAGCATAGAAATGCTGGAGGAAATACCGGCAATAAATAAGCAGAAGAAAAATAAAAATCCCAAAATGCCCTGAACCACAATATTGGACGACATGGTTGAAATTGCGATGGGAAATGCGATAAAAGCAACTCCGGCTCCGGTTCCAAAGGAATCAAAAGAAACTCCCTGCTTATTGACCAAAAATCCCAGGGTTGAAAATACGGTAATCCCTGCAATAATATCAAAAGAGCTGTTTGACAGTACGGTAATAAATGAGTTGTTTACGATATCCTGCTCTTCTCCCAGATATGAGCCGTAAGCAATCATAACGCCAACTGCAAGCGTGGTGGAAAAAAACACCTGCGCATAGGCCGCGACCCATATACTGGGATTTAAAATTTTAGAAAAATCCGGTGTAAATAATGCATTTAACCCGATGGCAGCACCCTCCAGCCTCATGGAGTTAATCATAAAAACTATCATCAGAATCATAAGCAGGGGAGTGAATATCTTTGAGGCTTTTTCAATTCCTCCTGAAATTCCCTGCCGGACGATGGCCCAGTTGCAAAACCATACGACAACCACAGCGCCTAACATATAAAGACTGATGCCGCTTGAAAAGTCGAAAGCATTCTGGGCCTGCCCGGTAATAACGCCTAACAGTGGTCCTGGATTGCTCATCCAGTTTACTATGCCGAAAGCATGACCTATACAGTAGATCATAAAGACGACGGATATGGATATGATGGTGCTGTAGAACATCATGACAACGATGGGTACCATAACCTGAACCCAGCCAATAATCTCTAACTTCTTCTTAAGCCTGGCAAATGCCTTTGTGGAACCGCCTCGTATTCTCCGACCATAGGTGTATTCCATGATCATTAAAGGAACGGCACATGTAACAATCGCTACAAAGTATGGAAGAAAAAAATGCTCCACCTCCATTTTTATAAGCCTGAAACGGAAATCTCCATAAATTACCTAGTCCTACTGCAGCCCCAATTGCTGCAAATAAAAAGCCTGTTCTGCTATTCCATTGATCGCGCATAGTAAAATACCCCCTAATGTCGGATATATTCTTAATATTCGATGGGTTCCAAAGATGCCTGGAAGTGACGTAAAATCGGCGGCTCCCAGGTGATGCGGTATCCCCGCTTGATTTCGGACGCTCTTTCCTTGATTGCGATTAATGCATCAGCCATAATGTCAATATGTGCCTGTGTATAAACGCGGCGCGGAATCGCAAATCGTGTGAATTCAAACTCAGAATGAAGCTGCTCCCCGGTATCAGGATCGTTGCCCAGCATAAAGGAGCCTATGTCACAGGTACGGATTCCAGCTTCTTTGTAAAGCTCAATTGCAAGCACCTGTGCAGGGAATTCATTATACGGGATGTGGGGGAAAAATGCTGCTGCATCCACAAAGACTCCATGACCGCCCACCGGTGATTGGTAAGCGATTCCTGCATCATCTAATTTAGCTGCCAGGTATTCCATCTGGCCGATGCGGTATCTTAAAAAGTTTTCGTCGATTCCTTCGTAAAGCCCAATTGCCAGGGCTTCCAGATCACGTCCGGAAAGTCCTCCATAAGTAAAGAATCCTTCGTATGAAATGCAGTTGGCTTTTATTTTTAATATAATTGGTGAATTCCCATCCTTTACTCCAATCAGACCACCGATGTTTACAATTGTATCCTTTTTTGCGGACATTGTAAACATATCACCATAGCTGAATATTTTCCTGACAATTTCCTTTATGGACATATTTTTGCATTCTTCTTCCCGCTGTTTTAAGAAAAAGGCATTTTCAGCATATCTGGCGGCATCAATATTAAGAGGAATATTATACTTTTTACAGATTTCTGATACCTCTCTCATGTTTGCCATGGATACCGGCTGGCCTCCTGCTGAATTGTTCGTAATGGTCATTACAACAAGACCAACATTTTCAGCCCCCAGTTCATTGATTAGTTTCTCAAGTTTAACAACATCCATATTTCCTTTAAAAGGAGCTCTTACAGAAGGATTTTTCGCTTCCTCTACCACACAGTCAATGGCTCTGGCCCCAGCCAGCTCTACATGGGCTCTTGTTGTATCAAAAAACATATTGGAAATGGCAAATTTACCTTTGGAAAGGAAAATAGGAAAAAGCACCTTTTCGCCGGCACGGCCCTGGTGAACCGGTTGTATAAAATCATAACCGAATATGTCTTTGCCTGCATCAAATAATTTATAGTAACTGGCTGAACCGGCGTATGCTTCATCGCCTCTCATAACGCCTGCCCATTGGCCATCACTCATAGCATTGGTTCCGCTATCGGTTAAAAGGTCAATATAGACATCTTCGCCCTTTAGGCTAAATAAATTAAACTTAGCTTCTTTGATTTTTTTCGATGCGCTCCTCTTGAGTTAACATTTTAATTCGCTCCACCATTTTAATCCTGAACGGTTCTGGAATATACTTTACAGCCATGTTTTTCTCTCTCCTTTTATTTTTTTATGTATATTTTAAATATAATCTTATTTTAATATGATTTGATTCTTTTGTAAAATGACTAAAAAAAAGTGGCATCACAACAATTTTATTATGATATATAACCAAAACGATAATACCCGTAATAAAAAAAGCCCTGAATGTTCAGGACTTTTTTCATGCAAAAAACTCTACTGCTGTTTCACATTCAGGTATACGTCTTCCTTTCCATGGAATCCTCCCTGAATGATGACGGAATCCATATTTTCCCGGGTCACTGCCAAGGGCCTTAACTCCAGGCTTGGTACATCATAGGTTCCATCGTCAATGTTTTTTTTCAATTCCTTCCAAAAGCTCCCCTTTGCCAAGCTTCACTGCGTATTCCGCTGCGATTCTTGCCTCTTCCTCTATGGATTTAAAGGCCGTCATATTCTGGGTTCCTTCCACGATCCTCTGACAGGCCATCAGATCCCCATCCTGGCCTACCAGACAGACTGTTCCTGCCATTCTGTCCTCAGATAAGGCGCGGAAAACCTGGGTCGCCAGATCATCATTGCCGCACATGATCCCCTTCACATCCGGATGCATTTCCAGCGCTTCCTTGGCATAGTCAAAGGCATGCTCTGAAAGCCAGCCTTCACAGTTGCTTTTGTAAACCACCTCCAGATTTTTTTCCCTGTATTACGGATTCAAAGCCCTCCCGGATCATTGCTACATTATGATCTGATTCAGGGCCCTGGATCATGAATATCTTGCCTCCATCAGGTATGTCTCTTACCAGGCTTTCCGCCATAAGTATTCCGACCTCCCTGTTATCAAAGGATATGTACATATCACAGTCCGCATTCTGGATCAGCCGGTCATAGCTCAAGGTCTTAATCCCGGCCTCCTTTGCCTTTTTCATGACATCGGATAAGGCTTCACAGTCTCCTGCCACCACCACGATCACATCCATCTGCTTTTTTTATGAAATACTTGATCTGCTCGATCTGCTCGTTCACATCCCCATTGGCATTTTGCACATTAACCTCTGCCCCCAGTTCCTTTGCGGCTGATACAAAAACATCCCGGTCCCTGATCCACCGCTCGATCACAAAGGAATCAATGCTTAAGCCGATCTGAAGGGGCCTCTCCCCTGCCTTTACTGAAACCTCAGTCTCTGTCTCTGCCTTGGCATTATTGCACCCCGCCACCAGTAAACAGCAGAGTACCATCACCAGTAACAATCTCCCTCTACCCATTTTCATAGTGCTTACCTCTCCCTATACTCGCTTGGCGTCATCCCTTCATACTTTTTGAATATCCGGCTGAAATAATTGGGATCACTGTAGCCGGACATGATACACACCTCCTTGATACTGTATCTGGAATCCTCCAGAAAACGCCTGGCATTCTTAATCCTGGTTCTGGTTACATATTCTATGAAATTCTCTCCCACCTCCTGCTTGAATAATTTACTGAAATAATAAGACTTATGTCAACCATTCTGGAAACATCATCAAGGGAAAGCTCCCTGGCGTAATTCTCGTCAATATAACTTTTGACCCTGGAAACCACATTTTCATATTGCTTTTCCCTGGAAGTGCTGATGTTTTCGCATACCTCCCTTGTCTTATTTAAGAACCAGCGCCTAAGCGCTTCGGTATCAGCTGCTTCCTTTAGTTCCTCCAAATAGTTTTCCCGGTAACGGAAGCCATAGCGGACACTCCCTGCCATAAAAGCCCGTCTCTCAAGCCTCATGACCAGCTCCAGTATCTTTATTTCAATATTAGACCTGACATTTCCGTCATGAGCCAGCATCCAGTCAAAGAATTCACCTGCGCAGGCCAGGGTGCCTTCCCGGTCCGCCTTCATCCCCCTTTGAAGGTACTGGTTTTCTAAGTCCAGAGGATATTCCCCGTCATAATCAGACACTGCTGGGAGGTCCGTGATATGCACCACATGGCTGTCACTTTCCCGCAGATTTTAAGGCTTCTTTATAGGAGTCCCGGATCCCTTCCAAAGGCTTTACGGCTCCGATCCCTCCCCTGCATTTAATGTCCGTGGTGCTTTCCAGCTTATGAATCATATTCCGGGTCCTTGTAATGATTTCCACCCGTTCCTCATACCGGACCTTTTCACGTTCAAAGGAAAGGAAGAGCACCAGCCGGTTTCCCATGGCAGGACCCATAACACAGTCAAAATAATCCTTTACGATCTCTCTGACCATGGAATAATACTTGTTTACCTTGACGCTGACTCCTATGGCATTGGTCATGGTCCCTTCTTCAATGCTGTCCCCGAATTCCAGGACAAGCATAAAGCCATAAGGATTTTTTATGTCCAGCATTTCAATATATCCGTTCCCCGAAAGCTCCAGGTCATCCTGGAGCACATTGTAGATGAACCCGCTCTCGATCATGGGAATTACGATCTCAAGCTTTTCCCTGATCTTTAAGTCATCGCTCAGCTTCTGCCTTGCCTCTTCTACCTGATGCATGGCCTTTACGCATACATCCAGTATCTTTTTTTTATTGACCGGCTTCGTAATAAACTCCATGACCCTAAGTTCACCGCCTCCTGGGCATAAGAAAATTTATCATAGGCTGTTATGATAATGAATACAACCGAAGAATTGAATTTGCGCACCTCCCTGATTGCCTGAATCCCGTTTAATCCAGGCATCTGGATATCCACAAATGCAATATCCGGCCGGAAGGAACCGGCCTGCTCAACCACCGCTCTCCCTGTCTTGACACAGGCGATCTCACAATCGCTGCCGAAGTTGGACTTTATAATATGACTGATGGATTCCAGCATGATTCCCTCATCATCAGCTACCAGTATGCGAAACATGTACATCTCCCCCTCTTTTTGGAATCCTTAATACCACAGTGGTTCCTTTATCTTTCCCCTCGCTGAACATATGAAAAATACCGCCGGCATTATAATAAAGCTCCAGCCGGGTAATAACATTGTGAATGCCGATCCCGGTAGATACCGCTCCCTCTGCAGCCTGGCCTCCGGCGCAGATCCTGTCAAGGGCTTCCTTTTCCATTCCGGCCCCGTTGTCCTGATGCGGATCTCTATATTCTCCTCCTGGTTCTCCACGGTCAGATAAATTTCTCCCGGCCGCTCAATATTCCGGATTCCATGGTTCACCGCATTCTCCACCAGGGGCTGCAAAATCATGCTTGGAATGGAAAAATCCATTGCCTCCTCATCAATCCTGGACTGGTAGCGGATATCCCCTGCAAAACGGACATTTAATATATAAACGTAGTTCTCAGCTGCCTCCACCTCTTCACGTATGGTGGCATCCCTTGAACCCTTTTTCACATTATAACGGAAAAAGTCAGCCATTTTTTTCCATAAATACCGAGGTCTTCTCTGCATCCTCCATCATGGCCAGCTGAACCCCTGCGTTTAAGGAATTAAAAAGAAAGTGGGGGTTGATCTGAGACTGGAGATATTTTAACTGGGCTTCTTTTAAATGGTTTTCCATTAAAAGCTCCCGTTCCTTCATCTCCTGCTCTTTTTCCGCGCTCTCTTTAATTTTATTCACATACTCGTCCAGACTGTCCACCATCTGATTAAATGTTCCGGTCACAATCCCCAGCTCATCCCCTGTTCCCATAGACGGTACCTTTACGTGGAAATTGCCCTGTCCCACCAGCTTTGCCGTATGGGCCAGATTGGTAAGAGGGGTGACGATATCCTTCGTCATCATCATCATGACTGTCAGGCTTATGACCATCACGATCATTAAAATCACAGTACTTATGACCTCCAGATATTGAAGGGCAGCCTGCAGGGTCTGGTAGCTGGCAGAATTATTTTTAAACTGCCGGCTGTTTAAGACGGAAATGTCACGGTTGATGAACCGATAGAGCTTTAGGGCTGATTCGTAAGAGCTTTTGTATTTTTCCACATTCTGCCCGCGCTTTGCCTGTACGGTCTCATCTGTAACAGCCAGATAGCTGTCCGACATGTTGCGGATGTTTTTTTCCAGGATCTGAATCTGATTATCAGTTACAGTAACATTAAGCCCCTCTAGCAGCTTCCTGTAATCCTGTTCTGCCCGGTAATAATCGGTCAAGGATTCGGAATCCTTTACCTGCAAATATTTGTACATGAAATTCTGCACATCGGAAAGAACCTCCGACAGCTCATTGAGGTTCACATTGCTTATGTATACAGAATTCATACGTTCTACCATCTGGTTGATCTGGGCGTAAATGAATAAATTGCTTGCAAACAGCGTGACTGCCGTCACCGCAATTTCTAAAAACAGCTTGCGGGCAATCGGCAGGTTTTCCCAAAGGTGTTCCCATTTATTTTTCATGGCCGCTCCCCTGATTACTTAGGAAATCTGACGCATTTTCCTTTGTTACAAACTGTAAGTCCACACTGTAAAAGGAATTGGTCCTCCCATCGTGTATGGACTCGGTAAGGGCCTGTACGCTGAATTTTCCCATTTGCCTGGTGTCAATGTAAAGAGTCATGGCCATGGTCCCTTTTCTCACCGCCTCCAAGGCTGCCCTTGATTTATAGTAGCCGATGACCTGGGTCTTGCCTACACTGTTATAATCGATGACCGCCTGATACACTGCCTCCGTATCCACCTCATCCATGCAGACAATGATGTCCGCAGGACCCTGGGGATTCTGGAATAAGCTGCGCACTATTTCCTCAGCTTCAAATGCCCGGCCGGATGGGATCTTGATCTCTTCCACCTTAATACGGTTTGCAGTTTCTTTTGAAGTGACCATCCGGTTATTGATCTGATTAAAAATCTGGGACTGGTTGCTGTCAATGGAATTGTCATGAAGGAGCATCATCACTCTGGCCTTCCGGGAATCCCGGGGTAAAATCTTTAAAATCTGATTTCCGTACTCCTGTCCCAGCTCATAGGAATTGATTCCAACGTAGCTTTTCCGGTCCGTGGCAGGTGCATCATTTAATATGGTGACCACAGGAATTCCTTTTGCAGCCGCTTCATTGATCCGTTCCTCCAGCTTATCCTCTCCCGTAAATTCCAGCAGGATCCCGTCTACCTTTGCCGCTATGCTCATATCCATAAAATCCACGGCAGTATATTTTGACGACTGGTTCCTTCCCTTAAGCTCTACATAAGCATCGTGTAAGGCGGCTTCTTTCCTTACACTTTCATACACGTCATTCCAGAACTGGGAATCCAGGTTATCGATGATCATGACATAATGATACCGGTAGGTCCTGGTATTTTCCGCATGTTCAACTCCGATCTTTTTTTAATACATATCCGTAAAAGGAGGTGGTCAAAAGCGTAAGAAACACGATACTGAACAATCCTCCCAGAACCAGCAGCAGCAGGCTTTTCTTTCTGTTATCCATGGTTATCCCCTTTTTCATATGGCACTATCATCATTATACTAAATCGTTAAGAAAAAAATAAACGGAAAACAGTCCGTTTTTTTACCGGACTGACAGAAAGGTTGTAGCATATGGCTGATAATTTAAAATATTTAAAAATAGTTCTTGCAAATCATTTTTAATGGACCTATTCTTTATATTAAGGATATCCTTTATAACCTAAAGGAGGAAATTATATGAATCAAGAAAAAAATGAAAGAGCTTGAAAAGACGATAAACAGTGACTATCATAATATCGCAGGCATTGTTGTACAAAAAAATGGCATAAAGCTATATGAAAACTACTTTAATGGATATACCGCCCATAACGCCCTTCATATATATTCGGTGACAAAGAGCGTTTTTTTCCGCATTAATTGGTATCGCCATTGATAAAGGCCATATCAAAAGTGTGGATCAGAAGGTATTGGACTTTTTCCCGGATTACATTGTTAAAACAGGTGAAAAAAACAATACAGGGCGTTACGCTTAAAAATTTGCTTACCATGACGGCCTCATATAAATATGAGTCTGAGCCATACGAGGAGTTTTTCGCAAGCGATAACTGGGTAAAAGCCGCCCTTGACTTATTGGGAGGCGAGAAACCTACAGGAAAATTTATGTATTCTGCCATCATAGGAACCCACATCCTGTCTGGCATTCTTGTAAAAGCCACGGGTCAGCCGGTGCTTGATTTCGCTATGGAATATTTATTCACGCCACTGGGAATCAATGTTCCCCGCAATGTGGTGCTGGGTAATAAAGAGGAGCATATCGCCGCTATGAATGATAAAACACCAGTGGCTGGGTTGTTGACCCCCAAGGGATAAACACGGCAAGCTGGGGACTTTTCCTGACACCTGGGGATATGGCAAAAATAGGTCAATTATACCTAAATGGCGGAATATGGGAAAATAAACAAATTATACCGGAAAAGTGGATAGAAACAAGCACAAAGGAGCACATCAGGCTGGACCGGCTGTCTTATGGCTACCTGTGGTGGATTATTAATGATAAAGAGCATATCTACGGGGCCTTGGGAGACGGTGGAAATGTAATTTACGTCAATACAAAGAAAAAAAATGGTGGTTTCTATCGCTTCCCTATTTATGCCGGACCCTAAGGACAGGATAGGGTTTATTATGGAGCACATTGAACCAATATTTGAGGATTGAGTATGATGGATCCCCATTTGCCGCATGATAAATTGGCCCATTCCGTAATATCCATATAATACAAAAATAGGCTCAAAGCATATCTTGGGCCTATTTCTTTGCATATTTATGGAGTATATAAAAGCACTGGATATTTATGACCACTATACAGTGCTCTTATCTCATCATGAATTTTTTTGCAGCAGGAGTGCCGGCTTTTTACCGGACTGCTTTTCTCATTGTTTTATCTTTTTTTTCCAATATTCCCTGTTCATGGTAAAGCTTAAGACCAGCCCCGTTGGCAGGCTGCGGTACCGCTTTCCCATAAGATATCCCATGTATTTAAAACCGCTTTTTACAATCACTCCGGGAACAAGCCATGGCTTCCCTTCCTTTACAAGCCAGGCACAGGTCTTTTTCACAAGACGGATTCCCTCACCTTCCGAGCGGATTCCCTCAAACACCTCCGGGTGGTCCGCCTGGGATACCGCCAGGTCAAAATTCCGCTTAAACTGGGCTATACAGCCGTAATTGTGGGAATGGTACACTTTTGCCCCGGCTGCGTAGCAACCGCCCGCCCCCGGTGTCTTACCGCATTTCCCGCATAAATCATGTCCTCATTAAAAATAGTCCGCCTGATAAATCCGCCTGTCTCCAAAAATGCCGCCCGGTCATAGGCGCAGCAGACGTTAGAGGCAAAAAAAAGGTCTTGATTCCCAGCTCCTTTAGATCCCTGCCTGTTTTTACCCTGCTTTGCTCCGGGTAATTAAAGGAACGGGTATACTGCTCTGCCAGGGCGCAGTCAGGATTCGGCAGCTGCCTTCCATAGGCCATGACCACCTTTTCCCCGTCCTTACCAGTCTGGTCAAGACCCTTTACCAGCGCTCCTATTAAATTCCCATCAGCCGGAACTGCGTCATCAGTCATAAATACCATAATATCCGCCTCAGAGTAACCGGCTCCCTGGTTCCTGGTGCCGCCATGGTCAAATTCTTCTTTTGTCACATGATGTACTTCCAGATTGGGAACCCAGCCATATTCCTCTTCCCTCCAATAAGACCGTTCCGTGTTCATGACGATGATCCGCCGGATGGGGTATGACTGTTCTCCCAGCCGTCTCAGCAAAAGCTTTAGCTTCTCATCCGGCTTATATACGGGAATGATCACATCAACGGTCTTTTCCTGCCTTTTTTTCTTCCATTGCAAATTCCTACCTTCCAGTTAAATACTCCGCAAGCAACCGCGGAGCCTTCACCCCTGCGGACAGCCGCCAAGGTCAGGCGGGCTTGACTTTGGTTAATTGCCTTCCCGGGAATCAATAGCGCAGACACGCCGTGGAACAGATGCGTATCAGGGCATAAATGCTCACAAAGCATTCCAGATACCATGCGCTTTTCCTTAAATCCAGGTTTATTACCAGGCGTTTGTCAAATAACACCAGCAGCACAAGGGGAAGCAGAGGAATAAAATACCGTCCCTGTACGCCTGTAATATAGGTAAGCTCCCTTGCGTCCAGCCTAAAAGCATGGAAGCCAGAACCAGGCAGGTGCTTAAAAACACCAGAAAAACCATCCAAAGCTTCTGTCCGCCTGACAAGGGGGCCTCTTCCCCTTCCCTCCTTATCGCACTGACAAAGAGCACATACCACAGGATCGAGAGGCAGAACGGAGGCACCGTCAGGTTAGGATCCAAATTGCCCAGAAATCCTCCCAGCATGGTAGTCAGGTAATAATCAAACTGAGTCACAAGGGTCTCATAATATACCTGAAAAATACGATAGGGGTGCTCCCACACATCTTTAAGCGTATACCCTGCCGCTTCACTCCAACCCACATAGCTTTCTGTAGTAGTCGCCCACGCAGAAAGGACCAGACGGTTTACCAGAAACACTGCAACAATGACAGCGGTTATGACGCCTATGACAGAGATCCAGTAATCCTTTTTGGACTTAAATTTGGAAGAGGGAATAAACAGGCAGATCCCGGCTACCGGCAGATAAACGATTTTTCCAGGTTCCAGAAGAATCAGCAAAAGGGCCAGAAGAACCGTATCCTTTCCGGTCACCTTCTCCTTCTCAAAGGCCAGATAAAAACACCAGGCCAGAAACAGCATGGACAGACCGATAAAAGCCGCATCATAAGAAAAGGAAGCTGCCAGATGAAGGGTCATGGGAAGGCACGATACCGCCATGAGCAGTTCTTTTTTAAAGGGCATGATCCTGACAGCCAGGGCCGTCATACCTGCAAAAGCCAGAAGATTGAACAGCCTGCCAAGATATACCAAAGGAATGTATCCCAAATGGAGCAGTCTGGCAAGGCAGATCCCAAGGGTCTGGGGAAGGTAAACAACCGGCGTGGTATTCACTGGTATTTCATAGCGGACCGTCATACCCTGGCTCTTATCAAGGGAAAACATCTCCTTAAGTACCAGGTTGTATGTGGTACGCCCCACACTGGTATAAAGCCCGGCCACATCATCGCCACTCCGCACCAGAACATTGGCCCCACGGCTAATCCTCTCTTTCTCCTCCTCTGTTGCATGGGAAAGAAAGGTATCATCTGCCACCGCCGGTTTTCCCATAAGCTGGCTGGAGAGCCGGTAAGCACTGGTAAAATGAGCCGCCTCATCAGGCGTTGAAAAGGGAGTCAGAACCAGCATATAAAACAGGCCCAGAATCACCACTGTCCCAGGAAACAAAAAAAAGGTTGGAGTCTTAATTATCCACAAGGCCGCTCCCAGGCAAGCCAGAAATCCACAGCCAAACACGATCAGCCACCAGTAAAAGCGGCGGACTGCCTCAAATTCCGGTGATGGAATCCCCACAATGGTTTCCTCATAGGTTTTTATAAAAAGAAAGGCAAGAAAGAAAATGCTTCCCGCCGTAAGCAGCAATCCCTTTTTATTCAGAATGAGCTTCACGATGGCCTTCCTCCTTCTCCCTGTCCTCTTCCCGGTCCAGGGCAAGCATCTGGATCAGTTCCGTCATTCTCCGCTCCAGCTGGGATATTTTCACAGACTGGAAGAAAACCTTTACCAGCAGAATGAAAATCATGAAGGTAAAGATAAAGTTAGCGGTGGAATAGGTCCCAACCATCCGGGATATGAAATCAGCCAATGGAGGGAATAAGCTGAACACCACCAGAAGCAAGGCAAACAACACCCAGAAGATAGAATCCTCTATCTTCATCTTGGAATGGCGTATTCTTCTAAGTACATAAAATGTAAGCAATATGGAAACGCATATCAGTACGCATCGAAGCAAAACTGTCATGTTACGTTCTCCCTTCCTTTATCTCCTGTCCCTGATACGGATGCTCTGTACCAGCAGTATGGAAAACAGCATCTTTCCCATATACCGGGCCGCATTGACCGGATTCAAATAGCTCTCACCCAGAATCCGTTCATCCATGATTACAGGAATTTCCGCGACCTTTGCCCCCTGGCTGATCAAATAGGAGATCGTATCCGGTTCCGGGCCGTAATTTAAGCCATCAGCAAATTCCTTGATCATCTTCCTGCTAAACATGCGCATCCCGGAGGTAGGATCACTGACCTTTACTCCTGTGGTAAACCAGATGGAGCCGCTTAAGAGCCTGCTTCCAAGCATCCGCATGGAATGAGGCTTTTTCCCCGTCACAAACCTGGAGCCGATAACAATATCATACCCTTCATCCATCTTCTCTTTCATGGGAAGGATATATTCCGGACGGTGCTGCCCGTCCCCGTCAAACTGTATGGCATACCGGTAGCCCCGCCTGTGGGCGTACTTAAGACCGGTCTGGAATGCTCCGGCAAGCCCCAGATTCATGGGCAGGTCAATGATCTTCCAGCCATGCTTTCTGCAGATATCTGCCGTGTGATCGGTGGAACCGTCATTGATGATCACATAATCAAACATAGGATAGTTGGTGATCACTTCTCCTACCACGCGTTCAATATTTAAAGCCTCATTGTATGCAGGTATCACTACCAGTACCTTATCCATCATTTCTTCCGCTCCAGCCTCCCTCTCTCCTCTGTAATTAAGACACGGACCGCCTGTCCCATAAAGCAAAGCATAAGAATCAGCATTTCCAGCATATAGGAGAAAGCTCCTCCATTGATCCCTCCCGTTCCAACCAGCCAGAAGGAGAGAAAGAAGGAAAGGACGCTGACCGGCACATAGCCGAAAAAGATCCGCTTCTGCTGCTTCATGATGACAAGCACATAATAAAACAGATTCATAACCGCAAAGAAACCGCCGCCCAGCACGATAAATAGAAGCCCGGATTTGTAGGGTTTAAGTTCCACATTGGAAATTGCTCCAAGCACTGGAACGCCAAGCACCCAGCACCTGCCAGGGCAATCACCGTAAGAAGGAATATAATACCGGAAAGCTTTTTTTTAAGCCAGACTTGAATTCCTTAAAATTCCTTTCCTCCCACTGATAAGACATACTGGTCAAAAAGGGACGTATCACAAAGTTGGCCGCCAGATTGATGACCGAGGTCGGCATAAAAATTGCCACAAAAACAGCGTTGTCCGTAGCAGTCATCCGGGCATCCACCGCATATTTTGCCATGGCAAAAATGAGCCCGTCCAAAAAAAACGGACAAAAACAGCAAAAATCCATCCTGCAAAAGCCGCCACTGCCTGCCGGGTGTCCTGGTAAACACAATTCCAGGCACACGCTTTGCCGCTCTTTTATCAAACAGCAAAATTCCCGCTCCCTGAGACAAAACCGCAACCACACAGGAAAATATAAGCTCCTTTGTTACAGCCAGGGTTCCTAAAAAGCAGAACACGGAAAGCAGGGTGCGGAAAGCCATGGCCTGTCCTGTAAGGTACAGCCGTCCATTTCTCTGAAATTCCGATTCATATACATCTGCAAACCCGTCAAGCACCTTATACAGCACCATCAAAAATACCACCAGTGCCTTTTGAGCCGTATAGCCTGCCGACGGGGACAGGGTGTTAAAAATAATATAACCCATTCCAAAAAGGACAGCCATGGAGCAGGTAACCAGCCGGGCCAGACGGTATTCGGAAAACGTATAGCTTTTGCTTGTATCCGTGCTCTGCAAAGGCCTCATGCCAAAATAGGCTACCAAAAACATCTGCTGCCCAAAGGTACTGAAGGCAAAACCAAAGATTCCTCCCTGTTCCGTTCCTATGAGATGGTTGACAAGGGCCGTAAGGACCATGCTGGAACCGGCATAAACCAGGCTTCCGATCATATTCCAGGCCACATTTTTTTCGTTCCATTTATTTTCCCCTTAATTACCAACAGTATTTGGCATAATGGTATCCCAACCGGGTACTTCCTCACAATGTCCCTTTATTCTACAATATCCGGCCTGAAAAGTAAACTTAAAACCACCCTGCCTACTGTTTTATGATTCCTGAAATGCGGCACAGGTACAAAAAAAGCCTCCAGCCGGAACAGCCAGGAAAGCCCTGCATAAACAGCGACTCCCACAAGAATCTGGACAATCAGGGTTAAAAGGGTTCCTTCTATTACATACTGCATTCCGTATGAAATGAGGCACATCACCGCTGACAGAAGAAGAGAAGGAAGCACATCCTTCCACTGTTCAAAAAAGCTGTAGTTTAAAAGCTTTTATTGGGATACGCATTGATAAAGGTGCAGATAAAATCGGTCACTGCCCTTAAAGCCACCATGGTGTATATCCCAAAAGGGATGCTGATGAGAAGAGCGGCCATGCCGATCGCCTTCTTTATTATTTCCAGTTTGAGGAATACCTCACTTTTCCCCATGGCATTAATGGCCTGCAAATTTGCCACATGAAGGGGCCAGGTCCCATAGCTACGCACAGCATCCGGAGCATGGGCACACAGGGTAAATACCTGTCCGTCAAAAGCAGCTTTACCATAGGCTCTGCCACGGCGATCAAGCCGGCCATCATGGGGAACACCAGGTAAGAGCTGGTGACTATGGACCTTCTCACCATGCGTTTCAACCTCTCCTTGTCCTCCTGGCTGGCCGAAAAAGCCGGAAGCATGACCGACTGGATAGCCGCCCCAAGATTCCCCGCAATCAGGGCAGGAAACTGGTTTCCTCTTGAGTATTGCCCCATCATGGCGGAATTATATAATTTCCCGATGACTAGCCCGTAAACATTATTAAATACCGTATCAATAAGGCCGGAACAAAGTATTTTCCAGCCATAGGAAAACAATTCTCCCGCCTTTTTAACGGAAAACAGGAGCCTTGGCCTCCATTTTACCAGAATTGTCAGCATGATCATTAAGAAAAAGCTGTAAAAAAACTGCTGCATGGCAAGGGCCCATAGCCCCCGCCCCCTGGCTGCCAGAAAAACGCCGATGATACCGGAGCAAAGAGCGGCAAAAAGGCTTGCAAGGCAAAGCTTCCGAAACTCCATATTCCTGGCGACCACTGCAGACTGCACAGAGGTAAAGGCACCAAAAACAGGGTCACAGCAAGGACCCGGAGCACAGGAGTAAAAACAGGCTGTCCGTAAAAGGACGCTATGGCCGGAGCCGAGAAAAAGAGGATTACATATAAAACAAAAGCAATGGCCCAGCTGATATAAAATGCAGAGGAATAATCGACCTCATCCACCGTCCGTTTCTGGATCAGGGAGGTATTAACACCGCTTTGAACAAACACATTTCCAATGGTAATGAATATCATGATGAGCATGACTTCTCCGGACTCTGCCGGCGTCAGCATCCTGGCCAGCAGAACCGATACAAGGAACTGAATACCCTGGGTGCCCCCGTTTTCCATCACTTTCCAGAACAGGCCGGAAAGGACTTTATTTTTCATATTTTCCTGGTACATACTGGCTTTTCTCCTTGCTTTACCAATTTACATTTCCGCCTTATTGTACTATATTCCCCAATAATTGTAAATCGTCTATAGCATTTTAGACCTGATTGTGTTAGAGTATAAGGGAATATACTTTTTATTTATAAGAATTCAGGAGGTTATATATTATGCGTAAACTGACACGCAGCCTGATGGTACTCTGCCTTACGGCTGCTCTTGTTTCCGGACAGGCTTCCCTTGCATGGCAGAAGAAGCATATGGACCGGGATTTAAGAATGGTGTCCCCATCAGTCAGAGCGAAGGGCAGTCCGAGTCTGAGGCCCAGACCCAGACAGACGCCCAGACACAGGGGGGCGTAACGAAGGAAGAAGCAGAAACCGCTTTGGCAAATGCCGGCATAGACATTGGAAAAGAAGGGGAAGGCAGCGGCGAGGATGGTGTGGTGGATGAAGCCACCAGAGCAGCCCAGGAAGCTTTAAAGGCCAATTTCCCGCGTCTCCAGACTACCGTTATGATCGGTGACAGCAACTGGTCACAGCCTTTTGTAAACGATGCATGGATCACAAATAACGGACAGGGCTTTCACGGATTATCTACCTTCCTTACAAACATTGTAGGAAACGTGCTTTACCGGACCTATACTTCCAGCACCGGCTGGTCTCCATGGGTCTTAAACGGGCAGCAGACTACCAATATGCCAATGACATAAACATCGAAGCAGTACAGATGCGGTTTTCCGGTTATGTGAATAACCAGTTCGACCTCTACTACACCGCTCAGCTGGAAGATGGAACCACGATGGACTGGGCCAAGAACGGGACCACCACAGGAACCATGGGAACCGGCCACTACATAACAGGGTTGAGAATGGCCTTTTACGCCAAGAATTCTCAATTCCCCTATTCCACGGATAAGCCTTTGGTTTCCGCTGTCCCAGACGGAATGCGGCAGATTGACGGCGGTCTCCGTTACTTTAACGGCGACGGTACATCCTTTACCGGCTGGGCATGGGCAGGCAATGAGCGCTACTATTTCCAGGATTCCTATCCGGTGACCGGCTGGCAGTATCTTGACGGCTACAAATATTATTTCGATGAATCTGGAAGAATGCTCTCTGACTTAGAGCCTGTTATTGGTGCAAAGGGACCGTTCCTCATCAGCATCAACAAGACCATGAACTGCATGACCATCTTCGCCAAAGATGGAAACAACGGCTTTATTATTCCGTTAAAATCCTTTTTGACCTCCACTGGACCGGATACCCCTCTTGGAACATTCCAGACTCCGGAAAAATACCGCTGGAGAGATATGAACCACGGAATCTTTACCCAGTACGCAACCCGTATCTGGAAGGGCTTCTTAATTCATTCCATTCTATACAGCAAACCCAATAATATGACGCTGGATCCGATGACTTATAATTATATGAGCATTGCTCAGTCAGCCGGCTGCGTCCGTCTCCTCTCTGGAGACGCCAAATGGGTATATGACCATTGCGCTCTTGGAACCACCGTTACGATTTACGAATCACCGGTTCCGGGACCATATGAGAGACCGGCCATTGAACAGATCATACCTGATACCCAGACCTGGGATCCTACTGATCCCAATATTGCAAGATAACCTGGAGCAGGCAGCTTTATAACGATATAACGCATGGGCAGGAACCGGATTTACCGGATCCTGCCCATGTTTTTTGCTTTCTTACCCTTTCTTTCCAAGGAATATCTTCCTTAACAGCCCGTAAGCTCCCGGAGCCCGGTATTCGGCCTGAATAAAAAACCTGGTTCTTGGCGTCAATTCCTTATAATATTTACGGTATTCCGGATTCATGATCTCCGTAAACTGCCTGGTATTGACCATGGTATGATAATAAGTCCGTTTTGCCGCGCTGTCCGCTGCTTCTCTTAAACTGCCCTCTGTTGCAGCGTTAAATTCCTCGTACACCTGTTTCATCCGTTCCCAGTAAATCTTTTGTTTGCTGGCGTAATTCCCGCTTTTGCCATCCATGGTCCAGGAGCCTGCTACTCCCACCCGGTAGGCGCTCATGGGTTCATCCATGTAATAGCCATACCCTTTTGCAGCCGCCATCATCTGCAGGGGAGTGTCTCCCACCGGACAATCCACATAGTAATCCGGAAGCTCCTTTATAAGGCGGGAGGGAAATGCCATGGAGGACATGGCATAACCGGAAGGCTTATCCACGATCTCCTCAGGCGTGATCACCCGATTCCCCCGGTAAGGACGCATCTGTCTTTCCGTCAGAGCCCTTCCCACCAGTTCGATTTTAGCACTGTGTATGCAAAGGGTGCAGTCCGGATGGGACTCCATGTAATCCACCTGCTTTTGCATCTTATCCGGTGAAGTCCAGTAATCGTCTCCGTCGCACATGAAAATGTATTTTCCTCTGGCCCGCGGGAAATTAAACGCTCCGCTGATATTGTCGATTCCCTGAGAGTACTGGTTCTCTGTCTGTATGAGGGGCCTCACCTTACCCGGGTATTTTGATTCATATTCTCTTAAAATATCCCCGGTTCCATCGGTAGACGCGTCATCATGAACCAGAATTTCAAATTCAAAATCTGTCTTTTGCATGAGAAAGCTGTCCAGGGCCTGCCTGATATAAGCTTTATGGTTAAAGGTCACGCAGTTAATGCTGGCCATTATTTTTGATTCAGAACTGCCGCTCATTCCTCTTCGCCCTTTCCTGTATCTGCTTTTGTGATAAAAGGGGCGTTTTCTGCCCCGTCCATCCGATTATGGCAAGTGCTTTTTACTTCCCATAATATATTCCTCATACTTTCTTGCAATATACATGCCCGTGATTTCCTTTGACGGTTCAATGGCCTCTCCTGTAAAGCATCTTAAATGATTGGTAACACAGTCATATCCTGCCAGACAGGAAAACTCTACGCCGCCGGAAAAGCGGGGATTGCATTCCAGCATATGATACGATCCGTCCTCTGCCTGAATAAACTCAAAGTTTACGCAGCCGTTGATGCCAAGGGCATTGGCTATTTCCCTGCACGAGGCTTCCAGAATGGGATCTATAAACACAAGGACCGAGGTTCCTGCTCCATTAGGGGTCCGCAATAGCTCCTTCCGGCACACGGCTGTGCTCTCTCCTGTTTCCGCCTGCCTTACCACATCCACGGTAACGATGTTCCCCTGATAAAAGGCTGTACGATCAGCCTTCAGAGTCTCCGCATTCCAAAAATCCTTTCATCTCGTCAAGAGAATGAATGTAGCGAAGCCCCTGACTGCTCCTTCCGTCAAAGGCTTGATAACCGCCGGATAGGAAAGGCACTCCGGATCTGCTTTAGAAAGCTCCAGGGTAGGAATGGGATTGCCAATGCCTTTTTCCGTAAGAAAACGGCAAAGCTTCCTTTTATCTCTGCATAGAAGAAGGGTTTCCTCCGATGACAGACATAATGTCACCGAAGCCAAAGACAGTTCGTCCCTGTGGCGGTTCCACACATCTACCTCCACATCCGTAAGAACGATCAGCATCTTTACTTCTTCCTCCCTGCAGATCTTCAGGATGGAGTCCACATATCTTTTCTCGTCTGTTGCAAGAGGAACCTGGTAAAAGGATGCCACATTCCCGGAATCTGCTATCCATTCTTCCGGATAAATATCACAGCCAACTACCCGGAAGCCGCCCTTTTTTTAAATTTTTTTTATAACAATATCTGCCGAAAATGACCCGATTGCAGTCACCAAAGCTGTATTCATAATTTCCTCCATTGATGCTTCCTTTCTTCTATCTGGCACTTAAAATTACGGCGCAGATGCGGTCAACCTGATCCAGGGAAAGTTCTGCATATAAGGGCAGGGTCAAAACACTGTCCGCCGCCTTTTTTTGCCACAGGAAGGCGTACATCTAAAAACTGCTCCCGGTAGCATTCAAAGTCAGTGATCAGAGGATAAAAATACTTTCTGGCAAAGATGTGATGGGAGGCCAGCAGCTCATATACCTCATTCCTTGTTAAGGAAAAGCCGTCAAAAGCAACAGGAAAATACGCATAATTCTGGCGGATCCCTTCTTTTGGGTCTATCAGGCGGATACCCGGAATCCCCGTTAAATGCTCCCGGTACCGTTCTGCCACAAGCCTGCGCTTTTCAATGTTATCATTCACATGGCGAAGGTTGCAGATACCCATAGCTGCCTGAAACTCATTCATTTTAGCATTGCCGCCGATGTACTCCACGGTTTCCTTTCCGGTGATGCCGAAATTTTTCAAATAATTGAACAAAATCTCCAGAGACGGGTCCTGAAAGGTCACAGCCCCGCCTTCAATGGTGTTATACACCTTTGTGGCATGAAAGCTGAACATGGAAGCGTCACCATAGGTCCCGATGCCTCTCCCATTTACCTCTACGCCAAAAGCATGAGCAGCATCATAAATTACCTTTAAATTATGTTTTTTTCGCAATTTTTTCAATTTTATCTACATCGCAGATATTTCCATAAACATGAACCGGTAAAATGGCGGTTGTCTTTTCCGTAATCAGTTCTTCGATCTTATCCGGATCAATGGTATAATCCTCTTCGCGGATATCGCAGAACACCGGAGTTAAGTTATTTCTTACAATGGCATGGGTGGTGGAAGCAAAAGAAAACGGGGTGGTGATCACCTCGCCGGACAGATTCATGGCCTGCAGCGCCATTTCGAGAGCCATATGCCCGTTGACAAACAAAAGAAGCTTCTGTACCTTTAAGTACTCCTTTAACTGCTCCATTAGTTTTTCATGAAATTCCCCCATATTAGTCATCCAGGCTGTTTCCCAGATCGGCCGTATCTCTTCTATAAATTCTTCATAGGAAGGCATGGAAGCCCTCGTCACTAATATATCCTCTTTATTGTCCATGCGTTATCCTCCATTTCCCGGTCAGATGGAAAACATCTGGCCCAGCGTCCGCATATGGGTGCTTTTCTTTAATCTGTATTTCCAAATAGTATAAATCTTTTCCGCTCTGTTTTTTCCGGGCAGTCCGGTAAAATGCTCCAGAACTTCTCTCTGCTCCCTGGACATCTCATTTCCATAGAGCTTTAAAAACATCTGTGCCTGCACAAACATTTTCCTGTAATTTTCCCGGATCCTGTCCTGATTAAGGATCCGCTCCGCATACTGCTCCTTACCGCTTTTAGACCCCATCTGGTTTTCCCCATGCTGCCGGTATAAAACCAGGGGACGGTCAATATAGGATATTCTTCCAAAGCAGCTTGCCAGAAGCCCCAGCCACCAGTCATGCATGACGCATTCCTTTGGAATCTCAGCAAAGAACCGCAAAAAGGCCCTGTTGATCATGACCGTATTCCCGGTAATGTTGTTCTCAACCAGATAATGACTGAACCGGTTATCATGAACCGCGATCTTCTGGTATTCTGCCATGGAATTGTGAAGAATATTGCCCGTCTTATCGGTAACCGATAAGTCTCCGTGGACCAGCAAAGGAACCTCTGCTCCCCATGCCGCCTCCAGCCGCTTCATTTCCCTTAAGGTGACTTCCGCCTTATCTGGAAGCCATACATCATCCTGGTCACAAAGCATCACATACTCATCAGACACCGACGTCAGCAGACGAAAAAAATTATTCTGGCGCTGCCGGACCTTTCCCTGTTCTTTAAGCACCTCACCCGGCCAGGGTATTGTTCTTCATATTCCCGGATAATGGAAGGGGTCCCATCTGTAGAAAGGTCATCAGAAATCACGATGGACAGATCAGAAAACGTCTGGCCTAAAATGGAGTCCAGCTGCTCCCGTATATATTTTTCTCCGTTATAGGATGCAAGAAGCACCGAAACCATGAGCCTTTCCCCTTTCCTCTTCCCGCCCACGCTTTTGGGGCAAAACCTACCAGGACCATCCCAGGATCTCAGTCAGAAACCAGATTTCTGCCATGAGAAATGCCAGGAAAGCCTTTACCAGACATTCCTGGAACCGGTTGATTCCCAGATATTTTTTTATAATAGTGAAGCTTGCTCTTATGAAGAAGGGCCTGCTTCTTTAAAATGGATTTCACATTCTTATTAATGGACACGGAATGAAGGTGTACATAGGACTGATTCAGGAGCAGTACTGTCCCATACCCCTTTTTCTTCAGCTGAAATCCGAGAATCTTTTCCTCATAATATAGAAAGACCTCTTCATCATAAAGACCGCATTCCATGAGGCATAAATATCCGCCATAAAAAGAGAGCCTGGCACGGCATCTACGTAAACGTACCGCTCCTTTTTAGAATCCGCCTTTAATTCCGGCCTGTCATTAAGCCAGGGTGCAAAAATCCGTCTGGTAATAAGGCCGGTATCCAAAAGATCTCCCAAAAGGCCGTTAAGACGCCAGCTTGACAGCGCCACCTTTCCCGTCCCATCCATGGTGACTGCCGCCGCAACTCCCAGCCGGCTTATCTTTAAAAAGGAAGCTTCATGGCCTGTATGCATTCCTCCGTAACCTTTACATCAGGATTTGCTATGAGCACATGGGTAGCGTGAAGGTTCCCATAGGCATACCGGATTCCCTGATTATTGCCATAACCGTATCCCCCGTTCTTTTCTGAGGAGATAAAATGAACTTTTCCGGCCTCAATTGCCTGAAGCCTTGAGGCAGAATCATCGGTGGAACAGTTGTCCACGATCACAATGGAATCCAGGATTTCATAATTTACCAGGGAATTTACCAGGCTTATGGTAGTTTCCGCATCATTATAATTGAGAATGATACAGCTAATATTCATATCTGCTCCTCTTTAAGAACCCTTTCTGGAATTGATCACCTGCATTCCAAATCTGGCACTTACAAAATCCCTCACAGGCGGACATATAAAGGTGGCGTAATCCATCAGATGATAGGCGGCCATATAAAGCCGGCTTCCCTTTTCCTTAGGCGTTCCTGCCCACGGGGTGAGGGAGAGATAATAGTCGTAAGCCCTGCGGTAATGGTTTAAATTCCCCTGTTTCCAGGGTCTTTCATCCCCCATAAAATGCAGGATGGCAGGATGTTTCTTTGCCTCTTTAAACCCTTTTAACCCAAGCTTTCCATAAACAGGGGACAGCCTCACCAGATGGCTGTACCGGTAATAGCGGTAATTGGTAAAAAAAGTTATACCTGGGAGACAATGGCTTGATCCTCCCTTTCAGTGCTCCGTTAATGGTGTCCTGATCCCCTGCAAACAGCTTGCCTCCCTTGGAGCAGTAAAAATCCAGAAGCAGCTTCTGGGCGTTTTCCTCCCTCCAACGGTTCATATCAATGAGAAGGACGCCGGAATTATAATAAGGCTCCGACAGCAAAAGACCAATATCTTCCTTGATAGAAGGGTATATGGTAGGCTCCATCACCGCACCTAAAAGGAAGGACTTTAAATCCGTTTCCCACAGCCTTCTTAAAGAGGAAAGCACCACGGTATCACAGTCTAAATACAGCACCCGGTCTGCTTCCTCCGGGAGAACCTCTCCTACGAACAGCCGGGCCATAATACTTAAATCAAAGCCGCCCGTATCCACCTCATAAGAAAAGCGCTCCTTTAAATTCCCCAGCTCTACGACCGTCAGCTCACGTCCAAACCCGCCTGCCACGGACTTAAGACGTTCTTTCGTCCCTTCGGAAAGGCTCATGGATAAAACATATATATGGATGTCTCCCATGTCCCTGTTATGATCCAAAAGGGAATAAAGGGATACGGCCAGATGCCTGGCATAATTATCGTTGGAAGCGTATACAACGTTCATAGATTCCTCCAGTTGACCCACGTTTCAGGGCATTAAAGTTCCAGCCCTGGTTCCGTAGTATTGTACTATATCTGCCATAAAAAGTAAACAGCTTGGCCCGTAAGCAGGATTAACCCAATTCCTTTTCCGCCCGGCTCATGGCTGATTCAATGACCTTGTCCATATCGTAGTATTTATATTCCCCTAACCGTCCGCCGAAAATCACCTGATCTTCCTTTTCAGCCAGTGCGGCATATTTTAAATATAATTCCTGATTTCTTTCATTATTTACCGGATAATATGGCTCCATGCCCTCGCTCCAGTCTACCGGATATTCCCTGGTAACTACGGATTTTGGCTGGGTCCCGAATTCAAAATGCTTATGCTCAATGATCCTAGTGTAAGGTGTTTCCCTGTCCGTATAATTTACCACAGCTACGCCCTGGTAATTATCCGTATCCACGACCTCTGTTTCAAACCGCAGGCTCCTGTATTCCAGCTTGCCATACTGATACCCATAGTAACCATCTATGGTTCCTGTATACACGACCTTTTCTCCCAGCCCGTCATAATACTCCTTGTTTTCCAGATAATCAACGCCTGTTTCCACATCGCAGCCTTCAAGGAGCTTTTCCATGATCACATTGTATCCTCCGATGGGGATACCCTGGTATAAGTCATTAAAATAGTTATTATCATAGGTAAAACGCACGGGAAGGCGCTTGATGATAAAAGCCGGAAGTTCCTTACAATCCCTGCCCCACTGCTTTTCCGTATACCCCTTTACCAGCTTTTCATAAATATCCGTTCCCACAAGGCTGATGGCCTGTTCCTCCAGGTTTTCAGGCTCACCGGTAACGGATGCCTTCTGCTCCTCGATGATGGCCTTTGCCTCTGCCGGGGTAGATATGCCCCACATCTTGCTGAAGGTATTCATATTAAAGGGCATGTTATACATCTCACCCTTGAAATTTGCCACAGGGCTGTTGGTATAGCGGTTAAACTCTGCCAGCTCATTTACGAACTGCCAGACCTTCCTGTTGCTGGTATGGAAAATATGGGCTCCGTAGCTGTGTACGTGGATCCCTTCTATTTCCTCGCAGTAAATGTTGCCTCCGATGTGGTTTCTTTTCTCTACCACAAGACATCTTTTTCCTTTTTTGCCGGCCAGATATGCAAATACACCGGAATAAAGGCCGCTGCCTACCAGTACATAATCATACTTTTTCATAGCTTCATTCTCCTGTCTCGGTTATAAACTGTCTCCATTATACTAAAGTCACCGGGAAAAGTAAATTCTTCTTGCAAAATCCCGGGTTTTATGGAAAGTCCCTCCAGGACATAAAAACAGGGCCAGCCTTTTATCAAAGGCTGACCCCTTTATTTTATGAATAGAATAACCGGTTGACCGCGCTGAAGATTCCGCGGATAGACGCTCTTGTAATGTTGGAACTGATTCCCACACCATAGGTAGCCTTTCCTGTCTTCACATCAAGGAGGTGAATATAGGAGGCCGCCTGTGCTCCGGATCCGGAAGTAAGAGCATGCTCATAGTAGTCCAGAACCCTGATCTCAATACCAAGTTCTTTTTCCAGCCCTTTTTGTACCGCATCAATAGGTCCGTTTCCAACGCCTTCAAAGATTTTCTCTATGCCGTGATCGGTGTAGCGGACCTTTGCAGCCGTGGAGAACGCTGTATCCTCTTCTGCTTCCGTAATCTGGGCTTTGCGGAAATGGATGGGCTCTTTCTTCTCCGAGTAGTTGCTTTTAAACTCATCCATGATCTGCTCAGGAGAAACCTCACCCTGCTTTTCGGAAATCGCCTGGATCACGTCTGCAAACTCCTTATGCATACCCTTTGGAAGCTTGAAGCCGTAGAAGGTATCCATGACAAAGGCTACGCCGCCCTTGCCGGACTGGCTGTTGATCCGCACGATAGGCTCATACTGCCTGCCAATGTCTGACGGATCGATGGGAAGGTAAGGAACCTCCCAGTAAACATTCTTTCTGTCCCGCATGGCCTGCATGCCTTTGTTGATGGCATCCTGGTGTGAACCGGAAAAAGCGGTAAAGACAAGCTTTCCTGCATATGGATGTCTTGGCTCCACTTCCATCTTGGTACAACGCTCATAGATGTCAACGATCTCACGGATATTTTCAATATGAAGTTCCGGATTGATTCCGTGAGAGAACATGTTATATGCGACTGTTAGAACATCCACATTACCGGTTCGTTCGCCGTTTCCTAAAAGCGTGCCCTCCACCCGGTCTGCACCTGCTAACAGGGCAAGCTCTGTGGCTGCAATTCCGGTTCCCCGGTCATTGTGGGGATGTACGCTTAAAATAATGCTGTCACGGTTCTTGAAATGAGTGTTCATCCATTCGATCTGATCTGCATAAACGTTAGGAGTGGTCATCTCCACAGTAGAAGGAAGGTTGAAGATAATTTTCTTTTCCGGTGATGCTTCCCAGGTTTCCTGGACAGCTGTACAAATATCCAGAGCAAAATCCAGCTCCGTTCCTGTAAAGCTTTCCGGTGAATATTCAAGAATCACTTCACCGTCAAAGTCCTGCATATACTGCTTCACCCATTCCGTACCCTTTACGGCGATCTCCCTGATCTCTTCTCTTCCCTTGCCGAAAACCACATCCCGCTGAAGAGTTGAAGTGGAATTGTAGATGTGTACAATCGCCTTCTTAACTCCCTGAAGGCTTCAAAGGTCCTCTTGATCAGATGCTCCCTGCACTGAACCAGAACCTGGATGACCACGTCATCAGGAATCAGTTTTCGTTCCACAAGCTGCCTTAAGAAATCAAATTCAATCTGGGAAGCTGCCGGAAAACCGACCTCAATCTCCTTAAAGCCCAATCGGATCAGGAGATCGAACATCTCGATCTTCTCTTCCACAACCATAGGCTCCGTAAGAGCCTGGTTTCCATCCCTTAAATCAACACTGCACCAGATCGGCGCCTTCTGAATCTCATTGCACGGCCATTGTCTTTCCGGATAGCTGACTACCGGTACTCTTTTATATCTTTGATAATTCAACATATTTTATCTCCTCCATTATCATCTAATCGTCTGCTTTTTCCGGCAGATTGCCGGATTAATTCCTGAAACAGGACAAAATGTCCATGTTCTGCCTCATAAAAAAATCAACGCAGGCTTTGGAGTCGATAAATCACGCTGTATCTTTTGACAATGAACAACGTGGCTTTTACAGGTCTAACCCCATCTTTCATCATTCCTTTGCATTAAAATCACATACCATGCTCTGACAATGTGTCACGGTAAAGTGTTATGTTATTATAGCACGACTAAAAAAGACTTACAACAGAAAAATTAATTTTCTGTTGTAAGTCTTTTTACCATTGTTATTTGCTAAGCTGCAAGAGCTTGGATTTCAACTCGCCTTCCATCCGGCTTAATTCCACTTCTGCTTCCCGGCGTTTTGTCCTGCCCTCCGCCTGGATCCGAACCACTTCATCCAAAGTTGTTATAAGGGATTCATTGGTTTTCTTAAGTGTCTCCATGTCAACGATTCCCCGCTCTGATTCCTTTGCGGTCTGAATGGTAGCAGTCTTTAATACTTCCGCATTCTTCTTTAAAAGCTCGTTGGTCATATCCGTTACTTCCCGCTGGGCCTTTGCCGCCTGCTCGGAATGGCTGATTCCGATGGCAAGCACCATCTGGCTCTTCCACAAAGGAACGGTGTTCACCAGGGTGGACTGTATCTTTTCCGTCATTAAGGTGTCATTGTTCTGGACCAGACGGATCTGAGGAGCCATCTGAATGGATATCATGCGGGTAAGCTCCAGGTCATGAAGCTTCTTCTCAAAACGGTTCAGCATGGAAGATAAGTCATTGGCTGCCTGGGCATCTTCCGGAAGCCCGGTTTTTGCCGCCCGCTCCAAAAGGACCGGCAGTTCTTCCTGCTGCACCTTGGCAAGCTTCTTTTTCCCCGCCAGAATATACATGGTAAGTTCTTTGAAATACGTAGTGTTTAAGTCATACATTTTATCCAGAAGGGCGATGTCCTTTAACAGCTGGATCTGATGATTCTGAAGGACCTTGCAGATCTGGTTTACATTGGTTTCTGCCTTGGCATACCTGGCCTTAATACCTTCCACCCGGTTTACGCTTTTTTTGAAAAGACCGAAAAGACCCTTTTCCTCTTCCTCTACCTCAATGCTCTTAAGCTCTACTACCACCTCTGACAGGATCTGGCCCACTTCCCCCAGATCCTTGGACTTTACATTATCAAGGGCTGCTTCTGAAAAGTCGGCAATCTTTTTCTGGGCTCCGGCTCCATACTGAAGAATCAGATTGGAATCCCTTAAATCGATCTTTTCCGCAAAGTCAGTAACTTGTCTTTCTTCTTCCGGTGTTAAGTCGGCTGCCGGCACTTCCTTCACCTCTTTAAGAACACTTTCAGTCTGTACCAGTTGGGTTTCTTCCACTCCTCCAGCACTAAGGGGAGACAGGGTCAGTTCCGGCGCTTCCTTTAACATCTCTTCAATATCCTTACTCATTCTTCATACCTCCTGTAAAATCACTTTCCGCCCAACCATCCTTTTTTTAACATAGTCTGGATCACCGACGCATCTGTGGAAACATCTAAGGCGGCATCCTGGTAAAGATCATCAAGCAACCGCTCAAAGGCCTGGTTTATCGTGTCAAGAGTTCTCTCTATCTCCGCCTTTGCAGAAGAGATATTGGCTCCCTGGGTCCCTACGCTGTCAAAATCACGGTATGCATTTACCAGCTTTACTGTTGTGGGAAGGTAATATTCCATAAAGCGCTCCATCTCCCCGATCCGTACCGGATGCCTGGAAACGGATTCAAAAATCCTGCGGATCACATGCTCCAGATTGGAGATTTTCTGGGAAATCACTTCTCCCGGAATGGCGTCATTGGCTTCCCTTAATATCCTTAAATAATTCTGGCCGGCGGCATCATCTGTTTTATTTCCTCAGAAGGAGCATCTTCCTTTTCTTTTTCTTTGGCATCTTCAAGCTCTCTCTCCTTAAGGGCCTTCTGGCATTCCAGATACTGCCTGTAAGTGGATTCACTTAAGATCAGGCAGGTCTTCTGTTCATCCAGATAAGCCTGCTTAAAAATTCTAAGCCTGATCATCTTTTGGACGTCCTTCAATACAAAATCACGGGATCTTCCAATGCTTACCGCCAGTTCCTCTATGCTGCAATACATTCGCTTTCCTGACTGCTTTGCATAAATCCTGGCCCTCTTCAACCGGTCCCGGATGGCGATTCCTGTGCGGAGCATGAAACCGGAGGCGCCGCCTAATAAGAGTAAGAACACGGTTGCACCTGCAACTGTCCAGATAACCGGCTTCACAACCAGAGCCACAATCCAGACAACGAAAAGCAGAATCAGGATTATGCCGATGCCAATACTTCCAAACACCGTATACAGAATACCTGCTACACGGCCCGTCTGATTTATCTGCACCACTTCCCCCTGCCCGTCACCGGTTCTTTTCTGAACATCCCGGCTGGTCTGAAACGCCCGGTAGCCCGGCCCGTCTTCATGACTTTCCCTTTGGACCGATGAACCGCTCCATTCAGTCTTCCGGTATGATTCCGTTCTTACCGTTCTTTTGCTGCTAAAGCTGCCGGACGATGTGTTCTTTCCAAAATCCGCCCCCTTCATCAGCTGGCTCCTGGCTTCCTCTAAGGCAGAATTAACTGTATCGGATATGGTTCTGTTCAGCTGGTTAAAATCCATGGAATCAATAGCATTCTGCACCGAATCCTTGATCTGGTCTCCTAAATTTGAAAATTCTTTATTATCCATATTTCCTGGTCTCCCAAAAACAATTTGTTGCATCAGACTTTAATCATATCATGAATTGTCCTGATTTACAATTACGCATACCTGTAAAAAAAATAGAAAGCTTCCAAAACCGGAAGCTCCTCCGGACTTTGGATCGCTTTCTATCCTTTTACAATCTTCTAGGAAAGCAGATGTCCCTTTTCTTTCATTACCTCTATGACCTGATCCACATATTTCTCACAGGTATCCAGATCAGCGGCCTCCACCATGACACGTACCACCGGCTCTGTACCGGACTGGCGCAGAAGAATCCTTCCGCTGTTTCCAAGGCTTTCCGCCACCTTTTCCACTTCAGCCTTTACCGCCTCATCATCCTGAGCCGCAGTCTTATCGTGGACACGGACATTTTTAAGTACCTGGGGATAGATTTCAAGCTCGGAAACCAGCTTCCCAAGGCTCTCCTTCTTTTCCAGAATGACTTCCATCACCTTTAAGGAGGTTAAGATACCGTCTCCCGTAGTAGCATGCTTGCTGAAAATAATATGGCCGGACTGCTCCCCGCCCAGGCAGTTTCCATTTGCCACCATGTTTTCATATACATATTTATCGCCTACCGCTGTTTTCTCATATTCAATGCCTTCCCGTTCAAAGGCTTTGTAAAGACCGAAATTAGACATGATGGTGGTCACCACCTTGTTATTCTTAAGGGTACCCTGTTCCTTCATATACTTGCCGCAAATGTACAGGATGGCATCTCCATCCACCACTTCTCCGTTCTCATCCACGGCAATGCACCGGTCCGCATCTCCGTCATAGGCAAAGCCCACGTCAGCTCCCACCTCTTTTACAAACTTCTTAAGCTGTTCGATGTGGGTAGAGCCGCAGCCTGTATTGATGTTTAAGCCATTGGGCTCATTGCTGATCACATGGGTCTCAGCTCCCAGGGCGTCAAATACGTTCTTGGCAATGGCGGAAGCACTGCCGTTTGCACAGTCCAGAGCCACCTTTTTGTTCTTAAAGGATCTAGTAGCTATGGAAATCAAATAACCGATGTAGCGGTTTCTTCCTGCGGCAAAGTCTACGGTACGGCCGATCTTATCACGTTTTGCCAAAGGCAGCTCGACCATCTCCCCATCCAGATACTTTTCAATTTCCAGGATCACGCTCTCTTCCAGCTTCTCGCCCTTTTCGTTAATTACCTTGATCCCGTTGTCATAGTAGGGATTGTGGCTGGCGGAAATCATGATTCCGCAGGAAAATCCTTCGGTGCGCACAACATAAGATACGCTTGGAGTAGTAGTAACATGAAGCAGATATGCATCGGCTCCGGATGCGGTAAGGCCTGCCACCAGAGAGTATTCAAACATGTAGCTGCTGCGTCTTGTATCTTTTCCAATGACAATCCTGCATACTTCTTCCGGATTCTTCTGCCCATAGTACCAGCCTAAAAAACGGCCTACTTTAAAGGCATCCTCCACCGTCAGCGTTACATTGGCTTCCCCGCGGAAACCATCTGTTCCAAAATATTTTCCCATATAATAATATCTTCCTTTCATCAGTCTGCCAAATCATACAGAACAATATGTATGCTTATAACCCTCTAATTTTCACCCTGAGGCACTTCACAGGCGTATAGAATGGTTCTTGCATCATTAAACTCATAGCTGCAGGTTACAAAAGACCAGAGCTGCCTTACCGGTTCTTCCGGCTTCTGCAAAAACAGGCCGCCCTTTGTCATCTCCTCCACATATGCCTGAAAGCTTTCCTCTGTTTCAAACACAGTCTTCCGGCGGATGGGGGAGGGGTCCGTATAGAGGGCTGTGATGGGCTTTAAATGGTATTCCCTCTCCGGCGTATAAATAAAAATATCCTGATGTTCTTTAAAATAAGCCTCATCCTTATACTTTATGATGTCCTTAAACATGGATCCGTTTTTCATGTGATGCCCGTATATTATGTTATGCCTTCCTGAAAAATCAGGCTCGCTTTCATAATCAAGGTAAATGGCACCAGCCACGCTTTTCCTGCCTTCAAAATCCGTATCCAGATAAGTTTCATTGTTATCCGTTTGTACAATGGGGTAGTCAATTACCGTACCCTCGATCCTGATCCAGCCCACAATATCAGGGTTGATAATTTTCAGTTTCTCAAAATCAATGGGGGAAACATAGGCAGAGCTTGTTTCTGCTTCCGGGACGCTGGCCTTTGTTTCTCCGGCCGTAGTCTCCCTTGCAAGCTCCGCGAGACTTTCATACTGCTGTTTGGCATGATCTCTCGTCTTAAAGTCAGAATAGAGCATTCCTACACCCACAGCAAGAAAAATAACTGCCATGATAAGAACGCCAAAGGCCATTTTTTTTACTTTTCATGCTCATTCCCGCTTTCTCTCATGTTTTTAATCCTCCTAAGTATACCTTATTTTTACAAAAATCACAATCTTTTATAAGCAATGCTAGACTTTTCCACTTTTTTTTCTATATACTAAAAAAAAGAAAATGTTAATATGGAGACATTTATGAAAAATCAAGAAGCTATCATTCATGTAAATATGCTGGGAGGATTCTCCATATCCATGGGGGACAGGACAATCGTAGATCAGAATAATCAGGCAAAAAAGCCTGGAGCCTTTTAGAATATCTTATTACTTTTCGAGGCCGGGATATTCCTGTAGAAGAACTAATTGATCTGTTTTGGAAGGATGAAACCAGCAATAACCCGGCAGGAGCCTTAAAAACCTTAATGTTCCGTGTACGCAAACTTTTAGAGCCATTGGAATATCCTACACAAGAGCTGGTGTTCCAGAACCGCAAGCCTACGGCTGGACAAGAGATCTTACAACGGTCTGTGATACCGACCTGTTTGAAGACCTGTGTGTTCGATTGGAGACCCCCGGTCTTTCCGAGGATGACCGCTTATCCCTCTGCCTGGAAGCCTTTGCCCTGTACAAGGGGAACTTTTTGCCAAAATCCGAGTGGGAATCCTGGGTTGTACCGATTCACACCTATTATCACACCCTATATCAAAAACTGATTCAAAAAAACTTTGTTCCTACTGGAAAAAAAGAAAGGATTATCCCACGATCATCGATGTATGCCAGCAGGCCATTGCCATTGATTCCTATTGTGAGGAAGCCCATTATTACCTGGTCTACGCATTATATCAGAGCGGAAACCAGCTTATGGCCATGGAGCATTACCATCATGTGACCGACATGTTCTATAACGAATTTGCCATCACTCCCTCCATTCGCTTTAAGGACCTATATAAGCTTATCAGCGATAAGAAACATGGAATTACCATGGATTTAAGCACCATACAGGAGATCCTTTCAGAGGGCGGTACGAATAGCGGAGCCTTTTGCTGTGAACCCTCCGTGTTCCGGGACATCTATCAGCTGGAGACAAGAGCAATCCAGCGTACTGGTGACTCTATTTTCCTATGTCTTCTGACCATCAGCAATCTGAAGGGAGAGCTTCTGAAACCTGCGGTCCAGACACGGGCAATGGATGAGCTTGGAGATTCTATCCGCAAATCCCTGCGAAGGGGAGATATTTTTTGCCGCTACAGCGTAAGCCAATACCTTTTGCTTTTACCTACGGCAACCTATGAAAACGGTGAGTTAGTCTTAAAGCGTATCATTCAGAACTTTAAAAGAGAATATTCAAGAAAAGATCTTTCCATTACTTATTCATTGCAGAGCATCATACCAAACTAAGCCTTACGGCCTAAGGATACATAAAGGAAGCAGCTGCTTACAGGAGGAAACGGATGTTATCAAATGACTTTATTACATTCACACTGGAAAAGAAAAAAAAGTATTGCGCTGATCGCTCATGACAACGAAAAGCACGCACTGATCGAATGGTGCAAGGAGCACAAGGCGGCTCTGGAAAAACATACTCTCTGCGGCACCGGAACAACGGCACGGATGATCACTGATCAGACAGGCCTTCCGGTAAAGGGCTATAACAGCGGCCCACTGGGAGGGGACCAGCAGATCGGAGCAAAGATCGTGGAAGGAAGGATCGATCTGGTCATCTTCTTTTCCGACCCTCTCACCGCACAGCCTCACGACCCGGATGTGAAAGCACTTTTACGTATTGCACAGGTTTATGATATCCCCATTGCCAACACCAGGCAACCGCCGATTTCATCATCACCTCGCCGCTTATGGATGAGACCTACGAGCATCAGGTCATCAATTTTCACAAAAACATTGCGGACCGGGCAAAAACCCTGTAAGGGTCCTTGCATACTAAACAACAGAAGGCAGAGCTTTTTAGCCCTGCCTTTTTTCTGTATCTTCCCATATTTTATTCAAAAACCTTTTCGCACAACTTTACATATTCCTGATAAGCAGGAAATTCCTCAAGGCCTGTAAGGCGTTTTGCAATCCCTTTGTAATACCAGGCATGCTCTGACTTGTTTTTTTCATTAAAACGCTGCCAAATGTCATCTCCCACTAAATAATAGTCTCTTGCAGTCGCCCTTAAATTGCTCAGCTTGTCCGCCAGGACAAGGATCTTGCTCTCTCTGGAAGCCTTTTCCAGATGATCAAGTGTCGCGCATTTGCGTTCCTTCCAGCACTTCGTCTTATCTTCTGTTTCTTCCATTACCAGTTCAGCCACCCGAAGTCCGAATTTTTCTTTAAGCTCTTCCTCTGTAACACCAGTATCCTCCACCACATCATGAAGAAGCGCGGCGCAGATCAGCTCTTCATCTGTTACCATCAGCGCAACAATGACTGCTGTCTCCAAAGGATGGACGATATAGGGAATCTTCGTCCCTTTCCGAAAGGTCCCTTCATGGGACTTGGTTGCAAATGCAACAGCTTTCTCGACCATACTGACTCTCCTTTTGTTCTTTCTTAGGCATAGCCGTTCAGTGAGCCAAAGGCGGACCGAACCTCTTTAATATATTAACACAAATTATTTCGATTTAATAGATGATCTTTTAAGATTCGTGATAAAACCGTGATTTTTAGGCTTTCCGATTTCCCGAACTATTATTATCCAAAGGCAGTCAGAATGCAGCCAGAAATCTGGTATTCCAGACCTGTAAAAATTTGCAGTTTTGTGTCAATTTTTCAGATATTAACAATTAATCCACAATTGTTTCCACATTATTGTGGATAAGTGTCGTTTTAGGTATCAAAAAAGGGGCGTCTGAGCGTTTTCATGTTTATTATTTTTTTAATACTGCCAATGTAATTTAATAATATCAATATAAACACTTATTGTCAGTATAGATTTCACAAATGTTAATGCATTCATTTGCTTGTATAGCTTTTTTTAATTTTTAAGGGTTTATAAGGATCTTTTGTACCTATTCCTCAGGAGTTCCCAAATTTTTCAGCCAAAAATCATACGCATTATATTCCCATGCCAACTTATTTTTTTACGCCATAGTCAATCATTTTTACTCCTTTTTTTGTTTCCCCTTTATTAATCTATTCTATTCAAGACACTATTAACTATCAATATTGATTTTTCAATGTTCAGTAATCCGTTAAAATCCTGTTTCTCGGGGCAATACCATTCAATACGCCGCCGATTCGGCGCGTTATGATCAACGGAAATGCCAGACTGATCCAGATAGTAAACCTTTATTCTCAAGCCAGGATAAGAGATTCGGCCAATATCAGTTTTCTGGATTAAACTGTTCCATTTTGGGTACAAAAAAAACTACCAGCTCAATACTGATAGTTAGTAGTTTTCATTGTATTTAATTTTATAGACCGGGTTAAATTTCCCTCTCAGTGTTCGGCTCAGGGAGCCACGAAGAATTTAAATCCGTTCCCTTAAAAATTCTTCTTACACCATTGGATTTCTGCATGTACATATCCTCATCAGGATAATAGCAAGTATCCTCACTTTCGATTGTCCCAACATCTAAAATGGTTAAAACTTCATCACCGGAATTATAAAATGTATGGGCAATATCTTCCCCAGCCGGCTTTGCAAAGAAATCTCCTTGGCTAACGTTTTTCTCTTCTTCGTTTAACCGTAAAGTTCCCATACCAGAAAGAATCATAAAAAACTCTTCTTGCTGTGAGTGACTATGAAATTTTGTACTGTATGCTTTGGGCGGAACATAGTCAATATTCACGTAAATTTTTCTACTTCCTGCAGCCTCTCCCAACGAATTAGTAATCAAGCCCACAGCATCATTCCAAATATATTGTTCCGGTAATTTATTTATGTTTTTGATATCCAATTGTATACTCCCCTCTATCAATTCTCTCAAACAGAATACCACCAAACTTACCAACTATCAATATTAAGTTTTCAAAGTACAGTAATCCATAAAATTCTAATTCCCCAGTCTCATCTGCTCTACTGGCTCAAAAATCATCCACAACGTTTCCACCCTCGTTTCTGACAATAAAAAACTACCAGCTTAATACTGATAGTTGGCAGTTTTATAATTCATTATTTGATTTTTCCACTTATAACAGCATCTGCCTTTTCATAATCAACCTTTCTGACAAAGATAATGTATTGATATTCCAATTTCAAATTTTCTCCAAAAGTCCCTGTTCTTGCTCTGGAACCTGCATCAAATGGCGATGGGCTTTTTCTATTGATTACATTGATAGAATAAGGAATTTTAAATTGACTCAATAAATCACGAACTTCTGCTTGCTTTTTCATGTCGTAAGTACTAATCAACTCTTTTCGATTGAATATGGTGATCATCTTATTCCTTCTTTCACTTTTTAATACCATATTACTCTCAAGACCGCTAACTATTAATATTAAGTTCTTAATGTAACATAATTCTTTAAATATCAGCTTTCTTGACTAAATTACTAAAAAACTACTAACTAAGTTACTGATAGTTAGTAGTTTTTTAACCCATATATATTATTGGCTATACTTAATGATCATGATCTTTCAAACAATTATTTAGCATTTAACACGCGCCTTTTTATAGCCAGAATCCCTAGAACAAAGCCTGACAACAGTGCAGCCAGTCCAAACAGGTAGAATAGCGGAATCAAAGCAAATGGTTCCACCAGAAATCCTTCCGCAGTTACATAACTGCCGATCACATTAAATGCCACCAGGCACCCCACACTGGCAATAATAGAAAAAAAGGAATGTGCCTGTGAAAAAAAGATGACAATCTATCCTGTTTCCATTTCTTTGCAATATTATTCATAATTTTTACATCCTCCGTATTTTTAACCGCTTTTATCTCTAAGTCAATTTCCTTCAGTTCGTCACGGCACCTTTCACAGGTTGATAAATGCTCTTCAATTAATTTGCGGCTGTCCTCACTGCATACATTATCGTGATACAATGGGAGTAAGTCCTTTATTATTTCGCAGGTTATTCGCATTCTATCCTCTCCTTTAATTTCATTTTTGCTCGATGGTAAGTGACCCTCGCCCAGCTTTCTGTTTTTTTCAAATAAGCTCCCTATCTGTGAAAAGGATAAATCTCCAAACACTCGTAGCATAAAAACCTCCTTATAGGGTTCGCCTAAGCAATGAAGCTCTTTGTGAATTTTATATACAGATTCTTTCGATAACAGGCTCTGCTCAAACGTTGAATCAGCAAGAATATCTTCCGCCTCTGTCAAGTCTTCATGATACTTTTCTTTCTTTTTGTATGTGAAGAATGTATTTTTTTGCAATTTGACATAACCACACATAGAGTTTGCACTTCCCATCAAATTTATCGATATTTTTTTAAAGCCTTAAAAAATGTCTCTTGTGTTATTTCTTCCGCAATCATTTCATCCCTGCTTATTGACAAAACATATTTATAGACATCCTTGAAGTAAAGACTGTATATTTCATTGAAGTCCGCCACTTTTTCACCTCGCTTTCATACATAAGACTACGGAGGAGCGAATTCGTTACAATTATTTTTTTCTTTGATATAGTAATTAAAGATTACCCAATATCCAAATAACTATCAACATTAAGTTTCAATGCACGGTAATTCGTTAAATCCTAATTTAACATTTTTATGGTGTTAGCAACTCTGTTCAAACGTTCCGAAAGTTCTCCAAATGAGACCACAATCAATAAGGTAGGTATAAATCCAGTCAAAATACCCATATAGAAGAAATCTCTCCATTTTGTAAATATAGGCATTTTGGGGCAATCGCTTATGACTTTAAATATAAAAGCTGAAACTATGGCAGTCGCCATCCATGTAATTAAAAATAGAATTATATAGTCTTTATAATTCATAAAATTAGCTCCTCCAAATATCAGATTACATGATTAAATTGGTGCATAAAAAAACTACTAACTTAATTAATGATAGTTAGTAGTTTTCTTTGCTAATTATTTTATTAGCTTGCATTATGCAATTTTAGATGGATTTATTTACCCATTACTTGTAAAAAAAAGTTTTTACTAATTTCAATAAACTCCTCTTGATTTGACATCATTGCAGGATGCCCGCCGCTTTCAAACAAATACTGTTGTCCATGTTCTATCTTATGAAGCATATTCTTAAATAAAGCTTCATAAAAACCACAAGGAAATAATGGATCCTTTTTACTTCCAGTAAACAGCACCTTCGGTTTTAATTCATATAGCGACTTATGGAAAAAGTTCCTTATATGATTTGCATGAGCAATCACGCGCGTGTGTCCGCATCTACGACACGTTCCCAATCTATGCCATTCATCATTTTATAAAACATTCTTGCACCATAATCATCTTTAGATGCCTTACGCCCCTGTCGCAGAGCTTCAGTTATATCCGGATTTGCATGTTCGCCTTCAAAACTATCAGCAATGAGGTGACTAACAAGATCTGGGCGTTCCAGCGAAACATTTAGAGCTGCGAGAGCACCGCCACTTGTACCGATAAGTTTTACGTTCCGGTATTTCTTTTCTTCCAAAAAGCAAATCGCTTGCATTCCTTCATCATACCATAAGTCTTCTGCTAATTCTGTGACACGATCAGATTTCCCATAACCCAGAAAATCAATTAAGATGACTCTATAGTCCTTTGCATACTTAGATGCAATATCGGAAAACATGACAGATGATGCTGTATTTCCATGCAGCATTAGTAAAGGAGTACCTGTACCAATCTCTTGATAGTAAATCTTCTGTTTTTGATAAATAAAATAAGCCATATAAGCCTCCTGTTTTTCTATAAATCTATTATTATAGTACAGCAAGGCCGAATATTTTTTTTGAAACGGCCTTGCCGTTACATCCAAATCCCCATCTTACAAGGCTCCTTCCAAATTCCAGCTTTACGCTTATTATTTAAAAACTCCTTAAATAGAATATCACTAAAGTTACCAACTATCAATATTAAGTTTCCAATGTGCTCTAATACGTTAAATCCTAATTTAAATAGCTAGAACATTTAAAACATTGCGAAATCTTTTCTAAATGTATATAATAAAATTGGAACTTTTTTACAGTCAGAAAGGAGCAATTTTATGAGTAAACCGAATGAATTTGAAACTACTGATATCAATGATTCACCGTTCCTCACAATGCATCCCGAACAATTATCTGTTCTTAAAACTGCACCAGTTAAAACCGCAGATGAGCCAAAAGTTTCAAAAACTCCATCAAATACCACTTTGCTTGGAGATGCTCCGTATGTACCGGAAGGTTTTCTTTTATGGGTCGATGTAAACATGTCCATAAAATTAAAAACCAATGATCATCCTGAGGGTGAATGGATTACTCTTTGGTGTGACGACGAACCATCGCCTTCCCGTTCAGAGGGTAAATACTTTTTCTGGACATGGTGGAAATCCAATTGGAATAGCAATAAAAATCTTTTAATTAAGAAAGGTATTCCGATAATTGAATCCCACCATTATTCAGTTGCTCCTTGTGACATTTCAATTCCATTTGAATATGTAATAGAAGACGTATATAATAAGTGACTATTATTGAGCCATGGTATTATTTCCATGGCTCTTTTAATTATCTAAAAGTTCAAGCAAATCTAACTGGTTCTTGCTATCGTCAATCTTCATGTTTGGCAATTCGCTCCCCCACTTTCAAATACTGGCATAAGCTCGTATATGGATAAACTGACATCGTTAGGGCATGTACAGCAAACAAAACTGTATTCTCTTGGCTGAAACAAGAATCGAAAAGGTGTCGAAAAAAATCAACTAATCCTTTGTATTGCAGGGATAGTATAGGGAATGTGAAGATCAAGGATCGCCCTACGGCGTCTCGTCTTCGCCCTGCCCATGGATGTTTAAAAATTAACAGATGTAAGATTAATCTTTAACTCTTATGATTTTTTATATATTTTATAATTAAAACAATAACAATTATTAATAAAGAATAATTTATAACTGACCAGATATAATTAATTAATTCCAAGATAATCACCATATTATAGCTGCATCGCCAGACATACAAATTGGCCTGCTATTAAGTTTTATCAATCCATCTATTAAAAGATAATAATCAAGTGTTCCATCAGTATAAACATGTACATCTTTTCCACTAGAAGAAATTGTTGCACCAATACTGTTTTCCGACCAATATAAATCTAAAGTAAAATCAGTAAATGCTTTATATAAGTCAAAGTTAGTTAATCTTTTTATTATTTTTGTTAATATAAATTCCTCCTTTGATAAATGCCATACTTTAACAGTTTCACTTTAAATATATAAATTTCCAGAGAAATTGCAAACACAATTTAGTTGACATAAAACCAATGGATATCAAAGCCAAACAGCCCAATCCCCATAATCAAAAGTACCGCTGCCATGATGAAGGTTGCCATCAACTTTCAACTGGCGGAAAGCATCTCTCATACGGCTCAGAATCTCCGGTTGAATGTCCAGGCTGTGATGAGCCGGAAATACTTTTCTCACGGGCAATGCCGCTATCTTTTCAAGAGACGCAAGATATGCCTGCGGATCGGTAGATGGGTAGTACGCAAACAGCGTGTCTTTGTAGACAAGGTCACCGGTAAATAAGTATCCTCGTTGTGCCTCCCAAAAACACAGGTGTCCTGGAGAGTGCCCCGGTGTATGCAGCACAGTAATCTTACGTCCACCCAGATCGATGGTATCACCGTCTTGTAGTACCCGTGCAGGCATTCCCTGAAAGAACTTATAAACGCTGACGTCATAGCCCTCCGGCAAATCGCAGCGATCTATGACCATATTCCGGATAGTATCCATTGTCAGCGGGAATTTGCCGTTCAGCCAGTCTAATTCCGCCTCATGGGCGTAGAAATCCGGGTAGTATTCGTGCCCGCCAATATGATCCCAATGGATATGTGTTGCCACGGCAGTTACTGGTTTGTCTGTTAACTTTTTCACTTCTTCGGAAATGTTACAGATGCCAAGCCCGGTGTCAATGAGCAAACATCGTTCTTCACCTTCAAGCAGGTAACAGTGCGTTTCCTCCCAATGGCGGTATTCGCTGATAATGTGAGTGTCCGCATCAATTTGATCGATTGTAAACCAGTTTTTCATTTTTATCATTCCTTTTTACTTTGTAATTAATCAAAAGATTCTTATAAGTAGAATATCACCAAACTTACTAACTATCAATGATAAGCGTAGAAAATGCATTATATGAAAATAATCCAGAAGAAGAACTCAGCTTATCTTAAAGATTTTCTTTTCAATAATCATTCAAACACTTCTTTCTTCATTGCTTTAGTTTATAAATTACATCTACATCTCTATTTTTCTTATCCTCCATATTACTCCTGTGTTAGGCAAATATACATTTTGCATATCTAAATCAGAGATTGCCAAATCTGATACATACATTGAATTATCAGGTCCAAAAACAACATCAGTGGGCCTGCTCAACCCCCTTTCTTCCGGAAATCCTGATTTATTTATTGCAAATGTTGCTATATCTCCATTAACAACATTAACTTTCAATACCCTATGTCCTAACCCTGAACGTATATAATCACTGGACTCTTCGTATTGGATTCCGCCAAAACACGCAATATAAATATCGCCAATCAGTCCAAAATCTGATGACCTGTTAAAATCAAATCCCATGATGTTGGATCCAGACGGGAAAACTGCACTTGGTGCCGGCGGTATCGATGGAATGGTATGAAGTAATGCTTCTGGTTTTCTGCCTCTGATTGGAGTAAACCTGGACATTGTAACAGGAACGCCTCCTGAGTAATCTGGCCAGCCATACCATGCATCTATATTAAGCAAATGCAATTCATCCATTGCATTTGCAATCGGTCTGCTTCCTCTTGCCTCCATTCCCTGGTTTGATATGATTAGCCGGTTCAAGCTGTCAAATTTCATACAAAATGGATTACGAAGTCCCCATGCAACCTGTTCTAAATCAGAGCCATCCATATTTGCCCTTAATACACTGCCGGAAGCTAAAAGTCTGCCTTCTTTCACTTGATATTGTTGGATATTTGGAACCCCAAAGGGGCAAAAAGCTCCAGTAACAGCCGTCTCCATAGCCGGTATCAACACATTTTTAGTTTCAAAGTTTTGGTAGTTAAGAAATATAAAGGAACCAGGATAATCGTGTAAATGAGGATGCTCAAGAACCCAGCTATTATCCAGCCCTACTACACCGGAATTCGTTGTTGTTCCCTGTCCAAAATATATTTTCTCATCAATACCAAACTCAACCCGGTTGTTGCTAAAATCCCCATTGCTTGGCAAGCCGCTTATAATATCCTGTCTTGTACCATTCGGATTAAGAACAGTTACAACTCCTCTATGGGACACATAAATGTATCCATTTTTATAATTGATTCCAGTTATGGGAACATTAAAGCCATCGGCAATAACATCCAAACTTCCATTACTCATACGCATAACCAGTGGATTCATTGTAGACATTCCGGAATCAGCAATTAGCATATCACCCTTTTCTGTGAAAACCATGCCAATTGGTGCATTTAATCCTTGAGCAAAGACTTCTATCTGATAACCTACAGGTACACTTATTCTATTGGTATCAAGCTCCCTTTGTTTATATGGAGCTTGTTGCATGTATGACTTCTGCAGATACTTGTTCACAGTGAAATTCACCTTATGTCTCCGCTTACATATATTATTTACAATATATGATAAATTTTTTTAATATGATAACCACTCTGTATTAGATATTCACAGCCGCCAGAATCCCCCAATTTTTCCAGTTTCCTGGTCCCCGTGGGGAATATAATGTTGATCCAGGCAGATCATCACATTTTCCTTTTTCAGAAATTCCTGATTTTTGATAGCAGTGATATTTATGTAACATATATTAGTATAAAACATATAAAAGGTGACTTACTGCATGCCTAATTCAGAAAACTCAAACTATGATGATGCGAATATACCAACCTTTCCATATGATTATGGACCGAACCCCTTTATTATTGATCTCAACAAGGCCGCCCAGCAAAACGATAATTTCCGTTCGACTTTATGGACAGGAACTAATTTACAGGTTACTCTCATGAGCATTCCTGTCCATGGGAGTATTGGTATTGAGGTCCACCCTGATCTTGACCAAATTTTACGAATAGAAGATGGGCTGGGCTTAGTTCAGCTGGGTGAAGATAAACTCTCAATGTACGGACAATATCTTGCATTTCCTAATTATGTTATAATAGTGCCCGCCGGCATTTTTCATAACATCATTAATATTGGCAACAGTCCATTAAAAATATCATCTTTCTATGCTCCTCCTAATCATGCATGGAATACGGTCCAGAGGACAAGAAATTCCTGATCCTACCTTGCAGAACAGTTTTTTTAATTTTTTTTCTTACAGCCGGCAGGATTTCCCCAATCCTGCGGCCCTTCTTTTTTTATAATGTTTTTTTCAGGATACTCTTACCAGCCGGATTCAATGTAATCCGGCACCTGTCCCCGGCTGAATTTTATCACTGATAATACCTATGATCACCTTGGATATGCAGATGTGCAGGCAGATGATAAATTTATGGCATTCAAACACGCATGAACCGGGCATTCTGTAAGAATAAATTAAATTATTACGATTTAATAGATAATCTTGTAAGATTCATCATTTTCTGATATGCTTATAGGCATAAAAACATCAGGAGGAAAGGGAATCAGTATGAATCAATATAACAACCAAGTCAGATCAAACCGCAGGAAAACGCGCTCCGGCAACAGGAATGATGCAGGGCAAAGCGGTTTTCTATCGGTCCTTCTGTTTTATGTGCTTCCTTTCATCATTGTAAATGGCCTGATCTTTTTCTGGTGACTTCAAAACCAAAGGGTGAGATTACGATCGGTGAAAGCAGCGATTATATATCCACAACCATGGAACTTAAGATCAATTCCCTGCTTCCTTTAAAGGGCATGGAAGTGACTTTGGACGGTGCTCCTGTTGAATTGACGAAAACAGGCCTTAAGACCTATTCCACAGTCCTTACAAACAACGGTGGGCTTGAAATAAAGCTTACATCCTTTAACAAAATGAAGACCATTTTACATGAACAGGTGAATGTTTTAGATGATACTCCTCCAGTCATTAAGGACAAGGTATTTGAAGACGGAGTTCTTTCCTTCCGCTTGGAAGACAGTCAGTCAGGCGTGGATTATTCTTCTATTTCCGGCTGTGATGATGACAACCAGGTTATTTCTCCCCTATCCATAGACCGGAGTACAGGGCGCGTGACCTTTGAGCTTAAAAAGGATAATTTTACCATCACTGCCAAAGACAAAATTGGCAATGAGCTTCATAGAACCTTTACCCCTCAGGGCGAAAGCGTTGAAGAGGAGGAAATACAAGACATCCAGGCAGAGGATCAGACGGAATCTTAAGCTGTGCTGTATGATAAGTAAATAGGAAGAATACAAATAAAGTGGGGTTCCCGGACCCCACTTTATTTGTATCAGTCAAGCGGATATTCGCAATCAGCGCCCCTACTTGGTTCGGTTAAATATTTACTTTTCCAACCGATTCCCCCTTTAGCAGCTCTACTTCCACAATGATCTGTTCTGTAAAAGTTGTCTTGGGTTTTTCGATGGTGTTTATTAATTTTTTTTGCGGCCTTCATGCCAATGGCAGCCGTATCCTGACGTACGGTGGTCAGCTTAGGATTTAATAGCTGTGAGATCCGGTTGCCATCATATCCGGCAATGGAAATATCCTCCGGAATCCTTAAATTCCTCACCCGCATTTCATTTAATCCACCTATTAAAGCCGTATCATCCTGGTATAGAATACAGGTGGGCGGATCCCTTCTGTCCAGCAGATCTCTGGTGTATGCCATAGCCCGGCCGACATCCAGATAAGCTGCTTCCAATACATATTTGTCTGGTATATGCAGATTATGGCTCTCCATAAACCGGTAAAAGCTGGTAAGCCTTGCCTTTGTAACGGCCGAATTCATCTGCCCATGAATATACGCAATCCTTCTGTGCCCATTTTCATAAATATATTCCATCAGGCACTGGATCCCCTTAATGTTATCGGATAAAATTGAGGAACAGTTTTCGTGGATGTGGTCAATGGTAACCACAGGAATATCGCCTCCCAAGAGATCGATCACCTCCGGGTTATCAAAATTTACACAGGCAATTACCACACCGTCCAAATTTCTGTATTTGCAATGATCATAATAAGAGACCTTTTTCTTTCCTATCTGACTATTGATAAACGTTATATCGTACCCCTGTTTCTCCGCTTCAACCTTAAAGCCTTCCAGTACTGCAGCAAAATATTCGTGAGTCAAGCCGCTGTTTGCCTTGTCAACAAACAAAACGCCGATGTTGTAACTTCTGTTTGTCTTTAGGGACCTTGCGGCTGCATTGGGATAATACCCCAGCTTTCCTGCAGCATTTTTAATCCTTATTTTTGTACTTTCCCCGATGTCGCGCTGGTCATTGAGTGCTTTGCTTACTGTGGCAACGGATACTCCGCAGTACTGTGCCAGTTCTTTCATAGAAATCATATGCCTCACCCTTTTGCTTAATCGTTTTCGTCACTCTAATATACTCCTTTTCAGGAGATAAATCAATATATTTTATTCTTCATCTCACTTATATAGATTTCAATAACATATTTTATGTAAAACAACCAATCCGTATAAATCATGTTCCTTATTTTTCTAAATAACTTTTGTTAATTTAAAATGACTGCCTTATTAATGTCCTTTATTTCCCTTATTATTACTTAATCGTTTTCGCAAATATCACTTTAACACTTTTCATATGTCCTGTTCTGCCTCCTGTTACGAGTCCGGTACCAGGAAAAAGAATACCATGGTTCCTTAATTTGGGAATAAAGCTAAGAGATTGTTTATAATTATAATTGATAATAATTCTGAAACACATCATTTATACAATCATATTATTACATGAATTATTTATCAAGGAATCGTTATGAGTGTTAGCATTGACATGCAAGCCCCTGATTTTACTTCTATGACAACTTTTGGACCTCTAAAGCCGTCTGATTACAAAGGACAATGGGTTATTCTGTTTTCTCATCCAGGCGACTTCGTATTGCATATAGTTGGAAAATTTATCTCGAAATGAGAATGATCAAAAAAAATGTTCTAGAAATTGTGTCTTAAGCATAGCATCCATTTATGGTATCTCAATACTTATTTTGAGTCTTTCTAAAGTTTTGTGTAAATGTGGTAGACTTAATTCTGATTTAATGCCTTTATTAATTGAACCTAAGATAGCGGAAACGCTGTGAAGGCAAGCTTCCAGCCTTTACTGCGGGTTCGCTATCTATTATTATAAAATAAGCACCATATATAAGACTTAAAACAGTCTACTTACTTTAAATATTGCTCCATAAATGGTAAAACAGCTTCAAATAGTTTATACAGTCTTTTATACGTTCTAAGGCTCAGGAAAAATGTTCTTGGCTCGATTGATACTTTTAACCTTTATGTTTTGTATCTCTTGATCAGCAAAATCCTGTGCTACAGACCTCACCAGTTCTCCTTTATCTTTGTCAAGACTTTTTATATTATTATAATAATTCTTCAAGTCTTTGACAGAATGAAGTTTTTGAAAGGCCTGATTAATATCTTTCATTCCTTGAACCAGCGTTTTAGTTGGACGAAAGCCCGCTGCTTTAATTTTATCAATAATAAAGGCTTCCTCACCCAGTACCATGGAATCTTTCATTATCTTGTCCAGATACTGAAACTCAGCATACATGCCATCAGAAGCTTTTACCAATGCATTCCTTACAAAAGTAGCATTCTCTCTAAACAGCTGCTTATCAAGTGGGAAATTATTTCTATCCGCAAAATGAAAAGCGAAAGTCATAGTTGTTCTTGTATTTCCTTCTCTAAAAGGATGTACCTGCCATAACGCTGCAATACTTTTGGTAAACTCCATTGACCGATCTTCTAAGCTAAGTGACCTCCAGTTAATGTCATTCATTTTATTTATAATATTTTCAGCATGTCCTTCAATTTCATCCGGTTGTGAATATCTTATTGTATCTCCACCTAATACCCGCTCAGCCTTATATATTTGTACCGTTCTGATTTGTCCTGCAAATGGATAGATATCTCCAAAAATATGTTGATGGAGACATTTAATATAATCAAAATCTAAGGATTGACCTTGATTCAAATCATCAATATTGAGAAATTGGGCAAATGTAAGGTCTGCCTCCGCAGCCTCTAATTTAGCCGCATCTTTAATATTTAGTTTATTAATTAATACCGGGACATCTTCATACAAATACGGATCTCGCATTATGCCCTCCTTACATCTGGTATTTTTCAAGTATCATTTGCCGTAATTCTTCTTGTGATATTTTACCTTCAATAAACTGATCTGTTAGCTGCTTTGTAAATCTTGTAGGCTCCGGCGCATCCAAAGTAGAAAGTGCTAATGCATCATTAACCATTTTTATGCGTTCTTCTTTGGTTGTTGTAGGCACATGATATTTCCTGCCGATTAATGCTCTCCTTTTTTTCCAAATTATCAACTGGTATGACCTTAATAAAATCACCAGGTGTACAATCAAGTGCATCGCAGATTTTCTCTATATTCATTACAGAAATTTCCTTAATGGTGTTATTGATAATCCCAGACATAGTTGCTTCTCTGATTCCCTTATCACGGGACAACTCAGTCTGAGTCATTCCTTTTTCATCCAATAAATCTTTTAGAGTAAAAATAATCAATATAAACACCTCCTTCATTTATTATATTGTACTACGTTTAGAGTAATTTTTCAACTTATATTTTCGTTTAAAGTAAATAAATATCGTACATGCTTCGAAACTATCTTCTATCAGACAATCACAACAATCAAATTTGCTTTATCCTAAGTGCTTCTCTATTTCCTCTCTAGATTCCAACACTTTCCACGCGATAACAAACGTATCTGATAAACATTCTTCGTCATATGTACCCCAGTCTTGACCATTTTCATCTAATGCTAATACGATTTGCTGGCCATTATAAAAAAAACAAAGCACTGTGAAGAGACCGCAATCTTCTCTTTGCCTTCATCCTGCTGTGCCCACTGACAATTTTCAATTTTCCAACCTCCATATATGATAGTACTAATGATTTTTCTTATCAAATGAACTTAATATAAAAGCAGATAGAATGGCTGCAATTACAGCGCTAAATATACTTGTCAAGTTTGAATATATGAATGTTCTCCAACCTTCCATAATATTAACTCCTGAAAACTCTAGTGTATTTATTTGGCCCGATATATTAATTTGATTGATACCGTTATTAAAATCATATGAGAGATTTAAACTACTACCGTCTCCAAACAAATTAGCACCTCCAATATCATAACCTTTCTGCTCATTTAAAGATGTAAATACCATCTTCCCATCATCTATTCCCGTTTTCCCAAAAAAAACTTTCAATTATTCCATTTAATGAAATTCCATTAGCACCATCGAAATAGAATGTACCTTTTGAAACTGCCAAGTCAAACCCAATTGGAATACCGGTCTGCATATTACAAAGTTTTATATCTTTATTAGTTTGATAATTTTCAACTATATCCTTTCCATTAATATATACATAAATCCCACCTTCACATTTAATTGTATCTTGATCTTGTATTTGAATGGGTGCTTCTGTTCTAAAATTTTCTACTTGAATTTGATTATATTGCGATTTTATTGGCAATAAATTGTTAATATTGTATTCGAACACATTACTATTTCTTATAATGGATAACTTATCGGCATATACATAATATTCGCTGTTAAGGGAGGTTGAAAAAAAAATATGCCTGCCTTCTGTATTGAAGTAATTTCCATAAGGATATCCATACCTATCTATATGCTTATTGCTATCAAACTGAATTTTCAAATCACCTGGCTTCACTTCAAACGTTTGACCGTCAATAATAGCTTTTAAATAATTTTGATTAACTAAATTACCATTTTTAATTTCAATAAAACTTGGCCTCATTACTATTTTCCCTGTAAAATTGTTACATACAAAATCTTGTGGCATTCCACTTATAACTACTAAAGAATTTTTGTTCTTATAATTATAGAAATTGTATAAAAATACTGACATAATGAACAATATAAAAATTGGAATCCCTAATATTTTTTAAAAAATAACTTTTATTATTTTTATTATCCTGCCTAGTTTTATTCATATCTAGACATTTATTATTTTCTATGGCCTTTTTATCATTATACCTGATCTCTTTTGTTAATTCACGAATCTCTTTTTCAAGTCTTGAAATTTTGGAATTAATTGATTCCAATTTATCTTTAATTTTAATATAGACCTTTTCAATGTTACCACTCATTTTTTTCACCTCTAATTACCACCAAACCGCATTTAATTATTTTCAATGCAGTCAGGAAACGTCAATTAAACCCATCTTCAATTCACACCGCTTACAAAAGTTCTCCTTCTCTGGTCAAATTAAAATTTATAAGAAGATCTCCTTCTCGTTAAAGCCCAGCTGATGTTTCAGTTCCCACCAAAAGATTATATTGCGGCCTATTAAAATGTTTACCACTCATTTTATCTATAAATATATGCCGATCATCAATACCTTAGGCAAGAAAAGCCTCAATCTGTCTTTGTTCGTTTTGATCACGAGAACTTACACGGCCATATCCGTATACTATCACTTTCTCCCCCTTATCTCATAAATATTCTACTATATTATCTATCAAAATGCATTACTGTCTTGACAATATTATTAATTTAATAATGATACTTTTTGACATACTATTTTCAATCCTTTTTTTCTATGTATTAGCAAAATTTGATTCGCCTTTTAAAAACAGCCACGACAGCATAAGAGTCGTGGCCATTCCTTTACCTTTTATCAATTCTTTTCGAATTTTAAGCTATTTATTATCATTAGAGAGAACAGGTGTGTAAATAGAAAACTTTCCATCCATCTGCAGCAATAAAGAATGTTCTGGAATTGTATGTTCCGTATAAGAATATGGTACATCTCCAAAATTTGCTATTACAGAAATCTCATCTCCATATTCAGTCATTTGTACCGAACCGTCTTCTTTCAGAAATTTAAAATCTGTCATTTCTTTTGTAACAGCCTTCTTGCTGAATTGAGACCAGACCTTTGTATGGGAAGAAATATCTTCTTTATGCATTTCCCACTCATTTCTATCAAGGTGATAGAGTGGGGGTACATTATACAGAATTTCTCTTAACATACGCTCCTGCACGGAATCTGCAATTTTAAAGGTAGACCAGTCCCAATGATAGCTTGTAATAACAGAATCATTATAAACCAGTTTAAAAAGTGGTATATCATATTTAGGATCAACAAAAATAGGATAGTACTGTTCCTTGATTGGAACAGTCTTTGCAAAATGTTCCGCTACGCCTCCAGCAGGATTATAGTAATTACCGATATAATATTCGCTCTCCTTATTCTGTTTCATGTCCTTGTCCATCCATGAAAAAGTCTTTAACTCAATGCCATGGGCAAATGCGATGGTGGACGCAGCAAAATCATTTCCACCTTCAGAACCAATTACCATATTATAATTATCCTTGATATAAGCCATACGTTCCAAGCGGGCTTTTAAATCTTCCTGCTGCGTGGTAACATGAGAACGTGTATAGTCATCGTATATTTCCCCAGTTGCATCACAATCAATAAACCAGGAATTAAATGGTATTTTGGTAGAAAGAATTTCATTGACTCTTTGCCTCACAGAGGTTAAAGATAATGTTGGATTTAATTTACGGCCAACATCCTGAAACCCTTTCAGTTTTTCTCCATTTTTATCAGAGACACTTGCCTCCTCATAAAGGGATGTATCTGCAAATTTTGCGGTAGTCCATTGCTCATTTCCCGGCTCATGAATAGAATGATAAGAATCATAGGGAGCGATTAAATATCCCTGTTCCACCGCTGTTTGAACCAACTCCGGTTTTGCATACGCCTGTTCCCAGCTATTCAGTCCAATCCAGGCTTGCTCGATCCCAGAATTCTTAAGTTCTTTAATTAACTCCATTGTTTCAGAATTCATCCATTCCTCTTCTGGCGAAAACACCTCAGGAAGATTCACCGCAAGAGCACACTTATTTAACTGCATTATACCGGATGCTTTTAAATTTTCTATTCCTTTTTCTAAAAATATATTCATCTTTTCATTCTGCTTCGTAAATACCCGAGGTTTATAAAAATCATTTCGCTTCAAAATTTCACTCAAAAAAACGGCATATAGTATTTTTTTGATATTGACTGACATAATCCTGACCAGCTATGTCTGTAAATGCCTGAGTTGCTTCTTTCCCTGTCTCAGTCTTATCTGCAAACTGTTTAAGATATTGTATGATGCTGCCATCTTCTAACTGTCGGAAAGCCGGCCAATTGATATTTTCTGGAGTAATAAGATTATCACCCCAAAGATAAATTTGAGGAGCCCCATAAAGTTTTCTGATATTTGGATTTTCCGCTGCCTTTTCCTCTAACGTTACAAAATCACCTGTATCCTTTACATATTGACGATAAATTTTGGAGGCTGCAGCAGGATTATTCTTAATCAAATAGATACGAAAGCTATTTTCTTTTATTCCATCAATTTCAGGATATTGATGAGTCAAAGTAAAATGAATGGCTGGATCAGCAGAGAAAGACATTTCGTTTCGATAGGGATTCTCCATGATAAACAAAACGGCATAGTCTCCTTCTGATACTGCCCAAAAGGGCATGGAAAGCTGCTCTAAGGTATTGAATACATTTCCATCTAAATAATTGCTCCACGCTTTATCTGTAGCGGGAATCCTTTTTCCCTCTCCAAAAGGCATATAATATATTTCACCGGATATACTTGGCCACTGAAAACTATTATCTGCTTTTGTCTCCGATTTCATAGTTACGTGAAGATAGTCTTCCTTCGTTTGAATTGATACAGAAATATTTTCTTCCGGATACACCCATCTTGTTTCTGTTCCCTCATCCGATAGTTCTCCTATTCTGCGTTTCTGGGAGGGTTGTGAAACAGGCACAGAAATATCCCCCTTTTTTTACAGCTAATTCAAATGTTTCAGGGTCAACCTCATATTCGATTCCTTCCACCACTTGTTTTGCAAAATCCGTGTCTAAGGACTGCGTAACTGCAGCTTTTTCCGTTACCTTGATAGGATTAGAGGCACATCCCGTCAATATCAGAATTGCCATAAGAAAACTGGCACATTTTCTTGATATCTTTAAATTCATTTTCTAATTCTCCTTTCTTGTCGTTGCCCATTATTATAAATCGGTCATGTTACATCCATTTGTCAAAATGATAAATTGCAACAAACAAAAAAAGAAATACGTATTGGCTGTATTACTGGCTATCAAAGAATTAAATCAGTCTAAAAAGTTACAGAGAATGTAATAATCTTTTTATCCAAAGTACATTCACATATACATCCCAACCGTTCGGATGCATCTCTTACAATAGCAAGACCAAGGCCTGTACCTGACAACTCCTGATTTCTGGACTGTTCTGCTACATAGAACGGTTCCCACAAACGCGCCGTATCCATGGATTGAGCATCCGATACGCGGTTTTGAATACGAAATACGCAATGGTCTTCTTCTAGGCATAGATTAATTTTAATTCTTTTGTCAGCGGAATACTTCACCGCATTAGAAAGTAAATTTGAAAAAAATCAGGTTTACCACCTCAAAATTGGAATGGACAAAGAGACTGTCTTGTATTTCGGCTTCCAATACAATTTGATTTGTTTCTTCCTGCAAATGATAGTCCTGTAGCAATTCCCTTAGACATTCACTGATATCAATCTGTTGAAAATGGTATTCTTTCTGCTGTACCCTTGACAGACACAATAGACGTTCAATCATCTGCTCCATCCTATCTGTCTGGTTTATTATTGTATCTATGAATGTACCATCATCAATGCCGTCCTTATACCGTTAGCATATGCTTTCATCAGAGAAACTGGTGTTTTGAGATCGTGAGTTACGTTGGATAAAAGTTCTTTCATTTGTTTATTCTTTTTCTCTAGTTCCTGATGGGCTTGCTGCAAGTTAAAACTCATATGATTAATATTTGTTGCCAGAGTTTCTAATTCATCGTTTGTGTGAATTTCCACTGTTTGAAACTCTAAATTAGAAATAGCCTTTGCCGTTTCGCCTATTTTCTTCAAGGGCTTGATGATTTTTTTGTACAAGAATGGATATTAACAAAAATGACATAAACCCAGCGCCAAAAAAAATGACAATTGTTACTTTATTTACAATATAAAGTGTCTGCTGCACCGATGGTACTATTTTTGCAACTGCAATAAATTGATTATCTATTGACAGATATTCCACAAGAAGACTATAGTGCAGCTTTTTCTGCTGATAGACTCTCATTTTGCGTCCAGCCTCCATAACTTCCTGCTGATCCTGTTCCCAAAGCCAGTATTTATCCAGTCCAATTCCTTTTCTTAAAAATGCATCTCGTAACCGTTCATTCAGCAGGTTATTATCCTTAGAACCTTCTACCCATGCAATCACTACATCCTCAGAGTTTTCAATATTGTGAACCGTTTCTGAGATTGGATATACGCTGGAAATAAGCTGATTACAAATAGCATTTATTTCTTTCTTTTCTTGATAAAGAAAGTAACGTCCAATAAAGTTTGAATTAATATATACAGTTAAAAGGGTGACCGCTGTCAGGATAAAAATAATTCCTATAATAAATTTCTTCGCCAGCTTACTCATTGGGCTCACTCATTCTATACCCCGTTCCCACAAAAGTGGTAATGTATTCTTTACCAATTTTACTTCTTAAGCGTCGTATATGTGTATCAAGAGTTCGTTCATCACCGTTATATTCATCTCCCCACACCCTTTGCAATAATGAATCTCTGGTAAGGGTAATACCTTTATTCTGTAAAAAGAACTGTAAAAGCTGAAATTCTTTTTGAGTAAGCCGGATCTCCTCTGGCCCCTTGTATATCGTTTGATTTTTGATGTTGACAGATAAATCACCACACTGCAGGATATTTTCCATTTGCAACAATTTTTGAACTCGCAGCAACAATATTTTAGGCTCAAATGGTTTTCTGATATAATCATCTGCACCACAACTTAAACCGGTTATCTCGTTTTCAATTTCACTTTTCGCAGTCAGCATGATAATTTTAATCGGTAACGAATAAGATCGTATTTCCTCACATAATTGAATCCCATTCATTTTGGGCATCATCCAGTCTGCAATTAGCAAATCATATTTATTTTGACACAATTTATCAAAAGCCCCTTCACCATCAGAAGCCACATCCACCTCATATCCAGCATTTTCAAAATAAAGCTTAAGTATTTTCTGCATAGCCAACTCATCTTCAGCAATAAGTATTTTCATAATCATGTCTCCATTTATATAAAAATTAAAGAATAGGTTATCTGTAACGAAACAAAAATCTCACAATCATATAACACCTATCCAGTCATCTAGATAATGGATAGGTGTTTGGTACGCCATGTTACATCTTCACCTACTTCTTCCATACCAGCTTATAAACAAATACTCTGCTTACAAGTCCCTTTTTTATATCACTTAAAAGTCTCTTAAATTCAGGTCTGTGAATGATATCCGTTCCTGATATTCCTCTATCAGTATATATTCCCCGTTCACCCACTGCAATACTCTTGGCAAAATTCAATTGCGTTTCGATGGATAAACTGTCTTTCTTGTCAATTGACTGTCTGGCATAAATAGCATCCATATCTTTTCAATTATTTTATTCTGCCAGCAACATCATATAATCCTGAAACATAAATATCTTCGACATTTTTTTAGTCTCATTCTTTCCAACACTATAAGTTATTGATTTTCGTTCATAACCTATCTGTTTATCTTGATGATTGTAATTCTTGAAACACTTCAAGTATATTTTACAATAAAAAGCTTTAATCAGGGGATATAAAAATGAGTCTTGCTAATGATGCAAAAAAAGAGAGAGGCTGCTGCAAAACTAATTTAAGCTGGTTTTGCAGCAGTCTCTCCCTTTTTGTCTAACCCTTAAGAAATTATGCTGTGGCCTCTTCCTCTTCTGAGGCAGCAGAAGCATTCTTACCTTTACCAAGAACACAGGTATAAACGAAAGCGCCAAAGCATACCGCAGCAAACAGGATACCAGCCGGATAAGCAATTCCGGTGGAAAGCTGGAACCCTTCTTTCGCAATCAGGATGTAAGTAAAGGATACTGCGGACATAAAAGTTGCCGGAAGCACTGTGATCCAGTAAAAACGTTTCCTCCGGTATAAATACACGCTTGCAGACCAGAGTGCAATCATTGCCAAAGTCTGGTTGCTCCAGGAGAAGTACCTCCATACGATCTGTACATCAAACTGGGTCAGTATGGCACCGACGGTCAACAGGGGGATTGTAAGAATCAAGCGGTTTTTTACAGGCTTCTGGTCCATTTGGAACCAGTCCGCCAGCGTCAGCCTGGCGCTTCTATAGGCGGTATCCGCAGAAGAAATTGGACAGGCGATGACTCCGATCATAGCGATGACCGCACCCACCGGCCCCAAAAGTTTGAAGCAGATTTCATAAACTACGCTGGATTGTCCGTTGCCTAATGCTGTTAAAAGCCCGCCTGTACCGTTGTAAAATGCAACGCCTGCAGCTGCCCAGATTAAAGCGATCACACCTTCTGCCACCATTGCCCCATAAAATACCTTGCGGCCATCCTTTTCATTGGTAAGGCAGCGGGCCATAAGCGGAGACTGGGTTGCATGAAAGCCGGAAATCGCGCCGCATGCGACGGATATGAACATGGTCGGCCAAATGGGAGTTCCTGACGGATGAAGATTTGATAAGGTGATTTCAGGAATATGATAACCTTTAAAGAGAATGGCACATCCTACCCCCAGCGCCATAACAATCAGGCAAATGCCGAAAAACGGGTAAATCTTACCGATAACCTTATCAATAGGAACAAAGGTCGCAATAAAATAGTAAATCAATACTACCACAAGCCAAAAGCGGGAATCAAGCACATCCGGAGTCAGCATGGCTAACAGATTTGCGGGACCGGTTGAAAAAGCAACCCCTACCAGAACCAGAAGGACCACGGAGAACACCCGCATGACCTGCTTCATGGTATTTCCTAAATATGTACCCGTAAGCTCAGAAACACTGGCTCCCTTATGGCGCATGGACATCATGCCAACCATATAATCATGGACGCCCCCTCCTAAAAGAGTACCAAAGGTGATCCACAGGAATACGCTGGGGCCAGCAGGCTCCGGCCAGGGCACCGAAAATCGGCCCCAGGCCTGCAATGTTTAAAAGCTGGATCAGAAAGATCCTGGGCGTTCCCATTGGTACATAATCACTCCCGTCTGTCATGGTCAGAGCAGGAGTTTTTCTGTCATCCGGGCCAAAAACCTTTTCAGTCACCTTGCTGTAGATCAAGAAACCGATGATCAGCAATGCCAGACACACAAAGAAACTTATCATATTCATACCTCCTGTAAAATATTATGAAAACCATTCTTATCTTCGATTATACAATAATATGTATAAAAATAAATGATTTTTGCATGAACTGAAGTGCTAAATGCACAAAAGGCAGAATGGGTGTCATAAACAGGATGAATGCATTTAAATTCCGATGAGCTGTCTTAGATGTTTGACTTTTTCCCTGCCCACAGGAAGGATATTTTGTTCAAATCCCTGCATCTTGACCGCCATACTGCTGCCGGCCCAGGGAAACATTTCTGCAATGTGGTTTAAATTGACCAGATAGCTTTTATGGATGCGGCAGAAGCCGTAAGGCACCAGACGCTTTTCGTATTCTCCCAGCAGCTGGTTTTCCGTGTAATCCTTTGAGACGGTATGTATGATACAGCTTCTTAAGCATGTTTCAATATAGACGATCTGGCTGATATCTAACAGTATGATAGTACGGTTCACGCAGATGGGCATCCGGTTAGCTGAAAAAGACGGGATCCCCTCTTCCTCCGCGGACTTTTCTTTTTGTGACCTGGCCAGTTCCCGGCTGCATTTTTCAAGGACCCGCCGTACTCTTACCGGTTCAATGGGCTTAAGGATGTAATCACTTACCCCTAGTTCAAATGCCTTCACCGCATATTGGGAATAGGCCGTGGCAAAAACAATCTGGGTCTCCGGCAGCATGCGCTTTATCGCCGATGCCAGGGTAGTTCCTTCCATGTCATTTAAGTCAATGTCCAAAAACATGAGATCAAAGGATTCTTCCTCAAGAAGTTCCAGGGCGGCAGCTCCGCTGTCTGCCTCTTTGAGCAGGCTGTCCGGCAATATGGATAAGATCTGGTGGATCAGTTCCTTTCGGGCAGGACGTTCGTCATCGATTACTGCAATTTTCATGATGGTTCCTCCATTCCATTATTTTTTTTGCCAAGTGGTTACAGCAAGCTCATCAATATATCTGGATTCTGAAACCGCCTCAGGAATCAGAAAATAGACCTTGGAACCATTTCCTGAGCTTTGAATGTGAAGTCCGTTATCCTGTCCGTAGATGCTCATTAACCGCTTATGTACATTCTCCAGTCCTACTCCGCCATAATGCTCTCCTGCATACAGCCGTGCAAGTACCTCTCCGGGGAATCCCGTACCATGGTCGGAAACCGCTATTTCAACCCAGCCGCTGCCGGCATGGGCATGAATAGACACCAGGCGGTTTCCCATTTGATCGGCACCGTAACGGATGGCATTTTCTACCAGTGGCTGGAGAATGAAGGCGGGAACCATGCAGTTTAAATCCTCTTCCACATCGATTTCCACACATAGCTTTTCTTCAAACCTCGCTTTTTCAAGGTCCAGATAGCTTGAGATGTGATAAAGTTCCGTGTGTAAGTTCAGCATGTACTGGTCATTTTCCAGAGTCTGCCGGTAGTAGGTGGAGAGGGAGCGGAGAAGTTCCCTTGCCCTGTCCGTATTCTCCCGGCTAACGTAAGAAATGGTATTAAGCGCATTGTGTAAAAAATGGGGATTTACCTGAGACTGCAAAGCCTTAAACTCCGCTTTGCGCCGCAGCTTTTTCTGGTATTCCAGATAAGATAGCTCCAACTGGGTAGAGAAAAGCCTGGCCAGTTCAGAAGCAAAACTTAAGTCTGATTGTGAACTGTGCCAGTGCTTTTTGACTACCATAGTCAGGCTGCCGATGAGATGGTCCATTTCGGTCATGGGAGCGGCTACGATCATGTGGTTTTTTTAAAATGGGATAGAAAGGATCTTCTTTTTCTGCATGATCAAAAATGGCGGGCTTCCGGTCATGAAGAGATGCCAGGATAGGAGCCAGGATGGAATCCCCCTTTAGCGCATAATCCTGCATCAGATTTCATAGCCAGGATCTTCTGGGTATCCGTGATCAATATGGCGGAACAGGAAGTGGAACGGTAAATGATTTCCGCAGCAGCCTCCACATCTGCCTTGCTGTATAAGCCTTTGCGCAGATGGGGCAGGCTTTTCTCCACAATTCCCAATGCCAGACGCATTTTTCGGCAAACCGGCTGTCTTCCTCCATGAATACCATGTTAAAGGTTCCCAAAAAGATAATCATGCCCAGGGCATTCATGATAATCATAGGAAATGCGATCACTCTCACCAGCTGCACGGCCGCCTGAAAAGGCCTTGAAATCAGGAGTATAATTGCCATCTGTCCCATTTCAACAATTGCGGTAATCAGGAAGATTCCGGTACCGCTTATTTTTCCCATTTTGAACCGGCGGGAGAATAGGCAGCCTGCAACGCCTTCCACCAGGGTAGACAAGGCACAGGAAACGGCAGTAAAGCCTCCAATATCAAAAAAAGTAACGGTGAAGTCCTCCGATCAGAGCCGCCCCCATACCGACCCAGGGGCCTCCTAACAAACCGGCCGCCAATACGCCGATCACGCGAGTGTTAACGATTGCTCCCTGTTCCCGCACGCCCGTATAGGTGGAAATAATGCTGACCAGACCGAATATGGCTGCAAGAGTTGCGGTGCAGCCGAGGGAATTTTTATCGTACAGAAGCATGCTGCGTACGATGGGTATTTTAGTCAGCAAAGTGGCGATGAGCACCAGGAGGCCAATATTTAGCAGAAGACTGAAAAACATGGTATCATGCATAAAATCCCTCCTTGATCAAATATGAGATATTAATAATAATTATATCAAATAATGCGTAAAATGAAGCATTAATGATATATTTTCTCATAATGTTGCATTTGATCTGGAGGGATTATTTCCGATATGTGAAATCACTTGATCCTTCTTGTGGATTCTCCTTCAATTAATTCGGCTCTAAACACCTTTTTCTGATGCTCTGCTTTGTTTTTGATTACATCGAATAAGATCTTAATGGTGGCCTTTGCCATCTCTTCTACCGGCTGACGGATGGTGGTAATGGAGGGATTATAATAGCGGGCGATATCAAGGCCGTCATAGCCGGCCATACAATAGTCCTCCGGTATCCGCATGCCACGCTCAAAGATAGCTTTGCATGCACCGATGGCAATGCTGTCTGAGATCGCGTAAACAGCCGTAAATTCCGGCTTTTCATTCAAAACACGGTTCATCATCCGATACCCATTGTCCATGGTATAGCATTCCTCGCATTCCTCTGAGAATATGATCAGGGATGGGGAAGGCGTGATGCCGTTGTCTAAAAGGGCCTTTTTGTATCCTTCCAGACGGAGGCGGCCGATGCTCTCATCATCAGAAGCAGCGGTTAAGATAAGGATCTTTTCATGGCCAAGTTTACATAAATAATCCGTCATCTTGTAGCTTTCCGCGTAGTCATCTACGGATACGCAGGAAAAATCAGGAGATTCGCCTAAGTACTCTGTCATTCCGATAGTACTTAACACATAAGGAACAGTAAGCTGCTCAAGCTCTTCCCTGCTGTGGGAAAAATATCCCCCAAGGAACACGATTCCCCTTGGCTTCTTTTCCTTGATCAGTTCCAAAGCCACATCCACTTCATCTTCCTGTTCATCGACCCGCTGCAGGATAAATGAGTATTTCTTTTTCTGGATCTCCTCCTCAAAAATACGGATCATTTTGCTGAAAAAGGGATTGCCGATTCCTTTGATCAGTACCGCAATGGCTCTGGAATCAGTGCGTTTTAGATTCCGCGCGCTGTTATTGGGAATATAGTTGTTTTCCTTAATCACCTGCATGATCATGCTCTTTGTCTCTGGATTGATATCCGGATGGTTGTTGATAGCCCGGGATACGGTGCTCACACCCACCCCGCATAATCTGGCTATATCCTTAATATTAATGGAGTCCATCAGAAATACTCATCTCCTTTCATCATGCCCTGCCGTAAAGCCTGGCAATTTTTCTGCATTTTTCTACAAGCTCTTTCGTTATTTCTCCGGAAACCATACGCCATCTCCAGTTTTTTTCCAAGAGTGGAAGGTACATTGATCCTGGCTTCCCCGCCAAGACCCAGATAATCCTGAACCGGTATCACTGCCAGTCTGGCTACACTTGCCAGTGCCAGACGGATAAAATCCCAGTGGATCTCTTCTCTCGGGGTTCTTTCGTTATTCATATAGTCAATGGAAAGCCGGCGGTCCTCTAAAGATAAGTCTTCATACCAGCCCCTGATGGTATTATTATCATGGGTTCCCGTATATACCACACAGTTCTGCGTATAGTTATGAGGCAGATAATCACTTTCCTCTCTGGAATCAAAAGCAAACTCCAGCACCTTCATGCCTGGGAATCCCGTATCTTTTACCAGCTTTAAAACCGATGGGGTCAAAAATCCAAGGTCTTCGGCTATGATATCCAGCGTCCCGAATTTCTCCCGCATCTTGTTGAAAATATCAATTCCAGGCCCTTTTTTCCAGGCACCGTGGATGGCATTCTCACTTCCTGCAGGAATGGTATAGTACTCATCAAAACCGCGGAAATGATCTACCCTCACCACATCGTAAAGGCGGAAGCTGTATTCCATTCGCTTCAGCCACCACTCGTAGCCCGTCTTTCCATGGTAATCCCAGCGGTAAAGGGGATTTCCCCATAACTGCCCGGTAGCGGAAAATCCATCCGGCGGACAGCCTGCCACTGCAACAGGCTCACAGTTTTCATCAAACTGGAACAGCTCCGGATGAAACCAGGAATCCGCACTGTCAAATGCCACATATATGGGCATGTCGCCGATGATCCGGATGCCCTGCTTTCCTGCATAGGACTTTAACCGGCCCCACTGCTCTTCAAATTTCATCTGAAGGAAACCATAAAATCCGATCTCATCTGACAGCTCCTTTTCATACCGGGAGACTGCCTCTTCCTTTCTGAGACGGATATCCTCAGCCCAGCAGATCCAGCTCTTTCCCTTAAAATGATCCTTAACCGCCATGTAAAAGCAGTATCCGGCCGTTTCCTCTCCAAGGAGCTTTCCCGGCTCATCTGACGTATGCCCCTGCTCCTTCCATCGTCCATAAGCCTTTCTTAGCAGAGGAAAACGGTTATAATACATTTTCTCATAGTCAATATCTCTCGGATCATCTCCAAAATCCACTGCCTCGCATTCCGCTATGGTAAGCAGCCTCTCAGCAACCAGCTCATCCAGATCAATAAAATAGGGATTTCCCGCAAATGCGGAGAATGACTGGTAAGGAGAATCCCCATAACCGGTGGGCCCCAGAGGGAGTATCTGCCAATACTGCTGACCTGCTTTTTTTAATAGATCAATAAATTCATATGCCTCTTTTGAAAATGCCCCGATGCCGTATTTTGACGGTAGGCTTGCAACCGGGAGCAACATACCACATTCCCGCATAATCAGTCTCCTTTTTCTGTTTATTTCCGCAAGCAATGAGCCAGGTGCAGGGAGACTTGCATTCCTGCATCCGGCGAATGCTGCAGGGGCCAAATACTCCGTAATTTTAGCCCTTCACCGCACCTGCAGCTACGCCCTTTATGATATATTTCTGACAACTTAAATAAAATACAATGATAGGAAAAATCGCCAGAACCAGCATTGCCATCATGGCTCCCATATCAATGGAACCATATCCGCCCTTGAGATTCTGGATGACCATTGGTATTGTACCTTTTTCCTGGGGAAGAATCAAGCTTGGAAGTAAATAATCGTTCCATATCCACATGGCATTTAAGATGGCAACGGTCACTGCCGTGGGCCTTAACATAGGGAATACCACATGAAAATAAGTCTGAATGGGAGAACAGCCGTCAATCATAGCCGCCTCCTCGATTTCAAGGGGAATTGCCTTTACAAAGCCGCAGAATAAAAATACCGCCTGCCCGGATCCAAAGCCCAGATAAAGAAGCACAAGACCGTACATGGAGTTTAAATATAAGTCATTGGCTGTCTTTGACATGGTGAACATCACCATCTGAAACGGCACGATCATTGCAAATACAAAGACATAGTATAAGACGTTTGTAAATGCAGATTTTACTCTGATTATAAACCAGGCCGTCATGGAGGTGAACAGGATGATCACTGCCACAGAAGCTACCGTAATAAACAGGGACCTGCCAAAAGCCGGGAAAAGCCCTGTTTTCCGAATACCTTCCACATAGTTGGTAAGTCCCACAAAGGTGCCTGCCTTTGGAAGCTGGAATGGTGCATCGCTGATATACAGCTTACTCTTAAAGGAGTTCATGAAAACCAGGACAATGGGGAACAAAAATGTCAGGGAAAGGACCGCCAAAACAGCCGTTAAAAATGCTCCCGTAGTTTTTCCTACTTCCATTTGCTGAATTTCTGTATTTTTTTCCCTTTCTGCTCATTAGTTCTCCACCTCCTTACGCCTTGTTAATGTAAGCTGGGTCAAAGATATGACCGCAACCATAAGAAAGAACACCGTGGCCTTTGCCTGGCCTACCCCTTCCCAGCCGACTCTGCCGTAAAAGGTATTGTAAATATCAAGGGCCAGCATGCTGGTCTGCCTTCCAGGCCCGCCTGCGGTCAGCGCAAGGTTCTGGTCAAACAGCTTAAAGGAATTTGTCAGGGTCAGAAACAGACAGATGGTAAAGGACGGCATGACCATGGGCATCATGATGCGCTTTAATATCTGGGATCCGGTAGCCCCGTCGATCCTTGCGGCCTCGATCAGCTCTCCAGGAACATTTTGAAGTCCGGCAATGTAAATAATCATCATATACCCGATCAGCTGCCAGTTCATTAAGATCACCAGGCCCCAAAAGCCGTACTTGGCGCTGAAAGAAAGGGTAACGCCAAATCTTGCAAGAATTCCGTTTAGCAGAAGCTGCCAGATATAACCCAGCACAATGCCTCCGATTAAGTTTGGCATGAAAAATACAGTCCTAAAGAGATTGGTTCCCTTAATTCCTCTTGTGAGGACATAGGCCAGCAGAAAACCCAGGGTATTAATGGTCACAACTGACACAAGGGTAAACTTCACGGTAAATACCAGTGCATTGATAAAATTCCGGTCCAAAAATATTTTTTTATAATTTGATATCCCTACCCAGGACGCATCCTTTACAGTCGTGAATTCCGTAAAGGATAAATAAATTCCCATGATAAACGGTACAGGAATGCAATGGTAAATGCAGCCAGTGTGGGAAGAACAAATATTGGAAAGTACCGTTTCATTGACTTTTGCATAGCAGTTCTCCTTTCTTTATTAGTGTCTACGTGATTGGACAGGGCCCGCCCCGCTTTACAGCGTGCCCTCCATCATCGGGCATCGGGCGTAAAGATATACCTGCAGGGTATTCTGTAAAACCCCTCAGTGATCCGGGGGGAATTGAATTTCTTGTATAAAAATGGGTGAGGCATTTCCCCCGCGCTCACCCATTTCCTTTGAAACTATTTTAACTCTCTTATTTTGTCATGGATTTTTCATTTGCCCAGTCGGCCTTCATGTCATCCACTACTGCCTTCCACTCCTTGCCTCCCTGAGCGTACTCAAGAAGAGATGCCCCGAAGTTATCCTTAAAGGTCTGGCTTGGGAAGGAGGTAAAGTTCCAGGACACAGAATATAAGTCCTTGTTGTTCATATACCGGTCGATCTCCTTTGCCAGAGGATCGGTTGGTTTTTCATCTGCTGCAAAGGTATCAAATGGAGCGATAAAGCCCAGCTTATTGGTCACATAATCTTTTCCTGTGCTGGAAGTAAAGAGCCACTCCAGGAAGTCGAGAGATGCCTGCTGGTTCTCTTCCGCTGCCTGGCCGTTGATGGAGAAGAAGTTTTCCGTACCAATGCAAAGTCCCTGCTTTTCCTCACCGCTCATACCGGTATAGATAGGAAGGAATTTCACATCTTCTTCCTTTACTGTGTTTCCTTCAACACCGGACACCTGTCCCCAGCCCCAGTTTCCGTTCTGAACCATGGCAACCTTGCCCAGAGCAAATTCTGCCATGGAATCTTCAACGGTCTTTGCGCCTACCATCTTTGGATCTGTACAGGAGTTGTTAATGTATAAGTCAAAAATGTTCTTGTAGTTGTCTGCATACTTAAAGTCAAGGGCATCCTTATCGGATACGTTGTCATCTTTATATTCATAGTAAACCGGAAGGTTTGCCAGATGGGTCTGCCATCTCCAGTCCTCGCCAGGAGCAAAGGAAGTGGAAGCAAATACGCCTTCGATTCCAAGGTCTGCTTTTCTTGCCTGCATATCTTCTGCAACGGCTTTAAGAGAAGCAAAGTTATTGATCTCATCCATGGATTTCGCTTTTGCACCCTCAAGAGCAAAATACTTCTGCATAATGGCATCATTATAAATAATTCCATAGCCTTCCACTACGTAAGGAATGCCGTAAACTCCATCGCCGTCCTTTACTGCCATATCCTTGTCAACCAGATGTCCGTAGATTGTGGAATCCTTTAAATCCTTGCAGTATTTTGCCCAGGACTTATAGCCGATAGGTCCGTTGATCTGGAACAGTGTCGGCGGTTCCTTTTTCGCTACCTCTGATTTTAATGTCTGCTCATAGGTTCCTGCTGCCGCTGTCTGCACCTTCATAGGCACGCCGGTTTCCTCTGTATACTTCGCTGCAAGCTCCACCCATGTGTCTGCAACCTCAGGCTTAAAATTCAGATAGTAAACCTGCCCTTTGCCTTCTGCTGTATCACCGGTTTTTGCAGCAGTGGTTTCCCCTGCCTCGGTCTTCTGCTCTGCCCCCGTTGTTTCCGTTGCCTTGTTGGAAGAACATCCCACAAGTGTTCCTGCCGCCATTGCTGCAGCCAGCGTAAGTACTGCCAGTTTCCTAAGTTTCATAATATCCTCCTTCCGTGCATTTGCACCCTCCGGTTGATGGATCGATGATTCGTCCCCTCAACCCCCAATTTTTTCCTGCATGCCTCCATACAGAAACTTGTTGCACCTGCTTGTTCCCAGGCTTTATCTATCCTGGTCATTGAATACACCGGTCTTGGTAACGATATCGGTAACGTTTCCAATAACCTTATGGGTATAAGATAACATAATGCACAAAAAAATGCAATAGATTTGACCAAATTTTTCTTTTTTTTCGTTAATCTATTCAATTTTTTATTTTCTTTTTTTTGTGCGTTTTGCATAACTTTTTCTTTTCATCAGCCTTTTCTCATTATCATTTAGCCCTTATACCCATTTTTTTCCATAGTCAGATTTTCGTAAATAAAACCTAGGAATTTTGACCTGGAATGTTAAGAGAAAAGAAATACTAATTCCTAAATTTTCCTGTAGAATATAAAATATAAAAAGGAGGAGCTATTTATGAGAAAAATGAATAAACCACTGGCAGCCACTCTCGTTGCTGCAACCGTACTAAGCATGACCGCATGTGCCCAGACAGGGACCGCAGCCGTCCCAGGTACCAATGTGACCACCATAAGCAATATGGATACCAATACCATACAGGTAAACAGCACAGAGGGCGTAAAAGTGGTTCCCGATATGGCCCAGGTCAATTTTGCAGTGCTCTCCCAGGCCGGAGACCCAAAAGCCTGCCAGGAAAACAACAGCGCAGATACAAGCAGCGTCATAACATTTTTGAAAAATTCCGGAATTGATGAAAAGTCCATCCAGACTTCCAGCTACGGCCTTGAGCCAATGTATGACTGGAACAATACCGGCCAGCAGATCACCGGATATCAGATGCGCACAAGCATCACCGTATCCGACCTTCCCATTGACCAGGTGGGCACCATGCTTTCTTCCAGTGTAGAAGCAGGCATTAACTGCATTGACAGTGTAAACTATCTTTCCAGCAAATACGATGATAACTACAAGGAAGCCCTTAAAAAGGCTGTTGCCGCAGCAAAAGTCAAGGCAGAGGCAATTGCCGCTGCCAGCGGAGTCACCCTGAATGGAATCGCTCACATCGAAGAGCTTAATTCCTACCCGAATATCAGGTACTCCTCTTCCATAAAAGCGGAAGATACCTCAGCAGGAGCCAAATCCGTGGTTGTGGAGCCAGGACAGATCGGCGTAGAAGCCAGGTAACTGTAACATTCCGGGTAAAGTAATAGACGAAGAGGCACCAAGCTTCAAAGGAACCGCCGTAAGCGTTCCATTTGAAAAACAGTGTAATAATGAATCTTGATTAATTAAAAGTGCACCGGATGTTAGACGAAATCATATCTAACCTCCGGTGCACTTCACTATTTTAAAGCTTATTTGTATCAGGGATGGCGCTCCTCCATCTGCACTTCCATCCGGCTGTAAGGAATCTCAATTCCGGCCTCTTCAAATCCAAGCTTCACCTTTTCTAAGATCTCCCACCTGGCCGGCCAGTAATCGTCCAGGGAGGTCCAGCCCCGGCCTCCGATGGTAACGGCATTTTCTGTTAAATCGCTGACAAAAATTTCTATGGGTTCCTCTTTTAAGATTCCGTTCTGGCTTCGGAAAATGTTTTCCAAAATTTCCTTTGCCTTCTTTAAATCCGAATGATACCCGATTCCCACTAAAACATCCAGCCGTCTCTTATCCATGGCTGTCACGTTGGTAAGGGAGAATTGGAAAGGGTCCCGTTGGGAATGACCACCTGCTTATTATCTCCTGTGTTCAAAACCGTGTACACAAGCCCGATGGTACGGACCGTACCTTCCCCATCCTTAGATACGATATAGTCCCCTACCCGGAACGGCTTCATAAGAAGGATCAGCACTCCGCCCGCAAAATTGGCCAGGCTTCCCTGGACTGCCAGACCCACGGCAATACTTGCGGATCCCAGCAAGGCCACAATGGAAGCCGAATTCACCCCGATCTGCCCTGCTATGATAAAAGCCAGCAGGCAGTACATGACGGCGTTTAAAACGGACAGAAGGAACTTCCTTAAGCTGACCTCCATATCCACCTTCTTAAAGGAGCGGTTCAGCATATTGTGCAGGATCTTAATGATCCTGGAACCAATGAAAAAAATCACCAGGGCAATTAAAAGCTTTATCCCGAATGCAATCAGCCCGGGGGCCCAGCCCTTTAAGGTTTCCAGCATAACATTAGGCTTTAGCTGGTTTAAGTTTTCCTGTACCTCCTGCTGGAGATCCGCCAGGGACTCTCCCGGAAGCACACCGGAAACCATATGGAATATCATTTGAAAACCTCCTGATCCTTTTAATTTTTAAGTACCAATCAATCTTTCGGATATGAAGGCATATCCCTTTGATTTATAAATTCTGGGCTGAAAGGCTTTTTCTTTCAGCCTTTGCCTTTTTAGTATATGCGGGCTTCTTAGCCTTCTTCCCAGCCAAAGCCGGCTTCTTTTTCTCTGGAGTGCAGGTAAAGACCATGATGCTTAAGGGAGCCACGGTAATTTCTATGGAATACGGCCTTTCATCTGCCTCCTTTTTCTTAGAGGTTTTTACCCGGGGATTTACCCGGCCCTGTCCTCCGAAGGCCTTGTCATCGCTGTTTAAGATTTCCTTGTATTTTCCTTCAAAGGGAACCCCTACCGGATATTTCTCATGATGCATTGTATCAAAATTGCAGAGGATAAGAAGGGTTTCTTCCTTTTTCTTTGCCTTTCTTAAAAAGCCTGCAATGCTGTCCTTGGAATCCGTGCATTCCACCCACTCAAAGCCATCCGGATCATAATCCATCTGATACAGGGCCGGCTGGCTCTTATAAAGATAATTTAAGGCCTTTACGTAATCCTGTATCTGTTTATGAAGGGGGTACTCAAGAATCTCCCAGTCAAGGCTCTTATTTTCATTCCATTCACTGATCTGTGCAAAGTCCTGACCCATGAACAGAAGCTTTTTACCGGGATGTCCCATCATAAAGCCGTAGGCAGCCTTTAAATTCGCCGCCTTATCCTCCAGGGTCTCCCCCGGCATCTTCCCCATCATGGAACCTTTTCCATGAACCACCTCATCGTGGGAGAAAACAAGAACAAAATCCTCGCTGTATGCGTAGAGCATGCTGAAGGTCATCTCTCCATAATGATGCTTCCGGAAGTAAGGATCATACTGCATGTAGCCGATAAAATCATTCATCCAGCCCATGTTCCATTTATAGTCAAAGCCCAGGCCTTCATTCTTTACATCAGTGGTGATTCTGGGCCATGACGTAGATTCCTCCGCAATCAGAACCGCCCCATCCTTTCGCCCCTTGAATATGGAATTCAAATGCTTTAAGAATTCCACAGCTTCCAGGTTTTCATGGCCGCCATAAATATTGGGAATCCATTCTCCCGGATTTTTGCCGTAATCTAAGTACAGCATGGAAGCCACCGCATCCATACGGATTCCATCCGCATGGTACTTGTCCGCCCAGAAAAGGGCATTGGCAATGAGGAAGTTGCTGACCCCAGGTCTTCCGTAATTATAAATCAAAGTTCCCCAATGGGGATGTGCCCCCTGCCTTGGGTCCTTATGCTCATATACACAGGTTCCGTCAAAGCTGGCAAGTCCAAAACTGTCCCTTGGAAAATGAGCCGGAACCCAGTCTAAAATCACGCCGATGCCCTGTTTGTGCATATAATCCATGAAATACATGAAATCATCCGGCGTTCCGTAGCGGCTGGTGGGCGCATAATACCCGGTCACCTGATAGCCCCAGGATGCATCAAGGGGATGCTCCATGATGGGAAGGAGTTCCACATGGGTGTAACCCATATCTTTAACATATTCTGCAAGCTTTTCTGCAATTTCGCGGTAATTGTAGAATTCAGAACCAACAACTGCCGCTCCGCTTTCATCAAGCTCCGCTTCCTTCCGGAGCCAGGAGCCTAAATGTACCTCATAAACAGACATGGGATTTTGCTTGGAATCAATCCCCGCCCTCTTTTTCATCCATTCCTGGTCGCTCCAGGAATACTGGTTAATATCCCAGACAATGGAAGCATTATCAGGGCGCAGCTCACAGTAATTGGCATAGGGATCACTTTTAAGCTGGGGATTTCCATCCATATGCTTTATCTCATACTTATATATGGTTCCTGTCTTTAAGCCGGGAATGAACAATTCAAAAATACCGGAATCCTCAAGCCTCCTCATCTGGTGACGCCTGCCATCCCACAGGTTAAAGTCCCCAACCACGCTGACACGCATGGCGCATGGAGCCCACACGGAAAAGTATACCCCTTCCGCTCCGCCTGCAGACATGGGGTGCGCCCCCATCTTTTCATAGATGCTGTAGTGAATTCCGGATTCAAACTTTTTGATATCTTCCGACTTATAGAAAGGCGGAAAGGAATAGGGATCCAGACATTCCTCTGACGTCCCATTGTCGTAAGTGATCAGCAGAGTATAAGCTTCTGCTTTTTGCGCGGTATGAGAGCCGCAAAAAGCCGGCTTCATCTGCAAGCTCCATAGGATATTCCTTACCGCTTTCCCTAAACCGGACATTCACCGCTTCAGCCGTAGGAATAAATGCCTGGATAAGCAGCCCCTGCTCTGTTACGTGCGGGCCCAGAATCTCGTGGGGATTCGCTGCTTCTGAATATACAACTTCTTCAATGCCGGCCCAATCCATCAAATCATATAATTTTCCATCCATACATGGCTCCTCCTGGTCCCTCTTTATGAAAATATTTTATCACCGGGGCACGTAATTTTCAATAGTTTACTGGAATTGAGGCTTATTTAAACCGTGCATAGGCCAGCATTAAATCAACCATTCTGCCATAGCTGCCTACCCCATCGGACTGGCTGTTGAGCTTTAAATAAGTATCGTTCATCAAGTTGGAAACCTCGGCAGTCTTCCCCTCGTATTTCCCCCAGAATTCATTGTTGTACCTTAAATCCTCCCAGGCCCTTTCACTGAGCGACCCACAGATTTCTGCGTATGCCTCTTGGTCCGCCTTTGCCAGGCATTGGTGGCGTAAATCCAGCCGGTCAAGTATCCACTGTAACGGAATGCGGCATCATCAGAGCCGATGCAGGCCAGATATCCGATGAAGTTGGCCTCATCCTCTCTCATGAACCCTCTTAAATGGGACAGCTCATGGCAGACAGTATGGGGAATGTTGTAAGCCGGCATGGACCGGTTATAAGTAGCCTCCACCGTAAAAGGGGAGTACTGGCCGCAAAGCTGCTGAACCGAAAAAAAAGTAAGACCACAGGAGAGCCTTGGGCGGCGGGTAATAGCCTGCCAGCTCCGGATAAGCCTCTCCCAGGCTTTTCATGGCTTTCACACTTTCTTTTTCCAGGCGCTTTAAATCCGTTTCATTTGCCAAGCCTTCCCTGCATATCCGGTTTATCTCATCTGTAAGGGTAAGGCAGAGGCTTCTTAGTTCCTCTAAGGAAGACATTCTCACATCCAGCCCCGAATAGCTGGAAAACGGTTTCCGGTAATAATTGATCCCACAATTAACTGTAAAGAGTAAAAAAAGGCCGGTAACAAGAAACACGGCTCTTATGAGGATCTTTTTCCCCTCCTTACGGTGGGTAAAGACGTAATAAATAATATACAAAAGAAGCAGGTAAGTGCCGGCCTCCACAAGTGCAAAGGAAAATCCCCCGGACAGCCTTCCCACGCTTCCTACCACAAACCGGTAAACCCGTCTGGCGTACCAGTCCCCAAATCCCGGAACCTTTCTTGCCAGCATCTGAAGCAGCAATGAAACTGCAAACATTAATGCGGAAGCTGCAATAAGTCTCCTATCCTGATTCCGGCTTCTCCCTTCCATGATCCGGCTCCCCCTGCTGTGATTTTTTTATCTGTAAATCATGATATCATAAACCTGTGGTTCATGATCGGCATTCAGCCTTCGCGCCGATGAACAAATTCATCTTCGCTCTCTTGCGTTCATTATATCGTGATTTTATGGACAATCCGTAGAGTATTTGTGAATATTTTCTTACCATTTTGTAAAACCCCTTGCGTTATAAATCAATCTCATTTAAACTTTGTAATGGGACCACCAGGAAGGGGACACCCTGCGGGTATACCTTTATGCCCAGAAAACGTGGACAATAATAAGGAAAAGAAGAGATCATATGAAAAGAGACGATAACATGCCAAAAGAACGGGAACCGTTCAGCTGGAGGGAAGAAATCATCAGTTGGATCAAAATCATCATTACTGCAGCTGTCATTGCGTTTTTGCTCAATAATTTTATCATCGCAAACAGCAGGGTACCCAGCGGATCCATGGAAAAGACCATTATGACAGGGGACCGGGTCATCGGCTCCAGGCTATCCTATTATTTTGGCGACCCAAAGCGGGGCGATATAGCTATTTTCCATTTTCCAGATGATCCTACCGGTAAGACCTATTACGTAAAACGTGTCATCGGCCTTCCGGGTGATATCATCGATATCCGGGACGGAAAGGTATATTTAAATAATTCCGAAACGCCTCTTGAGGAATCTTATCTTCCGGAGCCAATGGAACCGGAGCCTGACGCCCATTATGAAGTGCCGGAAGACTGTTACTTCATGCTTGGGGACAACCGGAATTTCTCCGCAGATGCAAGAAGATGGAAACATAAATACGTGGAAAAAGACAAGATCATTGCAAAGGTTCTGTTCCGGTATTTCCCTTCCATTAAAAAAAATTCAATAAGAAAAAAACGCAGGCCGCTTTTCTGCCTGCGTTTTTATATATCTCTTACCACTGGTAATATTTGACCAAAGCCTGTGTTCCCTCGTCTTCATGGCCAGAGGCAGCATGGTTTCATACATGGAAAGTACGTAATCAAGCACACCAAGCCGTATGCCGGCATCTTCCGCTTCCTCAGCTGCAAGCTTCATGTCCTTGATAAAATGCTTGATAAAGAACCCTGGGGCAAAGTCCCCGGAAAGGATTCTGGGAGCCATTGCATTTAACTGGGCGCTTCCTGCTGCACCGGTAGCGATGGAGTCCACCATGGTCCCTACGTCAAGGCCATTGGCCTTTGCATAGGCCATTGCCTCGCAGACTCCGGAAAGGGCTCCTGCAATGGCAATCTGATTGCACATTTTGGTATGTTGGCCGTTTCCGGCCTTTCCCTCATATTGGATGGCCTTTCCCATTGCTTCAAAAACAGGAAGGCAGCGGTCATAAGTATCCTTCTCTCCTCCAGCCAATATGGTAAGGGTTCCTTCTCTTGCGCCGGTATCTCCTCCTGTCACCGGGGCATCCAGGGCCTTTAGCCCTGCCTGTTTTGCTTCCTCATAAATCCGCACAGCAAGCTTTGGGCTTGTGGTGGTCATGTCAATCAGGCAGGTTCCCTTGTCTGCGTTTGCGATGATCCCATTTTCTCCGAAATAGACCTCTTCCACATCCTTAGGATATCCTACGATGGAGATGACCGCATCCCTGCCTTTGGAGCAGGCCTTCACATCTTCGCACCATACGGCTCCCTCTGAAATGACATCCTCTGCTTTGCTCCTGGTTCTTGAGTATACTGCCACCTCATAACCGGCCTTCATTAAATTGCGCACCATGGACTTTCCCATAATTCCAATTCCGATAAACCCGATCTTTTTCATATGTTTCCCCCTCCCATATTTTTTTAGCTTCTTTTTTTCGATATCCATTACCATATCCACCCGGCGCTGATGCTTCCGCCCTCGTATTTGGCATCCAGCCATTCTTCCGTGATCATCTTTGCCATTTCCACGCCAATGACACGGGCTCCAAAGCAGAGCACATTGGAATCATTGTGCATTCTGGAAAGCTTTGCAGTATAGGGTTCACTGCAGACACAGGCCCGGATCCCTCTGACTTTATTGCAGGCAAGGGAGATTCCCACTCCTGTTCCGCAGATTGCGATTCCCAAATCAGCTTCTCCGTCTGCAACAGCGTGTCCTACCTTTTCCCCATACTCCGGATAATCGCAGCTTTCTGTGGAATTGGTTCCAAAGTCGATCACCTCATATCCCTTGCTCTCTACAAATTCCTTAATGTAATTCTTCATTTCTATGGCCGTATGGTCATTTCCCATTGCAATCTTCATCGTCATTCTCCTGTTATTCTGTCATTGCCGGCAGAACATGCAGACATGTCCGCCATACCGTTGTCTGAGTAAACTAAGAAAAACACGCTTTGTGGGTTTTCTTAGCTGCCGCGGCATTCGCCGAATGAACATGCAGGCATATTTGTTCCGTTCATTACCGCGTAAAATATATCCGGCATTTAACATATCATAAATGCCGGATTTTATCAAGTTTCCAAGTCACCTTCCAAAGCCGATGACCGGCCGTAAAAGGCATGGATCCTGTCCATTCTGGAGGCCATGTTGGCAAGCAGTAAGTCTGCGGTGGTAAGCGCTGCCATGGCTTCCACTACCACCACTGCCCGCGGAACAACAATAGGGTCATGACGCCCCTTAATCTGAATCTCCGTTTCCGCTCCCTGGCGCGTCACTGTCTTCTGGGGCTGTGCCACAGATGGGGTAGCTTAAATGCCGCGCGCAGAACCACCTGGGAACCGTCGCTGATCCCTCCAAGGATTCCTCCTGCATGGTTAGAGGTCTTTTCAATGCCCTTTCCCGGATTCGCACAAAATCCATCGTTGTTCTGGGATCCCAGGGCTCTGGCTGCTCCAAAGCCGTCTCCGATCTCAAAGCCCTTGACCGCTCCAATGGACATGACCGCCTTTGCAAGAGCCGCATCATATTTTTCAAATACCGGATCGCCGATTCCGGCCGGAACACCGTCAATGACGCATTCCACCACGCCTCCTACAGAATCCAGTTTTCCCATCATCTCTTCCAGGTATTCGGAAGCAAGGGCCGCTGTTTCCTTATCAGGCATGAAAAGGGGGTTATTATCTCTCTCTTTTATGTTGAAATGGTCTGCCTTTACCTCATAAGGCCCAACGGATCTGGTATAAGCGGTCACGGTAATTCCCAGGCTCTTTAAAAAAACAGGCGGCAACAGCACCGGCTGCCACTCTTCCTATGGTCTCCCTTCCGGAGGAACGGCCGCCGCCCCGGTAATCCCTGATTCCGTATTTTTCATCAAAGGCAAAGTCCGCATGGCCAGGACGGTAGACCTCCATGATGTTTCCGTAATCCCTGGAGCGCTGGTCCGTATTCCATATCACCATGGAAATGGGAGTTCCCGTTGTCTTTCCCTCAAAAACTCCGGACAAAATCTCCACCTGATCGGCCTCCTGGCGCTTTGTGGTAAATTTGCTCTGCCCTGGCTTTCTCCGGTCTAAGTATTCCTGGATATCTGCCTCTTCCAGGTTAAGTCCTGCCGGACAGCCGTCTAATACAACGCCGATTGCCTTTCCGTGAGATTCCCCCCAGGTTGTCACCTTCCATATTGTCCCCAGTGTTGATCCTGCCATGTATTATGTCTCTCCTTTCCTCTCAATTGCCCACGCTTTCTGGGCATAGAGGTATGCCTGTAAGGTGTTTCCTCTTCCCTGCCCATGTTTTCCGGGCACAGAGGTATGCCTGTAAGGTATTTTAATTGCTTACTTTCACGATCACACAGCTATTTGGTTCATTGACCTTGATTTCCTTGCCGTTCATGACCAGAAGTCCTTTCTCATAATTAACCGTAAAGAAGGTGATACTGCCTGACTCATGGTTGATGGAAGCAATATGCTTATCATCCGGTAAAACGCAGATATCCTTAGGATAGCTGCCGCTTATGGGAAGACAGCATAAGGCTTCTAAAAGCCTGTGTCCTTGTCCCGCTTGTAAACCGAAACGGAATTGTCCCCGGCATTGCCGCAGAATAAATACTTTTCATCATTGGACATGCGCATAGAACACGCCGCAGTCAGCTGGCTGTGCTTGGGGCCGGTGGTGGAAACTGTCTGTATCTTCTCAATCTTTGGCTGGCGCTCCCCTGTCTCATAGGTGAACACGTCGATCACATTCTTTAACTCGGAAATGAGATAGAAAAACCTTCCGTCTGAGCTGAAGCGGAAGCATTTGGGAGCGGATTCCAGCTCACAGTGCAGGGCATCCACAAGGATCATCTCCTCGTCCTTCTCATTAAAACGGTAAATTTTGACCTGGTCAATCCCCAAATCAGCCACCATGATAAATTTTCCGTCAGGAGTTCTCCTGGTACAGCTCACGTGGGGACGGAAATTTCTCTCCGCCACACTGCCAAGCCTTTATGGAACACTCCGGTCACGATCTCTCCTATAGAGCCATCCTTATTCAGCCGCAGCACAGTGGACTTTCCATCATGATATCCTGATACAAAGATATACTTGTCCTCTGCATCGGTAGACAGATGACAGCCCCTCATTCCCTTTATATTGGCTGAATTAAGCCTTGTAATCGCCCCATTTTCATGAATGCGGAAGGATACGATCCCTTCGTCTGCGATGGAGTACAGGGTCTTTCCATCATTAGAAGCGATCACATAAGAAGAATTATCAACTTCAACCTCGCATCTTGGAATAAAACGGCCCTCTTTCACATCAACATCGTATACGGTAATCCCCTTTGCCTGTCCGTTGTAGGAATAAGAACCTACATAAGCCATATACTTGCCTTTCATCATACATTTCCTCCTGATTTCTTCCTTAGCATAACTCTCTGAATAAAGACAATTCCTGGTAAAGCCTTAATTCAGAAAATCAGCCGTTCGACAAGCTTTTAGGCCAATCGAACTTCCTTGCATAACCTGAAACTATCATATCATAAATTTCCTTGTTTGTTAAGGAAAAACTTCCTTAAAAACTATTGACATACAAAGAAAAAAACAGTATAATGTATCTTGCTGCTTGTTTATCATTACTAAACTTTTTAATTAATTTTATCGTCAGTTAGTATAGGTAAACTTTCAGCTTATCATTAGCAAAAAGGAGGAGCATATGGATATCGGTACAAAACTAAAAGAGCTTCGGGTCTTAAAGGGACTTACCCAGGAAGAGCTGGCTGACCGCGCAGAGCTGTCAAAGGGGTTCATCTCCCAGCTGGAAAGGGACTTGACCTCTCCCTCCATTGCTACCCTTTTGGACATTTTGCAATGCCTTGGAACCTCTGTGGGCGAGTTCTTTAATGAAAGCCCTGAGGAACAGATCGTATTCGGAAAAACCGATTACTTTGAAAAGCACGATGCAGAACTTAAGAATACAATCAAATGGATTATTCCCAATGCGCAGAAAAACATGATGGAACCGATCCTTCTCACCCTGGAGGCCGGCGGGGAGACCTATCCGGATAATCCTCATGAGGGCGAAGAATTCGGCTATGTGCTACAGGGTAATATTTCCATTCATATAGGAAATAAAACATACAAAGCTAAAAAAGGGGAATCCTTTTACTTTGTATCAGACAAAAAAACATTACTTAAGCAGCAAGGCCGGCGCTGCCCTTATCTGGGTCAGTTCCCCGCCGAGCTTTTGACAGGAGGATAAAGGGTTATGGGTCAGCCATTAATTGATTTACGAAATATCACAAAAAGTTTTGACGGTACTATGGTACTGGATGATTTAAACCTCTCCGTAAAGGAGAACGCATTTGTTACCCTGTTAGGACCCAGCGGATGCGGCAAAACCACAACTCTTCGGATTATCGGCGGTTTTGAAAGCCCTGACCAGGGAAAGGTGATTTTTGACGGGCAGGATATTACCAATCTGCCTCCCAACAAGCGGCAGCTTAACACGGTTTTCCAGAAATATGCTTTGTTTAATCACATGTCCATTGCAGAAAACATCGCTTTTGGATTAAAAATTAAAAATAAGCCAAAGACTTATATACAGGATAAGATCAAATATGCCTTAAAGCTGGTGAACTTAGACGGCTATGAAAACCGCTCCGTAAGCTCCTTAAGCGGCGGCCAGCAGCAGCGGATCGCCATTGCCAGGGCAATCGTAAACGAACCAAGGGTCCTTCTCCTTGATGAGCCTTTGGGAGCCCTGGACTTAAAGCTCCGCCAGGATATGCAGTATGAGCTGATCCGGCTGAAAAACGAGCTGGGCATCACTTTTATTTACGTTACTCATGACCAGGAAGAAGCCCTGACCATGTCCGATACCATCGTGGTCATGAACCAGGGTTATATCCAGCAGATGGGCTCCCCGGAAAACATCTACAATGAACCGGAAAACGCATTTGTGGCGGACTTCATCGGCGAAAGCAACATTGTGCCCGGAATTATGGTCCGGGATGAGCTGGTGGAGATCTTTCATGCCAAATTCGTCTGCGTTGATAAGGGCTTTGGAACCAATACCCCGGTTGACGTGGTTATACGCCCGGAGGATATTGATTTGGTAGCTCCTGAGGAAGGCACACTGACAGGCACTGTGACCCATTTGATTTTCAAGGGTGTTCACTATGAAATGGAAGTGACCTCGCCTGACGGCTTTGAATGGCTGGTACACAGCACGGATATGTTCCCGGTGGGACAGAAGGTGGGCATCCACGTAAATCCCTTCGACATTCAGATCATGAACAAGCCGACATCCGAGGATGAGGAGGCTGTGGGAATCAATGAATAAAAAATTATTATCCGGCCCATATATTATGTGGATGATTGGCTTCATCCTGATCCCGCTGGCGCTGATTGTGTTTTACGGGCTGACGGACCGGTCCGGGGCCTTTACCCTGGCAAATATCCTCTCCGTAACAACGGCGGAGCACTCAAAAGCCCTTTGGCTTTCCCTGGGGCTTTCCTTTATCAGCACAGCCTTATGCCTGATCCTTGCTTATCCGCTGGCCATGGTTCTGCGTTCCAGGGGAATGGGTCAGGGAAGCTTTATCGTTTTTATCTTCATCCTTCCCATGTGGATGAATTTCCTGCTTCGGACCCTGGCATGGCAGACTTTGCTGGAAAAGAACGGCGTTATAAACGGCGTGCTGAACGCACTCCATCTGCCTAACCAGAATCTGATCAATACACCGGGAGCCATTATCCTCGGCATGGTTTACAACTTTCTGCCGTTTATGGTTCTCCCCATATATAATGTCCTGATGAAAATTGACGACAACGTGATAAACGCTGCCAGGGATTTAGGGGCCAACACGGTCCAGGTTTTATTCCGTATCCTGTTTCCCTTAAGCATCCCCGGCATTGTCAGCGGGATCACCATGGTATTTGTGCCGGCTCTTACCACATTCGTTATCTCAAACCTTTTGGGAGGAAGCAAGATTCTTCTGATCGGCAATGTGATCGAGCAGGAGTTTACCAAGGGAAGCAACTGGAATTTAGGCTCCGGCCTTTCCCTGGTTCTGATGATTTTCATTCTGATCAGCATGGCGCTTATTGCCAAATATGATAAGAACGGGGAGGGAACGGCATTCTGATGAACAGCAAGACTGGATTTATTAAACGTTTTATTCAGGATTTTTACCTGGTGATTATTATGGTATTTTTGTATGCCCCCATTGCCACCATGGCTGTGCTGTCCTTTAACAGCTCCAAATCCCGTACCAGTGGGGCGGCTTTACCACAAGATGGTATACAGAGCTGTTCTCAAGCAGCACCATTATGACAGCCCTTTACAATACGCTGCTGATCGCATTTCTGTCTTCCCTGATTGCGGTCATTATAGGCACTGCGGCAGCGATTGCCATTAACAGCATGAAACGGGTCCCCAGATCCCTTCTCATGGGCATTACCAACATCCCCATGCTGAATGCGGATATTGTTACAGGAATCTCTCTTATGCTGGCATTTATTGCCTTTGGAATTTCCCTGGGCTTTCAGACCATTTTGATTTCACATATTACCTTTAACATACCGTATGTCATTTTAAGCGTCAGCCCCAAGTTAAAGCAAACAGATAAAAGCACCTATGAAGCCGCCATGGACCTAGGAGCCACATCGGTCTCCGCATTTTTCAAGGTGGTGTTCCCGGATATCCTTCCGGGCGTGCTTTCCGGTTTTCTCCTTGCATTTACAATGTCCCTTGATGATTTTATCATCACACACTTTACCAGGGGAGCCGGTATCAATACTCTTTCTACCTTAATTTACAGCGAAGTGCGCCGGGGGATCAAGCCCTCCATGTATGCGCTGTCAACCATCATCTTTATCACGGTGCTGGTGCTGTTACTCATTACCAACTTTGCACCAAAGCGTAAAAAACAATAGGAGAACAAATACATGAAAAAAACTTTATCTAAGATCATGGCAGTCGGCTCCCTGTGTGCTCTTACCCTCTCCCTTTTAAGCGGCTGCGGAAAATCCGCCCCCAAATCAGGAAGCGCCGGAGAGGTTTACGTATACAACTGGGGAGAATACATTGATGAATCCGTTATCCAGGAATTTGAAAAAGAGACCGGGATCAAGGTCGTTTATGATATGTTTGAAACCAATGAAGAGATGTATCCTGTCATTGAGGCAGGAGGCGTAAAATATGACGCGGTGTGCCCTTCCGATTATATGATCCAGAAAATGATCGAAAATAATCTATTGGCAGAAATCAATTTTGACAATGTTCCTAATATAAAGGAGATTGATCCCAGATACCAGGAGATGTCAAAGAGCTTTGACCCGGAAAACAAATATTCCGTTCCATACTGCTGGGGAACCGTGGGAATCCTTTATAACACCAGCATGGTAGACCCGAAAGACGTTCCGACCAAATGGTCCGACCTTTGGGATGAAAAGTTTAAGAACAATATCCTCATGCAGGACAGCGTCCGGGATGCCTTTATGGTGGCATTAAAATCCCTTGCTATTCCGCCAACACCACCAATGAGGAAGAGATCAGGGAAGCAAAGGAACTGCTGATCAAGCAAAAGCCTCTGGTCCAGGCCTATGTCATCGACCAGGTCAGGGATAAAATGATCGGCGGCGAAGCTGCCGTAGGTGTCATCTATTCCGGAGAAATGCTTTACATCCAGAATGAAGTAAAGGACCTTGGCCTTGACTACTCCCTGGAATACGTGATCCCTGAGGATGGAACCAACCTTTGGCTGGATTCCTGGGTCATTCCCGCCAATGCTCCCAACAAGGAGAATGCAGAGAAATGGATCAACTTCCTCTGCCGTCCTGATATTGCAAAAAAGAACTTTGAATACATCACCTATCCTACTCCAAACAAGGGAGCCTTTGATTTGCTTGACACGGAATTGCAGAATAACAAAGCTGTTTTCCCGGATGTGGATTCTTTAAAGAACAGCGAAGTGTATAAGTATCTTGGGGATCAGGTGGATTCCATTTACAATGAAGCCTGGAAAGAAGTAAAATCCAATTAACCATCAGGAGATGGGAATACAGTAAAAAGAGCGAAGATTTTCGCTCTTTTTTTATTAAGGCTGTGCCTTCATCTGCAAGTAAAGGAACGTTTGTTTAACTCACCGAAAAAAACGGGAAACCTAATTGGAAGACTTATGGACCAGTTAACGACCAAGTTATATATAAATTATAATGGTGATCATCTTATGAAAGATAGAAAAGACAAAGGGTTATTAATAAATAAAACTTACAAATCTTTAAAACACTGCAATCCTGATATCAGTATCGGACTAACTGCCGAACAAGTCCGTAACCGTATAAATGCAGGGGCCGTGAATGTACAGAGAACAGGTCTGACCCCGACAATCCCCGGTATTATTTCAAAAAAATATTTTTACACTTTTCAACTTCATCAATGTTTTCCTGGCGGTAATTCTGGTCATTGTCGGGCATCCGGAAAATATACTTTTTCTTGGGATCGCCGTAAGCAATACGTGTATGGGTATTTTTCAAGAATTGAGGGCAAAACGCGGATTAGATAAACTATCTGTATTAGCCAAGGCACATGTAACCGTAATCCGGGATGGAGCGGAATATACAGTGGCACAGGATGAGATTGTACTCGACGATATTGTGATACTGGCTATTGGTAACCAGGTATGCGCAGATGCCATGGTTATTTCTTCGGAGCGGCTTGAAGTAGATGAATCCCTTCTGACCGGAGAGGCGGACAGAATTCAAAAATCAAAGGGCGATACGCTTCTATCGGGCAGTTATGTGACCAGCGGACACGGCTATGCTCAAATAATTGCCATAGGAGAAAACAGCTATGCTCACTCTCTGACCGCGGAGGCCAAAAAGAGCAAAAAACAGGTCCCTCCGCTTCTGCGTACCTTAAACCGCATTATCATGATTTTGACCATTGTGATACTGCCGCTGGGCACCACGTTATTCTATATGAAATATTTTTTGCTTGGAGATACGCTGGAGACTGCCGTGCTGGGCTCGTCAGCATCTGTGCTGGGCATGATACCGGCAGGCTGATCTTATTAACTGGTGTCACTATGACTGTTGGAGCGCTTAAACTGGCAAAAAGAAAGGCACTGGTCCAGGAATTACACAGTATAGAAACCTTAGCCCGAACAGATGTGCTGTGTTTGGATAAAACAGGAACCATAACAGACGGATCACTACAGTTTGAAAGGCTGGAACTATATTCCGATGGCTCTGAAAAAGAGGTGGAATTAGCCGTATCTGAGCTAATGGGGACTTTGGAAGACAAAAATGCAACAGCCGAAGCATTGACCAAAGCATTTGGGAAAACTGAAAATTGGGCTGCTGACGTAATTTTACCTTTCTCCTCGGAGCGCAAGTGGAGCGGTGCTACTTTTAAAGAAAAGGGCAGCTATATCATTGGTGCACCAAATATCGTATTCAGGGGCAGTAATAAAGATTTTCTAGAACAGGCCAATGCAGAGGCCGCCTTGGGGTTCAGAGTACTGTGCCTTGCACATTCTCCTCTATCTATCTCAGAAGAGAAGCTTCCAGAGGAACTAAGCTGCTTTGCGCTTTTGATTCTTTCTGACCATCTGCGGGCGAATGCAAATGAGACCTTCCGGTATTTCTTACAGGAAGGTGTGATTCTAAAAGTGATTTCCGGAGATAATCCCCATACGGTCCGAGCAGTTGCAGAAAAGGCCGGAATCCCAGGATCAGAAAAAAAGCATTGATATGAGCCTGGTGGAAAATGAAGCTGACTACGCAGCTATCGCCAAAGAATATACCATATTCGGCCATGTGACGCCCCAGCAAAAGCGGGAGCTGATCCGTGGATTGAAAAAAAATGGCCATACAGCATGTATGACCGGAGATGGTGTAAACGATATTCTTGCAATGCGCGAAGCCGATTGCAGCGTTGCAATGGTTGGCGGAAGCGATGCTGCCCGCTCCGCCTCTGATTTCGTGTTAATAACTGACGATTTCAGTGTAATGATTGACGTTCTGAAGGAAGGGCGGAGGGTGATCAATAACATTGAAAAAGTTGCAGCAATTTTTCTTTTAAAGACAGTCTACTCTGTTTTGCTTACCCTGATTTATATTTTTATTCCATATCCCTATCCGATTGCGCCGCTGCAAATGATGCCGATTAATGAACTTACGATTGGCATACCAGCATTCTTTTTGGCACTGCAGGCAAATTACTCCCGGCCAGAGGGAAAGCTGCTTACTAATATTTTAGAACATACAATTCCTGCCGCAATAACAGTTGTTTTTAATACACTTTATATACAATCAGCCAGCATTCTCTTTCATATCCCCACAACGGAATCCTCGACCATGGTCGTCTTCCTAATAGGGTAATGGGCTTTTACCAGCTGGCACAGTTGGCAAAGCCGTATACGAAGCGCATTCAATGGCTGTTAATTGGTCTAATCTGCAGCTTTATCCTGTGCTTCGCACTTTTGGGCGATTTGTTTATGTTATCCAGTTTATTCAGCCGGAACGTATTTTTTTATATGCCCCTTGTGTATTTCAGCTATCATGTTCATAGCTTTCTGGGTAATGTCTGCCATAAGGCGGTTGAGGCATATCATATATTAAAAACTGCCGGCTGGCCAAAGCGGAGTGTCCGTGAATAAGAAATGTTGATAAAAGCAGCAGCAATGCATGTAGGCAGAGACAGAAGCGGGAAAAGAAGAATATATTCCGGCTTTTATTCCAGGATAAAGAAATTATTTAAAACATTAATTAAGGGAAGCCTTTAAGCGGCTTCCCCTTTCATAATCCAATAGGAACCTTATTCTAAAGCACAGCCTTCATGAATAATTGGTGATCAGCACCTCAACCGTGACCGCATTCCGTTCTTTAAACTGATAACTGCAGTTGGAATAGGTATTATCGATATAATGGACCTGATACCCCTTGCTCCACTCAATTAAGAGGTCATTGGACAATCCTTTATGATACAGAACATTGGACAGGGCGAAACGGATGCCCTTCTCATGAAGCCGGTCCAAAAGCTCCAAAAGTGCCCGCTCCTCTCCTTCCTTCCAGTCCTTGAATCCCCGGTTCCCATCGTTGTAATTCCCCGTTGAGATCAGATAAGGCGGGTCGCAGTAAACCAGGTCTTCCGCTCCCAGGCCGGAAAAATCCAGCTCTGTAAAGTCCAGGTTTGAAAACTCAACGTTTTTCTCATGGAGAGCCTTACAGAACTCCGTCAGATTCTTTTCAATATTGCCGTTAAAGGAGCTTCTGTTCCTCAAAGGGGGAATTGAACTCATGGCTGTTATTAAAGCGTATCTGATGGTTAAACGCATAACAGGCAAGCACAAACAGCTCTGTTAAATCCTTTGTTTTGTTATAATCGGAGCGAAGGGCATAATACCCTTCCTTGTTCTGCTGGGTCAGCTCATATCTTGAGATCAGGCCCTGAATCCTCTTAAGAATCTCCTTGATATCCGTGGAACGGAACATCTGATACAGTTCAATCAGATACGTGATCTGGTCATTGCAGATGATCTGCTCAGCCTCCACATTGATCCCTACGTTAAAGCCTCCTGCAAAGACATCCACAAATGTGCGGATATCCTTTGGAAATGCCTGAAAGATGGGCTCTAAGATCTTAAATTTACCCCCTGTATAATTCAGGGGACTTTTTATGTACATGGCGGCACCTGCTTTTCTATGTAAAACAAAAGCTCTCTTAACCGCTCTGTTTCCTTCACCTTCCGGCTCTTATATCTCCGGTAAGGAATCTCATAGATCTGGAAGGTTTCCGGCTTTCCATGCTTTTTCATGGCTTCCTCAATCTCATCCACCGTCATAAGCCCGTCCGTGCTGTAGCTTAATATGATATGCTTAAACCGCGCATTCTCAAGGAGTTCCTCAAACGCCGGAACCACTTTATTCTTCATGCAAAACTCTGATTTCTGCCCTCCGTCCGGCCGCTGCCCCGTAACTCCCCTCACCACTGGATAATCATATCTGGCAGCTGTCTCAAGGACATGGTAATTGGAAAGATACTGGCGCGCATTATAGGGAGGATCAATGTAGAGGATGTCCCCCTCTATGCGTGTTAAAAGGCTCACACCGTTTTCATTGAAGGAGCGGTTCTGCTTTCCGTTGTGGATCACGGGAAGCCGGTACAGCTCATACTGTTTGTAACTTCGTCTCTCCCAGACCTTGTGGAACGCCCCATAGGTTCCTGAGGTATTGGAAACAAAAGGGATCCCCTCCACAATGCAGGCGATCAGATAATAATACTCATCCTCACTTAAAAGACCGGCAGCCTTCCAGTCCTCCACAGTGCACCTGGCAAAATCAATGCGCAGGGCGTTCTCATCATTTAAATACATGCGGCCGCCTGCAGGCGCATAGGTGTTCTGAAAAAAACGGCGCTCCTTTTGAAGCTCCTCTAAATCCTTTTTTTTCCCTGCCGTTAAAAAAATCCACAGGATCCTTGATCCCGGTTTCTTCCTGCAAACGGATAAACTTTGGCACGCTGTCATTTTCAACGGTAGCCCTTTGCAGCACATAGGAAAAGTACAGCAGGTCATTGGAACAGACCTGGTACCACTGTTTAAAATATCTGGCAACCGCTGCGGTTCCAGAAAATATATCACAAAAGCTCTCCGCTCCCGGCGCCTTTTCATCAATCACATGCTTAATCTGGTCCAGCAGCAATGTCTTGCTTCCAATAAATCTCATTCTTTTCTTGCTCCTATTTCATTTAACCTGCCTTTTATTATAATGTAAAATCATAAAAAAACACAAGAAAAGTTGAGCTTTCTAAATTCCTTCACCGCCTGGCCCGTTATTTATCTGTTTCCGCTGCCTTTTAAAGCAGTACATCCGTTCATCTGCCATGTTTAAAGCAGCTTCCGGAGACAGGTCCGTCCCCTTTGCAATGTAAACCACGCCATAGCTTATGGACATTGGATAGTTTAACTCAGCATCAGACAGCTTCTTATCGATAAGATCCATCCTCTCCTCTGCCGACTGTTTCTCGCAATCCCGGAACAGCATGATAAACTCATCGCCTCCGAACCTGCAGGTAAAGTCAATATCCCGGGCAGATTCCTTTAACGCTTCCGAAACAGACTTTATATATTCATCTCCGAGCAAATGGCCGAACTGGTCATTGATGCTTTTCAGCCCATCCATGTCGATCATGCAAAGGGAAAATGGAATGCCTTTCTGGATATAAGAGTCAATGGTGCGCAGGCCGCTGCGCCGGTTATCCAGTCCGGTCAGTTCATCCTTATAAGCCATGACCTCTAAGAAGGCTTCATTTTCCCTCTGATATGTAATATCTGTCACAAGATGTACCACTGCCTTTTTCTCCTCCCACATCAAAGAATAGGATTTTACCTGAAAAGTCTTATTGCGGGCGCATTTGAATTCATACCGCAGCTCCTGCTCCAGTCCGGCATAGGACTTGATACGGTCCATTAGGAGACAGTCCTCTTCCCCACAGGCATATTGCCCTGTCCCAGGGTCATAAAACCGCCTTCTGGCCGCTTCATTGGTATATAATACCGACCCATTCTCTTCATCAATAACTACGACCCATTCCTTCAGGCTGTCCATGATGGATATCAGCAGCCTGTTAAACCTTTTGATCTTTTCCGCCTGCTCTTTCAACTCATTTTCCCTTTTCTCCAGCTTGACCACCATCTCATTAAACGCCCGGGAAAAGTCGCCCATAAAATTCACCCGCTGCTTATAATCTCCCTTAATCACCTGGCCGGTCTGCCACGTTAAATGCTTTAAGGCGGCATAAAGCTGTTTTAATTCTCCTGCCTGGAAATTATGGCGGTCAGGCAGAGGAACGTCTAAGTTCCCTTCCGCCAGATTCTTAAGAAACTCGTTGGATTCCATGAGACAGTGAGAAAGATAGAAAACTGCCTGCTCCAGGTCTGAAAACACCTGCGTTTTCTCCTCCAGCTCCCCGGAAACCGGCTTATTTAAAATGATATTGCGGATCTGCTCCAAAAGAACAGAAGCATCTTTTTCTGTCATCCACTACACCTTCGTCCGATGGTCGACACTGGCCTCAAATCTGCATACACGTGAACCACTGGCCCAGCAATCAACTTCTTTTACCACATATTCCTTTCCCGTGTATTCCTTTAATACACCGGAAAGAAACCCTTCATCATAATTACAGACTTGATCCCCCGTCACAGGAAGCCCGGAACAATCCAGGTCTTCTCCAACAGTCAGAACCACATATCCGGTATGGGGATCAAACTTTTCAATTCTTAATATACCTATCTTATGTACCTCCAGGATTTTTTTGCAGGGATGCAAGGAAATCATTTGGCGGAAGAGTCAGATCAAGCATGTGCAGGGCAAATTCTCTTCCGGAAACCTCTCCTGCACTTCGGAAAAGCTCTCTTGCCATTTCTCCGCCCAATCTCCTTGACAATTCACTCTTAAGGAATACTGGAACAGCCGGTACATCATGACGGGCATCTCTTCCCCCAGATTCTTTCTCCCTTCCGCTATATTCCCTATCATGTTCCAGGAAAAATTACTCTCTTCTCCTGTCTGAAACGTATTGAACATATGCCTCCTCCTGTATCTTCGCTTGCACGGCCTGATTGCTTTGCCCTGGGTCAGTTACTTGTACATTCATTATTTAAGCATATCTTGCCTGATTATTACCATTTTCTGCTTGCTTTTTCATTTAACTACCCAATTAAAGGGGATACCTTTTGATCAATATGAGGTATCTGCCAAATGATTAAAGTCAACCATATTATATTATAATAAAAATTCCGACAAATTTCAACAAAAAAATGGTAACAGAAATTTTCTGTAACCAAAATAATTAAGTAACAAGACAATATAAGGAGAAGCCATCTTGAAAATCTATGGCGATTCATGTTAAAATAAAGAAATATCCTATGAAAGAGGGTGATGATACGAAGATACAGGAATCTGCCGAAAACTATCTGGAAACAATCCTGATGCTTAAGAAGCGCAACGGCCATGTGCGCTCCATAGACATTGCCGAAGAACTGGATTTTTCAAAACCAAGCGTCAGCGTGGCAATGAAAAATCTCCGGGAAAACGGGTACATCGGGATAGACGAAAACGGCCACATCACTTTGCAGGAAAAGGGTCTGGAAATAGCAGAAAGGATTTATGAACGCCACACCTTGCTTTCGGAGTGGCTGATTGACCTGGGGGTAACCCAAAAGACTGCACTGGATGACGCCTGCCGGATCGAGCATGTAATAAGCGCGGAAAGCTTTGCAGCCATTAAAGCTCACGTAAACAGCGGCAAAGAAACATAAAAAGGAAAACAAAAAGAGCAGTCAGGCAAAAATATGCCGGCTGCTCTTTCAATGATTGAAGGAAGGTTACATCCATTCCTTATAACGGTGCATATATACTTTTTTCATCATCTGCACGACTGCAAGATAACCGGCCAGGATCAAAACAAGCCAGGGAATAAAGTGTGCCGGCAGGCGGTACATATCAAGACCAATGGCAAAACCTGAAAATCCAATGAAAAGCGCAAGGACCGCAACTATAAATGTGGAGAAAAACAGGGGCATAGAAGGTCTGCTCTGCACAAAGGGCAGCTTCTCAGTACGGATTAAGTGGATAACAAGCACCTGTGACACGGTTCCGAATACGAACCACCCGCACTGAAACAATGGGGAAAGCTCCACTTTATCAGCGCCAATGGCCCACCACATAACCGCAAAGCATAAAATATCAAAAACAGAGCTGAGGGGGCCAAAGAAAGCCATAAAGGATTTGATGGACTTTGTATCCCATTTATGAGGCTTTTTTTAAATATTCCTTATCCACATCATCAAAGGGAATCCCCATCTGGGAAAAATCACACAGCAGGTTCTGGGTCAATATCTGTACCGGCAGCATGGGCAGAAAGGGCAGGAACAGGCTGGCTGCGATAACGGAAATCATGTTTCCGAAATTTCCGCTTGCCGCCATCTTAATATATTTGATGATATTTCCAAAGGTGCGGCGGCCTTCTATGACCCCTTCCTCTAAGACCATCAAATCCTTTTCTAAAAGAATGATATCGGCAGTTTCCTTGGCAATGTCCACAGCGCTGTCAATGGAGATCCCCACATCAGCCTGGTGTAAGGGCGGCGCATCGTTGATGCCGTCTCCCATATAACCCACCGTATGCCCTGCGCTCTGGAACGCCTTTACTACCCGTTCCTTCTGAGATGGAGACAATTTTGCAAACAGGTTGCATATGCCTACTGCATGTAAAAGCTCTTTGTCATCCATCTGCTCCACATCCCGGCCTGTCATCAGGGTGGAAGCATCTACGCCCACCTTGCCGCAGACCTTTGCCGCCACGCCCTCGCTGTCTCCGGTGAGGACCACCGTTCTTACCCCATGGTCACGAAGGGCAGCGATGGCGGCGCCTGCGCTCTCCTTTGGCGGGTCAAGAAAGCCTACAAAGCCTATTAAAACCATATCCCGCTCATCCTCAACGCTGAATACCCCTATGCCGGGCACCTCGTTCTTCTGGGCAACGGCAATCATGCGCAGGCCGTCATTATTATACTTTTCATAGGTTGCCATGGCAACGCGGCGGGTTTCCTCATCCATTGGAAGAACCGTCCCGTTTATCTCCATAAAGGAGGATATTTCAAGAATTTCCTCCACAGCTCCCTTTGTGATCAGCTGGAGCTTTCCCTTTTGATCCGTTAATACCACGCTCATCCTGCGCCGTGTAAAATCAAAAGGGATTTCATCAATTCGCCGGTAAGAGCTTAAAACATTCTCCAGTCCGTTCTGCTCCGCACGGTTTATGATGGCTAAATCAATGAGGTTCTTAAGGCCGGTCTGAAAATAGCTGTTTAAGTAAGCATGGCGCAGAATCCTGGTATCCTCATCCCCATTTAAATCCATGTATCTTTCCAGGACCACCTTATCCTCGGTAAGGGTTCCTGTCTTATCGGTGCAGAGCACATCCATTTCTCCAAAGGTCTGTATCGCTCCAAGAGTGCGGACGATCACCTTGTGCCTGGACATGGAAACCGCTCCCTTTGCCAGGGTGGAGGTCATAATCATGGGCAGCATTTCCGGCGTAAGGCCAACTGCAATACTGATGGAAAAAAAGAAGCGCTCCTGCCCAGTCACCTTTGGCAATGCCATTGATCAAAAATACCACCGGAATCATGACAAGCATCCTTCTGACCAAAAGCCCGCTGACAGATTCCACTCCCCGCTCAAAGCTGGTCTTGGCCTTATCGCCTGATAAGGATTGGGCCATGGAGCCGAAATAAGTGTTATTGCCGGTTGCCAGAACCACTGCCGTAGCGCTTCCGCTTACCACATTGGATCCCATAAAGCCGATATTCTGTAAATCTGTTAATGCGTCGTCAGGCTTATTGTCCCCGTCAGAAAATTTTTCCACAGGAGCAGACTCGCCGGTAAGGGCTGCCTGGGCTAAAAAAAGTGTCCTTGGTAGACAAAAACCGCACATCTGCCGGAAGCATATGTCCCGCAGAAAGCTTGACAACGTCTCCCGGAACCACCTCATCCATAGGGATCTCGGTCAATTTCCCATCTCTCCACACATCTGCCTTGTTGGAAATCATCTCTGAAAGCTTTTCCGCAGCGGCATTGGAACGCTGATTCTGGACAAAGGCAACCAGACTTGAGACAAGCACCAGGAAAATGATAATGGAAACAGTGAGGTAATCAGGCTTCGAGGAAGCAATGACGTCTGTGAAATAATTAACAGCCGCAATGACCAGCAAAATAACGTTAAAGGGATTGATGACCGCCTCTCTCAGCCTGTGAAGCATGGTATCTTTATTTCCTGCAGTAATAACATTTGCCCCGAATTCATCCTGTTTTTCCTGAGCCTCCTCATTGGTAAGGCCGGTCTTTGAAGCGGAAAGGGTTGACAGGAGCATTTTTTCCTCAAGAAACGCATAGGCTCTGAGCTTTTTTTCCGTGTCGAGTCTATTTTTCTGGATCTGAGTGCTGATTGTTTTCTTTCTCATGAATTTCATTGGAATCATCCTTTCTTTATTATGATTCCCCAATGAAAATAAAATAGCAATAAAAAAAGCCGTCCCAACAGACGGCGTTAAAAGCATAGGCTAATAAAGCCCATTTTTATCAAAAACAATGGACAAAAGCCCGCTTAAAGCGCCGGTATATTGATTTATATTTTCATACTGGGGTTTGAAGTCATCTATATGACTTCGAGGGCTGCCTTCCATTGTTTCACTTCCTTTTTATTAATTTTAACATACACATTCAGTTTATCTGATGTCTGAAGAAAAGTCAACCATACTTAACAATATATGCTATTACCGTATGTTTTGTGGATGTTACTACAGCTTTTCTGGTAATATTTGGATTATTTGCCGTTACTTAAATCATCTTATAATAAATACATGATAAGCAAAGGAGTATTTTACAATGCCGCGAAGAGGAGAAAACATTTATAAACGCAAAGATGGGCGCTGGGAGGGAAGATCTTTAAAGCTGGATGGAAAGTACCGGTATTTCTACTCCAGAACCTACAAAGGCGTAAAAGAAAAAATGAAAAATTTCCAGGAAATTGAGGAATCCGTTCGGGAAAACCTTTTTTTCGGACAGGAACGATGTCTGCAGCTTGTTTGAAGCATGGCTTGAGGATGCCTCCCTCCGGGTGAAGCCCTCCACTTATGAAAGCTATTACCGGTGCATGGATAAATACGTGATTCCATTTTTTTAAGCAGGAAAAAAATCTGCAAATTACAGAAGATTCTGTTCTTTGTTTTGTAAAAGCCATAAGAGAAAATACCAGGCTGGCAGATTCATCTAAGAAAAAAATATCTTACCATCTTCAAAATAGCATTAAAAGAAATCTTAAAGGGGGCGCCGGAGAGTTTTTCCATCATTGAACAGGTGAAAATCCCAAGACCGGAGGACAAGGAGGTTATCGTCTTCTCGCTGAAAGAGCAGAGGCTCATAGAAAATACCGCACTGAATTCCAAAGACAAGCGTGGGGCAGGGATTATCCTCAGCTTTTATACCGGCATACGCTTGGAGAATTGTGTTCCCTTAAATGGGGAGATATTGATATGGAAACCGGTACCCTGTCCATAACACGTACCGTATCCAGAATAAAACATTTTGAAGAAGGGGGGAACAAAACATCTCTGCAGGTAGGTCCTCCAAAAAGCCGCAAATCTTTAAGGAAAATCCCCCTCCCGGACTTTCTGTTAAAGATGCTGCAGGAACAGGGTTTTTCTCATGCAAACCCGGACCACTATATTTTTTTCCGACGGGGATACTCCCTTAGATCCCCGCTGCTTTCAAAAGCTATACAAGAAACTATTAAGGGAAGCCCATGTCCAGGACCGTAAATTCCATGCCATACGCCATACCTTTGCCACCCGGGCCCTGGAGCTGGGAGTGGATGTGAAGACCATCAGCGAACTGCTCGGCCATTCCAGCGTTTCCATCACCCTTAATGTGTATTCCCATTCCCTTATGGAACAAAAAAAGGCTGCCATTGAAAAATTCAACCATATGTATCTTTTAAATATGGAAACCGCTGCCTCTGCCCTGTCCCGGCATTAAAAACCTTACATAAAATGTGCTTTTTAAGCAGCCTTTGCTTTTTGTGAAAATTAAAACGACCCGCTGGTGTTACGGGTCGTTTTATCATTTTCAAAAAGCCAGACATAAAAACTCTCTTCTTCCGGATTCAGAGCCTTTTTATCTATAAAATAACATTGGCCTGATTCCGTCCTTCTAACTTAGACTTATAAAGTGCCTCATCCGCCCGCTTTAATGCCCAGTGAAAATCCTCATCGCCTTCCTTAAAGAAGGAAAAGCCCATGGATACGGTGATCCCTATCTCTTCCTGCTGATTCAGTATTTTCAAAGAAGACACGGTCGACAAAAATTTGTTTCCAAAATCCTGCACATGTTTCTCTTCCATGCCATAAAGAATGACAACGAATTCATCACCGCCCCAGCGGATGATCTTGTCTGTGCTTCTTAAGGTCCTTTTTATCACGTTTACAAATTCCGCCAGAGCATATCCCCTGTAAAATGGCCGTATTTATCGTTGATCCTTTGAAATGATCCACATCGCACATCATAATTCCGGGACTTAAGCCTGTCCGTTTAAATTCCTCAAATGCATTGGTCAAATCGTTGGTCCCGCTTCTTCTGTTCCCCGCCTTTGTAAGGACATCCTGGTTAAGCTCAGATTCCATTGCCTTTTTCGCATTGCGGTAATATATTTTTTCCAATAAGGAAACGGAAAACAGGCTGACAGTTAATATAACAATAAGCAATAATACCAGTATAAGGGTAATCCGGGATACCAGCTCCTTGCTTTCCTTTTTCGTCTGATCAACATATGGCTGTAAGTCATCCAGATAAACTCCCATGGCAACTACCCAGTTATAATCCTTATAAAGCTTGGCATAAGCCAGCTTCTTTGATACCTTATTGCTGCCTGGTTCCTTGAAATAGTATGAGAAAAACAGCTCTCCATCCTTATTAATTCCCTGAAGCTCAGTCAAATATGGATAATTTCCTGCGATATCAGCCATATCCGTAGAAAGATAGATTCCCTCTGTTTCCGGCAGGTTGGGATGGATCCTTCGGATGGCATAATTTTTACCCCCCTGATAATTCTGTATCTCATTTACCCAAATGTAGGAATTTCCGTCAAATTTTGAATTTCTGATCACATTGGCAATATCCGACTTAACAAGCTCATTAACGTAGCTTTTTGTAAATCCAAACAGGAATACGTAATCTCCGTGAAAGAATATCCGGTAAGAGGACAGGCCGGAGGTATTGGCCTTAAGAGTATCCTTCCAGGTAGCTCCTGCCAGATTCCCAGGGTCATAAACAGCTTTATTGGCCTGATTGTCCCAAATGACCACAGTCATGGATTTATAATCCGGATTATCCCGGAAAAGCCGGATAAAAAAATCATTGAATTCGCTGTCCGGAAGATCCTTTTTCATGTTAATGATATCAGACGTCCTGGAGACAAAGATTTCCACGTATGACGATTTGGCCGCCCGCCTTAATCCAATTTCGGAAATCAGGTTATTGACCGTATCCCTTAGAAAATCCTTCTTAATGTTATAGATCGCTTCCTCTGACTTTTCTATATAAATATCGCCGACCTTATCAATGGAAAATAAATAAAAGCATACCATGACAGTACAGATTATGCTGATGATTGTGGATAGAAATATTGTGTATTTACGCCTGATAACGCATTCCTCCTTTTTGGAATGTATATTTTTGCATATCATGTAAGCACTTTTTCATTTACTCATCCACATATTCCAGAAAAATCCTGTTATTAAAACCACCCCTGTCTCTTGCCTTCTTTTCCCGCTCAGCCTCTAATTCTTCTTTCGTATAACCTCTGGCACTGCAAAGAGAATATAACACCTCCAGCACATCTGCCATCTCTTTAAGGCTCTTATCTTCCTGATATTCCTTTACCTCTTCGTTAAGCTTTTCTTCCAGTTTCACCATATATTCTTCATCAGTCATAATGCGGCATACCGCTTTTTTGCCTTCTGCTTTAATCATCTCGGGTATCCTGTCCCTGACTAACTTATCATACCTTCTGATGGAAAATCCCTTCTTTCCAGTTAATCAATTTAACGGTCCTATATTTTGCGAAAGATACGCTTAAAAAAACAGTATATCACATTCATGAAAAATTGTCGTCTGTTCCTGCTAATAATCATCGCCTAAAGTTCCTGAAATTTTCCTTAAGCTTATACTAATAAATTTAAGAAGTGCTCCCCAGGTAAAGGCTGCTGATTTCGGAATATTTCCTGTCGCTGTCATATAATATTAATTAATACGTGCGCTATTTAGGGGATTTATATGAATGATACCGCTGAAGGCAGGAGGGGAAGCATTACCCAGGTCGGGAGCATCCTGCAAATTAATAACGCCCTTGTAGAAGATGTATATACTTCCAACAGCAGAACAGGCTATGTCATCGTTTCTTACTCGGCCCCAGGCCAGAATGAAATGGTCTATATTGAACTTCTCCAATTGAACATAGGCTGGGACACGATCTTAGTCAATCAATTTGGCGACCCTATCAGCTTGTGCACCATCAAAAAGGGGATGTGGGTCAATGCAGAGTTCTCCTCTGCCATGACAAAAAGCATTCCCCCTCAATCAAAGGCATACCGGATGGTTGCAATCCTGCAGAAGCCCCTGTTTCGCATAACAACGGACCGGATCGTTTCCGTTGATGCTCAAAATGGCTTTCTCAATACAGGCAATCCCGGCGATAAAGCGGACCAGATGAGATTTGTTGTTTCCCAGGCTACGGAAATACTGGATCAAAACAATAATCCCATTCCCTTAAGCTCCCTTAAACCCGGACAGCTGGTAAAGATCGAGCATGCCAACTTCCAGACCGCCAGCATTCCTCCCCAGTCCATTGCCTATCGCATTAAACTGATTTAACCCAATCAAGCAGGGTCGCGGAGGGTCTGACCCATTGGTCATTGCGAATATCCCCTTGACTATAATCAAATATTCCAGTAACTATGAGGATGCAACCGCCCCGCCATACAGGCAGGCACGGTTGCGTCCGCCGTTCTTCGCCTCATAGAGCGCCAGATCCGCCTGAAGGATCATATCCTCCAGGCAGTGAACGCTTCCGGCTGGAGAATGGGCCATCCCTATGCTGATTGTAATGCAAATGGGAGTATTATGGAAGAAAACAGTTTCGTTCTCAATGGCCGCGCGGAGCTTTTCCACTGAGTCAAGCATTTGTCCGGCAGAGACATTCTCCAGCAGTTCCACAATTTCCTCGCCGCCATAGCGGCCCACAATATCTTCCTTTCGAAAATGATTCCTCACCATGGCAGCAATGGTCTCCAGCACCATATCCCCGCAGATGGCCATAGGTATCGTTCACCTTTTTAAAATGGTCTAGATCAAGCATCAGCAGACCATAGGAGCGGTCTTCCGCCTCACTGGCATTCAGCATAAAACCTACAAGATCAAAAAAGGCTGCCCGGTTGTAGATATGCATCAAAGGATCAAAGGTCGCCTTGCCATACAGGCTTTTAAGCTGCTTTTCTTTATCGGTAATGTCATGGAATACAATGCAGATACCGCTGTTTTTGCTGCTTTGCCTGATATGGGTCTGGGTCACCTTGTAAAACCTCATCTCCCCATTTATATTGAGGCACAACTCCCTATGGCCTTCAAACTGCTTCATCTTCTCCATGGTTTCACCTGGAGTGAGAGTGCTCAGTTCCGGAAACAGTTCCCTGGCTGCCTGGTTTGCATCCAGAAAGCTGAAGTCCTTGCTGCAGACAATAAAGGCGTCCTCCATGGACTCGATCACCTTGGCCCGTGCCAGCGGCACCACATTGAGCAGATTCTGATTCCTGACAGAATAAAGGAGAAGAGCCAGAGAAACAGAAACCGCAAAGGGGTTTATGTCAGGCCGAAGGTAATTGTAGGAAACGGCATGATAAATATTTACAATAAGGGGAATCAAAATTGACACCAGCAGGCAAATGCCCTGCCGCTTCTGCAGCCTGTTTGTGCCCTTTAAATGCTTAAGAATCCGCCGGATACTCAAAAAAACCAGCAGAAAATTATAATCATTTGCCACATAGGTCATGGGTCCCGGATGCCCCTGGCAGTTGGCAAAATATCCGTTATGAAAATATTCTATACCCGTATAGTGCAGCTGCACAAGAGGAAATGCCTGGGCGGTGAAGAGGTTAAAAACAGGCAGCGCAAAAAAACAGGCAGTACCTGGAAAAATTAAAGCGTTTTTCCCCATAAACATCCCGTATGAAAAGATAATTAAAAACCACAAGCAGCGGCGTCCCCATTTTCTGTACCCGGACTCCCATAAAGGAGGCTTCCAGAGTGGTGGAAATGATCTCCAGCAAATAGCCTGCAGTGTACAAAAAAAGTGCAGATGGAAGCGAAGATCAGAAAAAAATGACCGTTCAGAACTGTGGCTTGCAACGGCGTATACCATCAGCACGACGGAGCCCATTGTTGCCAGGAGCATGAACCAAACAAATATATCAACATTGATTTCAAAACCTCCCTTTACAAGGCTTGAACACCGGATGTTCACTTTTTGAGCCTAGTATAGGCGATTGATACGGTAAAATCAATAGAAAATGCCCATCTTGGAAATGATTTTAAAGAGTTCAGCCGGCTCGCCAAAGACCATAACAGCAGAATAAAGGCATTAAAAAGGCAGATACAGGCTAATGTAAAACCGCCTGCTCTGCCTTAAACCATTGTCCGGCTCCTTATTTACTAAGCATCAAATCTTCTTCCCATAATGGTGCCGGTTCCGCACAGACTGGACCAGGCTCCTTTTCATTCTTTAAAATCCCCTCTTTTTTTCTACCACATTGTAGCCAATGGAGGCAACACGGTTTCTCAGACAGACATTGCACTCTGCCGCTTCCTCTCCGGTACAGATCTTGTTGTCATACAATTCATATTTCTTACGGACACCGATGGGGGATAAATTGGGCATCAGAACATTGGCTCCTGATAATATCCCTTTTTCCCTTCCCTTTGGATCAAGGGTCCCTAATGCTGTAGTGGAAGGCAGCAGCGCACCCGGCAGCATCAGCCTTAAGATCCCTATGAGAAACAGGGTAAGATCAACGCTTCCCGCAGGGAAGGAGTTAAAGGGCGTATCCTTATGAGGAATAAAAGGGCCTATGCCCACCATGTGGGGAGACAGTTCTTTGATAAACTCCAGATCCTCTGCCAGGCACTTTGGGGTCTGGTAGGGGGAGCCTACCATGAATCCGGTCCCCACCTGATAGCCGATCTTTTTTATATTCCTTAAGCATTCCTTCCGGTTTTCCAGGGACAGGGAATCCGGATGAAGAAGGGAATAATGTTCCACATCAGCCGTTTCATGGCGGAGGAGATAGCGGTTTGCCCCTGCCTCATAATATTTCAAATACTGGTCATAGGTTTTTTCCCCTATGGAAAGGGTGATGGCACAGTCCGGATACTTCTCACGAATGGTTTTTACAATATCCACCATCACCTCATCTGTAAATGCAGGGTCTTCCCCTCCCTGAAGCACAAAGGTCCGAAAGCCTAATCCATACCCGGACTCACAGCAGGAAAGGATCTCTTCCTTGGTCAACCGGTACCGGCTGGCATTTTTATTGCCTCTTCTTATGCCGCAGTAATAGCAGTCATTTTTGCAGTAATTCGTAAATTCGATCAGTCCCCTGATATAAACTTCCTTCTCATAATGATCCTGGCTGCAGGACCTTGCCAGGGAAAATAAATATTCACTGGCCTCTTTATCATAATTTTCCAGCAGGTAAATGAACTCGTCCTTTTCCAGGTTATGAGTTTCATACAGCTTATCAATCAAATGCTTCATTTTCTATGCTCCTTGCTCTGTAGTTTCCGCCGCTGCCTGGGTTTTCCGCTCCTTACCCCAGATTTTCCACTAGCTGTACTCTCATGCCATTGGGATCTTTTATAAAGGCAAATCTTACGTGCGGATTTGGCTGTACCGGTTCTCCTAAAATAGCCGCGCCTTTTTCCTTTGCAAGGGAAAGGGCCTGATCAAGGGATTCCACTTCAAATCCCCAGCTGATATCATCTCCTACGTGGATTTCCCTGTCCCCGCTGCATATCAATTCGATTTGTGTTTCCCCAGCCCCTAAAAATGCAATTTCAGTACCAGGACCGGCAGGGAATCTTCTGGTTACTTTCAGACCAATGATCTCCTCATAAAATTTAATTGATTCTTCTAAATTCTTAACGTTTAAAGTGCTCCAGCAAAACTTCATAAAAATTCCTCCTGTTTTAATCAATTTTTCTTATTTTATCTCAACCCATGGTGAAAGGATATCTGTACTTAAATCATACCAGAATGACATGTTTATTCTATCATTTTCTATATAATAGTTAAAGACAATTTTATAACAATTTTTCCCACTCCATTCCAGCCTTTATATCAGTAGCCAAAAGTATGATTTAATCAAAAAAAAGTCCCGATTACATAAGATTTCTAATACTATAATCCATTATAATATAAAATATAGAGCCCAAGAAGCTTAATAAGAAAGCTTTTACAGGCTTAAAAGTAAGATGAGATGCCACTTTGTAAGAAACCTTTTATGAAACGAATTCTTTTAACAGGAGGAACCCCTTATGAATTACGAAAGTTACAAAGTCAGCGATAACAATTACTTCCATTGGGCTGAAAGCGCCTGCCACGTATATGGAGAGCGGGACCGTGAGGTAATTGCGCTGATGGCCAACCGTTTTATCGGGCATAACCCCCAGGCACCTTATGAGTACCGGCTGGATTTTACATCCGGCATCACATGTGATACAAAGGGCTGGTATCAATTCGATTTTGGCAGCCGCTTTCCCCAGGCAGCCGCCGGAGAGGTCTGCTATGGGGCAGGAAATTTATACAGCCATAGCCAAACCGTCTCCCAGTTTCAGATCCAATGCTGCGGACCAGCTGTTTTATGGGTAAATGGAGAAAAAGTATTTCATTCCACCCCTCCTCAGGAAGGCATGAAATCCAGCTGTACATTTTCCATTCCCCTTGAAACAGGCCTTAACCATTTTCTTTTGGAAACCGAAAAAACGGAAATCGGTTTCGGCCTTTCTCTCCGCCATGCACAGCCTCAATGGCAGCCCTCCCATTTTACGGCACCTTTGGCTGAAAGAAAGGGACAGGCAGGCTTTGTCTACAGCGCGCCTGTCGGACGGGAATCAGTGGAGGCCTCGACCCTTATTGACGGTTCTTTTGAGGGGCTTTCATGGTTTCCAAGGCAGAATTATGAGGCATCTGCTCCCTCCTGCCCTTTATCCCGGATCTTCGGCAAGGACAGCCAGGGAACTGCTGCTGCCAAAAGCAGTTTTTTCCATGGAGACTCCGGCAAAGTCCTGATAAAAGGAAGCTCCAGCCAGCCAGTCAACATCTATATCAACGGGAATCTGACCCTGGAATGGCAGGAAGGGACCTTTGAAAAGGAAGTTTCTCTGCCCAGAGGAAAGTACGAGGTAATACTGCTTTGCCAAAAGAAAGCAGGACAGGAAACAGGGCTGGCAGTTGAATTTCAGGATGCAGGCGGTACCCTGCCTCTTTGCACCGGAGTAAAAGGATATGAGGGAGAATGGATCTATACCGGTCTCTTTGAAAAAGAAATTCCTCCCATCAGCCACTTTACAGGCATGGATAAGGTGTACCCCGGATCAAATGGCACCTGCTACTGGAGGGCAGACCTGCCGGATTCCTTTGTGCGGATATTCGCGGAGCAGGAATTATACGGAAAATGGACCTATCCCTGCGGCGTGACCCTTTATGGCCTGTTAAAAGCAGGCGAATACCTTGATCGCCCGGACTGGCTGGAATATGTACAGGCGTATGCCCGAATGACAGCGGCAGTCTATGATTATTCCATTTATGATAAATCAGTATTCGGATATCCGGGAGTGAACACCCAGCTTTGCTGGCTGACCGAGCTGGATGACTGCGGTTCCTTTGGTTCCTTTCTGCTGGAAGCCAACCGGCGGTGTCCGTCAAAAGAAGCCCGTGCCCTGGCGGATGTGATTGCTGATTATATGAAAAACCGCCAGCGCAGGGAAAAGGATCATGTATTCTCCAGAAACGACAACACCATGTGGATCGATGATATGTACATGAGCATCCCGTTTTTATGCCTTTACTACCAGTTAAGCGGAAAAGAGGAATACTTAACAGAGGCTTGCCACCAGGCGCTGTTATTCAAGCAGTATTTCTTTATGCCGGATCAGAATCTGATGTCTCACATTGTGGATCTGAAATATAAGAAAATGAATAAAATCCCCTGGAGCCGCGGAAACGGCTGGGTGTACTGGCCTTATCCGAACTGCTGCTGGTTCTCCCGGAGGATCACCCGGACCATACGGCGGTGGCCGGATTCTTCCATGAGATGGCAGAAGGCATTCTTTCGGTGCAGGATGAAAGCGGCATGTGGCATCAGATTCTGGACGATCCCTCCACTTATGAAGAGGCTTCCTCCACTTCCATGTTCATCTGCGCTCTTTCCAGGGGAATCCGTCTGGGGATTTTAAGTCCAAAGCTGTGCCGGGAAAGCATTTTGTCCATTCAACGGGCATGGACAGGAATGAAGCAAAGGGTAATTAATCGGAAAGGGGACTTATACGGTGTCTGCCAGGCTCTGGCTGCTCCTTCAGCCGCTCCTATTACCAGCAGCTTGGATGGCGTTTTAACGACCCCCATGGAATTGGAATCGCTATTTTGGCAGGAGTTGAAAAGCTGATGCTTGATGATTTCCTTTACCATAGCTATATCCCTGAATAAATAATACATGATCCATGTTATAAGCAGAGGCAGAAATCGCTGCATCCTGGTAAACCTCGCCAGAAATGCAGCCGATAAGTAAATCATTATAAAAGCCGTTTATCTCTCATTATTTAACTTGAATTTTTCCACCTGTGCGCGCAGTGTGGCAGCCTGGGCAGACATTTCCTGGCTTGTTGCCGAGTTCTCTTCTGCGGTAGCCGCATTGGTCTGCACCACGGCAGAGACTTGGGAAAGCCCTATCTTTATCTCTTCGATTGCACTGGCCTGCTCCGCGGAAGACTGCTCGATTTTGGCAATGCTTTCGTTTACCTTCACAGCATTTTCTCTGATATTGCGCAGGATCTGGGCAGCCTTCTCCGCTATCTGGGAGCCTTCCGAAACGGTAGCTGCCGAGTGCTGGATCAGCTCCGCCGTCCGCTTTGCCGCTTCCGAGGACTTTGAGGCAAGATTCCGGACCTCATCTGCTACAACCGCAAATCCCTTTCCCGCTTCTCCTGCCCGGGCAGCCTCTACAGCGGCATTCAGGGCAAGGATATTGGTCTGGAAGGAAATATCTTCAATGACTTTTGTGATACTGGTGATCTGATCAGACGCTGTGCTGATATCTGTCATCGCCTCTGTGAGCCTGCTCATGTGTTCATCTCCGTCATTGACGCTGGCACCTGTTTCTTCCACGTATTGTGCCGCCATTTTAACATTGGACGAGTTTTCCAAAGCCTGCTCCGCGATCCTTCCTATGGAAGCTCCCAGTTCCTCTATGGAAGCGGCCTGCTCCGTGGATCCTGCCGCAAGATCCTGGGCTCCGTATGCAACCTGGCTTGCTCCTGTGCTGACCTCCTCAGAGGCCGTATGAATCATAGACAAGGTTGCGGAAAGGTTTTTCACAGAATCGTAAATAGCAGTCTCAATCCGCCTGAAATCACCGATGTATTCCTGAGCAGGGCCGGTCCTGAGATTGCCTGCCGCAATCTGCTCCATATTTCTGGTGATGTCTTCCACATAAAGAAAAAGTGTCTTAACGGAGCTGTCAATGCTGGAGGAAAGCTCCCCGATCTCATCCCTGCTTTTAATTACCGGTGTTTCCTCTGTTAAATTTCCTTCAGAAAGCAATTTCATGCGGTTTGTGATCTTGATAATGGGATTTGCTATCCCTCCTGCAAAGAAAACTGCAATCAGGATACCCCCAGTCATCATGATCAGGGCCACTCCCAGAAGGCTGAATATTACAGTGCGGATGGATGACGTCATTTCATTGATCGGTGCTACTGCTCCAAAATACCAGCCGTTGCTTCCTGACACAGGAGAATAATAACAGATCCGTTTCACACCGGCATAGGAATAGGTATCCACACCGGAAGCCCCTGTGATCATCTTGGCATAAACTTTGGCTGCCGATGCGTAGCTGCTGTCTGTTTTTGACATTTCAATGAAATTCCGCTGCTCCTGCACCAGTTCCGGCCTCATATTGGCAATCATAGTCCCCTGCTGTCAATGATAAATATATTTCCTGTTTTACCTACTCTGAAATCCCCGATCAGACCGCTTAAATACATCCCATCAATGCCGGCAATTAAAACCTTGCCATTCATGGGAGTATACACCTGAAGGACAAAGGCTCCCTTGCTGTCAGTGTAAGGAGAAGAAATGACGGTTTCTCCCCCCAGAGCTTTGTTTAAAAGGTCCTGGGAGCCAATATCACTCCCCTCGTATCCCCCCGGCCCGCTTCTGATGATTCCATTTTCATCTGCAACCGCAAGATACAGCCAGCCTTTCTTCTTTGCAAGCTTTTCAAGCTCAGCAGAGGAAACCGACAAAAGCCCAAGCTCAGCCACATCCTCTAAATCGCTTGTTAAATCCTCTACTTTAGCAGAAAGGGCCAGATTGGCAACCGCTCCTAAGGACGCGAGGTCATCCCTGACATTCTTTAAAATCCCCTGATAGCTGGTAAACAGGCTTGTAATCAGGTTTACCGCCGTTAATACTAAGATCAGCAGGCTGGTGAAAAGTATCAGCTTGAACCTGATGGAGACTGCTCCTTTTTTTCTTAAGTTTATTCATCATTATAAGACCTCCTTAATATTTTCCTGAAGGGAAAACACTTCAAATTCAGTACATGGACATTAAAAGCTTGTTGGGCAATCTCTGACATTTCCATCACCTCAATTAATTCCTCCATATCTGTAAGTTCCGGCCTTTTGAAAACCCAGCATCTCCTCCTAAGCTTCTGCTGGTCCTTTCACAAACCACTTTTCAATACTTTCTGCATCGCATGGCTTTGCAAAATAATACCCCTGGATATAATCACATCCCATCTCCTTTAGAATCTGCCTTTGTTCAACTGTTTCCACCCCCTCACACACCACCTTTAAATTCAGTCCATGAGCCAGCTCTGTAATGCTTTTTATAACCTGACGTTCAGTTTCGCTTTCAAGGGCTCTTCTTAAAAACGACTTGTCAATTTTTAATATGTCAATAGGAAGGACTGTCAAATAGTTAAGGGAGGAATACCCGGTACCAAAGTCATCCAGGGCAATGCTGACCCCAAGGGACCGCAACTTTTTGAGAATTTCAATGTTGTCCTGGGAAAATTCCAAAAGAACGCTTTCCGTAATTTCAAGCTCCAGCTGGTTTACCGGAAACTGAGTCTCATTCAGCACCTCTTTTACCTGATCATAGAAATTCTCATTGCGCAGCTGATGGACTGAGATATTTACGGATAGTTTTCCGATTTTACAGCCGCTGTCAATCCAGGCCTTTCCCTGCTTACATGCATTTTTTTAAGATCCAGCTGCCAAGAGGAATGATCAATCCCGTATATTCGGCCACCGCTATAAACTCAAGAGGCAGGATCATGCCCAATTCTTCTGAATACAGTCTTGCCAGGGCCTCCACTCCCCTTATTTCATCCCCTGATAAGTCCTGCTGCAGCTGATAATAAATCAGAAGGCTGTCCTTTGCCAGAGCTTCCCTGATACATGCCTCCACATTGGATTTTCTGATAATTTCATCATGCATCTGGGCCCCGTAGAAACAGTACTGGTTTTTTTCCGCTTTCCTTTGCTTTATTAAGAGCCGTATCTGCGTTCCGAAGCACATCATTAGCCGTCTGACCGGCTTCAAGACCATGGACAACGCCTATGCTGACAGATAAGTAAACTGATTTTTCCATCAGTACAAAGGGGGCGCCAAAGATGCTTAAGATGGTCTGGCAAATCTTTTCCACCTCTCTGATGTCCTGATGATCCCTGATGAGAATTAAAAACTCATCCCCTCCGAACCTTGCCACCATATTTTCCTGGCCCAGGATCTGTGACAGCCGGTTGCCCACCTGCTTAAGCAGCTGATCGCAGAAATCAAGCCCAAGAAGATCATTGTGAATCTTAAAATTGTCCAGATCAATCATAAGTATGGAATACTGACACAGGGTTTCTCCTATGTTTCTTAAGGTGTCCTCAAGGGTGCTCATAAACTTCACCTTATTAGGCAGACCTGTCAGCGTATCATAAAATGCCATGTATTCCATTTTTGATTCTTTCTGCTTCCGGTCTTCAATATTGGACACAGCCCCTGCGACCTTGCCGGGAAGGCCATCCCCGTCAAAATAGACTTTTCCCCTGTTTAAGACCCAGGTATAGCTGCCATCCTTACTTTTGATGCGGTATTCCCGGTGAAATTCCCGTGCCTCTCCCTTTAAGCAGGAGTCAAAGGCAGCCAGCACTGCCGGATAATCCTCCTGATGAATGGTCTCTTCCTGCAAGATGCCCCTGAGCCATGTCCTTTGGAGGCATTTCCGGTAATATCGATCCATTTATCGGAAGTAATGATCTCATCGGTCAAGAGATTCCATTCCCAGAGCGCATCATTGGCACTGTCAAGAGCCAGGGTATAGCTTTCCTTCAGCCTTTCCAGTTCCTTATGAAGGCTGGCAAGATGCTGGATATTTTCATCTTTTTTTAAAGAGCCACGTCTGCACATAGAGGAGAACTCCCATTAGAAACAATATTAACACCGAGATAAACCCTGTGACCGCTCCGTTGGCATTGATGCTGTTTCCGCCCTTTGACAGCTTCATTGTCCATAGAGTATCCATGACAGGGATCTGGACTATGTACGGATTCCTGTCCATCCAGGGGGAATCTCCCCATATGAGATCTCCTTTTTTATTATAGATGCTGATGTGGTAGGAACTTGGCACCGCCTCTTTCATCACCTTGTCCATATAAGAATTAAAGTTAAAAACCACAACAAAAAAATCCGTTAAACTGACCGTCCTTATATAGAGGGTACCGTATGACAAGCCCCAGCAGGTCCCTGGTGCCCTTTAAGATAAAGGGGTCATTGACCGTTATGATCCTGTTTTTAATTGCCTTTTCAAGGGCCTCCTCCACCTCTGGACGTCCGTATAAGGAGGCGCCCATGGTATAGTCATATATATCTGGATACACCATATCCGTGATTGTATTCTTATCTTTATGCTGGATATAGAGGATGTCCGGGTTTTCCTCCATGTATTTGGCTGCCAATATATCGAACTTGCGCTTATCGATTTCATCATCAATTTCATAATTATAAGCAAGGGAGGTTAATACGCCTTCTGTTATGGAAATATGCTGCTGCACAGAATAGGACACAGATTGTCCGATGCTTGAAAGAAGAAAATTGTTTTCTGACTGCTGGGAACGCAAAAGAACAAAAACAATCGCCATGAAAATGATTAACATTATGACCGTTTGAACGGCTATATATCTGGAATAATTATTTCTCATTACAGCCACCTCGGTACTGGTTTATTTCTCCATATCCAGTCATTTCATCAATTTTCTTTGACAGGTCGTATACACCTGAATCATTGAAATACAAACCGCCTATGGAGTATACAAAAATAATCCCCCTTGATTCCGATGGGAAAAACATGACTTTCTTCCTTCCCCAATGCCCCACGTTTCCAGCTTCTTGTCTTCATAAATATTCTGTCATAATATTGTAATTTACTATAATTTACCACAAAAGTCGACATATTTCAACATATAGTGACATGCCAGGCATTGAAATACATATCTAAATTATTTCTGTAACAAATTTTTTTATTTTTTTACTTTTTTATATTAAAAAAAGGCCGTGCTTACTGGCCATAATTACTGCCAATAAACTCAGCCTCTTGTTCCCGGTATTTAGTTCATAATATTCCCGGTCTTACAAGTGCATCTTTATGGCCAAAGCCTTTTCAAACTGAGATCAGCTCTCAAGAATAACCTTTCCTCTTTTTACAATGATCCGGCTGTCAGCAATTAATAAGACCGCACTGGTTATGCAATCGGATTTAACCAAAAGGAAGTCAGCATTGCAGCCTCCTCCTCCATAAAATATCATTCATATTAGGTTTTAAACAAGGAAAGCTCATTGTCTCCGGTTTTCCAAAAAACCTCCATGATAGCAATAATAACGGTCTGCCTCCAGAGAAATAAGTTTATTAAGGGAAGCTTTGGCCGTATCCAGATCCAGGGTAAACTGTGGATTTGCGATGACCAGTTGATCCCCCTCAATGACTGCTGCATCTCCTGTGATAACGGAATTGCTCTCTTTCAGATACAAAGAAATGTGTCCCGGCATATGTCCCGGAGTATCAATGATCTCACAGCCGCCGGCCCAGTCAAAATGTTCCCCGTTCTTAACCTCTATGTCCACTGAAACTGGTTTTACCATTCTCAGGGATTCACAGAATTGAATTCCAAAAGGCTTTTGCTCTTTGGGCAGCACATTCAGCATTTCTTCCGCCTGTAACAAACGCAGCGATTTATTCTTGCCCGAAATATACCCGCTTTCCCCATGGCCTGCCACGACCTTAATCTCAGGATATTTTTCCTTTATTTCAAATAAAGCTCCCATGTGATCGTCATCATGGTGAGTGATCAATACCTTTGTTAAGGCACCTGGATCAATACCCTTTGACTTCATCTCATCTTCTAATAAAGGAAGGAAACCGGGATATCCGCAGTCCACAAGAACAACCTCATTGGCGCTTAACAATAAAACCGGATGAATTGTCCGGGTTTCATTCTGATATTGAAAATTTATATCCAGCATAATTATTTGATCCATTTTATATTACCTCACAAAATTTACCAGCGGATTGCATACTGATATTGATTATATAACCTTTCAGGCTTTTCAGCAATGAGAAGGTATTTTTCCCTGAGCTGTTCCTGCCGGGACAAAACGAAATACTGCTTCTGCCCCAGCATACTAATCAAATCTACGATTTTCTTTCTTTAAGTAAGGGACTGGCCTCTCCCCTGCAGAACAGGTTAAGCCTGTGAAGAGCCCTTGTGCAGGCGATATATAAAAGCTTTTTATCATCCTGGCTGTAATAATTTTCAGCATCAGCGTCACATATCAAAACAGCATCAAACTCAAGCCCTTTGGACATATAGACCGGTATAATGAATACCCCATGTAAATCTGTTGTGCTTTCATTTTTTTATTAATTGGATATCAGCTTTGTCCTTTAAGCACTCAAAGAGGAAAAGGGCATTTTTTTCAGTTTTACAGATTAGTCCGATTGATTGATATCCCATTTCAAGACAGGATTTCACTTCTGATATAATCATGTCATGAAACGATAATTGGTCTTCAGCCGCATATATCTCCGGCTCATCTCCCTTTCGGTTGAAGCTCTTTATCTCTGTACTTTGCTCAAGGAATCTTAAACCATAATTTAAAATTTCATTTGTACAGCGGAAGCTTTTGTCCATTGTAACAAGGGAAGACTTTTTTCTTATTAAAGATTTTTCTGATCTGCTGGTATAAGGATAAGTCTTCGCTTTTTTTCCAGGGTCTGGTTGATATCTCCCAGAACCGTAAATTTCGCTTTTTGAAACAGCAAATGAAAGATCTCAAAATGGAGGGGATAGTAATCCTGCGCTTCATCAATCACTACCTGCTTAATGGCTTTATATTTATGAACCCCATATATTTTTAAATTCAGATAAGTGAGAACCGTTGCATCATCATAGTATAGCAGATCGGTATCTAAATTTTCCTGGGTAAAGGTTAAAATATGGTCCATGCAGCCGGGAAGCTCCATGTCTTTTGCCAGGCTGTAAAAATATTCTTTATCATGGAACAGCTTTCTGTAAACAGCCTTTATATCAAGTTCCATGAATTCCAGCATTTCTTCATTAATCAGAATTTTTTTCTGATTTCTTTAAGCGGGATTTCCCAGACTCGCTGATCAGCTCCAAAATATATCCCCTTATCAGCTTTAATCTCATTCCCAGAGGGGTTTCGCTTCTTCCGGATAATACTTTCTCTTTTATCATTTCTCCGCTTATGATGCACTCGCCGTCATAGCAGACATCCTCAAAGTTCATCCATTTGTGGGGAAGATCATCAATGAACCGATCCAATATTTCCAGAAACTGGCGGGATGTTTTGAATTCTATGCTGCTTTTTATCATTTCTCTGTATTTAGAATTTGAGATCAGGTTTTCTAAAAATTGATTTCTTGATTGTACGTGCTCATTTCGCAGCACGGAAGCAATGATATCTTCGAATACCACCGAAACAACATGATCTTCTCCAAGCTCAGGCAATACATTGGAAATATACTGCTCAAATAAAGAGTTTGGTGAAATGATCAATATATTATCAGCGGACAGCTTTGAGGACAGGCCCTGGTACATAAGGTAGGCTGCCCTGTGAAGAGCGATGGATGTCTTGCCGCTGCCTGCCACTCCCTGTACCATCATTAAATCATTATCCATATCCCGGATGACAATGTCCTGTTCCTTTTGAATGGTTTCTACAATGGTTTTCATCTTAGGAGAAGTATTCTGGGACAGCAGCTTTCTTAAAAATTCATCTACAATCTGTACCTCAGCATCGAAATAATATTCCAGCTCCCCTTTGGTAATTTCATACTGGCGCTTTAAATTAACCTCTCCTGTGATCCTTCCGCCGGGAGCATCGTAAAATACCTGCCCCAATACAAAACGATAAAAAAACGCTTGCGATCGGAGATCTCCAGTCATAAATAAAAAATTCATTCGTATCATCTTTCTTTAAGGAGGTTCGTCCGATGTAGACCTTTTCAAATGTATCTTCATCATCGAATTTAAAATCAATCCGGGCGAAATAAGGAGATTGGATCATGTTCTCCAGTAACAGGATTCTGTTTTCTACCGCTTCATAATCGGCGATTTTATCTGTGATCGGATCCATATACTGGTTTAAGGCAGCAAGGGCTTCAAAGGCTTCGCTGCCCCATAGATTTGATATGGAGTGAGACGTATTCTCACGCAGCTCTTTCTTGGCAGAAATTATAGCAGACTTATTCTCCTCATTGCGGTCTCTGGCTTGATCCAGATGCTTTTTCGCTAAAGCAATGGTTTGTTCTAACCTGCTCTTCTCAAATTCTAATTCCGTCCGGTTATTATCCATAACAAATACCACCTCTCTTATATTATAGAATCGGCAGAAAATTTATTTCCTAAACCGTTATTCAAAATAGTCTAGCACAACCCGAATCATAAAAACAGTCTTGTTATGGCTGGTTGCATATGCTATAATTAAGGTGGAAAGAGAAAGGTGATTGCCGCAGACGCACAATCACCTTTCTTTTCATATATGCCATTTTTCATAAAACACAGTCTGGGTCTGTACAACTAAGCTTATTGCATGACACTGCTGCTATAAAGCTGCCTTCTTTCCTGTTATACATAAGCCGAAAAACTCCTTGCTGACAGCAGTATCTTTTAGCTTTGACTGACTGAGCAGGCCTTCTATCTCATCAACCGTATATGAGGCATTAAAAGAAGTTAAAAATCCCGGACGGATCTCTTTCGGCCTGGTTGAGTAATAAAGGAACCACTTGATCAGAGGGATAACATCACGGCGCATGTCTGTGATGCAGAAAAGTCCCTGGGGCTTTAATACTCTGTCTATTTCATTAAAAGCCTTTACAGGGTCTTCCCATTCATGAAGGGAGCCGTTGGAAAAAAACAGCATCAAAGGAGCTGTCCGGAAGCGGCATCTGCATGCAGTTGCTTCAACATAGGCGGTTCTTTTTTTCAAAGCCGTAATCCCTTGCATTCTTTTCTGCGAGCCTGATCATTTCCCGGCTTATCTCGCATCCGGTAAGAGATGCATCTGGAACTCTCTTAAGCCACTCAAGGCCAATATACCCAGGACCGGGACCGATCTCCAGTACATTTCCTTTTGTGATCCCTGCTTTGATGAAGCTATCTACATTGTTCCAGCCCTTATCCCGCATGATTCTGGCAAAATCGTCGAAGATTTCTACTGTCATCTTATCCTGAATGCCTTCGTGCGTTTCTATGACTCTTTGCTTTCTCATCATCTCTCTCCCTTTAAACTCAAACGATTCAATGTTTCCTCCGCCCATTCAAGCTCCGCCCGGTAATGGTGGAGATGATGGCTGAATATGATATTTACCATTGTTCTGTCCTCCTCCGGTACGAAATGCATGGTTTCTTCCCTGTGTTTTTCAATATTGGATATTGTTGTATTCAGCTTGTGGACATAAGCCGTTAAATGGCTTAAAATCTCTGCATTTTCAATATAATCAGAAAAGTAGAAAACACCGTCTGAAGGAAACGTGGGCCGGTATTCAAATTCAACCAGCCCGGCGATCATGTTCTTAAATGCCGCGATTCCTTTATCCGTAATCGTATAAATCGTTTTTTTCCGGCCTGCTCCCCGACTTTTCCCTGTTTGCAGAAAGCAGACCATCTGTTTCCATCTTTTCCAGATGATAATAAATTGTCGGCAGCTTGATCTGGGTAAAGTCAGAGAGCTGCTCTGCAATGATTTTTTTAATCTGGTAGCCATGCTGCGGGCCGTATCTTTGAAGTAAACCAAGAATATAAAGGGGGATCATAATATTCACCTTTCTTAATAACAAAATAGTCAGTACTGATATAATTATACTCAGTACTGACTATTTGTCAAGTTATTATTTAAATGCTTTTTCTACATTGCTGTCCTGATGCCTTTTGATACGCTGTCAATCGTCATAGCATTTCAAAACCTGCACAGCAGCTGTCGCGGTATTATTGTCAAGGTCCGGATCTGGTGTTGTCGAACTGACTTGTGCTGTATTATTTATTTTGCAGGTACATGCCTGCCGTATGCACCCTTTTATAAGAATAACTCTTGATGTCCCTGCTGGTATTGTTCCTAAATTAATGCTTCCGGGCCACGGCTGGAAAGTAGACCCATCATCCAGTGAATATGTGGGTTTTTTAAGAATGTTTGCAAGGCTGTCTGTTAAAACAACATTCAGAGCATCTGCCGGGCCTGCATTGGATACCACGATTGTAAACTCCACCAGTTCTCCGCAGCAAGCTTTTATCTTATTTGCAAATTTCTTCACAGAAATGTCTGCTCCTTCTTCTTCCGTTGCTACCGCTATACATATTGATGATACGTTGTTCAGAAAATCAGGATCCGGTGTTGCTGAAATTACAATTGCCGTATTATTTATACACCCGGAAGCTGATTCTGATACTGTTCCTCTGATGATAATCGTTCTTGATGCTCCAGCCGGCAATGCTCCTATATTAAGAGATCCCAGCCATGGATTAAATGTTGCCCCTCCATCGGTTGAATATTCAGGTTCTGTAATGCTGGCTGAAATATTATCATTTACAATCACGTTTTCTGCAGTGTTGGGTCCTGCATTGAATACTGCAAGAGTAAAGGTTATCTCTTGTCCCGGAGCCACTGGATTGGGACTTGCAGTTTTTGTAACTGAAACATCTGCTTGTGCGGGAGTTAATATTGGTGTCTCTGATGTTGAAGTATTATTCTCAGGATTTGGGTCGGGTGTAGAAGAACTTACTGTTGCTGTATTTATAATAATTCCTGCTGCTGTTGTGCTTATAGTTCCTCTTATTACAATAATTCTTTCCGCTCCTGCCGGCAATGTTCCTAAATTCAGGAATCCCGGCCATGGATTAAATATTACTCCTCCATCTATTGAGTACTCCGGATTAAGAATAGAACTTGGTACACTATCCATCAAAAGAACATTGTCTGCTGCATTGGGGCCAAAATTATTAACTACAATTGTATAGTTAAGCAGCTCTCCCGGTATGCCAATTGCCTGATTGCTTTGCTTTTCTACCGCAAGGTCTGCTTCGATCGCTGATACCGGAGTCTCTGACGTTGACGTATTATTCTCTGGATTTGGATCTGGTGTAGTTGAGCTGACTACTGCTGTATTGGTAATCACGCCTGTTGCTTCAGGACTTACCGTTCCTCTTATTATAATAATTCTTTCTGCTCCTGCCGGTAATGTTCCTAAAGCGAGAAATCCCGGCCACGGGTTAAATATTACTCCTCCATCTACTGAATACTCTGGATTAAGAATAGAACCTGGTATACTATCCATCAGTAAAACATTCTCTGCTGTACTTGGACCAAAATTATTGACTGTAATCGTATAGCTTAACGGTTCTCCTGGCACAGCAATTACCTGATTACTTTGCTTTTCTACAGCAATATCTGCTTCGCCTGGGACTTCTTCAACCATAAGAGGAACCGGGTTGGATTCTTCTGAAAAAGTACCTGGTATGCCACCCTCAACAGGTGTATAAGAATAATCCATAGCAGCTGTATTAATAGCAGGATTTGGATTCGGAACACCTTCAACTCTAACCTGAAAGGTTACATCGGTAGTGGTTCCACCTGGAATATCCGGCAGCGGAAAACCTATATTAGGATCTGCTCCTGGTTCAGGAACTCCATTAACAATTACACTTCCAGGTAAAAACAATAAACCATTTGGAATATTATCCTTAAAAAAACACATCCGTCAGAGGACTGGTACACGTATTTGTTAATTGAACCGTATACGTTACGATATCGCCCACATTTGCAGTAAACGTGCTGCTTGATTTAACTGGAGTAAATGTTGGAACTAAGATTTCCTGTAAAGCAACATCATCAATCGCATAATCGTTCCCTACAACAGCTTCTCCCTCACTGAAGAATTCTACTGTAATTTGAGTGTTATTCATAGAATTAATAACGGTTCCTATTTGCTTCCACTCTGGTGCATTTATATTAACCGGAATTTCAACTCCTAATGCTTGCTGAAACAGTACATTACCGTTCTGATCCAGTATTCTGACACCTAACTGTGCCGGCGGAAACCCTGTTACTTTAAAAAGATTAAGTATCCATGTGCTGAATAAATAATTAGTATTCGGTGTAACAGGTACTGTTGACCTGAAAAATACAGCACCTGGGTTAAACCCATTTACTACCATCAATCTTCCGGTTTCATTTCCAGTCGTATGGTCGGCAATACGCCACCAGGCCCCTATAACATTGCTCATTGCATCTGTCATAATATTTTGTACTGTATATTCTCCATCTATTGGTGTAAACTTAGAAGGATCTGGTACTACATAAGTAAAATCTGGCGTAACATTTGGATAAGGTGCAGTTGCTGGTCCTGTATTGGCTGATGTTCCTGGCGGAAAAAATCCAAAGGTTCCGTTATCTGCATCTGTAATAAGATTTATACTGGATACCGTTGTGCATGGATCTAATATAGTTGCTATAGGTGTATAAATCACCGGGCCATTTAATATAGTTTGATTGGTTACATCTGCTCCTGTTACTGTTATTAATATTGTATTAGGTGTTAAACAGTCCAGGTTTGTTGACCCTGCAGGGGGATTTGCTACAAAACTAATAGGGGGCGTTGCAGCAGTAGGAACTGGTCCTGCTGAAGCCAGTGTAAAATCGCCTGGTGTTGGTACTCCCCCCGCAGTACCATAAGCCTCTACAATTCTATAGCTGCCATTTGGAACATTCGTAAATGCATAATTTCCAGCAGCATCCGTAAGAACTACAAGCCTGACACCTGCTGTTGTATTCTGTAATACAACAGGTACATTAGCTATTCCAGAATCTCCAGCATCTATAATAGCACTTCTATTTCTATCAAATATAATTTGACCTGATACTGTTGCCATATTTTTAACTCCTTTATATGAATTCTGTAATACTATAATATTCTGCCAAGCTTTTTTTGGTGACATTATCTCTGATCTGTAAAAGTTTACTGATTCGTTATTTACGATCAATTTTATGTTCAGAACAGGGACCTTTACGCTTATTCCTGCATATCATGCTTCAGGTTTTATCCTCCTTAAATTTTAGGAATAAAAAAAGAGAACCTTTTACAGTTCTCTCAATTTTACTTTAACTATACAATTTGATACTGCTGAAATCTTTTTGTTTCCATAGGCAATTAAACAATCAAAAAAATATATCGGTTAAGACCGACAGGATCTTGACGGCAGAGCATTACCCCTTTAAAGATTTACCTTAACAATTAGTTTAAATAAATAACCATACGCAAAAATATGACTAGAATTTACTTGAAAGGTAATTCGCTATAGTACTTACATCTTTATTATTTCCAGAATCATTTATTTCCTGGTCCAGCTTATAGTCATTTGTGAATGACCCATCGGCCTCCTGCAGGTAAACTGTAGCTATGGGATCTCCCGCTGCGCCGTCATAGTTGTCCGCAGCAATAATGATGATATCCTTCCGCCCATCCTTGTTTACATCTTGAAAGGAAACTGCTTTAACATCTATGCTATAAGGAAGAGCTGCATAGAAATTATAAAGAATATCTCCATCTTCATTGGTTAAATAAAATACAACAGGTATATGGTCACCCCCTGTTATTTTTCCTGATACGAATTTAACATTCCCCCATGAATTTAAATCCACCATAAAGGTTTGTTCTTTGATAAGCTCAAGGCCATCTATGTTTTTAAGATTGTATGGAGTAAACTCAAACGTGCCTTCCGGAAGCTCATTACTGTATCATTTGATCTCCCGGTTATTGTAATCGTGGACTCAAGGGTATCATCAGGTTTAAATAAAAATTCAATCGTTCCCTTATTTCCCCTGGAATCATTTACAAGCTGGCACACCGCTGTATCATTATTAACGGTTCCTTCAAATTCTGCGCTATCTATATTGTATGCCGGGCCATTGCCAACTGCACTGACCTCTCCCTGAATCTTCCCATCACCAATCTTTGAAATTAAAATAGATAAGCCCCCATTATCAGGGAAATCGGAATCAGTACTTCTGATCCATGTCTTTTTTTAGATATTGCTTATAGTCAATTGTATTGCCTGTTGCTGTTGTAGTTGCTGTCGCCGCTGTAGTTGTTGTTATAGATATACTCTCTTCTTGAGAATCTGTGGTTACACTATTTTCTGCAGAAGTTTCCAGGGATGGCTTCTCATTTTGCTGCAGACTATTCGTTGAGTCATTTTTTCCGCAACCTACAATAAGGAGAGAGGTTGTGATAATCGTAAACAGTATCCTTTTATTCATTATTACCTCCAATGACAGTTCTGATAGATTTTGTTGATACACATAATCCTGCGTATATAAAACAATTCATATTATAACATTATCTCTTACAGCTTTCTATCTTTATTTGTAAATGCTCTGTCAGCAAATATATGATTTGCCCTGGAGCAGTATTATTACCACTCCAGGGCACCAATTTCATCAGATTACCTGACACGCTATTCCAGTATAATATTTTTGAAAATCACCTGACCGGTGAAGCATTATAATTCAATATACCATCTTCTGCCTTTTCACGTATTTCAACAAATCTTTTATAGATACCGTCTTTTTTTACCAATTCCTTATGGGTACCGCTTTCAGCAATTTCTCCATGATCAACAACAAATATCTGATCAGCATTCTCAATGGTTGCCAGACGGTGGGCGATTGTAATGATCGTCTTTCCTTTCGTTAATTCTGAAATCGCCGCCTGAATATAGTGTTCATTTTCAGGGTCAATGGAAGCGGTAGCTTCATCCAGAATGACGATAGGCGCATCTTTTAAGATTGCTCTTGCAATAGATATTCTCTGCTTTTCACCGCCTGAAAGCGTTCCGCCGCCCTCTCCAATTACCGTATCATATCCTTCTGGTAAGGCTGTGATAAAATCATGGCAGCAAGCCTTTTTCGCTGCACGTATCATATCTTCCTCTGTTGCCTCAGGATTTCCAAAACAGATATTATTCCGAATTGTATCATGGAATAAATAGACATTCTGAAATACCATTGAAATATTGGACAGCAGACTGTCGCAGGTAAATTCCTTTACATTAATACCGCCTACTTCAATGCATCCGCTGTTTACATTATAAAATTTTGCAATCAGGTTACAAATCGTTGTTTTTCCGCTTCCAGATGTTCCAACAATTGCAGTCGTGGTTTTTTTCCGGAATTTTAAAGCTCACATGATTTAATATCAATCTGGAGTCATAACCAAAAGATACATCGCGAAACTCTATCCCATAGTGAGTAAGCGGAATCTCCCTGCCACCCTCATCAATAAATTCTTCCGATTTCAGTGCATCCAGCTGATTCATGGCGTTTTCAATGACGCCCAGAACATGTGCGCTGTCACTGATTGGTTCAATGGAAGCAAATACGCTGAACGACAGGAACGATAATAACAGCATATTAGAGACTGATATCTGATTCGTCCAGCCAAGATAAAAGCTTGACAAGAGAAGGCCAAGAGAAGCAATTTTCAGCACAAGCAAATGCAGGCAGTTGCCTGGTACAAACCCCCATTCGATTTTCAAATGGATAATCCTGCTCTCTTTGCAGGCCTTTTTCATGGTAGCTATGGATGCCCCATCCTGACCAAAGGATTTTACTACAGGCAATCCTCTTGCATATTCAATTGCCGCATTGGTAAGATCACGGTCCGTCTGTGCAGATACAGGAGCATTCCTCATACTATACCTTGAAATTACCACCAGGAATAAAAAGGAGCCGGCCACACCTGCGATTGTTATGAAAGATACCATTGGATTAATTACAGTAATCCATATGAAAATGCACAGGAAATTCAGATATCCTCCGATAAAGTCATTGACCATTCGGATTCCCATATTCTCTAATGTATGCAGACCTGTTGTGATTGAATTTAAGATATCACCGGTATTCACACTCTGAAAATATCCAAGAGATACCCGTTTCAGCAAATCGCCAATCGCAAGTCTGTCTCTGGAAACCAGCTCATAGCTGATTGCTTCCTGAAATATAGCTCTAAGATAATCAAAGAGAAAACGAAGGAATATAAAGAGTAACATCAGTATTATACTGAGTCCTATCCATTTCGTATCAAATTCAGCTCCTCCTCTTTGTTCCTCAATCACCATGCCAACTGTATATGCAGCTATAATAACTGGCATTGCTGCAAACCATGCGGAAAAGAAGGAGAATACAAACCCTATATATAATTTCCCTTTAAATTCGCCGCACCAGTCAATGATTCGTTTTATTGTTTTAAACATTCTGGCTCACTTCCTTTCCCTGCAATCCAACAGACCATGACTTTGCGCCAATATGAGCCTTCCACATATCCGCATATAAGGGTGAGCGTTTCAGTAATTCATCCTGTTTTCCCTCAGCAGTAATATTGCCATCTTTCAGGACTACGATATTATCTGCATTCTTAATTGTAGAAAGACGGTGGGCAATCACCAAAAGCGTCTTTCCTTTTGTGAGTGCTGCAATACTATGCTGAATCTTTTCTTCGTTTTCCGGATCAGTAAAGGCAGTTGCTTCATCCAAAATGACAACCGGTGCATTTTTCAATATCATTCTCGCAATGGCAATGCGCTGCTTTTCTCCGCCTGATAATCTTTTTCCAGCTTCTCCTGCTGAAGTCTGATAACCCTTTTCCAGCTTACGGATGAACTCGTCGCACTGGGCTGCTTTTGCAGCGGCATATACCTCTTCATCTGAGGCTTTCGGATTGCCTAACCGAATATTTTCAAGCAGGGAACAGCGGAACAGAAAATTATCCTGTGTGACAAAGCTGACCGTATCTGCAAGCTGTTTAAGCGGAATGTCTTTTACATTCACACCGCCAATTTCTATGGTCCCGCCAGTTACATCCCAAAAACGTGCCAGCAATTTGGCAATGGTTGATTTCCCTCCGCCAGAAGGCCCTACCAGCGCCGTGAAGCTTCCCTGAGGAAGGCTCATATTGATTCCATGCAATACCTCATGCTCCTTTTTCCATCATAGGAAAAGGTAACATTACGAAAACTGATATCGAATTCACCAAGCTTCACATTATCCTTTGCTTCTGGCAATGACGGCATATTAAGAAACTGCTGTAAATTTTCTATGGTAAACTGCATTTCCCTTATGCCTTCACTAAATACCTCCAGCTTAGCTAACGAGCCAATCATGGACATGGATAGCATACAGCAAAGGGCTGCTTGTGCAGGAGAAAAACTTCCCCGGCTGTATAATAACAGTCCAGCCGGAAGTGTTCCAAGGAGCGTTGATGGTAAAAGGGCAAATGACAATTTCATGGTGACCCATGTGGAAGAAAGCCATTTTAGGATAAAATCACGGTAATCTGTAATTGCCCCTGCAAATTTCTCATAGGAAGTCCCTTCCCTCCCAAATGCCTTAATCACCTCAATTCCCTCGATATACTCAACGATTGTACTGTTCATATAACTATTGGATTCATTGTATTTATCAAAATTCTTTCCGCTGATTTTATAGGTAAGCACCATGCAGACAAATGCAAGAGGCAGGGTGACCAGTGAAGCAAGTGCGACTCTCCAGTCCACCATAAAAAGTCCGGCAAGGCTTACCAGCGGCAGTACGGCATGTCCGGCTCCTTCTGGAATCAAATGTGCCAGCGGAGGTTCGATGTTCTCAATTTTATCGACCATAATATTTTTTTATTTCTCCGATCGAATGGCTTGTGACCTCTCCAAGGGGTGCATGCATAAATGCATCTGAGACACGAAGTCTTAAGTTCTCCAGAATATGGTATGCTGCCTGGTGGGAAATACCGGTTGAAAGTCCGAAGGTAACCACCTTTACCACATACGCCGCCAGGATTATTACACCCCAATGAACCATGGAAGCATTTGTCACTTCATTTCCCGTAAATAGCTCAATCATTCTGTACACACAATAATATGGTACAAGACCTGACACGACGCTTATGATAGACAGCAGCACTGACAGCGAAAGTTTCCCTTTGCTTCCACTAGCATAATTCATCAGGCAGGAAAACCAATTTTCTTTTTTTCTTTTCCATATATGATATCTCCTTTTCTTACTGCTTCGAATTCTGCCTTTTCCGTATGTAAAAGAGGATATAAGGAAGACTCTTCGTTTGAAAAAGCAGGTGACTTCCTTGATCAGGTAAAAAATGGATCGTCAGAATTCTCCGACCATCCATATCATAAAGTAATACTATGTTTTTTTCTTCTCCATGCCGACTACTTTATTCCATTTGGACCAAATATTTTACGATACTCCAAAGGCGATTTTCCTGTTACCATTTTAAAAGCTGCCGAAAACTTGCCGGGGCTGTCATAACCTACTTTACCAGCAATATCGGTAACGCTCATATCGTTTCGATTTTTCAGCAGAACTGCTGCCCGATTCATCCGGTATATTCTCATGTACGTATTAACAGGACTCCCATAGACATTTTTGAAGCAATTCTTCATGGGAGTGAGGGGAATATCAAAGCACTCCGACAACTGTTCCTGTGTATAATGCTTTTCCAGATTCTCTGTCATCATTTTCTGCATGGCTTTTATTTTTTTCAACTTGGTTTTTATAAAAATAAGGTTTTTCCTCCAGGTTCTTTGGAAGCTCTAATGCGTCCAGATATAGCAGCAGTTCAAATATTTTGATTTTAAAATAGGGTATGCGAATCTTCTCCGGAACCATATAAAGTTCACTGAAAATGTGCTCTATGGCAGGTGCATTATGAATCACCATAGGCTGCTTCCCCTTGCAGAACTTCTTTTGCAGGCTTAGGAGATTTACAGGAAAATCCTTTATTTCTTCTTTTAAAGTTGCCCCCACCTGATCCATATCAAAAGCAATCATCAGCCCATGTAATGGGCAAGGGGAAATTCAAAATGTCCCTGGTGTGTAATTCTCCGGTCTAATTTTAAATCTCCAGCCTCGAAATAAGAAAAGGCGCCTTCCGCTGCTGCATATTCCAGCCTGCCCTCCCTGCAATGATCAATACAGAACAGATTACGATTGGTGGTATAAGTTGAATCAAAGCTTTCCATGTGGTAATCATTATAAGAAATGCTTACTCCCGGAAATACCTGATACATTGTCATGATACCTTCTCCGGTATTATTTTTTATCTGAAAAACACTGCATTCTTTTGTTTCTGCCAAAAGAAGCATCTGTTCTTCTTCTTTTATTTCCCGGAACCTCATAATCCATCCCCTCCTTGATAAATATTCTATATCTTTAGCATTCTGTCGCAGGTAGACAGCATGAAATCTTTATCATGTGTCACCACAATTACGATCCGCCCCGAATCTGCAAGCTTCTTTAAACAAGTGGATACGATTTTCATATTTGCATAATCCAGTCCGCTGGTCGGTTCGTCAAAAATCAGAACCTTTTTATCAGACAGGATAGCAGTAACAATAGCAAGGCGCTGCTTCTGCCCTCCCGAAAGAGCCATGGGATGACTGTCAGCATAAGATAATAATCCCACCTGCTTTAATTCAGATTGTATCACAGAATCCTCCAGACTGTCTCCTGACATTTTGCATTCTTCCCATACACTTTCAGCAAATAGCTGATGATTCACATCCTGCATGACAATAAAGCACTGCTTACACCTCATTTTTTCGGACATTGTCTTTCCATCTAATAAAATATCTCCGTTCATTTGTTTCATTAGTCCGCAGATGCAGCGAATCAAGGTTGTTTTCCCAATTCCATTGTACCCTGTTATGGCAAGTATTTCACCTGGAACTGCCGAAAAAGAAATGTCCCGAAACAGGGCTGGCTTCTTTTTATATCCAACTGAAATTGCTTCAACAGATAATCCTATTCCCTTTCCGGCAGAATGAGCCCAGGGAAGCTCCCCTTCCTCTTCCTTTAAACATCTTAAGCCCATTCTTTTACGCTCCTGCTTTGGCAGGGCCAAAAACTCCTCCCTGGAATAAACCTGAATCAGCTCTCCATTTTTCAAATAGAACGCTCTATCCAGCAAATCATATAAAAATGAGAGTCTGTGCTCCGCAATGATAATTGTATGGCCATTCTGTTTTAAAATGCAGAGCAGCTTTTTTTAAGGAATTGATTGCAGAAAAATCCAGATTTGCAGTGGGTTCATCCAATACATAAACAGATGGATTCACGGCATATACCGAAGCAAATGCCAGTATCTGCTTTTCTCCTCCTGACAGTTCAAATATACTTCTGCCTAAAAGCTTTTCCAGATGAAGGTTATGAACGGTCTCTTTCAGTCTCTCTTTCATCTCTGACTGGCTTTTTCCCTGATTCTCCATTCCAAATGCAATTTCACTATCTGTATCCAGTTGAAAAAACTGGCTCTTGGGATTCTGGAATACAGAACCAACCGATTCTGCAATTTTATACAGCTTTGTCCCTGCTACTTCTGCGTCTTGTATCAGTACGGTTCCTTCCAGTTGGCATTGCTCACAAAAATGTGGTATCAGACCATTGACCAGCTTCGTCACTGTTGTTTTCCCGCAGCCTGATTCTCCGCATAAAAGGATGCATTCCCCCTGCCTGATCTCCATATTAATATTTTTTTAGTATTTTGTCCTGACCACCATAGCCAAAGGATACACCTTGTATGGATACCATAACTTTTGCTCCTTATTTTATTATAAAGGTTCCGACAAGAAACAAACAGCCTGTCACACAGCATATATAGTCAGCAGAGTTTAATTTTAATGTCAGTAAACTTGTCTTTTCTATGGGATTCTCAATCCCTCTTGTTACCGCTGCCGCAGATAGTTCTTCCGCAGTCGCAGTGGCCGACATCATAAGCGGCACCAGCATTGCCTCCAGCTTCTTTGAAAATTTTATCTTTCTTAAACTCATTGCATCTTTGATATAGTGAGCTTCTTCTTTAATCGCCGGGAAATAACGGATGGTAACTGACAGCGAAATGATCAGTTTCTCTGAAATATGTAATTTTCTCATAGCAAGAACAAATCTTCGCAAGGTTATTTCTCTGATCATAAAAGCACCTGTCATCAGACACGGAAACATCCGGATTGAATAGTTCACCAGAAGGGCAAAAATCGTGGATATTATTTCAGGTGCTGCAGGCAGCACAATGTAATGTAAAAGTAACAGGATCCCAAATGACAGGATCCATTGAACTGCCATCTGGTATTTTCCGGCTGCCAGCATCATAATACCTATAAATACAATCCAGCCTGTTTCAATCCATAAGCTTTTTTGAAAGAAGGTGATTGCATTTGCCAATAGCAAAAGAAGTAAAAAGGTTCGTGGATCCAAAAAGGAACCGCTGTTTGTACTATTATGCATTAGAAACCATTCCTGCCTTTTCAAAGTGCTTATGAAACAATCCCTTGCTAATCCACGCTCCAAGAACCGCTCCCAGAGCCGGTGCAAGGAAAAGAACCAAAAGCATGGCCGGAGACGAAAGACTTTCCAGGGCTTTTATGTAGCTGTCCGGCATTCCCTGCCCGCTGATCTGTGCCATAAATTTTTCATGCATGATCCAGATTGGAAGAGGGGATCCCGTCATTCCAAGAGAGAAAAAGATGAACGCCGCGATATTTCCTTTTGTGCTATGATACCTGCTGATAAAACGTGCAGCTTCTCCTAACACGCAGGCTGCTATAAATGTGGCTAATATCACAACAGTAAACATACCTGTTATAAAATAAATCAAACCTGTAATGACTCCCATTAATAGGATGGCTCCCATTTTTTTGAACCTTGGAACACATCAGCATAAAGGGAACCCCTGTAAACAAAGCGATAAATCCGGGCATAAGAATCCATAGGATGGGATGCAATCCTCCCATCAGCATAAAAATAAAATTGATCACAAAATAGATCGCAGAAAAGATGCCAATTGTAATCAGGTCTTTTCCTTTCAAACTGCCGCCTCTTGATATTTGTGACATAAATGACTCCTCCTTTTGATTAGTCTAGGCTAACTTAACTGGCAAATAAAAACGCTCTGAGAGCGTTTCTATCTGTTAGCATATAAAAAGCCTTTTGAAAAATCTAGTCCGATCAGACCATTTTAGTCCAATTGGACAAAAGTATTAATGTAAATCAATTTTGCATACGCATCGCTGCATATTTTTTTATGCTGATTCGTCTTTTTTATCATACAACAGTTATAACATCTGCTCTGCATTCCACATGGCAGCATATTTTCCATTTATACTAAGCAATTCTTCATGCTTTCCTTCTTCCTTCACTTTCCCGTCAGCAATCACAAGAATCTTATCTGCATTTTTAACAATGGACATGGTATGGGCAATCATAACGACAGTCTTTTTCTTTTTTTAGCAGATTTACAATTGCCTGTTTCACGGCTAATTCATTTTCCACATCCAGATTTGCCGTAGCTTCATCAAGCAAAAGTATTGGAGAGTCTTTTAAGATGGCTCTTGCTATGGAAAGTCTCTGCCGCTCACCTCCTGATAGCTGGTTTCCGTTTTCTCCAGCCATTGTTTCATATCCCTGCGGCATTTTTCGTATGAATTCATCACAATTTGCTCCTGGCATGCCCGCTCTATTTCATCATCCGAAGCCTCTGGTCTTGCATACCGGATATTATTCCGAATGGTATCATCAAAAAGAAATACATCCTGATCCACCATGGATATCTGTGAGAGAACCTGTTCCGTTCCCACATTCTGAATGGAATATCCGCCTATCCTGATCGTTCCTCCATCCGGCTCATAATACTTTGATATCAGATTCAGAACCGTAGATTTCCCAGAGCCGGAATCCCCCACAATGGCAGTCAATTTCTGATCCTCGATCCGGATATTCATATCCTTGCAGATAAGCTCCCCCTTTTCATAAGAAAAATCAACATGTTCAAAAAGGATATCATGTTTTTGCGGAGCAAATACCTGGCTGCTTTGTATTTCTTCCGGAATCTCAACAACCCCATTGATTTTCTGTTTTGCAATCATCAGATTTTTATAGCTTGTCATATCTATAAATATGGTGCCTAATAATTTCGTCAAAAATAAGGGCAGCAGACAAATTATGACAAAAGATGGGGTTTCCATGCTTCCGCTCATCCAGCGGTCCCCAGCAACCAGAATTTCAAGCGGCAGCGTACACCCAATCAGAATACTATAGACCACTCCAACCGGAATGATTTTTAATTCATAAATAAAACTGATATCACTGAATTTCTTCATAGAGCTGGTAACTGATTTGTTTTTTGTCCCTCCGATTCCATAAGCCCGAAAGGTCTGAATCCCGGCAATATACTCTACTATACTGCTGACATTTTCCGCACAGATCCCATTCTTTCTCATCCCATGCTTTTTAACGGCATAGAAAGAGGCGGCAATTGCAGGTATGAATAAAAGTTCAGCTGCCAATAAAATCAATGCCGAAGGCACATACAAGGCTGCCACGAAAATGACCAGCATAACAGCCAGTGTGAGATTTTTTTATGATATCCCCTATTTTATGTGTTAAAATCTGCTCATAACTATTAACATTTTCAGTTGCTGCATTGATATACTCTCCTGTCTGGGATTTTTGGAATCTGGAAAGCGGGATCCTTCTTAGCTTATCTCCAAGAAACAGCCGTATCTGCTTACTGACTCTGGCCCCGCCGATCTGACCTTTTACATAACCAAAGCTGTAAATAATAAGCCTGAGAAGAAAGATAAGGGCAAGCCCACCTGTGATTTCCAGGATTTTTCCCATGGCCATCTGATGGTTCCACAAGGATTGAAAGATATCATACATCACCATAAAATTACACCCAGACAGAAGTCCTTCCAACATGACACAAAATACGGAGAGAAAAAGCTGTTTGTTCCATTTCATTGGATGATTCTCATTCATTTTCAAAACCTCCTTCCATCTCATAAGCCATAGTCCTTGCCTTCTGAAAGCTTTCCCAGGCAGCTCTAAAATAAGAGTTTTCTCTTAAGACCTCTTTCTGGCTTCCAATGCAGCTGACCGTATGGTTTTCTACAACTGCAATACGGTCACATATTTTTAATGCACTTAAGCGATGGGCAACAATAAGCACCGTTTTCCCCTCACACAGATTATGAATGGCTTTATCAATTTCCAGCTGGTTCTCAGGATCTGCTGCGGAAGTGGCCTCGTCTAAGATCAGTATGGGAGCATTCTTTAAGATCGCTCTTGCTATTGCTATTCTCTGTTTTTCTCCTCCTGAAAAGCGGGTGCCATAGCTTCCCACCTTTGTTTCATATCCCTTTGGAAGGCTCATGATAAAGGAATCAATCTGTGCTTTTTTTGCTGCCTCCCTGACTTCCTCAAGGGTTGCCTGCGTCCCCATTCGGATGTTTTCAAAAACACTGTCTCTTGTTAAAAATGTCTTTTGAAATACAATGGACACATTCTCTAACAGCTGTTCATAATTTAATTCCCGCACATCCTTTCCACCTATGGTTACTTTGCCTTTCCCTGCATCATAAAATCTGGCAATCAGCTGAATGACTGTACTTTTACCTGCACCGGATTTCCCGACCAAAGCCACCTTTTCTCCGTGGCGGATAGAAAGATTACAGTTTGTCAGAACCGGCTCATTCTCATTGGTTGGATAAGCAAAGCTTACATTATTTAAGCAGATATCATGTTTCTTTGGAAAATCGCCGCCACCCTCAAAAACAGGGATATCCAGTATTTCTTTTGTTTGCGTCACTGCATGCAGAACCTTTGCAAAGTTTGATCCAAGCTCCTGAAGCGGTCTTAGCTCTGTCAGATACAACGAACCGATAAACAGAAAAAGAATAAATACATTTAGGGGAAGGGATTTATGTAAAAAGAAATATCCCCCAATTGGCACCATAAAAAGCAATCCACATTCCGTAATCACAATATAGGCTGCATAAGGAGGACCCATCTTTTTTTGATATCTTATTCCATATTGTATTTTCTTTCTCAATGGCATTTTTATATTTTTGAAAAGAGTTGGTTCCCATGTGGAACGCTTTTATGACTTTCATTCCGCTTATGTATTCAATGATAACCGAATTTAAATTTACCAGAGACTGATTTGCATCCCCTAACACCTTCGACATACCGGAAAACATCACGCCCATCACTGCCATTGCAAGCACAAACGGAACCAAAGAAACCAGCGCCAGCGGGACATTAACAGAACAAAGATAGATAAATACTGCAACCGGCCCGCACATATAATAGATAAATTCCGGGAGATGGTGTGCCAGAAATAATTCCAGCTTTTCAATATCCTCATTTAATACGGTTTTAATGGAACCTGTATTATGTTCACTTAATACACCTAATGGAACCTTGGCCATGTGGTCTATGATCATGCACCGGACCTTATAAAGGGTACGGTAGGCTCCCTTGTGTGATAATCCGCCGGAACATCCAAATAAAACAAAACGGACCGTAATTGACGCCAGAATCACTATGCTGTTATGAAGGAGCACCTCTTTTGTGCAGGCATTTTGATAAATTGCTGTAAGCACCTGGTATACCCCATAATAGGGAATCATCGTACATAGTCCGCTTATTAATGAACAAAATACAGACAAATACAGAAAATATTTATCCTTACCAGCCCATTTTAGGAGCAGACGTATGGAACTGTCTTTTTTCTTCATTCTTATCGTTCCTCCTTTCTTTTTTCATACTTCCAATACCTAATCTGAAAATTCTTGTACACGCCAGTGAAACCAATTCAAAATCATGGGTAACAACAAAAATGATCTTCCCCATACTTGCCAGATTCTTCATTAATTCCGATACCAGCCCCATGCTTTCTAAGTCAAGACCACTGGTCGGTTCATCAAAAACCAGAACATCCTTTTCATAAAGCCTGCTTACTGCAACTGCAAGGCGCTGCTTTTGTCCGCCTGAGAGGGTATTAGGGTGTTTGTCTTTTAACTCATATAAATCCAGTTCCTTTAATACCTGTTCCACTTTTGCAAAATCGGGATTTTTAATACCAAAACAGGTTTCATGCTCCACACTGTCAGCAAACAGCTGATAGTTCACATCCTGCATGACCATATAAGTTCTTTTTAACAGATCCTTTTGGCTCTGGACTTCTCCATTCCACAAGGCCGTCCCGCTTAGAGCCTTTTGCAGGCCACATACCGTTCGTAACAAAGTAGATTTTCCGACTCCGTTATGCCCGGTTACCGCAATAATATCTCCTTTATTCGCTTTAAAATGAATATCATTTAACACTTCTTTTTTACCGTATCCAATGGAAAAGTCCCTGATTTCAAAATAAGCGTTGTCACCTTTTATTGATTTTTCCTCAATTTCAGGTTCTTCATATTGAATACTTCTCAGTCCAAGCTGCTTTCTCTCATTTACAGATAATTTTAAAAAAAGCCTCCCGTGTCCATTGATACTTGATTTCCCCTGTATCCATGTAGTAAATCTCATCAGCCAGATCCTTTAAGTAATATAAACGATGTTCTGCAATGATAATGGTCTTTCCCTTATTCTTCAGGATTCGAATATAGTCTCGTAAATCGCAAATCGCATCAGTATCAAGATTGGAAGATGGCTCATCCAAAAGGTAGACTTCAGGATTTATGGCATATACAGAAGCAAATGCTATCTTTTGTTTTTCACCGCCTGATAAGGAAAAGATACTGCGGTTTAAAAGATTGGTGATTTTTAAATCATCTGCAGTCATCTTTACCCTTTTTACAATTTCCTGCCTTGGCACTCCATGATTCTCCATCCCAAAAGCAATCTCGCCATCCGTATCCGTATTAAAAAACTGGGTCTTGGGATTCTGAAATACAGATCCAATCTTTTTTGCAATTTCATAAAGCTGTTTTTCCCGGAGATCCTCACCATCTACAAATACGCTGCCTGTTAATTCCCCGGAAAAGAACTCCGGTATGAGTCCGTTGATCAGCCTTGTAACGGTAGTCTTTCCACAGCCGCTGCGCCCTGTTAATACAATGCATCCTCCTGACGGGACGGAAAAGCTTATGTTTTTAATTTTTCCATCCCCTGTGCCATCATAAGCAAAGGAAACATGTTCAAATCGAATTTTATCCATAATCCTGCCCTCCTTATTTAGGTCCCACAAGCCCAATGACAAAGTAACCGGTAAAAACAAATACCGCGATCAGATCCCTGAATAAAAATTTAATTTCAGTAAGGCTTGTTCTGGGATTTGGGTTTTCTATCCCGCGTGTTATGGCTGCTATGGATAATTCATCTGCTGTATTGGAAGCAGCCATCATAAGCGGTACATACAGACATTCTGCCACTACCATGGGACGCAGACAGATATTTTTAATGGAGGGCGAAATACCTCTCATGCGCATGGCATCCTTGATATAATGCCAGTCTTCTTTTACAACCGGAAGATAGCGCATCATAACTGCAAAAGGAATAACAAACCGATCCGGCATATGTATTTTATAAAAAAGCCGCCATAAATTCTCCGGTCTTGGTGGCTTTGATCATTAGGCCCGCCATGAGTCCACAGGGATACACCTTATTTACCAGCCCAAAAAAAGCTGCAAAAACTGCCTGGGTGGTTCCTGTCATCTTTGTAATAGAGAGCAAAGTAACCGCATAAATCAGCCCATAAAATAAAATGCCCAAAAAAGCATGTACAACCTGCCCTGACAACAGTGAAAACACTGCAATAAGGCACACCAGAACCAATTCATATTGCAAAGAGGGTGCAAACATGGTGCAAAGAACACAAAGCAACAGCAGGAGTAGCTTTGTCCTCGGATCAAATCGAACTTTCATCACGCTGTAATTCCTGCCTTTTCAAACTGCTTTTTCAACAGTATATTTCCAATCCACGCGCTGATTCCTGCCACTACAACCGTTCCAATTAAAATAACAGCCAGCATCCAGTTCTTTGCTGCTGCATTCATGGCGTTAATATAGCTGGAAGATGTTCCGCCTTTTAACATGTAATTGCACCATGTATTACGGTCTGCAAAATAACAGATATAGGTTCCGGCAGCGCCTAAGCTAAGGCAGATGAATGCAAGCATATTCAGCAGTTTATTTCTGTATTTTCCACGTCCTGCTATAAAATCTCCAATAATTCCTCCAACCATATAGCCTAAATCCATTGCCCAGTGCATCCCGGTTGCAAACCATATCAGTCCACACAAAATACCGGCAATTGCAATCGCTCCGCGCTTTGGAACTTTTGCGATCAGGAGCATCATAACAGGTCCTCCAAGTAAAGCGGATCCCAGCGGCATATAAAAGGTAAGAACCGGATTAGGCGCAAATACAATCCCACCCACTAACATGGTCACAAATAAAAGTGCGGTAAAAATACCGATCGTTACCAGGTCTTTTATGCTTAGCTCTTTTTTTGTTTATTCTCGTCTGATTACTCACAAATTTCCTCCTTTTTTTTATTTCTTGACGTTACAAGAAATTATGTTATGATATATGTTAGTTACAACTAACCTCGGTAAATAAAATTACCATATAGGCGTTTCATTTTCAATGGTTATTAGTTAGTTTCGTCTAATCGTGGTAATCATTCGTCCAATCAAGGTATTTTGTAGAGAATGGAGAATCTAATGAAAGAGAAGATAGACTTTTTTTATGAAAATGTATTGGCAGACAGAGGTTTTGCACCGATTGACCCAAACGGAAGATTTAACTCCTGCGGACAGACCTATGAGCTTTCCAAGGACCTAGGAGAAGGATTTTACTGGATTTATTCAGAAACTGATTTATATGATATCAAGATACATGATTTTTCCTTTTTTGAAGATTATTTATTCGAATGCCAGCTGCCGGAATGCATGAGCGTGTCCTATTATCAATCCATTGCCGGTCATGAACTGAATCCATATCGGAGAATTAATGCGAATTGTATCAAGACCATTATCGGCGGAAAGAGTCCTTATAAAGCTGTCATGCATAAAAAGATACCCATTAAGGCAGTAGGAATCGAAATACTTCCTGCCTATTACCTCCACTATTTGAAAGAAAAATATCCGGATGATTATTTAAACCCTTATGATGCCTTTTGCTCCATTGATGAAACCCTGCACTTCCCTGAAATGCTGTTACTTCTTAATCAGGTAGCTGAGTATCGGGGCACCGGGATCAGTGCAAAGCTATTTTATGAAGCAAAGGTAAATGAGGCTGTTTCTCTGGTAGTGGAACATTTTCATAAGCAAGATAAGAAACAGCCCCATATTTCAGGTAATGATATGGAACAGATTTATAATGTCTCGGCATATATTAAGGATCACGCTGTTTTTCCTTTAACATTGGAACAGCTATCCAAAATAGCATGTATGGGACAGACTAAATTAAAAAAGAGCTTCAAGCTGGTTCATGGGTGTACCATTACGGAATTTATCCAGCAGGCACGGATTGAACATGCTGAATTTTTATTATCCCATACTGATTTGAGTATCGCACAGATCGCACAGACCATCGGATATGCCAATGCCAGCAGATTTGCAGAACTTTTCAAAAGAAATGTTGGGATTCTCCCCGGAGAATACCGGAGAGTTATGAACTAGAAGAACGTTTCGGCCATGGAATACAAAGGATTGCGTAGATAACTATACCGGGTGTAAATATGACAAATCGTGCCAGACATGGATATCCGGCACGATTTGTACAGGAGAGCTGGCAGATAGCAGAATTCCTTTCAGATGTATCAAACTCTAAGAATCTGCCTGACTCTGCTATAATCATCTCCCATAAATCTATTTTTGTCTTTAAAGTCTTTCTTAGATGTTCCAGGAAACAGCCTGTTTTCTTTCACCCACAAAACGTTTATAGATACCTTCCTGTTTCATCAGCTCCTCATGCTTACCCTTTTGAACAATTTTTCCTCCATCTACCACAAGGATCTGATCCGCATTGCGGACTGTTTTTAAGCGGTGTGCTATCATAATAATCGTTTTATTTCTTGTCAATTCTTCAAAGGCTTTCTGTAAATGCACTTCATTCTCCGGATCCACATTGGCTGTGGCCTCATCAAAAATAATAATTGGTGCATCCTTTAAGATAGCCCTTGCAATGGATATTCTCTGCCTTTCGCCTCCTGAAAGGGCAAAGCCCTTATCTCCAATCACGGTATCATATCCTTTTGGAAGACTGCAGATAAACTCATGACAGCATGCTTTTTTCGCTGCTTCGATGACTTCTTCCCTGGTGGCACTTGGTCTTCCAAACCGGATATTATTTTCAATGGTATCCTGAAAAAGATATACATTTTGAAATACCATGCTGATCTGTTCCATCAATGACTCCAGCGTATAAGATTTCACATTAATTCCGCCAATTTTAATTTTGCCGCTGTCCGCATCCCAGAATCTGGAAATCAAATTACAAATCGTTGATTTTCCAGAACCACTTGGTCCAATGATGGCAGTCGTTGTCTTGTCTTTGATTTGAAGGTTCATGTCTTTTAGGATCTGCCGCTTCTCATAAGAAAAATTCACATGTTCAAATATGATCTCATGATTGTCTGGCTTTATAATCTGTCCCTTTTCATCCATTAATGGCACATCATCCATCTGATTGGCCTGCTCAATGGAACTTCCGCAGATGCGAAGGACCGCAACTCCGTGCCCGGCAGACTCGATCTGTTCAAAGACAATAAAGGAAACTACAATAAACATCAGGGAATAGGTAAGCTCCATGGTTCCCTTAAAATAGAAAAACAGTGCTGCCCCCATCATGATAACACTGAATATTCTCAGTATCACTTCCTGCATAATCGTATAAGGCGTAATCATCTGTTCCATTGCCAGATTCGTGATTTTACTGTTTTCAATCGCCTGATCGACTTTTTTGTTATCCATTCTTGTAAGATTAAAAGACTTTACGATTCCCATTCCCTGAATGGTCTCTAACATATTCTCTACAAGCACAGCCTGTGCTTTCTGTCTCTTTGGCGCCGTATTCCGGGACTTTTTCTCCATAGAGGATGTGATCAGGCAATAGAAAAGAACCCCAGCCGCTGTAATCAGTCCCATTCTCCAGTCAAAGACCAGCATATAAACCGTGAATACGATTGTAGTAATAAAACCGCCCAGTGTCAGCACCATAACCATGGGTGCAGTGGTTTCCACATCACCAAGAACTGTAGTGCAGATGCCTGTAATATTTCCAAGGCTGCTCTGGTTAAAAAATCCCATGGGTATTAATTTCATCTTATTGCCGATAAAAACTCTTTTATTTGCAGCCATAAAATATCCTGCATGTGTCTGTTGAAGCTGAGAAAAATAATTTGTAATAATTTTACCTGCTATGCTTACAACCATTAGTCCTAATACATACCATATGGTTCCTTTATCCGCTTCCTTTTCTACCAGCGCCTGAATGGTAAGAAAAATCGCTCCAATCTGCAGCATGTGAAAAATCGCATTGATAAACCCTATAATGATAGAGTTTCGAATGTTTTTTTGTTCCTCTCCGGCGAATCTCCATATTTTACGAAAAATTTCTATCATTCTTTTTCCCCATCCTTTACTCCGATATGTGCATTCCACATGTTCTGGTATAATTCTGATTTCTGCAATAGCTGTTCATGGGTTCCGGTAGCACTGATTCTTCCCTGATCCACTAAAAGAATCTGATCTGCATCAACAATCGTGGATAACCGGTGTGCAATTATAATCAGGGTTTTCCCCTGCACCAGTTTGGAAATTGCCTTTTGAAGGACGGCTTCATTTTCCGGGTCAATATAAGCAGTGGCTTCGTCCAATATGACAATCGGTGCATCTTTTAACATTGCTCTTGCAATAGCGATCCTCTGCCGCTCGCCGCCGGATAAGTGGGCTCCTCCTCCGCCTACTCTGGTTTCATATCCGTGCTCCAGTTTTCGGATAAATGCATCACAGCCTGCCCTTTTTGCTACTTCTTCCACCTCTTTATCCGTAGCATTTTCTTTTCCCATACGGATATTTTCCCGGATGGTATCGTCAAAAAGAAAATTATCCTGGGATACATAGGCAATCTGGTCGGCTATCTGTGCAAGGGGAATTTCACTGATTTCCTTTCCACCGATTCTGATACTTCCTTTTTCAATATCCCAAAAACCTGCAATCAGTTTTGTAATCGTTGATTTTCCACTTCCGCTTGGTCCAACAAAGGCATTTACTGTGCCCTGACGGATTTTTAGTGTGACATCTGTTAAGATATTTCCCTTTTCTTTTTCATAAGCAAAGGAAACATGATTCATTTCAATATCCGTTCCTGACAGCTGGACCGGCTCCTTTGGATGGTGCTGTTCCGGTGCTTTTAATATGGTTTCTATGGATTCTATAATCGTACCTGTCTGTGCCAGGGAATCAACAAAATTAGTAGCAGCGATAATTGGTCCAACGACTCCCATGGACAAAATCATGACCATAATAAACTGTGAGGCCGTAATACCGCCGTTCAGATAAAATGCCAGGCCTGCCGGTAAAACACCCACCAAAACAGCCGGGCTGAAATTCCGGTAACAGGCAGAGCCAAACTGGGCGCTTTTCATCCAGCTATAATAAAATGATGCATTGGCATTTACCGCATCCATATAGCCCGCATAAGCTGCCTGACCCTGATTATAAGCCTTGATAACTTCAATGCCATTGATATATTCTACAATTGAATCGTTCATTTTCTTTCCGATATGAACAGATTCCTGATATTTTGCCGGATAGGATTTCATGGTAGCCATCATGAAAGCCATGCCGACAGGAAGTGTGACAATTGATAGCAGTGCCAGCCTCCAGTCAATGAAAAACAAAGCAATTAAAAGGACCAGCGGTGATAAAACATTGGAAGTCATTTCAGGTAAAAGATGGGCAAGGGTCGTTTCCATGCTCTCAATCTGGTCAACCAGAATGCTCTTCCACCTTCCAACAGACTGATCCTGTAAGGTCCCCATAGACAGCTTTGCCAGCTTATGTACACATCTGTTTCGCACTTCTGCCAATACTGCAAAGGTGGCCTTGTGGGATTGTGCAGTCGAAAAAGTCGTAAGAAGTACTTTTCCAATACTGCCTGCCAAGGCAAGGAGCAGCCAAGGAATACAGCTTTGCATATCTGCCGTCTGGGAAAGCAGCATAATAATTATTTTCCCCGCACACAAATATGGAATAAAGCCTGACATAACACCAATAACAGCCAGTAAAACCGCCAGTTTAAGCCTTGGATGCTCTGATTTTGCCAATTCCCATATCCGCTTTAGTGGACTTTGATCTTTTTGTTCCATAAATCCTCCTTTTGGTTAGTTCAGGCTAACCTCATGTTTTAAAATAATGCGGGATATCCCGCATTTTTCAGGTATGTGTATCCTTATTTCCAGTTATAAATTTTTGAAAAACCGGCGTAATAAAATTCCCTGAGCTGTTTTGCATACAGCATACCATCTTCTCTTTTCATATCATGCCGCACCATCTCGAATATTCCGGAAAAATATGCACTGGTTACAATGTGAAGAAACTCAGTTGTGATCATTTCATTTTTCAATGCATCATCCTTAGTCGCATCCATGTACTTCACCGTATATTCCATCTCAATCTCAACCAGTTGATTTAAGAAATCTGAAAATTCCGTTCCCTCTGAACATTCCAGTAATAGCTTGAAAACATCATAGTGATCATAAATGTAGGCCACTAAATTTTCAGCTTCCATTCCGCTGTAATGAAACATATTTTCCTTTTGATAATTAGCATCCATTTGATGAAATGACTCCTGCATCCCCAGAAACCATGCTTTCAATTCCTCCACTACTGGATAAACGATGGCATGGAACAACCCTTCTTTGCTATGAAAACGTGTATAAATGGAACCTGTGCTGGTACCAGCCTCCTGGGCGATGTTACGAAGGGAGGCGTCCTTGAATCCTTTACTCAAGAATTCCTTTTTCGCACATTCATACACTTTCTCATATACACCTTCAATTTGTTTTGCCATACATTTTCCTCCTGCATTCGAAACAGTGTTTCATAACACCGTTTTGAATATAATACTTATTAATGTGTTTGTCAAGTATAAATTATTAAACACTGTCTTTTGCAAAGGCTTTGATTTTGATTCACACTGGCGCTGTAACCAGATTCCAACTGCCTGCGCTGCTTTGTTCCTTCCATAAACGGGCATAAATGTAATAACAGCGGCGGCGGCTCTTGAAAAAATCAAGGCCGCTGTTCTTTTTTTAAGTACTTAAAAGGATTGACATAGTCTGGTTTTTTTAATAATTGTCCATGACATTGAATTATTACCCATTGTATCAAAGGATAAAATTGTGTATAATAGTTTGGCAGTTAGTTATAACTAACAAAAGTAGGAGGCCTGTTTTGAATAAGTTAAAATTCAGTTGTGCAAATAATAAGATCAAATATGGCCAGGAAGAATTAAAGAGCAAAAAAAGCAGTGCAGCAGGCAATAAAGAGTCATTTCCTTTCAGGCTGGTTGTTGCACTTTTGTGCGCCGCTCTCATTTTGTCAATTTTTTTAGCACTCGGACTTGGTGCGGTACACATATCCCTTCCTGATACATATGCCATAATTATGAACCGCTTATTTGGTATCGAGCAGCCGGGAACCGGTGAAGTTTTACGAAGCGCCAATGCCTCAATCATATGGAAAATCCGTTTCCCCAGAGTTTTGCTGGGCGTTGCCGCAGGTGCCGGTCTTGCACTGTGTGGATCAGTCATGCAGGCCACAGTACAAAACCCTCTTGCAGAGCCATATATTCTGGGAATATCTTCCGGAGCGTCACTTGGAGCCACGATTGCGGTTTTTATCGGTACAGCCATTCCGCTTGCCGGCAGCATCTCTTCCGTATCGCTGCTTGCATTTTTAGGTGCAGCCGGAGCACTGGTGCAGTTTTATTCCTGGCTTCTATGGGCGGACAAGCCACATCCGGCAAGCTGATTCTTTCCGGTACAATAGTTAACGCCATATGTACCTCTTTTTCAAATTTTATTATTTCAGTATCCGGCGATGGGAATGGGATGTTAAGCATAAAATTCTGGACAATGGGATCCCTGACCCGGGGAAGCTGGAATAACATCATTTTGCCGAGCGGCATTGTGGCTGTCAGCTGCATATTTTTTCTCAGCCAGTACCGAACTCTGAATACCATGCTGCTTGGTGATGAGGCGGCATCTACCCTGGGCGTAAATCTCAGCTTTTACAGAAAGCTGTATATGTCGGCGGCGGCTCTTTTAACCGGCGTATTGGTCTCTGCCTGCGGTGTGATCGGCTTTGTCGGACTGATGATTCCACATCTTGCAAGAGCGGTCGTGGGAGCGGACCACCGCCGTCTGCTGCCCATTACGATTTTGCTGGGCGGGATATTTCTGGTTTGGGCGGATGCACTGGCAAGAATTATAATACCCAATGGGGAGCTTGCCATTGGAATTGTAACATCTATGATTGGTGCACCGTTCTTTGCCTATATTTTAATAAAACGGCATTACCGTTTTGGTTAGTGAGGTTTGAGCATGGATGTTTCTGTAAGGGATTTAAAGGTTCATTTAGCAGCAAATGAGATTTTAAAAGGCGTTTCGCTGGAGGTTAAAAACGGAAAATTTATTGGTGTTTTAGGGCCCAACGGCAGTGGAAAATCGACGCTGCTAAAAACGGTATACCGTATGCAAAAGGCATCTGATGGTGTGGTAATGCTTGATGATAAACCCTCGCAAAGCTACAAGCCAAAAGCATTGGCCCGGGAAATGGCAGTAGTGGGACAATTCAACAATATAAATTTTGATTTGACGGTTGAAGAAATTGTTATGCTGGGGCGTTCTCCCCACCTTGGTACATTGGAAAGAGAAAAACAAAAGGACCGTGATCTTGTGGCGGATTCCTTAGCAAAGGTAGGTATGGAGAGCTATGCCAAACGAAGCTTTGCCACCTTGTCCGGAGGAGAAAAGCAGCGGATTGTTTTGGCACGGGCGCTGGCGCAGCAGCCGTCCCTTCTTATTTTGGACGAGCCCACGAATCACCTGGATATTACATATCAGCTGCAGATTCTGAGTATTATCAAAAATTTAGGTATTAACGTACTGGCGGCCCTCCATGATCTATCTTTGGCAGCACAATATTGCGATACCATCTACATTTTAAATAAAGGGGAGATAGATTCCTTTGGATCGCCCAAAAATATTATTAACCGTGAAATGGTGCGCCGGATTTATCGCGTTGACTGCAAGATAACGGAAGACAGTCAGGCGGGGATGGCAATCAGCTATTTTCCCCTTGCGTAACATGACAACTATTCTAAATAAAGGAGTAAGAAATGAAAACCAATAAAATGAGAAAGAAAATGGCGGCCTTTACAGCAGGCACTATGATATTAGGAGCAATTTTAAGCGGATGCAGCTCAAAGGAGGCCCCTCAGGATACGCCTGCCTCACAAAGTACGCCTGCCCCTTCATCAGAGGCTTCACAAAGCGGCGCCGTAAATACAGTGTATCCGATTACGGTACAAACCAAAGGCAGCGACTATGTACCTGTCGGACAGACATATAGTAAAACGCCGGACAGAGTGGTTACAGCAAATGCCTCAGCCATAGAACTGCTTTACAACTTAGGTCTTTCAGATAAGATTGCCGGTACCATTGCGATTGATAATGCACCGGGAGATGACTGGAAAGAACTGTATGATTCTCTGGACATTCTGGGCGATAAAATGACCATCAGTAAAGAAGTGATTGCGGCGGCGGAACCGGATGTTATTATCGGACGCAGCGCCACGTTTGCAGAGGGGACCTTTGGTTCCATTCCGGAACTGAATGAGCTGGGAATCAATGTTTATGCACAAAAAGCAAGTGATATGAGCACAGATGTTTCCATGAAGAATATTATCGATGACGTAATTGCCCTGGGTGAAATTTTTGATGTTCAGGATAAAGCAAACGCATATGCAGAAAACCTGACACAGCGTTTAAACACAGTCTCAGAAAAGGTGGCAGCCTCTGCTGGAGACAAAACTCTTCAAGTGCTGGTTATGGCAACCTATAAAGAAGGAACCTTTGTGGTTTTCGGTGCAAATGCAAAGCTGCAAAACGGAATGCTTTCCGCATTAAATTGTGCCAATGTCATGGATAAGGGCGGCTCCAATCTTACGTTGGAAAACCTTGTAGAAGCAAATCCTGATGTTATTATTTATATTACTGCAGACCGTAATGCGGAAAGTGATGCAAAGGCCGTAGAAAGTATAAAAAATGAAGAAATACTGGCCTCAATACCAGCTATCGTAAACAACCGGATCATAGAAATACCCTATGACGCTTTTATGGACTACGGTGTGCGCAACTTCGATACGTTGGAAGAACTTTCAGACTTCCTTTATAACTGATTAAGGTGAAACAAATGCAAACAATTCCTATAGCAGGGAGAGACTTGGAGCTGTTGGTGCCATCCGGCTTTTCTCCCGGAACAAGCAGTTGTCCGGTTGTATATGCGCTGGATGCAGACATCATTTTCAAGGCGCTGGAAAAAATCCCGGAAGAAAAAAAATCATACCGCTTTCTTTTAGTCGGTATACCGCCTTTGGACCGGCTGTCCGAGTATACACCCTGGCCAGCCAAAGCCCTTCATGAACGTTTTGCCGATTTCGGGGGCAAGGGCGGGGAGTTTCTGGATTATTTGGAGAAGGTTCTGATTCCAGGCGTTAATAAGGAGCTGTTTGGCAATGCTCTTCCCTCCAAAACGGCATTATTGGGGCTCTCGCTTAGCGGACTGCTTGGGATATATTCTTTGTATAAGACAGATATCTTCGATGATATTGTTTCAATTTCGGGTTCCTTCTGGTATCCGGACTGGACCGGATTTGTGAAAAAGAATCCTCTGGTTAACAAAAAGGCGTCCGTATTTCTTTCTTCAGGAGAAGATGAAGGAAAAGGTTCCCATGATATTAAAAAAAATGCTGCACAGGCAACAAAAGACACTTATGAAGCGCTCATAAATCATTTGCCCCAGGGCAATATAGAAATGCAGTGGAATCCTTACGGTCATCATGATAATATTCCTCTGAAGTTATCCGGGGCATTGGCTTACTTAGATAAGCAGTTCCCATAAACAAGCATGAACCCATACGAATTAAATCTATTTGGGAAAACACCGCGAAGGAGCAGTCTGTCCTTATGTGGTGGTTTTCCTATTACCCTATTGAAAGAAAGGAGGGATAAAATGGAGGCTCAAACCGCTCTGAATATACTGAAACAGGCTTATCGGCTTTCTCCGTTCCGCGTAAATAATGTAATACAGTTTGTAAAGTATCCATCGGACAAGCCTACCTCTTACCAAACCATACACGGAGCATTTATCTTTCCCCTTGAGGGAGAAGCAGAAATAAGGTTTGATGATAAATGCTTTCTAGCAAGACCGGGAACAATGGTGCATGGCTGCCCGGGGTGCCAGCTTGACTTTCATGTATTAGGGGAGAATCCGTTTACCCATATCAATATTTATTATCATCAAATAAGCAGTAATTTATTGTTTTCCATACCCATTGATCTGCCTGCTATTTCTCCGGCTTTGCAGGAGCTGGCTGATGCCAATGAAGAGATGGACATTCATTTCATCCTCCAAAAGCAGTTACTGTCCCGGCAAATTTTTCAGAACATTTTTTTCAACGGTGAAAAAGATAATTCTGCTGAAGATTACCGCATCGTGAAAAAGCTTGCGGACTATATAGAAGATAACTGCAGAAGTGCATTGACAATGGAGGATTTGGCAAATTATATCGGAAAAAGCAAGTCACAGCTTTCCTATCTTTTTTATAAATATACGCAGTGCCGGCCCATTGATTTTCTCATAGATTACAGGATCAATATAGCCGCTAAGCTTTTGCGTGAGCAGGGTTGTACCGTGACTGAGGCAGCGGATGCTGTGGGATATACTGATCCGCTCCATTTCAGCCGTTTATTCAAAAAACGTACCGGCTATGCGCCAAGCCAGATACAAAGAAAAAATGGATAATAAATAACATGAGCTCCATGGAAGAGAACTCAAGGTCATGCCAAAGGCTTTTGTGTAAAAATCTCTAATTTCTTCATGAATCAAAGAAATGGAGATTTTTCCATATAATGAAGCGGCATTGCCTCTGAAGTCTATTTTATTTCATATTACTGTTTATAAAGATGGTGGATTATCCTCACACTTTGCTGCAGCTACAATTATTATATTACTGATTTTAGATGCAAGTTTTAACTCTTGCTTGGATTTACCATAGTAATAAAACCGCACCTCAGCGGGTTCTTGTAGCCAAGCATCTTGCGGAGTTTATTAGCTAGTCACTTTCAGCTTCTTAAAATCTTCTCCATTGGCTTGCCTTTTGCCAATTCGTCCACCAGTTTGTCAAGCCACCTGATTTTCTGCATGAGAGGTTCTTTGATTTCCTCAACCCGGTGCCCACAAATCACTCCTGAAATTTTGGTGGCGTTGGGGTTTATCTGCGGGGCTTCGTTAAAGAAGGTTTCGTAATCAATATTCTTCATAATCTGCGCTTGCAAGCCAGAATCGTCATACCCTGTCAGCCAGCAAATCACAGCATCAACCTCGGATTTTGTGCGCCCTTTGCGCTCCGCCTTTTGAACAAGCAGCGGGTAGACGGTCGAAAATGCCATCTTGTATACGCGCTCGTTTGTCATAAAGTGTCACTCCCTTTCTCTTTCCGCTTTATTCTCCACCGCACGATGTCGGTGATGAGTTTATAATTGATAGGCTTGCCGATTTTCACTCGTATATCCTTGTGATTCTGATGAAATAGCAGATCGAGCCAGCGAAATATTTTGTGCCAATAATTCCCCGACTTGTTTTGCCAGCTGCTCCGTACCAATATTAAATTCGTTCAATACAAAGGCTTCTACAATGCCTAAGACAGCCATACTTAAAAATCGCAGAAGTATTTCAGCATCCTTTTCAGAGTTTATCTTATTTATTTTTTTATTAAGCTGATTTGCTATGAAATCCAGAAGTTGTTTCCTGAAAGAAACCGTACTTTCGGTTTTAAACAACGCAGAAAAAAAAGGCTTTATGCTGCTCAAAATAATTGAACCAAATTACTATGCCTTCGATAAAGCCCTTATCCGTTTTCTGCTCACAAATTTTTTTCCAACTCTTTTAATTTCATATTGACGATTGTATCTAGCAAGTCGTATTTATCTACATAATGCAAATAAAATGTCTTTCTGCTGATATAGGCTTTTTCAGTAATCCCTTTAACCGTAATTTTATCAAATCCATCCGTAATCAGCATTGTAAGAAAGGCCGACTGAATCACATTCCGTGATTTTAGAAGTGAAGGGGAACCCCGTTATATTGAAGAACCGGCTGCACGCGTTGAAGATATCCGCTGTACAGTAGATTATCTGACTACACTTGATTTTGTCGACGAAAACGTATTGGCGTTTTAGGTGTTTGTGCAGGAGGCGGCTATGCAGTAAATGCTGCCATGACAGAGCATCGGATCAAGGCGGTCGGTACAGTAGTTGGTGCTAATATCGGCCATGTATACCGTGAAACCCTCAATCCTGTCCCAACATTAGAGTCAATTGGTCAGCAGCGTACTGCTGAAGCCCGCGGAGCAGAACCAATGATTACAAATCGGATTCCAAGGAATCAAGAAGAGAGAGTACAGGCAGGCATTACCGACATCGACATTGTGGAGGCTGTAGATTATTATACAACACCGAGGGGACAATGCCCTAACGCTCCAAACATGTTGAAATTTACGAGCTTAGCTTCTGTATTAGGTTTTGACGCTTTCAATCTAGCTGAAACGCTGCTAATTCAGCCATTACAAATCATAATCGGTAATAAGCAAGGTGCATTCGGTTCCTTCAGAGATGGTCATGAGCTTTATAATAGAGCAGCATCAACTAAAAAGGATTTATTTATTCTTGAAGGTGTAAGTCACTATGATTTATACGACCAGCCAGAACCAGTTAGACAAGCTGTTGAAAAATTAGTTGCATTCTATAAAGAAAATCTCTAAATGCAACTCATACCTTACGGCAAAACTGGAGGTTTTCAGGTAGTAATAACATGAAGCTGGCCCGGAATACCGGATCCCCGCCTATATCATAGCGGTCTATCCCAACTGCCTAAACCAGATACAGCGTAAAATTATTGAGATACATTTTATAATTAAACTATGATGTTATGAACATGTAAGATTAACATATAATAGTATTAATAAGATCATTTGAGGGAATCCATGATCATACACGTTGTCCAACCCAATGAAACCATCTATCTATATCAGAATATTATGAAATCCCCGTTAGCCGATTGATATTGGAAAATGGAATTACAAACCCCGATAATTTAGCAATTGGCCAAACCATCGTGATTGTACAGCCGGAAACACTCTATACTGTCCAACCTGGCGACACTTTGGAGAGCATTGCAGAGCAGCACAGTACTACTCCTATGGAATTATTAAGAAATAATCCCCATCTATCTGATAGAGAATATCTGTACGCTGGTGAAACGATAGTAATAAGCTATCAAACAAATAGAACAAGAACGATTGCCACTAATGGTTATATCTTTCCCTATATAGAAAAATCTGTTTTAATAAAAACACTTCCTTTTTTATCTTATTTAACCATATTTAATTACAGGGCTACAAGTGACGGAGAAATTATCTCCAGTGCTGACGACACTGAACTTATCCAGCTGGCTAAGTCTTACGGTACCGCACCCATGATGTTTGTTTCCACTATGACAGGAGAGGGAGTCATTAGCCGTGAAGTGACTTATGATATTTTAAATAATCCTTCTGTGCAGGATCTCCTGATTGATAATACTCTTCAAATACTGAAAACGAAAGGATTTTATGGTATAAACATATATGCTGAAACTATAACCTTTGATAACATAAATTATCTTGCAGAATTTTTGAAAAGGGCCGCCGGCATATATCATTCAGAAGGTTTCAGGGTGATGATTACCGTTACGCCTGCTGCAAGTGTTGCTACACCCAGCATCAGTTTTGAAAAAATAGACTATTCAAAATTATCTGACTTTGTAGATGGAATCATATTTTCTTCCTATGATTGGGCAAGGTATTACAGCTATCCAAACGCAATTTTTCCGATTAATATATTAAGAGAATTGTTAAATTACATGGTTAGTATTATTCCCCCTGAAAAAATTTTTCTGGGAATCACAGCCCTAGGTTATGATTGGTCACTTCCCTATATTCCCGGTGCCACAGATGCTACAGTAATATCTTATAACAGTGCAGTAGAAATTGCATCGGATAATGGTATACCAATACAATTTAATGAAACAGCACAGGCACCTTACTTCTACTATATGGATAGTGATGGGATTCTTCATGTAGTATGGACGAAAGATGCAAGAAGCTTTAACGCAAGGGCCGGACTGGTAGAAGAATATGATCTCCAGGGCTTATCGTTTTGGACCGTTATGAAATTCGATGCACAAATGTGGTTTATTACTAATACTCAGTACTATATTCAGAAGCTTCAAATGTCCATGCAGGGCTGTTGGCTGCCTGTGAATATGCCATAGAACCTCTTGGCTGCGTCCGGGAAAACGGCGAATAATGTCAGCCCGGATTCCTTTAAATACTGTAGCCGTTTACTATTAGAGACTGTTTCAAGCTTTATGCTGGTTGACATAATGCCTATTTTGTAATATAAGATATCGGAAACACAGGTAAGGCTGAAAAACTTGCCTTGACAGCGTTTCCGATATCTCAGGTTAATTATACAAGCATTATGCCAGAATTATGTTTTATATGTGAGTCCCGTTTTTTATCTGAATCCCTTTGAGCTTTATCATTTCAACAATTTCTACTATTCTTTCACAGAAACTTCCATCTGCATTTTCACAACAGATTCCAACATGCACTACATCTATTCCTTCTGATTGTAACCTTTCTACTTTTTCTATCATGCCCATATCTTCTGTTGGAGAAGCACAATTTTGTTTTTTACATCCATTACAGGTAAAATATGCTGCAAGTGCATCTTCCTTCGCATATTCTGTAAAACTTCCTTTCTTTAGATTAAAAGCATTTAGACAGCCACATCCGGCACATACTTTAGTAGCCTCTAAGCAATGTAGTATACCTATTTTTATTCCCATTTTTTTTCTTGTGTGATTAATTTAGGGCTATTAATCATACGTCTCCTTTTAGCTTGACTTATTAGGGCTGGTCTCCTGTAAATAATATATGAAGTTTCCCATTCTTATCCTGTACTATTTGCGATTCAACCTGATAGACTTCAAAAATTTTCTCAGGGGTTAATATTTTTTTGGTTTCACCCTGTGCGATTACTTTTCCTGCTTTCATAATATATAGGTAATCACAGTACATGGCGGCGATATTTAAATCATGCATAGCTGCAAATATGGTGATATCTTGTTTTTTTAAGATTCTCATTAATTGTAGTTGATATGTAATATCCAAATGATTGGTTGGCTCATCAAGTATGAGTGTCCTCGCGTCTTGAGCTAATGCCCTTGCTAAGAGTACCCTTTGTTGTTCCCCGCCAGATAATGTTGCAAATTCTCTTTCCGAAAATTCCAACATATTCACACTCTCCAATACTTCTTCAACAATTTGATAATCTTTTAGAGTATCTCTTTCCAGCAATCTTTTGTGGGGGGCTCTTCCCATCATTACAATATCTTTTACTTTAAAATCAAACTGGTATGAATTGTGCTGAGCCATAACTGATATATACTTTGATGATTCTTTTATGCTATAACTATTTAGAAGTTTATCCTCTAGCCATATGGTCCCTATTTGAGGTTTAAGTACACGGTAAATGCATTTTAATAAAGTTGATTTTCCACATCCATTTGGACCGATTATTCCGGTAAAGCTTTTCCTTTTTAACTGAATTTCCACACTATCTAATACATCTTTATGTCCATAGGAATAGGTTAAGTCTTCTACCTTTATACTCATGTTTTCTTCCTTCCAATTCCATATGACTTACGTAACATTAAAATTACAAAACAAGGTGCACCTATTAAAGAAATTAGTATACCGATTGGCAACTCGGAATGTTTTAGTATGACCCGGCTTACTACATCTGCCCATACCAGGAATATACTCCCTACAAGCGCACTGGTTGGTATTAATTTCTTATGATTAGTTCCAGTGACCATACGAACTGCATGGGGGATAATTAATCCCACAAATCCGATTATACCAGAAGAAAAAACGGCAAACCCCACCATAATAGATACCAATATAAGGTATAGTATTCTTATAGTTCTTAGGTCTGTTCCCAGAGTAATTGCCGTATCTTCCCCTAACAGCATTAGATTCAGGTTCCTTGATTGTGTCCAGAAAAACAAGGCTCCTAAAATCATAATTGGTAATACCACCTTCACAATGTCCCATTTTGCTCCGGCTAAACTACCCATAGTCCAGAAGGCAACTTCTGTAGTAGCATTTCGATCATTTGCAATATATAGCACAAAATTGGAAAAAGCAGAACAAATGGAGTTAACTGCCATTCCTGCTAATATAAGTTTTCCTGTCTTTGCTTTTCCTCTGATGTTAGATAAGCTAATTACCAAGAAGGAAGAACCAAGAGCACCCAAAAAGGCCATAACTCCGATAAAATTATTACCAAATAGACTTCCTATTCCCAACATAATCGCCAGCGTTGCCCCAAAAGAAGCTCCCGAGGAAATGCCTAATACATAGGGATCAGCCAAAGGATTTTTTTACAACTGCCTGCATAACGTCTCCACAGACAGATAGTCCAATTCCAATCGCGATTGCAAGTAGTACCCTAGGAAAACGGATCAACCACACAACATCATGAATCGCACCTGATGAGAATGCCTCATATTGCTTTAAATGAAATAATTTGTAAAATAAAACCCCGTAGACCTGACTAACTGTAATTTCTGCATTCCCAAAGGTAATTGCAGTCAGCACTGAAAGTATGAGCACAATAAGCAATCCCAGATAACATAGGCCCCAAAATAAGTTTCCTGTCTTTTTTCCTATTTTCATACCTATTCTATTTCAATATTTGGATATAATCCCTTAGCAAAAGTCACAATACCATCTTTTGTTCGAGTCGTACTTGCATACATTTCACTTAACATAATTGGCACCACTCTACTATTTTGCACGGCACTTAAACTTGCCAAGGACTCATCCTTAAGAAATACATCTAATTTTTCCTGTTTTAATTTTTCTGCATCGTCTCCTTCATAAGGCATATATACAACAAAAATTACATCTGGATTTAGAGCTATTATATCTTCTTTCCCTAAATCACTGCCATCTTCTTTGGCTAATATACCACCTAATGTAGTAACCATATCACCACCTAAACTACTTGCCCCATAATTTGTAAAAGTAGAATCATATGACTCTAAGATCAGCACGGAAGGTTTTTTCTCCTGTTTTAATGCTACTTCTGCTACTGCTTCAACTGTATTCTTCATATCCTTTACAATGGACTCAGCTTTATCTTGTACATCAAAAATCACACCCAAATTTAAAATATCCTTGTACTCATTTTCTAGTGTTCTATCATAAGAAACCTCTCCAGTAGCCAGTCTTGTATTGCTATTAATATAAGTATTGGTGCCTTTTTCTATCCAAGCCGATGCATCTCCCAATGTCTTTTCTTTGAAAAGAGAACCCCATGATAAAATCATATCTGGTTCCAGCATCGTTACTGTTTCTAATGAAGGAGTAAATTCATCCAAATAGTTTATTTTTGAAAATGCAGCTTTTAAGGAATCTGGTACTTTATTATCTAATCCAGCCGTTGCAACTATGTGTTCTTCAAGACCTAATGCTAATAGGGTTTCAATGCTTCCTTGATACACGGCCAGTACTTTTTCAGGTGCTTTCTCATAAGTAGTTATTATTTCTTTTCCATTGGTTCCATATGTAGTTATAGTCACAGGATACTCTGTTCTTATTTCCTTTGCTGCACTTTCTTCACCGCTTGAACCTTCTTGGTTATGTACGGTAGTATCCATATTCTCTTCGATAATTTTTTTCTGCATCTTTTCTGCTAGTATTTTCATTCTTTACATTTGATCCACAGCCTGTCAACGTGAATAAAAGCATAATAACCAATAATAAATTGACAATTCTTTTCTTGTTTCTCATAATAATCTTTTCTCCTTGTTTTATTATTGAATGAACAACTTCGTTTCCTAAAACAAAGAAAAAAAGTGTCTGTATACACAGGCACCACAAAAAAGACTATTCAGTATTTTTTTTACCTTTAGTCTTCTAGATGGTTGCTTTGCTCGGAAGCGTCATCGTTCTTCTACATAAAGCAGGTTTCCTGACTTGATTTTCAACATCCTCTTTTCCTTCTCATAGCTTTGCACAATGGATTAATAAAGAAGGACTCCTTTCTTACAGTGACCGGATCGTTCAGGTCTCTCACCTGATTCCCTTTTAAAAACACCAAATTTTCATCTCTTTGGTGTTTCACTTTATATAGTATTCAATTCCTAAACATACTATCATCATAGCATTTTTTTTGTCAACTTATTCGGTGAAAACTGCCTGCTCTTCTATTGCAGCGTCAATCAACAAACTTAAAATGATCAATTAATTGAATTGACAGGCCACCACCCACTTTTATCAATATAAGATACTGGTTAAACCCTTATTTTATACGGGATAATAAGCATACGGTTTCCACATGCAGCCCCTGAGGAAACATATCACACCCTCTAACCTTCTTCACCTCATACCCTCTCTCAGCCAGGTATTTCATATCTCTTGCCAAAGTAGCCGAATCACAGCTCACATACACTACTCTCTTCGGCGCCATCTTCACAATCGTCTCCAGACAGGCCTCATCGCATCCCTTTCTGGGAGGGTCCACCACGATCACATCCGCATACACATGATTCTTCTCATACTGCTCCGGCAGAACCTCTTCCGCCTTCCCAACAAAGAACTCCACATTGTCCAGATCATTTAATCTTGCATTTTCCCTTGCATCCGCAATGGCCTGGGGAACGATCTCCACGCCATACACCTTTTTTTGCTTTTTGAGCCAGGAAAAGGGAGATGGTCCCGATCCCGCAGTAAAGGTCCCAAACTGTTTCCCCGTCTGTCAGCCCCGCATACTCAAGGGCAGTGCCATAAAGCTTTTCCGTCTGCACCGGATTCACCTGATAAAAGGACAAGGGAGAAATACGGTATTTCACCTCTCCAATATAATCCGTAATATATCCCGGTCCATAAAGATTTTCCACTCGGTCCCCTAAAATCACATTAGTCCTGTCCTTATTGACGTTAAAGGAAATACTGGTCATACCCGGAATTTCCAGAAGACTTTCTACCAGTTCCCCGCTGTGTGGCAGGCTCTTTCCATTAATAACCTGACAAACCATAAGCTCTCCGGTCCGGAATCCTTTACGGATCAGGGTATGACGGATCAGCCCTTATGAGCAGCTTCGTCATAAGGCTGCAGATGATACCGCTCCATATGCGCCTTTATCCGCCTTAAAACCTCCCGGTTCTCCTCTGCCCCCAGAAGGCAGTCCTCACATCCAATAATGGAATGAGTCCGCCCCGCGTAAAACCCCACAATAATATTCCCATCCTTATCCAATCCCCATGGAAACTGTGCCTTATTCCTATACCTCCATGGCTCGTCCATCCCCATGATAGGCAGCATGGGAACCTCAGAAAAGCCGCCGATCCTGGTGATATTGTTATAAATCTTCCGTTCCTTATACCGAAGCTGTTCCTCATAATCCATTGCCTGAAGCTGGCAGCCGCCGCATGGCCCTGCAACCGGACACCTGGGTGTCACACGGTTTACAGACGGCTCTGTGATCCGTTCCAGCTTTGCAAACCCATAGGACTTCTTGGTCTTCATCACCTTAGCCAGGGCCTTATCTCCCATAACTGTATCCTTAATAAACCAGGTAAATCCATCAGTCTTGCCGATCCCTTCCCCGGTTTCGCTCATATCTTCAATCACTACTTCTATTCGATCATTCTTTTTCCACTCTGCCATCATAACCTCCTGAATCCTGTACCATATGCACAACTTGAACATATTGTAACTTCTTTTTCCACAAGAAGCAAGAAAACCTTTTACGGACTGTGGACAAAAAAACGGGAGCAAGGCGGATCCGGTAAGACGCTCCGTCTTCCTTTTTCACCCAGCTCCCGGAAATTTATCTGCCTTTTCCGTTGGCTTTTTCCATATGGATATTTTTTCCTTTGATCTTAACATCCTTCATGGCCTGCAACACAGCGTCAGCGCTTTCTCTCGGCACCTCAACAAATGTATACTTGTCATACATATCAATGCTTCCGACCATCTTTCCAGGCATACCGGATTCCCCTGCAATGGCGCCAAGGATATCTCCCGGCTTCACATTCTGGTTCTTTCCGATGTTAATGAACAGACGGGCCATATCTTCTCTGGAAGAATCGTATCTTCCTCCCCGGCTGTTTCCATTTCCGCCTCTGCTGCTGCGGCCGCGGCTTCCGCCGCCGTAGATGCTGTCCAGCTCATCAAGGGAACGAGGCTGTCTTGTATCAATGATATCCTCATTTTCCTCGCCCATCGTCATTTTCAGAAGGGCTGCAGCCAGATCAAGAGAGGTGTAATCCTCTTCCAAAAGCTTCTTTTCGATGATGTTCACCATCTTGCTTAAATCTGTATCACCGATGGTGTCTGCCACATTTTCAAGAATCTTATCCACCTTAATGGCTGTTACGTCATTTAAGGATGGGATTGCCTGAGGAATGATCTTTGTCTTGCAGTAGCGCTGAATGTCACGAAGCTTATAAACTTCCTTGCCTACTACAAAGCTGAAAGCAATGCCCTCACGTCCTGCACGGCCTGTACGTCCAATTCTGTGAACATAATATTCGTCATCCTGGGGAAGGTCGTAATTAAATACCGCCTCAACGTCGTCTACGTCGATTCCCCGGGCTGCAACATCAGTTGCCACAAGGATCTCCGTCTTGCCGTTACGGAAGCTGTTCATGACCCTGTCACGCTGGATCTGCTTTAAATCTCCATGAAGTCCTTCCGCAAAATATCCGCGTCCCTGAAGGGCCTGTACCAGCTCGTCTACCTGCTTTTTGGTATTACAGAAAGCAACAGACAGCTTCGGCGCGTACATGTCCAGAAGACGGCACATAACCTCTACCTTGCTCTTAGGCTTTACTTCATAATAATACTGGGTTACCTTTGGAACAGTCAGTTCCTTTTTTACCACCTTGACAATCACCGGATCCTGCTGGAACTTTCTGGCAATCTCCATGATAGCCGACGGCATGGTAGCGGAGAACATAACGGTCTGCCGCTCTTCCGGAAGCTGGCTTAAAATGGTTTCCATATCCTCCAGGAATCCCATATTTAACATCTCATCGGCTTCATCCATGATTACCGTATGAACGTGTTCGAATTTTACGGTCTTTCTCCGCATATGGTCCATAACACGTCCCGGAGTTCCGATGATGATCTGAGTACCGTCTTTTAAAGAACGGATCTGTTTTACAATGTCTTGTCCTCCATAAATCGGAAGAACCTTTACACCGTGCATATATTTTGCAAGCCTGCGGACTTCATCTGCCACCTGAATAGCAAGCTCTCTGGTTGGACAGAGGGCAACCGCTTGAAGCTTTTTCACCTTGGGATCAATTTTCTGCAACAGAGGGATGCCAAAGGCTGCTGTTTTTCCTGTTCCAGTCTGAGCCTGCCCAATAATATCCCTTCCCTCTGCCTGAACCGGAATGGCCTGGGCCTGAATGGGAGATGCCTCTTCAAATCCCATATCTGCTACTGCCCGCAGAATTCTTTCATCTAGCTGTAATTCATCAAATCTAACTGTCTCCATAAATGCTTGGTTCCTTTCTTACGGCCAACCGGCTTCCCATGTTGCCGACGGCCTCGCACACACTTTTCGCAAACAAAACGAGAGGTATCAGGCACGTTTCAGACCTTCATCCTCTCGCTTCACACAAAGGTATATTATAGCAGATTTTCTTTTGAGTGTCAAGGTGATGGCTTGAATTTCCCACATCTTTTTTAACAGGAAATGATTTCCATCCCTCTGTTTTCTATCTTTTAAGCCATCCATTCTTATTAAAATACCATATCTCTATCAGAATAATTATGGCACTGGCTCCCACACAGACCAGATAGCAATAATCCCAGTTAAGCTCCGGCATATTTTTAAAATTCATGCCATACCAGCCGGCAATCAGCGTAAGGGGCATGAAAATAGCGGTGACCATTGTGAGAAAGGACAGCACATGATTCTGCTTCATATCTATATGCACCTGGTACATTTCCCGGATCTGCAGGGCATATTCCCTTAATTCCTTTCCATGCTCCGTAAGCCTTGCCATGGAGCCGGAAAACAGGTGAAACAGAGCACAGTCCTCATCCTTTAACAGCCCGTTATAATTTTCCGTCAAGGTCTGGCTGATATTTAAAAGCTGTCCATAATAGGAGGAAATCTTTGCCAGCCTGCTTCTTTATCCAATTTTATCCCCGGTTTTCTTCCATGTCAACAAAACAGACCCTTTCAGCGAAAAACCGGGCTTTCACCCAAGCTTCACCAAAAAGGCCTGTTTTATAAAAAGCTTCCCATTCTGACTATTCTCCATAAAGCTGGTGCACAATCTCTGCAATCAGCTTTGCGGTTCCCGTGACTCCTAAAAGGGAAGAATCGATCATCAGGTTCTTATGTTCCGGATCACCGGGAAGATAACCGGCGTATTTCTTATGATAGGTATTTCTGGCCTTGTCAACGGACGCGATCATTCGTTTCGCCTCACTCTCAGTCATGCCAAGTGTGTTCACACAGTTTTCCAGCCTTTTTTTCATAAGGAGCATAAATAAAAATATTGATGTTGTTCTTTTCCTTTTCCAGAAGGTAATCCGAGCACCTTCCTACCAGGATGCAGCTGGATCTTTTAGCCAGATCCAGAATAATGCCTTTTTGAACATCAAAAATAATGTCCTGCATGTAAGTCTCGTCCGTCCCCAAAGGAAACATACGGGGCAGAAAGCTATGCTTTGATTTTTCTTCCTCATTGCTGACCGTGGAGACAGGAAGGTTCAGCTTTTTTTGCTACCTCCTCAACAATATCACGGTCATAGAATTCCACTCCCAGTTCTCTGGACAGCTCCTTGGCGATGGAGCGTCCCAGGCTTCCGAATTCACGGGTAATGGTGATTGTAAACTTTTTCATAGCAAGATGTTCCTCCCTAACCAGTTACAATGGTTTTCTGATATCCCCTCACCACACAGCTAAGAGCAAAGCAGATGGTAAAATAGCAGAGGGCTTCAAATCCGAACAAAAGCAGCATGCCCCTGACATCGTAAATGCTTCCAAGAACAACGGAGCAGTTTCTCATAAACTCCGCCACATCCACCATTTTTAAGAAGGAAGTATCCTTGATGATGGTGATCACCTGACTGAGCAGGGCCGGAAGCACCTTTTTATACATCTGAGGAAGCACAATATATATAAGAGTCTCTACAAAGCTGAATCCCTGGGACTGGGCGCCTTCAAACTGCCCCTTTGGAATGGAGTTTAAGCTCCCCGGAATATTTCAGCCATAACCGCTGAGGTGAAAAGGGAAATCGCAAATACTGATACTCCTACCTTATTCCCCTTCACGGTGAAATAGATCCAGAGTATCCACAAAAGATTGGGCGTACAGCGGAAAAATTCTGTATAGGCAGCCACAATTCCTCCTGCCCATTTCCATTTTCCCGTTGAATAGGTTCTGATAAGAGCCAGGATCGTCCCGAAAAATGTACTTATAAGGGTGGCGAAAACGGCGATCATGACAGTCATTCTGAGCCCCTTCAGCATGAAAGTCACGTTGGCCTGAGTAAATATCTGCTGAAATAATTCTAACATGCTGCCTCCTCATCTGCCTTAATATCAAGCGTTTTTGCGATAGGCAGCCGCATGGATCTGATCTCCAGATAACGGGCCAGCCTTGCCAATGGGAAACAGATGATAAAGTACATCACAGCACTTGTAAAGTACGCCTGGGCAAAGTATCCCCGGTCGGCTCCCCAGGAATCCGTAAAGTACATAAGATCCATACCGGCCACCATTGCCAGAATGGAAGTATTCTTTACCAGATTCAGTGCCTGATTCGCAAGAGGCGGCATAATAATCTTTATGGTCTGAGGCAGAATGATATGATACATGGTTTCCAGATAGGAAAAGCCCTGAGATGAAGCAGCCTCGGACTGGCCTTTTGGTATGGCTTCGATTCCGGTCCTGATGACCTCCGATATATAGGCGCCGTGATAAACGCCTACTCCGATCACTCCCAGCACAAACTTGGGAATCCGGAAGCCTGAGCTGGAAAATAACATGGGCAGCACGGAATAGTAGCACAATACCTGCAAAGCCAAAGGCGTGTTCTGTATGAATTCCACATAAATTCGTGAAATTATCCTTAACAGCTTAAATTTAGCCGTGGAAAACATACCAAATATCACTCCAAGGGCCAGCGCAACGGCCAGCCCCACCAGTGATATTTTAAGCGTCATAAGAAAGCCCGGTATATAATATTCAGGAAATGCCTGAAACAGGGCATTCCAGCGTTTTGCATCAAAAAGACCTTTTATCATGTCATCTATCCTTTACATAAGGTTTTACTGCAATCCCCATTTGTCCTGAAGGGCCATAAGGGAGCCGTCAGAAACCATGGAAGTCACTTTTTCATCAACTAGGGCTGCAAGTCCTGCATTCTCCTTTGCTGCTGCCACACCGTAATCCTGTTCTGCGAACCGGTCCGGTAAGATCTGGTTGCCGTCATTTAAATAGCCTGTCAGGATTGCACGGTCTACGGAGAAACAGTCGATCTGCTTGGTTGCCAGCGCCTGAGCCAGTGCCGGATAACCGTCAAACTCCTGGAACTGAGGATTAACCTTAAATCCCTTTTCGTCAACATATTTCTTAAAGCCGTCCTTAGTAGTGGAGGACTGGGCAATACCAATGATCTTGCCATCCAGATCTTCGATGGATTCGATTCCGGAATTCTTATTGACCAGAAGTCCTACCGCATCGGTAAAATATGGAGTAGAGAAGTTATAAGTCTCTTTTCTTTCCGGTGTAATGGTAAAGGTCGCGATAACAAGGTCGATCTCTCCGTTCTCCAAAAGAGGTCCTCTGGTCTTAGCGGTTACGCCCTGAAATTCTACCAGCTTCCTTTCTTTTGCTTCATCTGCGGTGCAGCCAAAGATAGTGCCGGCGATCTCATAAGCCAGGTCATCCTCAAAGCCTTCATATTCACCGGTTGCCGTATTCAGTAAGCTGAACTTTGGAATATCTGCCTTACAGCCAACCTTTAAAGCTCCGCGGTCAATAATCTTCTGTACGTCTGCAGTTACTTTTCCGCCTGCTGCCTCTGAGCCAGCCGCCGTTGTCCCTTCCTTTGCAGTCGTCTCTGCGGTGGTAGCCTCCGGAGCTTTGCTCCGCATGCGGTCAAGGATGCCATAGCTGCAAAAGCCAGGGCAAGTGATATCATTTTCTTCATCATAATTGGTTCCCTCCTCATTAATATTATTTAAACAGCCTCCTAATGAAGGATCTTGCTTAAAAACGCTTTGGTCCGCTCATGCTCCGGACATTCAAAAAAAGTGTTCCGGTGTTCCTTCTTCCAGGATGTAGCCCCCATCCATAAAGATCACACGGTCTGCCACCTGGCGTGCAAAGCCCATTTCATGAGTTACGCAGATCATGGTGATATTCTCATGGGCCAGCTCAACCATAACATTTAAAACCTCCTGAACCATCTCAGGATCCAGTGCAGAAGTAGGCTCATCAAAGAGTATTAATGGCTGTTTGGTACATAAAGCCCTGGCAATGGCCACTCTCTGCTGCTGTCCGCCCGAGAGTTGGACCGGATAATTCCCCGCTTTTTCCTTTAAGCCGACTCGTTCCAGGCATTTGATGGCATTGTTCTTTGCCTCTTCCTTGGGAACATGCTGAAGCTTGATGGGTGCAAGAGTCAGATTTTCTAAGACAGTGAGATGGGGATATAAATTGAATTGCTGAAAGACCATAGAGGAATATTTTTTTAGCCATTTCCAAATGATTCTTTTTTTGTCACTTCCGTGCCTGCCACGGTTATCTTTCCGCTGGTGGGTTCCTCCAGGTAATTGATGCAGCGGATAAAGGTGGACTTTCCTGAACCGGAGGGTCCGATGATGACCAGCTTTTCGCCCTCCTTTACCGTCAGGCTTATATCCTTTAAAACCTCTAAATCTCCGAAGTTCTTTTTTTAAATTTTCAACTTTCACCATATCTGGCATAATTCCATCCCCTTTCCTCTTTTTTGTCTATATTTTTTTGGACACAAAGGTATGCCTGTAAGGCATTATGTAAGATTTTCCTAAAAATATGCAAAAAGACGCCTTAGAGTTTTAATTTCTTAAGCGTCTTTGCTTAGTCTTTTTTTTAATTGTTGTTATTATAAAAAGATTTATTTGAAAAGTCAAGGATTATTTTCTTTTTACCCAATAAATGGAAGGCAGGAACATGCCACAAAATGTCCCGGAGAAACCTCTTTCATCTCCGGCACCTTACTGCTGCATTCTTCCCTGGCATACATGCATCTGGTGTGAAAATGGCAGCCGGAGGGCACATGCATGGGGCTGGGAAGCTCTCCTTTAAGCATCAGGCGCTTTGACTTTGCGGAAAGCTCCGGGTCAGCCACCGGAATGGCAGAAAGGAGCGCCTTTGTATACGGATGAAGGGGATTTTCATACAGTTCATCACTGTCTGCGATCTCCACCAGCCTGCCCAGATACATAACGCCGATCCTTGTGGATATATGGCGCACCATGGATAAGTCATGGGCCACAAATAAGTAGGTAAGGCCCATTTCCTCCTGCAGATCCTCTAACATGTTTACTACCTGGGCCTGTATGGAAACATCCAGAGCTGAAATCGGTTCGTCGCAGAGCAAAAATTCCGGCTCCACTGCAAGCGCCCTGGCAATTCCTATCCTCTGGCGCTGGCCTCCCGAAAATTCATAGGCATACTTATACATGTCATCCGGCTTCATTCCAACCTTTTTAAGCATTTCTTCAATCCTGCCGTCTATCTCGCCGGCCCCTATGCCGGATACTGCCGTCATGGACTCCCCAATGATTTCCCTCACATTGTGATGGGGATCCAGGGCAGAATAGGGATCCTGGAAAATGATCTGCATCTGCCGGTGGATGGGAAGCAATTTACTGCCCTTTACCCTGGTGATATCCTGTCCCTTAAACAGGATGGATCCGCTGGTGGGGTCGTACATACGGATCAAGGTCCGCCCTAAGGTGGATTTTCCGCAGCCGGATTCTCCTACCAGTCCAAAGGTCTCCCCTTTCCGGATGGTAAGGTTTACACCGTCCACTGCTTTTACTTCTGCCTTCTTGCGGCCAAAAAAGTCCTTGGCAGGAAAATACTTGCATACTCCCCTGGCTTCCAACAGAATTTCCTGGTTCCTGTTATCCATATCACTCCACCTTCCTTTCCCTTGCATTAAGCTCCTCTTCCGAAAAGATGCACATGGCTCTCTGGGTGTCTGAATATACCCGGTACTGGGGAATTCCTTTTACACATTGTCCGCAGGCAAACTTACACCGTTCTGCAAACGGGCAGCCATCGGGAGGGTCCACCAGGGACGGAGCCATTCCGGGGATTGGCTCCAGCCGCTTCCGGTCCCCTGTCTGGGGCTTTGGAATGGCCTGGAGAAGGGCTCTTGTATAGGGATGCTTTGGCGCATAAAAGATTTCTTCGGTCAGCCCCTCTTCCATCAGGAGTCCGCCGTACATAACCAGGATCCGGCGGCTTAAGCTTGCCACCACTCCAAGATCGTGAGTGATAAGTATGATACTCATTCCCGTCTCATCCTGCAGCTTTTTCAAAAGCTCAAGGATCTGGGCCTGAATGGTCACATCAAGAGCCGTAGTCGGCTCATCTGCAATCAGAAGCCTGGGACGGCAGCAAAGGGCCATGGCAATTAACACTCTCTGTCTCATGCCTCCAGAAAATTCATGAGGATACTGGTTTAACCTCTTTTCCGGAGACGGGATGCCCACCTGTTCCAAAACCGTGATCGCTTCCTTATGGGCTGCCCGCTTATCCATACCTCTGTGGCGTTTAAGTACTTCTATCAGATGATAACCTATGGTTCTTACAGGATTCAATGCTGTCATAGGATCCTGGAAGACCATTGCAATCTCTTTTCCCCGCATCTTTCTCAGCTGTTCCGGTGTCATTTTAAGCATGTCCTTATCCATGAACATGATCTGGTCCGCAGTGACCTCTGCATTTTCCGGCATCAGGCCCAGGATGGATTTCATCAGAACACTTTTTCCGCTGCCCGATTCTCCCACAACGGCAAGGATTTCCTGGCGGCCTGCGTGAAAGCTTACGCCGCGCACCGCCTTTACCGATTTCCCGTGGGTATGAAAGGTGGTATGCACATTTTGTACGGACAGGATTTTATCATCGTTTTTCTTTGTCTCTTCCAATTCCTGTTTCCTCGCTTTACTCTTTCTCGTCGTTCATAATTTTCGGTTCCACAAAAACCCGGAGCAGGTTTCCCAGCTTATTAAAGGCAAAAATCGTGATTATGATCAAAAGCCCTGGAATCAGTGCCATGTAAAAGGTGTTCTGCATGGTTCCCTGGGCGTTTTGCAAAAGGCTTCCCCAGGAAGACATGGGCTGCTGTATGCCTACCCCCAGGAAGCTTAAGGAAGACTCTGTCATAATTGCATTTGCCATGCTGGTGGTTGCCGACACAATGATCGTGGGAAATACGGAAGGTATAATATGGCTGGTAATGATCTTCCAGATGCCCACGCCGGAAAACTCGGCATAAAGGATGAATTCCCTTTCCTTAAGGGAAAGAGTCTCTGCCCGCACCAGCCTGGCAATTTCCATCCAGGTAAAAAAAGCCGATGACCAGAATAATGGATTTTAACCCTGGCCTTAAAAAGATGCTGACAACGGTAACCAGGATCATCCATGGAATCGAATACAGGACATCTACAATGCGCATAAGGACCATGTCCACCATGCCGCCGCAAAAGCCGGAAATAGTGCCTACCGCCACTCCGATGGTAAGGCTCGTAAGCATGGCCAGGAATCCAACCAGCAGGGAAACACGGCCCCCGTAGATGACTCTGGCAAAATAATCCCTTCCTACTTCATCGGTCCCAAACCAGTGCCCGGCAGACGGGGGCTGGAGGCGGTTTGCAATATTAGTGGCATTTGGCTCTACAGGAAGAAAAGGCGCAATCAATGCAAATAAAATAATCACTCCCAAAAGAATCAGGGAAATGATTGCCGCCTTATCATGCTTTAATGACAGCAATACGCTGTCCGCTCTGACGGATCTGTTCTTCTTTATGTTCTCTTTGTTTCGTTTCATCTTCCAGTCACCCCATTTCCCTGATGCGCGGATCCGTAATGCAGTAGAGGATATCCGACAGAAGGTTTCCAAGAATCACAAGGGTGGAGGACAGCACCAGAACAATCATGACAATGGGATAATCCATGCCCTGGATCGCCTTGATAAAATAAGGTCCTACTCCCGGCCAGCCAAATACGGTTTCCGTTATGATGGCCCCTGTTACCAGCAGCTGAAGAGCCATGCCAAGCCTTGTAATAATGGGAAGCAGCACATTTTTACAGACATGCTTATACATAATTTCCCCTCTGGAAGCCCCGAGGCCCGCTGAACCAGCACATAATCCTCTGAAAACTGGGTGACCGTGGAGGAACGGACAAATTTTACATTGGCCGGTAAAAATGCAAAGGTAAGGGTGATAAAAGGCATGATAAAATGCCTTAGAAAATCCACCATGGAGGCTTCCTTTCCTACGGAATGCATCCCCACAATGGGAAGAAGCTTAAGCTTATAACCCAGGACAAAAATCAAAAGCATGGAAAACCAGAAGGAAGGAACGGCGATCGCTATGGAAGATATTCCGTCAATCACTTTGTCTGCTGTCTTATTCTTATGGGAGCCTGCTAAAAGCCCAAGGATGATTGCCAGGATATAAGCGGCAGCATAGGCCGGAAGTACCAGTTTTATGGTGTTCGGAATCCTCACCGCCAGATCTCCTGCAATGCTTTGCTTGGTTACGATGGAATATCCGAAATTTCCATTTAATATTCCGTTCAGCCAGCGTAAATACTGGATGAACAGAGGCTTGTCGTACCCATATTTTGCCTTAATCAATTCAATTGTTTCCGGTGACATCTTTGGTGTTGTCATAGCATCAATGGCATTATAAGGTGCAAAATGCATCAAAGCAAAACATAGAATTGTAATTAAAAGGACCATGGGTATGGCTGTCAATATTCGTCTTAATATATATTTCGCCATATGGTTTCTCCTTATATATAGAAAGAGGTGCCTGCTGCAGGATTTCAGCAGCAGAACACCCTTTCCTTTTCACAGCTGATCCCCGCGCCGCACAATTTCTGCAGCTTACACACCTGCTGTCTGCATTACTTCATCTGTAGTTTGGAAGTATCTTCAAAGGTATAAACAGGAACCAGCTTTGATTCTTCAATTCCTGATACGTTCTTAGATACTACAAGAAGCCGTTTATTGGAATACAGCGGATAGAAACAAGCGGTATCCTGCAGCTTCTGCTGGATGGTTGTATAGATTTCCTTACGCTTTGCCACATCCGTTTCCTTACGGCCCTGTGCAAACAGATCATTCATCTCAGGATAGTCATAATGCATGTAATTAAATGCGGCACCTGATTCAAACAAGCTTGAGAACGTATCCGGATCAATGCCCATGATATAGCCGCCAAAGTACATATCATAAGAGTTGTCAGCCTGCTTCATCTGCTGGCTGAGAGCAGTGGAATCCACGCCCGTTAAGTTCAACTTAATTCCTGCCTTCTGAAGCTGCTCCTGTATCATGATGGCAGAGGTGGACTGAAGGCTGTCAGAAGCGTTATAGGCAAGTGTCAGTTCCGGATTTGATACACCGGAAGCAGCAAGAAGTTCCTTGGATTTATCCAGGTTCTGTTCATATTTTTCTACATCCTCTGTAAAATACTGGCTGTTAGGAGGCATGAAGCTCCATGGCAGGTCATAATACTGGGGATCTAAGAGAGCTGCATCTGCAATGGCCTTTTTGTCCAGGGCATAGAAAATGGCTTTCCTGAAGTTTTCATCCTTTACACGGCCTGCATTGATCATCATATATCCCACACGGCCTTCCTGATATGGATAAACGGTCAGATTAGCTGCTTCCAGATTCATCTGCGCCACCTGTGCAGGAGTTCCGATCCATGCGTTTACTTCTCCGCTCTGAATCGCTGTCATGGCTGTATTTTCATTTTCAATGATCCTGTATACGAAATTGTCAATGGAGGGGGCGCCCAGAAAGTAATTCTCATTCTTCGTGAATTTCACGTAGGAACCTGGGGAGTATTCTGCCATTACGTAAGGCCCTGTGCCTACAGGCTTGGTATTCACATCATTATTTTCAAAGTTCTCCACATTTTCATAGATATGCTTTGGCATGATGAAAATCTGGGAAAACAACTCCACTGCAGCGGAGTTTACAAAAGGCATGGTAAGGGAAACCGTATAGTCGTCGATCTTTTCGATCTTAACTGCTCCTTCGGGAAATACCAGCTGAGAATATGCCCAGCCAGCGTTTTTCTCGTCTGCCATGGCTTCAAAGGTAAAGACAACGTCATCAGCAGTGAATTTCTCTCCATCCGACCATTTTACATCATCCCGCAGGTGCATGGTATAGGTCAGTTTGTCCTCAGAGGTGTCTATACTCTTTGCCAGGAAGTAATTGATCCCATCCGCATTGTACATATACAGCGGGGAATAGATCATCTTAATGGTCATAAGGCCGAAACGGTCGCTTGTGGTGATTACATTCACATTAGCTCCAGGATCGCCTGCAATTGCATAGGTAAATGTGCTTTCCCCTCCTGCTGCCGTTGTTCCGGCTCCTTCATCTGATCCGCCTGCTGAAACTGCGTCAGCAGTTGTGGTACCTTCTGCAACCGGGTCCTTTCCTCCGCAGGCGGTAAGGCCTCCCAGCACCATGACAGATGCCAGCAGGAATGCCGCACTCTTCATAAAAACTTTTTTTCATACATTTCTCCTTTCAGTTTTCCGTTAATTATAACCGATGCCGTATCAGGCTTTCAGTCAGAAAAGTCAGATTCATTATAAACACATTTCAGGTTAATTTGCAACTGTTTTTAAGTTTATTTCCTACTTTTTCTATAGCTTTACGGTGATTCAGTTTGAAAACAATCAAAAGATTCCTTTACTGGAAGATCATACCTGTTACTTTAGCCGTTAATGGACTCGATCCGTTCATCATTTGACCACTTGATGACCAGATCATTTTTCTCATATCCAGCCGGATAAAGGAGATCCAGTTCCACCTTGACCCCATCCTTTGTTTTTCCTACCTTAATGTTTAAAACCTTGATCTTCTCCTCATTTAAGTTATGAAACAACTCCGTGATAACGATGTTGTATTGTTTCGTGGTTATTTTTAAGACACCTCGGTATGGCTCCCTGGAGAGAAAGGGAACATCATGAAGAATGACCTGGGTAAAAATAAGAAAAAGGCCTGCTCCGCATCCCAAAAAGTAGTTGCCTGCGCCGATTGCCATCCCCACTCCTGCAGTCGCCCAGATGCCTGCTGCAGTTGTTAAACCGCTGACTGAATGATTCTTAACAAAGATCACTCCTGCTCCAAGAAAGCCGATCCCTGATACGATCTGGGAAGCGATTCTGGAAGCATCAAAATTGGGAACATCCCGGAACCCGTACTTGGAAACCACCATCATAAGAGCCGCTCCCATAGCCACAATGGCATGGGTTCTCATCCCTGCCCCCTTATAACGATTGGTTCTCTCATATCCGATCAGATACCCTAAAAACCCTGCTACAACAATTCGAAAAAACAAACCCGTCTGGTAGATAAGGTCATACCTTTCCACAAGGCTCACCAGTATTTGCCAAACCTGGCTCATGATTATTCCTCTTTTCTGATATCAATTATCCATCAATACCTTATAAAATATGCTGACAGAGTTTATCATGTTTGCAAAAAGGTACTTGCAGGGTATCTGCTTGCCCGGATCAGTCCTGACCCTGTTTTCGTGTGTTTCTGAAAAGGACTGATCAACGGATAAAGGCCAGAAAAAGACAGAAGCCTGAACGCTTTCCATCTTTTTCTGGCCTTTGGCAAGGCGGACGCCTGAATAGTCCCTGAATTTTTAGACATATTCAACCCAAAGAGAACCGTTATCGGCACTCTCTACGCAGTGCTCTACAAAGCGCACACCCTCAACTCCATCGAGGATATTGGGAACCCATGTCCCGCTCAGCACGTCTAATAGCTTTGCACCGCTGTCAAGTTTTTGGCAGCACTCTGCAAAACGGCGATACATCCCGCTCCAGGACTCAAACAAGCCCTCAGAATGGCCGCTTCCCATGCGGTTGCTGGCGGTCATCTCATCATCTAAGTAGAGATAGTCCATGCCATGCTCTAATATTCTGACAGGCTCACCCTGCACCTCGTAGGAGAGCTGATTTGGATGTTCATCCCACCACTCGATGCTTGCCTTGCTGCCGATTACACGAATTTTTTTGCTGATGAGTGCTTCCCGCGTTGACGCTTGTCGCCCAGAGTGTGCCGACTGCTCCGCCCTTGTACTGCAGGAGAACTGTCGCGTTATCCTCCAATGGAGCACGGCTTGCCACAAAGCTCTGACGTGTGCAAAGCAGCTTCTCAATCTCCAATCCCGGTACCATCATCTGACTCATATAAAGGCAGTGTGTCCCCAAATCCCCCAAAACGTATGTAGAGCCGGAGGTTTTCGGGTTTACGCGCCAGGCTGTACCCGCACTTTTACTCTCAACAGGGTGGGTCTGAAAGCCGTGAGCGAACTGCATTTTGATGATACGCACATCACCGATATCGCCCCTCGCAATCATCTGACGAGCCTGATGCACCATCGGGAATCCGGTATAGCCGTAAGTTACGCCGAACATACGATTCTTCTCAATTGCCAGCGCCTTCAGTTCCTCTGCTTCTTCCAGGGTGAAGCAAAGCGGCTTTTCACATACAACATGAAGTCCTGCAAGGAGAGCCTCACGGCTGACCTCATAGTGCAGAAAGTTCGGCACGCAGATTGTCACCGCCTGAATTCCGTCTTCACGCTTTGCCTCTTCAGCAAACATCGTCTTATAATCAGAATAACACCGCTCAGGTGACAGCCCAAGCTTCACACCAAACTCACGTCCGCGCTCTGCATCTACGTCCAGCGCGCCTGCTACAAACTTAAATCCTCCGTCACGGCACGCACTGCTTCGATGGATGTATCCAATCTCGCTGCCTTGACCGCCGCCAACCATACCCCAACGCAGGGGAGCTGCACTTGTCCATACCTCACGAAACATATTTGTTCTCCTTTAAATTCAATTATTTTGACAGGTTACTATTTGATCATCGCCTGCTTGCGAGCGTTTGCCTCCGCTTTGGCACGCATCACGTCAATCAGTACCGCCAAGATTATAACAAGTCCGATAACCACATACTGAACATCAGTGCTTGCACCCAGCAGGTTCAGACCATTACGGATAACAGCGATAATCATTGCGCCCACAAGTGTTCCGCCCATACTGCCCTTACCGCCCGTAAAGCTCGCTCCGCCTACGATACAGGCAGCTATTGCATCTGTATCAAAGGTTGCGCCCGCGTTCGGGTCAGCAGTTGCCACACGCCCTGCCAGAACAATTCCTGCAAGTCCGCACAGCAGACCGCTCATTGTATAGACAATTCGCAGAACCTTATCACAGTCGATGCCCGATAGCCGGCTTGCCTCCGGGTTACCTCCCACGCAGTAAATCTTCCGGCCAAGCTCTGTACGTGTCAGGAAAATGTGCATAATTACATACAACACGACCACCGCTACAAAGCTCATCGGTAAGCGGCCAATGGCCTTTGTGCCGGGAACGGCAGCGCTGCCAAGCCACAGCATACCATCAACGCCCTTACCGCTAAGTCCAATAGGAGTTGCAGACGTCACGATTAATGCCAGGCCCCAGGTTACAAACTTCATGCCAAGTGTTGATACGAACGGGTGAGGCAATGAAAGCCTTGTTAAAAGTGTGCCGTTTATATAACCTACAATTCCCGCAATGACAAGTGCCACCAGGATCAAGACAGGTGAAAACGTAAATCCGCCTTTCACCATGACGCCCATGACACAGGTAGCCAAAACCGCGTTAAATCCCACGGAAAGGTCGATACCCGCCGTAATCAGCACGAGAAGCATTCCTGCCGCGATAAAGCAGTTGATGGACACCTGGCGCAATACATTCATAAGGTTGCTTGTCGCAAAGAAGCGTCCGCGCGTGGCAATACCAATTAAAAGACATAGCACGATCAATGCCAGAAGGGCCCCCATTTTACCGATGATTTTTTTAATTGTTAAGGTTTTTCCGATGGCTTCATGCGGCTTTGCCGCTCTTGTCGTATTCATGCGATTTTTCCTCCCCACGCCGCTTTCATAATTGATTCGCTGTTAAATTGCTCGCTTTCACGCTCAATTTCGCCCATAATTTTGCCCTCGCGCATGACAATTACGCGGTCACTCATTCCCAAAATCTCAGGCAGCTCACTTGAAACCATGATGACGCACTTACCCTCTCCGACAAGCTTGTTTATCACGTTATAAACCTCAATCTTCGCGCCCACATCGATCCCGCGCGTCGGTTCGTCAAAGATGTAGATGTCCGCCTCTGCGTTGACCCACTTGCCAATGACGACTTTCTGCTGATTTCCACCTGACAGCTTTCCAACGACTTCGTCAATAGAAGGCGTTTTTATTTTAAGGCTGCTGATATGATTCTGCCCTGTACTTTCGATACGTTCTTCATCTAAGAAGCCGTTCTTTATAAACTTATTCATAGTTGCCAATATGAAGTTATTCCGAATCGTCTGGTCCAGGATCAGTCCCTGCCCCTTACGATCCTCTGTAATGAAGGCAAGCCCTGCGGCAATGGCCTGTTTGGGGCTGCGGAACTTCATCCTTTTGCCCCTGATGTGAACCTCTCCTCCGTCAAGTTTATCAGCCCCGAAGATTGCACGCATAACCTCTGTCCGCCCCGCTCCGACAAGTCCTGCAAAGCCCAGTACCTGCCCGCCGTAAGCCTTAAAGCTAATATTGCTGAACATGCCCCTTTCCATAAGGTTCTTCACCTCAAGGTAGCATTCACCTTTCGTTCCTGACACCTTGGGGAAGAGATTGTCAAGCGAACGGCCCACCATCGCCTGAATCAGACTGTCATTGGTCCAGTCCCCAATGTCCTGGGTTTTAACGTGTTCACCGTCACGAATAACAGTCACTCTATCGCAAAGCTCAAAGAGTTCTTCTAATTTATGGGAAACGAAGAGTATTGCAACGCCTTGACTTTTCAGCTTTCGGACGACCTCCATAAGCTGTTTTACGCCGTGCTCCCCCAATGAAGAGGTCGGCTCGTCCATGATGATAAGCTTTGCCTTCAGGCGAACTGCCTTTGCAATCTCAATCATCTGCTGTTGTCCAACACCCAGCTCGCCCGCATTTTTCTGAGGGTCAATGTTCTGCCTAAAATCGCAAGAGCCTCTGCCGCCTCTTTATGCATTCTCGGGTAGTCAAGCAATCCGCCCGCGCCTTTAATCTGATGCCCTAAGAACACGTTATCAGTCACTGAGAGCAGCTTGATAATATTAAGTTCCTGATAAACGCAGGCAATACCCGCCGTGCGCGCGTCGTTCGGACCGTGGAAGTGCTGTTCTGCTCCGTCTACAAAGATTTGCCCCTCTTCGGGTTTATACACGCCTGTTAAGGTTTTAATTAGAGTAGACTTTCCTGCGCCGTTTTCGCCGATAAGTCCATGTATCTCGCCAGGTTTAATCTGAAGCTGCATATTTTTAAGAGCCACTACACCTGGGAAGTATTTTGTTATTCCACGCAGTTCAACTACATATTCAGGATTTTCCTTTTCCGCCATTTGCGCGATGCCTCCTTTCTTAGTCTTTCAAAGAGTTGGCAGTGCAATCATGCAAACTAAAAACATTGATTGCCATGCAGAATTTATTTTGCGCCCTGTTTTAAGTTTCGCCCACCGCAAAGAGGCGGGCGAATTCATATTATTTCTTATATCCTTCTACATTATCCGCGTCAACTACGGTTACGGAAACAACCTGATCAACCTCAATCTCTTCACCGTCTGCAACCTTAATCGCCTGCTCGATCGCCTGATAGCCCATTAAATAAGGCTGCTGAGCAATACTTGCGGTCATAGTACCTGCCGCAATGGCTTCTACTGCCGCGCTTGTCGCGTCAAATCCAAGAACCAGCACATCGTCACGTCCTGCTGCCTTCAGCGCCTGCAGCGCACCCATTGCCATATCGTCGTTCATGGACAGGATAGCCTTCAGATCAGGTGTACGGGACAGAGCGTCCTCTATATACGGCATAGCTACGTTTGCAACGTTTCCGCCATAGGTAACATCAATATTAGTAATTCCCTTGCTTTCAAGACCGGTACGGAAGCCCTCTAAGCGCTGCTCGCTTGTGGACTCGCCTGATTGGCCGCCCACCAGCAGAACCTTATCGCCCGGTTTAAGTTTAGAACCAATGTATTCACCGCCCTTAATACCGGCAGCGACGTTACCTGTGCCGATGAACGCTTTTTTTAGCGGGATATTCGGCATTGGAGTCAACAAAGATTACGGGCACTTCAGGATACCGTGCCAATGTAGAGGTTTCGCTCTCCTGCAAAAGTGCGGTAATCAGAACCTGGGGGTTACTTGTAAGCTCACTTTCAAGTTTACTTACATGGTCGGTGATATTGGTTTCATCGGGTGCACCCAAAAGGCTATACTCTACGCCATATTTGGCGGCGGCGTCCTTAACACCCGCAGCGACCTGCCCCCAATACTCACTGTTTAGGGTTTTCAGAACGACGCTGAACTTGTATTTGCCTGAAGCCACTTCTGTGCTGCTATTTGTTTCTGCAGACTTCTCCGCACCACATCCTGCAAGCATTGATGCCATAAGACCTAAAGCTAAGATTGTTGTTAAAATTCGTTTTTTTCATAAACTCTCCTTTTCACATTAAAAATGAGGTTGATCGTATCAAGGTAAAAAAAGCGCTATCCAATCCTATAATTTTTGTGCGTATAGGCCACCAGAATCAAGTTATTTTAATTCCTTGATCCAATTATATCTTGGGTCATCTACCCGTGTTGTCCATGGATTGCCCGGAAGGTGCCGGATCATCCAGCAATAGTACATGGGGAAACCAGGTGCAGTCACCTGAGGATGAGTCCTGCCGCCGGTAATGGCAGCACAGCTTCCATCCTTGATCTTAAAGACATCTTCCCCAATGAAGCAGGCGCCAAAGCCCTCAGGCCGTTCAAAGCGGTAGTAATAAACCTCAGGCTGGGGATGGTCATGAGGAGTGTAGCTGGACCACCCGCCTGATGAGTGATGACTTCTCCGTTTACCATATTGGAATAGGGAGCATTATTGTAGTCAAAGATGGTGCGGACCGTCCGCTTCATCTTGTTTTCCAAAAGCCCTTCCCCAAAAATATCATTGGTACAGTCCTGGGGTCTATAGAAAACGCTGTTAAATGCCTTGTCATTTTCGGTTCGCTGAACCAGGATCTGACTGTCCTCTTTTGCCCCTATGCTGACCAAAACACCCTTTGAAACATGAAGGCAGTATGGTCCTTCTTCCATCAGGCTGCTCCGTTTTCCCCACTCCTTCTTTTCTTCCCAGGAAAATGATATCTCTCCGGTAAGGAGAAGGACCGCCATCTCATCCGACCCACTGGAAAAGGACCGTTCCTCCCCCGCCTTCATCTCATAGACGGCAATGTCCATTAACATATCATTTTCCCCATCTCCTGCTTTGGTGAGGAGTTTTATTCCTTGGGGATCAAATTCCGGATAACTGAATAATTCGCTCATGGCAGCTCCTTTCTCCATCTGTAGCCTGTATCATGAACCTGCAGTTCATGATCAGCATTCGCCGCTCACACCGATGTGCAAGCTCACCTTCGCTCTCTTGCGCGCTCTTACGCTCATTACATCAATATTTCAGAAATCTTTACAGGTCTGTGCTCCTGTACGGATTTTTTGGCGGCGATGCCCATTAATACAGGCTTTAATCCATCCTCTACACCAAGAGGGGTATCGTTATCATTCTCAATGGCTTCGATGAAGCAGTTCACTTCCTTTGCAAAGGACTGCATATAACGCTCTAAGAAGAAGTAAAGGGGCTTTTCTCCGGTAACGCCATCGGCAGTACTTAATACTGCGCTGGATTCGGTATCATTGGAGGTTGCCACCATTCCCTTGGAGCCGAATACTTCTGCTCTCTGGTCATAGCCGTAAGCTGCCCTTCTGGAATTATCAATAACTGCCAGGCTTCCGTTCTCCATCTTCAGAGTGATAACTGCGGTATCCACATCTCCTGCTTCTCCGATGGCCGGATCCACAAGTACTGCGGACTGAACGTAGATTTCCTCCGCATCGCAGCCTGCCAAGAAGCGGACCATATCAAAGTCATGAATGGTCATATCCAAGAACATGCCGCCGGATACTGCTGCATATTCAGCGCTTGGGGGCTCCGGATCTCTGGAGGTCACTTTGATGATGTGTGGCTCTCCGATTTTTCCGGCTGCAACCGCATTTCTCACTGCTTCAAAGTTGTGGTCAAAGCGGCGGTTAAAGCCTACCTGATATTTAATCTTACTGCCCTTTAAGGCTTCCATAACTTCCTTGATCTTTTCAATGTCGTGATCAATGGGCTTTTCACAGAATACATGCTTTCCTGCCTTAATGGCCTCAACGGAAATAGGGGAATGAGTGTTGGTGGAGGAGCAGATCAAAACCGCATCAATCTCCGGGTCCTCTAAAATTTCCCTGTAATCCTTTGTTGTATTGGCAACTCCCATGTTTCTTGCCCATTCGTCTGTTTCCTCATTCATAAATGGATCGGCAATGGTCTTGATCTTCCCATTTTTTTACAAGGTTGCAAATGCTGGTGGTATGTACCTTGCCGATTCTTCCTGCTCCAATAATTCCTACAGTTACCATAATTTTCTTTTCCCTTCTCTTTTTTTATCTTAAAGACCGGTTTTTTTCAGCGATGAACTTTCTTGCCTGGATAGCATATTCCAGAGGATTTGCCTTTGCAGGGTCCTGCTCTGCCTCTACTACCATGTATCCCTCATAGGAAGCTTCCTCCAGCACCTTGAAAATCGGATCAAAGTCAATGCAGCCGTCTCCCGGAATGGTGAATGCGCCTGCCCGAACCCCTGCCAGGAAGCTCATCCTCTCTTCTCTCACCCTTTTTACAACTTCTGGACGGATATCCTTTAAATGCACATGTTTGATACGTCCCACATATTTTTCTACCATTGCCACCGGATCCTCGCCGCAGTATGCAAAATGGCCGCTGTCAAACAGAAGGTTTACATATTCCGGATCCGTGCCCGCCATCATGCGTTCCACCTCCGCCGCGTTCTGTACAACGGTCCCCATGTGGTGATGGAAGGTTAAAGTCACCCCGTATTTTTCTTTGGAAAGCTTTCCAAGGCGGTTTAAGCCCTCACACAGCAGATTCCATTCCCTGTCATCCATCTCATGCTTTCCTTCGAACACCGGCTGATCCTGAATCCCCTGTATGCTGTAGCTCTGCTCGGAAACACCTACGACCTTGGCACCCATAGCTGCCAGGAACGCCACATGCTTTTCAAATCCTTCTTCCGTCTCCTCATAAGGCTTGCTGATCAGGAAGGTGGAAAACCAGGCGTTGCAGATTTCCACGCCCCGAAGGTCCAAAGCCTTCTTTAATACTTCCACATCTCTTGGATATTTGTTGCCCACCTCGGAACCGGTAAAGCCTGCAAGGGCCATTTCGCTGACACACTGTTCAAAGGTATTTTCCTTTCCCAGATCTGGCAGATCATCGTTAGTCCATGCGATTGGTGCGATTCCTAATTTTACTTTCTCCTTGTTTAACATGTTTGAATCCCCCTGGATTATCATATTTTTATACCGCCTTTTTTACAGCGGATATTTTCTTAGTAAGCTGGCCAATAATCAATACCTTCTGGCTCCGTTTCTTCCTTCCATGACTCTTTCACACGCTTCCCTCACGCTGTTCTTTTCAGAGGTTGTAGCAATTCCTACGTTCCACCAGGATTCATACCCATCCGACATGGTTTTAGGAATCACCTTTAAATCAAACAGGCAGGCCCTTTCCTGTCCTTTGGCATCTTCCAGAGCCTCTTCCAGTTCTTTAACGGTTCTGCAGGTATAAGCTTTCAGTCCATAGCCTTCCCCGATTTTTGCGTAATCAACGGGAATTAAATCTCCTGTTGGCTTTTTCCCGTCTGTATAGCGGAATTCTGTGGCAAGGCTTCCGATTCCATGGTTCATTTCCAGATTATTGATGCAGCCAAAGCCACAGTTATCAAATATCAGAATATTGACCTTTTGCCTTTCCTGCATAATGGTCATGATCTCACTGTGAAGCATCTGAAAGCTGGAGTCACCCACAACACAGTAAACCTCGTTATCCGGCTCTGCAAATTTAACACCCAGCGTGGCTGCCACTTCATACCCCATACAGGAATACCCGTACTCCGCATGGTATCCGCCCCGTTTGTCGGTTGTCCACATACGCTGCATACAGCTTGGAAGAGAGCCCCCTGCCGTAATAATGGTAGCATCTTCATCAATGACTCTTCTGATTGCTGAAAGTGCGGCTGTCTGGGTGATTCTTCCGCCAGTTAAGCGGACAAATTCCGGGATAGTCCTGGGATCCCGTGCTTTAATGTTAGGCTCAAAGTCATCTCCTGTGTATTCAATGCTGCCCAAACGCACCATCTCTTCATCCCATTTTCTTTTTGCATCGGCAATCTCGTTTTTGTACTGAGACACGTACTGTCTTTCCTTAAGCTTTTCCGCCAGCGCCAGAACGGTTACCTTTGCATCCCCGACTGCTTTGACTGCATCCATCTTGTAAGCATGGAATCTGCTGTTATTGATGGTAATAAATCTTACATCTTCCTTTTTAAACAGCCACTTTGAGCTTGTTGTAAAATCGCTCAGCCTGGTTCCGATGGCGATTACCACATCTGCATCCTTTGCGATCACATTGGAGGCATAGGTACCGGTAACTCCGATTCCGCCAAGACAATAGGGATGGCTTGATTTACAGGCACTCTTCCCTCCCTGAGTTTCTCCAAAGGGTATCTTAAATTCCTCACAGAATTTTTCTACGGTTTCTCCGGCATCAGAGTAGCGGACTCCTCCGCCTACGATTACAAGCGGTTTCTTTGCCTCTGCAAGGATATCTGCGATCTCAGCCAGTTCTTCCTCTACCGCCAGAGGCCTGGTAATCCTGTGAACTCGTTTCTTAAAGAAGTAATCGGGATAATCATAGGATTCCCCTTCTACATCCTGGCAGATGGCAATGCAGCATGCTCCGGTTTCCGCCGGGTCCGTCAGTACACGCATGGCATTGATCAAAGCGCTCATGATCATTTCCGGTCTGGTGATCCTGTCCCAGTATTTGCACACTGGTTTAAAGGCATCATTGGTTGTGGTGGCAAGGCTGCCGCTTTGTTCCAGCTGCTGCAATACCGGATCAGGCTGTCTGGAGGCAAAGGTATCCGCCGGAAATACCAGAAGCGGAATGTTATTTACCGTTGCGGTTGCACAGGCTGTTACCATATTGGCCGCACCCGGTCCCACAGATGAAGCACATGGAATAATTTTCTTCCGGTTATTCTGCTTTGAAAAGGCTATGGCAGCATGGCACATTCCCTGCTCATTTCTTCCCTGAAGCACCTTAAGCTGCCCGGGGTCCGTATCCAGAGCCTCTCCTAAACCAACCGCGATTCCATGACCGAAAATAGTAAAAACACCTTCAACAAACTTTGTTTCCACTCCATCGGCAGAAACATATTGATTATCCAGGAACTTCACAAGTGCCTGTGCTGTTGTCATCCTTATTGTTTTTGACATATTCCGCTCTCCTTTATATTTTATACACGGGCAATCATTTCACCAAATTTCTCTTTTTCTTCTTTTATAAATGCATGCACTTCTTCTGGTGTGGGCAGGGAATCCGAACAGTTATTGCTCTTTACCATCATAGAGGCCTCTGCCGAACCAAACTCCAGACAATCTATGATATCCCAGCCCTGATACAGGCCATAAAGGAAGCCTGAACCATATCCGTCGCCGCCGCCAAATCCTTTTCTGGCCTCTACCGGGAACGGTTTGATGGAAAATGACTGTCCGTCATGAGTATATGCGGTAGACCCTTTCATTCCGTGCTTGATGACCACGATCCTGGCATGATAGCTCTGCCACAGAGCCGCACTTTCTTTATCTGTCATGCCCGGTTTGATCAGTTTTTCCGTTAAGTCAAATTCTTCTCTTGAGCCCATAATAATATCGGCTTCTTTGGCAACTGCGGAGTAGTAAATAGATATCTCATCCGTATTTTTCCAGTTATATGCTCTGTAATCGATATCAAAGATAATTCTGACATCGTTTCTCTTGGCCAGCATGACTGCCTTAAGGGCTGCCTCTCTTGACGGGCTTTGTGCAAGCGCCGTACCTGATATCAAAATTGCTTTTGCCTTTTTGATATACGCTTCGTCTATATCTTCTACATCCAGCTGTAAGTCAGCAATGCAGTTCCGGTACATCAGGATATTGCTGTCACTGGAAGAGAGCATTTCTGTAAAGGTCAGTCCCAGCTTTTCTCCATTTTTGCATTTTGTAATATGAGAAGTATCGATTCCCTGGTCATTGAAATAATCTACGACAAATTCACCGAACTGGTCATCTGATACTTTCCCGATGAATCCCGCCCTCATGTTATGTCTGGTCACACCTACGGCGATGTTAGCCGGAGAACCGCCCACAAACTTTTCAAACATGTGCACCTTTTTTAACGGCTTGAATTCTTCTTTTACATACTCGTTGTAAGCCGGATTAAAATCAATTGCCACCCTTCCAAGAAGAATTAAGTCCATCTCTCTGGTTTCATCAAATTTTACATATTCCATCGTCCCATCTCTCCCATCGTTTTGTGTGCCATTGTTTTTATTTTCTCCCCGTGAGCTCTGTTCCATATTGAACTTTTCCGGTCAGCTTTTGAATCCGGCTCCCGTCATTTCTCTTAACATATGTCAGATTGGCGGTTATTCCTTAGAACGAAAAACACACTGCAAGGTTTCAACCACCTTGCAGGGCGTTTTTATATATCTTTGGATGGCATTTTAGATTGTGCCATCCCAGGTATTCACGGTTGTAGACTCTCCGGTTTCTTCGTCGAACCATCTGCTGGTGACAACCTTGTTTTCCGTGAAGAATCTATAGCCATCTTTACCTAAACAGTGCAGATCTCCGATGAATGACAGTTTCTTTCCATTAAAAGGAAACATGCCCACTGGAACCGGAATGCCTACATTGATACCGATCATACCGCCATCGGTGTGTCTGGCGAACTCTCTGGCATAGTGACCGTTTTGTGTAAAGATAACAGAGCCATTTGCAAATGGGTTGGCATTCATTATCTCCAATCCCTCTTCAAAAGTCTTCACTCTCTTAATGCACAGAACCGGTCCGAAGATTTCTTTATCTCCTACGCTCATGCCGGCAGTCACATGGTCAAATATGGTCGGCCCTAAATAAAAGCCACCTTCGCTGCCTTCGACTACGATGTTGCGTCCGTCCAGCACAAGCTCTGCGCCTTCTTCCAATCCTGTCTCGATCCACTTTACGATGGAATCTCTATGAGCCTTATTTACCACCGGACCGAGTTTTGTACTCTTATCATACGCAGGGCCCACTTTAAGAGTCTTAGCCTGAGCGGTTAACTCCGCTACAAGGGCATCGGCGATTCCCTCCTGTACTACCACAACGGGCAGAGCATACATCTTTCTCCTGCACATCCGAACGCAGAGTTGATGATGCCTGCTGCTACCCGCTTGACCGGAGCATCATTTAAAACCAGGGCATGGTTCTTCGCTTCGCAGAGCGCCTGAACCCGCTTACCCGTAGCTGCAGCAGTGGAGTAGATATGCTTGCCTACAGATGTGGAACCTACGAAGCTGATTCCTTTGATGTCGGGATGAGTGAGAAGAATCTCTGCTTCGTTTCTGGAGCAGGTAACAATATTAATAACGCCGTCCGGCAGTCCTGCTTCTTTATACAGTTCAGCGATACGCATACAGGTCTGAGGGGTAAAGGATGCAGCTTTAAGTACTATGGTGTTGCCGCAAGCGATACACATGGGGGTCATCCAGCCCATAGGTATCATTGCAGGGAAATTGAATGGAACGATGCCGGCAAATACTCCCAGAGGCATACGATACAGTACTGTATCAAATCCGGTGGAAGCATCCATCAGGCTGTCTCCCATCATCAGTGACGGAGCACTTATGGCCTGTTCGGTAGCTTCTTTGGCTTTCAGTACATCGCCCTGAGCCTCTTCCCAGTTTTTACCGTTTTCCTTTGCCACAAGCATGGTAAGTTCATCCATATGCTCGATGAGTAAATCTCTGAGCTTATACAGTACCTGAACTCTTTTTATTACAGGGGTAGCTGACCAGGACGGAAATGCTGCTTTGGCTGCCTCCACAGCTTCTTCCACTTCTGCCGGAGTACAGCATGGTACCTTGGCAATTACTTCGCCGGTACTGGGATCGTAGGCATCCGAATACTTTTCCGTCTTTGATTCCTTCCATTGACCATTCACAAGATACTTTAATTTTTTTTACTTCTCCCATAGTTAAATCCATTCCTTTCTTTTGCTCAAAACACAAAACGTTATAAAAAAACGGGTGCTTTAAGAGGTTTTATTATTATAGTTTTTTTACATAGAACCAATGATTATATCAAAATGATTTACGTTAACGGCTCCTTACAATTAAAAATCCGGATATGCTTTATTACATTCTCATACACTCCCCGTACCATAGCTTCATTCAATCCAAAATAATCATGATTTCCTTCAGATTCCAGATACTTTACCGCTTCTTTCGTAAGACTGTCAAAGCTGGCTGTGGCAATGTTGATCTTCCGGATTCCAAGGCCTATGGCTTTGCGGAAATCTTCTGGAGTGATTCCGGTTCCGCCGTGAAGAACCAGAGGTACATCGGTCTTCTGATCAATGGCTTCCAGAACATCAAAGGCCAGTCTGGGAGCCACCGGATAATTTCCGTGGGCATTGCCGATTGCTACGGCCAGTGCATCCACGCCGGTCCTCTCGCAGAAAGTTCTGGCATCGTCAGGATTGGTACAGAGGATTCCCATATCCGTGCTCCCATCTTCGCTGCCGCCCACCAGGCCAAGCTCTGCTTCTATTGTTGCTCCATATTCCCTGGCAAGATTGGCTGCCTCCAGGGTCTTTGCCATATTCTCTTCAAAGAAGATGGGAACTATCCATCATTACAGAGGTGAACCCGTAGCCCAGAGCCTGTTTTAGCACCTGAATGGTCTTGCCGTGATCAAGATGAACTGCAATATCGACCTTTGCGTTCTTCGCTGCCTCCACCATCATGGGCCCCATCAGAATCAGGGGGAGTGAGGGAGACGTACTTCCGCGATCTGTAAGATAATGGGGGTATTCATATCTTCTGCTGCCTTTACAGCTCCCTTCACCATCTCAAGGTTTCCCACGCTGAAGCTCCAACCGCCCAGTTTTTTTCTGATGCCTGATTCAGCAATTCCTTCATTTTTACTAATCCCATATTTCTTCTCCTTTATCCGGGCTGCAATCCCAATACCCTGCTCTTCTATTACATTGGCCAGAATATTAACATTTCCTGTCTTCACCATCATTTCATCAGTGAAAGGAATTTTTATCTCCTTTTTTCTTTATGGGTACATTTTGATTTCATTTATGTGATATTTTGGTTATATTTTAGCACTTATCACGGAAATGGTCAAGAAAATCTTTTAAAAAATTTTTATTTTTGATCATTTACTGGTTACTTCTTGATATTCTTTTGTACATCTGTTATAATATTATCAAAGCAAGCCAAAGAGGCTGCTGAGCAAGGAGTACAACTATGAGAATTTCCCGAATCGACCAACTGGAGCAATATATTCTTGAGCACAAGGCGGCATCCAATGATGTTCTGTGTGAAGAATTTGAAATTTCGAAAAATACCCTTCGCCGGGACTTAGAGATCCTCGTCGCCCGGGGCAGCGTGGAAAAAGTCTATGGAGCGTCATTGCAGGTGAAAATGCGCCCTCTATCCCGAATCTCATCGCCTTCCATGAACGTGCCGGCAGAAATGCCCAAAGCAAGCAGAGAATCGCCGCACTTGCCGCTTCCTATGTACGTGAGCGGGATATCATATTCATTGACAGCGGGACCACCACCATGAATATTGTGGATCACCTGACCCATTTGACGGCGGTTACAGTCATAACCAACAGCATCCAGGTCGTCAACAAATCCATGAATTATCCCAACATCAACGTAATCGTCCTGCCTGGATCCTTAAAAAGGAATACCGCATCTTTAGTTGGCAGCTCCTGTGTGGAATATTTAGAAGATTATAACATTATCCGGGCATTTATGGCCTGTACAGGAATTTCCCTCCAGGCCGGGGTCTGTAACGCTTCCGCAGAGGAATACATCATCAAAAAAACAGCATTAAAAAAGAGCCAGAAGCATTATCTTCTGGCGGATTCCTCAAAATTTGGGCGCACATCTCTCATGACCTTCGGAGATATCGGGCAGTTTGATTACATATTGACCGAACAGATGCCCGATGATGCCTTCAGTTCCAGCTGCAGGGAATTGGGCTGCGTCATTGAGATTGCACCTGAACCATAGGACAGAGTCCTGTCCTTACAGCAAGAAAAAGCGTATCCAGGAGTTCCTGTCTGACCGGACTACTGGATACGCTTTTTTAGCTGGTTCTAAATAGTTAAATTTTTACCAATATTTTTCTCAGGCTTCATATGCCATGGTAAATGCTTCTTCCCCGCTCATCTTTTTCTTCTGAGCGGCATTCTGCTCCAGGGCATTAAACCCTGCAAAATCGCTTAAATGAGGCTCTAAAGATAAAAATCCCTGATATCCTTCTGCTTTCAGCATTTTTAATATTTCTTCCACATGTCCATCCCCCATACCTGCCGGAACCACGCTGGCGTCAGACCACAGGGCATCCTTTACATGGATGTAGGCAATATACGGCTTTAACATCTCATAGGCTTCCAGAGTGTCCTGCCTGCACTGGACGAAATTGGCAAAGTCGAAAACTGCCTTAAAATTCTCCCCGTAGAATTCCTTCATGATTTCCAGGCAGCGGTCCGCCACATCTCCGTAAATATCCTTTTCATTCTCATGAAGAAGTACGGCCTGGCTGGCCTTTGCGTAATCAGCAAACTGTCCCAGCTGTTCCATGACCTTTCCACGGTAAGAAGCATAGCTTTCATTCTCAGGCATGAAAAAGCTGAACATACGGATGTATGGAACTTCCATCACATGGGCAATTTCCACTGTATGCTTGTAAAGCTCCATGTGAGGGGCAAAATCATCGGTGATTTTATTTTTCCAATGGGAGAGCCCACAGAGGATAAACGGATTCCCGCCTCATCAAGCTGCTTTTTGATTTCCTTTGCTTCATTTATGGAATGCTCTACCAGGCCCTTCCCGTTAACCCCCCGCATTTCCACATGATGAATATCCAGCTTCTTTAATACTTCAATCTGCTTTCCTAAGTCCATATCGATTTCATCTGCAAAACCAGATAATAGAATTCCATCCCACATAATTATTTCTCCTTTTTCCATTTCCTCTTTACTGCCCATGCTCTTTGGGCATACAGGGATATCCCAAGGGTATTTCCTCATTACTGCCCATGCTTTTTGGGCATACAGGGATATCCCAAGGGTATTTCCTAATAGCTTCCTTCTGTGTCAAATACCGCGCCGGTCCCTTCTTTTTTTCCTGGATTCCCTGCGGCGCTTATTAAGCTCCTCCAGGAATAAGTCCTCATCAAATGGAATCTCCACCTCCTGCTTTAACCAGCTGGATAAATGCATGGCATTTGATAAGGTCAGTCCGTTAATACCTTCCACACCTTCTGCAATCAGGGGAGTACCATGAAGGATCTTCCCTGCAAATGCCTTTAAAACTCCTATATGCTGTTCATTTTCTCCGTCTGTCGTGACCTCTGTCACCGTGCATTCCGGGGTATCAAACCCGCCCTTTGCCGTTTTGCAAAAGGTGCGCTCGTTTTCCGACAGCCTATGAAGCATGAGCTTGTCATTTTCGCAGACCAGCTTGCCCATTTCCAAAGTGATCTCAAACCGGTTGGTTCCCGGCGCATCTGCGGTTGTGGTGACAAAGACTCCTGTAGCTCCGTTTGGATATTCCATATAAGCCGTTACATCATCTTCCACTTCAATGTCATGCCATTTCCCGTTGTGGCAGAATGCCTGTACCTTACTTGGCATTCCGCAGATCCACTGGAGTAAATCCATGTTGTGAGGGCACTGGTTTAGCAGCACACCGCCGCCTTCCCCATCCCAGGTGGCTCTCCAGCTTCCTGAGTCATAATAGGATTGAGTACGGTACCAGTCCGTTACGATCCAGTTGACCCGCTTGATGGCTCCCAGCTGCCCACCGGTTACAAGCTCATGCATTTTCCGGTAAATGCAGTTGGTCCTCTGGTTGAACATCATGCCAAAGACCTTGTCGCTCTTTTTAGCCGCCTCATTCATTTCCCGAACCTGCCTGGTGTAAACTCCGGCCGGCTTTTCACACATCACATGCAGCCCGTGGTTCATGGCATCAATGGTCAGTTCAGGATGCTGGTAATGAGGCACCGCAATTAAGACCCCATCGCATACACCTGCCGTGATCAGATCCTTTCCCTCCTCAAAAACAGCAACCGACTCCGGCAAATGCTCCTTTGCCCAGGTTCTTCTGCCTTCCTGGCGGTCCGCCACCGCAGTCACTTCCATCTCCGGAACTTTTCCCTCCAGAATATTCTTTAAGTGACCGCTCCCCATGTTTCCAATTCCGATAATACCAGTCTTACCTTGTCCATGTCCTATCTCCCCTCATTTCTTGCGGAATCATAAATATCCATCATGGTATAAAATGTATTCTGAACCGAGGCCAGGTCATTGAAATAATCCTTCCCGGTTTCCAAACAATCATAAAAATCCCTGATACAGGCTTCGTGTCCGCTGCCCCAATAGGTTTTTCCCGGAAGGGAAGCTTTTTTTGCCTTCCATACCACAGGCTCCTCCTGTCCTTCCGTCTGATACCAGACAGAATTTCCTTCCAGGCGGATGAACCCTTTTTCACAGGCAAGCTCTAAAAAAACCGGCGCATCCATGGCATAGGCGGTGGTGGCATAAAAACTGGCGCTTACCGGCTCTGCTCCTTCCGTAAAAGCCATATAGGCTTCCAGGGTATCTTCCACCTCAACGATTCTTTTCAGGTGGTGGTTGCTCATAGAGCCTTCCGTTCTTACAGGTTTTCCAAGCCAGGAAAGAAGCAGATCCAGAGCGTGTATGGATTGGTTGATCAATGCTCCTCCGCCCTCTGTCTCAAGCTTTCCCCTCCAGCCGCTTTCTGTGTAATAGGGAGCCTCCCTGTGCCAGGTCACAAAGGCCCTTCCGCCTTTTATCCTGCCAAGGGTCCCCTGGGCCAAAAGCTCATTTACCTTTTTTTGTGGTTTCATTATACCGGTTCTGGAAACAGATGCCTAACCTTCCACTGCTCTGGCCGGAAATCATTAATAGCTCTTCAAACTGCTTTCTGCTTATGGCAGGCGGCTTTTCCATGAATACATGAAGCCCTTTCTTTAAGGCCGCTGCCGCCATGGGCACATGGCAGTAGTGGGGCGTGCAGATATGGACCACGTCAAGCGCTTCCTTTTCAAGCATATTCTCCATGGATTCATAAGCCTTTGCCTTTCCGGCCGTAAAGCGGGCCGAATATTCCTCTGCCCGTTCCAGGCGGATATCTGCCAGGGCGCAGATCCGGACCTGTTTTATTTCATTCAGTACCATGCGTGAACTCGCCCGATGTTTCCGCAGCCGATTATCCCAACCCGAACCATGATTGCCTCCTCTTTTCTTTTTCCTCTTTCTGTGATAGATTTATTATATACTGTTTTTAACGCAATTTGTTTGCGCAGATTGACTATAAGTATGCATAGATTGTCTATTTAAGGAGGAAGCCATGAAAAAGGAAAGCCTTTACCATTACAGCGAATTTTCCGAGCCCTTCAGCTGCGATTTTACCACCAGCCATATTGCCGGAAATGTGGATTTTCACATGCATAACAGCCATGAAATCTATCTGCTCATGGACGGACACATCCAGTATTTTGTGGAAAATTCCTGCTATGATATGAACCCGGGAAGCCTCATCCTGTTTTCCAACCGGGAGATCCATAAGGCCATTAACACCACAAGTGAAGCCTTTACCCGCCTGGTCATTCACGTAAATCCCGCCTTTATCCGCCCTTACTGTACTCCTGACACTAACCTTTTGGAGTGTTTCCACCGGGAACCTGCCATAGGCAATCTGGTCCTGCTTTCAAAAGAGGAATATGGAAGCCTGGTTTCCATGGCTCAGAGCCTTCATGAGGCAATAAAAAATCGCTGCTCCTACGGCAGCGATCTAACGGCAATGACCACATTGATCCAGATCCTTATTCTTATTAATATGGCCTGGCAAAAAAACAAGTCCCGGAGGGATGGCACCAAAGCCCCACCGGGCCCAGGCGATCATGCGTTATATTGACAAAAACTTAACAACTCCCATGACCCTGGATTCTATTTCCCAGGCTCTTTCCCTTGATAAATACTATATCAGTCACTTATTTAAATCTGAGACAGAAAGCAGCATTTTCCAGTATATCGTGGTAAAGCGTGTGGCCCTGGCAAAAGAACTGCTCACCCAGGGACATACGGTTTCAGAGGCCTGCCATTTATCAGGGTTTCATGATTATTCCAACTTTATCCGCACCTTCCGCCAGACCACCGGCTATACGCCCGGACAGTTTAAGCGGTTAAGCCGGTAGGCTTACCGCTGTTTATAAACCGTATCTGCCGGGTATCCGCCCCGCAGCTTTTGCATCCCGCGCTGAATGGCGTCCTTTGACTGCTTCCAGTCCGCATCCCGGTTTAAGTAATCAAATTTCTCAATGAACCAGTCCACATCGCCGGATATCCGCTCCATATTTTGCTCCATGATCTGAAAAATGGCAGGATAAAACTCCTTCCGCTCCCTGTCATTTAAATATTTATCCGCTCCGCTGCACAGATCAGCAAAGTGGTGAAGGCAGAATCCCTTGCTTTTATCAAGCTTTTCCCGAAAAGCCGGATCCTTTTTATATAAGTGGAAAAAGGTTGCTACATACCGCTCATAGGTTTCAGAAAACCGGTCGCATATATAGCAGGTCTTTTCCTTCCCTTCGATCCAGGCGCTGATGGAATTGCAATCTCCTGTTTTTCCTGTAAGCCGGTCCTTTAAGGAGGTTTTTCCAGGAGCAAACTCCTTAAATTCCTCCTTCATTTCCTTTATCAGTTTCTTATAATAGGTCTTTAATATCCAGCCGTTTCCCAGGGCATTTCCATAATCAAACATTTTCTTTTGATGGATCCGGCAAAAGCCTGTCCGGTCCGTGGCTTCTCTTGTATCGCTTTCCATATAGGAAGCACAGGAACCTAATACAAAATCCATAAGCTCCTGTTCCACTTTTCTCTCAAGATAGCAGAACGGGCACTCGTCATCTGCATCCAAGGCGTCATTTAACGGTATCTCGTATAATTTTTCCTTCATATTTTATATCCTCATCACCATTCTGCCAACACCTTCCTTTTCATGGGAAATAAATTTACTGCCGGCTGCTTTATCTGCAAATGGCCAGACTGAAACCATAAAGACAGCCAGCCAAAAAGAAATCCCGCGCACTGGCATACGCGGGATTTCTCTTTGTGTTCAGATGGACATACTCAACCTTCCAGCTAATTCTATGTTATGCCAGAGTTCGAATGATGCCAAGATTACACCTTAAACCGGTACCCAACTCCCCAAATAGTCTCAATATACTGAGCTTGGCCGTATTAAACTCAATCTTTTCCCTGATCTTCTTAATATGAACGGTAACCGTGGCGATATCGCCAATGGATTCCATATCCCATATTTTATTGAACAATTCTTCTTTCGTAAAAACGTGGTTAGGATTCTGGGCCAGGAAGGTCAATAAGTCAAATTCCTTTGTTGTAAAGTTCTTTTCCTCTCCATTGACCCATACCCGTCTGGCTGTTTTGTCGATCTTAAGGCCCCGGATCTCAATGATCTCATTGTCCGGCACTCCGCTTCCGATCAGCCTTTCATAACGGGCCAGATGAGCCTTTACCCGGGCAACCATCTCACTGGGGCTAAAGGGTTTTGTGATGTAATCATCAGCTCCCAGGCCCAGGCCCCGGATCTTATCGATATCCTCTTTTTTTGGCGGAGACCATGATAATCGGGGTGTTTTTTTACTTCCCTGACCTTCCGACATATCTCAAAGCCATCCACTCCCGGCAGCATGAGATCCAGAATCACCAGATCAAAGTCCTCATGGAGTGCCATATGAAGTCCTTCTTCTCCGTCATTCTCAATCTCAACCTCAAATCCGCTCAGCTCCAGATAATCCTTCTCCAGCTCTGCAATGCTTTCTTCATCTTCTACTATCAGAATTCTGCTCATTCCTGTAAGACCTCCTGGTATTTTCTCAAAACAAAATGTATCTCCGTTCCAATGCCTTCCTTGCTGGTAGCCCAGATCCGGCCACCATGATCCTCAATGATCTTTTTAACAATAGACAAACCGATTCCACTTCCGCCCTGAGCGGAATTTCTGGAGGAATCAGTGCGGTAAAACCGGTCAAAAATATTGGGCAGATCCTTTGCCGGAATACCTTTTCCGTTGTCCTCAATCTCCACCTGGATAAAGTCTCCCACATCCTTGATCCGGATATTGATGATACCGCTCCTCTTATCCATGTATTTTACAGAATTGCTGACAATATTATTAATGACCCGGCGAAGCTGCTCTGCGTCGGCAATGACCATCACATCTTCATCCACATAATTAAAGTATCCCAGCTCAATGCTGCGGTCTTCCATCTCAAGTCCTACTTCATCAACACAGTCCCTGAAATAGCCTGCCACATTGATCTTGGAAAAGGTATAGGGAATCTTATTGGTGTCAATCTTTGAGTAAAAAGTCAATTCGTCAATCAGCTTATCCATGTCATTGGCCTTGTTGTAGATGGTGCGGATATACCGGTCCAGCTTTTCCGGGGAGGAAGCAACTCCATCCATGATTCCCTCCACATATCCTTTAATAGCGGTGATGGGAGTCTTTAGATCATGGGAAATATTGCTGATCAGCTCCTTGTTCTCCTTATCATACTCCACCTTTTCTTCCGCAGATTCCTTAAGGCGGATCCTCATCTCCTCAAAATCCTGGCACAGCTGTCCGATCTCATCGTCATTTTCCACCTCAAGAGAGAAATCCAGATTTCCATCCCGTATTTTCTTGGTGGCAATCTGAAGACGTCCCAGAGGACTTACCACGGACCGGTATACCCACATCATGAGGATGGCATCGGTAAACACGATGATCATAATAATGGCCATCAGCATTTCCGTCATCATGACCTTGATTTCAGGAAGAAGGCCGTTCACATTGGAAACAATGAACACGCTCCCCTTATCCCCATCGGGATATAGAAAATCCATCTGCTTTACCAGATGCTGGGTCTCTCCATCCAGATAAATGGCACCGTCAATGGAGGTGTCTATTTCCTCAAATTTGGGAAGCTGGCTATAAAGACCCTGGGTAATATGACTGTTCCCGTCAAAAAAAAGAGAGTCTCCCTTTCGGACGATCATATAAGCATACTTTGAAACCAGATTTTCATTAAGCTTTCCCAGATAATCCAAATCCTGAAACTGTCCGGGATCACTTCGGAGAATCTGGCTGATTTCCCTTTGCTCCGTCAAGGTCAGACGGTTAAACAGCTGCAGGGAATTGCTTGACAGAAGATCGATCTGCTCCGTTAAATTATAGCTTTGCGAAACGCCTTCATCTGGTAATTGCTAAGTCCTGCCACCACTCCAAAGATCAGGATCAGGGGAATCACCGTTATAATCAAAAATGCCACAACAAGACGGTTCTCAATCTTAATTTCACTTTTCTCGTCTCTCCCATGCTCTGAAACTTTATTATAACAAAAAATTAATATTACATAGGGGTATTATAACACACATGGACAAGAGAATTTATAAAACAATTCTAAAATTTAAAGCATTTACGCAAGATTTCCGAATTTTACCAGTAAATATTGACTTATCTAATCCTATTATTTCCTCATTGGGAATCAAAAATGCTGTATCCTTCCTACAGGTGAAAGGATACAGCATACAAGATCATTTGTCTTTCTTTATATTTTATAATTCCTTTGGGTCTATTCCGAAATGATCAAAGAGAATTTTTTCTGCTTCCCCGTTCCACAATCCTTGTGCGCCTTACAGGATTCACTGAGCTTTTTAAACAGAGGATCAGTTTTTCCCAGTTCTTCAAAATCATCAATGGCTGTCAAAGGCATATCAAATTGTGTATAGGCAAGCTTCTTTCCTCCAGGTATGGAAGGCAGATTTTTTGTTGCTTCTGCAATGCTGTCGATCCCTCCCACATGAGTTACCATAACAGCCGCTTCTATGGCTCCTTCTGCCGAAAGCTTATTGGCCTCAATCAAATCATCCGTATTACCACCGGTGGTTCCCATAATATGAGTACTTGTATAGTGGCAGTTATAAAGATTTATTTCTGCCTTAAACCGGCTGTCCGAAGGACCGGCAAAGAAGTTCATACAACCGTCAAAGGCCAGAAGCTTATCTCCCATCTCTGCAACCTCTTTTACAGGCACATATACAAACACATCATCATAGCCATGACCACCGGTAACAGCCATTAAATCAGAAACAGGGTCAGCCATCTTATCTGTATTTACATAAAGAAGTTCGATTCCTCTCTCCTTTGCGGATTCTTCTGAAATCACTTCCCTGGCCCTGGCGATCCGCTCATCGCTGATATCCGTAACTACGATCCTCTTCGGCTTATTCTCAAACTGAAGACCATAGCTGACTGCTCCCAGCCCCATAGGGCCGCAGCCTCCCATGATCAGGATATTTCCGTCCACTTTCGTTCCCATGGCATGATCGTAATTTCTTTTGTTGGTGTGATAATTGGCATGGAATCCACCTATGATACAGCTCATTGGTTCACCTAAGGATGCCTCAAAAAAGCTCTCTCCCGTGTATTCCAGCAAGCATCCCAGTTCCATGACCTCGTTTGGCATAATACAGTATGTACAGGCGCCTCCGCAGAATTCATAGGAATATCCCGGCGAATCCAGTTTTCCCATATAGTTTAAAGCAGGCTGCAGTGAAAACTTTTGTCCCGGCTGAAACTGATCCTGCCACTTTTTTCCCACTTCCACAATCAGTCCTGAGCACTCATGGCCAACGATCACCGGATTGGTATCTATATTTTGAGGGGCCCTTTTATGCTTTTTGCCCTGTTTTACCAGTTTGTAGGTAGACATGCAGATGCTGTCGCTCATGATTTTTACAAGAACCTCATTTTCAGCAATCTGTGGCAGTTCAAACTCCTCTAACCTTAAATCATCTGTGCCATACATTCTTACCGCTTTTGTTTTCATCTTTCTATCCTCCAACCTTATTCATTTCATTTACTTCTGGATTTCCAACAATTCTGCCTGCTGCATCAATTCATCTACCAGGCTGCGGCCGGGCGGCTTGGTTCCTATGCTGGTAACCGCACCTGCCGAGGCCCCCATGCATAATCGGATGCATGTTTCAAGGGGAAGCTTTTCATTCCACCCGTAAGCCAGGGCCCCTACCAGGGCATCTCCGGCTCCGACCGTTGAATGTGCTTTTACCCGAAGCCCAGGGCACCGGTACCGTTTATCCCCTGTTAAAAATAATGCTCCCATCTGGCCGAGAGAAATCACAGCCATATCTGATCCATGTTCCAGCAGCTTTTCTCCCATGGAAACCAGCTCCTGCTCAGATGCACGGTAATCCATCTGGTAATAACGTTCCAGCTCTGAACGGTTAGGCTTTAACATATCCGGTACTGCCTTTAAGGATTCAGCAAACAGCGGGCCGTCTGCATCTAACAAGACCTTTGCCCCTTTCAGGTGAACTTCTTCCGTGATCCTCCGGTATATATCCGTTGGTATGCCTGCCGGTATGCTTCCTGCCAGTACAAATAAAGTATCAGGTTTTGCATAACCATTCAGCCTTTTAAGAAGATCTTCCAGCTGCTCTTTTGACACCTCAGGTCCGGGTTCATTAAGCTCTGTTACTTCTCCATTTTCCTCCACCACCTTCAGATTCGTTCTCGTCTCCCCTTTTACTTCCACGAAATCTGTTTGAATTCCATGGTCAGCCAGCACCTGTCTGATGATGGTACCGCTGGTTCCTCCCACAAAACCCATGGCAATGCTTTCTCCGCCCAATTCCTTGATGGTCTTGGAAACGTTGATGCCTTTGCCTCCTGCATCCAGCTCCACACGTTTTATTCTGTTTAAATCCCCCCGTTCAAACCGGTCAATATCTACTGTTTTATCAATAGCAGGGTTCATAGTGACTGTAATAATCATTGCAGACACCTCTTTCCTGTAAACATGGTAAGGATTTCTTCTGCACTGCACCTTGTAATCCGGTCCACATCAGCCGGATCAGCCAGACACTCTGCGATGATTGAGAGTATTTCCAGATGCTCCTCTCCTGCCCCTGCAATCCCTATGACCAGCTTTACCTTTTCTCCTCCCCAGTCTGTTCCCTCAGGGAATACCATAACTGCAATGCCGGAGCGCTTAACGGATTTTTTAGCGGCCTCTATGCCATGGGGAAGTGCAATTCCATTGCCGATATTGGTGGAAAACGACAGTTCCCGTTTAAGCATGGCTTCTATGTAGGATTCTTCCACACAGCCGCACTTATAAAGCAGCTGCCCTACCTCCCTTATTACAGCCTCCTTTTTTTCTGGTCTGCAATTCAAACGGATATTCCCAATTTCCAGAAGCTCTGTATTCTTCTTTTCATTCTTTTTTCCGTAGCCAAACACCTTTCTTGCCCTCCTGTGTTAACTTTCTATCTAAATTATAGGGGCGTTATCACCTTCTTTTCAATGAAAACAAAATGGCATTTGGCGCCATCTGATAATGCCAAATCTGAAATGCAGCATAAAAATACGAGAATTTTATAGAATAAGGAGCCAATGGCCCCAAAGAAAAAAAATATGCTTATCTGATTTCAATTACTAAACGGTTTGTCAGGCCTGTATTACCAGAACATGAAACTACAAAAAAGGTTTATAAGCCCTTAGAGCTTATAAACTTTTTTTGAAATTCGGAACATTGTATAGCGCCTATTGAGACAGTGACCTTTTGGATATGGACCTTTTAATTTCCGGACAAAATTCTTGCGAGTTCACTGTTTTTATTCAAGATAATTGTTTTATTCGTACCTTTTAATGAAGACTTTAGGGCGTCCAGAGAACGGACGTAGTTATAAAAATCCGCTTTGGACTCGTCATTATATGCATTACTAAGAATCTGCATATACTGAGCTTCGCCTTCTGCCTTAATCATTTCAGCCTCTGCTTCTGCTTTTGCTACAGTCTCTTTTACTGTCCTATCCGTTTCGTTACGGATTAGAGATGACTGATAATCTCCATCTGCTGTATACTGAGCTGCAATATTATTTCTTTCAGAGATCATACGTTGGTATACAGACTCTTTATTGGAATCCGGCAGATCAAGCTTTTTTTGTTTCTACAGCAAGGATCCGAATTCCATAAGAATCCATTGATGTTCCTATATTATTTGTAATTGCCTCTGCAAGTTCTCCAGACCTGCCTGAAATAATTTCTTCCTGGCTGGTTGCTGACATAACAGTTTTGATGGAATTATATACAACATTGTCAAGCCTTACCTCAGCCTTTTCAATGCTTGCATTTAAGGAAGATAAGTATTTAACCGGATCTGTGATTTCCCATATTACGAACGAGTCAACATTCATTACTTTTTTATCTTTGGTCGTAACATCACTTGGAATGAGGTCGTAGATCATTTTTTTTCTTGGAATCTTTTGTATACTTTGAATCATAGGAATCTTAAAAGACGGACCAGCGGTATTTTCCACACGCATGACCTTACCAAACTGCTTGACTAATGTGTATTCGTTTGCCGTTGTGATAACAAGTGAATTTAAACCTATAAAAATAAAAGTAAAATAATAACCGCATATTTTATTTTCTTAACCATTGTTATTGTTCTCCTTTCTCACTACTTACAAAGGGTTCTAAAGGAAGCATCGTTTGTGTCCCATCAGATCCATCGATGATAACCTTTAGCGACGGCAGAATACTTTCCATGGTCTCGTAAAACATTCTCTTTTTTGTGATCAGCGGGTACTTTATGTATTCCTCATACATATCGTTAAATCTTGATACCTGACCTTCTGCTTCACTAATTCTTTGCTGCTTATAGGCTTCCGCATCCTTTTTTTGCCTTATCTGCTCTGGCATTTGCTGCCGGGAGCTGCTCGGACTGATACTTTTTCGCTTCATTAATTTTCGTATCCATACTCTGTTTTGCATCTTCTACTGCCTTAAATGCATTGCTGACTTCTACTGTAGGCGGTTCTGAGTCCTGTACGGTTACGTTATTAATACCGATACCAATATCTTCTCTTTCCAATCGTTCAGAAAGAAGCTGCTTTACTTTTGCCTGGATTTCAGCTTTTCCTGTGGTGATCACCTCATCTACACTATAAACACCTACTGTATCTCTGATATAAGACTGGGCAAGATTTTCTAAGATATCCACAGCATTGTCACGGTAAATATACGCTCTGGCCGGATCTACAACCTGATATTCTACATAGAAATCAACATTAACAAAATTAAAATCTTTCGTGATCATTTCGGATTCACTAACGGTTGATTCATTATTTTCGTTATAGCCGATCCTCATGCCTTTGATTTCTTTTGACATCTTGTAAACTGTTTGTACCAATGGAATCTTAAAATGAGGCCCCGTCTTTGTTACACTGGCAGGCTTACCGAATGTACATACTACCGCAACCTTATCCTCCGTCAACGTATAAAAGCTGTTGAAAAAAAAGAAAACAGCCAGTACCACTCCTAATATAAGATAGATGCCCTTTAAAATTACCTTTTTCTGCTTTTCTTTTGGAACTTTTTCGATATTTACCGGTCCTTGATCGCTGGAATCCTCTTGGCTTCCAAATCTTTTTTTCATACTTTTTCTCCTTTCATTCCTTTGAAATTTACTTCACGGACAAAGTAGCGACGATTCTTTATTACATCTTCTATTATACACTATTTTTTCAAATTGAGGGATTTCCTAATAAACAAGAAACCCCATTTTCAAACAACAAAAATGGGATTTCGGTTTCATTACCTATTTATATCATATCTTATCCAGATAATGTTTGAAATACTGGTTTAAATACTGGGAAACCAACGCTCTTATCTCCTCTTTTCCTCCATGCCTCACAGCTTCCAGAAATTCTTCCTCCTCGATCAGCCGCTCGCTTAAGACGCCCAGTATATCGCTGTTTTCTGCCTCATGGTCATCCTTTGGCACCAGCATGACCAACACGACACATACCCCCTTAAAATAAGGGTCCCTAAAAGCCTCTCCGTCCTTTGTCTGGCACACGGAAAACACCGGTTTTACCACGCTTCGGTCCTGGCATGAAGCAGGGCAAAGCTTAAGTCCGGGAATATCTGGCTGCTCAGCCGTTCCCGCCTCATAAGATCCTCCTGAATGATACCCTGCCGTTCCGGGTAGGCAGCCAGCTTCTCGCTGACAGCAATCAGCAGTTCCTCAAAAGTGATCTCATTATTTACCCTCTGGTATTCCATAAGCCTTATGATATTTTTAATCTGTACGGCTATAAAATTCACCTGGTCCAGCTGAATGGTAAACTCTTTGTTGTCCTGCTTTTTAGGCATAAACTCGCACCGGCGCACCTTTCCGGAAATCTGCTCCATATCCTCAGCAGGAAGCATGGGGCTTACATACAGGATATCAGCCTCCTCCTTAAGGGGTATGGTGGATACAAAGAAATCCGTTTTGCTCAGCACGTAAGGATATAAATCCGCCATTCCATAGACCGACAGCTCCACCCTGTCCGCAAAATCCCTGATAATTTTGGAAGACATAAGCCGCGAGATTCCGATCCCGCTGGCACAGACGATCCCTATATTCACCTTTCTCCGGCTTTCCTTCCTGCTTTCCATCCGAACCTCTGCCGCACCGAAATGAATGGCAAGAAACCCGATCTCCGATTCCGGCACTTCATACCCATACCGCCCTTCGATCACCTTTGCAACGGTTCTGCACCGTTCAAATATCACCGGATAATCCTGCTTAATTTGTTCCAGCAAAGGATTCTGGATCTTCATGCCATTGGTAAGGCGGACCAGAGTCGGCTTTAAATGGGCAATCAATCCCTGGATCACAAACTCCTCATCCTGTTTCAGCAGATAGGCAATGCTGTCGTCATAGCAGTCGATCATCTCATTGACCACATCCCACAGTTCCCTGGATTCCTCTATTTCGCTTCTGGACTTCTCGTCAATATTCAGCTGCTGGATTTTGGAGCCTTTAATATGCAGACAGATATAGGCACACTCAATTTCCGGAATCTGAATCTGAAATTCAGCTTCCAGGGATTTGGTGATTGTCTTTGCCAGATCATAGTCCTGATCATTGCGCAAACCGTCTGTCATAAGCGTATTTTCCTCAATGATCTCCTGCCTGCGGATCCGGTTTACAGCAATTGCCACATGAATCACCAGTCCAAGGTAGGAATCCTGGGTCAGATTGAGAATTCGTTTATCCCGGATCCTTAAAATACAGGCTGTTACCCGTTTAACAATATCGTCATCCAGGATCCGGTAAATATTCCTCTCACTTTTATTCTGAATCACGTTTAACACAGACTGGTTCCTGTCCTCATACATCTCCTGTATGATCTCCGTGTGGATGTTTTCATCAATAAATACCCGCAGGGCGCGGCGGAAATCCCGTTCACTGCCCTCAATAAATACACCATATCCAGGTTTTCTCTTTATCTCCAGATGATACTTGTGAAACCACCCTTTTACCACCTCTAGATCCGAGCTGACGGTGGCCTCGCTCACGCCAAACATATCACTGTAGTAATATAGCTTTTTCAGGGTCTTATCCTTGAGGATTTCCAGGGTCAGACGCTTCTGGCGTTCAATCCGGTCAGAAACATCAAGGGCATCATCCTCTTCCAGTTCGGCCTTTAAGGCTTCAGCCTGATCTCTGTCTCCCTCCAGCCAGATACCGGTTCCGGTTTTTGAGCAAAAGGTGAGCCCGTATTTTTTTAATACCCTTGGAATATATTCCAGTTCCCTTTGTACTGTTCTTTTACTGATATGGATCTGATCCGCAAGCCGCTTAACAGGAACCGGCCCATTCTCTTTAAGAAGAGCCAGGACGATCTGCTGCATCCTGGGTGTAAAATCATTACCTGCCATCTCCTCCTCCTCCCCTTAACCAGTTTAAGAGTTCCTTATAACCAGACATGTCTGTGAGATTATCGACTGTAAAGCATGGTTTATCAATTCCTGATAAGGAACGGGCAAAATCCTTCTGACATACAATCACGTCAGCATCAGGTGGAATGCGGTCAGCCGACACATGAAACACCTGGGCGTCCGTTAAACCTTCCAGTTTAAGCCTTTTCTTAAACAGCGCACTGGCCATGGCACTGGATCCCATGCCAACGTCACAAACAAAGTAGATTCTGGCATGTTCTATTTTCTTCATCTGCATCCCTTCCTCTTTCTGTGTCGTTTCTTCATCAGCAACTGTTTTTTGTTTCTTTCCTGACATAATCAGGCAGGAAAGAAGGCAGGTCACTCCGGCAGAGACAACAATTCCCATAAGGATTCCCAGCCAATGCTTTTTGTCTGCCATAATCATGATCGTGATTACGCTTCCGGGAGATGCCGGTCCCAAAAGCCCGCTGCCAGTGACCATGAAACAGTAATTTCCGGCTATGCTGCCTGCTATGGCAGCAGCCAATAATCGGATATCTGACAGCACATAGGGGAAATAAACCTCATGGATGCCGCCAAGGGACTGAATAATGAGGCTGGAGAGCATTTGTTTTCTCATATTACGGTGGACCAGGGTATAGGCAAGGAGAATTCCAAAGCCCGGGCCTGGATTAGTCTCAAGGAGAAATAAAATGGAGCTTCCTTGTGTTTTCATCTGTTCCAGCCCCAGAGGCAGGAAAAAACCGTGGTTGATCCAGTTATTAAAGAAAATGATCTTTAAAGGCTCTACTACAAGGCTGATAAAAGGTATGACTCCCCTTGCGATCATAAGGGACAGACCATTTCCCAGAAAGGTGAGGAGCCATGCAGCCACCGGATCAGGAGATAATGGGTAAGTGCTCCGGCCAGTAACCCCAGCCCTGATAAGTACAAGTTGCTAAAGAGCATCTCAAACCCGGCAGGAATCCGGTGCTTGATCCGGTCCAGCCTTTCCGGCATAAAAACCGGCGGCGCTGCCTGCTATGGCAGATAAAATCATGGCGGAAGCAGGTTCTGTCATGACAACAGCAGAAGCGGCCAGGGTGCCGGCCAAACCGCCTGCATCCCCGCCGCACATAGTGCCTGCTTTGTATCCCATAAACACCGGGATCACCAGAAAAGATAATATATTGGACATTTCAGACAGGTATCTGTTCTGGAATATCACTGATGATAAAACTGACAGCAGCCCCGCTGTCACAAACAAAGGTATGCACTCAGCAATTACTCTGCTGTAATACTTCAGTATTCTCCCCGCGAACTTCATTTATGTGAATCCCCTTTTGAACCTGTTATACATGATTTAAAAGTATTGTGCCGTAGATCCGCAGTGCAGCGGGTAAAACCTGAGGTTTTACCCGCTCACGGGCATTCGCCCTATGAAATAAGACAGGAGAAAATTTTCTTATGTGCGAGCACAACGAAATTTTTCTCCTGCCTTATTTCGCACTGCTCATTGCTTTCGTGTACATTGTACCATAGTTTGTGATCGGATACTAGGAAGGCGTCTGTTTCATTTCATCAATGTATCTGTTTATTTTTTTAACGCTTCCACCAGCTCATCATATTCCGGGGCTGCCATAAAATTAGTGATTAAAATCAGTTCTGCCTCTGGATTGCTGCGGGCCGCACGCTCCTTCAGTTCTTTATGAGTCACCACAATCTGGGCATCCTGGGGAATGGAAGACACCGGGGAATGAACCACCTCAATATCTCCGAACCCTGCTGCCGCCAGCTTTTTCTTTAATATGGTAGCGCCCATAGCGCTGGAGCCCATACCGGCATCACAGGCAAACACGATCTTTTTGACAGTTCCTGCAGGCACCATTTTCTTTTCTGCCGTCTGATTTCCCTTAGCTTCCTGCTTCATTTGCTTCATTTTTTTCCGTTGACTCTTCCAAATCCCCGCCTTTTCCTGAAAACCGCAGCAAGGGAAGGGCTACAAGGAAGGAAACCACGGCTGCCACCGTAACACCGGCTAGGACTCCAAAGTATCCGCCTCTTGGTGTCATTGCAAGAACAGCAAGGATGCTTCCCGGAGATGCGGGGGAGGTCAATCCCACGCCAAGGAGCTGAAATACGAAGATCCCGCTGGCTCCGCCTGCTACCACTGCCAGGAGTAAAAGGGGATTCATCAGTATGTATGGGAAATAAATCTCATGGATTCCGCCTAAAAAGTGAATGATAACTGCGCCGGGAGCTGAGCTTTTAGCCGATCCTTTTCCTGCAAGGCAGTAAGCCAGTAAAACGCCAAGTCCTGGCCCCGGATTTGCCTCAAGAAGAAAGAATATGGACTTTCCGATTTCCTCCACCTGCTGGATTCCCATAGGAGAGAGGATTCCATGGTTAATGGCATTGTTAAGGAACAGGATCTTGGCAGGTTCAATAAAAACGCTTGCCAAAGGCAACAGCCTGTGATCCACAAAGAAACCAACTCCGGACTCCATCACCCGGTTCATCACCTCAACAAAAGGAGCAACTCCCTTTAAGGCTACCGCCGTCAGGATGGCACCGATGATGCCGAGGGAAAAGTTATTTACCAGCATCTCAAATCCGGCAGGATCTTGCTCTCGATCTTCCGGTCAAACTGCTTAATCACCCAGGCGCTGACAGGTCCTACGATCATCGCCCCCATAAACATGGGAATACTGGAGCCAACAATCACGCCCATGGCTGTGATTGCACCGATGACGCCGCCCCGTTGTCCGTAGACTGCCGAACCGCCTGTATAAGCGATAAGAAGCGGCAGCAGCATGGAAACCATAGGGGAGACCAGGGCACCAATTGCTTCATTGGGATACCACCCGGTGGGAATAAACAATGCCGTAATCAGTCCCCATGCAATAAATGCACCGATGTTCGGCATTACCATGCCGCTTAAAAAGCGGCCAAATACTTGTACCTTCTCTTTCATATTGCATACCCTCACTTAATTATATAGTATTTACTGTATGATCCGTGTAAGGTATGATTGGCCAATCAATTCCTTTCGATAGCCTTATTATAATCAATGTCAGCTTCCGATTTCAACAGGAAGAAACAAGGATTTGGCGCTAGTTTTAGTGCCAAACCTTAAATAACATGATATCCTTAAGAATCAATCTGACCTTATGGCTCAAATAAAGAAAGATGCCCTTTGGCAGCTGTGAACCAGCTGACTTTGGGGCATCTTTCTTATATGTGCAGATTATAAATATTCTTTTAAAAGTGAAACCTTGTCAAGCTTCTCCCATGGCAGGTCTAAGTCATTTCTTCCAAAATGTCCGTAAGCCGCAGTCTGTTTGTAGATAGGACGGCGTAAATCCAGCATTTTGATGATTCCTGCAGGACGTAAGTCAAAGTTTTCCCTGATGATCCCCACAAGCTTTTCATTGCTTAATTTTCCGGTTCCAAAGGTATCCACCATAACGGAAGTGGGCTGTGCCACACCGATGGCATAGGAAAGCTGGATCTCGCACTTGTCAGCCAGCCCTGCTGCTACGATGTTCTTAGCAACATAACGTGCCGCATAAGCAGCGGAACGGTCCACTTTAGTACAGTCCTTGCCAGAGAATGCGCCGCCGCCATGGCGTGCATAGCCGCCGTAGGTATCTACGATGATCTTACGGCCGGTCAGGCCGCTGTCTCCGTGAGGTCCCCCGATCACAAAGCGCCCGGTAGGATTAATGAAGAATTTGGTCTTCCCATCCACCAGCTCTGCAGGCAGAACTTCATCAAATACATACTTTTTAATATCCACGTGAATCTGTTCCTGGCTCACGCTCTCATCATGCTGAGTGGATAAAACCACCGCATCTAAGCGGAGAGGATTGCCGTTCTCATCATATTCCACGGTTACCTGGGTCTTTCCGTCGGGACGGAGATAAGTAAGGGTTCCATCCTTGCGGACCTTTGTAAGCCTGAGGGCCAGCTTGTGAGCAAGGGCGATGGGGTATGCATATACTCCTCTGTTTCATTGCTGGCATAGCCAAACATCATTCCCTGGTCTCCTGCTCCGATGGCGTCGATCTCTTCGTCAGACATCTTGTGTTCCTTTGCTTCCAAGGCCCGGTCAACACCTAAAGCAATGTCAGCGGACTGCTCGTCCAAAGCTACGACTACGCCGCAGGTATCGCAGTCAAACCCGTATTTTGCACGGTCATAGCCGATTCCCCTTACGGTCTCCCGCACCACCTTCTGAATGTCCACGTAGCATGGGTCGTTATTTCGCCCATAACCATAACAAGACCTGTGGTACAGCAGGTTTCGCAAGCCACACGGCTCATGGGATCCTGCTTTAACATCTCATCCAGAATTGCATCTGAGATCTGGTCACACATTTTATCCGGATGTCCTTCTGTAACGGACTCGGATGTAAATAATAATTTTTCCATGTTGTTATTTCCTCCTTTTTGCTACGCTCTTTGGGCATACAGGTATGTCCGCAGGGCGTTCCTCCTTGATTCCACATGGGGGAATAACAAAAAGAAAAGTCCGCAGCAACGCGGACTTGATTCAACAATATATCAAATCCTCTTATTGCTCGATTTCTCGCTCAGGTTGCACCTTCCAGCCGCGCCTTTCTGGCCAAGGCCATCATTTCCGGTCGGGGTTGCCGTGACTTCACAGATCCTTTGTATCTCCATCACTCTGAATAAGGGATATTACGTACTTTTCATTTGTTATTCAATTGTAAGTTTTTTTATTTCATGTATATTTTATCGTATTTAAAAACGGCTGTCAAGGGAATTTTCTCCCATTGCATCAATGGATAAAGTTCTTGCAAAAAAATTGATCATTATTGTATAATGACACCATTCTTTAAATGTTCGCCATATGAAATCTCCGGAATGCGCCAGCGCAGACCGTGGACGGATGGCACTCTGGAGACGCCTGCAATGATGCAGGGGCCGAAGGGGCAAGCGCTCAGGCGCGAAACTCTCAGGCAAAAGGACAGAGGCGATTTTTCCCCTTTCTTTTTGGAATATCGCGTTATCTCTGTTTTTTTGTGAGTGGGAGTATACCCCACTCTTTTTTTTACAAAAAAATATGAAGGAAGGGAAGTAGAAAACCAATGCAAGCTGTTAATGAATTTTTCAACAAACTGGACTCAGCAATTTGGGGGTTGCCCATGATTGCACTGCTGTTTGGCACCCATTTATTTTTGACTGTGCGCACAGGCTTTATCCAGCGCAAAACCTTTACGGCCATTAAGCTGTCTGTAACAAAAGACCCTGATTCACCTGGTGAGGTCAGCCAGTTTCAGGCACTGACTACTGCGCTCGCCTCCACCATCGGCACCGGTAATATTGTTGGCGTGGGTACGGCAGTATTCTTAGGCGGCCCGGGTGCTGTTCTCTGGTGCTGGCTGACCGGTGTATTCGGCATTGCCACCAAATATGCAGAGTCCCTGATTGCAGTTAAATATCGTGTGCAGACAAGGGATGGCCGTATGCAGGGCGGTGCCATGTATGCCCTGGAGCGTGTACTGGGTCTTAAATGGCTGGGCGTACTCTTTGCACTGTTCGCCCTGTTCGCTTCCTTTGGCATCGGAAGCGGGACTCAGATCAACGCCATTGCCGAGATCATTGAAAACAACGTACCTCTCCCGATTCCGCGCATTGCAATCGGCCTTGTCTTCGGCACGATTACTGCTGTGGTCATTATCGGCGGCATCAAGTCCATAGCAACGGTGTGTGAAAAGCTTGTACCCTTTATGGCATTTTTCTATGTGGCAGGCTGCCTGATCATTCTTGGCATCAACGCTGACTTCATCATTCCCGGGCTGAAGGCGATTGTAACCCTGGCCTTCCAGCCGGCGCAGTCGCAGGCGGTCTGGTTGGGAGGGGCATTATGCTTGCCATGCAGTACGGCATTGCCCGCGGCCTGTTTTCCAATGAGTCGGGTATGGGTTCTGCGCCGTTAGTAGCCTCGGCCGCACAGACACGAAATCCGGTGCGCCAGGCGCTGGTTTCCTCAACCGGTACCTTCTGGGATACGGTTGTTGTCTGCCTTATGACCGGTCTGGTTCTGGTTACGACCATAATGAAAAATCCGAACATCAACATGGATATGATTCAAAACGGGGGCCAGATGACCACTGCTGCTTTCAGCCAGATTCCCGTGCTTGGGCCGGCGATTCTGGTAATTGGCATCATCACCTTTGCTTATTCCACCATTCTTGGCTGGTCTTATTACGGCGAGCGCTGCTGCGAGTATTTATTCGGTGCCAAAGGTATGCTGCCCTATAAGATCATCTTCGTGACAATCGTAGTTGTGGGTCCTGTGCTGTCACTGGATCTGGTGTGGACTATTTCAGACATCCTAAACGCGCTGATGGCCATTCCCAATCTTGTGGCTGTGCTGCTTTTATCAGGCGTTGTAGCAAAGGACACCAAATATTATTTAAACCACCTGGATGAAAGGGACGAAACGCCGATCCCTGTCATTGATAAGTAATAACCTAAAAACCTCCTGCCTTACCTGGCTGCGAAATAATAATTCTTCCGGTAAATGGATTATTTCGCAGTGCCACGTTAAGCAGGAGGTTTTTTATCAGCCTTTAACTCCGCCCCCGGTAATACCGGCAATAATCTTTTCTGACAAAAAGATATAAAGGATAAAGGTAGGAAGAAATACAATAATAACAGAAGCGAACATACCTGACCAGTCTCCTGTATATTTCATGGAATTGATCATGGAGTAAAGTCCTACCGCAACCGGCCGCACCCTGTCGGAATTGGCGAATATCAGGGAAATGAAATACTCATTCCATATATTAATAAAATTAAAAATAGTAACCGTAATGATTCCGGACTGAGCCATGGGAAACATGATCAGCCAGAAAGCTCTCATGGGAGGGCAGCCGTCAATGGCAGCCGCTTCCTCGTAAGCCCTGGAGATATTGGCAAAGAATGTGAGAAGAAAAATCGTTGTATAAGGAACGTTGATCCCCACATAAAGAAATATCAGTACCGCCTTGTTTGCAATGTAGTTGTTTAACACGTTCATTCCCGCGATCAGGCTGAACAGGGGCAGAACGATCATGACCACAGGCACTCCCATGGCAGACACAAGACTGGTCTGGATCATTTTATTTCCAGCAAAACGGAAACGGGACAGTACGTACGCGGCAGGCGCACAGATCAAAATCAGAAGTGTGCACGAAACAACAGAATACATCAGGGAATTAAAGAAAATGGAGGACACATTGGAATTGGTCCAGGCTTTCGCATAGTTCTCAAAATGAATTCCCTGGGACAGGACATGGCCTGAAAATATAGCCTTTGTCGTAGAAAAGCTGGCGGCTACCACCCAGCCCAGCAATACAATGGTAAATAAAATCCAAACACTCAGGAGCAGATATCCCGGAAAAAGCTTAAGCTCTCTTTTCCAGTTAAATGGCTCCATAAACTTTCCCTTTTTAGCCATAGATTCCCCTCCTTAGAATTCCAGATCATCCTCTTTTATCAGTTTATTGCATATCAGGAAGACCGCTACCACACAGATGCTTAACAGAACTCCGATTGCCGCTCCAAGACCAGCATTCCGCTCGGTCATGCTGTTTCCGGCTCCAAAGATCATCATATACATATAAACCATGGGGGTAATGGTCTGGGTATCCGCAGTAACTGTTGAGAAAAGCTGGGACCAGACGAAAAAGCCTACCGATGTGACGCTCCACATGGTGATATTGGTTTTAAATACCCCTTTTAACAGGGGAAGGGTGATATAGCGGAACTGGTTTACCTTATTTGCTCCATCCAAAGTGGCCGCCTCATAGTAATCCTCCCCGATCCGCTCGATCCCGCTTGCAAAAATCAGCATGTGGTATCCCACCATACCAAAACAATAAGCAACAAGCAGGGCCATGAATTTATGATCATTGTCAAGCCACTGGACTTTGGATAAAGCTTTAAGTCCCATGGATGAAAATACATTTTTAAGGAGACCGAACTTAGGGCTGTATACATACTGAAGCCACATGGTCGCAAGGGCGACCGCACTGACTACATTGGGAAGATAGATCATTGCCCTGAAAAAAACTTTTAAAGCGTATCCCGCTGGTCAAGATCACCGCAAACAAAAGGGCCAGGGACATAACAACCAATCCGCCTATCAGCCATATGCGGAACAGGTTCCACATGGAAATGCGGAATAAGCTGGTCGCCGCAAGCTTGCTGTAATTGGCTAATCCGGTAAACTGCCATTTGGCCATGGAATCCGTGATTCCTTCAATCTTAAAGAAGCTCATTAAAATTGTCCTGAGAATAGGATATAGGAATACAAGGACAAACATTACTACTGCCGGCGTTAGAAATACGGCAATCATTGTCTTATTCTTCTTCACGTTAAATACCTCCCCCGGCTTTCCTTAATCAGAGGGTGACACCGCCAAAGCGGTGCCACCATATAAGATCTGTTGATCCGGATTATTTGCCTGCTGCTTTAAGAGCATCGGTGAACTCTGCAGCAGTAATGGAACCTCCGCAAAGCTTCATAAAGTTTTCCTTGATAATCGGTGTTAAGTCAGCATTGGCTTCTGCTCCGGCTGCCCATGGATAGCGTACGCTTAAGCTCTCCATAACAGGCTTCACGCTGGCAAGCTGTGCCGGCCACTCTGTATTCCTGGAATCTGCCGGGATACCCATTGACATCTCGGACATCTTCTTATCAAACTCTCCCTGAGTGATGTATTCAATCAGCTTAAATGCATTTTCTCCATTTTTTTGAATTCTTGTTAATCGCCAGAACCTGAGCGCCATAGTTGGAGGCATTAGTGCCATCCTTTCCGCCTTCCACTGCCGGATAGCTGAAGCAGCCCCACTTAAAGTCTTCTCCTGCCATATCCTTTACTTCATTGGGAAGCCAGGAACCGTTCAAATACATGGCTGCTGTTCCAAGAGCAAGCTCCTGGTTCTGTCCTGCAGGCCATACGTTGGAAGCAATGGTTTCTGAAAAATACCCTTTCTTTGCAAAGTCTTCATAAGCCTGAGCCGTTTTAAGGACTGCCGGGTCATCCCACTTGCCTTCCTTAACAACCGCCTCTGTTCCCGGTTCGCCCAAAAGTCTGGACATGTGATAGCCAAACATGGCTGTGATGTAGGCATCATCACAGGTAATGGGAGTATAGCCCGCATCCTTGATCTTCTGGCATGCTGCATCAAGCTCTTCCCAGGTCTTTGGCACTTCCTTGATTCCTGCCTCATCAAAAATGGACTGGTTATAGAAAAATGCAAATACATTGGGCTGGTAAGGAATGGATTTTAATGTTCCCTTACCTACTTCTCTGCAGGCCTTCATTAAGCCTGCATTGGCATTGTCCTCATAACCGGAAGTCTTTACCAGGTCCTCTAAATCCATCAGATACTGCTCCCATGTGGTATTCACACGGTCAATATCCTCGTCAAATACGTCAATGTTGGTTCCAGCATCCAAAGCCGGCTGCAGTCCTTCACGGATTCCCGTACGTCCTTTAAACTGAACATCAACCTTGACCCCTGTATCTGCCGTAAATTTGTCGATTGCCATCTGGATCGCCTGGCCCTGAGGCTCTGTTGCCTCCCACATGGACCAGTAAATAAGCCCTTCTCCGCCGCCTGCAGCCGATTCCTTCGGCGCGTTCGTGGAATCCCCGGCAGCCGTCGAAGCCTCTGTGGTGGCCGTAGAAGTCCCTCCTGCACAGCCTGCCAGGAGACCGGCAGCCATAACTGCACTCAGCATAACACTCATGAAACGTTTTTTTCATAATTTTACCTCCCTCTGTTATCCAACTTTTCCGTCAGATGTTCTTGGTGAGTCTATATTATTATACTTTTGGATAAAATGCTTTGTACAAAAGGTCATCATTTTTAACATTTTAGATTTTTATGGTTTGCTTTTTTTCATAATTAGTAGTTAAAATATAGATAAATTATATACCATTTGCACAATGATGCTTTTAAGAACACAAAAGCTTTTAGTATATGAGACCAGGGGGGACAGCATGAAATATAAGTATACGGAATTAACAGAAGAGGTGACAATACACCGGATAATCAGCATCCATTATTTTGAATATATGAGCGACTTCACTTTTGCGGGAGAATCTCATAACTTTTGGGAATTGCTCTGTGTCGATAAGGGAGAAGTGGACGTAGTAGCCGACCATGAACGGCTGACGCTTCAAAAAGGTGATGTTATTTTCCATCAGCCAAATGAATTTCACCGGGTTCTGGCCAATGGGGTAATCGCTCCCAACCTTGTGGTCATCGGATTTGACTGCCAGTCGCCCCGCATGGCTTCTTTTAAGGAGCAGATCTTAAAGGTGGGTCAGGAGGAGCAGGAGCTTCTGGCGCGGATCATTGCGGAAGCCCGCCAGTGCTTTGACGGAAGGCTTGACAATCCCTATCAGGAAGTATTAGTGCGAAAGGACCATGGGCCCTTTGCGGCAGAGCAGATGATAAAAATTTATCTGGAAATGTTCTTAATACAAATGTACCGCCGTTCCTTTTCAGCCCGGCGGACTCCTGTCCTCCATAAGGACACTCCTTCCGCAGAAGACATCTATGAAACCATACTTCTTTATTTCGAGAAGAACATCTGCACCCAGCTGACCATTGACCAGATCAGCCGGGACAATTTAATCAGTACTTCCCAGTTAAAAAAACTATTCTTTGAAAAGGGAAACACAGGTGTCATTGAATATTTTAACAGTATGAAAATCGATGCAGCCAAGCAGCTTATCCGGAACCGGCAGCTTAACTTTACCCAGATCGCCAATCAGCTGGGATATACCTCGGTCCATTATTTTTCCAGGCAATTCAAGCATCTGACCGGGATGACCCCTACGGAGTACGCCACTTCCATAAAAAAAGCTGTCTGAAAAAAAATATGCTGCGGGACCCAAGCCTATAGGCTTTTGCCTGCAGACTTTGAGATTAATTATGCATGAGAAATAATATCAGGAACCCGGAAAATAACACCCTATTTAGAAAAACTATGGCTGTTTTATTAAAGCGTCATAGTTTTTTCTATAGGTACATATATTTATTTGATATTACGTAATAACCCCATTCCCATGTTATTATTTGTTATAAAATAAATGGAAGGGATTATGCTATATGAAAACATCTGTTATTGGCTACCCAAGGGTGGGAGCTTTAAGAGAATTAAAATTTGCATCGGAAAAATACTTCAGAAAAGAAATATCTGCAGATGAATTACAGGCAGCGGCAAGAAATTTAAGAAGCACACATTGGCATACACAGCAGAATCATGGGATCGACTTTATTCCAAGTAACGATTTTTCTCTTTATGACAATGTTCTTGACACTGCGGTTCTGCTAAATGCTATTCCGTCCCGCTACCGCAATCTGGCCTTATCGCCTTTAGATACTTATTTTGCAATGGCAAGGGGATATCAAGGTGCAAACGGTGATGTGAAAGCCCTTGCCATGAAAAAAATGGTTCAATACAAATTATCATTACATGGTACCAGAGATTGATGATAATACAAAAATACAGCTTGCAGGAAATAAGCCATTTGATGAATTTAAGGAAGCTCTGCAGCTGGGGATTAAAACGAAACCGGTTTTGATTGGACCATTTACCTTTTTGAAGCTGGCAAGGTTTACGGGCGGAAGGTGCGCCAATGACTATACAGCAGCTATCATAGCTGCTTATCAGGAAATACTTACAAAATTTAGTGATACAGGAGCTGAATGGCTGCAGTTTGACGAGCCATACCTTGTACACGATCTTACCAATGAAGACATTCTCTTATTTAAGCAGCTTTCCAGCGCCATCCTATCTGCAAAAGGAACCGTAAATGTACTTTTACAAACATACTTTGGTGATATCCGCGATTGTTATCAGGACATTACTAAACTGGATTTTGACGGGATCGGAATGGATTTCATTGAGGGCAGGAAATCACTGGAGCTTGTAAGGGCAAACGGATTTCTCTCCGGTAAAACGCTGTTTGCAGGTATCGCAAACGGCAAGAACATCTGGAAAAATAACTATGCAAAATCCATGGAAATTATCTCCGAATTGCAGAATCATTGCCACGATATTGTTCTTGGAACCTCCTGCTCGCTTTTACATGTTCCCTATACATTACAGAATGAAACAAAACTGCCTGGGCAGCAAACGTGCTATCTTTCATTTGCCGCAGAAAAACTCGGGGAACTAAACGAATTAAAAGAAATTTGCTCATCTCAAAACCCTTTTGAAACGGTGGAATACAGAAGAAACGTCAGTCTATTAAGTAAAGACAGAAAGTGCAGCAATGAGAAAGTGCAGCAAAGGATATCTGAAATAAAGGAAAGTGAATTTACAAGGGTTCCGGAATTTTCGGTCCGTGAGGCGATCCAGAAAAATAACTTCGGTTTTCCGTATTTTCCAACCACAACCATTGGCTCCTTTCCGCAAACAGCTGATGTAAAGGCCAACCGTACCGCCTTTCGGAAGGGCGGCATAACAGAAGAACAATACCGTGATTTTGTTAAGGAAAAAAAATCGCCCAATGCGTCAAAATCCAAGAGGAAATTGGACTGGATGTTTTCGTACATGGTGAGTTTGAACGAAACGATATGGTGGAATATTTTGGCGAGTGCCTGAATGGGTTTTTGTTTACGGAGAACGCATGGGTGCAGTCTTATGGTACCCGCTGCGTAAAGCCTCCGGTGGTTTGGGGAGATATTTCCAGGGAAAAGCCCATGACTGTTGAATGGTCCGTTTATGCCCAAAGCCTTACCAAAAAGCCCATGAAAGGTATGCTCACAGGGCCGGTTACTATCCTTAACTGGTCTTTCCCGCGGGAAGATATTTCGCTGAAAGAAATTGCGTACCAAATCGCCCTGGCCATTCGCGATGAAGTGCTTGACCTTGAGGCAAACGGCATCAGGATCATTCAGGTTGATGAAGCCGCGCTTAGGGAGAAACTTCCTTTAAGAAAATCCGGCTGGGACAGCGAATACTTAAGCTGGGCAATTCCCGCGTTTCGTCTGGTACACAGCGGTGTAAAACCTGAAACCCAAATACATACCCATATGTGCTATAGTGAATTTACGGATATTATTCCTGCGATTGATAATATGGACGCTGATGTGATTACTTTTGAGGCATCCCGTTCCGATTTGATGATCCTGGATTCTTTGAAAGAAAATCATTTTAAGACAGAAGCCGGTCCCGGCGTTTACGATATTCACTCGCCTAGGGTTCCTTCTGTGGAGGAAATAGAATCAGCTCTGCATGAAATGCTTAAACGGCTGCCCAAAGAAAAATTATGGGTAAACCCGGACTGCGGGCTGAAAACACGGCGATATGCAGAAACAAAATCCAGTCTCGAAAACATGGTTCAGGCAGCAAGGCGGTTGAGAAATGAAACTATCTAATATCCTAAAAAATCAGGCGACGTTATCTTTTGAGATTTTTCCACCCAAAAGAACCAGCTCTATCCAGACAATTTACAATACACTTAACGCATTGCATGAATTAAATCCTGACTTTATCAGCGTGACCTATGGTGCGGGCGGCAATGGCAACGGTCACTCTACCTGCGAAATTGCATCCACGATTAAGAATCAATATAAAATTGAAAGTTTGGCCCATTTAACCTGTGCTGACCTTACGAAAGAAGATCTGCTTTCTCAGTTAGAGATTTTCAAGCAAAACGGAATCGAAAATATTCTTGCACTCCGTGGAGATATCTTAGATTCTCATCAGCCCAGAGGTGACTTTTCCTATGCCAGCGATATGATTGCATTTATTAAGGAGCATGGAGATTTTGACATTACAGCGGCCTGCTATCCTGAAGGGCATACTGAATCAGGTAACCTTATTGAGGACATCCGTAATTTGAAGAAAAAGGTGGATTCAGGGGCGGATCAGTTAATTACACAGTTATTCTTTCATAATGACTATCTTTATAGATTTCAGGAGCGCTGTTCCCTTGCAGGAATCCACGTTCCGATTGAAGCAGGGATTATGCCGGTAATTAATAAAAAGCAGATTGAACGCATGGTATCATTTTGCCATGTGGATCTGCCCCCCAAATTTATCGCAATGATGAACCGGTACGAAAATAATCCGGAGGCAATGCGTGATGCAGGCATTGCCTATGCAATTGATCAAATTGTTGATCTCGTTGTCCATGGCGTTAATGGCATTCATCTTTATACAATGAACAACCCTTACATTGCAAAAAAAATACATGAAGCGGTTCATCGGCTGATTAAAGAGTAATAAAGAAAAGACTTCACCGGAATTCAGTGAAGTCTTCTCTTTGCCTGTTACAAGGGGAAGGCTGGAGCAGAACAGCTGCGTTCCCAGGGCATTTTACTTGTCCGTTTTAAGTCTGTCCCAGCTTTTTTTATACTATAAATTTTATATATGTCCTGTCATCGATGGAGGTTTTTCCGTCTGTAAAGCCGGACCCGGCTTTATACTTATCAATGCACAACGGATCATGTTCCTTAAGTTCCTTTAAATACAGCTCACTTTCATGTAATGATTGTTCTAATCTGGGATATCCGTCAGATGCCATTATGACCGTATCTCCTTCTTTCACGTCATGAATGATTATCTTTGAGAAATCATTGCAAAACCCATCTAATACATTAAATCCATACTTACCGCCTTTATCACAGTTGGCAAAGTACAACTGATTTTTTATGACAGGAAAGATAATTTCATGAGATGGGTCCGAAATACATAGTTCTTCTACTGATTTTCCGCTGATAAGCTCTGATTGAAGATATACAGATCTCACTTCCGCCAGCAATCGATCAATTTCCATTTCTTCCTGAAACACTTGCCCGTTAATGCTGAATTGGCAATCCCCGAAGCACCAAATCTGTTTATATCTGCGGCTGTAAATTACAATGGTAGACCGTATTCTCTCTGTTGTATTTTTAAGAAAAAAATCGTCGTTGCCATTGTATTGTTTATGAAGCTGGGAATTTAAAAATTCCAATGCCTGAACCGCACTTTCACTTCCACTTAATTGTGCCATTGCATGCAGCAGAGTTTCCTTGGCATGAAATCCACTGGTCTTCTTGTTCCATAAAATATCTCCCTTGGCAGTGACTCCATCCATGACAGCAATAAATTTATCATTGATAAATAACCCATCCTCGCACAAAGCATCATCGCCATACTTTGAAGCTATAAATTTTTCAATAATTTTCATTTTCTTTATGTATGCAGTATACAGTCATACCTTCCTTTCTTAATCTTTAACACCAAACTCAATCCTTAACACGATACTGAAGTTATCTTTATAAAATTAATGCAGGTAAAAGAAAAAAGCATCCGTCCAAAGAATAAAGGTCCTAAGGATAGATACTTTGATAACGGGAAATATACTGCAAAGAGCATCTGCTCCCGGCTGACCATCGATCAGCCGAAGCATAATGCAAGGCACAGACCCTAAAGCCTTTATCTGTATCCGTTGGGATTCCCGGACTGCCATCTCCAGGAGTCTTCACACATTTCATCTATTCCGCGCTGCGCTTCCCAGCCAAGTTCCTTCTTAGCCAGGGATGCATCCGCATAGCATGCTGCAACATCACCTGGGCGGCGGGGTTTGATGGAATATGGGATGGGTTTTTTTTGCATGCCTTTGAAAACGCTTCGATCATCTGAAGCACGCTAAAGCCCTGTCCGGTTCCCAGATTATAAATACGTACCAATGGCTCTGAGGAGGCCATCTTTTCAAGTGCTTTTACATGTCCAAGGGCCAGATCTACCACATGGATATAATCCCGGACTCCGGTTCCATCGGGCGTGTCATAATCATTTCCGAATACTCCTACTTCCTTCAGCTTGCCTACGGCAACCTGTGTGATATAGGGAGTCAGGTTATTGGGGATTCCAGCAGGATCTTCTCCAATTAAACCACTCTTATGGGCGCCCACAGGATTGAAATAACGAAGAAGGATCACGTTCCATTCCGGGTCAGCGGTATGAAGGTCTGTAAGTATCTGCTCCAGCATGCCCTTTGTCTGCCCGTAAGGATTGGTGATGATTCCCTTAGGGCATTCTTCCGTGATCGGTACAAAGGCCGGATCTCCGTATACGGTGGCCGAGGAGCTGAATATGATGTTCTTTACCTTATGCTCCCTCATAACATCACATAGAACCAGAGTCCCTGTGATGTTGTTGTGGTAATATTCCAAAGGCTTGGCAACGGACTCTCCCACAGCCTTTAATCCGGCAAAATGGATGACAGCATCGATTATCTCATAATCAAATATCTCATCTATCGCATCCCGGTCCAGAAGGTCTGCTTCATAGAAGGTCACGGTTTTCCCGGTAATGGCTTCTACCCGCTCCAGTGACACTTTGGAGGAATTGCAAAGATTATCCACGACTACTACTTCGTGGCCTTGTTCTAAAAGCTCAATGCATGTATGGCTGCCGATATATCCGGCGCCTCCGGTTACCAATATTCTCATATTCTCTCCTCTTTCTCATTTATATTTTCTATACCAATGACTCAGGCGGATATAATTGTATATCCAGTTGAGTCATAAATACAAGAGTTAAAAACTTATTTTTCACTCTTGCGGACAATCTCCTCCATTTCCTTCCACTTCTTCTCCATGTCAGCCACAAGCGCAAACTGGGTCCTGGTACGGTCCAGGTTGTGATTTTCTCTGCTTGTATGGAAATAGGTATCTCCCTGAAGGAAATCTGTTAAGAAGCGCACGCCGCACTCAAAGGTCATCAGCTTTGCACCCATAGGAAGCATCTTCTTTTCATCAGGCGTAAGACTTCCCTTGCACCCCTCTAAATACCCCCTGGTATAGGTCTCAAACAGGGGCAGGGATAAGGATACCTTGCTCACATCAGGTTCATCCTCCTCTGCCGTATTGGCTCCAAAACGGATGGAATCGCCAAAATCAAAGATGGCCAGGCCGGGCATAATGGTATCCAGGTCAATAATGCACAGAGCTTCTCCGGTTGCATCATCGATCATGATGTTATTAAGCTTGGTATCATTGTGGGTAACACAGAGAGGAAGCCTGCCATCCTTTAACATATCCATGGCAACAGACGCTTCATTCTCCCGGTCAAGGACGAACTTTATTTCATCCTTTACCAGATGGGCACGGCCGCAGGAATCAGCGTTCACAGCTGCCTTAAAGGCTTCCAGACGCACCGGGGTGTTATGGAAATCAGGAATGGTTTCTGCCAGTTCATCTGCCGGATATTCTGCCAGCTGGCGTTTAAACCGCCCGAACGCCTTGCCGCTCTGATAGAAATCCTGAGGATTTCTCACCTTATCATAGGTGGTGGCCCCTTCAATAAAAGATAGCCTCTCCAGTAATTCCCGTCGCTGTCCTGGCAATAATCCTTTCCATCCAGCGCTTTTATGATATTGAGTGTCTCCCTTTCAGGATCTCCGCCCTGGGCTTTAATCCCTTCCCGTAAAAAGGAAGTAACACCTGCAATGTTTCTCATGAGAGAAACCGGGTCCTTAAAGACCTCATGGTTGATTCTCTGGATGATGTAGTGTTTTTCCCCTTCTCCTGTCTTACAGATCAGGCGAAACGTATCATTAATATGGCCGCTTCCATAGCGGTTCCATGAAACAGGCTCTCCCTCAAAGGCCAGAAGTCCAATGGCCTCTCTTATTTTTCCGCACTGTGCGTCTCCCATTACTTTTCCTCCCATAGCTTTTCCGGATACAGGCCGGCTTTTTTCAGTTCTTTGATGGCATTTACCACTGTTTCTTTGTCTTCTTTATAAGTGACTCCATACCAGCGGTCCACACTCTTTAATACTGAAACCTCTGCCTTGCCTTCCTTTAACAGCTCATCAACACAAAGGGAATGAAGTATTCACATTTCATCGGATTTACGGTCAGCTCCCTGTCTAAAAATGCGGCAAACCGTTCCTCAAGCTCCTTTAATATGCTGCTTGTAAATCCCCACATGTTCATGGAAACGATGGTGTCCTCTCCAAGTTCTGTCCAGGTCTTTCCATCATCCTCTGTAAATTCTGCCTTGCCGCCGTGTTTTTCTATTCTGGTCCGCTCATGAATGTCAACCAGCTTTCCAGCCTTATCGGTGTTGCATACGCCCCTTGCCACATGGCCATTTTCCGTCAGAGTGTTGTAAAGCTGATAGCCGACCATGGTGTACTGGTACTTCTCCCCATCAGAAACCTTGTTAAGCTGGTCATAAATGGAAACAAAAGCGCTCCTGCCATAATAATCATCTGCATTAATGACTGCAAAAGGCCCTTCTACCACGTCCTTGCAGCATAAAATTGCATGTCCTGTTCCCCAGGGCTTTACTCTTCCCTCAGGTATCCCATATCCTTCCGGAAGCTTGTCAAGCTCCTGATATACGTATTCCACCTGCACATGAGCCGCCATGCGGTTCCCGATATTTTCTTTAAATTCCTTTTCAATGTCTTTTTTAATGATAAAGACTACTTTTTCAAATCCAGCACAAACCGCGTCATAGATAGAAAAATCAATGATCTTGTTTCCATAAGCATCCACAGGGTCAATCTGCTTTAGGCCTCCGTAGCGGCTTCCCATTCCTGCTGCCATGATTACCAGAACCGGTTTCTTGTTCATCGATGTTACCTCCTAAATTCTATTAACCTCAGTATAATGAATGCACGCCAAAAGATATTTGCACTATTTATTATTTAATTTGCATTATCGTACTCTTCTCACCATTTTACCACGGAATGTGGTATACTGTCTATAATCACAATTACGTGTCCGGAAGGAGGTTTCCATGGCATACAAAAGCACCCAGCTGCGTTCTTCAGCGATTGTAAAAAAGGTCATAACCATTCATTATTTTGAATACATGAGCGATTTCTCCTTTCCAGGAGAGAGCCATGACTTCTGGGAGTTTGTCTGCGTTGACAAGGGGGTCATCGATGTAATGGCCGGTGAAAAGCAGATCCCTTTAAAGCGGGGAAACATCATCTTCCACAAGCCCGGCGAGTTCCACAATATCCTGACCAACGGAACTGTTGCCCCCAATCTGGTGGTGATAAGCTTTGAATGCAATTCCCCCTTCATGAAAGCCTTTGAGGGAGAAGTCCTTTCCGTACAGGAGACGGAAATGGCCCTGCTGGCGCAGATCATCATTGAAGCGCGGAATGCATTTTCAGGAAGGCTTGACGACCCGTACCAGGAGGAGCTGGTCCGAAGGCAGCCTCCCCTGTCCTTTGGAGCGGAACAGCTGATCGGGAATTATCTGGAGGAGCTGATCATCCATCTTTACCGCAGATACTTTTCAAATCCCGAACAGATCTCCACCGGACGGGTGACAGCAAGCCCTATGCACGGGGACGCCCATAACCGCATCATCCGTTATATGGAGGAGCACATCGGGGAGCACCTTACCATTGAAACCATCTGCCGGGATAATCTGACCGGACGGTCACAGCTTCAGAAAATCTTTCATAAAGTCTATGGCTGCGGAGTCATCGATTTCTTTACAGGCATGAAAATTGACGCGGCCAAGCATCTCATCCGCAGCAACCAGCTGAATTTTACCGAAATTGCTGACCGCTTAGGCTACAGCTCTGTCCACTATTTTTCCAGGCAATTCAAAAAGCTGACCGGGATGACGCCGTCGGAATATGCCACCTCCATACGGTCCCTTTCAGAAAAAGGCTCTGAAAAGCCTTAGCCCGGCTCGTTGCTCAAGCAAATAGGAAAAGGCGGGAAATTTCCCCGCCTAGCCTACTTTTAATTTGAATTTCTTTACTTCATGTTCAGAATCTACTTTTTCAATCATGGCACCAAGCCCTGAAGCTTTTCATCAAAGCATTCATAGCCTCTCTGAATATATCCGATCTCATCCACAACCGTATATCCATCCGCAGCTAGTCCGGCAATTACCAGCGCCGCACCTGCACGGAGATCAGGAGCGTTGACAAACGCCCCGGTAAAGCCGTTTACGCCGTCAATAACGGCTACATTTCCTTCTACCTTGACATTTGCCCCCATACGGGAAAGCTCATCCACATAGCGGAAACGGTTTTCAAAAATGCTCTCTGTGACCACGCTGGTACCTCTTGCAAGGGCCAGGGTCACTGTCATCTGAGGCTGCATATCGGTTGGAAATCCCGGATAGGGAAGTGTCTTGATATCCGTATGCTTTTGATGGGACTTTCCGACCACACGAACCGCATCGTCGAATTCCACGACCTCGCATCCCATCTCCAAAAGCTTTGCAGAAATGGCCTCCAAATGCTTTGGGATGACATTTTTTACCATAACATCTCCACGGGTAATGGCAGCAGCACACATAAAGGTACCTGCTTCAATCTGGTCCGGAATGATGGAGTATTCGGTTCCATGGAGTTTTCTCACTCCACGGATACGGATGGTATCCGTACCGGCTCCCTTGATATTGGCGCCCATGCTGTTTAAAAAGTTTGCCACGTCAACCACATGAGGCTCTTTTGCCACGTTTTCCAGTATTGTCTGTCCCTCTGCAAGGGTTGCCGCCATCATGACGTTGATGGTAGCCCCAACGCTTACCACGTCTAAATAGATATGGCTTCCAACCAGATCAATGGCATGGGCGATCACTGCCCCGCGTTCAATCCTTACATCAGCCCCAAGAGCCCGGAATCCCTTTAAGTGCTGGTCAATGGGCCTGCTTCCGATGTTGCAGCCTCCCGGAAGGGGGACCTGGGCGCTTTTATATTTGCCAAGCATTGCTCCGATAAAATAATAGGAAGCCCTGATCTTACGGATGTATTCATCATCTACCGAAACTTCCCGGATGGTCTTGCCACTTATGCGGACCGTATGCCTGTCGATCCGTTCCACCTTTGCACCAATTTCCTCTATGGCCTCCAGCAACACATTTATATCTCTGACATCAGGAAGATTATCGATCAGAACATCCTCATCTGTCATGATCGCTGCTGCCAGAATTCCTAAAGCGGCATTCTTTGCCCCGCCAATGGTCACTTCACCGACCAGGGGATTTCCGCCCTTCATAATATACTGCTCCATTTCACACCTCTGATTATCATGTTATCTATTACAAAATTCTTAAATTTCATCTTTTAGCCTTTAATGATTATAACATATCTTATGAATTTGTAAAGAGAACGCATTTTCTATTCTGTAAATACTCCGCAGACAAAGTCATTTCCCTGACCTGAAAAATAAGCAGAGGCATCATTTAAGCCCATTTTCTGGCTCTCTCCGGACACCGGATTATAGACCGTCACATTATAGGAATCATAGCCGGAAAGAAGCACATAACCACCCTGAAGGTTGTAGGCTGCCACCGGACATCCATGTCCGATGAAATATAGTACCTGGCTTAAGGTGCAGCCCCTGGCATCCAGCATAAGGACTCCCTCCCCATAGAAGCTGTTTTCAGTAAACCCTTCCAGATTCCGCAAAAAGGCTGCTCCGGTCTTTAAGGGCTCCTTCATGTTGCGGACCGGCGGACGGTTCACACGGCTCCAAATGATTTCCTGATTCTTATCGGTCACAACTCCCATTTTATCATAAGCAAGGGCAAGGGCATCGGTAAAACTGCGGCTGCTTCCAAGATAATGGCCTCCCCCATATGCATAGAACTTGTTTTCCTGGGTTCTTGTATTGCCCTTTAGCTCCACCACTTCCGTGGTTTCATAGGCCACCTTTTTAGGAACCGAGATCTTTACATCCCGGCTTACCATGTCTTTATCCAGCTGGACAAAATACAGCTTTCTCCTGTCCTCTGAGGCGTACCAGCCAATGCCTTCCATCTCGACCTCTGCCAGCTCCTGATTGCAGACAATGGTATCCTGCCTGGAAGCCACATAGGACTGATCACCGGATTTCGTCACCTGTGTTAAATGGATCCGGCTGGCATCCACGGACACATCTGCAATGTAAACATTCTCATGTTCATATTCCTTAACGATCTTTCCGCTTTGATCCATGATCTCGATCCGGTACATGGGAGCATCCTTTGTCCTTCCGTTCTGTACCCACACATCGCCTTTCCTGGCAATTCCGTAAATGAAATCATCCCCTACAAATCCAAGGGGCCTGTAAATATTATCCTCGCCGCCGGTTATCTCTCGCTTCACCCCGGTGTCCAGATCCATGAGATGAACCACTTGGTCTCCATAGTGGTCACTGCCCTCCTGCCATGCAAAACGGCGCGACCTGCTGCTGACCGCGTATCCACCTTCAATCAGGGAATCCGCCAGGACCATATATTCATTGCTGTTCAGATCAATACCGTAAACCGCCCGGTCCGCCATCAGATAAAGCATCCCATTGGTTCCCACATGGGCCAGCTGGTCAATGTCCTCCTTAAGCATGTCAAAGGACAGGGTCACAGGAGTGAAAAGGCGCTCTGTGGTGGCATTGTCCTGGCTGCTGTACTGATACATGGCGATTCCCAGGCTTCCCTCATGAATGCCACGGTTCATGTAGCCATAAACCAGAAAATCCACATCTCCGTTATCACTGACCGACAATACCTTGATATCGTGCTGGTTGTAGCCGCTGCGAAGCCCATCGTCTTCACCGCTTCGGAAAGAAAACACCTTTACCGCGTGCTCCCGGCTCTGGTCAAAGGTCCATAGATCCCGGTTTACCACATAGGCCAGGCAATCCCCTGACGGGCTTTTTGCAGTTCGTATTGCATCCTGGCCTGAAATCCCCAGCATAATCCGTTTCCGGAAAACAGCCCCTTTTGGCCGGAAAACACCTGATTGGTGTTCCTCTCAAAATCCATAAGGTAGATACGCCTGCTGTCCCATTTCATGGTAAAGCTGTCCTCCACCTCGTATAGCTCCTGAGTATTATCTTCTCCGGTCCTTGCCACCTCATATTCCAGCTGAACGCTGCACATGATTCCATCTAAATCCTTAAGAGTCGCCCTTATGTCACCTACCGGGGTCACCGAAAGTCCTCCCCATGTAAGCTGGGAAAAGCTGGAACGGATGGTCACATGGCCGAGGGAACTGTTATCCTCTCCCTCGCTGGTTTCCAGATAAGTGGTCAGCTGCCGGGCCTGGTCATAATCAAAGGTCCTGGTGGTAAAATCAACCGCAAAATCGATCATATCCTTTACATTGGTGCTGTCCGTCCACATAATCCGGGTATAATAAAGCAGTTTTCCATTCCCGGAGGTATCCAGCGACAGGATGAGAAGGTATTCCTTATCCTTTGTCAGAAGGTTCTGGATAGGAAGGGTGGCCGTGACGCCTCCTTCTCCCTGGTCCCATGTATCCACCTTTGTCCGTTCCACCAGACGTCCTAAGTCCATGCTGCGGACTTCATACTCGATCCCCTGGAGGCTGCCTTTATAATCCGATATCTGTATGTTTATGGACCGGTCCGCAGGAAGAACGGTAAGGGCTTCCCGGGAGACGGCCTGCTTCATATCCTGGGTATACCCATGGAGAAGGTTCATCTTTCTTCCGTACATATCGGAATATACCACGGGCAAAGCCGCCTCATCCATGGAGGTGTATACCATAACATCGTTTTTTTCTGTACTTTTCTGGTTCCACATAAAATAAACTGCGATTGCCGCTACAAAAACCGCAGATAAAATTCCTATTTTTTTTACCAATCGATTCATCTCAAATTTCCTCTGTTTTTGCAATTTTGTATTAATGAATCAACTGGATATGCATGCATATCCGTTCAATTCACAAACGGAGGGCAGAAAGTTTTTTTTCTTTCAACCTTATCTTCTTTATTGTATACAATAATATCCAAAACTACAATGAAAACTTTCTTAAACATTCGTTAAACGTTGCACAGAATGGGGCTGCTCTGTTGACCATATAAAAAACAGCCGTCCTGCCAAGGACAGCTGCTTTCCTTTTTCTTATCTGCAAAGTCCGCTGCGGCATCTCCTGCGGTGCATCTCATTAAGCAGAAGCACGTTTACGACGCCATCCAGCATACCGTCGGACCTCTGGCTCCACGGCCCTCTCGGTCCCCATGGCCCCCATGGTCCCCATGGACCGCAACGGCCTCCTGGCCCGCAATGGCCTCCCGGCCCACAAGGCCCCCATGGACCGCAAGGTCCCCACGGCCCTTTGGGTCCCCTTGGTCCTCTTGGCCCTCTCGGCCCTCTCGGCCTCTTGGTCCTTTTGGCCCCCACGGATCCCATGTAGAACCACGGTCCTGGGACAGCAGATCCGCTTCATCCATCTCCTCTGCGCCCCACTCCATCTGTTCCGCCAGCTCTTGCTCCGCAGCCGTCGTTTCTGCATAATCTGGTTCTTCTGCCACTTCATCCATCAGGATACCATCCTTACGTATCTGATCGCATATAGAATCGCAGATCTGGTTAATCATCATTCGGTCCGGATATTCGTCATACATGGGACTGTTCTTATAATCCAGATGATCACACGCTGAAACCACATATTCCTGCAATTGTTTCATATGTCCTGGGTACATTCCCTGTAGATATTCCAAATCCTGTACGATAGAATCCCTTCTTTCCAAGGAACGCCCTGCAGCACTCCTGTCACCATAAAGCATATATGGCTCCAGTTCCTGAGATTTGTTTCCATAAGTATAATCCGGGTTAATGGGCACGACTGTTATCACTCCCTGCTTTCTGCTTATACAACACTATAGTATGCAAAGCAAAAAGGTAAGGTGCTATATCCCATGAAAAGAAAATACGGTTTTCCGATGGCAGATCATCAGAAAACCGTCTTTTTTTACCTCACATCAAACAGGCGCTTCGGATACACACCTTCTGAAACCAGGCCCCTGATAGCAGCAGCCACAGCAGGCTTGTCCTCTTTATAGGTCACGCCAAACCACCGGTCTCTTGTTTCCAGCACCCTTACCTGGGCTTTTTGGGAATGGACCAGTTTATCGATGATCTTTGGAAGCAGATATTCCGTTTTCACATCCCCTTCTTTTATACCGGCTAAAAACTCTGGGAATCCTCTTTCCAGCTCCTCAAGAAACGCTGGGGAAAGCCCCCACATATTCATGGAAACATTTTGATCCAGGGGGATCTTCACCGGGGTTCCTTCCTCACTGCTGCCCTCTGCCCAGTCATCACACCGTCTGATCTCATATGTTTCTGTGACCTCTTTAAGTATCCCTTTTTCATCCACCTGGCATACCCCTCTGGTCACCCCTCCATTTTCGCTTAAGGTGTTGCCCAGAACAAATCCTCCCATACAGATATCAAAAGGCTTTGACATTGGATCCATCTCATTTACCAGATATTCATGAATCTTTATAAAGCCTTCTTTTCCATAATAATCATCCGCATTGATCACCACAAAGTTCATGGATCACCGATCTGGCACATAAAAGCGCCTGGCCGGTTCCCCATGGCTTTGTTCTGTCAGCCGGTTTCGTATAGCCTGAGGGAAGGTCATCCAGCTCCTGATAGGCGTACTCCACATGAGCGATCTTTTCGATCCTCTTTCCAATGATCTCCTTAAAATCCTGTTCCAGATCTTTTCTTATGATGAACACGATTTTGTCAAATCCGGCGTTTAAAGCATCGTATATGGAATAGTCCATGATAATCTCACCGCTTGGTCCTACCGGTTCCAGCTGCTTGATCCCCCCGCCAAACCGGCTGCCAATGCCCGCCGCCATAATCACTAATGATGTTTTCTTCATAATACTATCTCCCTGTTTGTTTAATCTGCCTAATAGTATACCACAAAAGAAGCTTTTAATCCATAGATACCGTATTATCCCCAGTCCCTCTTCCCATTTAGAAAAATACATTTGTCACAGAAAAAGGGATTTGAACCTGTTTCACAAGGTCCAAATCCCTTTCTATTACTTTGTAAGTGAAAGCCTTATATAAGCCCTTTTCAGAGCAGCTTCCGCTCTAACAATATCAATTTCTCCGCTCTGTTCCTTTAAGCGGCGTTCTGCACGGATCTTAGCCTCCTCTGCGCGGTTTGCATCGATCTCTCCCGGCCATTCAACAACTTCCGCCATTATGACGATCTTCTCCGGTAAGATTTCAGTAAAACCAGACATCAGGGCCGCTTCCTTCACTCCGCCTTCCTCGTGAATCTTTAAGACTCCCGGGGCAACAATAGCAGTCATGGGGATATGATTCCGGTATACACCGATATCCCCTTCCGTGGTAGTAAGCTCCACCATGGAAGCCTCTCCCTCGTAAAACTTTCGTTCCGGAGTGATGATCTGCAGTTTGAATAAATCAGCCATATTCCCACCCCCTATTTTTTCACACGGGCAAGAACGTCCTCGATGCTGCCTGCATTTAAGAAATAGCTCTCCGGAATATCATCATGCTTTCCTTCGAGGATCTCCTTAAAGCCCTGAATCGTATCAGAAAGCGGCACATAGCGGCCTTCCAGACCGGTAAACTGTCCTGCAACGAAGAAAGGCTGAGAAAGGAATCTCTGAATCTTTCTTGCACGGGCCACCGTGATCTTATCTTCCTCAGAAAGCTCATCCATACCCAGCATGGCAATGATATCCTGAAGCTCTTTATACTTCTGAAGAACCTCCTGAACCCCACGGGCAACACGGTAGTGTTCCTCTCCTACGATACGGGGATCAAGGATTCTTGATGTGGATCCAAGAGGATCAACTGCCGGATAAATACCCAGCTCCACGATGGAACGGTCAAGAACCGTGGTCGCATCCAGATGGGCGAATGTGTTGGCCGGAGCCGGGTCCGTAAGGTCATCGGCCGGAACGTAAACTGCCTGAACCGATGTGATGGAACCATTCTTCGTGGAAGTGATTCTCTCCTGAAGAGCGCCCATCTCGGTCTGCAGGGTCGGCTGATAGCTACTGCGGAAGGCATACGTCCAAGCAGAGCGGAAACCTCAGAGCCTGCCTGGGTGAAACGGAAAATGTTGTCAATGAATAACAATACATCCTTACCGCCCTGGTCACGGAAATACTCGGCCATGGTAAGGCCGGTAAGACCTACTCTCATACGGGCACCCGGCGGCTCGTTCATCTGTCCGAATACCATGGTTGTTTTGTTAATAACGCCTGATTCCTGCATCTCGTGATAGAGGTCATTTCCTTCACGGGTACGCTCGCCAACGCCGGTGAATACGGAATATCCGCCGTGCTCTGTGGCAATGTTACGGATCAGCTCCTGAATTAATACGGTCTTACCTACTCCTGCACCACCGAAAAGTCCGATCTTACCACCCTTTTGATAAGGGCAGAGAAGGTCAACGACCTTGATACCGGTTTCCAGAACCTCCGTTTCCGTGGACTGCTCCTCAAAATTAGGGGCTGGCCTGTGAATCGGAAAATGCTCTTTTACTTCCGGTGCCGGTTTATTATCGATTGGATCACCCAGAACGTTAAATATACGTCCCAATGTCTCCTCTCCAACCGGTACGGTAATCGGAGCGCCGGTAGCTGCCGCGTCCATACCACGTACCAGTCCATCGGTGGATCCCATGGCGATACATCTTACTGTATCATCGCAAGATGCTGGGATACTTCTACAACCAGTCTGCTGCCATCCTTTGTAGCAATATCAATTGCTTCATTAATATCAGGCAGCTTGCCCTGGCTGAACTTGATATCCAGTACGGCACCGATGATCTGGGTGATCTTACCAATATTTTGTCCTGCCATCTTGTTTCTCCTTCTTTTATATTTCTCTCGTTCCTGAAAAATAAAGTTTGATTCGCCTTATGAAATCGCATTGGCTCCGGCTATGATCTCGGTAAGCTCCTGGGTAATAGAACCCTGTCTTGCCCGGTTATACGCCAGTCCAAGTTCTTCTATCATCTCTTCCGCATTATTGGTCGCAGAGTCCATGGCTGCCATTCTGGCCCCGTTCTCACTTGCAACGGCCTCCAGCAAAGCGCCATAGATCATGCTGCTCATATACTTAGGAATAATGGAATCCAATACCTGGTCCTCATCCGGCTCATAATTCATTAAAGTCAGATCCGTCTTTTCACTTTCCTTTTCCATTTCAACCGGGAGAAGCTTTTTAAGAGTCGGTATTTGGGTTACAGTATTCTTAAAAGATGTATAAGCCAGATAAATTTCACCTATCCGGTTCTGTCCAAAGGCATCTAAAAGCTCCATGGTAATATCGGCCGCATCGCGGTAGATCGGTTCATTGATCACTTCGGAATAATCCGCGGCAACCGTATATCCCCTTCTCACCAGTGCTTCCTTCCCTTTCCGTCCAATGGCGTAAACATCCGTAAGCTCCGGCGCAAGCCTCTCATCCCCATGAACCATCTTGGCAATGTTGCTGTTATAGCCCCCTGCCAGTCCACGGTTTGAAGTGATGACGATGACTGCCTTCCGCTTAGAGTCGCCTGACTTTAAATACTTATGTTCAATACTGCCGGATTTGCGCAGCATGGAACCTATGGTATCAAACATCATGTCGTAATAAGGTTTGGATTCCTCTGCCTTTGCTTTGGACTTCTGCAGCTTAACGGTAGATATGAGCTTCATGGCTTTCGTAATCTGTTCGGTACTGGAAATACTGTCTCTTCTTCGTTTGATATCCCTAATGGATGCCATGATTGTTCACCTGCCTTTAAAAAAACACCTGCTTTGCATTCGTTAATTGCCTTTACCAGCAATTCCTCTGTCTCAGGCGTGATCTGCTTTGTCTCGCGGATGCTTGCGGGAATTTCAGAATATTTGGTATCAATAAAACTGGTCAAAGCCTTTTCAAAATCAAGGATTTTCCTGGTAGGAATATCCAGGAGCAGCTTCTTGGTCGCTGCAAAGATAATGATGATCTGGTATTCAACCGGCATCGGCTGATACTGGCCCTGCTTTAATACCTCTCTGATCCTCTCGCCCTGGGCAAGCTGCTCTGCTGTTTCCTTATCAAGCTCGGAACCAAACTGTGCAAAGCTTGCAAGCTCGCGGTACTGTGCCAGTTCCACACGGATAGGAGCTGCGATCTTCTTCATAGCCTTGATCTGAGCGGAGCCGCCTACACGGGATACGGAAAGACCTGCGTTGATGGCAGGACGGAAACCGGAGTTAAACATCTCTGTCTCCAGGTAAATCTGTCCATCTGTAATGGAAATAACATTGGTCGGAATATATGCGGATACGTCACCTGCCTGGGTCTCAATGATGGGAAGGGCTGTTAAAGAACCTCCTCCCAGCTCCTCTGAAAGCCTGGAGGCTCTCTCCAGCAGTCTGGAATGCAGATAGAAAACATCACCAGGGTATGCTTCACGGCCCGGCGGTCTCTTAAGCAGCAGGGACAGGGTACGGTAAGCGGCTGCATGTTTACTTAAATCATCGTAAACAACCAATACGTCTTCTCCGTTTTCCATCCATTCCTCTCCAATGGCGCATCCGGAATATGGAGCAATATACTGAAGAGGAGCTAAATCAGAAGCAGTGGATACAACAATGGTGGTATAATCCATTGCGCCGTACTCTTCCAGTGTCTTAACAATATTGGCAACCGTAGATGCCTTCTGGCCAATGGCAACATAAATACAATGAACTCCCTGGCCCTTCTGGTTAATGATGGTATCAATGGCAATCGCCGTCTTTCCGGTCTGGCGGTCGCCGATGATCAGCTCACGCTGTCCTCTTCCGATGGGGATCATGGCATCAATAGCCTTAATACCTGTCTGAAGAGGGGTGTCTACTGATTTTCTGTCAATAACTCCATGAGCCACACGCTCGATCTTACGGAATTTGTCTGTCTGGACCGGTCCTTTTCCATCAATGGGCTGTCCTAACGCATTTACAACGCGTCCGGTCAATGCATCGCCAACAGGTACTTCCACCACTCGTCCGGTAGTCTTAACCGTATCGCCCTCGCTGATAGCGCCACTACCTAATAATACCGCACCAACATTATCCTCTTCCAGGTTGAGCACCATGCCGTAGATTTCTCCCGGAAACTCAAGAAGCTCTCCCTGCATGGCATTTTCAAGGCCATGGATACGGGCAATTCCGTCCGCCACCTGAATGACTGTACCGACATCAGAGACATCCAGTTTCGTAGAATATCTTTGAATCTGTTCCTTGATGACAGAACTGATCTCTTCTGGTCTTAAATTCATTAAGGTTTGCACCTTCTTTCTTTATTTATATGGAAACTCGATTCGCCTCACGGCTCCTCCAACGGCTGATTTGCTGAATAAAAGCCCCGCTTACGCCTGCTTTCATTAAGTAAATCACGCCAATTGCAGCTTTAACAGGCTGCGGCGCAGATCATAAATCTGTGCCTTAATACTGGAATCCACTACCCGGTCACCGATCCGGATCACCATGCCGCCAATGATTGACGGATCCACCTGATAATCCATCTCAAACTCCACATACTGAGTGGTGTTCAGCAGTTTTTCCAAAAGCCGGGCCTTCTGCCCTCATTTAATTCAACAGCGCTGGTCACATGGGCCACGCCGATCTTCTTATATTCCTTGACAGTGTTTACGAAGTATTCACAGATTGCCGGAATCTCCTTCTGCCTGCCTTTGTCGACAATGACTGCCAGAAAACCCATCAGGTCATCTGATACGCGTCCGTCAAAAATATTCTTAATAATGCCGATTTTATCATCCTTTACAATCTTCGGATTATCAAGAAGTTCTGCCAATGACTGATTCTCACGCCAAACCACCTGCAGGCCTCTCACTTCCTCAAACAAAGTGTCCACTTCCTGCTTTCTTAAAGCTTCCTCAAACAATGCATCGCCGTATACCTTTGATACTAGCTTTGCCATGTGCTCTCACCCATCTCTTTCAAAGTCTCGTCAATCAGGGCATCCTGCACCGTAGTGTCAATGGAAGCAGCCACGACCTTGCCGGCCATAACAGAAGCGATGGATATAATCTGTTCCTTCATATCATCAAGCGCTTTCTTTCTCTCCAGTTCCACCTCGCGGTTGCCCCGTGTAACAATGCGGTCCGCTTCTTCCCTGGCTTCTGCAATAATCTCAGCCTCACGCTGTTTTGCTCTTTTTCTGGCATCCTCTAAGATTTCTTCTGCCTCTTTTTTCACTTCATGAAGCTTGGCTTCATATTCTTCCTTCATTGCGTGCGCAGCTTCCTTATCGTCTGCAGCGTTTTTTTAATGCTCCCGCAATCTTCTGTTTTCTTTGTTCCAGGACTTTCCGCACCGGATTGAACAGCATATAGGATAACGCAAAAAACAGGATGAATATGTTAATGCCTGTTATAAATGAAGTAAAAAGCAGCTGTGGGTCAAATCCCAATAATCGTTCCAAGGTTTCGCCTCCTCTCGCTCTTTATTCTTTCCCCATTCTACTGGCAGGCTTTTTCCGCCCGCCGCTCCACTCTTTAGCTGAATGGCTTTAAGAACATGAGGATAGCAGCAACAGCGAAACCATAAAGACCTGTTGTCTCAGCAACGGCCTGTCCTAAAAGCATGGTAGATGTAATATCAGCCTTTGCGCCTGGATTACGTCCAACTGCAGCAGCTGCGTGGCCTGCTGCGATACCCTGTCCAATACCAGGTCCGATACCTGCGATCATCGCAAGACCTGCACCGATTGCTGAGCAGCCTAAGATAAAATCCTGTCCTGAAAATCCGTTCATAGAAAAATTCCTCCTGAATTTAATATTATTGAAGTTTAATCCATCTTATCATTGACATATACCATGGTCAGCATACAGAACACATAGGTCTGGATACAGCCGGAAAATACGTCGCAATATACGTGTAAAAATGATGGGATACCAATATTTACAAAAATTGGCATCATCCCATACCACAATCCCATAATAACAACACCTGACATCATATTACCGAATAAACGAAGCGCCTGGGATAATGGGTTGGTAATTTCACCGATTAAATTAATCGGAAACAAAACCGGAAATGGCTGAAACAAGCTTGTCAGATGACCGATTCCGTGATTCTTGATTCCCTGGTATTGCACGATACAGAAAGTGAAAATACCAAGCATAAAGGTAACACCAAAGTCTCCTGTTGGCGTTCTAAGGCCAAATAAGCCGCCAATATTGCAGAACAGTATGAAGATAAATATAGTTCCGATATAATTAACAAATTTTTTTGCATTGTGACCCATAGTACTGTTCACCAGGTTATCAAGCGCTTCCACAGCAAACTCCACTATATTCTGGAAGGTGCCAGGCACTTCTGTGGCCTGCTTCATTTTCCGGTTGGCAATCACTGCTATAATCAGGATTACGATTGTCACAATGCTAAGGCCTATCTCTGTGGTTGTAACCCAAAGCTCCTGCCCAAAGGCATGAAATTTTGTTACTCCTTTGATCATAAAGTCCACATTATTGGCACTCGCAACTACCATACGCTTAAGCCTCCTTTCTTAAGAGATCCCACTTGACCGCAAAGAAGATCACTCTCCTTTTGTCCTTCGGACCGCGATCTTGTGTATAACAGGCTGAAAAAAATGCTCCAGCCTTGAGTCCTAAGACTCCGATTACTACTGCGACCGGATTGAACCAGTCCGAAAACTGGACAATGACTGCTACCATTATAACAACAAGCAGCAGATAGCGAATGACTGAGCTGATAATACTCTGCTTCTGAACAGTCTTTGGATCTTCCGTCTTCATAGAACGTTCAAGTACCATAGCCATGGATAAAAACATGGCCAGGGCTAACGCCATTCCCAAAATCAATCCTGCAAAAACAGCACGTCTTGGATACACAAATAATGCCCCAAGCATAACTACCGCCGTGAAAAATACAATTCCAGCAGAAACCTCAAGCATCAGATTCTTTGTTTCCTTCCCCATTACAAGTCCTCCTGTCTACAAAAGTTTCTCATCTTCATGTCCCTTCACACGGCTTGGCTGCTTCGGCTTATGGACTTGGGTCTTGCCTCCTCCTGCCGCTCCATGCGCTCCTTCTGATCCTCAGCCCGCTCCTCCCTTTCATTCATGCTAGTGTGGTCTTTGCCAGCTTATAGGCATTTAAACCTCCTGCCAGAAATCCCAGAAACAGAAATAATAACGTCAGCTTTGTCCCAGCATACCGGTCAATATAGTAACCGGCAAGAATACAGACAAATACAGGTACCATGACACTGATTCCCAGTTGGGTCACCATCATGAAACTTCTCATTACGCTCTTTTTATGGCGCATAATTCCACCTGCTTTCTGCATCCTGCACATATACCTGATATTATACCTAATAAAATTAATTTTGTCTATTATATACGGAAATTTATCTGGTTTTTCATGGAAGATGTATATAATATCCGTAATTGTATAACCATCGTATATCAATACTCTGTATAATTCTTGACACGTCAAAAAAACTCCATACTTCTACATGGTTTAGACAAAAAAATCCTTCAAAAAAGGTCTGTTTTTTTGCGAGAAAAACCCCGTAAAAAACAGACCTTTAACGAATTTTTAACTATGCTTCTTTTGTGCCCGGAAGAATTGTTTCAACTTCTGCATGTGGACGTGGGATTACATGTACGGATACCAGTTCTCCTACGCGCTGAGCTGCTGCTGCACCTGCATCTGTTGCTGCCTTAACTGCTCCTACGTCGCCTCTTACCATAACGGTAACAAGACCGCCGCCTACGAATTCTTTGCCGATCAGAGTAACGTTTGCTGCCTTTACCATAGCATCTGCTGCTTCAATGGATCCAATTAAACCTTTTGTTTCAATCATTCCTAATGCATCGTATTTCATTTTTAAATCCTCCTGATTTATAATTAATTTTTAATGGTTCACTTACTTTACAATGGTTACGCTTGAAGAACTGCCAAGTCCCATGGCATTTGCTTCTTCCGTATCAAGATGACATTCCAGGCTCGACGTATCGGTTACACGGATTGCCGTATGATGAAAGATACCGCCGCGGATTCCTTCTGTCTGAATGCTTACCGTCTGTCCGTCATGTACACCGAACTTCTGGGCATCCTGAGGAGTCATATGAATGTGTCTCTGGGCGATGATAAGGCCTTCCTTTGTCTGAACGGAGCCCTTAGGACCCACCAATGTGATCCCTGGTGTTCCGGCTAATTCCCCGGACATCTTAGGTTCTGATTTTGTTCCAAGCTTAAAACAGTCTGCTGCCAGGACTTCAACCTGAGTCTGCTTTCTGACCGGGCCTAATATGCGGACCTTTTCAATGGCTCCCTTGGGGCCGCATACGGTGACTGTTTCTTTGCATGCATACTGTCCCGGCTGGGATAGCTCCTTTAGTTTGGTCAGTTGGTAACCCTGGCCGAAAAGAGCATCCAAGTCTTCCTGGGACAGATGTACGTGGCGGTTGGAAACGCCGACTGGTATTCGAAACTCATCGGTTCCGGATTCCGTTTTCACGGCTTCCATTAAGAGTTTGATTACCGCTTCATACTTATCCATTCCTGTTCTCCTTTTCTGGTTCGTTTTACTGGCCCTTCATAGCCAGTACGATCTCCTTTACAAGAGCTGCCAGCTTCTCATTTTCATCGTTTCCTCCCTGGCAGGAAGAAGCCGGTGCGCATTCTTTTTTATCAAAGGATGCTACGAAGTCAGCAGGACTAAAGGATGCAGCCTGGGTTGTTTCCTTCCATGTAAAGGTTGGATCATCTGCTGCGATGGTAGAGCAATCCTTAATACCGAAAGCTACCTTTTTCACATTGAGGAGATGTTTCGGGCTGACGTTTTCAGAAACAGAGCTTCCTCCGCAGGTTCCGCATCCTAATGTAAAGGAAATCGGAAGGCCTGTACTGATTCCTGTTCCGCCCTGGCTTCCGCCTGTATTTACAAGGATTCTGGAAGCAGGCTTTGCAGCGAACTTAAGAACCATATCCCTGTCCTGGGTATGAATGCTCATGGTATGTCCGATTCCGTTCTGTAAAAGACGGATGCTTAAGCCGCAGGCTCTTCCCAGTTCTTTACGGTATAGAAACCAAGTACGGTTGTCAGCTTTTCGTAGGATAAGGGATATCCCTCTCCAACGCCTTCCTGTTTTCCGATGAGGACTTTTGTTCCCTCAGGAATCTGGATTCCTGAGGCCTGAGCGATCACCTGTGGGGAACGGCCAACAAATTTAGCATTCATGTTATGACCATTTTTAAATAACAAAGCACAAACTTTATCGGTTTCTTCCTTTGTCATGAAGTAACCGCCCTGGCTCTTTAACTCTGCTACGACTTCTGCGTGATTGCTCTCCTCGCAGATGATGGACTGCTCGGAAGCACAGATGGTACCATAGTCAAAGGTCTTGCTGGCAAGGATTGTCTTTACCGCCTGCTTTACATCTGCTGTCTTTTCAATGTAAGCCGGAGAGTTTCCTGCACCTACGCCGATGGCTGGCTTTCCTGCGCTGTATGCAGCTTTTACCATGCCAGGGCCACCGGTTGCAATGATAACGGAAACTTCCTTGCACTTCATCAGTTCATTGGTAGATCCCATGGATGGCATGGATACACAGCCGATGATTCCTTCCGGTGCGCCTGCTGCAATTGCAGCGTCACGCATAACCTCTGCAGCCTTTAAGGTGCATTTAGCAGCAGAAGGATGAGGAGAAAATACAATTGCGTTTCCAGATTTAATGGCGATCATGGATTTAAAGAATACGGTTGAGGTTGGTTGGTAGATGGAACGATACCCATTACAAGGCCTACCGGTTCTGCCACATCAATGGTCTTATTTACGGTATCCTCTGAAAGGATCCCTCTTGTCTTCATATCCTTTATCTCTTCATATAAAAGAGTGGAAGCAGCATGGTTCTTATATGCCTTGTCCATGACCTTTCCAAAACCTGTTTCTTCTACAGCCATTTCTGCCAGGCAAAGAGCATGTTCCTCTCCTGCCTTTGCCATGCTCTTAAGAATGGTGTCAATTTGTTCTGCCGTAAATTCGGCGATTTTCTTTGCGGCAGCTTCGCCGCATCTTGCTAAGTCCCTTGCTTCCTGGATGGAACGTAAATCATAATCAAAATTTTCCATGTTCCCGTTCTCCCTTTCTAAAAATATTAATCATTCTGTCTGTAATACTTCCCGAATTCTTCCAGCAGCAGGGTTTTATTTGCCTTTGAAATTTCCCGTCCAGCTATACTGAATTCCGGATATTCTCTGGCAAGTGTCCTAAGCTCTGTTACCTTCATATCTTCAAGTATCTTCATAGTTTCTTCCAGACCGTCCTGCTTCATCCATAAGTCCACGGTTTCCCGCTTTATGGTATCCACCGTTTCCGGTTCATTGGAAGGTTCTTCCACCGGCTCCTCTGCCGGTATTTCTTTTACTTCCTCAGCCAATGGTTCTTCTTCGATTTCCGGAACTGGTTCTTTTTCCGGTTCATCAGGAGTACCTCCGCCAATTACAGCCGTCAGCTCATCATGAGGCCTGGCAATCACATGGCGTGTTACTAAAGCAGCAGCATTTATGCGTTCCACCGCTGCTGCTCCGGCGTCCACCGCTGCCTTTACTGCCGCCACATCACCGGTCACCGTAACAGCAACGAGACCTCCGCCGACTTTAGTCTTTTCCAGAAGAGACACGTCTGCTGCCTTTAACATGGCATCTGCCGCCTCAATAGCTACCAGCACGCCTTTTGTTTCTATAAAGCCAAGTGCCTGCATTGTTTACCTCCTTAAACCAAATCAGCCCAGTTTGCCGGATACGTTGCGTAAAATACTCTTGCTTTATCTGGTGAACCCCAGATTACCTTGGAGCCTGACGGCACGAAGAGCACATCTCCGGCTTTTGCCGTATAGGTCTTTCCGTCAATGGTAACGGTTAAGGTTCCTTCAATTACATAGTCGATCTCTTCATAGGTCAATTCCCATTCAAAGCTTGAATGGTCGATCACAAGGAAACCTGCACTGATATGGGACTCGTCTTTGCTTACAAGTTCCTGGTAATAAGCTTTGACAGATGGATCACCCGTATCAAATACATCCATTTTCACAGAGCTTCCACGAACCACCTTAAGGCCGTTTCCATGGCTTTCTGACTCATAGGGTTTTAAAATATCATTTAACAAACCCTTTTCCATCAAAGTCTTCAGTACCATATAAATTTTATCGCTGTCAATATCCATGCCTGCAAAAGCAGCCGGGGCCTGTGTCTGCTGCTCCTCTGCCTTATCGCAGAATTTGATGCCGAATGAATCTGCAGCATCCTTTGCAGACGGAGTGATGATACTTCCGTTTTCCACGTAAAATACCTTTTTTTCCCTCAGCGTTTAACTTCTCTACATCTTTTGCACAAATCAACTGCTTCATATGATCACTTCCCTCCTATATAAATTGGCAATCTTCATCAATAATCCCAATTACTACGGCATCTACGGGAACCTCATCGCTTCCCAGCATCCGTCTGGCAGAAGAGCCGGTGGAAATGATCACACGGTCACCGATTCCAGCACTGATGATATCTGCTACGATCAGCCGCTCGCCTTCCCGTGTGCCTCCAATGATCTCGGCAAGCATAAATTTATATCCATTTAAGGACTCCGCTTTTCTGGTTGCCCATATGTTATCAATCAATCTGGCCGCTACCATTCTTCCACCCCTCTCTTCTCTCTTTGCTTAATCTCATCCATAGCTGCCTCTACCGATGCCGTATCTCCAAAAATCGCCAGCATGATCATGTTCTGCGGGCAGCTTCCTCTGATGTCTTCTACCGTAACACCTACTGCTTTTTCTGCCACATCTGCGGCACAGACCATTTCGATAATTCTGCCCTGTACCAGTCCCACTGCGTCCACAGCTCCTATGGGGGAGGAGTTGCCGGAGCCTTTTCTTCGGTTCAAAATATCGATTGTTCCCTGTGACGGTGATTTAATTATACGGTATTCCATATTGTCCACATCCTTTATGCCAGCTCTTCCTGCGTACAGGAAAATGCGATTCCAAGAGGTGTTACAAACATCGGGTTCTCAGGTTTGCGTGTCCTGATTCCCGTCTGTTTTTCAATGATTGCTTCAATCCCGGTAAGGCAGCAGGTACCGCCTACCAGATAGATTTCCTGCACATCATGTCCTTTAATGTGGCGGCTTATGATAGAAGCAACCTTCTCCACAACCGGTTTTAAAACCGGCAGCAGTTCTTTATGGTTTTCTTCCTTCCGTTTATAAACCTCTGCTTCCTGAAAGGACATTTGATAAGCACCGGAGACCACCAGGGAGAAATGAGTTCCTCCAGTTGGTTCATCCGCTACATACACCACCTTTCCATCCTTTAAAATGGAGATTCCGGTGGTGCCGCCTCCGATATCCACGACTGCACCGTTTTTAATTTTTAAAACTGCATTTGCCGCCGTTGGCTCATCGAGAAGGGCTGTTATTTCAAATCCGGCTCCCTGGACCACGTTCTTAATCGCTCCTCCGTCCAGGGAATCGGTGCCCGGAGGAATGGCTGCAGCCGCATAAAGCAATTCTGTGCCCAGCTTTTCCTCCAGTTCTTCTTTAAGCTCCCGTACGATCCGGATGGCACCGATGTAATCCACGACCATTCCATCCCGGACCACATCCGCATAACGGTAAGCACCTGCACAGGTTTGTAATTCTCATCCAGCACGGCCAGTACCACGCACGCTGTTCCCAGATCGACTCCGGTATAATAAACAGAGGAGCTTCCTTAACGGGCTGCTTAACAACTGCTTCAAACTGGCTCACCAGTTCATTGCAACCATCAAATGTAATTACTTCCTTTGACATGTTTTCCCTCCATATTCCAGACATATCATCTGTGATAAGCGGTTGATCACCGGGTTAAGGATCCCATTCTCCGTTTCCGCCGCCAGCTCTCTTACGCTGCAGCGCAGCCGGTGCAGAATAAGGATTTCCTTCCCCTTTTCTGACTGTGCATGAAAACCTGTGATTTCGAAGCAGTCCTCATAAGGCTGGTTAAAGTTCTCCTTATGAAATCCGGTACAGGGCGAGGGGGAAATTTCCACTTCCCTGCCTTCTTTCCCAAGGTCAGAAAGCTTTCGTTCCAGCTCAAATATCTGCTCCGCTAACAGCACGTCCCGATTTAATAATTCAAGACCTGCCTCCAGAAACTGTGCCTGAAGGGTTTTCCTTTTTAATAAGAAATGATCCTGACAGATTTCTTTTTTCGGTGCTTCTTCTTTTTTTCTCTGCAGGTTTTTCATTTTTTTTCGTTTTACCACAAAGGGATCGTCACTTATGGGAATCTTCTTATCCACCAGGAACTGGCGCGCTCCGGGTGTCAGTCTGGTTCCCACAGGGAGATCATAGGAGGTAAAGGGTCCTTTTTTAAATAAAATCCTCAAATCGTCTTCGGTGATGAATTTCATTAATAGCCCCCCTTACACAATTTCCGGTAGATGGCTTCAATTTCTTCTACCGTTGGCACTCTTGGGTTGGTCAATGTGCAGTTATCAGCCAGGCTTTTTCCGCCATTTCATGTACAGCCTGTTCAAATTCGTCTTTATCAATTTTTAAGTCCGTAATCTGCTGAGGTATTTTGATCTTGTTCATCAGATTCTTGATATGACGCACCAGGCCGTGTACCGTGGCCTTATCTGTTCCTGCTGCGATTCCAAGCATGTTTGCGATTGCCATATATCTTGCGCAGGCTATCTGCTCTCCCGCATCTTCCAGACCAGCGTTGTAGCTGATGACATGGGGAAGCAGGATTGCATTGCTTCTTCCGTGAGGAATGTGAAAGCGTGCTCCAAGTGCATGTGCCATGCTGTGGCAAAGCCTAAGGAAGCTCCGTTAAAAGCAACTCCGGCCAGACAGGATGCATTGTGCATGTGAGTTCTGGCTTCCATGTCGCTTCCTTCCTCTACGGTACGTGCCAGATAGCTCCATACCAGCCTTACAGCCTTTTCCGCACAGGCATCGGTAAAATCACCTGCATTGGTCGAAACATAGGCTTCTAAGGCATGGGTCAGAACATCCATTCCAGTATCCGCTGTAATGTGAGGCGGAACCGATACCGTAAAGCGGGGGTCAAGAAAGGCTGCATCCGGCACCATACTATCGGAACGCAGTGGATATTTCGCCTGGGCCTGAGGATCGGATATTACGGAAAAATTGGTTACTTCACTTCCGGTACCGCTGGTTGTTGGAACTGCGATCAAACACAGTTTCTCATTTCCCATCTGACTGTAGATGTGGCTTGCAGCCTTTGCCGTATCAATGGCAGAGCCGCCGCCAAGGGCAATCACTGCATCCGGACCAAAGCACTTCATTCCACCAATGGCCTTTGAAACTACTTCAATGGTCGGATCAGGTACTACCTCAGAAAACACTTCATAGCTGCTCCCCTTCTCCTGCAAAAGCTCTGTGATCCAGTTCACCTTTCCGGACTGGGCCATAAAGGGGTCGCAGATTATATAAGCCTTTGTCACTGGAAGTTCCTTCATTTTATCAAGACAGGACGATCCCATATATACCTTTGTATTCATTACAAATTGCTCCACGTTACATTTCCCTCCTTTCTCTAAATTTGCCCATGTTCCTTGGGCATACAGGTATACCCGCAGGGTATTTCCTTTTATTTTAATGCTTCCATTAATTCATGAAGACCGGTCCCTTCAGACAGATTAATATGGTAACAGGGCTCATGAACTCCGGTTTTTTTTAACTGACGGATACACCACTCATCATTTTCCGGTTTTTCTCCGCTTCCTGTAATCACACCGATCACAGGGACCCGGAACACTTTTGCAAATCCAGGCGGATAACTCTCCCGGCATGAGGACTGGTCTACCAGCATCAGTACATGGGAGGCATCCTGTGCCGCCGCAATGATATGCTTGTGCATCCAGGGACTTTCTAAGTAAACCCCCGGAACATCCAGAGTCTTTTCCCCATATACCATGTTCTGGGTTCTCCTGGCAGGACCGGTAAAGCCGTTTATGCATTCGCCAGGGTAGTTTTCCCGCTGCCGCAGGGACCGATGATCATGATTCTTTTTTTTCTCATGTTTTTGTTACCGCAGGCACCATATAACCCAGCCCGCGGTTTAAGGTATCACATACCGCAGTCAAAGCGGTTTCTACACTGTCCACATCGCCTGCAATGATCACAGAGCCTGTGAAACGGTCTAAAAAGCCAATTTCAACGTCTGCTGCTTTAGCCGCAATATCCGCCGCAATGATGGAGGTTTCAAAAGGGGACAGAGTGAGAATTCCGATGGCACCCAGTTCATCAATGCCAAGGCATTCATACACCTCCGGTATGGGAGATGCGATTACATGGGCTATGGTCACCTGCTTGCCCGGAACGGACTCCTCTATGACACGCTGCATCTCAATCATGGCCTCTTCCCCTTTCTTAGTGCTTTACCACAGTAACCGGGAACTGATATTCCTTCATCCACTTCAATCCGGTCTAAATCCTCTGCGCTTAAGCTTGGATCACCATCAATGGGGTATTTCATATCAAGCTGATTGTATTTGTTCACGCCCAGCTTATGGTACGGAAGTAAGTCAATTCCTTTAAAATTCTTATAATCACGGAAGGGCATCAGGAATTTAATGACCTCATCGATCTCTTCCCGGCTGTCATTGATCCCCTTCAGCATGGGCATGCGGACCTTCACATTGAAACGGTGGTGAAGCAGTTCCTTAAGATTGGTAAGGATCTGTTCATTGTTCACACCCACCAGCTCATTGTGGCGGACAGGGTCCATGTGTTTGATATCAAACAGGAATAAGTCCACATACTCCGCAATTTTTAAAATGGTTTCCGTATTGGTATAACCGCAGGTCTCAATCGCCGTATTGATCCCTTCCTGCTTGCAGGCCATCAACAGATTCAAAGCTGCTTCCGGCTGGGCAGTCACTTCACCGCCGCCAAGGGTTACGCCGCCGCCTGAAATATCATAAAAGGCAGCATCCTCTTCCACAATTTTAAGCAGTTCTGAAATGGTCTTAACCTCTCCGGCAATGGTCAGCGCTTTATTGGGGCAGACATTCTTGCACTTCATGCATCCGATGCAATCCTTATCCCGTTTGATTTCATGCTTCCCGGTCTCACTGGACATCACATGGATTCCTACGGGGCACACATCAGCGCACGCCCCGCAGTTTGTACAGGAATTCTGCTTAAACATTACCTGGAATTTCCGCACCATTCCTTCTGGATTGGAGCACCATTTACACCGGAGAGGACAACCTTTAAAGAATACCAGGGTTCTGATTCCCGGCCCGTCATACATGTTGTACTTCTGCACGTTAAAGATAAACGCCTTACGTTCAATCTCTCCTGTCATTCCATGGTCCATTATGATTTATCTCCGTTTTCTTTTAGAAATGTGTCAGCATGGTTCTGCTTATGATCTCATCCTGTACATCCTTGCATAACTCTACGAAGAATGCGCTATAGCCGGCTACACGGACGATCAAGTCGCGGTACAGCTCCGGATGCTTCTGAGCCTCAACTAAGGTATTATTGTCTAAGTAGTTGAACTGCATCTCACCGTTTCCGAACATGCATGCCGTACGAAGCAGGGTGATAAGGCTTTCTTCTCCTTCCGGAGTATCCAGAAGCCCTGCCATGATCTTAAAGTTATGAACCATACCGATGTTCATGCTGTCATTGGACAACTTGGATACGGACTTGATGATAGCGGTCGGGCCCTTGAAGTCTGCACCCTGGTTGGCTGATACCGTCGGAAAGTGGCAGCCATGCGTTACGGCCGTTGGCAGAAGCGCCTGTCATCTGTCCGAATGGGGTGTTATTGGAAATAGATAAGGTACCATGGCTTAAAACAGAGTATAAGGTCTTATACTGTCTGTGCTCATGCTCTGTAAAGTCAACCAGGTCAGCTGCAATTAAATCTGCATAATCATCATCATTTCCGTATTTTGGAGCATTGAGGCAATCGGTGCGGATCTGGTCATATCCCACGAAGTCTGCCTTTAACGCCTCGTTTATCTGCTCCAGTGTATATTTTTTTCTCTTCAAAAACAAGCTTTTTGATGGCTGCCATGGAGTCTGCATAGGTAGCCAGTCCGGACCAAACCACACCAGGTCCGAAGTTGTACATTGCGCCGCCTGCGGATACATCCTTGGCTTTTTCCATACAGCCTTCGTACATGATGGACATGAGCGGCTTTGGAGCCAAATCTCTGTGAACACGCTGGGAAATAACGGTGGCAACATCAGTCCACTTTGTAATATATTTGATTTCTTCTTTTACAGCTGCTTCAAACTCTTCATAGGTCTTGAAGTTGCTTAAGTCACCCATATCCGGGCAAACCTGCTTGCCATACCATAACGGAACGCCGTGGTTTAAAACAAGCTCGATACAGATCGGCCACTGGGTATAAGCAGTGGAGGTCCACTGATACAGACGTCCTGATTTCTGAGGCTCTACACAGCCCATCAGGCAGTAATCACGTGCATCTTCAATGGATACGCCTTTTGCAAGCATCATCTTGATGTGGGCATCGTCAAAATGGCAAGCCGGGAATCCCATACCGGAACGTACCACATCTACGATTTTTTTCATGTACTTTTTCGGGGACTTGTTGTGGATACGGCATGCAAGTGATGGCTGGTAAATCTTTACATGACGGACTGCATCCATAAGCAGGTAAGTTAAATCATTGGTAGCATCATGTCCGCTGCGGGTCACACCGCCTACGCACATGTTTACGAATGGCTGGTAGCCTGCAAAGAACTTGGAACCGCCTTCGCTGGTGATCCACATCATCTCAGACATCTTGATCAGCATACAGCCGGCAAGCTCAAATGCTTCGAAATCATTCATACGTCCGGATTCAATATCATCCTTGTAGAATGGATACATATACTGATCCACACGTCCGATGGACATACCGGTCTGGTTCTCTTCCACTACAAGCAGAGACTCAATGGTCCATACAGCCTGGATAGCTTCCCAGAAGGTTCTTGGCTTGTGAGCAGGAACGTAAGCATTTACTTCAGAAATCTTTAACAGTTCTGCCTTACGCTTTGGATTGGTTTCCTTTGCTGCAAGCTCTGCTGCATACTCGGAAAGTCTCTTTGCGTAGATCATAACGCCTTCTGTGGTATCGATAATGGATTTGTAGAAATAAATCTTTTCAATATCATCAGGATTCTCATATTTCAGTTCTTCTAAATGATCCTTGGCTTCCTGCTGAATATCCAGCATGCCCTTCTTCATAAGGATCACATCATAACCGGGGTTTGAGTCACCGCCGCCGTTGATGGCATGGTAGGAGCAGTCAGATACAAAGGACTCTCCTGATAATTCCCATACGCCTGCTTCACGGTACTGATCCTCACAATACTCATCAACAGATTTACCGGACCAGTAAGGGAACAGCTCTTCTTTCATGATTTTCTTGTCTTCTTCGGAAATATAGAATGGATCCTGAGGACGTGTTCCGATGGTATCGATCTCATCTACCATCCATCTCCATGCGATATCCGGGGAGAATGCACCTGCACGGGGAGCGCCGCAGGGAGCGCCTACGATGAGCTCGTTGTCCTGAATGACCAGGGGTGCTGTTTCGCAGCAGTAACGGAAACATTTTGCACGAAGCATGATCTTTGGCATACCAGGATTTTCTTTTGCGATCTTGGTAATAGCACGTGCACGGTATGTTGTAATAGATGGTTTATGTTTTAAATAATTTTCCTTTAAATTCTGAAGTCTAGGAGTAATGCCATTCGGTATCTCCTTTCCTCCCTCACAGCATACTGCTGACTGGACAGCAGGTTCTTTTTTTGTTGATTTCATCGGAAACAGTTTCAAACATCTTCATCAAAGAAGCTCTTTCTTCTGGTGTCATGTTCTTCGTTGCTTCCACAAATTTATTTGAAAATTCACGAATATCCAATCTGGTTTCCCTCTCTTTCAATTATTTGCCGCCTAATGAATCAAGCGGATATGCTTGCATATCCAGTTGATTCACAAATTCAAGGTTGAAAGACGCTTTTCTTTCAACACTTATCATCTAGCTCTTTGGACAAGGTTTCTAAAATCTGCCTAAGGAGTGCTTTTGCATCCTCACAGTTCCCCTTTGTCTCAGGAGCTTTCTCATATCCGCCTGAAGCGTTCTTCGCAGCCCCAAGGAATTCCTTTACCTTACGGACTCCATATCCCACGCTCCGGGTGTAGATGAAATTCATGGGTGAAACGTTGTCAGCCGTAATTCCGGCACCTGCGGTGATGCTGCCAAGAGTCATAGCCGGAAACAGGTTCGTTGTGGCTCCCATGCTGCCCAGGGTGGCAGGAGTATTGACAAGAACTCTGCCCACCGGCTTCTTTAAGGCGAACTGACGTATTACTTCTTCATCCCTGGAATGGATCACCAGGGTGTGTCCATGGCTTTCGTTAACCAGAAGGCTCATGCATTTCTCGCAGGCGTGCATCCAGTCATCTTCGATGTAATAGGCCAGTACGGGACAAAGGAGCTCTCTTGCAAACGGATTCCTGTCAGAAATATACTTCTGTTCAGAAACCAGCACCGTCGTGGACTCAGGCACCGTAAATCCTGCTCTGACCGCAAGCTCTGCTGCCGGCCTTCCCATGATTTCCGTATCCGCCTTCCCGCTTTCCAGGCAGAGGAGTTCAATCAGCTTTTTCTCCTCTTCCCCATTCATGAAGTAGGCACCGTTCTTTAACATCTCGGCCTTTACTTCTGCTGCAATGAGGCTGTCTACCACCATATACTGCTCGGCCGCAGACACGATACCGTAATCAAAAGTACGGCTGGCAATGATATCCTCTACCGCCTGTCTGACATCGGCAGTCCGCTCCACAAAGACCGGTCCGTTTCCCGTGCCGCCGTAAATATATGGCTTTCCGCTTTCTGCCGCCTCCCGGCACAGCTCCGGAACGCCGGTGTTGACCACCATGCCGCTGCCGGGTGACGGATCAGTTCCAGAGCTCCTGCCTTTGTCACTGTCTTTAAATACCCGATGGCACCTTCCGGAAGTCCCCAGGATTTTCCTGCCTCTATCAGCCGGTCAAGCAGCCTGCCCGTTACCTTCCTCGCCCTTTCATGGGGAGCGATAACGATGGGATTGCCGGACTTAACGGCAATCAGTACGTTGTAGATCGCGGTCGAAACCGGGCTCACTGCCGGCGTCAGGGCGGCAATCACGCCCACAGGAACGCCTACTGCCATGGTCTTTGACTGGGGATCTTCTTCTAAGATGCCGACGCATCTCATATTTTTTAAACGTTCCGGCAGGAAATTGCAGACAAAGGTGTTTTTCACGTACTTGTCCTGGAAACGTCCATATCCGGTTTCTTCCGCGGACATAACCGCCAGCTCCTCCGCCATTTCCTTTGCTGCCGCAGCCAGGGCGCCGGTAATGAGATCAAGCTTTTCCTGGGGGAAGGTAAGCATGGTCTTTCTGGCCTCCCGTGCACCTTCCATTAAAATCCTTGCCTCCTGTATGGAGAGCAGGTCTTTATCTACAAAACTCATTTCCTATTCTCCCTTCATCCGGGATGCCTGCTATTCCTGTTCAGGAGCAGTATTTAAGGCATATCGTCTGATGATTTTTTCAAGATGGGGATGAGGTCTTGGTATGACTACGGAGCTGTAAACTTCTGCTCCCATATCATTTACTGCCTTGATTCCGGCTTCCACAGCCGTCTTGCAGGCTCCCACATCTCCCCGTACCAATACAGAAATATAACCGGAAGCTACATTTTCATAGCCGATGAGTTCCACATCTGCCGCCTTGCACATTGCATCCGCCGCTTCGAGAACAAATACCAGACCAAATGTTTCTATTGAGCCCAGGGCTTCATATCTTTCCATATACTGTTTTCCTTTCTCTATGCGTCAATATCGTGCACTGATACAATGTCGCCGACCTCTTTGATGGGTCTTGGCATCACGTTCTTTGCAGTCACTTTGCCAATGGCTGCCGCTGCTTCCGCGCCTGCATCTACTGAGGAACGTACCGCTGCCACATCACCCTTTACCATAATGGTCACCAGGGTGGAACCTACGTTTTCATAGGAAATCAATTCTACATCCGCTGCTTTGAGCATCTTGTCTGCTGCTTCCAGTGCAGGAACCAGTCCAACGGTCTCAACCAGCCCTAAAGCTTCATCTCCGTAATATCTCACCTTCGTAAACCTCCACTTTTTTTATTTGCGGTATTTCTTATCCACATATTTGTCAACAGCGCTTCTTCCGTCATCATTGATTTCGTAGCACATGCGCAGCTCCCCGTTCTGATCCAGGTCATAGCTGCTTAAGTTGACCATACCGTTTGCTTCCAAAGACATGACATGATCCAAATAACGTTCTTTGGTGAACTGGCGCTCTCCGCCGTAAAGGGGCTTTAAAGCCTCCATGATCTGGCCGATATCCGCACTTTTTACTCCGTATAAATAATTTAAAACCGCTGTTCTTGCAGGTAATAACATATCTTTATTCCCCTTTCCTGAATAAATCCAGTGGATTCATGGTTACCAGAATCGCACCAAATACGATTACAAAAGAACCGATTACAATCGTAGGTGTCACTGCCTGTCCCAAAAACAGGATACAGAAGAAAACTCCCCAGAACGCATAGGTTACATTTAAGGACATTCCTACAGCACATCCAACCGTGGAGTTGCTCTTATACCAGCAAAGGAATGACACTGCGGCACTTAAGCCGGATACTGCAAGCCAGATGGCTGGAATTCCTGCAAAAAGTGTTCCGCCCAGAAGTCCCATGCCGCCAACGATTGGCAGGATCACGAATAAATCTACAATACCGGAAATCAGCTGGCGTAAGTTTACTGCCACATCGGTATCGATCATGGCTCCGCCGTAAGTAGCGAATACGCCTTCCAGGGCCCAGCAGATGGCTGCGACAAAGGAGAATATAATTCCCAGGGTGAAGTTATCACTGCCTTCCGGCTTTGTCCAGTTGATGATGATGGCACCGGCTACGCATACCAGCATACCCATCATGACTCTCTTGGTGATTTTCTGTTTTAAGAAGATCCATGCAAAAATTGCTCCGAACAAACTGCATAATGCGGAAATCGGAATCGCATAGGCACCGGCCATGGCAAGACCTACCAGATAAGCGCCATTGGCAATGGGGCCGCCAAGAAGGGATCCAATAACGATCATTTTACCAGGGAATGTATTAAGGCTTCTTCCCATCTCACGGATACGGCCGCTTTTTGCATTATAAGCAGTCAGCCAGATTCCTGCGAAAAGATCGTTTAAGCCGGAACATACATATGGTCCTGCCAAAAGTCCTGCCGCACTGACAAGAGGTTCATAATATCCGGCCACCAGTACAAGTACGGTATAGATTCCGTATGTCAGTCCGGATAATGCACCGGTTGTCATACCGGTTGTCCTGAATTTTTTGTTTACTGCCGCCATTTTTGCATCCGCGGATCCAGATGTCATTCCTTGGTTACTCATTATTTACACTCCTTTTTATCTTTCGGAAGAATGGTCTCAACCTCAGCGTGAGGACGAGGGATTACATGAACGGAAACCAGTTCTCCAACTCTCTGGGCTGCCGCCGCACCTGCGTCGGTCGCTGCCTTAACCGCACCTACGTCACCTCTTACCATAACGGTAACAAGTCCGCCGCCGACAAATTCTTTTCCTACCAGAGTAACGTTTGCTGCCTTTACCATTGCATCTGCAGCTTCGATAGAACCAATCAGGCCCTTTGTCTCAATCATTCCTAATGCATCATATTTCATTGCTTACTTCCTCCTTTTTATTGAGCAATTCAAACGGGTCTACGGATACTAAAACCGCACCCAGAATGATAATAATGGAACCAATGATTATAGTCGGGGTCAATGGCTGTTTTAAGAACAGAATACAAAACAGCACGCCCCAGAACGCGTAGGTAATATTCAGTGACATTCCCATGGCGCAGCCTATTGTACTGTTGGATTTATACCAGCACAAGTAGGATATTGCGGCGCAAAGTCCGGAAACCAGCAGCCACGCAACCGGCGGCAGTGCAAAAAGGGTACCCTTTAAAAGTCCCATGCCTCCCACCATCGGCAAAATAACAATCAAATCCACAATACCGGATAACAGCTGGCGGATATTGATTACCACATCAGTATCCAGCATGGCACTTCCGTAAGCTGCAAATACTCCTTCCAGAGCCCAGCCGACGGCTGCAACAAACGCGCAGATGATCCCAAGAGTAAAATTAGTGCTGCCTTCCGGCTTTACCCAGTTAATGACAATCGCTCCAACCACACAGATCACCATACCAATGCCTACTCTCGGAACGATTTTCTGTTTTAAGAAAATCCTTGCGAACAATGCTCCAAAGAGTATATACATAGCAGAAATCGGTATTGCATAGGCTCCTGCCATGGCAAGTCCCATAAGGTAAGCGCCGCTTGCTATGGGTCCGCCAACCAGAGAACCGATCAGAATGATTTTTCCCGGGAACAGGCTTAAGCTTCTTCCGATTTCCCGGATTCTTCCGGTCTTGACGTTATAAGCGGTCAGCCAGAGGCCAGCAAACAAATCATTGAGGCCTGAGGTTACATATGGAGCAGCAAACAATCCAACTGCTCCGGCAAGAGGCTTGTAATATCCGGCGATCAAAACGAATGTGGTATATAACCCATACATAAGGCCGGACAGTAAGCCTGTCGTAATGCCAATTGCTTTAAATTTCTTTCGTGCTTCCGTCATCTAAGTTTTCCTTCCCCATTTGATACTGCACAAAATTCAAGTTAGCCTGTTTCACTGTTTTTTTCTTTACGTTCAGCTGAAAACGTTTAGAAAACACATCACGCCAGTTAATGTTACTAATTTTAGGTAGACGGTTTGTGTTTTTCTATGCATTTAGTATAAATCTTCCCCCTAGGGGAAATGTCAACAGGTTTTTAAACTTTTTTTATGCTCCAAATATTGGGAGAAGCGGTCACATCCGGGCATATCAAAAAGACTCCCCTGGTACAGCACCTTTTTTTATACTGTATCCAGGGGAGCCAACCGTTACAACATGCTCCCTTATTCTCTGTATATTGGAACAATTACCTCTGAAACAAACTCTTCCCGGTTTCTGGTGGTCCAGTAATCTACCACATACCGTTCAAAGCTTTCTTTTCCGCACTTATAGCCTTTTTTTAGCCGCCCATTTAAGGATCTTATCATACTCCTCATCAATGGTTTCATGCTTGCCGATATGATAAACCGATGCGGCCATAAACCCTCCAAAGATCTGCCGGTTCATGCAGCCCCTGCATGGATGAATGGCCTGCTGCATGATTCTGGTGCGGCTGCATTTGCCAACCATCTTTTCCTCAAACGCGTCGAACTTTAAAATCACCGGCCCCGTGATCTCATTTTCAGCTGATTCTAAGTGATTGGTCCATTCTATATTAATGATGGATTCCATGTAATTATAGTCAAAGTCCTGCTCCATACCACAATAGGTGGTGGGCTGTATATATTTTACAGCAACATCATGTACATCGTTCTGGAGCACCAGTTTGGCTTCCTGTATCAGCTCATACCAGTCCTTAACCGCAATATAGCTGTTATGGATCTGCTGCTCCTGAAGACACAGCTGGTCAATCTTATTACGGAAATTCTGTTCCAGATAATAATACGTATTACCTTCCACCAGCCCCTGCATCTCTTCCAGTTTAAATCCCATTTGCTTGTAGTATTTCACCACCGGAACTGTCAGAAGGGACTCTTTGTTATAATACCGGTAGCTGTTTTCCTTGCAGATCATATCAGGGGATATGATCCCGATTTTATCATAAAACCGCAAGGCTTTTGTAGAAATATTACAGATCTTACTAACTTCCCCAATTGAATACAATTTCTTTTCTTCCATAGAAACCCCCATAAGCCTGTGCGTTGTCTAAGAGTTAAATATTAGATTACCTTTCATTTACGAGCTTCCTTGTACTGATGAACTTAGTATAATCCTTCCTGTATAGGGGAATGTCAACAACTACTTATGCAATCTATTATACAAAAAAAATGGCATCTGCAAATAGTAAATATCTGTAAAAAAAGACCACCGGCCTTCCGGTGATCCGGATGACCCGTGGCCTGTTACTGCATATTTATCTTAATTTCTCAATCATTTCCAAAACTTCTTTCTTGGATTTGACTCCTACGGAAGTGACTGCTGCCTTTCCATCCTTGAAAAGTACAAGAGTAGGAATGCTCATGACCTTAAACTGCCCTGCCAGGTCCGGCTGCTGGTCTACATCCACCTTGCCAACCTTAACGCCTGGGAGATTCCCTTCTGCAATTTCGTCTATTATTGGTGCAAACATCTTACAGGGACCACACCAGGTCGCCCAGAAATCCACCAGCACAATGCCGCTGTTATTTGCTACTTCCGTTTCAAAATTTTCCTGTGTTAATGTTATCACTGCCATATCATGTTCCTCCTTCTTGACTTGCTTTTTGTGTATTCACGAAAAGCGCCATTCATTCACTATTCACAACATTTCACTGCATCCTGGAAATGCCGCCGCATCATATGATGAACAGTACATCCTCTGCAATTTCTTCCAGCCAACGGTCTTCTTTTTTATAGTTTTATCATAATTGCCTTAAATATCCCCGTTTTTTGGATTATTACCTGCCGGATAACTGTAACTTTGTAAGTTTCAGTATCTTTACTGTTATTATAAAAGTTACAGTTGTATTTGTCAATAGATTTTTTTATTTACTTATATAAGTCAAGGCCTAATTCTCCGGCTCTTTTAAGGAATTCATCCTTGACCTTTTCTAATCCGTCATCAGAGGATTCTCCTCCTGTTTCAGACAGCTTTCCATATTCCAAGGCCTCAGAGGAAATCTTACCGCCTTCATAGCCTCCGCTCAGTTTCAGTAAAAGCCGGAACCCCTCATTATGATATGTAATATTTAGTTCGGGGATCTGAAATGCCCTCTTCCCTTCATGCCCATTGCCGAAATAGATCTTTGCACTCATATGAAGCTCCCGCTCTTTAAGCATGATACTTCCTGCCAGCTGGATTCCGCCATTGGATTCCAGCAAAAGGCTCATATCAGACAGGCCTTCCACTTTGATTTCCGTTATATGCAGCCCTTTGTCAATGGCAAAAAGAATTTCCTGGGTCTCTCCCTGGGTTTTCCGTTCCTCTAACATCTGTCCCCATTCTTTTATATCCTTTCCAGGGCCTTCTTTAAGCAGCTCTCCTATCTTGCTCACATAAGAGTCAAAGATGCCGGAAGGGACCAATGCCTTAATTGTTACGCCATTCTCATCCCTTCCCACAAACTCCACATGGCTTTGGTTCATCATGCTGATGGTGTCCTTTTTTTAAGGTTTCAAGCTGATCTCTTAAATGGTTTCGCTCTTCCGGGACAATGGAGAATCCCAAAACCTCTTTTAATGTATCCTGGCTGGTTCTTATGGTCGTTCCGCTAATCCCAGGCGCGGAAATCACGGCATTCTCCTTATCCGCCAGGTAATGGACTCCGTCCCTTACAGCCCCCAGAAAATACACATCAAGGCTTCCCTGGGCAAAGGTATTTCCCTCATCCCTTTGTTCCTTCCAGTTGATGCCAAACCCTCCCGGAAGGATCAGCACCGAATGACCATTCCATTCCACCTCATCCGCTATCAGCTTTAAGGAATCCTCCTTAGCTCCTTCCTGGTCCTTGCCCCACAGATCCATTAGCCGCCCTCTGGTCTGCAGCGCCGAGCGGGTCAGGTAAAACTTTGCATAATGCATAGGAAGATAGTGCCACGTCCAAACACCAAGAATCCCTAAAAGCAGTACCACCCCGCCGGCCCAGGCCAGCCGCCGTCTGATTCCCGGCGTTTTTTTTTCCTTTCCCATCTTACATGATCCCTGTTTGGCTGAGTTTTTCTTCAAAAAAATTCATTCAGTTTTAACACCTTCTTCCGCAATACGATTCCAACCAACAGTGATATAGGAATATAGACCAGCACATTTCGTATGTCTTTCCAATAATCATTCCCATAAGTACCTCCCACACACTCTCTCATTGCATTGATGAGATGAGTAAATGGAAGCAATGGGTATACCATCTGGAAAAACCGGGGAGTTACCTGTATGGGAAACGTGCCGCCGGAGCCTGCCACCTGAATGACCATAAAGACTACTACGATCGCTTTGCCCACGTCCCCAAAGGAAACCGTCATGGAATAAGTGATATTGGTGAATATAATACTGGCTGCCACAGCTGCCAGCACAAATTTTCCCGGATAAAGGCACTGGATCTTTAACATATACAAATCTCCCAAAGCCACCACAAGCGCCTGGGCGATTCCAAACAGCATGAAGGTAAGATACCTTCCAAAATAGGTTTCATACAGCTTAAGCCCTATGGATCTGTTCTCTTCCACCTTGGTTTTTACCAGAGCCACCAAAATGAGTCCTCCCACCCAGATGGCCAGAATGGTATAAAACGGAGCCATGGCAGAACCGTAAGTTTCTACAGGATAAATCTTGTTGGTAACCATATCCGTAGGCATCTTCATAAAATCACTGAGCTGATCCGGATCATTCTTCATAATGTCCATGATCTTATTCAGCTTCTCATTATCCGCCAGCTTATTTACACTGTCGATCATATCATCCACCCGTTCCTGGCTCCTGTTCATCAGGCTGACGGCGCTGTCCAAAGCTTCGATCAGGCTCTGGGATGAGGCGGTTACGCTGTCAAGGGTGGTATCAATCTGCCCCACCATGCTCCCAATGCTGTCTAAAGCCCCTGCAGTAGTGCCCAGGGCATCATAGGTCTTATCAAGGCTGTCCTTTAAGGGAATTTCCACCTTACCGGTATAAAAGTTAAGAACGTCTGATATGGAATTAGAAACCCCATCAAGAGAATCTCCAATATCCTTTTCCATGTTATCCGGCAGCCTTTTCGTCTGCTTTATCGTCTGCTGTGCAGCCTGCAGCTTCCTGACCAGATCCTGCTGCTGCTTAACGGTATCGGTAAGCTTCTGCTGAAGAGTTGTTATGTCTTTCAGAGGGATGGGAAGCTTCTGGTTAATTTCCCCTAAGACCTTATTTACGCTGTTGCACTGGCTGATGCTTCCTTCAACCAGCTTTTCCGTGGCTTTTAATGCATCCAAAGCCCCGTCAGCGGAGGTATCCGACAGCTTGCCGATCACCTGGAAGGATTCATACACCGATTCCTCTACCTGACTGATATTATCCAGGGTATCTTTAATTCCTCCTGTCATTGTATCAGAGAACCCTCTGGAAGAATCGATCAGGGTTTTTGCACTTTCGGCCGTTTGTCCGCCTGAATCGATCATTTTGCTCACATCAGGGAGAGTTCCCTTCATGCCGCCATTTAAACTGTTGACGGTTCGGAGAGTGGACTGAAGCATGGTGGTGGTTTCCACCAGCTGGTCTAAGTCTGTTTTTACATCTGTAAGAGTGGAGATTGCATCGTTCCTGTCTGTTTCCTTGTCAACACTCCAGTTGTCTGAATATTTATTTAAGGCCTTCCCAGCTACCTTTGAAGTGGAATTGATAAAGGTTTCATTGATCTGCTGCTGTACGCTCTCCACCCCTTTGCCTGTAATCTTTGTGGCAATGGCATTTTTCTTCTCATTTACATAGTACTCAAGCACCGGCCGTTCAATGTGAGAGGTGAGGACGCTTGATATTTTCTGGCTGAAATCCTCGGGAACAATGACAGCCGCATAATATTTCCCGGATTCCACTCCATCGATTGCCACTTCCTTGTTGACGAACTGCCAGCCTATCTGCTCATTCTTTCTGAGTTCATCCAGGATCATTTCACCAATATTAATGGAAGAATCATCAATATCCGTGTCAAATATATCGTCAATGGAAGCCCCCTTGTCAAGGTTGACAACAGCAACCTTAAGTCCCTTTGTATTTGCATAGGGATCCCAGCTGGCGGCAATATTGAACCATGCGTATAAAGCCGGTATCAGCGTAAGCCCCAGTGCAATAATGACTGCTACCGGGTTAATCGCAATGCGTTTTATATCACCGGCAAAAATTTTAAGTATGTTTTTAACATGTACCATATGTGCCTCCTTGGTATTTCAGCTATGAAATTGCATTTCCGTATTATAATATTTTCGAGCGTTAATTGCAATGCCTGATTCCCATTATCTTATTAAAAGGAATAAAAAAAGGTTACTATTCAGGCTGGTTTCCAGTTAGCCATTGTGATATATTTCTTTTGATAGTATAATTATTGTTAAACCCGGAGAAAGCAGCTGACACGAATATAGTATCCTCAAACAAAGTGTAAATCAAGTATTAAAACTGCATATTTTCAGATACTGTAGAGATATACAAAAAGACGGTTGCTTTTTTTCTGGATTAATCAGGCTTAACGCGGACTTAGTGGCGTAAGCTGACCAAAGGCTGAGCTTAGCCCTGTATGGCAGAAAGGAATTTAATCAATGATAAAAGCAGTTATATTTGATATGGACGGAGTCCTGATTGACAGCGAAATCATATATTTAGACCATATGTATGAAAAGCTGAGGCTTTTCTACCCTGATATCAGCAGAGAAGCGCTGTTTGCCGTGGTGGGGTCCACCGCCAAAAGGACGATGGAGATTGTAAGCAGTGTGATCGGAGAAGATGTGGATTCCCCTGCTTTCCAGGAATTATATGCAGGACTTTGGGCCGACTGCCGTCCGGACTACCCCTCCATCTTAAGAAAAGAAGTCCCGGAGCTTTTAAGGGAGCTTCACCAAAGAGGCTATCTGGTGGCCCTGGCATCTTCTACCAGCAGGGCAGGAATTGAAGATGTACTTACCAGCTGCGGGCTGAAAGGTGACTTTGACTACGTTGTAAGCGGCGAGGAATTTAAGGAAAGTAAGCCTAATCCGGAAATCTACCTCCATACGGCAGACACCCTTAAATGTGAGCCAAAGGAATGCCTGGTGGTGGAGGATTCCACCTATGGGATCATGGCCGGATATAGTGCCGGAATGACCGTTGCCTCCGTCATTGATGACAGATTTAGTTTTGACCGCAGCCTGGCGGCTTATTCCATAAACGGGCTTTGGGAAGTGTTGGACATTCTGGAAAAAATAAAAAAAATGGAATTGGATTGATTCCTAAAGCAAAAGCAGGCTCTCATAAACGAAAGCCTGCTTTAATTAATTAAAAATCTATTTAAGCCTGATTTTGGAACTGGCTCATATACAGTTTTTCATAAAATCCCTTCTTTGCTATTAATTCATCATGGTTTCCCTGTTCAATAATCGTTCCGTTATTCATAACAAGAATTAAATCCGCATTTCGAATGGTTGAAAGGCGGTGGGCAATAACAAAGCTTGTTCTGCCCTTCATGATATTTTTCATAGCTGTCTGAAGCATTAACTCAAGCCTGGTATCCACTGAACTTGTGGCCTCATCAAGGATTAAAATGGCCGGGTCTGCTAAAAACGCTCTCGCTATTGTTAAAAGCTGTTTTTCACCCACTGATACGTTTGAAGATTCTTCATTTAATATCATATTGTAGCCATCTGGCTGTGTTTTGATAAAATGATTTACATTAGCTGTTTTTGCAGCATTTTCAATCTCCTGCTGCGTTGCATCCTCTTTCCCGTATTTTATATTATCAGCAATCGTTCCGTTAAATAACCAGGTATCCTGCAGCACCATACCAAAGATCGAACGAAGATCATCCCGTTTCATATCCTTGATCTTTACACCGTCAACCTTGATCGCCCCTTCATTTACGTCATAAAAACGCATTAAGAGGTTGATAAGCGTGGTCTTTCCGGCGCCGGTGGGGCCCACAATTGCTACCATTTGACCGCTTTTCACGTTTATATTTAAATGCTCAATAAGCATTTTATCTTTGCTGTAACCAAAAGATACATCTTCAAAGGTAACATTTCCCTGCAGGTTATCTATTTTTACGGGATTGGAGGCTTCCGGTACTTCTTCTGTTTCAGAGAGAAATTCAAACACTCTTCCCCCTGCCGCCATGGCAGACTGAATGGAAGCGGATAATTGTGCCACCTGCTCAAGCGGCTCATTTAACTGCCAGATATACCGGATAAATGCCTGAAGCTGTCCAACCGTTATGACGCCAGTAATTGCAAATATGGCTCCTAATACGCAAACAGCTACAATCCCTATATAAGTGATGAACGAAATCAACGGTGACATCAGCCCGGATATAAACTGTGCCTTAAATCCGTTTTCACAAAGATTATTATTAATCTCCTTAAACTGTTCTATGGAATCTTCCTGCTTTCCATACAGTTTAATTTCGGTCAGCCCGGTGTATCGTTCCTGAATGTAACCATTTAAGTCGCCAAGTGCAACCTGCTGTTTTTCAAACATGGCGGAAGAACGGTTCATAATAAATTTCATAATAAAAGCACTTCCCGGTATCAGTAAAGCTGCAACAGCACCCATAACCGGATTAATATAAAACATTAGTACTGTTGCCAAAATAATGGATAAGAAAGCACTCAATATCCTTGACAGGCTCTGCTGCAGCGCATTTGACATAGTATCGATATCATTGGAGATGATACTGAGAATATCTCCCACGGTACGTTTATCAAAATAACTGACCGGCAGCTTTGAAATCTTTTTCTGCACATCATTTCTTAAATCACGCATTGTATTTTGTATGCCATTTGTCAAAAAAATATTGGGAACCAAAGTTGCTCAGCACATTTCCAATATAAATAGCAAGCAGAATCTTTAAGATTTTAATAATATAGGAAAAGCTGATGGCGGCCCCGGGAACTTTGTTCGCGATATCTACAATATCATCTTTCAGCCTTGTTGTGATTAAACCTTCCACCATTGGGGCCGCTGACAAGAAGCCTGAGTATCCTATGGTAAGGAGAATCGCCACAACAAAAAATTTTAAGTATGGTTTAATATACGGATATAATTTTCTCATCGTTCCAGCTCCTCCTTTGTTAATTGTGAATCTGCAATTTCATAATACACATTGCATGACTTTAATAATTCTTTATGGGTTCCCATGCCAACCACTTCACCCTCATTTAGTACGATTATTTTGTCCGAATTCATGATTGTACTAATTCTTTGTGCAACAATGAATACAACGGATTCTTTTGTTTCTTCCTTAAGTGCGGCACGCAAGGTTGCATCTGTCTTATAGTCAAGGGCAGAAAAACTGTCATCAAAAATGTAGATTTCAGGTCTTCTGACCAATGCTCTTGCAATGGAAATTCGCTGTTTTTGACCGCCAGAAATATTTTTTTGCACCTTCACTTATATATTCCTGTAATTTATCCGGCTTATTCTCAATAAATTCCTTTGCCTGTGCCACTTCAACTGCATGATCTATTTCTTCCGGAGTTGCATTGGGATTGCCGAATTTAAGATTCTCTTCTATGGTTCCTTTAAATAGAAATGCTTTTTGAGGGATAAAACCAATTTTTTTGACGGAGTGCCTTTAAATCATAATTACGAATATCCACACCATCAATTTTAATCGAACCGCCTGTCACATCATAAAATCTTGGAATCAAATTAATTAATGTACTCTTTCCGCTGCCTGTACTTCCGATAAACGCAACAGTTTCTCCTTTGTTCGCAGTAAAGGATACATCCTTTATAACAGGAAGCTCCCCATCCGGATACTGAAACGTAACATGGTCAAATTCCACGATCCCTTTATTTTCAGCTGTGATCCCCTTTAAAGGACTTTCCACCAATGGTTCCTCATCTAATAATTCCTGAATACGGTTTGCAGATACCTGCGCTCTCGGATACATGACAAATACCATGGAAAACAGCATAATAGAGAACATTGCATGGAACTGATACTCCAGGAAAGCAACTAACTGCCCAACCTGTAAGGTACCTTTATCAATCATAACACTTGATATCCAAAACACTGCCATCATTGCAACGTGTAATAGGAAGAAAAAGGCCGGCTGTGTAAATGACATGATTTTAAATAATTTCTTGGAATTAGAAGCATAGTATTCATTGGTCTCCGCAAAACGTTCTGCTTCATATTCGCTTTTTCGAAAGGCTCTGATCACCCGGACCCCTGTTAAACTTTCTCTTGAAATCCGGTTCAGCTGGTCCATACCCTTTTGCTGCTTCTCAGAAAGCGGATTGGTCACTTTGGCAATAATAATAACACCCGCTACTATAAATGGAAGCTTCCTCCGATAACCATAGAAAGATTAACGCTGGTTTTGATGGTCATAAAAACACTGATAAAGATCATTACGGGCGCCAAAAGTGCCGTTCGAAACAATAAATTGGAGAACAACATTAACTGAAATGCATCGTTTGTTGTTCGCGTAATCATTGAAGATACACCAAATTTATTATATTCTGTGTGGGAGAATTTTTGTGACTGAGCAAAAACATCATTTCTGATATCACGAATCATATAGGTTGAAATTCTTGAAGAAGCGAAAGTTAATAAAATGGTACCTGCACCTCCGAGGAGACAGACAATCAGCATGATTCCTCCCATCTTTTTAATATAATCTATATCGCCTTTGCCTATTCCGTTATCAATCATCCATGCCATAACTGTAGGAATTCCAAGCTGTACTGCTACGAAACTAAAGATTCCTATGGTGTTTAACAGAATTAATCTGGGATATCTTTTCAGATATTTTAACATTAACTTCATAACTTAACTCCTTTCGCTTTACTTAATAAATGTATAAATAATTTCAGCCCTATTCCTTGACAGGAAAAGGCTGCTTGACTATTATAAACTATAAGGTTGTCTTATAGTCAAGAAAAAAAATCCGATAAATACATTATCATTATTGTTTGATATTTTCTATTATTTTAACCGAATCAAGTTTGGGTCTATGCTGCGGCTGCAAACATGAAATTCTTAAGGTGCAGCATAGAACAGGGGTAATTTTATGTCTAAAGATAAAAATGAATACTTAACAACAGGAGAATTTGCAAAAATCTGCGGAATTCCCAAGCATATTTTATTTCATTATGATCAGATAAAGCTTTTTCAGCCTGAGATCACAAAAGAAAATGGTTACCGTTATTACTCCTTCCGCCAATTCGATACCTTTTCTATTATTTCTGCGTTAAAAGGGCTGGGAATGCCACTAAAAGAAATTAAAAAGTATATGGATGAAAGAAACCCTGAAAAATTAATTGATTTACTGGAACAAAAATCAAATGAAGTGACTAAGGAAATTAAAAAGTTAAAAAAACACGAAACGCGAGATAGAGTCTCTTAAGGATTTAACAGAACATGCTTTATCTGTAAAATACAATATCATAGAGCCGGCTTATCATAAAAGTATGAAAGCTCTTTGCAGTGCCTTAATGGATAATGACAATTCTTACCCAACCTTTTTAACAGAGCTGATCGCATTTCGAAATAACAGCAATGCAAGTACCATCGATTTTCTGGGAGCATCGCTTACCATTGATAATATCCGTGATAAAAGATTCGACAGCTTTTCCTATTTGTATACTAAAACGAATAATGCTGATAAAAAAAATAATACCCTGGTGCGGAAAGAAGGCTGGTATCTCCAGGTTTATTACAAGGGAAGCTATCGTAATATCAGTGAAATGTATACAAAGATTATGCAGTACGCAAAGGATCATCAGATAAAACTGGGGAAAAATGCTTATGAGGAATATCTTATATTTGAGATAGGTACAAAAGACAGAGATGATTATGTTACGTTAATATTGGTTGAAATTGAGGGTGAACCATAATCCTCCCAACGCTTACATGATAGACACAGGCATCTGCATGATATGGGGATTAAAAAAAGCAAAATGGGCCTAAGCCAGGTTCCAATGATGTTATTGTACAATTCAATGGTGGAATTAAAATAGGGCAATGGAATGGAATGCATGGAATTATTAATACAGATCATATGGACATAGTAGGTACATTTGGTAATGTTAAAAACTGGTATATGGATTATGCAAGCTTTTTAAGTAATCTGCCAAGATAAACAGATGAAATAATGAGAAAAACTAGCTTATCATGTTTATTGTAAGCTAGTTTTTTATACTAAAATTTACGAAGTTTTTTTCTTTCCGGCAACCACCAGCCTCCGATTCATGATATACCCTGGTTAAACCCGAATAACCTACTTAGTCTGCCACAGGATGACCTCCTGACTGATATCCCACAGGTCTTTATAAAGACCGTGCTTAAGGCGAAGTGTATCGTGCTTTCCTGACTCTGCAAGCTGGCCATGATTAAGAACGAGAATTTGATCCGCAGTTTGAACAGCGGACAAGTTGTGTGCTATAATGACGAGTGTTTTATCTTTAATCAAATGATTGATTGCCTGTTGTATCAAGGCTTCGTTTTCTGGGTCTATGCTGGAGGTCGCTTCATCCAACAGGATAATTGGAGCATCCTTTAGGATGGCTCTTGCAATAGATATTCTCTGCTTCTGTCCGCCGGAAAGTGTATTTCCTCCTTCTCCAATTACTGTGTCAAAGCCATTCTCCATTTCCATAATAAAATCATAGCAACAGGCCTTTTTTTGCCGCCTCAATCAGTTCCTCCATGGAAGCGTCCTGCTTGCCAAAACGAATATTGTTGGCTATCGTATCTCCAAACAGATATACCTTCTGAAATACCATACTGACATAGGAAAGGATTTGATCCAGGGGCATATCCCGTATGTCTATACCTCCAATTTGAATCTTTCCCTGTGAGACATCATAGAAACGGGGAATTAGCTTTGTAATGGTGCTTTTTCCGCTGCCGGAGGGGCCGACAAGTGCCACAGATGTATGCTCCGGCACATGGAACGACAAATCCTTCAAAACCGGTTCTTTTCCATAGCCGAACGTTACATGATCAAAGGTGATATCAAAGCGATCAGGTATGGCACCAGCCGTTTTTTTAGGTTTTCCTTCTAATCCAGCATTGGTAATTTCCTCCACACGATCCAGAGAAGCCTCCATTATGCGCAGCATAGGTGTTTGGGAAGCACACTGTTCAAGCCCTGCAAACATTGTTAAGGAGGCAACCAGAAGCATCAGATAGGCGGATGATTCAAGAATGCCGGAAAGTGCTGCCAGGGATGAAACAAGGACAATCACACATCCTGCCAACTTTACATTCACCTGGAAAATTGACACCCACTTTACAAACCCGCGCTCCACCTGAAAGGAATGTACGTTGCTGTTATGAAACGCGTCAGAAATGCGCTTTGCCTGTCGGCTTTTCATGCCATATGCTTTCGCCGTCATGATTCCCTGTGCATATTCAATCACAGCCGCACCCAGCTCCGCCTGGGTGTTCTGACGAAGAGGCCCCAGCTCTTTCCCCTTTTTCTGAAGCACAGCAAAAACAATGACCGACGGTAATAATACCACAACAGCTGCAAGTCCTATCCGCCAGTCAAAAGCAAACAGAAACACCGCTGTTATAGCAGTCATCAAAAACCCGTTTATAACCTTATCCAGAATAAACATAACATACATCTCGATAAAACCCAAATCAGTGGTCACACAGGCAGTTAAATCACCTTGCTTGTGTGTATCAAAAAAACGACATAGGTGCCTGCCTCAACAGGTTTCCAATTTTCAGGCGGTTTTCCGCAACCATTTCAAATCCTGCGGAGGATTGAAATCTGGATAACAAATAATGAAACAGTATCCGTCCCATGAGCCCAATCAAAAGTATGCCGGTGGTGACTGCGACCTCCCTGCCGGATATGCTGCTGTTGACAGCGTAAAAGATTGCGATCAATGGGAATATGTTAAAAATGCCGTCCATAAACCCGAAGGCAAAGCCCCAAAGAATGCGTGGCTTTAGGTTGCCGGACATTTTGAGTACACGGCGCAGCAGCTTAATCATGTTCATTCCCCCAATACTCCATGTCTCTGCACTGACACAGGCATTCCATAGCCTTGTGTAATGCGGGCAGCGCTGCAGCAGCGCGGAATGGGTTCCGCTGTCAAGCAGTTTCCCGTGATCCATAACGAGAATTTGTTTCGCACCTGCAACGGTCTTTAGCCGATGTGCTGCCACAATGACAGTTTTTCCTTGTACCAGCTCGTGTAAGGCCAACTGCACCTTTCGTTCGTTCTCCATATCCATGCTGGCGGTAGGCTCATCCAGCAGCAGAATCGGGGCTTTTTTTCAGAATGGCACGTGCAATGCAGACCCGTTGACGCTCACCACCAGAGAGCAAATCGCCGCCGCTGCCTACAACGGTATCCAATCCCTCCTTCAGCCTGTCAATGATTTCCCCGCATCCGGAAGCCTGCACCGCTTTCAAAAGCTCGTCTTGGGTTGCACTGGGCTTCCCCAACAGGATGTTGTCCCGGATACTCATGTCAAACAGGAAATTATCCTGATCAACAATGCTGATACTATCCATCAGCTGTTCCTGGGGAATATCACGGATGTCCCTGCCACCAATGCATATCTTTCCGCTGTCTATATCCCAAAATCTTGAAATCAGCCGCAAAAACGTGCTTTTTCCAGATCCAGATTCACCAACAATCGCTGTAATACCGGAGGATGGGAACTCTGCGCTCACACCGTCCAGCACAAGGGCTTGGTTGTAGGAAAATCGGACGTTTTCTGCAGTAATCCCGTAATCGTTTATCTTTACCAAAGCAGAAGCATATTGGGGTTCTTCCTGTGCAAGAAAATCATGCACCTCACGTTCTGTTTTTATAATAAGGGCAAAGTTATCAATAAACTCAGTCAGCTTAAGCAGCGGCGAAATTAACGCAAACGAGAGCAGAATGAACAAGAGCAGGGTCGCCAGAGAAATCTCACTCCGCCCAAGTAAAGCCATGCCTGCCGGCAAAACACCGATAATAGCAGAAGGTAAAATCACATAGTATGCCGATTTATAGAGCCAGTTGTGCCGATACCATTTCAGTGTGAACTCCTTGTAGCCGTTAACGGCATGATGAAGCTTTTCAAAGCTGCCGTCCACCTGGTTAAAAATCTTTATGACGTCAATTCCATCAATATATTCCACCACGGTTTGGTTGAGAACATCTCCCGCCTTCATAAACTGCTCATATCGCTTCCCATATCCGCGAAACATGGCTTTCATGATCAATATTCCTATGGGAATCGTAATCAGAGCGCTGAAAGCCAAACGGACATCCATATACAGCATGAGAACAAAAGCCATTAAGAACGCAGACAGGTTGCCGGTTACCTCTGGAATTGCATGGGCAAGGGGGTATTCCAGCTTCTCCACCTCATCCAGTACAAGGTTTTATATTCACCCGATGAATACTTCCGAATTGTGCCCATAGAGAGCCGGCTCATTTTATCAGTTACACTTTTACGAATGTTTTCAAGGATTTCAAAGGTGTACCGATGGGATATGAGCGTACTTCCGCTTTGCAGTATCCCTTGGAGAATATATGCTGCTGCAGACAAGGCAATTGAGAGCAGCAAACTTTTATAGGTCAGATTTCCCGAAAGATAGCTGCTGGCAATCTGGCCTATCATGAGATAGGGAACAAATCCACTTACAACCCCAAGAATAGACAATAGGGCAGAAAGCAGCATATGCCCCTTTTTCCCTTGTGCAAAGGTCATGATTCCCCCCACAGCGGAATGTTTTATAGCAGTTTCTGTATTCAACCTCCTTCACCTCCTAACAACTATTTTTTCTTAGCCTGATTTATACAGTCCTTTACCGCAGCCTTGATTGCACCACTGGTCACGGTAGCAGAGGCAACCCCATCCACCTCCCAGGTTAGCTCCTCCACGATTTTGAGGGGCAATTCCTCAATCGCTCTGTCACCAATGCCAATGGTTTCGTTGTGATCGGTTACTTTTACAGAAAGGAGGGAGTCCTGATCAAACTCCACCTCCACCTCCACATCACCGGCATACCCTTCGGCGGCAGCCGTATAAGTTCCGGATTTATAGGTATCCGCGGAACGGCCGCAGCCGGCGGGAAGTGTCAGTATGCACAATGCCGCAGCCATCACTAAAGTTATTTTTTTCATTGTTCATTTCCTCTGTTTCCCATTTTTTGATTCTATTTTTGAAATACCTGTCCTCTTACGCCGTAAGGCAGACATACGGGAACGTCAAGAACCGGATGACAAATCACCGCCGCCTCCACATCGAAAACCTCCCGGAGCGTCTGGGGTGTAATCATATCCTCCGGCGAACCGGCGCTGTGTTTTTTTCCAGCCTTGATTGCCACTAAATAATCGGAAAACATAATGGCGTGATTTAAGTCATGGAGAACCATAACAACAGTTACACCCTGTTCTTTATTTAATTTCCGCAAAAGCTGCAGGATTTCCAGCTGGTGCGAAATATCCAGATATGTAGTTGGCTCATCCAGAAACAGTAGATCTGTTTTTTGCGCCAACGCCATGGCAATCCACCCCCGCTGCCGCTGTCCGCCGGAAAGCTGATCCATTTCCCGGTCGGCAAGCGCTGTCATGCTTGTGCTGGACAACGCCCATTGGATGATTTCCTGATCTTTTGATGTAAGTCCTGACAGCTTAGTGCGGTGGGGAAATCGCCCGTATTCCACTAAGTCGCTCACAGTGATACCGGTAGGCGTCTGGGCTCCTTGGGGAAGGAGCGCCAGCTTTTGTGCCACCAGCCTGGTTGGCATACTGTGAATGGACTGGCCTTCCAAATAGACTGCTCCGCCGGACGGCACGATCAGGCGGGACATGGTTTTCAAAATGGTTGATTTGCCAGAGCCATTGGAGCCAATCAGCGTTGTTATTTTCCCTGTGGGAATGTCAATATCCATGTCACGGAAAACCGAAATGCCGTTATAACCGGCGGACAGCTTATCAGCTGTAATACATGATTGCACAATTTTTCACCTCCTTATGTCTGCCTGCGAAGCAGAATGAGAAAATAGGGTGCGGCCAGAACGGAAATCACGATTCCAACTGGAATTTCAATGACTCCAAAAAGAGAACGCCCTATGGTGTCCGCAAAAAGCAGGAGTAATCCTCCAAGCAGCATGGATACAGGTAAAAGCACATGGTGCCGCCCTCCTGCAAATTTTCTTGCTATATGGGGGGCAACCAATCCGATAAAGCCGATTCCGCCGCTGACGGAAATGCAGCTGGCTGCCAATGCCACTGCCACAACCAATAAGATTCTTCGTTCCCTCTCCACGCGAACCCCCAATGCAAGGGATGCTTCTTCTCCCAAAAGCAGTAAGTCAAAAATATCTGCTTTGGCAAGAAGCAGCGGAATCAGAATCAGCAGGTAAGGAAGCAGTGCCTTCACCTGATACCAGCTGGTGCCCCAGATATTACCTGCCAGCCATCTGGCTACCAGCTGATAACTGCTGTTTTCCATGTCGGCAGCCATAATCAGCATCAGGGACGAAAAACCGGCCGAAATACCAATGCCGCCAAGCAAGAGATAAGACGGCATGATCTTCCCGTTTCTTTTGGAAAATCCGTATAATATGCCCGCTGCCACCAACCACCCGCCATGGCAAAAAGCGGCTGATAGACCATGGTGCTGATGTGCAGGGAGGGGAAAAAAAGTCAAAAACAGCATAACTGTAAATCCAGCTCCCGCATTGATTCCCAATACCCCCGGATCAGCCAGTGGATTTTCTGTCACAGCCTGCAGTGTGCAGCCGGACAGTGCTAACCCCATTCCGCATAAGACGGCAAGGATAATGCGAGGAAGGCGAATTTGCAAAAGAGTGACGGATGCATCCGGGGCGCCCGGATGGCGCAGACTTGCAGCCACATCTGAATAAGAGATATTTGAATAGCCGCTGTTAATTGATAGCAGGACAGCCCCGATTACCGCCAACAGGAGAACCCATGGAACAAGCTTTTGCCTGTGTTTCTTTTTCATAAAACTGCTCCTTTCTTCCGGTACGTCAGCACCAGAAAGACCGGAACGCCAATGGCTGATACCAGCGCACCTACCGGCGTATCAAAAGGAGCGTTAATGGAACGGGCGGCGATATCCGCCAGCACGAGCAGTATTGCCCCCAACAGTGCGGATACCGGCAAAAGCCTGCGGTAATCCTCACCGGCAAGGAATCGTGCAATGTGCGGCACGATCAGCCCCAGGAATGAGATTCCGCCTACCAGGGATACGCTGGCCCCCGCCAAAATCAACACCACTACAATGCCGGTCAGCCGGACAGCCCATACGTTTACACCAAGTCCCGCCGCACTTTCCTCTCCCAGGGCAAGCACCGATAATCTTCCGGAAAGAAGCTGGCTGATAAACCCTGCACCCGCGATCCATGGAGCAGTCAGGAGAAGGCTCTGCCATGTGATGCCGGACAAGCTCCCAGCCGTCCAAAATGACAGCGATTTTGAAAGTCCAAAGGTGAGAGAAATCCCCTGACTTAATGCAGTTAACAGGGCGGAAACAGCACTTCCGGCCAAGATGAGCCGAATAGACCCGGATTTATGCTTACCCATTCCTATCCCATATACCAGGAGCACGGCCAATGCCGCTCCCATAAACGCGAAAATCATCGTACCGAAGCTTGGCAAGGGCGGCAAAAGGACCGCGGTGAGAGCAATGAAAAACCCAGCCCCCGCATTGACTCCTAAAAGCCCGGCATCTGCCAAAGGATTTCTCGTCACACCCTGCATCACTCCACCTGCAAGGGCAAAGGCCGCCCCGGTAACACAGGCAGCCAATGCCCTGGGCATACGCATCTCCAGCATAATTCTTCCCATGTCGGTAGATGCTGCAGGATGTAAAAGCGTATCTATTAAAATACTAATATTCCCGCCTGCCACACCGACGCTGGCTGAGAACAGGAGGGAGAGCAGCAACCCACACCCCATCAAAACAAGAGATAATACAAAGCCTGTTTTGGTTCGAAGCCATCGCACAGGCATAGGCGAAAGGCCTGCCGGAGCTTTGTGATCATTCAACATTGCTGTGATTGAGAATGGCATTTGCCAGTTTTTCCATATATAGCAGTTTGCCGTTTGCCGTATAAGCCATATTATATTGCGCCTCATTCTTACCATAATATACATTTCCGGCCTTTACGGCTTTTAGATTCTGCCAAACAGGGCTGTTTCCTATATCTCCAATCCGGCCGTCATCGCTGAAAAAGAAAATGTGATCCGCATCAATTTTTGAAAAGTACTCCGCATCAACTACTTCTCCCCAGACGTTCTCCGGAACTCCCGAGGAAGGTGCCAGCTTTAATTCATCGTATATCAGTTCACCCGGGCCTCCGGTCCGATAAACATAATAGGAACCGAAATGCACTGAATTGGCTTCCACAACAGCAAAGGTATCGTCGCCAACCATTTCCTTAACCTTTGCGGAAAGCTCAGCGGCCTTTGCATCATAATCAGCAAGCCACTGTGTCACAACGTCCTCTTTCCCAAACCACTGGCCTAACTGCTGAAAACGTCCCCGCCAGTTGACATAGCTGATGTCATCGTTAATCATCACCGTAGGTGCGATGCCTTTGAGCTGCTCATATACCTTGTCATGCCGGATATTCATAATAATAAGATCCGGTTTTAGCTCAGCAATTTTTTTCAAGGTTCAAATCACCCGATGCGGCAGCTCCGGAATAGTTGCCAACAATTTCAATCTTGTTATTGGTGAAATATTCCTGAAGATAGTCCGGAACGGTTATGCCATCATACATACTGGTGTTGGCTGATGCAATAAATGGCATGTCCAAAATGATTAGTTCATCTGCCAAACCGGAAACGTCCACAATGCGCTGGGGATCAGCGGGAATTTCAACCTGGCCTTTCATGTCTTCAACCATAATGGTATCGCCATTTTGACCTGCTGGTTCTGCAGCCTGAGCCGAAGGTGTTGATTGGCTGATGCTTGTGAGTGATCTACCGCAGGCGAGCATGCGGCCAGTGCCGTCACCAGCATAAGACAAATTGGAATCATAAGTCGTTTCTTCACTTTAAACCTCCTAATGTAAATCGTGCATTTTAGTTAGGTATTGCTAACCTTGATAGTATACATAAAGTCCGGCTTACCTTCTGCTTAGACGGAGTTTTTCTGCCCCTTGGCGGAATTGTATGGGTCAGTCGTATTCCTGCAGTACGCACTGGATATTTGTTTCAGAAAGTAACTATTGACTAGTTAGTCAAAGCTAACTATAATATAGTAGATTGATAAAATGTTTTCTGCCCCTCGGCGGATTTTCTTTGTTCGAAAACGGACATTACAAAGGACTGATAGAATGTCATATTTACCGTTGAAATTTGAATCATCAAACATATTTCCGAAAAAAACAATTGCAATACGTCCGGATGTACATATCATGGTATCCTCTGGTATATTTTCCAATAATACAAAGAGACAATCTGGCACCACATCCCCTGTGTTTGAACTAAGCTATACTCGAAAAAATTTCATATACGGCGAGGTAAATGGTATGCCTGTGGAACTTCAGCCGGATATTCGTCGCTGGGTTTTTTTAGGAGAGGCTTCCGCACATTCAGAATACAACAGTGGTGAAGAAGTTCAGCTATACTCTATTTGGGTCAGCCCTTACACGTTCGATGGTTTTTGTGAAGCGGTTTGTGGTAAAAGCAATATTGGTTTTCGCTCTTTCCAAAAAGATACGTATTCTTGCTGTGGTTTTAAAAGCGATGCTCGGGAAGAAAGCATTATAAATAAATTGGATATGTGTTTTATAAAAGAAGCGGATCAAATAAACAGACTTCTGTTAGAAAGCTATATTTTAGAGCTGTTATCCATTAATATAGAAAGGCTGATTTGCAAAGATAACAGCAAGGAATATGTAAGCCAGCTATCCAGAGCAGATATGGATCGTTTGGCTTATGCACGTGAGATTCTTCTGAATCGGCTGGAGTCACCCCCAACATTACTGGAATTATCCCGGATAATCCATATGAATGATTGCAAGTTAAAACGTTCTTTTAAGCAGTATTTTGGGAAAACCGTTTATGAATTTATTCGGGAGCAGCGGCTTGAAAAAGCCTTTGCGTTGCTAGAGCAAGGGGAGCATAATGTGAGTGAATCGGCCTTTGCTGTGGGGTATACAAACGTGAGCCATTTCTCGGAGTCCTTTCAAAAGAAATTCGGAATTCCTCCGCGCGTCCTGATAAGATAATTTGACCAAAAATAACTTTTAAAAAAATCCATAAAATTGGTGCCAGAACAAAGGGGTCGACTTAACTGGCACCCAATAAAGAAATGTCAAGAAAATATTCAGATTGGGTGGCCGGCAAGCGGAATGTGACAACAAAAGACGGATCATACCATTAACTGCAAAGGCACGGTCTAATGTCTGCCCCAGTCTATCCCCGAAAAGGCATTTTTACATAACAAAAAATAGTGAAAACCCTGATAAAATCCAGGTTTCCACTATTAATCAATAAGAGCGCGAGACGGGACTCGAACCCGCGACCCCGACCTTGGCAAGGTAACTTCATTATTATATGTAGTATAACGTGGTAACTTTACCCGCGTAAATACGGCATTTTTCCATTTTGCTATACTACCAAATATAACGTTGTAACTTTATCTTCTTTAAGAAAAACTTTAAGTAAGATTGCGTTCGGTGGTACAGCAATATCAAACGGAAAAAAATCCCGCCATCTATAACAGCCGGCGGGATTTTTAACTATGCTTTATGCAAAACTTCTCTCAAAACTTCAAAGGTAAGTGTAACGAGTAGCAAAAGCCCCTCATCTTCGTTTCTAATGCCCCATTTGCGGCGAGCATCATTTTCGCTTATATAAGCAAGTTCAGAGTATTTTTCTTCCCAATCATCAACATTGTAGGGACAATTTTCATCAAGTGATAAAAACCAATCATCTTTATACTTGTTGAATAAATAATGCACAACGTTCTTGTTGCCCATTTCTTCAATAATTTTATTGACACTTTCCCTTTTTCCTAAAGAGATTTGAGAAATAACCTCTTGTGCGAAAAGGTCAATACGCTCAAGTCCATTAAACATTTTTGACATTGCTTTACCCCTTTATATTATTATAACTTATATTTTAACACGAAAAACTAAAAAAACAAAGTGGACATGCTACTTATTATCGTAAAAAGCCGAGCGTGGCACAGTTAATCACTGCCGCACTTGACGTAAAGTAAAAGGAATACGGATCTCCGCAATCTTATAACCAGAAATGATAGCGGTAAACCTGGAATCTGTATAGCACCTTAACCTTCGGCATATATCGCAGACGGGATAGTGTAACACTTTCAATAATATTATTGGAATTAAATTCACTATCTAAAATTGCTATTTACGATGTAATCTAATGTCCTCCTACATATGATCATAATAACATTTATTATACAGCAGAATAGGGCTAATTGTTGTCCATTTTTTTCCTCCCATATATAGTAATAGAAAAAGGGCGACCTCCTTACGGAAACCGCCCTTAATCTTTAAAGTTCTCACCTTTGATTAAATTATAAATTTATCTTCATTTTCATGCTTAGAGATATAATTGGAATAATCTATTTCATTTTTCATTGCAATATATTTCGAATAGATAATTTCAAATATATGAGTTTCTTTAGCAATAATTCGGTCAAAATCATTTTTATCTATTACTATAATATATGTATCATCTTTTAATGCAATTTTCTTAATCAATCCCAAAGAATCAGACCAAGTACCCCTACGGGTTACTCCTTCCCAAGCAACCAAAATTCCCATTTTACAATTTGATGTTTTCAGAAGCGAATAAAATTTTCCAACATACGTTACATTTACTTTTCCAGCATAATTTTTACATTCGCATAAAAAAAGACTCACCAAAGCAAGGAAAAGCATTATTAACTCCTGCTAACCTAGCTTCTTGCGTCCAGTTGAGTTGCAAATCAATTTCATTTGTACTAGTTCTGCAATTTCTACGACATTCTAATAATTTTGAATTTCCTTTATGGAATACTATATTGGTCAAATCCTCCAACCATTTTCCTTTTACTGATTTATTCCCTTTTTCATTTTTTTATTTTATAATATACTTCATTTAATGCAGTGTAATTTTTATTATCTAATTGTAAAAGTCTTGAATTACTCCTACCAGTTATTTCAATAAGTTTAAATAAGTTCAAATCATTTTCTTCAAAAAAACTTTTCAGCCTTACTTAAGATTTCGTTATCATTTTTCTCTTTCATCTACAGCACCTTATAAATTACCAGTGCATGTTTCAATGGATGTAAAATTTCCTCATCACAATTCAAACAGTATAACTCTTCTGGAATCTCCTCCACCGTCTTGAAGCACTGCCCAGTAAAACGTTTGCATTTTGGACAATAAATTTCTAACCATTGTTCTACTAATCCAATTTCAACACACAGTTCCAAAATTTCATATACCGCTTTTATATCTATCTTCAACTCTCTATGCATTGCACTTGGGTATATATATTGTGTTGATTTATATTTTCCCAAAAACCCTATGATTAGATCAGTATTATATTTCTTCTCCTCTAACAAAGGAGCTACTTTTACAAAGATATTCGATAGCATCATTCATTCGCTCCATTCCTAAATCTTTACAACTTCCCGTTATATGTTGCAACAATGTATACTTATGATTTAAATAATCAAAAGTTACTTTTACTATATAGCTTTGAGATTCTACAGGTTTGATCCATTTAATATATATATATGGATATCTTGCTGTAGCTTCCTTATCTTCAAGATATTGTAACAATAATTGTTTTACTTCTTCCGCTTCATTAAATAACTCTTTATTTTCATCTATTAATTCTCTAATTTCTCCTATAAACGGCAACACATAATCTGTGTTTTCCGATGACGTCAACTCAGCCGAACCACCTGAACTCATTTCCATCATTTGTTTATACATTTTTACCGATTCATTTTTCTTATCATTTATAACATCAATTGCATTACTGTGTTCACTGATAAATAAATCTAATTCTAATTCTTTTTTTAACCAATCAATACAGTCATTAACGATGCTTTCATATAGTTCACTATTAAAAGATGCGTTATACTTTGTTGAATCATAGCGAATCTCCAAACAGCTATTCTTTATATCAAAGTATACTATTACTGGATAACGATAATCAATTCTCTCAAATGGCTCAGGAATTAAAAATGATTTTTGTAACACGAACTTTATAAATACTTTATTTTCTTCAATCATATATATAGGTACAGAACTGTTTAACTCTGTATCTATTATATACTCCGGTGCATAACATTCATCATTAAAGATAATTAATTTTTTTTGCTGTAATCTTTCAATAAGCGTTGTTTTATCTTTAATTTCATAAAATAAAGGTACTGAATATTTATATAATTTAATAAACTCCCACTTCTCATAAAAACCGATAAATTTTTCATCAGAAGAAGTCCTTGATATAATCCCCTGAGTATCTCTCTTTGATTCAAAATATGTTATTTCATCAGAGTCAAATAATCTCCTTTGTTCCTCAAATGTTATAAGATTCTGTTCTTCCAATAAACTGCATATATATCTCTGTAAATTATTAGAATAACCTAAAATCGTATTTTTATAAAAACTCATAAAGGTTTTTTTATCCATAGGTGATCTCATACTACTCCCTCCGTCTTGCTACCTCTTACTACCTCTCAAGTACAGTATAATACATGTTTTCGTCCTTTACCACACTTTTATGAGATTTTCAAGTGTTTTTATTCAAATCACCATAGAAATGAATGTCAATACAACGCTTACACGGTTAGGCTTCCCATAATTATCTAGCCAAACATTCCTATTTTCTTATTTTTTTTACAATAAAAAATAGACAGGCCCGATAATCCGGAAGCCTGCCTAAATATGATTTTTTTATATAATATGAACAAACGCTTAAAATTCTCCTGGTGCCTGCACCCCACTATCATCGGTCTTATATAATGCGCATTCTAACGGGTGTCCTGCTCTCGGTTCAAAATAATAGTCTTTGCCGTTAATAACTTGCCAGCCTGTTACCGCATATCCATCTGGATTGAAATAATACCAATGATGGTGTATTAGCTGCCAACACGCCTTATAATAGGAAGTATTTGTATCTGCGTACCACCAGCCATTAGCGTCATGATTCCACTCCAAATCATATCTTGGTGTCATTTTTGCGGCAACAGCTTCTTTAAATTTCTGCCATTCCTGCGGTGCATCTACAAACCATTTAGGGCATACCTTTCTTGTCACATCATAATGCCGGATCATGCCCCCATGAAGGGGATCAAGCCCCCATCTAGTACAGAGGTCTGCGCACAACTCTACATACGCATTATACGTCTTTTGATTAAATACCCCGTCCGCCTTTGGGTGACAGGCTTCAATTGACATAGTATAGCTGTTTGCACTATTGGTACACCAAGAGATTTCATCTTCCGGTATTAGCTGAATAATTTCTCCATCTAAGCCGATTATATAATGGCAACTTGCTTTTGTTACCTTTTCTCCTCTGGCTTCTTTTTGTGGTCCTACAGTTCTTAAATTTTCAAAATAATCTCTGTTGTTCTGCGCACTGGTTCCTGGATTTCCTATGTAGTGGCAGGCTATCGCAGTAGTGTTTTTTTTCTTTTCGTTCCTGGCCTGTTATAATTGCTTATATTTATAAACTGTTTGCTAATATTCATAACATCTTCTCCTTTTACAAAGAAATGGCCCAGGATAATCCCAGGCCCTACACTATATTTATTCGGTTTTATCTGCTCCGGCTGATATCAGTTTTTCGGTAACTGCAAGCCCTTTGATCAAAAACTCTGGTACATCGCATCCGTATTCCACAAGATTTTCCAATATGCTCCTGATCTCATTTATTAAGAGTGTCGCAAGCGTAAACCAGCCAAGCAATTCCAGGAAAGATAGGTTTATTCCGAACATATCTTTCCCCAAATTTACAAACAAACTCGGAATTAAAAAAAGATACCGAAACAATGATCCAATATCCTATTTTTTTGGCGATTCCGATAATACCAATACTACTTGATTCTGTATGGTTCTTTCTGGCCTTTGCGTAACCTGTTACATAATCCACTATATTGCAGAATAAATATCCTGCAAACACATACCAATATGTACCGAATAATGCCGTCAGTACTGTTACCGCAGCTCCGACCAGAGCATTGTATTTGTCAATAAATTTCATTCTCATTTGCCTCACTCTTCCTTTAATTTTTCTTCCACTTCGTCATGCCATTTTGGCGGTACTTCTTCCACCGTCATTTTTCCATCTGTAATTCTCATTAAATAAAAAGCCACCATTATTGTGTACCTCCCATCATTCCGGCCAGTTCTCCTATAGCTCCTGCCTGTACTTCCTGTCCTGATTCCACTTTATCCAGACGTTTTTCAATGTCTGTTTTTTCACGCAATGAGATAGTGATGTATAAACCATCTGCTTTTTCTTCCCATGACCCCGGCTGCAGAACAAGATCAGTATAATTTCCTACGGTCGTGCCCTCTCCGGTCTGTACCTTGACGCTTGCAAGGTTTTCTTCCGTCAGCTTTGGCATAATGGAAGCTGCAGCCGTCCAGTCTTTGAAAATCGCAGTAAGCTCAGTAAGCTTGCGCCTGTTTCCAAACTAATTGCAGTTCCATCATTAAGAATCATTTTTTTTCTTTGTTCATATATAATTCCTTTCTGCCTGTTTCCAGGCAATAAAAATAGCCCCATAAGGGACTGGTTTACAAGTTTATTTAATAATGTAAATAGCAATTTAATAGCAGGAACAGCCACAATTCCTGCCGGAGATGGGGGTGTTTTAGTTACATACGGTAAAACATTTTCTGTGGCACCTAAAGTAAGTCTAACTGTTCGAGGTTCAGCTCCAGATGTAATAATATCCGCTAAAATAAGTAACCCATCTACAACCGGATTTGGCATAATCGTTGTTGAAAGTACGGCGGCAGGAATTAAGGTCCCCAATTACCCTATTACAGTCGATTGGATAGCGATTGCAAAATGATCATTTAGGCATCAATGAGTCCAAATATAAGTGTAACGCGAAAAGCTGATGCTAATGAAATATTAAACCCAACCTGTAATGTAGTGTCATCATAACGATGACAATAGGTTACTTGAAAGCCATTTCCAGTATTCCATGATATGCAAGCCATCGGCGCGCAATATTCTGGCATCTTTTTACCTGTGATACCCAACTGTGATAAGCTTATATTAATCCAGTTAGTGCCACCTGAATCAGATGCAGAAAATTGTTTAATTGCTAAGTATTTAGAATCTGCGTTCAACAGGAATTTATTATTTAAATTGCTATTTACCGTAGTAATCTGGTCCTGTAAATTTTTTCCGTATCGAGCGTCAAGGGCAAATCCTTCCACTGTTGTTAACCCATTATTAACAAGGTCACTTTTTAGCATCATATATTGTGCCAAATGAGCATCTAAAGCCTTTAATCCTGCTGTTACAGGATCGCGTGTGCTTTGTAAATCGTTTCTTGTAATCGCTGTTTCTCCAATACTCCCCTGGATAGAGTCAATAAGTGTTTGCAGATAGTCAATTTTCTCCTGCCCTTCATCGACAATGCGCTGCAACACGGTAATATATGGAGCCGCCGGAACTGATTTGTCTGCCAGAGGATCAAAACGACATAGGAAGGTAAATTTATTAGAGGATATTTGTCCATTTGCATATACCAGTTTTACATCTGCCACCACTTTCCCGGGGGATTGCAGCTCATTTCCCTGGAAGACATACGTATATGTCGCCACGTTCTTTGGCATATCCGCCCCCGTCACAATCATTCCATTTGACAGGGTAAACAGTATATAAGCCCGACTTGCATTAGCTATATACTGCCCATCAGCTTTTACGCGGATACTAAACTGTATTTGTCCATAATCACCTTGGGTAAAGGCATATTGTGTCTCCAGTATGGCGTTGTCGTTTGCATTGAGTACTACATCATAATTCATCTTAAACCACCTTTCCAAGTATTACATAAGTTTTAGCCACACGTGCAACAAGTACTTTGTCACCTACCACTGGAGTATAAGATTGCAGGTATTTGTAAGGTTTCTGGCTTGCCATATTCTCGCCAAAAAACCTGATGTATGGCCTACCACCTGTAACATTTTCAACTACGGCCATACGATAAGCCTTTTCTCCTTCAAACAGCTTTTGTAATTCATCAATCTGCTGCCCCGGATTATCCCACATCATAGTTTTATCACCCTCTTTAAAGTGTGTGTCATAGTACCGCCTACGTTTAAGTCCATTTCCCATGCATACTCTATATATTTGTTTCCTACTGCAAGGCTGTTTTCGCCTACATAAATGCAATCACGGTATGAGTGATGCGGCATTAGAGCCGTAGGCAATATAACAGCATCGTAAGTCTGACTTTTTTTCGATTGCAACACGGCGGACCAGATCGTTAAGAGTTGATTGATCAGCTACATCATCTACGCTTTCAATATCAACCACATTACGGCCACGGTTCACAGTCGATATTACACTCCCCGGGCTATCGTTTATATACTCGCTCCTGAGTTCTGCCCCGTCAGGATCATCGGTATACCTCACAAATATATTAGGTACATTATATATGTCAACGCTTTGCTTAGCACCACTTTTTATAATGCTCCTGTCATTAGTTGCATACGATTGCTCTGTGCGGCGGTTAAGAGGCTCAATGTACCTACGGCTTACGGCATATCCTCTATTGTCAAAATGTAGTGGCTCGTAATTGATTGCGGTAAGAAGATCATTGATTATATCTAGTTTGCTGGTGCCTATCTCAAATTCAAGGCCCTTACTTACAGTAAGTGGTGATGTTTCTATGTTCGTCTTTTTTATTCCTGCTGCCACTATAATGCTTCGTATTTGTGTAACGTAGTTTGTACCTTCCGCTATGAACAATCTTGTTGTTACCTTATCCTCTTTTAGAATGGTAGAGTAATCATAACAATCGACCTGTTGCATTACTCCACTGCCTTGTTTCGATCTCTCCGGGCTGCTCATGATGTAAGTGCCAATAGGATATTCAAGCCAACCAGAAGGGGTCTTAAGCCTGAAAAAAAGGACGTATCCTCAAATCAACAGTTTTAAGGTCTACGTCCCCTATTTCTCTTATTGTCAACGAGGCTGTACACATGATTTCCTGAGAACTGTCAAATCTTAGGTTTCCGCTTACATTCTCCAGGTCTTTTAATTTGACTTCATTTTTATCAAGCAATTCGTACCTGAAATTGATAGTCCGGTCAGATTCAAGCATTTTCAACACATCTTCATGAGAGTATGCCGCCTGCGCGAGGCTATACATCAAACCTCACCTCCAAACTGTAATCAATACGGCTTAGTGATATTTCTACGTTTTTTCCGATATTAAACAGGGTATTTTCATAATTGAAACTGCTAATTTCACAACAAAAACATACCTCTGAATTTCTGAACAAATAAATCCCGTTAATCCCATATAATGTTTCTATTTTTTCAGCGTTGGAATTACTAAGATAAAATGAAGTTCCGATTTCTAAGTCTTTATGTATTCCAGATTCTTTTACCGGATATATACGTCCTTCATACTTGATCAACTCGGCTTCATTGGAATGTTTTGTTTTAATGCTGTTAAACCAATCACTATCTGATTTGTAAATTTCAATGTAATCGCCTGGAGTCTTTATTTCCGATAATAGCGCCCCTTTATACTTGATTTTCATGGGCCGTTTTACGCTATCAGCATAACTGCCGTTGTGCGACCTTATAAAGTATTCATACATTTTCCCTGACTTCACAGCATAGTCAATATATGTTAAGCCGCTAAAACGGCCTATGGGTACAAACGTTGTCCCGTCTTCTGAGCGGTAAACAATCTTATCGGCAGCAGTAGACGAAGTAGTAACTAATATTCCACCGCGCGCGGCAGACAGCGTTATATCGGGTGCGGAAGGAATAGCAGCGGATATGGTAAATACCTTTGCGCTTTCATCTGACCATACTCCGTATACGCTACCAATACGCATTTTAACAGTGTATTGACCGTTAGGAAACATCATATTAGGCACGTATGAACTTGTTAATCCACCTGGCCTTTCACCGCTGTCATGTACCAGCATTGCGCCTTGGTATATCCATATTCTGAATATTGCCGTTTCAGCCTCATTACTCCGCCATGCAATTTCTGTAATTGCATCATTTTCATAGTGTCAATAATAGGAGCAGTAGGGCGGCCAGTAAGTTCAAAAGCACCATAAGCATACTCAGATACAGCATTGTTGGCATTGTAAGTTCTTACTCTCCACTCAATAATTCCGGTAGGCATGGAGTTGGTATCAAGCGTGCGGCTTTGCTGTGTAGTAACAATACCTAAAGCCTCTGTCCAAGAAGCGTTCCCCTGTTGCTTCCAACCAAAATCATATTTTGTCTGGCCAGTATCATACATGGAATTATGCTTCCATTGAAATGTCAGAGCATTACCCTTCTCAATCACGTCACCATTCGGATACAGAATAGTCGGAAGATCAGGAACTGCATCGTTATAAGTAATCTCAACATATGGTATGTTCCTGACTCTCTGGAGGCAAATTTCCACCACTCCGTAATTGCTATATTCGTTTCTAAGTCTTGGAGTCCAAAAACAACATCATTTTTCCCAAGCGTATTTGATATTATGCTTGTTATATCCCATGACACCCATACATTTGCACCGGCTACAGTGATAGATGATGTTAATTGTGTCGGCGAATGCGCCATATCACTATCTATATATTGATTCCCTACAATTTTGCCTGTCAACGTATTTACGCTTACTGGTATATCATATTGGGCTGCATCAATTATACATCGCTTGCCTTTTTGTATACAAAATATCTTTAATTCCGCCTTGGTAATCTGTTTGTTTTCCATTTTCGGAATATCAAATTGTATAAATGCAAGCATCGCGTTTGACGTAACCGGGCGATTAACAAGCATATGATCTAATGTACTAAAATTATCATTAGGCGAGGAAAAATATGTGTAAGTATCAGCCTTGCACTGCACTATCTGTGTTGCCATTACATTTTGCTCCTTCCTGCTCTTGCGGCCTGTTTTCCTTGCTGCATGAAATTAACAACATCGTTCAATTCTTTGATATCCCTTGCAGGTATTGTGGCATACAGAATATATGTATCTCCACCTGATGATCTGCGTGTTTCCTCGGCTGTAAGCACTCTCGAACCTCTTGGAATGATTACCCTTTCAGGCCCGTGTTCTCCTATCCAAGCCTCACCGCCCTCTGCATAATCAGTACCAGCAGCATAATGCTGTGTACGCCCTGTCAAGGCAGAACTTTGTATGTTTGATACGCTATTGCCAACAACTGTCATTGTTCTATCAAGTTCGCTTCCTTTTCCAATAATTACCGCAATTACTGCTGCCAGAGCTGCCAAGCTGCCACAACTCCAAAGATCACCATGGCCGTTTGATTTGCTTTAAAGTCAAATCCTGTGAGAAACTTACCAAATTTTCCAAATGTTCCAATGGTACTTTCAACAGCTTTTCCAATACTGACCATTGCTGCAATCATACCGGTAAGCGTTATAATCATTGTTAAAACCGGAGTCGGTATAGCAGATATGGCAGAAAATAATGTTGTGAGAACAGGAAGTAACGCAGCTGCAAAGCTGTTAGCTAATCCTTCTCCAATCGTCTTGGTATCATTCATAGCCTCTTTTAATTGTACGAATTTTTCAATTGATTCTTCGCTTATCACATATCCCATTAAATGGGCTTCCCTCTTTAAGTTCGCTATTTCTCTGGAAGTCATATTCAATATAGGGCCTAAATTTTCTCCAGTTGTTGATAATAGGTCACTGGCTATGGCGTTTCTCTTAGTCACATCTTCCATATTCTGCAAACCTCTAATCACATCATTAAATAATTCATTCTGTGATTTTAGTGCTCCATGAGAATCACGCACATTTACGCCTAGAAGTCGAAAGGTTTTTGCTGTGTCACTGGTCTTGTCAGTTGCATCAAGAGCCTTTTCTGCAAGGGCCGCAATGTCTCCAGTCATGCTTTCAGCATCACTTCCTACCAATTTCATAATATAATCCCATTCTTGGTATTGGTCTGTTGTCATTCCCATTCTCTGCGATACAATACTTATCTCTTTAGCGTGGTCTGCGGTGCCTAGCGTAAGTGAACCAAGCGCCGTAACCATTGTACCTATAGTAAGAATAGCTTTCCCTACATTAGCATCTACATCGTCGAATTTTTCTGCGAATTTTTCAACAGCTGGGCTTGCACTTAACCCAATAAAGTCGGAAACTTCACGTAATGCATCACCAAAAGACCGGTTTTCATCAGAAGTATCTTCAATTTGATCTTCTGTATCTTTCAATGCACCTTCAAGCTTTAATAAGGTTGTTCTTTCGTTCAGCAGTGCCTTATCTGCTTGATCGGCTGCTTTTGATTCATAACCATGAGCAGTTACAATCTTATCATAAGATTTTGCGGTTTCCTCGACCTTTTTTCTTTTGCAGTTCTATCTTTTGTCTTAGTATATCTTGCTGGATACCAAGTTTATCAGTTGAATCACCGTATAAATCAGCTTCGGCAGTAGCCCTCTTAAATTCAGCATCAAGGAGGCCCATTTTCCTGTTGATTTCTGTAATCCCACCCGAAAACTCAGAATAATCCATGCCGATTACAATTGTTTTTTTGTACTGGCTATTCATAAGAAACCTTCGACCTCCTTCATGCTTGTAATCGTAGTTACCTCTCTGCTTCTGTCGTTATTTCCCGTGGTGAAATAACGAGGTGTGTATGGTTCGTTGTTCATGATACTTGATTTCAACAATGCTTCATCATTCGCTATGTCAATCATTTTTACTACTTTTTCAAGGGAACTGGATAAAAATTCATCTTCAGATCGGTGTAGCTGGAAGCAATACCTATAAAACAGCAAATCAAAATCTATAATCAACGATTCGCTGTTTATTTCGCAAGATTCATTAACATCTGTGCCAGGATTTTTTTTTCGCTTCGTCAAGTAATTCGCTTTCCGCAGTTGCTCCGGCAGATTCGGTATAAGCTTCTATGATTTCATTTAGGCTTGATGGGTTCATTGTCAGGGCCAATGCTCGGGCCTCTTCTATGGTAAAGTTCGGATCATTGGCTTTAATTCCACCATATAGAACAACCGAACCGAATTCAAGAATAGAGTTTTTCTTACTTTTTCTTTTCAATAATTCCTGCTGCATATACCCGACAGCTTTCATGTTGAATGTGGCAATCAACTCTTTATCATTAAACTCTATACATATTTCTTCCGCCGGCAGTGCCGTTATTTTTCTTGCCATGGTTTACCTCCTAAGGTGTCTCTGGCTTTTTAGGATAAGTGACCGGACCGGACTCAAAAAAAGGCAGCCGCCTGGGCTGCTGTGTAATCCGTATTTGCTGTATCACCAAAAAATCTTATTTGACTGTCTGATTCACGTGGGATAAAATTAATTGTGGTTGAATCAGTGGAGAAGTTTACGTTATCTGTAGACTGCTGAATAGTCTGGTTCCCTGGCTGTGCCTTGCCTTTGAGTAACCAAACCTGTTCTTTTGTTCCGCCAAGCTGATCAACTTCATATCCCATGGCAATGTCCGGCGGCTGATCTCCTGATTTTTCAATGACCACCCCATCAATTATCGTATTTCCCATGATTTCGGCTCTGGTCTCTGCAAAGACTTTGTTTGTGTCTACCGCAACCGCAATTCCTTTAAGTAATCCCACATCTTCCTCTTTGTTTCCGTCACCATAAAGCGTACCTGTTGCAACCTGCGGGGTGAGTTGTATCTGCATGGCCTTTCCAAATGGTTTCACTGGTCCGTATGTAGTCCCTTCTGCTGCGTCTGTAAGCACTAAGCAGTAGACAAGTCTAGCTACATTTATTCTATTCGACTTTTTAGACGACATCTGTATCCTCCTTCATATGCTTAAAATTAATCATTCCACGCCATGACTTTCCGTTAGTATCATAGGAATAAGTCACGTTTGGGAAAGTGTTATACTTTATACCAATCAGAGACTTTTTTTAAGAGTCCAGTTTTATTTATTACGTCCTCCCTGGCCTTGCCCCATATATTAATCTCGTAAGTTTCTGATTCTTCCGTCACCTCACCGTCTCCAGATAACTCCGGTTCTTCGAATAATTTATACCATGTAGCACAAGGTGGTAAAATCGGTTGAGATAATTCTATTACGGGGATATTTAATACGGTTTTAATAATATTTTCTATATCCATTACTGCATCACCTTTTTCATCATATCATTGATCGCTGCTTCGATATCTCCCTCTGATGCCTGTAAGGCGCGTTCCATGAATTTTAAGCCAGGAACAAAGGTTTTCCCATCTCTGGCTATATGACCATCATTAGCCAGATGCCACTTATAACCGGTATACTTTCCGCCCTTGACGCTGACATAAAGGGCACCTTGCTTATTTTTCTTGACAGTGAATCTTACATCATCTTTCATATGGACATATGGACGGGTGCCGTCATAATTTTTTTGGTTCAATATCAAGTAGTGATTCAATATCACTGCTATGTAGATACCTGACAACGTTCTTTTTTTATCGCAGCCCCGGCTTTACTCAAGACCTTTCGTTCTTCTGCTTGCATTTCCTTTGGAAGGTCTTTAAGCATCTGGTCAATATAAGAGATTTCTTCCTTGTAATCAATTGCAACCCTCATATACTCACCCCACAGTCAAAGATAATGTTGATTCATCTTTTTGGAATGTTCTCAAAATGTTGTATCTGGCTCCTTTGTATACCACCTGCTGCGGACTAACCAGTTCTTCATCTTTAAGAATTGACGCATTTTCAAAATCCTCAGGATCAATCTCTAAAGAGAGTTTAGGAGATAACCCAACGGCATAAGCCTGATAAAATTCGCTTCTAGTACAAGATGCCTTATTACAGAATACTTCTATTTCAGTCGGATCAACTTCGCTTCCAATCGCTGTGAGAGCGACCAGTATACATACTTCATTCCTCATGGTGTTACCTCCTCTCCTTTGTACTCGCTGGCAAGCGACATAGCTATCTTGGTCGCTTCATAGGATTGCCTGTACCTGTCAGCTTCGCCGTTATAGTTCATCTGCCACCTTAGATATAGTCTTAGAGCAGCCAAAGCAAGCATATCCCCGGTTGGTATGGTGTTAACTCCCCCCATACTCAAATCCGTAAGATATGCCTCTTTCAGCATTTCTAATTCGTCATCCAGTTTCGTGTGGCTGATTCTAACCATACTGCGCATTTCTTCTTTTGATACAGTTATGGTCAGCATATAACCACCCCTTTATTATGCTGATTTCTTAGTTACGGTGACCAGAGAATTCTTGTCAATCGTCTTTCCATCACAGATCATAACAGCCTTAGTCACCTGATCCTCAGTATCATTGTCCTCGTATGACTTAATGGTCATGTTATAGTTTGTATTGAACATATAATCGGACCAGTCAAACAGGAATGCCACCACTGTATCAGATGTGATTGTAGTACCAAGGCTTGTCATATAATCATTCAAAACCACGCGCCTACCAAGCAATGATCTTTCCGGCTGCCCGTTAATTCCATAGTTTACCCTGGCAATCGGCTGCTTATTGCTATCAACCATTCCAATAAACTTCATGAATGTTTTCTTAGTCATGTTCCAAACGGCACCGTTTTCATATGCCAGTGGAAGCGCGGCTTCTGCGTCAACAAGCGTCTGATATGTAGGATCGTTTGCCGCTGCAACTTCGATGTTCTGACTAGTTTCAACAGTTTCAGTTAATACACCTTTCGGCTGACCGGTTCCAGTACCAGAGATAAAAGCAATTTCTTGGGCCTTTACCATTGCCTCTGATACATTGTTTACAAACGTTGTTTCAAACACCTGCAGAGACATTACAGAGGTTTCAAGTGTCATTGAAATTGCACATCTCAGCTTATAGCCTTTAATGTCAATCTGCCCGGTTGTCTTTTTCTGCTTATCAGAGGTCCCCCCCTCAGCAACCCATGTGGCTACAGGTTTAACCGTGGAAGTCGGGACCGTTGCCCCGGCTGCGAAAGTAGTTTTTGTAACAAGCGGAAGGATCATTCCGATTGACTCCATCTTTTCGACGATCCGGTTGATAACAATAGGCGAAATTACCGCTCCTACGTCCGTTGTCTTGGTTGTGGTAGACGCATTCCTAAATTTATCCGGGATAGCCTTTCCGCTGACCACATAATTCATGAATGCTCTTCTGTATTCCACCGAATCATAAATATCTTCCTGATCTGATTCAGCAGCAGGAGTAACAGATGGAATTGTTCCAGCGCCCGAAAGATTTATGATCTGGGGAATTTCTCCCAGAGCTTTAAGGTTAGCTTCCGCTTTTGCTTCGTTTGAAAACTGTTCATCGAGTTTTCCAACCGCATCAATTTTGGCATTGGCTTCATCTACCTTTCCGGCATTAATAAGCTCCTGCGCTTCGTTTTTCATTGCTTCTCTTTTTGCAACATACTCTTCTCTTTTCATTAAAAATCTCCTTTCAAATTAAGCAGGCGTAATCTGGCCTCTGCTTTTTGCTTTTCTAAATTTTCTGCATTAAAAAAAATCCGTGGCATTATTGCCCGGACCTTTAATGAGATTCCTTATTTTTTCAATTGTTTCTGGCGGAATTCCACCGATAGAGTTTGTAAGCGGTATACGGCTGTCTTGGAACATTACCTTATCCACAAATCCATAGTCAACCGCCTGCTGCGCAGATAACCATGTTTCCTTATCCATCATTTCAAGCAATTCCTCTTTTGACATACCAGTTTTATCTACGTAAGCATTTACAATAGATTCATCTGCAGCCCTAAGCACCTCTCCTTGATGCTCCATGGCTCTATGATTTCCACTGGCGCGGCTTGATACCTTATGTATCATAAACATGGCTGTTGGGCTTATCTCTGATTCTCCCGCCTGCGCTATGACCGATGCTGCCGACCCAGCAAGCCCCACAATACGGATCTTTTTATTTCCATTGTAAGACCGCAAAGCCGTATAAATTTCTGATCCAGCAAAAATCTCACCTCCAGGGCTGTTGATTTCAACCTCAATTTCTTCTCCGTTGGCTTCTGCGATTTGTTTTACTATGGCTTGTGGCGATGTGTGTTCAATTCCAAGCCACTCATAAATCCTGGCGTTACTATTTCCCACGATCTCGCCTTTCACATCAATCTTTTTCGGCACTCTTCTCACCACCTTTCAACAAAGCATAAATTGCTGCCTTTGTCTCTGCTATGTTATCGAGTTGCATATTAGATAAAAGGTTTGTGACCTTATCTATTGTTTGTGTGTCCAGTCTACGCAACGGCTTATCACCGTCAGCAACCGGGCTGAGATTGAATGTTTCACGCCATTCGTTTGGAGTAAGTGCTCCACGGTCCACCATGGCTTGTAGAGCAAGCTTAGTAGAAAGGCTGGCACATTGCAGATTAGAAGCATCAAAGTATATACTGTTACCAAATCCACGCTCACGGCGATTAAACAGCTTCCTGGTATATTCTGCTGATAATTGCAGTGCATCAGGCTCTACTACAATTTCAAAATAACTATTCCATTCATCTTCGGTATAATTCGAATGTACAATTTTGTCATTTGTGTTAAAGAAGGCATATAGGCGTTCTTTTGTGTTGCTCATTTGCAGAGCATTTGGGACGTAGTCTTTTGGTTCAATTCTTATAACATCTGCTTTTGCGTCTACTCCAGCAGCCCCAAACGTAGTGCTAGATATATTCAAGTAATTATCAACAAACTCCTGCACATTCTTCTTTAAATCTTCCGGTCGCATTGGCGTGGTATATTTTAGCAACCATCTTATTACACTGCTGTTTTTTATTGCATTTATTATACCTTGGTCAGTAGTTGTAATAATATCCATGATTTGCTTAAGCGGAGCTTCCGGAGACTCCCCAAAAACATCGTTGTCGTTGAAATCCTTACGCAGGTGTATTACTTCAGTATAAGGGAATGTCAATGTATTGCCATTGATAAAATAGAATTTTAAATTAAGGTCCCCTCCTTCGTATTTAGCCTCTACCCCCGCTGCTGGTATCGGGTAAAGCTGCTGCGGTATTCCATTTTCATCTCTTACAATTAGGATAAAAGCATTATTATTTAATGCTAACTGCGTTGCAACTTTCTCCTGCATTATCTGCCCGGACATTAAAGGATTCGGTTCTTCTAACAAAAAACGCATATATACATCAGGATTAACATTTATTGATCCGTTAAAGTTGCGTATATGCTTAGCTTTTAACTTTCCTATTGCCTTGGAATATGGTCTTACACACGCTCTAACCATGTCGGACTGAAATAGTTTACCATTCCATGCGAAAAATCCATTTCCTTGCTCTGTAATCATTTTAAAAGCAGATTGCATGGCAACGTTGTTAAGTACCATTTTTATTTTTGCACCAATTCCCAAGTTTTACCTCCTTCCTATATGATACTTTGGTATTCAAGCATCTTGTCTTGCAGTATCTTGTACGCATCAATTAGGGCAAGAGTACCATCAATTCTCTGTCTTGTATCAGTTCCTTTTATTGGCTGTATGTTTCCGTTAATATCGGTTTTTATGTATGTATTATAAAAACACCACTTATCAATTTTATTATTGTTATAAATGATTTTCTTTCCTTGAAGATCTGCTTTAAGTTCTTTCATTGGTTGGCTTAAAGTTATCACACCTTGCCTTACTGGAATCATTGACTTTTCCCCAAATTCAGACTTGAATTCTGTCAATAGAGAATCATCTATATGCCACGGATCGTAGCCAATATAAAGTATGTATAAATCTTCTTGATCTCTTAATTCACAAAACCAGTCTAACATTACCCTTTTATTTACCTTGTTACCTTCTACAGATCTTAGTATCCCCTCATCTTTCCATAACTGATAAGGAATGTTATCTCTACCCTTTCTATCACCTAAAAGTTCTTGTTTATCTAAAACAGATTGTGGAATCCAATACATTTGTTTAACATATATTTTATCATCATTTGGTTTCATGCAAATCGCCTTTGCAGCACTTAGATCCACAGAATCAGCAGCATCCATTCCTCCGATTGCATACCGGAATTTATAATTAAATGTTTCCTCGTTTTCAAAGTCCTCATATCGTAGCCACGCCGCTTCTGAGGTTTGCTTTATATTAAAGTCTTTTACAAGGACAGTTGGTTTAAAAGAATTGTCGTCTTTTGCTTTTTGTACCATCTGCCGCAGGTAGTCATAGCTTTTTATCGTGCCAAGTCCTGGATTTGCTTTTATCCAGCACTCTTCTTTATCCCACTCGTTGATATGGTCCAATTCGTAGATAAATGGAAGAAATCTTTTGTTGTCCGCTTTCCCGTCAATGATATCGCCTGCATATTTGTATTGGCTGTCAAATATTCCTTCCCGTACAAATCCATTTGTTGTAATGCAAAAAAAGGAGCGGTTGTGCCCTCGCTCCCATGGATTGTTTTACCAGATCATAAATATCTCTGTTTTTGATTGCTGCCAATTCATCGATAACTCCGCAATGAGTGTCCAAGCCGTCAAGGCTATTTGCGTTACTTGCAAGTGCCTTTATAAAGCCCATATTAATCTTGCAATAGAGATCGGCCGCCCTTTTCCTGATATGCTTTCTCAAAAGTGGGGATTGCATCCTCATTTTGTCGGCTGCGGTAAAACCAAGCTTCGCCTGATCCAGCATTGTTGCCACATTGTAAATCTGTGGTGATCCTTCTTGGTCATTTACCAGCATGTCTAACTCAATGGCTGCGGTTTCGGTGGTTTTCCCATTCTTACGTCCTTCAATGATTAAAACCTCGTTGTATTGCCTGATATCGTTATCATCAACAAAACCGAATATGGCTTGTAATCTGGCTTTCTGAAATAATTCAAGTTTCAAAGGCGTTCCAAGTTTTCCGGTCGGTAACTTGCAGAACTTTTCAATGAATGTGGTGTGTCGACTTGCAATATCATAATCAAAATGGAACTCTCCCGGATTTAAATACTGTTCAAGTAATCGATCCGATATTCTTTTCATTTTATCGCAAGCAGTTATTTTCCCGTCTGCAATTTGAGTAAAATATGATTCAAATTCCGTCAATGTTTACCACCGCCCACGAATTCAAGTAGCTCGTCAACATCTTCTTTCCCCTCTGGCAGAAGATCGGTAAGCTGCTTTATGATTTTTTGGTATGAGGTATTCATTGTGTTATACAGGTCAGCCACCGGGCGCTTGCGATCATATGGTTCCTGTTTATCCCCCTGGGAGAATCTTTCAACGAATCCATTCGCGTCAAGGTCTTCTTCGAACTCTTCAAGGCTGGCACGCATAAAAGCAGCGCGCCTTATCAGACCTTCAACTGTTCTTTTTTTATTTTCGTCCAGATTTTTGAAAATCCTCTTAAGTTTGTTTTCCTCTTTCTTAATCCTCTCAGCTTTATCCATCTTTCATCATCTCCTTTCATTGGGGAGGGGGTACTGTAAAATCTCATGCGTAAAATTTGAGGTTGGGGACTCGGTGAAATCAAAACAACCCCCATTTTGTTTTAAGGGGGGGCCTATGGTTTCTTTTCATAACGGAATCGTCTGGTTTTATTTTTATTTTTCTGCAATTTTATTACTTTATCAAACGGATTCGTCCTCCTTTTCCTTCACTATCGGTATAGGGTTCCCTTCTGCATCAAACGTGCAACGGCTTTGACTATCCTTCCGCTGTATGAAGTGCCCTTCTTCCCTGTCATGGCATTGCTTACATACATACTCCAGCTTATCATGATTAAGTGATACATCTGGATCGTTTATGTTATCTGGTGTAAGCATTACAGTATGATGTACCATGTATCCTAATCTCTCACGGCATTTCTCACACAGTCCACCATCAATGGCAATGCGCTTCGCTATGTACGCCTTGCGGCATCTACGCCACGGCATACCGTCATAGAATGCTCTGGCGAATTCTTTAGCCATGTCTCACTCCCTCCTGCGCTTATGCAATATAAAAAGCACCAAGACTATTGCCTCAGTGCTTAATGGTTAATGTAATATTACGCTTTCAAACGATGTGCTATTTCCAGGCTCTGCAACGTTTATTCCGTCTTCGTCGTAATAATATACGCTTACTCTTTCTATATCCTTAATTGCTTTGTATTTCCAGCTTATTCCCGTCAAAGCCGTATTTATGTCCTTGCAAAAAACCATTTTATCTCTTTCAGATGCATTATACCATGGATCGCCTTTTACTGTGATTTTGTATTGGCGCTCACTTACGGCCTTTATATCTGTAACATTGTCGTATTTGTAAACGTATTCGCACATCTCTGTAACCATTGCTTCGTAGTCCACTTTAGGTTTTAATGCATGAAATATAATTACTACACTTACAATTATGATTGCTGCGAATACAAATATAAATAATAAATAAACCTTTTTCTTCTTTTCATCATTCATAGCAAATCCCTCCTTATGCTACCAGTATATACCATCTTCGCTTAAAAGAAAACACCCATCGTTCAAATTACGACAGGTGTTTTTCCCGGAGGGCATGAAGTATGAAATATCCACTTACAAGGGGAGGAAGTAAGCGTGCAAACGGTACTTTTTACCTTTTGCATGATATCATAATATCACGGAAGTGCCCCCTTCTAGTTCCCCACTTTTTCAAATTTTATCTTCTTTGTGCTAAAAGATAAAAGAAATATCTCCTTGAATCATAAAATTTTGTTCGTGACAATGGAACCGGCATAAATTCATATGGTATTCCCTCTGTCACATTTTTTATAAGCCATAGATAAATTTCTGAATCTGCTTCCATTGCCGTTTGCTCTATTAAATCGATATCTTTTTTCAGGATTGAATTTCTGATTGCCGTCTTTTCCGTAGGGTTCCCCGGTAAGTTTCCTTTTGGTAACCCATCACTTGAAACGGAACCTAATCCATAATTTTTATGTAGTTCTTGCCTTTTCTCACCATATTGCATACAGAAATATTTTAATTCATTATACTTTGCACGCGAGATATTATAATCACTTAATTTAATATCCCGTTTTCTTACAGGTGATTCTACCATAATACCTCCTTATCCTGCTGCCGTGCCTGCCTTTTGGCAGGCTATATTTGCATCTGTTCAAACTGTTTCTGTAAATCATCTAAGGCTTTCCATTTGTTTTGTGCCGTTGCCCTTACCTTATCATCATGGCTTAATGCTACTATATCGCTATACCGTTGTTTTTCATTGTCGATAATATCCATATGCCTTTTTCCTATATTCTCGTCCTTTTCAAGTTCAGCCGCTTTCGTTCTGTAATATTCATTCTCGTTTCTCATTTCCGCAGCATTCATATTACCAAGCCTCACTTTCTCATAGTTTTATGTATCCTAAATATTGGTGCATATTTCGCTTCCCTTCTATCAGGATCAGGACAAATGCAAGTAAATAAATATGGTGGATCTGCTGCACTTCCCGTCTTAGGCGGTGGAGCCTTGATTGCCATTGCAATTTCAGCCTGTAAAGCCTTTTCCCTTCTTGCCTTTTCCCTTCTTGCCTTTTCCTCTCTATTTTCTTTTGATGTTTTTCTGCTCATGTATTCCTTTCTGGTCCTGCTGCCATCAGCAACCTTACTCCTGAAAATATTCGTTTACCTAAACAATATCCATACTGATTTGCACACTTGCATTTCTGGAATCTGCTAAGTTGCAATATTTAGGATTAATCTCAATCCCTATGTAATTTCGGTTATATTTTTGTGCAGCAGCTCCCGTGGTCCCCGAGCCAAAGAAAGGATCTAATACAATGCCATCTTTGGGGCAGCCTGCTAAAATACAAGGTTCAATCAAATCTTGGGGGAATGTTGCGAAATGAGCACCCTTATACGGTTTCGTTGTCACGCTCCATACATCACGCTTATTTCGTTTCGGTCTATATTCATAAGCATTCCCTGATTTGGTCCGAAAGAATGTTTCAGGATCCTCGGTATATTTTTTCCCCCCGAAACGTGGCGATTTTGCTTTCATGTTTCCATTTGTTTTCCCTGGCAGAACGCCGCCCTTTTGCTCCTGGATATTTTGAGATAACCGTTTTGTCGTGCTCTCGGTTACATCTTCCGCAATGGATTCCGCATCATAATAATACTTAGGAGATTTTGATAGGAGAAATATATATTCGTGGGACTTAGTGCACCTGTCTGTAACACTCTCCGGCATTGGGTTTGGTTTATGCCATATAATATCCTGCCTTAAATACCAGCCATCAGCCCGTAATGAGAAAGCAAGCAGCCAAGGTATTCCGATTAAATCTTTTTGTTTCAATCCCGAATCCTTCATTTTGCATATGCTTTCATACCGTCCATTTTTAGGATTGCTTTGTTGCTGCTGATTAAATATAATATTTTTAACAGGGTTCTTTCTGTCCCCTCCTGTCCCTACATAACTATCGCCAATATTAACCCAAAGCGTCCCATCATCTTTTAGAACTCGCCTTACTTCCCTGAATACTTCCGTCAACCTGTCTATGTATTGTTCTGGTGTCTCTTCCATTCCGATCTGCCCGTCAATACCGTAATCCCTTAGCCTGAAATAAGGTGGTGATGTAATACAACAATTTACGGATTGTTCCGGAAAAGTTTTTAAAACGTCCAGGCAATCACCTGTATATGTTTTATTTATTTCCAGCGGCCGCATTTCTATCTGACCATCACACTTATAATTATCAAATACTTCTAATCCCATTTTCGAAAGGAGCCAGGTACCTTATCGTCCGGACGGCTCCGGCCTCCTTTCTTAATCAATCAAATCCTAATTTTGCGACTTACGATCTCCCCATAATATTTTTGCGATTTCAATCTTTTTCTTTAGTTCCTTAACTTCTTTGTTTGCATAAGTGAGGGAATAAGAATGTTCTCTTTCTATCGAACCGTCCTTTAAACCTTTGTGATAAGCAATTGCTTTTTCAAGCCTATCTGAAAAATATTCGATACTTTCGGGCATAGCCAGAGTTATTTCTTGCGCCTTGTTTTCCCAATATTCAGCCTTATGCTGTGCACTCTCTGCCTTTTCAAAGTGTTCAACGCTCTTCTCCATTCGCCTCCAGTTTCGGTCAAGAAGAGCACGGTGACGCTTCTCGCTGTGATGCCCTACTTTGATAGGCTCACCTAAAGATAAGAATTCTTTTCCTTCATTGGAAGCTTTAATATATTCATTGCTTTTAACATTATGATTTACTGCACTATTCGCATATCGTTCTGCTCTTCTTTGTGCATATGACTGATCTTCAATACGCACAATAGAATAAAAATACTTCTCATCATTTTTTTGCAATTAAGTTGTAAACCTCACACTCAATTTCTTTTCCATATTTGGTTTCAAGTTCAATGATTTCTCCCTTTTCATATTCTTCGTCACATTCTGCTACCCACACATTCGGGTAATATTTTTTTAAATTTATTCATTTTCATTCTCCTTTAAACTTTGGTTTAAGGCATAAAGCCCCTGAAAATATCCATCAGTTTCTTGTCGTTCTCATAACATTGCTTTGCTCTCTGGCAGGGCTGATCACACTTGAAGTACTCAGGTCGGCTCTTTTCAGCCTTGTCGCAATGCTCACATGGTTTATTCATTCTTCGTTCCCTTCCTGCTGCCCTGGCAGTTTGTTCGATGATGTTCCTAACATGAAACTCACTGGGTTCCACTTGTCTCCCTCTTGCTGCCCTGGCAGATCATGTGTATATGCGCTTCCTGCGGCTCTGATGTAATCACATTTTCCGCCGATAAAATAAAGAGTCCATCCGGTTCGTATTCTTCGTTTTCCCAGTCTTTTTCGAATCTTTCCCGATCATCAATATAGCAGCCCATCATACTGTCCTGTTCCCTCATATATGAATACTCTTTATCTTTATTGGCATCTTGCAGACAAAGGAATGTATATGTTCCGTCCCTTGTGTAGTGGTCAACAACAAGGGCTTTTTCTCCGTCCATATACTCTGCTATGGATTTCCATAATTCATAGTCCGTTAACTTTTGATCATAATTATCAAACATTCCTGCGGTTTTAAGTATCACTTCTCTGATCATTGATATCTCCTTTTCTATCTAATCCGGTCGGCAACTATCGCAGTAAAAACCATATATTTCTTCTGGGAAATTTCCGTCAATTTCTTCCCCGTCCTTAATCACAGTGCTTTCCTCGTTGATACAAGTCCCTTCGTTGTCGCTGTCATAAATATCTTTGCATTCCCGGCACATTTCGTAATTATCCGGCAGTATCCCTAATTCTTCCTGAAGGTAATAGATCACGCTGAACGCCTCTTCTGGTGTCAGATTCAGCGAATGCACAAACTCAATATCAGTAGGACAGCTTTTCCCTTGTAGCCAGTTGTGAAATTCCTGTACCTGTTCTAAGGTTGTATCACTGATTTCAATAGATCCATTTGATTTTTCCATGTATCTCCTTCCTCCATTAAACCCGCGTTTAGTTTTCCTTTTTCATAAAGCTACCTACGAGCCTATAGAATTCCTTTTCGCACTCTTTGCAAAGATCGACCCTTTTTAGATCCTCATAATCTACATGGCGAGGATAATTTACAAACCCATTTCTATTTTCTTCCGGCCATTCTTTTCCGCACCTGTCACATGAGAATATTCTTTTCGTTCCCATTGTCGGCTCCTTTCTGAACCCGCGTTTACCCCTCCGGTTGTAACGGCTTTACAGTTATTCCGTTTACCTCTACATTTTCATTGACTCCGATCACAATACACGGCCTGCCGTCAATCATGCGTGATTCTACCAAATATGTCTTATCCGGTTTTACCTTTATGCTTACATCAAAAGTTTTGATTTCAAAATTCTTTTGATTTGTAATATTTGTAAGAAGGAATTCCGGTTGTTGCGCTTCAAATCCTTCATACCGCTTTTCAAATTCTTTCAACTTTTCTTCATCAGCCCATTATTCTCCAGAATCTTCTTGATCTGCTCAGGCTTAAGAGTAAACTGCTCCGTTTCGTTTTTTGACTCTTCCAATAATTCATGAAAATTATCATGGATACTTTTTACAGTCTCAAAGCTACAGTTATCTCCCATTACTTCTTCTACAATCGCCTGGAATGTTTCTGCTTGACTCTTGGCAGACATTGGCCTTACGCAACCAAGTGTTTCATTGATGAATCGTTCCGGCATCTGCTCCGGGTTTTTGGCATAGAATAACAGGCTATGAATATCTGTGTTCCTATCATTAAAAGCCGGAAATATAAATCCTGTGTCAGGTGTTTCCACAAGCCAGTCACGATTCCTGTTTTCTATTGCATTGGCTTCTGTGTTATAATACAGTCCAGCTTTTGACAGTTTTACCGGGCATATGATACACTGAATGAATTCATAAACAAAATCTGATGCATCGTACATTTCCAGTCCGTCTGCTGATTTTCCAGGAATGTCATAAGCACAATGAATCAGGATTATGTAATAGTTCTCACCGTAATCATAACTTTGGATCACCTTATCATAGAATTTTTCTACCAAATATTCATTTTTTAGTCCTTCTTCTCTAAGCCCAAGAAGTAGTTCCTGTGTTCCCCCCTCTCCTTCTGCTTCCAAAGGAAATTCCATATTAAGCAAGTTTTTTCCTATGGTCCCGGACATAGCACTTTTGAAAATATTGAAATACTTAAAAGCCTCCGCTTCTGGAAGTGATAAAAAAGCCTCTTTTAACTCTGTTCTCCGGTTCTTCTCCGCATCTACGTAGCAACCACATATCCGGCTGATTGCGCAATTTGCAGGAGTAAATAACTTTTTAATCTCGCTTATCTCTTTTTTGTTCATGTTCACTTATCCTTCCTGCTGCCTCCCGGCAGCTTCATTAAACTGTTGCTTTATTGATTAAGGCTGCACAAAAATCCTGCTGCCTGATTATTTTTGTGGAAGAGGGGCTTCTATGCCCCTCGCAATGTCGTGACACATTGATTCCTTTTTTCCGTTATACTTATACGCTTACAAAAGATTGGTTGACGAGTTACTACAAACCGGTTTGTTTTCGTGGTTGCTTCGGGAGCTGCGCCCTATCCCTAATGAGAATTTATATTAAGCCCCAACGCTCATATATCTGTTATGCACTTGCCTTAGATGTACCTGATTGGCTGCTGCATAGAATCCAAGCGTTGTAGACGGGTCCTTGTGTCCAAGGATCTGCTGAATATCTTCGATAGCACAATCCTTCATTCTTAACGTTGTTGCCATTGTCTTACGGAATAGGTGAGGATAAACTCGGCGTTTTAATCCTGCCTTTTCTCCAATCTGCTTTATAATCAGCCTTAATCCATCTTCATGAACCGCATTGTAAGGTGCCCGTGCTCCTGCAAATAATGCCTCGCTGCTATCCTCCCTAGAATCCAGATATTTTTCTAAGTGCACCATTGCCACATCATTAAGGTATACGGTCCGATAATCAGAGGTTTTATGTGCATAGATCAGGATTTCCCCGGTACTCCAATCAATGTCCTGTTTTCTAATTTGAGGTACTTCTCCGATTCTGGCCCCTGTACTCAATAGAAATTCCATCAATGCCCGCTCTCTCGGTTCCTTACAGGCCACCCGTAACTTTTCAACCTCTACGCCTTTAAGGTAGTCAATAGGTGGTTTTCGTTCCTTTTTGATAGGTACTGCCTCTACTGGGTTTGCATTGATAATCCCGTGCTTTCTGAACCAAGTAAATACTGCCGAAAGGAAACGGCGCTCATTATTTACAGTCCTGGTATTGTTACCTTTCCCTGTATACAGATCCAGATAGTACTTGATATCTACTGAGGTAATATGCCTGATATTTTTGTCAGTCACGCAAAGCATGTTTCGCATGGCTCCCATATAGGCCCGTATGGTCTTTTCGCTTAAACCGTCCTTCTTGACATTCATTTCATACATCTGCAATAAGTACAGGTTGTCGTCCATTTCGGTGGAAAGTTCGGTTTCCTTTCTGACTACCTCCACATAATACAAAGCCTTAATGATTACAGTTTCCAGTATTCTTAATGTTTCGGTGCTGATATGCGGTTCCATCTGCATCAAAATCTCATTGATAATCTTCTCTTTCATACGGCCCCTTCTCCTTTGTACGTGATTACGATTATGATATTATCAATTCAATTTTTATGGATAGGCTGATTACTGCGCTATCTTATGCATTACCCCTTTTCTTCCGTCCTGCTGCCTCCCCCGGCATGTTTACCCCCTACTGTTACGTTCAATAAATATCCCCTGTAAAGAAACAACATCATCGTATGTAAGTTTCTCTGGTATGGTCAAAAGCTGATGTAGAATGGTGATTGCTTCCTGTTTAATTTCCTCTGGTAATGGCAGATTACTTTCAGTGTCCGAATCGGACACGATAGGCGGATTCATTCCTATTATGATCCCGGCACTCTGATCTGCGTTTTCTGCCGCCCGTTCTGCATGTAGGCTGGCCTGCGCTGCTCCAACTTCTGATTTCCTGGCTTCCTTTAATGACTTTTCTGCTTGCTTTGCAAATTCTTCCGCCTTTTTTTTGCTTGTTTCTCTTCCTCCTTACGTTCCTTTACAATGGCAGCAATCTCTTTTCCTTCCACTCCGCCCTGTTCTGCTGCCTTTTCTGCAATTATCTTCTGGTCCTCTGGAGGAAGCCGGGCAGTTTCATAAGCTGCTGTTACTCCCATGTTTCCCGCCCTGAACTGCTCCCTTGCTGGTTCCGTAAGGCTATTGTTTATTTTTTTCAAACCTTCCCATCTGACCAGAAGTCTCTCCCAGGTACTTGCCGATGATATCCCTGATTTTTCCTTTTACCTCAATTTCTCCCGTATCTCGCATCTTTTCCAGAACCTTTTTCAACCTCCCGGCCAGTTCCGTTTTTTTCATACGGTGTCAAATCCTGAGTGAACCCATTCCCGGAAAGCAAAGATAATTCATACATGTTCTCTGACATATCTTTGTAGAAATACCGCACCTTTTTGAATTGCTCATGTCCGCTTTCAATCAATAGGATATTTGCCCGGTTTCTTCTGTGACCGTCTACAATCCGGTATTCCCCGTTTACTCTTCCTAATATTGTAGGCGAATGTTGCCCTACTAAAAGAAAATCGTCGGCTAAATCATCAATGTTTTTGTACTCCTGGCGTGTGTTCTGATGGGCTTCCTGCACCTCATATGGGCTTAACCATATTTCTGTATAATCCTTGGTACTTACTCCTGTTTTACCTCTTGTAGCACTATTTACCATATCAAATACGGAAAATTCTCCCGATATCCCCATTTACCCCACCTCCGCTTTCACTTTAGTTAGGTACTCCTGCACAAACTGCCTGTAACTCCTGGCGGTTCCGCTCCGTGGGCTGTATTCCTGTATTGGTTTCTCAAAGATTGTGCTTTCAGCGGCTTTATCACTGTATCGAATACAGGTATCAAATAATTTTACATCGTGCTTACCTAGCCATTCCAAGCCTGCTGCATTAGTGACATTATTTTTATACATCGTAACCAGTGCGCCCATAAAACTGATTTTCGGATTTATCGCTTGCATTTGTGCTATCTGCCCGGTCATGATATCCATACCCTCCAATGCACACTGATCAATTTTTATGGGTACAATCACATCATGAGTAATCGCAAGGGCATTAATGACGTTTAGACCGATGTCCGGCGGATTGTCTATGATTACATAATCATAGGCGCACCCCTCACGGTTTGGCGCATATTTGATACTTTCAAATCTTCCGCACTGACCTTCTGACCCGTCCTGCTGCAACTGCATAGTAGCGGTAAGAAGATTCATATTTGCACTGATGATATCAAGATTATGGTATTCTGTTTCCTGGTTCACTTCCCAGGCTTTTACCCGGCCCATAAGTAACTGGGCCGCCGGACACAGCCCGTTTCTGTCATAGGCCCCGAAAAGCTTTGACAAATTCCCTTGCTTATCGTTATCCAGCATAAGCACCCTTGCGTCATATTTCTGGCTTAATAGATATCCCATCTGTGCGGCAGTAAAGCTTTTACCCACTCCGCCTTTTAAGTTGATAATGCTTATCACTCTCATAGAACAACTTCCTTTCCCCGTTTCCGGTCTTTTAAGATGATTCCATTTTCATGGCTCATGGTCTGATCAGGCAGAAGGGATACATATTCTTCTATGACCTTAACCGCATAATCATAGCCATAGCACACACAAGCATAATGTCCTGCTGCCTTCATGGCCTTTATCCATTCTTTCTGTTCATCTTCCACCGTTCCGGTATTGTATTTCATTTCTATGTATAATCCTGCATATGCTCCCTTCGGAATTGGTAGATGAAGATCCGGTACTCCTGCCTTTACGCCCTGGGCTTTCAATCTCGCAGCTTCTTTTTTTCTGTCTGCTGCCGCCATTCGGACAATGATGAATCCATTTAAGATCCGGGTACATACCCTCACGGTGAAAACACCATGAAACTACATGCTCCTGCTCTGTTGCTTCACTTCTTTTTCTAAATCCTCCGCTCACTCCTGCTCCCTCCTAATAATTCAGTCCCATTTTCTGAAATAGAATTTCTATGTATGTCATTGATTTAAGGTGTCCCGGTCTTTTTGCATTTACTACCTGCACTATGTGGGGATATTTTTTTAACAACGGCAACTCTTTCTATCTTTGGCCTTACCGTTCCATCATCAACATCTTTATAAATTGTTTTATAGATGAATTTATCCCCAATCTTTACAGATTCCTTTATCTTATCCACATCTTTTCTCAGGATAACAGGTCTGGTCCATGAATTATTCACTTGGTCCCCTCCTTCTTTTCATACCGATTTTTAAGCTTCTTTTTATGTCTCATTTCAATGTCATAATCATTTTCATAATAATAATCCTGACCATTTTTATAGTAATAAAATGTTATGTTCCCTCTTTTTATTGATCCAATATATTTTCCAGGGGGACGGCCATCATATGACCATGCATTTCCCCATGCTTCCGTTAATTCTGGTGTTAATCCTTCCGGTGCTGGCATTTCTTTTTCTTCTTCCTCCCTTCTGGCTTCCGCCTATCCTGCTTCCTCCACATCTTCATGTAAATATGCCACCCTGTTTCCTCATAAAATTCCGAGATAATGGAAACAATGTTAAAATCTGGAAACTGCTTCTCAAAAAAATTTCTCCCGCAATCAGGAGTTTTTGCTAATCTTTCAATTTGCTTTCTGGTGTATTTATAATCTGCGTTTGGCTGTTGGATCGGACGTTCAAGGTTTCGTGAAGAGGACCAGCGTTTTTTTACCTTTCGGGTCCTTTGTTAGATATTTGCATAAGGCTTCTATCCCGTTTTCATTCACCTGGATACGGTCTGCATTTGTCCAGCCTATCTGTTTGATACTTTCACGGTATCCCGGTTCTTCATAAACTCTGCGCCAGTTAATGCGGGTATGCGTCCACATCAATTCCAGATCATCCCGATCCATACCACCATTCATGATAATATGGTGATGGATTCTTTTAATAGATTCTCCGTCCTTTCCGTAACTGTACTCTGTGACCAATATGTACTTTAACCGTTCCAGCCCCAAGACCTTGCGTCTATAATCTACCCGGCGCAGGAAGTTACCTATTATATTTTCTGCCTCTTCTATTGTATCTGGAAGAAACTCTGGACTATATGTAGCCGTTTGGTGTATATCCCCTATTCCAAAATTTCCATTTCCAAGCTGCACCAGATAACGCCTTGAATTTTTATCATTCAAATCTTTCTGTTTTGGTTCTGATACCTTCTGCCGCTTCCCCCTCTTACCCTTTACTGCTCGATCTGCACTTTCTGTCCTGGGTAGAATGTCTACTTCTCTATAGTCCCGGCAGTCTGTTTTTTTTCTCCCTCTGAAATGCTCTTGACATTTACTGCCTTTCCGTGTACCTCTTACCGGGTATATTAACTACTGGCAGTGTTCCCCTCTATTTCTCCCCTGCCCTTATCCCTATTTCATTAGCTATGTACCATAATCTGGTAAGTATCGTAGGAATGTTAATACCCCATACAAGCCCGGTTTCCGGGTAATTCCCCGGCCTTTTGACTTGACTTCCAAACGTCAACATGGTACACTTTATTTGATGATTTATGTATGTTGACGTTACAAGTTAGCACCCGCCATTATTCCAGTAATGACAGGTGCTTTTTTTCTATTCTTCTGCGTATTCATAATCAATTTCCTGATGCCCTTCCAGCGTGTAAAACAAGTCATGGTTTACATAACCTCCAACGAATATAGTACAGTCCAATGCTTGTCCTTCATACAGTTCTCCGTTCAGATGGAAACGGCTGAATGTGGAGCGCTTGGGGATTATGCAGCGGTCTATGACCCTAAGTGTTATGCTCCCGGTTGAGAAGTAGTATCCTATATCGTCCTGCTTGTCCATCTTACGAGTTCCGATAACCAAAGCCGCTATTTCACATGCCATCTTCTTTGTGACACGCTTCCTTTTTTCTTCCATGACTACCCCTTTCCGAAAATAAGCTGCTCCATAGATTCACCACCGGAAACTTTTTTTTAATTCCTTTGGTTTACGCTTTATCAGGTTGACCGGATCGGTTTTATAAAACTGGCTCATGGGTATTCTTGGATCTCCCAGCTTTCTTGTGGCGTAAATATCACCAGATTTAAGTTTGTTACGTACTGTTTGTTTGGTACATTGCATTATTTCAGCCAATTCATCTAGCGTAACAAAACGTTCCTGTTCTCTGGCCTGCATCTTCAATATTTCATCGTTAAGCGATTCCACTCTTTTAAAAATCTCCTGAATGATTGTTTCAGGAATCGGTATTGCCTTGGTCTGCTGATCCTTTGACACCGTTTTTCCTACCTCCTTTTTATTGCATCCATAATTCACCTGTCCTATAATGTACTTACAGGCCATGCCGGGCCGAGTACATAAGAAAGGAGTCCATGTTAATGCTATTAATCAAATGTAAATGTGGTTGCCTTTTTACCACAAAAGATGATGTCGTTCCCATATCGAGCTACTTGACGTGTCAAGGCTGTAGCAAAGCAGTTCACTATTTGCCTGGCCATGATGACTTTTTAAGATTTAAAAGTTACTTCTCTGATGCGGGAATGACAGTACAAAAGATACCAGATGATGCAGATATTACAGTTACGTTCAAAGCATGACTAATTCAGCCGTCAGTTACTCTCTGGCGGTTGATTTATTTTTAATTCTAAATCCAGCCTTGCGCAATGAATTTGATTAAGGTTTTCTTGCATTTCTTTGAGTATCTCATAATGCTTTTTAATAAGTTCTTCAACCTTTTCAATTCCCGGTATTTCTACCTTTACTCTTGCATTTACCATCTTTCTGCCTCTATCCCGTCCTATCAATTTTCAATGTACGTCCTGCTGCCCTGGCTGTTACCTATGCTCCAGGGCTTTACGCCAGTAACTTCATTGCAAGCTTCATATCATCAACAAGATCCATGAATCTCTGCTTCTGTGCCATAGTCAGGCTTTCCAAGAACTCCGCTACTTCTTCGGCTTCCGCCCTGTTGGCCTGCGGAAGCATGATCTCCATTTTGGTCCCTTCGATTACTTCCAGCTTCTTTTCTTCTGCCATATTGGTATTTCCTCCTTTCTTTTTAGCAACTATGTATCTTATATTCACATAATATAGCATTCATTTCTAATTGTCAATACCTTTTTATAAAATAGATTGACTTTTTTTAGCCATAGTTGCTATTATAATGTTAGCAACAACAGAAAGCGAGGTGAATGTATTGGGAATAAATGAAAGAATTAGAAATATTAGAAAACATTTTAACTTAAGCCAACAAGAATTAGCTGAAAAAAATAGGAATGTCGCAAAGATCCATTAGTTGGAGTGAAAAGCCTGGAAGTAATGTCCCCGATAGTACTATCAGATCACTTTGTTCAGTTCTTAATATAAGTGAAGATTATTTACGTTACGGTGTAGAGCCTATGATAATAGAACCTGAGACTTTCAGTCTTGACAATTTCATAAAAGAAAGAGGCGGAACGGATTTAGAAAAGGAAATTATTAAAACTTACTTTGAATTGGATCCAGAAATGAGGAAAGCCATATTCGATCATTTTAAAAACAAGTTCTTTCCTCCACCAAAACCAAAAAGTGGTTTTGATGGAATACCATCATCAGATGAATTATTAGAAATGTATCCAGATATTTTAGATGAAGATACGAAGGGTATTAGCTGATAGGCGCGAAGGGTGCACCCAATCTTATTTATAGTTTAATTATTACATATTACATATAAAATAAAGTTGTGTCTCACCTATGAAGTCTGTGTTATAGCAAATCAAATGAAAATTGCGATAAATTATAGCATATACATCTTTGCGTTTAATTTTAATATACTTTACCTTCATATCCCCCGTCACGCCTTCCTCTTTTGTTAAGGATTGGGTGCACGTTCCATTATAAATATGTTTTTACTTATTGATAGTGGTATTTTCTTCCATTATCTACCAAATAAAAAAAGCCCTTGCGCGGCTAACGCAAAGGCTCAGAACTACTATACGGGCATGATCCCGATATAATATATGGTCATAAATATTATATCATTTTTCCATGCGCCTGTATAGGTGTATTTTTTTATACTCTAAAATAAATAATTTATGGAGGAATGATGTAATGAGTGTTCAAAAACAACGCTACACATCAAAGAAAACGGGCAAAACAACGGTTCGTTATTTTGCCAATGTCTGGTATGCTGCTGAAAGCAGATCCATCACCGGGCCTTTGAGAGATAAGGAAAGGGAGGCTCGGATAGATGAAGCTGATATCATGCGTTCCATTGATGCCGGGCAAGGTAAGCGCAAGCAGAAAGAACGAATGACTACCATTCAGGAAATTTTTGATATATGGCATGATGCAACCGCGCCGCCCACATATGCAAATAGTACATGGAGGGTTTATGAGAGATTTTACAAAGACTATATCAAAGATGTGTTTGGAGATAAGGCAATATCTAAAATCAAGGCTACCCATATGCAGAAGTATGTAAATCTTATGAAGCAAAGTCATAGCCCTGGTACCGTTAATAAATGCATCAATATACTTCTAATCTTTTCAGATATGCTGTGTCACCGCTTAAGTGCATTACTTCCGCAGAAAATCCAATGGAAGGAATAACCCGGTGTACAGTCCCGGTCCGTAAAAAGATTACATGGTCAGATGATGAAATAGCATATTTTTTAACACTATCGGAAGTAGTGGAATCCCATTATTATCCTATGTTTTGTTTATCTGCTCTCCTTGGGGCGCGTCCAGGGGAAGTATGCGGCCTGACTGAAAACTGCTTAAGTAATAAACCTACTTACTTAATTGATTTTGATAGGGGATACGATAACTGGGAATGTGAAACAAACCTTAAGACACATCAATCACACAGGCAGCCACCAATTCCTAAACATCTTTATGATCTGCTGCACAAACGGCTCATATGGAAAAAGAAAAATCGCTTAGAGGATAAATCATGGTCTGATAATGATTACCTGTTTGTAAGTCAGAACGGAAATCCTATCAAGCCGAAACAATATGCATATGCTTTTAAACGATTGCTTACGGCTCATAACAAGGCCATGGAAGAATATGAAACAGAACATGGATCACTTCCAAATAGTGAAATGAAGCTTCCATACATTACCCTATATGGTTTCCGCACAAGCTTCGCAACCAATAATATGCGCCGCTGCCCGAATGCTGCTTTGATTTCTTCCATTATGGGAAACAGTCCAAAGACGCTGATTCAGTTTTATACCCAATCAGATACAGAAATGCAAAAAGAATTGATTAATAACTACGTTAATCTGGAAAGGACTATATCATGACACATGTAATGCAACGTAGTAAAGCAAAAACTTTAAGGAAAAACTTTAAGTACTTTTACTTATGTAAACAAAAAGAGGGGTCCCGAAACCCGGAAACCCTCATAAACACTACATATTTTAAAGAGCGCGAGACGGGACTCGAACCCGCGACCCCGACCTTGGCAAGGTCGTACTCCACCAACTGAGCCACTCGCGCATAAAAACAACTTTTATTCATCTTTTGTAACACTGGAATTATATCATACGTTTTTAAAATATGCAAGAGGTTAATATCACTTTTTTTTGTTATTTTGTGCTATATATTTTCATTAATTCCTTTTAATTTCACCTCTTTTGGACAACCGTGCCAGCCCGCTTCCGGCATTGGCAGCTTCAATGAGTTTGGGTCTCGAAGCATTTGTGCGAAGAGAAAGATCAGCCACTTAGCCCATTCAGTGTAATCACCAAAAACATCTGATAAGGAACCATCCGATGCCATTTCAATATATGCCAAATGATTATTTAACAGCAATTCACGAATAGTCAATCGTTCTGTTTCGATTTTTAACAGCATTCTTCTCCTTTAAGTTCAAATCTATTTTGCGTTCCAGGCTATTTAAATATAACAAAAATCAGCTAAAACAGATACAACTTTGCATCCATTTTAGCCTGATAACCTTAAAGCGGGTGATGGGAATCGAACCCACGTATCTAGCTTGGAAGGCTAGTGTTCTACCATTGAACTACACCCGCAGGAATTTCCGAAGATATTTCAAAGGTGCTTCGAAAAGCACAATGCCCAAAGCCGGAATCGAACCAGCGACACGAGGATTTTCAGTCCTCTGCTCTACCAACTGAGCTATCTGGGCATAATCACCTGCAACATGAACAATTTTACAAGATTTTTCTTCTCTTGTCAAGCTAAGTTTTCTAAATTATGTCAAAAAAAACATAATTCCAAATAAAATTTTCCTCTTCCACCTGCTGCGCCAGATACTCCTCTGACGCAGTCTGCAAATCAAAACATACCACATGCCTGTTCAAAGCTTACACACCTTGAATGTCTCCTGATTTTATACAGTGAACCCAATATTTGTTTTCCAAAGCAGTTGTCCGTTTTCGAAAATTACTGCAATCCGTCCCGTATCCTTTAGCCAGGAAAGATAAGAGCGAACGGTACTGCCAACAAGCACATATTGCTCAAAGTTCATCTCCAGACCATAATCATTGAAAAGCTGTTGTAAGACCTTTTCAAAGATAATCGGCTTCTTACAAATATCAAGTATCCTGTCTGCTATTTCATGAACCTTGTCAATGTTAATCTGAGCCAGGGGGGCGATGTTGTCCGTCACTTCTGCGTGGGCCGGTACAAAAACCTTTGCTTTTAAGGTCTTCACCATTTCCAGGGTTTCAAGGTAAGCGGATACATCATAGAGAAATCCGATTTGATATTTTTCCAGCGTCTCTTTGCTTGATAAGCAGTCTGCCAGATAAACAACATCATCCATATCTCTAAAACCCACCATATCAAAGAAATGGCCGGGAAGCCGAATGACGCTCAGTCCTTTTGGAAGAACATCATCAGTAAGATATTCTGCACTGCTTTCCTGCGCCATCAGGAATTTGTGCCGCAGGTCCTTTGGAGGGAACCCGCCATACAAAAAAAGACGGCTCAAGAAGCGTATGATTTGTAAAATCGCATTCAATACCTGGAGCATAAATTTTACATCCGGTTTGATTCTGTAAATACTTATTGCCGCCGATATGATCGGCATTGGAATGAGTATTATATATTGCTGTCAGCCGCCAGCCATTGGCCTCCAGTATCTGCCTGACTTTTCGCCCCGCATCCTTGTCACTTCCGCTGTCAATAAGGCATACATCCGTATCGTTAAGCTTAACAAGCCCAATCTTTGCCGGACTTTGAACGTAATAACTATTTGCACCAACCTGATTTAACTCATACATTTGTAAAACCTCCTGTAATCAGAAATCCTTTTAATAACAAATTATACCAGACTTCTCCCTGTATTTTCCACACATTTTTATAAACTTTCAATGGGCCCCATATTCTAAGAAGTAATCCTGTTCACAAAAATGGAAGAGTCGGTTCTTCCCGGACAGACCTGCATTTCCGCTGGGTGATCTTATCCCCTTCTTCCACCTTTCCGCATAGCAGAGGGCTATGGACATCATATAAGTTCCGCTTCCTCTTCACTGCCTCCACACTGTCATTGGCATAGCAATATCTGCACCCGGCCAGGCAGGTGTCATAGGTTCCCACCTCAACACTTTCCAGGCATCCGCATTCCATTCTCTGGTTTTTGTCCTTTCTCCGGCAAATCGGACCACCTATTAAATGTTCCGCCATAACGGGATCAATGCAGCTTCCCCGGGAAATTCCAACAGAGCTTAAATCTGCTTTTTCCGCACATGCTTCCATTCTAAGCCCATAAGCTCCTGCAATCGCGGCCAGCTTTCCGCCAAGCTTCTTCATCCCCTCTTCATCCAGTTCTTCTGCCAAAATTCCCTTCATGTTCCGCTCTGTCTTTCCATACTTGTCCAGAAAACTGATCACTACCTTTTCCGTCAAACCGCACAAGTTCCTGGCGATTTCCTCAAAAGCCCGCAAATGGTATTCTTCCCTGTACCGGTCATTGAGAAATATGGGATCATACCGCCAGACCATACGGTCCTTTCCCACCTGTTCTGCTGTATTCCGGAAAACATCAATCAGACGTCTTTTATCCGGCAGGCCGGGTTCAATATCTTTCCCATATCCAGTCAATGTAAATTGGATATAAAAAGGAATGTTCCCCAGCTCCCCTATCCGTCCCATCATTGGTTCCGGGTTTTTCGTCCAGAAAACCATAAGCTCCACCTGCTCCGGAGAAAGATCGATCCGGCTGATCTGGCGGCTGTTCATGGGATTCTTTACATATAGATACCCTTCCTTTAACCTGTTAAAAAACCAATGCGGGTAAAACTGCGGAATATCAGTCCGCCTGCTGACACTGAGTATCATCTCATCTTACTCCTGTCTCTTCTTAATAAAACCATTATAAGCCGCCAAGGGGCCCGCTTCAACCGCTTTAACCATATTTTATAAGATTACGGCATTCCTTTGGATAAAGTTGGCATAATGGTTCGGCTCCCATCTGGGAATTCTGATAAATGAATTGAAGCATTTTACATCAATGCCTGCAATACTGCCCATTTTAATTGATATGAGATAAAAAGAAGAATTTGTGATTGGAGGATCCCCATGAAAAACGAACCTGTATTTTTAACCGACAAAAACCATAATGTCATCCTGGAAGCCATCGCCGGAGCTCCCAACGCTGCACTCCCGGACAGCTTGAAGCCTTTTGAAATATTGGAGCCTAATACCTCGGATGGCGCCGCAGAAAAGCATGCCCCGGTCATTGAAACAGAAGGGAATCATGTGACCGTAAAGGTAGGCAGCGCGTTTCATCCCATGACCGAAGAGCACAACATTGCCTGGGTCTGCTTACAGACAACCGCAGGCAGCGTTATGAGAGTAAGCTTAAGCCCGGACTGTGAACCGGTGGCCCTCTTTACGCTGGAAAACGGCGATTCTCCAAAAGCCGCTTTCGCCTACTGCAATCTTCATGGATTCTGGAAAACAGAAGCATAACGAAAAAAGCCTTCCCAAACCGGGATTGGCTTTTTTAATTATTCCCAAACAATTTGAATTTTGCAACCTCCTGCTTTAATACCTGTGCCTGTGCCGCCAGCTCTTCACTGGAAGCCGAGCTTTCTTCTGCTGCCGCTGCATTGGACTGGACAACTGCAGATACCTGGGACAGCCCTTTCAGGATCTGCTCCATAGCACTGGCCTGTTCCAGGGAGGCTGATTGGATTTCCTCCATCACCTGTTCCACAAGAATAGATTTATCGGCGATCTCCTTAAGGATTCCTGCGGCCTCATCCGTCTGTCTTTTCCCTCTGATACCGCTTTTACCGTATTCTCAATCAGCTTGGCAGTCTGTTTTGCCGCATCAGCGGATTGGAACGACAGATTCCGTACCTCTCCTGCAACCACCGCAAATCCCTGTCCCCCGCTTCCGGCCCGGGCTGCCTCAACGGACGCGTTTAAGGCCAGTATGTTGGTCTGAAATGCTATGTCCTCAATCATTTTTGTGATGCCGGATACTTTTTCAGAAGACAGGCTTACCTCTTCCATTGCCGAATGAAGGTTCTGCATATGCCGGTTGCCTGCACTGACTCTTGATCCGGATTGCTTTACATAATCGGAAGCTTTCCGCACATGTTCTGAATTCTTTTCTGCCATTTCCGAAACATTTACAATGGAAGCATTTAATACCTCCACCGTTGCCGCCTGCATGGCTGCTCCGGAGGCAAGGGCCTGGGAGGCACCGGAAACCTGTTCTGCTCCGGAACTCACCTCCTGGGCAGAGGAACGGATGTTTAATATGGTATCATTTAAACGGGAAGCGATCATTTCCATGGAACTTCGTATTCCGTTAAATTCACCTGGATATTCGCAATTACTTTGGACCGTAAGGTTCCCACAGGAGACTTCCTGTAAAAACCCGGAAATATCATAGATGATATCCCGGTATTTCCCCGCCATTTCATTGACCCTTTCTCCGATTCCCCCTATTTCATCGTGACGTTTCATATGCAGTTCAATGCTCAAATCTCCGGCAGATAACTGATCAATGGAATCAACCACCTGCCCGATGGGCTTTGTTATCCGGTCCGTGATCCGAAGCATGACAAAAACCGCAAGTATCAGAGAAACAGCTCCCAGGATGACAGCGTTTAGCATGGAAGTTATAACACCGGACATAAATTCTGATTCCGAAGCGGTCACATTCACCGACCAGCCATTGGCGCTTTTTACCGGAGCATAGGAGCCAAATCTGTTATCTCCGTTCCAGTGATAAAATCCAAAGCCGGTTTCCCCAGCCGCCATTGCTGTTTCCAGCTTTGCAATTTCTCCATAAGAGGCTTGATCTTTCTTTGCTGCCTCTGCATCATTTTGCCGGGATAATACCAGGGAAAAATCCTCGTGGGCCACTTTCGTGCCTTCCCGATTTAAAATATAGGTACTTCCCGTATCTCCAAGCTTTGTATCCCCGATCATTTCCTGGAAAACAGAATAAGGAAATTCAATCATAATGACCAGATCATCATAAGGGTATGCATATTCAAAAGAGGCGGAATCCTTATGAATCATGGGGTCGGATAAAAAGGGAGTTCCATTTTTTGCCTGGAGGTATGTATTGTCCTGTTCATAGGATTTTCCATCAACAACAGAGGTCCCGTCAGATGAAATGATATCGATGTTATTAAGGCCGTACTGGGAACAAGATATCCGTAAGAATATATTGATATTGCCCCCATTTTGCGCATTTCCCTTCATATAAAGGGCGATTGACTCGGATATGATCGAATATTCTTCCAGCTTCTGAGTTATTTTTTCAGAAACCAGTTCCGAAGTTTCCTTTAAGCTCTTGGTTAAGGATTTCCGGGTCGTATGATAGGTCAGATAAATGGAGCCTATGGACAGTACAAATACAATGCAGATGATACATCCAATGGTGAATGTTACCAGTTCCTTTTTTATTCCCTTGTAATTCCTTTTCATATTATGTTATCCTCCGATATCCATTTTACCCCTCTGTCATTGCAATTACAGCGGTCTAATGGGTATATCGGAAAATATTCAGAAACTATACGAATTTTACTAATGTTTTACATTTATTTAGGCAATTCTTTACAAACTGGGTAAACAGTCTCCTGTAAAATGATTTTCGCCCTGTTTTCTCTATCCCGCATTTATGCTTCCCGTTTTTTCTTTAATAATAAGTTTTTGCCTGATATCCCTGGCTCTGTCATATGTACCGGATCTAATATGAGGTCCAGTTCTTCTTCACTTATAAGTTTTTCCTGGAGAATTAATGTTCTTACGGATTTGCCGCTATTTATGGCTTTCTTGGCAATATCTGCCGCCTTTTGGTACCAACATGGGGACAAATCGCTGTAATGATTCCTATACTGTTTTCTACTAAATAACGGCATCTTGTTTCATTCGCCGTAATGCCGGATACGCAGTTATCTACAAATGTTTGTACGGCATAGGCAAGAGTGTCAATCGACTGGAACATACAATAAAAAAATGATTGGTTCAAATGCATTTAATTCTAATTGTCCGGCTTCTGCGGCCATGGTAATGGTTACATCATTGCCTATAATATTAAAAGCGACCTGATTCACAACTTCAGGAATAACCGGATTTACTTTACCGGGCATGATCGATGAACCATTTTGCTTGGCAGGAAGGTTGATTTCCTGAAAGCCTGTTCTTGGTCCGGAAGACATCAGGCGAAGATCATTGGCAATTTTAGACAATGTTACAGCGCAGGCCTTGACTGCACCTGATACGGCAACAAAAGAGTCGAGATTTTGTGTTGCATCTATCAGATCGGAAGCCTGCACCAATTCCATATTTGACACCTTAGCTAAATTAGGCACAATACGTTTCAAATAACTCACATCTGCATTGATACCTGTCCCTATGGCTGTTCCGCCCATATTTAAAGTACACATTTCTTCCATTGCTTTGTCCATACGGCGGATGTCACGCATAATTGCTGTTGAATAGGCGGTAAACTCCTGTCCCAGCCGAATGGGAACAGCATCCTGCATCTGGGTGCGTCCCATCTTTAGAACATGGTCAAATTCGACAGCTTTTTCACAAAATGCTTTATTCAGCCGGAGAAGTTCTTTTTTCAAATTTTTAAGAAGCCTTAATGAAGTCATTTTCCCGGCGCTTGGAATGACATCATTTGTGGACTGCCCGCAGTTTACATGATCATTGGGATTCACAATGGAATAATCGCCCTTTTGTCCGCCCAAAAGCTCAATGGCACGGTTGGCTATCACTTCATTGGCGTTCATATTCAGAGAAGTTCCTGCTCCGCCCTGGATCGGATCAACGATAAAGTCTTTATGGAATTTTCCAGCCAGAATTTCGTCACATGCCTGAACAATGGCTTCTGCAGTCTTTTTGTCCAGAAGACCGATCTCAAGATTGGTAATTGCTGCCGCTTTTTTTATGTAAGCAAGGCTGTTAATGATTTCAGGGTGAATGTTGAGACCGGTAATATGAAAGTTTTCTGCCGCGCGCATTGATTGTACTCCATAATACACATTACCAGGTACACCTTTGATTCCTATGGAATCCTTTTCTATCCGGTAATCTTTGTTATTTTTTATTATCCAATGATTATTCCTCCGTAATTGGCAAAATGCCATTTTGTATTGTATTTATTATAGAATTTATATATAATATAATCAAATACGTATATTCTTATAACAAGTATAATTCTAAAGTTATATAACCAAATTGGAGGTTCATGATGTTTAAGGGAATGGATTATGTATACATGGTGTACAAAGAACAAAGTTTTTCCAACGCAGCAAAAAAAGTTATTTATCTCTCAGCCTTCCCTAAGCGCTACCATAAAAAGAATAGAAAATAAAATCGGCTATCCAATTTTTTGACAGAAGTACAAAGCCTTTGACGCTGACAGAATGTGGAGAAAAATATATTAAGTCTGTGGAGGAAATACTTTTTATTGAAAGTGAATTTTACAATTTTGTGAATGACTGGGGAGATTTGAAAATAGGAAAGCTGGTCTTAGGGGGAAGCAGCCTTTTTTTCTTCCTGGGTACTGCCTCCTTTAATTGGGAAATTTACCCAACGCTTTCCAATGGTTAAGGTAGAATTGATTGAAGAGAGCACAGCCGCATTGGCATCATATCTCCAAAACGGCAGAATTGATTTGATGATTGATAATTGTTCCCTGGACAAAGCCATATTTGACAGCAGTATTTACAAGAAAGAACATTTGCTTCTGGCTGTGCCCAAAACCTTTGAAATTAACCGGGAAGCAAAGCAGTACCAGGTTCCTGTGAAACAAATTCTTGATGGTTCCTATTTGGAAGAAGATATTAGACCGGCACCGCTGAAACTGTTTGAGAAAGAGCCATTTATTATGCTGAAGCCTGAGAACGATACAAGGAAGCGGGCAATAGAAATCCTTCAGGAATATGACATTGCTCCGGAAATTGTATTTGAACTTGACCAGCAGCTTACTTCTTATAATATAACCTGTTCGGGAATGGGAATATCCTTTATCAGTGACACACTGATCGCACAGGTCCTGTCTCATCCAAATGTTATCTATTATAAGATCGAAGGTAACATTTGCCAGCGAAACTTGTATTTCTATTGGAAGACTGGCAGACGTTTCACCCGGGCAATGGAGGAGTTTTTGAAAATAGCTGGAAGCAGATAAAACTGATATACCTGATTTTCTTATTTTTAAACGCTAAAAAAACCCTGTGCTCCATATCGGAGTACAAGGTTTCTTTTTCATCATGCCGGCGACCGGAATCGAACCGGTACGGGAGGTAAGTCCCGCAGGATTTTAAGTCCTGTGCGTCTGCCTGTTCCGCCACGCCGGCATTCTCATATACCGCTTCAGTTCTTAACAACGGTACGGACTGGGTGGAGAAGGATTCGAACCTTCGAAGTCGTCGACAACAGATTTACAGTCTGCCCCCTTTGGCCGCTCGGGAACCCACCCATGCTTTTTATTAAGCAAGCGAGTGTTATTTTATCACAGGGACATTAAAAAAATCAAGGTTTTTATAAAAAAATTAAATTTTCTAATTCTGGTCAGCCACAAGCAAAACAGAGCTTGTTCCCGGCATGGAGACAAGCACCTGGCCGCCCTTCACCTCATAGGGAACTTTGCCTGCATTGTACCCGTTTTCACAGGTCAGCATGTATCGGGCCATGGTTTCTCCATCCTTCATTCCCAGCTGCCATACAGGGATACTGATCTGCCGTTCTTCCGCCAGGTTATTGACCGCCACGGCGCAAATGCTGTCCTTCCAGAAACGCCCGTAAGAAATGAGATGGTTCCCGGCAAGAAGCTGCTTTAAGGACCCAAACCGCAGTGCCGGTATGCTGTGATGAAGTCCTGTCATATACCGGTGAAACTCGATCAGCTCTAAATCCTCTCTGCCCCAGGGATAGGTTCTCCGGTTATCAGGATCTGTCCAGCCGCAGACACCGGCCTCATCCCCATAATAAATCGCAGGTGCACCGGGCCAGGTCATCTGGATCATAACCGCCTCCCTGAAAATCCCCTTATGAATGCCCTGGGAAGCTGCTTCCGGCCCCAGAGTGGAAGTCCGTCCCACCCGGCCATTGGTTCTGGTCATAAAGCGGGAATGGTCATGGTTTGACAGTTCATTCATAGCCGTCTGAATGGAGCCTGTCATCATACGGCTCATATGGTAGTTCATGGACTTAAAAAAAGCTTTCTCCGTCGCCAAACAGGCTTAAGTTGCTTTCATCGCTGTGTTTTTCCATACCCGTCAAAAACCAGGTTACCGGCTCCATGAAGGCATCATAATTCATGACAGTATCCCACTGGTCCCCCTGGAGCCAGCTGGACGGGTCACCGTAATGCTCTGCCAGTACAATGGCCTCCGGATTTGCCTCCTTTACCACCTTTCGGAAATCTCTCCAGAACTTATGGTTGTATTCGCTGCTGTGGCCTAAATCTGCCGCCACATCAAGGCGCCAGCCATCTACGTTGTAGGGCGGGGAAACCCATTTCCGGGCGACTTTTAGGATATACTCATACAAAGTCCGGGAATCCTCATAATTAAGCTTGGGAAGAGTTTCATGCCCCCACCAGCCGTCGTAGGAACGGTTATAGGGCCAGGCTTCTTCATCGTAAAATTTAAAAAAATGTCCTGTATGGACTGTTCTTTGACACATAGGCTCCTGGTTGGTATTTTTCAGACATCTCATAGATCCGTTCCCCATCCAGCCATTTATTAAAGGAACCACAATGATTAAATACCCCATCAAGGATGACCCTCATCCCCCGCTTGTGCACCTCTTCCACAAACCGGGCAAAAAATTCATTGCTGGCTTCTAAATTTTCCTTATCCGTTGTCCGGATCATATATTTTGTGGCAAACTGGTTATCCTTTGCATCGGATGGTACCGGCTGCCCTCCATCCTTTACAATCACGCCATAATGAGGATCAATGTAGTCGTAATCCTGGCAGTCATATTTATGATTGGATGGGGATACAAAAATAGGATTAAAATATATTACATCAACGCCAAGGCTCTTTAAATAATCCAGCTTGTTCCATACGCCCTGCAGATCGCCGCCGTAAAAATCCCCTACGTCCATCTGGTCAGGATATTTCCCCCAGTTCTGTACATTGGATACCGGACGGCCAATGTATACATACTCTCCGTCCACCACATCATTGGACTCATCTCCATTGCAGAACCGGTCCACATAAATCTGATACATGACGGCCCCTTTTGCCCAGTCAGGTGTAGAAAAACCGGGGACAATGCGAAAGTAAAACCCTTCCGGATTATCCCCTGAAACCCCCAGCCGGTTAAAGTAGCAGACTTCTCCGCCTTTGACTACCTTAAAGCTGTAGCTGATTTTCTCATACCCTGCCGTCAATCTATGTTTATAATAATCGAATAGCCCGTCAGATTCTGCCTTTTCCATGGCAGTCTCATCGTTTAATCCCTCCTGGATATAACAGACCTGGTCTGCATTATCCTTTGCTGTTCGGAAAAGCAGAATCACATCATCCCCCACACCGGGTTCAGCCGGGAATCGGAAGCTTTCTGTCTCATCAGTAAATAATGCATCTCTATTTAACGCCTCAGCCTGGAAGCACATATGATTTTCATTTCCTTTCTCGTTGTCTATATATTCTATTTTATCCGATTGAATCAAAATATACAACCCTGCCTTTTTAACTAAAAGGCAGAAAAAACGGCCAGCGGGGCAGCTGACCGTTTTTCGGAGAAGGTATTTCGTTTCTTATGGGGTGTAGCAAAAACTATATAATGTATTGGGGGGTTTACGATTATTACTATACCATGACTGTGAAAATAAGTGTGCACAAACATCATTTTTTTTACTTATATTTTTTTATGCACTTTTCCTTTGTCTCTGCACTAGACACAAAAAAGCGCAGATTCCGGGGTGAAAACTTAGATATTTTCCCAGACTCTGCGCTTCTATCCTATTCAAGCCTGCAGAGGGTTCCTAACCTTCTGCTGCTGCAGGAAACAAGCTTTCAAATTCCTGCTGGCCGATCTTTTCTTTTTCCATGAGCAGCTTACAGCAGGCGTGAAGAACCTCTTCATGCTTTAAGATGATATCTTTCGCCTTTTCATAGCACTCATCAATGATCCGCTTTACTTCGTTGTCAATGGTATTGGCTACCTGGTTGCCATAGCTCTTGGCATGGGCCAGATCACGGCCAATAAAGACCTCGTTACCGTCGTTATCATAATTTATCATGCCCACTTTATCAGACATTCCGTACTGGGTCACCATAGCCCTTGCTGTGGCCGTGGCCTGCTTGATATCCTGGGACGCTCCGGTGGTGATATCGCCGAAAATGATCTCCTCAGCGATTCTTCCGCCTAAATCCACCATGATATCCTGAAGCATCTTGCCTTTGGTATTGAACATATGGTCATTTTCCGGCAATGGCATGGTATATCCGGCAGCGCCGATTCCAGTAGGAATAATGGAAATGGTATGCACCGGGCCTTCATCCGGAAGCAGATGGAATAAGATCGCATGGCCTGCTTCATGATAAGCTGTAATTTTCTTTTCCTTTTCGGTTATAACCTTGCTCTTTTTCTCAGCTCCGATTCCAACCTTTACAAAAGCCCTGTCAACGTCAGCCTGATTGATAAATTTCTTGCTGTTCTTGGCCGCATAGATGGCGGCTTCATTCATAAGGTTCTCCAGATCCGCACCGGTAAATCCCGCTGTTGTCTGTGCGATCCTCTTTAAATCCACATCTTCTCCCAAAGGCTTCTCCTTGGAATGAACCTTAAGGATTTCTTCTCTTCCTTTTACGTCAGGCCTTCCCACTCCTACCTTCCGGTCAAAACGTCCGGGACGCAGGATAGCCGGATCCAGGATATCCACACGGTTTGTGGCCGCCATAACGATGATCCCTTCATTGATCCCGAAGCCATCCATCTCAACCAGAAGCTGGTTTAAGGTCTGCTCTCTCTCGTCATGTCCACCGCCCATACCCGTTCCTCTGCGGCGGGCTACTGCATCGATCTCATCGATGAATATAATACAGGGCGCATGCTTTTTCCCTTCTTCAAACAGGTCTCTCACTCGGGAAGCGCCCACACCTACAAACATTTCCACAAAATCGGAACCGGAAATGGAGAAAAACGGTACTCCGGCTTCTCCTGCCACTGCCTTGGCTAAAAGGGTCTTTCCTGTTCCGGGAGGTCCCACAAGGAGGATCCCCTTTGGAATGCGGGCTCCCACGCTGGTATACTTCTGAGGATTTTTTTTAAGAAGTCAACGACTTCTTCCAGCTCCTCTTTTTCCTCTTCAAGCCCTGCCACCTTACTGAAGTTCACCTTATTGGCGTCCTTTGCAAGATGAGCCCGGCTTCTTCCAAAATTCATCATTTTGGCATTAGCGCTTCCTGCCCCTGCCCTGGCATTCATCAGCATGAAAAGAAAAACTAAAACTACCGCTGTGAGAATCAATGGAAGCGTAATGGTCAGGAATAAGTTTTCCTTTTGTACTGCATCCACCGTATAGGTGATTCCATTGCGGTCCAAACGGTCCTGAATCTCAATGACATTGGACACATTGGCCTGTTTTGACGAGTTGTCAGTCATGGTCATCTCGATCCTTCCCGTTGGGGGCGGATCGTTCTGCCTGATAGTTGCCGAGGCTATGGTCCCATTATCAATCGCCTGCATCAGCTCCTGGTTGGTAATGATTCCATCTTTTGGGGCAGCCTACTGGCAAATAAAAGCATGATGACCAGAAGGAGCAGAAAGCCCAAGCCTCTGAATGGTTGCTGTTGTTTCAACATGCTGCCTCCTTATTGCTGTTCTATAACTCCAATATATGGTAAATTCCTGTATATCTGATCGTAGTCAAGACCATATCCAATGATAAACTGATCCGGCACGGTAAAACAGGTATATTTCACCTTGACCTGATCTTTCACCCGGCGCTCCGGTTTATCAAGAAGGGTGCACAGCTCAATGCTGTTTGGATTTCTTTGCTTTAACACCTCGATCAGATAGGCCAGAGTATTGCCGGAATCAATAATATCCTCCACGATCAATACATCTTTTCCTTCGATGGGATCATCAAGGTCCTTGGTGATCTTGACGATTCCGCTGGACACCGTTCCGGCGCGTAACTGGATACGGACATGAAATCCATGGTAAGCGGCAGATTGATCCGCTTTGCAAGCTCACAGGTAAAGAAAACGCCTCCTTTTAAGATACAGATCAGATGAAGGGGCTTTCCTTCATAATCCCTGCTGATCTTTTCTGCTATTTCTTTTACTCTTGCCGCTACCTCTTCCTCTGATAACAATATACGTATCTTATCATCCATTGTCTTTTCCTCTTTCCTGCCCTGTATTTTTGGCATAGTAGTATGCCCGGAGAGCGTTCCTCCGTTTAACTGCATTTGTATTACTGTATGGGTATCATCTGTTATCTTATAATATTCACTGATCCGGTATCCGATGACCCAGAGGACATGAGAACCATCCGCTACCAGCGGTATTTTTCCCCGTTCCTCTTTCGGAATCTTCTCATCAATCATAAATGCCTTGACTGTTTTTCTGCCGCCTCCGGCCAGTGTCATGTAATCACCGGTTTCCCGATACCTCACAGACAGTGCACATTTGATTTTATCATAATCAAACCATTTCGTATACCCGTTTTTGGGAATTTCCTGGCCTTTTTTTGTAAGGAAATATCTTAAAATCCAGTTCAGGGAGCAAAACAGCCCTTTCCTTATCCACAGGTCCTTCCTGTTTTTTCCTTTTTATCCACAACTCATCATAAATACGCACCGCAATAAGCCCGCAGGGCAGATCCACCTGCCTGCTGTCAGAACCAAAAATAAGCGCTGCCGCGCTTTCCACGTGAGTCATGGTAATATTCTTCATGGATTCATTGACGGACCGGATCATCCTCCGGATCACATAGTTCTTTATAATGTCATCTTCCGCCAAAAGAGCTTTTGTATCGATCCCCCGCGCCGTTACGCTTCCGGCGTCATCCGTTTCCAATACTCCCCGGGCCTTTAATATGCCTTCCGCCTGTTTTTCCAGATACGCATCTGCCTGTGCGGCCATTTCTCCCGCATGAAGAATGTTCTCCCCTGCCCGTCTGTTGACTTCTTCCCTGATCTCCGGCAAAATCCGCCTTCGTATGCGGTTCCTCACATAATCTGTCTGGGCATTGGTGGAGTCCTCACAATAAGATATCCCTTTTTCCGTCAGATATGCAAGAATTTCCTCCCTTCCAACAGACAGCAGAGGGCGGACAATTTTGTCCCGTACCGGGCGCATTCCTCCAAGCCCCTTTAATCCTGTTCCACGGAACAGATTATAAAGAATGGTCTCTGCCTGATCATCCTGTGGTGGGCCACCGCTATTTTTGTGCCCGAAAAGTCCAGGCGTTCTTTCTCAAAAATCTGGTAACGCAGATGCCTTCCCGCTTCTTCCACTGACATGCCATGTTCCCTGGCATAAAGGGCTGCATCCACCCGGACGCAGGCAAAAGGCACTCCCAGATCTTCTGACAGCTGCCTGGCGTAATCACTGTCCCGGTCCGCCTCTTTCCCTCTTAAGCCATGATGGACATGAACTGCCTTTAACTCAAGCCCCAGCTCTTTCCTAAGCTCATGTAAGACTACAAGAAGACAGACCGAATCGGCTCCTCCGGAAAGCGCCACGATGACGCGGTCCCCCGGAGCAAACAGCCGGTTCCGTCTGATATAATCCAATATCGTTCTGTACATTCAGTCACCTTCCTTAGTTGATTTTCTCCCCTCTATATTATAAATATACCCATAAAACATGTCTGTTGCAATTATTATTTTCTTTTCCATATTCCGGCGGCAAGAACCGTCATATCATCTGCCGCCCTTTCGCTAAAGGATCTTGCGAACAAAAGGATCCTGTCAGCCATATCCTGAGGATTCTTTACCGGCATTCCGGAAATGAACTCCGTCAGCATCAGTTCCTTGTCGTCTGCCGGAAGGGCATCCAGCACGCCGTCGCTTACCATGATGATCCGGTTATCATCCCACAGCTTTTTAGATAGGAGAACCGGCTCCACCGGGTTTATGATGCCCATGGGAACCTCACCGGCTTCCAAAAGCTCCACTCCCTTTTCACTGAGAATAAAGGTGGCTGCCGCTCCCAGCTTCATTGCCTCCAGTATTCCGGTCTTTAAATCGATACAGCATAAGTCCAGGGTAGCCGGATGCTGGGAGATTCCGGTCAAAAGCAGGACCGTATTGACCATTTTAAGGGCCGCTCTGGTGGAAAATCCGGCCTCCAGCAGCCTTTGCGTCAGCTCGATGACCTGTCTGCTCTCCTCCTCGGCCACCCTGCCGCTTCCCATGCCGTCTGAAAGGCTCATAATGGCCTGTCCAGGCTGGACTTGTCCAAAGGTGTAATTATCTCCGGACACCTCTTCCCCGCTTTTTACTGCCTTTGCCACACCGTAGAGGACCCGGTACTCTCCCTTTTCAACAAACCGTATGGTATCGGCCTGCTTTGTCACCAGGTTCCTGCCATCAGGGGCCACTGTCCATTCCCCTTCCTCTATGGCATTTTCCAGGATCTCCGCTGCCTCCTTTACCGTTACGCACCGGCCGTTTAAGGTCCTCATGGTCAGAAATGCTTCTCTCTGATGATTCTCGTATTCTAAAATGAGCATTTTTTTCAACGATAATATGATTTCGGCGGAATGCCCGCTTTATTTCATCCTCCCAATCCGGAGTTATGTCAATGGAATGCTCTACCTGATGGGAGAACTCCTCCAGGATCACGGCAAGTTCCTTAAACTGGACGATAACCGCGTCCCGGCTTTCTAAAAAACGGTTTTTCCAGGCCAGATTCATGGTGGCTCTGCCAAGCCCCCGGTTCAGCTGGACCATGTAATCATCTTTCCTTTTACAGGTTTCCAGAAAAAAACGGGGCATGTCCCCGTAGTCCACACTCCCTTTTTGTTCAAATGCACGAACCAGATATTGCAGATAATATTGATTGTCCTGTTCTTTGCCGGAATACACAATGCATTTGTTGCAGCCTGCGCATACCATAGCCGCTGCCGTCTGCAGGGCCGCAATGCCGTCTTCCTTTGTAAGTCCCTGTTCTGCTGACAAGTCATCTGTACAAGCTCTGGCAAGCTCACCTAAAGAGTTTGCCATGTCGTTTAATCTTTTTGCCGTATATACATTCACATCAGCCATATCGTGATGTGCCGCCTTACGTCTGAACACAAAAAATCCCTCCTGCCTGTATCATGCTTTAAACCATATTATGAAAACAAGTTTTCATAATCGGATGGACGGTGCAAAAGCAGCACCTTTTATGCGAAACTAAAATACAGTTTCTCATAAACCACATTATATACAGACAGGAGGAAAATATTTGTCAAAACGGCTGACTCATGATTTAAAATTGTACGACAGCTTTCCCCTTTATTGTCCAAGCTTTCTGGACATAGAGGGATGCCTGCAGAATGCCTCAATGCCTTTGTGACGGCTTCAGTAAAATCTCGTCAGGATTTACAAGTCCCAGCTTCTGCTTAGCAACTTCTTCGATATATTGTTTGGTCTGAACATAAACCCGGTATTCCTCTAAGTTTTGGGACCGTTCTTCTTCCTTGTCCACCTGTGCCTGAAGATTTTCCAGACGGAGCTCATATTCCCGCTCCTTTTCTTTTAATGTAACTCCCTTAATGGTAACAATCACGGCAAGGCTGAATACAACGAAGGTAATACCGATGATCGTCATTCGATTGCCCCACCTGTCTTTTCTCTTTCTTCTTGATTTTCCCATCTTGTTCATACAATCACCAATCACCTTTAGTGCCGCTTCCTTTTCTGGTTACAGCTTTCAGCCTTTATTTTAAGGTATCTTCGAAAATGTTTCAAGAGTTTTATAAAATGTCTGCTTACTATTCTATCATACAAAAACATTCCAACAAATACTCCAGTAACGGCATATCCTCTTAATCCTCCGTCATTCTGTTCATACAGCAGAGAAAATGTGACCAAGGCAGCATATACCCAGTATATCATGTCCTCTATTCCTATAAATACATAGGAATGGGGAATGAAGATACGGAAAATACGTAACAGGTCATATGTGATCATAAGCCCTGCGCCTGTTAAAAAGCTGTAGAGCAGAAGTTTTACTTCATAAATAATATGAACGCTCATATGACTCCTTCTAGTTCTTATTTAAACAGCCGGGAAATCATGGATTCCCCTGACCTGCGCAGAGCTTCATTGGAGGAATAGGTAAGGCTCTCAATATTGCCGTTTAAATCCACTTCCCCCTTTTCAAGAGTCAGGCGGCTGACATGGAGTCCCTTTCCCTTTAAAGTCAAAAGTCCCATATCAGTATCCAGAACCACCTGGTTCTCATCAAAGGATACTACTTCCCGTATTCCTGTCATCATACCGGAACCCCGGTTTTCTATTGTCAACCTGTGGGGGCGGATATTCACCTTTTCTTCCATACAAAAACCTCCTAATATACCTGTATAAAGTATATTAGGAGGTACGCTCCAATATTACAGAAATTTATCTTACGTATCGAAACTATGAGCTAGAGATAACGGTAAAGCTCCTTTGCTTCATCCTTTTTTACCGTTTCCACTACATCAAGAACCTCAACCTTCACAGAGCTAGTCCCAAAATGGATTTCTATTATATCGCCTTCCTTAATGTTTAAGGACGCTTTCGCAGGCTTTTCATTTACAAGCACGCGGCCTGCATCACATGCTTCGTTAGCTACGGTTCTTCTCTTGATTAAGCGGGAAACTTTAAGAAACTTATCCAGTCTCATGGATTAAGCATTCACCATATCCTTTAAAGCCTTTCCAGCTTTAAATTTCGGTGTTTTGGAAGCAGGGATGTTCATAACTTCGCCGCTCTTTGGATTTCTTCCTTCTCTTGCTGCTCTTTCAGATACCTCAAATGTACCAAAACCAACTAACTGGATTTTCTCGCCTTTAACCAGTTCTTCAGATATTACATCTGTCAAAGCTTTAACTGCCTTCTCCGCATCCTTTTTGGACAGCTCTGCTTTTTCTGCGACTGCTGCGATTAACTCTGCTTTGTTCATTGATATCTTCCTCCTAGAATGTAGCACCAGGCTACGATTTTTCGCATAACACGATTACTATATCATTTATAGCTGTTTCTCCCGTTTTTGTCAAGGTTTTTCGCACTTTTGAAGGGCTTTCTCCTGCTTTTTTTATTGCATCCCAAAGAGCCTGTCCTTCCTGCTGCAAACCGGCCATTTCGCCGCCAAAAACATGGGGGTGTCTGCGTACCATTTTTTCACAGATTCCGTTCACCACATCATCGATGGAAAAATCTCCCTTTTCATTTGCGATCCGGCTGTAAAGCATTACCAGAAACAGGATATCTCCCAGCTCCTCGCAAAGGTTTTCCATATCCTCATGATCAATGGCGTCAAGAACCTCACCGCTCTCCTCTTCCAGGCATTTTTTCAGACTTTCATAGGTCTGCTCCCTGTCCCAGGGACAACCTTTTTCGGATCGCAGTTTATTTGTAATATTTACTAAATCTTCAAAAGTATACATGATTCCGCCTCCTTTTGCCCTTATTATACCATGAAAGCAATGAGCAGGGCGCCGCAAAACAACATTTGGCAAATGCGGCAAGATCATAGACTTTTTTTAATTCTGAAGATTTTCTGACAATTGTTCCTTGCCCCTGTTAAAAAAAGAGCCTGTTCTTATATAATAATAGAGATTATTTTAAAGAAGTTATTCTAATGAAAACGGAGGTAACCATGAAAAACTTCAGCATATGGAAAAAAAATAGCTGCTTATGTGCTGTTTTTGAACATTGTATTTACCGCATTTACCACAGAGCTTCTGACACCCAGCGTTTCTGCCGGGGAGCTGACTGCGCGGAGCATGGGATTTGGACCGGCACTTAATATCGGACCGGGAAGCAAGATTTTTAACGGCGGCAGTTTATCCCTGCTTTCGGATTACGACAACCGGCAAATGCTATCCATGATTTTACAGGACAAGAACGGAACCCTTGTGGTCATTGACGGCGGCTGGGATATTGATGCGGCCCACTTGACGGAAGTGCTCCGCTCCAAAGGCGGACATGTATCCGGATGGTTTATTACCCATCCTCATTCAGACCATGCGGGAGCGCTTGTTCAGATTTTAGGCAACCCGGACAGCCAGATCACCATTGACAATGTCTATTATTCCCTGGCAGATCAGTCCTGGTATGAAAAGGTTGAACCCCATCGGGCGGATCTGGTAAACAACCTGCGGTCAGCCCTTGCAACTCTCCCTGCAGAAAGGCTCCACACCGTGCAGAAGGATCAGGAGATCCAGCTGGGCCAGATAAAAGCCAGGGTTTTAAATAATCCTTATCTTCTGGATGCCACCTCTGTAAATAACAGCTCCGTTGCTTATAAATTTTTCTTGAACGACGTGAGCATCCTGGTATTAGGCGATATGGGACCGGAGGCCGGACAGCTTCTGGCTGCGGAGCGCAGCGCGGAAGATTTAAAAAGCGATATCGTCCAGATGTCCCACCATGGCCAGTACGGCGTCAGCCAGGAAGTATATGCAATCATAAAGCCTCAGATCGCCCTGTGGCCCTGTCCGCTCTGGCTGTGGAATAACGACAACGGCGGCGGAACCGGAAGCGGGGACTGGAAAACTCTTGAGACCAGGAAGTGGATGGAAGAGCTGGGAGTAAAAGTAAATTACTGTATCAAAGACGGAGACCAGATTATTTATTAATGGCTCCGCTGAAAAAAGAAACGGCATTGGAACACGATGACTCATGTTCCCGCCGTTTCTTTTTTTGTGCGGGCAATGAACCGGATTATAACATAACCCTCCGGTTAATTTCCTCCGGGACCATCCCGTCTTGGCCGTTCCGATTCCGGTAATGGTTCAACATAGAATCCATCTTTGTATGGTTCCGTATCAATTTCCGGAATATCGCCATCGCTGTAATCATCTTCCTCGGGTACAAAAACCTTCATATCTGTTCACCTCCTGATTCATGTATGCTGATTGTCAGCTTGATCAGCCTTCCATCTGGCGGCCTAAAAATCCGGCTGCCGTTGTAGCCAGCTTAGTCTCCATATCTCCAAAACGTGCTCTCGGCTCTCGGCTCAGCAAGGCTACCGCTCCAATGGCATCGCCCTCACAAATGATGGGAGCCACCACCTGAGCTGTTATGCCTTCCAGGGTTTCTCCTGACAGCGCGATAAAGCTCTTGTCATCTTTTCCGGCCACAACTACCGTCCGTTCATTGATAATGTTTTCTAACTGCTTGCTGATGGTCTTCTGGAGAAGTTCCTTTTTAGATCCTCCTGCCACCGCAATGATCTGATCTCTGTCGCTGATACATACGGTAAGTCCGGTAGTTTGAGCCATGGCTTCTGCATATTGGGAAGCAAAAGCAGTAAGTTCTACCATCGGAGAATATTTCTTTAAAATGATTTCTCCTTCCCTATCTGTAAATATTTCAAGCGGAGTCCCTTCTCGTAACCGGAGCGTCCTTCTGATCTCTTTCGGTATCACCACACGTCCCAGGTCGTCAATTCTTCTTACAATACCAGTTGCTTTCATAATAAAAATTCCTCCATCTTGTGCGTTTTTATATCACTGATATTATTTTGCTACGAAAGCAACAGATTATACTTAAGTCTGCCATTTTTCCCAAAATTTAAAATCAGGGCCGACTTGTTAAAAAAAAGTCGAACCCTGATTTTCTAATTAGACTTAGGTTATTGCTTGAAGAAGTTGGGTTTTTCCTATCCCAGGTTAGAAGTCACCTTGTCTGACGTGGCGAACCACTTCTTTTGAGGATGACAAATATCCCTCATGGGCCATCTTTGCGGCCACGTTATCTGGAACTGGAGTTACAAAATGGTTTTCAAAAGAACCATATTTTTGAATCGTCAATTCATTTGATACTCGCTGTAGAAGATACATACCTAAAACGTCCATAGCTACCACCTTTCTCCGAAACATTAATGGGAACAAAGAAAGCATCTGGGACTAAAGCCCTTCTTCTACTATTATTATATCACAAATATGACAAAAATCAACTGAATGAATGGTATTTTAAAAGTCAATTTTTATGTTTTTTTCGTTCTTTTCTGACAATTCCAACATTTGCTTCAATATCACCTCGGCCTGGCTGATCATGGCATCGGTGGTCTGGTTTTTCTTTCTGTCAAGATACGTAAACCTTGGTTCTTCTCCCATCTGGAACTTTAAATCTCCACGGTACTGGTCGATGATCTTCGGAATTCCTTCCACCTTCAGCCTTGCATTCTTATACATGGTCAGGCGGACCTCCTGGCGGTTAATATTCACCTCGGTCACATAGGCGCTGTGGGCCAGAGCCTTTAAGCCGGCAACCTTAAGCAGGTTATCAACCGGCCCCGGAATATCGCCGAAACGGTCCATCAGTTCATCCTGCATATCCATATATTCTTCTTCATTCTCAATGCTGGAAATCCGCTTGTAAATATCAAGCTTCTGATATTCATTCTTAATATAGGAAGTGGGAATGTATGCATCGATATCACAGTCCACCACTGTTTCATAGGTTTCCTCTTCTTTTCTCTGTCCCTTAAGCTCTAAAACCGCCTGATTTAAAAGCTTGCAGTAAAGGTCATATCCCACCGCTTCCATGTGTCCGTGCTGTTCGGCTCCAAGAACATTTCCTGCCCCCCGGATTTCCAAATCCCGCATGGCAATCTTGATTCCGGAGCCCAGCTCCGTAAATTCGCGGATGGCCTGAAGACGTTTTTCCGCCTCCTCCTTTAACAGCTTATCCCGCTTATACATCAGAAACGCATAGGAGGTCCGGCTGGAACGGCCTACCCGTCCACGCAGCTGGTATAGCTGGGAAAGACCCATGCGGTCCGCATCCTGGATGATCATGGTATTGGCATTGGCAATGTCAAGACCTGTTTCAATGATGGTAGTGCAGACCAGGACATCGATTTCTCCATTGACAAAATCAAACATGATCCGTTCCAGCTCATGCTCATGCATCTGTCCATGGGCAAAGGTTACTGCTGCCTCGGGGACCAGGGAGGCAATGTGGTTTGCCACCTCGTCAATGTTGCTCACCCGGTTGTATACATAATAAACCTGCCCTCCCCGGGAAAGTTCCCGGTGAATGGCCTCCCTCACCATTTCATCGTTATGCTCCATGACATAAGTCTGGATGGGCATACGGTCTACAGGAGGCTCCTCCAGCACGCTCATGTCACGGATCCCCACCAGACTCATATGCAGGGTCCTTGGAATGGGAGTAGCTGTTAAGGTCAGCACATCAACGTTTTCCTTCAGCTGCTTGATTTTTTTCTTTATGAGCCACACCGAAGCGCTGTTCCTCATCAATGATAAGAAGGCCCAGATCCTTAAACTGTACATCCTTTGATAAGACCCTGTGGGTCCCGATCACAATGTCCACCAGTCCCCGCTTTAAATCCTCCAGAGTCTTTTTCATCTGGCCGGCGTCCGGAAACGGGACATTAAATCCACCCGGACAGGAAAATCCTTCATTCTCTGGGCAAAGGTATTATAATGCTGCTGGGCAAGGATGGTGGTCGGCACCAGGTAGACCACCTGCTTTCCGTCCTGTACCGCCTTAAATGCGGCCCTTAAAGCGATTTCCGTTTTTCCGTATCCAACGTCCCCGCAGATCAGGCGGTCCATGATCCTTTTGCTTTCCATATCTGTCTTGGTCGCCTCTATGGCATCCCACTGATCCTCAGTTTCCTCATAAGGAAACATCTCTTCAAATTCCTTCTGCCAGACCGTATCTTCTCCGTACTGGAATCCATGGGTCTGCTGCCTGGCCGCATAGAGCTGCACTAAGTCCCTGGCGATCTCTTTTACCGCGCCCTTAACCCTGGCCTTGGTCCTGTTCCACTGATCCCCTCCCAGCCGGTTCAGTTTGGGCTTTTTCGCTTCAGCACCGGCATATTTCTGGATTCCGTCAAGCCTTGTGGCAGGAAGATACAAGTTCCCGTTGTCAGCATATTCTACCTTTAAATAATCCTTGATGACTCCATCCTGCTCGATTTTCTCGATGCCCCGGTATACTCCAAGGCCATGTTCCTCATGGACCACGTAATCGCCGATGGAAAGATCAGAAAAGTTTTGGATCTTGGTCCCTTCATAGGAGGACTTTTTCCGTTTCCGCTTCTTTTTCTCCACTCCAAACATATCGCCTTCCGTGATGACGATAAATTTTATCATGGAGTATTCAAAGCCCCGGTGGAGATTTCCAAAGGTGACCAGAATCTCTCCCGGCTTTACCTCCCGGCCTTCTCCTCCGTCGTCGGGGCAGTAGGCCCGTAAGTCATATTCCCTCAAATCTCCTGCCAAACGGCTGGCCCTGGTCCTGGAAGCGGATAAAAGGATTACCCGGTATCCTTCCTTTTTCCATCTGGTCAGATCCTTTATTAACAGCTCAAACCCGTTTTGATAGGTATTTACATTCTTTACCTGGAAGCTGTAACGGTTTTTTACCGTAAAACCAGATAGCTTCTGTTCAAGTCCGGTCAAATAAACCGTTGTCTTTGTCTGGACTCTGGAAAGCATCTCTTTTGCAGAAAAGAGAAGGCCGGTCTGTCCCGGAAGGAGGTAGCCGTTTTCTAAACGGTGTATCATGCTCTCCCTGAACTCCATTTCAATGGTCTCCCCTTTTTCCTTAAGTCGTTCCGGCTCATCCAGGAAAAGAACTGAATTTTCCCCATGAAAATACTCCAGAAAAGACACACTCTCCTGGCAGAAGTAATGGATATAACCGTCCAGCCCATGCTGCCGGAAGCCCTCCTTTAGTCCCTCCAAAAATTCGGAGACAATGGAATGGATCCTGGCGGACTCCTGGATTTTGGACTTAGCCCTTAAATCCTTTTCGTATTTTTTTCAATTCCTTTTCAAGGGCTTCGATTCCATCCTGGATCTGCTTCCCTGTCAGTGCCATTTCCGTGGCAGGATAGATCCGTATACCCTCTAACTGCTCAATGGATCTCTGGCTCTGGGTATCAAAGGTTCTGATGGAATCCACTTCATCATCCCACAGCTCGATGCGCACCGGCAGCTCCTCAGTCAAAGGGAACACGTCAATGATCCCGCCCCTGATGGAGAACTGGCCCATGCCGTCCACCTGGGCCATGCGCTCATACCCCAGCTCTGTAAGGCGTTTTTTCCATTTTTCCACGTCAATGGTCTGACCGCCTTCCACGGACAGCACCTGCTCCTTTAGATACTCCAAAGGGAGAAGGTGGTCCATAAGACCGTCAAATGTCGTAACCACCCAGCCGGAGGTTTTTTCCATTAAATGACGAAATACTGTCATACGCTGCTTGGTCAGCAGGTTTCCATGGATGTCCGCGCTGTAAAACAGAAGATCCCTGGCCGGATAGAGCCACACATCAGGATCAAAAAAGCGCAGGTCCTCATAAATCTCCCTGGCCCTGGTGTCATCATAAGTGACCACCAGCCTTAAGCCTTCCTGCTTTGCCGATTCATACATCAGGTGGACCTTTTGGGAATCCATGCAGCCGCTGGCCATGACAGGACCTGCCCGTTTTAACAGATCACCGGAAAGGTCCTCAAAATCCTTTAATTCCCTCAATGGTTTTTCAAATAGATCACTCATGAAATCTCCTTACTTCTTCCTGTTAAAATGGTTCATCGCTGCTTCCGCTCCCTCTGTAACCACCATAATAGCCGCTTCTGCTGCATCCAGGTATGCCTGTCCATGACAGCTTCCTGTTCCCTGGGGAAACGGCCCAGGACATAGTCTGCCAGATCCATTTCCTTTGGTTTTTCACCTACTCCCACCCGGATCCTTAAAAACTCCTGGGTTCCCAGATGGTTTATGATGTTCTTTAAGCCGTTATGGCCTCCTGCACTTCCCTTTGTCCGGATTCTTAACTGGCCTTCTGCTAAGTTGATGTCATCGCAGATGATGATGATGTGATCCGGCTCCACCTTGTAAAAATCAGCCATGGCCCTGATGCTCTCTCCGCTTAGATTCATATAAGTCTGTGGTTTTGACAAAATGACCTTCTCTGATTCGATCCTTCCTGTTCCACAAAATGCCCTGTGCTTTTTTTCCATTACCCTGGCTCCCAGTTTGTCCGCCAGAACGTCCACAGCCTCAAACCCTACATTGTGCCTGGTCTTATCATATTCCTTGAGGGATTTCCTAATCCTGCGATGATATACATGATGCTTCTCCTTACTATTGTCTATATTAATTACGGTTCCGATTCATGACTTTTTAGGGATTCTAAACGCCCGAAAAGCGCTAGATTTCCCAAAACCGGGGGGTCTAACGCTGCTTTTTTTATTTTAACAGTTCGGTCTTCGGATGTAAAGGCATACACAGCCTTTTTTATTTTTAAACAGTTGAAATGCTAAATGCTTCCAGTTATAATAAGGATAATTTTATTTTAGAAGCATGAGGCGTAAGGGGTTAATAACGGGAAGGAGACTATTATGGAACAATGTATGAACAATTACCGCATGATCGTATTAAGCTCACTGGAAAAGGTATTTCCTCATGAGGAGCCTGTATTCTCACCGGAATGCTGCCGTTTCAGCGGCCTTTACGGAGAAACCCTTTCCTTTCAGAGCGCCTGCTGTTTTAAAGGCCTTAGGAAAGAAACCCTGAAGCTACGGGTTTCCTCTGCCTTAAAGGACAGTATCCGGGTCCGCCAGGTAGTAAACGTGCCTCCGCTTACCCTGCCCATGAAAAACGTGACAGCAATTATTTAAATCATGGTCCGGGCCTTTATCCGGATCTTCTCCGGGACTTAGAGGATGACAGCCTGGTTCTGGTGCCAGGGCACTGGCAGAGCCTCTGGATCGATGTCGCCATTCCTGACGCTATTCCGGGAGATATCTACGTGGCCCTTTCTCTGGTGGACAGCCAAGATAAAGAGATGGTTTCAATAACCGCCTCCATCGAAGTGATTCCCATCCAGCTTCCTGCTCAGGAGCTTCTCCATACGGAATGGTTTCACGGGGATTGTCTTGCCGATTATTATAAGGTCCCCGTATTTTCAGAGGAACATTGGAATATCCTGGAGCAATTCATTTCCCTCTATGGGAAAAGGGGAATGAATATGATTCTCACCCCCATTTTCACACCGCCTTTGGACACTGCGGTAGGAGGAGAACGCACGACCATTCAGCTTGTCTCCATAATCCAGGAAAATAACCGTTTCCTCTTCGATTTTTCCCGCCTGGAACGATGGGTGGATATTTGTAAGAATGCGGGAATCCGGTATTTTGAAATGGCTCATCTGTTCACCCAGTGGGGTGCTTACCACGCTCCCAAGATCATGGTCACAAAAGACGGAAAGGAGATCCGGCTCTTTGGCTGGGACACTCCTTCCACCGGAGCATACACCGCTTTCCTGGATCAGTTCCTTCCTGCCTTAAAGAAAGAGCTTAACCGCCTTGGAATCCTTAAGAATACCTTTTTCCATATTTCAGATGAACCGGAAAAAGACCATCTGGAATCCTATGCCCGCGCCAGGGAGTCTGTGATAGCGCATTTAAAGGACTGCAAGCTGTTAGACGCCCTGTCCGACTATTCCTTTTATGAATCAGGAATCGTAGAACGTCCGGCCTGCGCCATCGACCACATAGAACCGTTTTTAGATCACCAGGTTCCTCATTTATGGAGCTACTACTGCACCGCCCAGTGCGTGGATGTGGCCAACCGCTTCATGGCAATGCCTCAGCCAGAAACCGGGTTTACGGCCTTCAGGTATATAAATATGGAATCGAGGGAATCCTTCACTGGGGATTCAATTTCTACAATTCCGATTATTCCCGCCGCCACATAAACCCCTATGAGGTGACAGACTGTGAGGGGAGCTTCCCTTCCGGTGATGCCTTTCTGGTATATCCCGGCCCTCACGGCATTCCGGAGGAATCCATACGCCTTATGGTTCTCTCTGAGGCCACACAGGATCAAAGGGCATTAAAGCTTTTAGAGCATTATATTGGAAAAGAGGCTGTCATTGAGCTTTTGGAAGAGGATTTATCCGAACCCATCACCTTCCGTTCCTACCCAAAATCAAATGCCTATTTTATGGGAATGAGAAATAAGATCAACCGGATGATTAAAAGGTACATATAAAAAGTTCATCCGTAGCATGGATATCTCTTGTAATTTCTGTATCCGCTATGATAGAATAAAGCTGTTGCGCTTATATAAGTTCATAATCAGTTAAGCGTTTCTAATAACTACCATAATAGTTGAATATAAGGGTTAGTAAGAAAAAGGAGTGATGTTCATGAAGGATGTTTCAAATAATTACGACGTCATCATCATCGGTGCAGGTCCCTCAGGTATTTTCTGTGCTTATGAGCTGATCGAGAAAAAGCCGGACCTTAAGATTCTTATGATCGAAAAGGGCCGCCGGATCGAAAACCGGACCTGTCCCAAGCGGACGACAAAAACATGCGTAGGCTGCAAGCCATGTTCCATCACCACAGGTTTTGCGGGAGCCGGAGCATTTTCCGACGGAAAGTTATCCTTATCTCCTGATGTTGGCGGAAACCTCCCTGAAATACTTGGATATGATAAAACAGTGGAGCTGCTAAAGGAATCAGACAACATTTATTTAAAATTCGGGGCAGACACCAATGTTTACGGCATTGACAAGCAAAAGGAGATCCAGGAAATCCGCCGTAAGGCATAGGAGCTAACTTAAAGCTGATCGAATGCCCTATCCGCCATTTGGGAACGGAAGAAGGCTATAAAATCTACACCCGACTCCAGGAGCATTTATTGGAGCAGGGGGTTGAAATGGCATTTAATACGATGGTAAAGGATATCATCATTGAAGATAATAAGGCAAAAGGCGTCATTACCGACAAGGAAGAAATCTGCTATGCACCGGAAATCGTGTCTGCCATCGGCCGTGAAGGCTCTGACTGGTTCAGCCACATCTGCCAAAACCACGGAATTGAAACAAAGGTGGGAACTGTGGATATCGGTGTACGGGTAGAGGTCCGGGACGAGGTCATGGAATTCTTAAATAAGAACCTTTATGAGGCAAAGCTTGTTTATCATACTCCAACCTTTGATGATAAAGTCCGTACCTTCTGTACCAATCCATCCGGCGAGGTTGCCACGGAATACTATGAAAACGGGCTGGCAGTTGTCAACGGCCATGCCTACAAATCCCAGGAATACAAGACAAACAACACCAACTTTGCCATCCTGGTATCCAAAAACTTTACAAAACCCTTTAAGACCCCGATTGAATACGGCAAGCAGATTGCCCAGTTAAGCAACATGCTCTGCGACGGCAAGATCCTGGTGCAGACCTTTGGCGATTTCCAAAGAGGCAGACGTACCACAGAGGAGCGCTTATGCCGAAACAATCTGATCCCGACTTTAAAGGATGCGGTTCCCGGAGATTTATCCCTTGTTTTCCCTCACCGCATTATGGTTGACATAAAAGAAATGCTTCTTGCCCTTGACAAGGTAACTCCTGGTATTGCCAGCGATGAAACCCTGTTATACGGCGTAGAAGTAAAATTCTACTCCAATAAGGTTGTGGTCAACGCTGACTTTGAGACCAGTGTAGACGGCCTGCGGGCCATCGGTGACGGAGCTTCCGTAACAAGAGGGCTTCAGCAGGCATCTGCCAACGGAATAAGCGTTGCAAGAAGCATTCTGGCAGGCATGAACTAAGACGATAAAAACAGATGGAAGCATCAGCTGATGCTCCCATCTGTTTTTTCCATTCATGCAAATGCCTGTTAAGCTCCGGGAAATCATACCAGCCCCAGCTTTTTCATCGCATAAGCCACTCCATCGTCTTCGACATTTTTGGTATAAAAGGTTGCATAAGGCTCCAGCTCCACGCTGTGATGCCCCATAAGTATACAGTTCTTCGCATATTCGAACATAGACAAGTCATTGGTACTGTCACCAAACACATAGGCGTCCTCCAGGGCGATCCCATAGTGCTTTAAAACCAGTTCAATGGCCGTTGCCTTGGAATATTGGGAGGGAATGCATTCATAGAATCCGCTGCCCCGGTCAATGATCTCAAAATCCAGTCCCAAGGCCCGGGAAAAGCCCTTTAAATCACTTTTTTCATCTGCAAAAACGCAGAACTTATCAAAGTCGTAGCAGTCATCCTCCCAGCTATAGGGCGATAAGTTGCCTTCCCGTTCTATGGTTTCCTTCATTCTCTCCACCTGGGGAAGTCGGGAAATCCCTTTTTTTGAAGTAACAGCTTTCCGTTCCCTCTAAGACTCCATCCAGATCATATTCCTGTATGATGCCCTTGATCTCAAGCCCCCGCTCATGGGGGATCGCTGCAGAGAAAAGAACCTGATCTCCCGCAACAATACGGGTCCCGCATCCGCAGCAGTAGCCATCTACCTGGACCAGCTTTTTGATGGAACCGATCAGGCAATAGGTCCGTCCGGAATTGATGAATACCAGATGGCCATTCTTTCGTGCCTGGTCAAGTGCCTCTTTTGCGCTCCCCGGAACATTCCGGTTCACCTCAGAAAGAAGGGTGCCGTCTATGTCGAAAAACAGGGCCTTTCTTCCATCACTCATCGGTCACCCCGAAAGCATATGGTTCCTGTTGTTTCATTCATGCTTTCCACAATAGCCAGGGACTCAACCCGGATTCCTTCCGCTCTTAATCGATCTCCTCCTGGCTGGAAACCCTTTTCAATCACGATTCCCGCACCGACCAGCTTTGCACCGGAATCCTTTACAATCGCTGCCAGACCTTCCAGGGCTTTTCCGTTAGCCAAAAAAATCATCAATCAGCAGTACCTTGTCACCGGCTCCCAGGAATTCCTTGGCAACCATGATGTCATAGGTCCTTCCATGGGTAAAGGACTCCACCTGAGTGGTATATACGTCACCTGCTATATTCTTTGTCTTGGATTTCTTTGCAAATACTACCGGTACATCAAAATACTGGGCCACGATACAGGCTATGCCAATGCCGGAAGCTCAATGGTTAAGATTTTATTGACCTCATAATCGGCAAAGCGTCTCTTAAATTCCTTTCCAATTTCCACGAACAGCTTGATATCCATCTGGTGATTTAAAAAAACTGTCTACTTTCAGCACGTCACCTGACTTAATCTTCCCATCCTTGCGTATTCTGTCCTTTAAAAGCTGCATAAAGGTTCCCCCTATCGTAAATTATTCATTATTTGATAACTGCATTCTCTGTCAGGAAATCCATTACCTTATTGTTCATAATATAATCATCTACGTCGAACTGTCCAGCGGTCTCGATCATCTTCTCAGCGCTTTCATAGCCCATCTGTTCTGCAACTTCCTTACGGTCTTCATCTGTAATTGTAATTCCTTCTTTTTCCGCAATGGCGTTCACTACCAGCCTCTGTTCTACGGTGGCCTCTGCCTGGGTCTTTAAGATGCCCTTAAACTCATCTTCTCCCATTCCGGTAAATGCTCCTACAAAGGTTTTAAAGTCCATGCCGTAAGATGCTGCCTGGTTTGTATATCTGGCAACCATGTTATTGAAATTGGCATCAACTGCTTCCTGCTTTGGCTCCACCTTAGAACCATTTAAGATGGCAGTGTAAATATCACTTTTCAGCTTCTGCTCTGCCTGATCATTCTTATCCTTTAAAAGAGTCTGCTTCTTGTCTTCCTTGTATTCATCTACTGTCTTAAAGGACGTAGTTTCCTGGACAAAAGCATCATTTAATTCCGGAACCTGCTTTTCCTTAACGGAATTGACGGTTACATCAAATACCACAGCCGCTCCAGCCAGATCCGCATTCTGATAGCTTTCAGGGAAAGTGAGGTTTAAGGACACCTTATCCCCTTTTTTTCGCACCTACAAGACCGTCTTCAAAGCCTTCAATAAACTGGCCGGAACCGATTGCCAGGTCATATCCCTGAGCAGTACCACCGTCAAATGCAACGCCATCCTTGGTTCCCACATAGTCAATATTAACCACATCGTCCTTCTGAACGGCCCGGTCAACCTCTACATCCTTTGCACTTACGGATAAATCGTTTTGTACCGCCTGGTTCACTTCATCATCAGTTACTTCTACCGTATCCTTGGTCACTTCAATCCCCTTGTAATCTCCCAGGGTGACAGTACCGTTATCCATACCCGTTAAATCTTCAACAGCCACAGTTTCCTCTGCTGAGCTTTCTGTTGCTTCCGTCTCTGTCTCTGCAGGCTTTGCTGCAGGCTTTTTAGAGCAGCCGGTAATAAGAGCAGCGGCAACCAGACCACACATACAAACTTTAAAAATCTTTTTCATAATACAATCCTTTTTCTTTCTATTTTTAATATATTGATAAAAAAATTGCTTCCAGTCAGTTATACCATATCGGGCAAGGTAAAAAAAGCTTTTTCCCGAAATTAACAAAAATTTCAAACTTCCGTTATTATTTGTAAAATACCCGGAAAGCCTTGTATGTATTGTATACATCAAGCTTGGAAGAAAGCTCAAAGGGGGAATGCATGGAAAGAATGGGCACTCCTAAGTCTACCACGTCCACATTCATATGAGCCACATATTTGGCAATGGTGCCGCCGCCGCCCTGGTCCACTGCGCCAAGCTCCCCGATCTGCCAGTAAATGCCCTCCTGGTCCATCATTGCTATGATCTTTGCCATCAGCTCCGCACTGGCATCGTTGGAACCTGATTTTCCACGTACACCGGTATACTTGGTCAGGACACAGCCTTTGTTTAAAAAGCAGGAATTGCGATCCTCAAATACCTGTGCAAAGGTGGATCATAGGCCGCATTGACATCAGAGGATAAGCAGATGGAGTTTCTAAGCACCTTTCTTACATCCACCTGGGCCATGTCAGCCAGATCCTGAATATAGTGAAGCACAAAATCGGAATCTAAGCCGGTATTTCCCTCGGAACCGACTTCCTCTTTATCTGCAAGAATGGTGACTGTAGTATATTCAGGCATGTTGGCATCGATCTCAGCCATCAGAGCCGTATAGGCGCATACCCTGTCATCCTGTCCGTAAGCACCGATAAGGCTGTTATCCAGTCCTACGTCACAGGCCTTCTGGACCGGCACCAGCTCGATCTCAGCGCGGAAGAAGTCCGCTTCTGTAATTCCGTAACGGTCGTTAAGCAGCTTCAGGGCCAGAAGCTTCACAGGCTCCTTAAGCTCCGCCTCGTCAATAAAAGGAATTGAGCTGATGATCACATTCAGTTCCTCGCCCTTTAGTCCATCCCTTAATTTTCTTTCATTTTGCTCTGCTGCAAGATGAGGAAGCAGATCTGTAACGCAGAAAACGGGATCCCCTTCTTTTTCTCCGATGTTTAGTTCCACAACTTCACCGTTTTTCTTTATGATTACCCCGTGGATGGCTAAAGGAACAGTTCCCCACTGGTATTTACGGATTCCGCCGTAATAATGGGTTTTAAAATAGGCCAGGTCATTTTTTTTCAAAAACAGGGTTTGGCTTTAAATCAAGCCTTGGAGAATCTATATGAGCGCCGTTGATGCGAAGCCCCTGTTCCATTCCGGCTTTGCCGAAGGTGGTTGCAATGATGGCCTTTCCCCGGTTTACATAATATACCTTGTCGCCTGCCTTATAACTCCTGCCGGTCTCAAAGGGACGGTATCCCTGCATCTCAAGCATTGCCACAGCCTCTCTGACACATTCCCTTTCGGTTTTTCCATTATCCAGAAACCTCTTATAGCCCTCGCAGAACATCTGCGCTTCTTCACGCTGATGAGGTGCTTCCTTTGCGATATGCGGGAATTTGAATGTCAGTTCCTCCTGTAATTGTTGTCCTTTTGTTTTCTCCATTTTATGATTCCTCCATAATTTTTCTTAAGGCTTTTGCCCAAAGTGATCCTGTAACTGATTAACAGATTTCATTGCTGTCAAGGACCAGAGTAAACGGTCCGTCATTTAAAAGCTCTACCTTCATGTCGGCTCCAAAGCTTCCATGCTCTACCCGGTTTCCGTAGGTCTTTAACCGCTCAACAACGTATTCATAGAGGCTGTTTGCAAGCTGCGGTCCTCCTGCCTTTGCAAAGCTGGGGCGGTTGCCCTTTTTGCAGTCTGCATAAAGGGTAAACTGGCTTACTACCAGGATCTCCCCTCCAACATCCTTTAGGGAAAGGTTGGTTTTTCCACTTTCATCAGGAAAAATCCTTAACTTATATATTTTATCAACCATTTTTTTTCGGCAATGGCTTCCGTATCTGTATCGGATACTCCCAAAAGAAGCAGAAAGCCATTCCCAATGGCGCCGATCTGCTGCTCATCAACAGTAACCTTTGCATGGGCAACCCGCTGCAAAACAATCTTCATATCCATTCTCCTGTCTATTTTAATACCAGTCTTAAGTATTCCATAAGGCTCTCAGTGGCCGCTTTCCGGTACACGATCTCTCTGGCAAGCACCGGGTAATCCGTTATAATATTGTCTACTCCCAGCATCTTCATCCGCTCCATTTCACTTTTGTTGTTCACCGTCCAGGCATGAACCGCCTTTCCTTTTTTATGGGCGGCTTCCACCAGCCTTTCGCTTACAAAGCTGGAACGGAGGCTGATAAAGTCGATGGCATCGCTGGAATAATAATCCCCATAGGCAGCTGAAATTATATATCCGGTACGGATCTCAGGATCCAGCTCCTTGATCCTGGTTAAATAGGGCAGGCGGACAGAGGTCACCACGCACTGTTCCTTCATCTGGTATTTCTCAATCAGTTCAAAGACCTTATCCGGCAGCTCACTGCCCCTTCCCAAGTCCTTGATCTCAATGTTTATGTTGATCCGTCCTTTGCATAATTTCATGGTTTCTTCTAACGAGGGGATCCGTTCGCCTTCGAAATCGTCGGAAAACCACTTTCCTACATCTAAATGCTGCAATTCCTCAAAGGTATAGGAGCTGATGGTCCGGTTTATCCCTGACACTCTTTTTAAGCTGATGTCATGTCCCAGCACCACTACTCCATCCTTTGTCTCCTGGACATCGATTTCCACATAGTCCGCCAGGTCGTCAATGGCCTTTGACATGGCTGCCATGGTATTTTCAGGTGCTTCCCTGGAGCTGCCCCGGTGGGCGGTGATCTGAATCATGCTGAGCATATCGGTGGTAATTGCAGAACCGTTCCGCACCACCCAAAAAGGGAAAACAGGCTGAATGCCGCTGCCGCTGCCATGAAAAGAACTGCCAGCTTCCCGTCCCCATACCTGCTGCCTGTATAATCGCTGCTTTTGCTTCTTTTTGCAAAGTTGTTGGTAAAACTGAAATACTGGACGCTCAATGCTCCCCAGTTTCCCACGGTAAAGAAGATGCTGGTCAAAAAGATCAGGACCAGCTCAATCCGGTCGCATGCCGCCGGAAGGACGGCAAGGGCCAGACTGTTGTCAGTGAACAGGGTCACTCCCACAGCGGCGATCAGCACACAGAATGCATAGACCAGCCAAAGTCCCACCACAGTCAATGCGTAATAGATGGTCAAAAGGACTACAACCTTTAATATCCGGCGTCTTAAAAGCCATAAGCTTCTAAAATACCCATCCCGGAAATTCTTCTGTTCCACCATACAGGTGTGAAAGGTATAGATTCCCGGAATGACGGCAGCCAATAGAAAAATCAGCAGAAGGGCCAAGGACACCTTTCCTACAGGCTTATTTAAAATCTCGGATATAACAAAATTAAGAGGCTTTACATGGGTCAGCATCTGGTATATGAGATACAGGTTTACAAGCACGTAATCCGCCAGAATGAGAAGACCCAGCCGCCAGTTTTTTTCTGCGGATCTCATGGCCCAGCTTAAAAAAGCCGCCTTCCAGGATCTCCCACAGCTTCAGTTTCCGGGAATAAAAAGCCCCCTCATACAGCGTAAGAAGACAGCCGGTCTCCAGTGTAAGAATCAGGATTCCAACGAACAACAGGGCAACCATTATAAGAAGCGTCCAGGGCTTAGCCAGGAAATAGCCAATGTTTCCGGCAGTCAGATAACTGTATCCTGCCATGCGCAGCGCAAATAAAAGTCCTTTGTTTAAGAGAAGCAGGTACAGGGTCATGGTGACCAGCCGAAACAGCAATTCAAAAACAAACGCATTCTTTTGATTGAACTTTATGATCTTCCAGGTGTCTTTTGTCAATATGCTCATACTATAACCTTCTTTTTGCGGAGAGAACTAAGAAAAACCCGCATTGCCCGTGCAAAAAGCAGCCTCAGCGAGCGGAATCGTCAAGGCTGCATCTTTTAAGTCAAATCGTCCTCTTCCATCGTGTCCTCTTCTGCTGTCTCCCGCTGCTGTGCCTCGCTCAGTTCCAGAATCGACTGGTTTAAGGAAAACATCTTCCCATCCAGCATATTCACCACATCCGCGCAGGCCTTCAGCTCCTGCTGTAAGTACGCCGGTGCATTGCCTTCAAATTTATAATATATCTTATGCTCCAGGCTTGCCCAGAAATCCATGGCAATCGTCCTGATCTGAATCTCAACCTTAGTGTCCACCGGCCATCCGTTAAATAGATGGGAATGGTTACCACCATATGATAGCTTTTATAACCATTAGGCTTTGGATACTTAATATAATCCTTCACATTAAGGACCGTAACATCGCTTTGCTTTGTTATCATCTCTGCAATCTGGTAAATATCTGATGTAAAAGAACAGATGATCCGTATCCCTGCAATATCATTTAATTTTTCCACCATGTTATCAATGGTCACGTCATAGCCGTACCGCTTCAGCTTCTTTACAATGCTGTCCGGGGTCTTAAGCCTTGACTTGATGTGTTCAATGGGATTGTAATTGTAGATATGCACAAACTCATTATTAAGTATCTCAATTTTGTACTGATTTCCTTTAATGCCGAATCGTACAAAAACATCACAGATTTCCACTGATCGACCTGATTGAATGATTTGGGAATATTCATTCCACATTCCCCCTCTCTCTCGCCCCCGCATTTCCAACTAAGAATAACACGCCAAGCCGGTTTTTCTTAGTTGACGCGGCATTCGCCCAATGAATATGCTGCATATTCGTCCGGCTCATTGCTCGCGCAAGTCAGTGAGAAAGGGGCAGCCCCATCGCCCGGCAGCCCCTGCTCCTCAAGAATAGTATACCATAAAAACCTGATATTTTATATTCTTTTTCCGACTTTCTAAAATTTCAATCCCTTTAAGAGCGCTGAAAGCCCTGTAAATGCAGAACCTTCCTCTTTGTAATCAAAGACCTCTTCGTTGGCTTCCTCCTCCTGGATGGCTTCATGCTTAAGCTTATCTTATTATCCGCTATGGATATGATCTTCACCTTAACCGTCTGTCCCTCCTTTAACACGACACCAGGATGCTTGATCCTCTGGCTGCTGATCTGTGAAATGTGAAGAAGGCCGGAAAGCCCGTTTTCCAGGTTAATAAATGCGCCGTAATTCTTTAAGCTGTCCACCGTTCCTTCCATGATGGACCCTACTTCGCACTTTGCGATTTTTTTGTTTGTTTCTTCCTTCTGCTTCATAAGGGCAGGCTCTTTGCCTGAAAGCACCAGCTTCTTATTTTCCTCG